>NZ_JBIBWF010000001.1:0-1097318 GCF_043081085.1 Streptomyces sp. NPDC014891 | reverse complement strand
ATGTGGAAGCCCAGTAATGGGTGGAGCTGACCGGTACTAATAGGCCGAGGGCTTGTCCTCAGTTGCTCGCGTCCACTGTGTTAGTTCTGAAGCAATGAACTCCCTTTGCCGGTCGAGTTCAACTTCATAGTGTTTCGGTGGTCATAGCGTTAGGGAAACGCCCGGTTACATTCCGAACCCGGAAGCTAAGCCTTTCAGCGCCGATGGTACTGCAGGGGGGACCCTGTGGGAGAGTAGGACGCCGCCGAACAATCTTTAGCCTCAACCCCCGGACCATGTCCGGGGGTTGAGGCATTTCTGCGTTCAGGGCCGGCCCGGCGCCCCCTGTGCAGCCGGGCGTGGTGGCTGAGGGTAAGGTCAGGGGGCATCGTCCGTACGTTCCCAGCAGGAGGCCCCCGGGTGGAGGTCCAGGAGACTCGCGTTCAGACCGACCGGGTCCTCACCATCCCCAACATTCTCAGCATGGCGCGCCTCGCCGGCGTGCCGCTGTTTCTGTGGTTGATTCTCCGTCCGGAGTTCGGCGGCCCCAACAGCGACGGCTGGGCGCTTCTCGTCCTGATGCTCAGCGGCGTCAGCGACTATCTCGACGGCAAACTGGCCCGGCGCTGGAACCAGATCAGCAACCTCGGCCGACTGCTCGATCCCGCCGCGGACCGGTTGTACATCCTGTCCACGCTCGTGGGTCTCACCTGGCGCGAGATCCTGCCGTGGTGGCTGACCGCCGCGCTCCTGGCACGGGAGGCGATGCTGCTGGTGATGGTCGGAATCCTCCGCCGGCACGGCTACCCGCCGCCGCAGGTGAACTTCCTCGGCAAAGCTGCGACATTCAACCTGATGTACGCGTTCCCGTTGCTGCTTCTCAGTGACGGAACGGGCTGGCTTTCGTCACTCGCTGAAGTTTTCGGGTGGGCCTTCGCCGGATGGGGTACAACTCTGTATTGGTGGGCAGGGATCCTCTACGTGGTCCAGGTCCGTCGACTCGTGAAGGCGGATACCGAGGCCGATTGAGCCCGTCCGTCCTGTGCCGAGCAGCGTCGCCGGCAACATCGAGGACGTCCCAGGGCGACCGAGTGGACAGGTGAAGTCGGCAGGACCGTCGTCTCTTCAAGGAGGACGCTTCCGACATGAAGGCCGTCGTGATGGCCGGTGGCGAAGGAACCCGACTTCGCCCGATGACCTCGAGCATGCCCAAGCCTCTACTGCCGGTGGTGAACCGGCCGATCATGGAGCACGTCCTACGACTGCTCAAGAGGCACGGTCTCAACGAGACCGTCGTCACCGTGCAGTTTCTCGCCTCACTCGTCAGGAACTACTTCGGCGACGGCGAGGAGCTCGGCATGGAGCTCACGTATGCCAACGAGGAAAAGCCACTCGGTACAGCGGGAAGTGTGAAGAACGCCGAGGAAGCGTTGAAGGACGACGCCTTCCTCGTCATCTCCGGTGACGCACTCACCGATTTCGACCTCACCGATCTCATCGCCTTCCACAAGGAGAAGGGCGCCCTCGTCACGGTCTGCCTGACCCGGGTCCCGAACCCGCTGGAATTCGGCATCACGATCGTCGACGAAGAGGGCAAGGTCGAGCGCTTCCTGGAGAAACCCACCTGGGGCCAGGTCTTCTCGGACACGGTGAACACGGGCATCTACGTGATGGAGCCCGAGGTCTTCGACTACGTCCAGGCGGACACCTCGGTCGACTGGTCGGGTGATGTCTTCCCGCAGCTGATGAAGGAGGGCAAGCCGATCTACGGCTATGTCGCCGAGGGCTACTGGGAGGACGTGGGCACGCACGAGAGTTATGTGAAGGCCCAGGCGGACGTCCTCGAGGGCAAGGTCCAGGTCGACATCGACGGCTTCGAGATCTCCCCGGGCGTATGGGTCTCCGAAGGCGCCGAGGTGCATCCCGACGCCGTGCTGCGCGGGCCCCTCTACATCGGCGACTACGCCAAGGTGGAGGCCGGCACCGAGATCCGCGAGCACACCGTCGTCGGCTCGAACGTCGTCGTGAAGAGCGGAGCCTTCCTCCACAAGGCCGTCGTCCACGACAACGTCTACGTCGGACAGCAGAGCAATCTGCGCGGCTGTGTGATCGGAAAGAACACCGACATCATGCGGGCCGCCCGGATCGAGGACGGAGCCGTCATCGGGGACGAGTGCCTGATCGGTGAGGAATCGATCGTGCAGGGCAACGTCCGCGTCTACCCGTTCAAGACGATCGAGGCCGGCGCCTTCGTCAACACCTCGGTCATCTGGGAGTCCCGCGGCCAGGCCCACCTCTTCGGGGCCCGCGGAGTCTCCGGCATCCTCAACGTGGAGATCACCCCGGAACTGGCCGTCCGGCTCGCGGGGGCGTACGCCACGACCCTGAAGAAGGGCTCGACCGTCACCACCGCCCGTGACCACTCCCGTGGCGCACGGGCACTCAAACGAGCCGTGATCTCCGCCCTGCAGGCCAGCGCCATCGACGTACGGGACCTGGAGAACGTGCCGCTGCCGGTGGCACGGCAGCAGACCGCGCGGGGCAGCGCCGGCGGCATCATGGTCCGTACCTCGCCCGGCGTCCCCGACTCCGTCGACATCATGTTCTTCGACGAACGCGGAGCCGACCTGTCGCAGGGCGGGCAGCGCAAGCTCGACCGGGTGTTCGCGCGGCAGGAGTACCGGCGCGCGTTCCCCGGCGAGATCGGCGACCTGTCCTTCCCGGCCAGCGTCTTCGACTCGTACACCGGGTCCCTGCTGCGGAACGTCGACACCTCCGGGATCGCCGAGGCCGGGCTGAAGGTCGTCGTGGACGCGTCCAACGGCAGCGCCGGACTCGTGCTGCCCAGCCTCCTCGGGCGTCTCCAGGTCGACTCGCTGACGATCAACCCCGGACTCGACGAGTCCAGACCCACGGAGTCGGCCGAGAGCCGGCGTGCCGGGCTCGTCCGCCTCGGGGAGATCGTGGCCTCGGCGCGGGCCGCGTTCGGAGTGCGGTTCGACCCCGTCGGCGAACGGCTCTCGCTCGTGGACGAGCGGGGACGGATCATCGAGGACGACCGGGCCCTGCTCGTGATGCTGGACCTGGTGGCCGCCGAGCGGCGTTCGGGACGGGTCGCCCTGCCGGTCACCACCACCCGGATCGCCGAGCAGGTCGCCGCGTACCACGGCACACAGGTGGAGTGGACGACGACCTCGCCGGACGACCTCACCAGGGTCGGCCGCGAGGAGTCGACGATCTTCGGCGGCGACGGGCGCGGCGGCTTCATCGTGCCCGAGTTCAGCAGCGTCTTCGACGGGGCCGCCGCCTTCGTGCGGCTCATCGGCCTCGTCGCCCGGACCCAGCTCACGCTCAGCCAGATCGACGCGCGGATTCCGCGGGCGCACGTCCTCAAGCGGGACATCGCGACGCCGTGGGCCGTGAAGGGGCTCGTGATGCGCCGGGTGGTGGAGGCGGCGGGCAGCCGCTCCGTCGACACCACCGACGGCGTGCGGGTGGTCGAGGCCGACGGGCGCTGGGTGATGGTGCTGCCCGACCCCGCCGAGGCCGTCACCCATCTGTGGGCCGAAGGACCCGACGACGCCTCCGCCCAGGCCCTGCTCGACGAGTGGGCCGCAGTGGTCGACAGCGCAGGCAGCTGACCCGATCCTCCCGGTCGGCGGGGACCGCGCCACGGGCGCGTCCCCGCCGGCCGGGAGGGGCCATTCGGCGGTAGGCCGTGCGACGTGCGACGATGTGCGGCATGTCGCAGCAGCCCCCCGTTCGGAGCACCGGATCACCACCGCCGCGCCCGGACGCGTCGATGTCGCTGCTGAACAACGTGATAGACCACGCGCTCGACGACGGATACGCGGAGGCGACCGCCCGGCGGGCCGCCGAGGGCGGTGGCCTGCCCCGCAGCCTGCGGGCCAAGCTGGGCGTCGCCGCAGGTCTGCTGCTCGCCGCCGCCGTCGTGACCGTCGGCGCCGCGGAGGCGCGGATCTCCGCGCCGGTCGTCGCCAAGGAGCGCCAGGACCTGATCGACCGGATCGAGGACGAGACGTCCTCGGCCGACCAGCTCGAGAAGGACGTCGAGCGGATCCGGTCCGAGGTCGGCGAGCGGCAGCGGGCGGCACTACGGCAGCAGGGCGGCGGCCAGGCCGAGCTCCTTGGGCTGCTCTCGGGGGCGGCGCCTTTGCACGGACCCGGCGTGAAGCTGGTCGTCGACGACGCCAAGGACACCGAGAGCGGGGGAGGCGGACCGCGGGAGAGCAGCGGCTTCGCCGACACGGGCCGGGTGCGCGACCGGGACATGCAGCGGATCGTCAACGGGCTCTGGGAGTCCGGCGCCGAGGCCGTCGCCATCAACGGCCAGCGGCTCACCTCGCTGTCCGCCATCCGGGCCGCGGGCGACGCCATACTGGTCGACAACAAGCCGCTGGTGCCGCCGTACACCATCCTCGCCGTCGGGGACGGACAGCGGCTGAGCACCGCGTTCCAGGACAGCGCCGACGGGCAGTACCTGCACGCGCTGGTGGAGAACTTCGGGATCAGGAGCGGGATCACGGCCGAGGGCGACGTCAGCCTGCCGGCCGCGCCGAGCCTGACCGTACGTACCGCAGAGCCGAGGGGGGCCGGGGCGGCGACGCCGTCCGGCCGGGCCACGGCCGACACAGGGAAGGGCACATCGTGATCGCCGTACTGGGCCTGATCGTCGGAGTCGTGGTCGGACTGTTGGTCCGACCCGAAGTCCCGGCGGTGGTGGAGCCCTATCTTCCGATCGCCGTGGTCGCCGCCCTCGACGCGGTCTTCGGCGGCCTCCGGGCCATGCTCGACGGGATCTTCGTCGACAAGGTCTTCGTGGTCTCGTTCCTGTCGAATGTGGTCGTGGCCGCGCTGATCGTCTTCCTCGGCGACAAGCTGGGCGTCGGCGCGCAGCTGTCGACCGGTGTCGTCGTCGTGCTCGGCATCCGCATCTTCTCCAACGCGGCCGCCATCCGGCGCCACGTCTTCCGGGCGTGAGGCCGATGAGCGAGTACCCCGAGAACCCCGAGAACCCCAGGAGCCCCTCCGGCCCCGGGAAGGCGGAGAACCCCGCGGGTCCCGCCGACGCGGGGAACGCGGGCCATCCCGCCGGGACCCCGCAGCGGCCCGAGGCGCCCCGCGATCCCGAAGGCGCGCCGCAGCCCGGCATCGGCCTCGGGAAGCCGGCGGGCACCGGGACGCCGCAGGGCGCGGGCGCGTCGGCGCGCGGAGGTGCCCCGGGGGAGCCCGAGGAGCCCGCCGGCTCCGTCCACGACACCGGCGCGGACCACGACGTCCGGGTGGCCGTGCCGCCGGTCGACCCCGGTGCCGAGCCGAGCGGGCGCCGGCGGCTCGGCTCCGCGCTGTGGCCGCCGCGGGTGACCCGGGCCCAGCTCGTCGTCGCGCTGCTGCTGTTCGTCCTGGGTCTAGGCCTGGCCATCCAGGTCTCCTCCACCAGCGAGAACAGCGCCCTGCGCGGGGCTCGCCAGGAGGACCTGGTGCGGATCCTCGACGAGCTCGACGACCGCACCCAGCGGCTGGAGGACGAGAAGGCCCGGCTGGAGAAGCAGCGCACCGAACTGGAGTCGAGCTCGGACCAGGCCGAGGAGGCGCGCAGGCAGACCCAGGAGCGGGAACAGCAGCTCGGCATCCTCGCCGGCACGGTCGCGGCCGAGGGCCCCGGCATCACGCTCACCGTCGGCGACCCGAGCGGGGCCGTCGAGTCGGACATGCTGCTCGACACCATCCAGGAGCTGCGCGCAGCGGGCGCCGAGGCCATCCAGGTCAACGGTGTGCGGGTGGTCGCGGACAGCTACTTCACCGGTGGCGGTGATGACATGCGAATCGATGGAACGAAGGTGACCGCTCCGTACGTCTTCAAGGTCATCGGCAAGCCGGAGGATCTCGAGCCCGCGCTCAACATTCCCGGAGGTGTCGTGCAGACCCTGGAGAAGGAGCAGGCCACGGCCACGGTGGAGCGGTCGGCGAAGATCGTCGTCGACGCCTTGCGACCGGCGAAGCGGCCTGACTACGCTCAGTCGTCCTCGCAGTGAGAGGGAGACACAGGGGGTCCCGCGACATGGGCACGACGTTGCGGGGGGTCGGCGCACCACATCGGTGGTGCGTGGTGGAAACTGTCCGGAGGATACGGACGTTGTGAAGGTGTCCGGGTCGGCAGGTGTGATGGATCTCGGTTCGTCCTGCCCCACGGGCGGGTCTGTTTCGGTCAAGGGGAATCGCCCGTGAGTTTTTTTGCGAAGTTGTTCGGCAAGAGCGGACGCGAGGACGGCGGTAACGCCAAGCACCGCGCGTCGCGCCACGCCCAGAGCGAGGAGCAGGGCGGCGAGCGCCCGCTGTTCCGCGACGAGGTCGGTGGCCAGGGCGGTGAGGCTCCGGGCGCGTACGGCGCGTCGTCTGTTGACCCCGCCAGGGCCGCCCGCATAGGTTTCGGAGAACCATCAACCTCAAGTACGGGTGGAGGGTTTACCCCCGATCCGTACGCGACACAGACCTCGGCGGGGCAGCCGCGGCAGGAGGATGCGTCCATGCCGGTGTGTACGAGGTGCGGTCACCGCAACGCGGCCGACAGCCGTTTCTGCTCCCACTGCGGTACGCCGCTGCGGGGCGGAGTCGCACCCGAGCGGGCTTCCGAGACGACGTCCACGATCTCCATCTCGGGCCTGGAGGCCTACGACGCGGAGGTCACCGGTCAGACCCAGCTGCCCTCGCTCTCACCCGAGGCGCTGGCGGCCGTCGAGGCCCTGCCGCTCGGTTCCGCGCTCCTCGTGGTGCGCCGTGGGCCGAACTCCGGCAGCCGTTTCCTGCTCGACGGTGAGCTGACGACGGCCGGCCGTCACCCGCAGAGCGACATCTTCCTGGACGACTTCACGGTCTCCCGTCGCCATGTCGAGTTCCGGCGGGCCCAGGACGGCAGCTTCACCGTCTCCGACGTCGGCAGCCTCAACGGCACCTACGTCAACCGCGAGCCGATCGACTCGGTCGTTCTGTCGAACGGCGACGAGGTGCAGATCGGCAAGTACCGCCTGGTCTTCTACTCGAGCCAGCGGGGCGTGTAGCGCCTCGGAGAAGCCTTCAGGGAAGGTCCATGCTGCGAACACCGACGGGCGGTGCCGGATCCGGCACCGCCGCCGCGGGCGACCGGCTGGTCAGCATCGGCACGGTGCTGAACCAGCTGCGCGACGAATTTCCCGAAGTGACCATCTCCAAGATCCGGTTCCTGGAGGCCGAGGGGCTCGTGGAGCCCCGGCGCACGGCCTCCGGGTACCGGAAGTTCAGCCCGCAGGACGTCGAGCGGCTCGCTCAGATCCTGCGGATGCAGCGGGACCACTATCTTCCGCTGAAGGTCATCCGCGAGCACCTCGACGCCCTCGCACGCGGCGAGCAGGTCAGGCTGCCGGCTCCCGGCCGGCGGCGCGACCTCGTCGAAGGGGCCTGGGAGCAGGACGCCGAGCCCCCCACCGCGGCGCGGATCGGGCGGGCGGAACTGCTGGCGGCCGCCGAGGTCACCGAGGCGGAGCTGCTCGAGTGGGAGTCGTACGGCCTGATCGCCGAGACGGACGGCGGCGGCTACGACCCGGAGGCCGTGACCGTCGCGCGGCTGGTCGCGGATCTGGGCCGCTTCGGCCTCGAACCCCGCCACCTGCGGGCCGTCAAGGCCGCCGCGGACCGTGAGGCGGGGCTGATCGAGCAGGTCGTCGCGCCGCTGCGGCGGCATCGCAACCCGCAGACCAGGGCCCATGCCGAGGCCACCGCCCAGGAGCTCGCCGCACAGTCGGTACGGCTGCACGCGGCCCTGGTGCGGAGCGCGCTGGGGATCCGGCCGCAGTGAGCCCGCTCGGGCACTCCGAGGCGTGATCCGGGCCGCTTCGTACCCGGCTCGGGGCGGGTTCGTGCCGTGCTCGGGAGGGGCCCGACTATCCAAACCGGTCGGGCACGTCCTAGGGTTGCTGTGTGAACGAGCTCGACGTTGTGGGTGTCCGGGTGGAAATGCCCTCCAACCAGCCGATCGTGCTCCTGCGTGAAGTGGGAGGCGATCGGTACCTCCCCATCTGGATCGGACCGGGTGAGGCGACCGCGATCGCCTTCGCCCAGCAGGGGATGGCCCCGCCGCGGCCGCTGACGCACGACCTGTTCAAGGACGTGCTGGAGGCCGTGGGACAGGAGCTCACCGAAGTCCGCATCACGGATCTGCGTGACGGGGTCTTCTACGCCGAACTGGTCTTCGCCAGCGGCGTCGAGGTGAGCGCGCGGCCTTCGGACGCGATAGCACTGGCCCTGCGGACCGGAACGCCGATCTACGGCAGTGACGGTGTGCTGGACGACGCCGGTATCGCGATTCCGGACGAGCAGGAGGACGAGGTGGAGAAGTTCCGCGAGTTCCTCGACCAGATCTCACCGGAGGATTTCGGGACCAACAGCCAGTGAGTCGTAGCGGCGCGGCCACGGGCCGTTCGCGGGGCGACGTCAGCGCATTCGGTTAGCCTTTCCCCGGCGAGAGGGTCGGGAAACCACCCTCAGGGTGATTATCACTCGGCGTGCCGAGTGTGGCGATCGTTGACGCACCCCGAGTGACTGCCTACCTTCGTGTGGGCAGGTCAAGGACGGAGGGTCGGCGTGATGAGCAGCGCGGACGGTACGGCAGGGAGCTCGCTCGGACGTGTGTCCGGGGAGAGCGGCCCGTACCCGCTTCACGGCAGTGTCGGCGACTTCGGTACGGAGACCGGTGGGGGACCCGGGGCCGCTTCCGGCGGCCCGGACGCGGCGGGCGAGAAGGTCGGCTACCGCGGTCCCACGGCGTGCGCCGCGGCCGGCATCACCTATCGCCAGCTGGACTACTGGGCGCGTACCGGCCTCGTGGAACCGAGCGTGCGGCCGGCGTACGGCTCGGGGACCCAGCGGCTCTACAGCTTCCGCGACGTCGTCGTGCTGAAGATCGTCAAGCGGTTCCTGGACACCGGGGTCGCCCTCCAGAACATCCGGGCCGCCGTGCAGCACCTGCGGGCGCGGGGCTTTCGCGACCTGGAGCGGATGACCCTCATGAGCGACGGTGCCACGGTCTACGAGTGCTCCTCGCCGGACGAGGTCGTCGACCTGCTCCAGGGCGGCCAGGGGGTCTTCGGCATCGCCGTCGGCGTGGTCTGGCGGGACGTCGAGGCGGCGCTGTCGCAGCTGCACGGGGAGCGGGTCGACACGGGCGAGACGCTCGTGGGGCACAACCCGGGGGACGAACTGGCGCGCAGGCGGCGGGACAGGGCGGTCTGAGGCCGGCGGGGGCCCGTCGCGGCCTTCCCCGGCCCGTCCCGGGCACCGGGGCTCCGCGGTCGGGCCCGGCCCCGTGGTGGGGCGTCAAGGTCCGCTCAGGGGCCACGGCCGGGCTTCGAGGCCGGCCCTGATCCCTCCACGGTGTTGCGGGGCCCGTTGTCAGTGGTGTGAGGCAGCATCGGAGCTGTGAGAGCCGCGCCCACCATCCTCCATCTCGACATGGACGCCTTCTTCGCCGCCGCCGAGCAGGCGTCGAAGCCCAGCCTGCGCGGAAAGCCCGTGGTCGTCGGCGGCCTCGGGCCCCGGGGCGTGGTCGCCACCGCCTCCTACGAGGCGCGCCGCTTCGGAGTCCACTCGGCCATGCCCATGGGGCAGGCGCGGCGGCTCGCGCCGAACGCCGCCTACCTCGTGCCCCGCTTCTCCTTCTACCGGTCCATCAGCGAGCAGGTCATGGAGCTGCTGGGCCGGCTCTCGCCGCTCGTGGAGCCGCTCAGCCTCGACGAGGCCTTCGTGGACCTGGAGGCCGGGGGAGCGGCCCACGACAGCGCGAGCGCCCGCACGGCCGGCGAGCGGCTGCGGGTCGACATCCTGGCGACGACGGGGCTCACCGGGTCCGTGGGGCTCGCGGGATCCAAGATGATCGCGAAGATCGCCTCCGAGGAGGCGAAGCCCGACGGTCTCGTCCTGATCGAACCCGGGACCGAGCGGGAGCTCCTGGCCCCGCGGTCGGTGCGGATCCTGCCGGGGGTGGGTCCGGCCACCGGGGAGCACCTGCGGCGGGCCGGGATGTCCACCGTGTCCGATCTGGCGGAGGCGGGCGAGGACGAGCTCGTACGACTGCTCGGGCGGGCGCACGGGGCCTCGCTGTACCGGATGGCCCGGGGGTTCGACGATCGGCCCGTGGTGGCCGAGCGGGACGCCAAGTCGGTCTCCGTCGAGGACACCTTCGACGTCGACCTGCACGACCGGGTGCGGATCAGGGTCGAGGTCGAACGGCTCGCGGAGCGGTGCGTGGGGAGGCTGCGGGCCTCCGGCCACTCCGGGCGGACCATCGTCCTGAAGGTGCGGCGCTTCGACTTCTCCACGCTGACGCGGTCCGAGACGCTCCGGGGGCCCACGGACGATCCGGTGGTGGTGCGGGAGGCCGCGGGGCGGCTGCTGGAGGCGGTGGACACCACCGGGGGCGTCCGGCTGCTCGGGGTCGGGGTGAGCGGGCTCGCCGACTACACGCAGGAGGACCTCTTCGCGCAGGCGGAGGCTGAGGCGGAGGTGGCCGCGGCCTCGGTGGAGGCGGGGGCCGGGGTGGCGGCGGTCCCCGCCGACCCGGGTGCGGACGTCCCCTCGTCCGCCGGTGAGGGCGGCGCCGACGAGCCCGCCGTCCGGCACTGGGCCCCGGGGCACGACGTCCGGCACGCCGTGTACGGCGCGGGGTGGGTGCAGGGCAGCGGGGTCGGGCGGGTCACGGTGCGGTTCGAGGAACCGGGGTCGAAGCCCGGGAGGGTGCGGACCTTCGCCGTGGACGATCCCGAGCTGGAGCCCGGGGAGGCGCTGCCGCTGGTGGAGGGCGGGACATAGGAGCAGCCTCGGGCTGCGGGCTGCGGGACCACTGCCGGACCGTGCGGTGTCGGGTTCGGGCGGCGTGCTCCCGGGAGAGGGGCCGGTGTCCACGCGCGCCCTCGTGGTGGCCCGGCGGCCCGTCGGCCGCCGGGTGCGCGCGGCGACGCCGCCGCGGTCGGTCTACTGGCCCGCCAGGCGGCCGAAGTCGGTGTCCGGGCTGTCGGTCGGGGGCGGGGGGAGCGCGAGGCTGTAGTGGCGGTAGAGCTGCAGCTCCTGTTCCGGGGACAGGTGGCGCCCGACCCCGAAGTCGGGGGCGTCCTTGATGAGGGCCCGCTCGTACGGGATGTGGAGGCCGTTGTCGATCAGTTCGCTCGGTTCGAGCGGGACGAAGGCGTCCCGGCTGAACAGGCCGGTGCGGACGGCCGCCCATTCCGGGATGCCGGTCGCGTCGTCCAGGTACACCTCGTCCACGGTTCCGATCTTGTGTCCGTTCCGGTCGTACGCCTTGCGGCCGATCAGGCTGCGCGGATCGATATCGGTCTGCACGGTCCCTCCAACAGGTCGCAACTGCTCTGCACCCACCCCTACACCCCTACGAAAGTGCACAACTGGGATGTCGGCCACTTGAGCGATGGAAGCCGGAACCTCGCTGGTAGGCTGGGTGTGGCTGGCGACCCCGTGCGGGAGAGTCCCCCGGAGATCACTTCCGGTGGGCGCCGAAGGAGCAAATCCTCCCCGGAATCTCTCAGGCCCCTGTACCGCGCGGACGAGGTCACTCTGGAAAGCAGAGCGGTGTCCGACGGCATGCGCTCTCACCGACGGTGAAAGCCGGTGTGCCGTGAGGCGGGCCGGTGAAACTCTCAGGTTGAGATGACAGAGGGGGAGGCCGTCCGGGTACCCGCGCCGTGGTGCCCCTCGCAGGTCGTGACGACCAGGAGGCCTCCGTACATGACCGCCAACCGCATTCCGCTCTCCGAGCTCGAACAGGGCATCCCGTTCGAGCAGCGGCACATCGGGCCCGACGCCGAGGCGCGCGCCAAGATGCTCGCCCAGGTCGGTTACGGCTCGCTCGACGAGCTCACGGCCGCCGCGGTGCCGGACGTCATCAAGAACACCGAGGCGCTGGCCCTGCCGGCCGCGCGCACGGAGGCCGAGGTGCTCGCCGAGCTGCGGGCGCTCGCCGACCGCAACCAGGTCCTCGCGCCGATGATCGGCCTCGGCTACTACGGCACCTTCACGCCGCCGGTGATCCTCCGGAACGTGATGGAGAACCCCGCCTGGTACACGGCGTACACGCCCTACCAGCCGGAGATCTCGCAGGGCCGCCTCGAGGCCCTGCTGAACTTCCAGACCGTCGTCGCCGACCTGACCGGGCTGCCCACCTCCGGCGCCTCGCTGCTCGACGAGGGCACCGCCGCCGCCGAGGCCATGGCGCTCGCCCGGCGCGTCGGCAAGGTCAAGAACGGCGTCTTCCTGATCGACGCGGACGCCCTGCCGCAGACCATCGCCGTCATCGAGACCCGCGCCGAGCCGACCGGCGTCGAGGTCGTCGTCGCCGACCTCAGCGAGGGCATCCCGGCCGAGGTCGCCGAGCGCGGCGTCTTCGGCGTGCTGCTCCAGTACCCCGGAGCCTCCGGTGCCGTCCGCGACATCAAGCCGCTGATCGACGCCGCCCACGAGCTCGGCGCGATCGTCACCGTCGCCGCCGACCTCCTCGCCCTCACCCTGCTCACCTCGCCCGGCGAGCTCGGCGCCGACATCGCCGTCGGCACCACCCAGCGCTTCGGCGTCCCGATGGGCTTCGGCGGCCCGCACGCCGGCTACATGGCCGTCCAGGACAAGCACGCGCGCTCGCTGCCCGGCCGCCTCGTCGGCGTCTCCGTCGACGCCGACGGCAACCGCGCCTACCGCCTGGCCCTGCAGACCCGCGAGCAGCACATCCGCCGCGAGAAGGCCACCAGCAACATCTGCACCGCCCAGGTGCTGCTCGCCGTCATGGCCGGCATGTACGCCGTCTACCACGGCCCCGAGGGCCTCCAAGGCATCGCGCGCCGCACCCACCGGTACGCCGCGATCCTCGCCGCCGGCCTCACCGCGGGCGGCGTCGAGCTGACCCAGGGCGCCTTCTTCGACACCCTCACCGCCCGCGTGCCCGGCAAGGCCGACACGGTCGTGGCCGCGGCCCGCGAGGCCGGCGTGAACCTCCACCGCGTCGACGCCGACCACGTCTCCATGTCCTGTGACGAGACCACCGGCCGCGCCCAGCTCACCGCCGTGTGGGGCGCCTTCGGCGTGACCGCCGACATCGAGGCCCTGGACGCCGCCACCGAGGACACCCTGCCCTCCGGTCTGCTCCGCTCCGACGCGTTCATGACCCACCCGGTCTTCCACGCGCACCGGTCCGAGACCTCGATGCTGCGCTACCTGCGCAAGCTCGCCGACCGCGACTACGCGCTCGACCGCGGCATGATCCCGCTCGGCTCCTGCACCATGAAGCTGAACGCGACGACCGAGATGGAGTCGGTGACCTGGCCCGAGTTCGGCCAGATGCACCCCTTCGCCCCGGTCGAGCAGGCCCAGGGCTACGTCACGCTCATCACCGAGCTGGAGGAGCGCCTCGCCGAGGTCACCGGCTACGACAAGGTGTCGATCCAGCCGAACGCCGGATCGCAGGGCGAGCTGGCCGGCCTGCTGGCCGTCCGCGCCTACCACCGCGCCAACGGCGACGAGCAGCGCACCGTGTGCCTCATCCCGTCCTCCGCGCACGGCACGAACGCCGCCTCCGCGGTGATGGCCGGCATGAAGGTCGTCGTCGTCAAGACCGCCGACGACGGCGAGGTCGACGTCGCGGACCTGCGCGCCAAGATCGAGCAGTACCGCGACGAGCTGTCCGTGCTCATGATCACCTACCCGTCGACGCACGGCGTCTTCGAGGAGCACGTCGCCGACATCTGCGCCGAGGTCCACGAGGCCGGCGGCCAGGTGTACGTCGACGGCGCCAACCTCAACGCGCTGGTCGGCCTCGCCAAGCCCGGCCACTTCGGCGGCGACGTCTCGCACCTGAACCTGCACAAGACCTTCTGCATCCCGCACGGCGGCGGCGGCCCCGGCGTCGGACCGGTCGGCGTCCGCGCGCACCTGGCCCCGTACCTGCCGAACCACCCGCTCCAGCCCACCGCGGGCCCGGAGACGGGCGTGGGCCCGATCTCGGCCGCCCCGTGGGGCTCCGCGGGCATCCTGCCGATCTCGTGGTCGTACGTGCGCCTCATGGGCGGCGAGGGCCTCAAGCGGGCCACCCAGGTCGCCGTCCTCGCGGCGAACTACATCGCCAAGCGTCTGGAGCCGCACTTCCCGGTGCTCTACACCGGTCCGGCCGGACTGGTCGCCCACGAGTGCATCGTGGACCTGCGTCCACTGTCCAAGGCCACCGGCGTCACGGTCGACGACATCGCCAAGCGCCTGATCGACTACGGCTTCCACGCGCCGACGATGTCGTTCCCGGTGGCCGGCACGCTGATGATCGAGCCCACCGAGTCCGAGGACCTGGCCGAGCTCGACCGCTTCTGCGACACGATGATCGCGATCCGCGCCGAGATCGAGAAGGTCGCCGGGGGCCAGTGGCCCGCAGACGACAACCCGCTGCGCAACGCCCCGCACACCGCGGCGGCGCTGGGCGGCGAGTGGAACCACGCGTACACCCGCGACGAGGCCGTCTTCCCGGCCGGCGTCTCGGCCGCCGACAAGTACTGGCCGCCGGTCCGTCGCATCGACGGCGCGTTCGGCGACCGGAACCTGGTCTGCTCCTGCCCGCCGCTGGACGAGTACGACAACTGATCACGGGCCCGGCCGGGTACGGGGGCCGGGCGTGCGAACGAGGGCCGGTTCGGAGGACGTCTCCGGGCCGGCCCTCGGCGTCGCGCGGTCCCCTCAGGCGGCGGTCGTCACCTGGCCCGCCGACAACGGCCGGTGCGGGGCGATGATCTGCCCGTCCGGCAGCAGTTCGCCGGTGTCCTCGAAGAGCAGGACGCCGTTGCACAGCAGGCTCCAGCCCTGCTCCGGGTGGTGTGCCGTCAGTCGGGCCGCCTCACGGTCGGCGGATTCGGCAGTGGGACAGGCAGGCTGGTGCTGGCACATGGGTGGGTTCTTTCGCTGCGTCGTAGTGGATGTCCTGCGGCTCTTCGCGCTCATCGCCGCCCCCGTCGGTCGGTTCGGTTCCGATCCCAGTCTTGCCCCATGGACGGTCTTCCGCAGGGATTTCGCGGCAGCTCGTCCTTTCCTGGGAAGACGCATCACCCGCAGGGGCGGTTCAGGTCAACTGCACCGTCTCTTTGGGTGGTTCGGAGTGGTCCCAGTGGGCTAGTCCGTCCGGGAGGGGTGTTCGGGTGCGGTGTTCGGGCCGGGATGTCGGACAGCAGTGCGCCCCGTGACCCGGGCGGGGGTCACGGGGCGGCGACGCTCGTGCGGTGGATCAGGCGGGCGCCGCCGAGCCCAGCAGGGGCGGCGGCGCGAGGCGGGTGCTGAGCACGGGCAGGAGGTCGGCGACCTGATACGGGCGGTGGGCGGCGATCCCCGGCGGGGCGGGTGCGAGCGGCACCATCAGGTCCGCCGCGCCCGGACCGCCGGCGGCCCCGTCCGCCTCCGGGTCGGCGTGCAGCCAGAGGGTCAGCATGTAGAGCTCCGGCACCGAGAGCAGTCGGGGCTGGTACGGGCCGGGCAGCGCCTCGGCCTGGTGCAGCGCCCGTTCCGTCGCGGTGACGTACGGCCCCTCGAAGAAGTGCGAGAAGGACCAGCCGTCCGGGGTCATCATGGTGTCCGCGGCGGCGATGGTCCGGCCCCCGTTCCTGATGAGGAAGCGCCAGCCGGCGAGGCGGGTGCGGGGGGCCTGCCCGGGTGTCCCGGCGACGCCGAGCACGTGGACGGGCAGGGGGAGTTCGGGGCTCAGCGGTCCCTGCGCGGCCCGCAGGGCGGGCGTTCGCGGCTCGCGGACGGCTGTCGGCGAGCCGAGGGCCGCGAGGACGCTGCGGAGGGCCGGCGCAGGGGCCGGGGAGGGTCGGAGCATGGTGGGTCGCCTCTCGCTCAGGAGACACGGTGACGCGTGGGCAGGTACGACGGCGCTGTCGGCGGCGGGGCCAGAGGAGTGCCTGTGGCCATGACCGGGCGCCAACACTCTGCCTCGTCCGCGGAGTTTATACGACACGTGTTCACGGAGTGTTTCCGCTAGACGTCGGCGATATTCCTGGCAAGGCTTCATCAGGCCGTAAAACAGCGGCTGCGGAAGCGGAATCCACGGGTATCGGCGCCCCCACCTGCGTATTCCTCGCGAAGTCGGACGGCCGAATTGTCTCCCCGGGTCCGGGGACAATAGGACATTGGTATATGTCGATTGTTCCGTGCCATCGGGATGTGACGGAGGGGTGCTGCATCCAGCCTATCCTCCGGCGGCCCTCCTCCGCAGGCGTTGTGGATCAGCGCGCTGGGCATATGGTCCGAGACGCGCGGCCCCCCTGACGGCCGCCCACACGTGGAGGGACGCTTCGATGGGGGAGAAGGTCGTGGCCGACGGGTTCGGCCCGTCCGACCGGCAGCAGTACCGGAGAAAGCTCCAGCAGTGCCTCGCGGGGCTCGCGAGGCTGCTGGCGGAGAAGAGGTTCGACCGTCCCCGCAATCTCATGGGAGTGGAGATCGAACTCAATCTCGCCGGTGCCGACGGACTGCCCCGCATGCTGAACGGGCCGGTTCTGGAAAAGATCGCGAGCGCCGATTTCCAGACGGAACTCGGATTGTTCAACCTCGAAGTGAACATCGCGCCCCACCAGCTCGACGGGCGCGTATTCGACCGGCTCGCCGAGGAGATCGGCACCGGAATCGGATACGCCGACCGCAAGGCCGCGGAACTGGACGCGGGCGTCGTCATGATCGGCATACTGCCGACCCTCACGCAGGACGACCTGGTCCCGGAGAACCTCTCGGCGGCGGACCGCTACACCCTCCTCAACGACCAGATCCTCGCCGCCAGGGGCGAGGAGTTCACCCTGGACATCCACGGGGTCGAACGGCTCCTGTGCACCTCGGAGTCGATCGTGCCCGAGGCGGCCTGCACCTCGGTGCAGCTCCACCTCCAGGTGACACCGGCCCGCTTCGCCGCCGTGTGGAACGCGGCGCAGGCGGTGTCCGGCGTGCAGATCGCGCTCGGCGCCAACGCGCCCTTCGTCTTCGGGCGCGAGTTGTGGCGCGAGTCCCGGCCCCCGCTCTTCACCCAGGCCACCGACACCCGCCCGCCCGAACTCCAGGCGCAGGGCGTGCGGCCGCGCACCTGGTTCGGCGAGCGGTGGGTGGACTCGGTGTACGACCTCTTCGAGGAGAACCTGCGCTACTTCCCCGCGCTGCTGCCGATCTGCGACGAGGAGGACCCGCTGCTCGTCCTCGACGGGGGTGGCGTCCCGCGGCTCCAGGAACTCGTCCTGCACAACGGCACGGTCTACCGCTGGAACCGGCCGGTGTACGGCTGGGTCGACGGCGTCCCGCACCTGCGCGTCGAGAACCGGGTCCTGCCGGCCGGGCCGACCGTCACCGACGTCATCGCCAACGCGGCCTTCTACTACGGGCTCGTCCGTTCCCTCGCCGACGACCCGCGGCCCGTCTGGAAGCGGATGGCCTTCGAGGACGCGGAGGCCAACTTCGACACGGCCTGCCGGCACGGCATCGAGGCGGAGCTGCGCTGGCCCCGGTCGGGGCGGGCCGGCGGCGTCGCGACCGTCCCCGCGGTGCGGCTGGTCCTCGACGAGCTGCTGCCGCTCGCCGCGGCCGGACTCGACGCCTGGCACATCGAACCGGCCGACCGGGACTTCTACCTCGGGGTGATCGAGCAGCGGTGCCTGCGGAAGGTGAACGGGGCCTCGTGGCAGGCCGACACCTTCCACCGGGCCCTGGAGTCGGGGCTCGACCGGAAGGCGGCGCTCGCCGCGACCACCCGCCGCTACCGGACCCTCATGCACGCGGGCGAGCCGGTGCACACCTGGCCGGTCGGGATCGACTGAGCGCGGCTCCCTGGGTCGCGGGCCGCGGCGACGGCCGGTCATGGCACAGTGATCGGGATGCCGCCCGATCGGCGTCGGTCCGCGACCGGGAAGTGGAGACAGGTGTGGTGTCGGTGCAACGAGTCGGTGACGCTTCCCTGCCCCCCGACGGACTGTCGCGCCCGGTGCTGCGCAACGAGACGCTCATCGTCCTCGCGCTCTCGCTCGGCGCCAGCGCCCTGTCCTCCCTCATCAGCTTCGTCGGCTCGCTGACGAAGTCCGGTGCGCTGAAGGAGCAGGCGGCCACCCTCAACGGCTCGTACGCGCCGGGGCGGCCGTGGCTGGACCTGTCCTGGCAGCTCTTCGGGATCGCCTCTGCCCTGGTGCCGGTCCTGCTCGTCGCCCATCTGCTGCTGCGCGAGGGCTCGGGACTGCGTGCCATCGGCTTCGACCGGACGCGGCCCTGGCCCGACCTCGGGCGCGGGGCGCTGGTCGCGGCGGGCATCGGCAGCGCGGGCCTCGCCTTCTACCTGGCGGCGCGGGCGACCGGCTTCAACCTCACCGTGGTGCCCGAGTCGCTGCCCGAGGTGTGGTGGAAGTACCCGGTGCTGATCCTGTCGGCGATCCAGAACTCCGTGCTGGAGGAGGTCATCGTCGTCGGGTACCTGCTGCGCAGGCTGGGGCAGTTGGGGTGGACGCCGATGGCGGCGCTGGTGGCGAGTTCGGTGCTGCGCGGCTCGTACCACCTCTACCAGGGGATCGGCGGCTTCGTCGGCAACGTGGTGATGGGCGTGGTCTTCGTCCTGCTGTACCGGCGGTGGGGTCGGGTCGGGCCGCTGGTGGTGGCGCACGCGCTGCTCGACATCGTGGCCTTCGTCGGCTACGGGCTGCTCGCGGGCAAGGTGGGCTGGCTGCCGACCGTGTGAGGGCCCGGCCGGGAGGCCGGCGGGACGTGAGGGGCGTACGGGTTCTCCGTACGCCCCTCACGCGTTCCGCCGCGAGCGTCAGGCGCGCAGTTCGCCCTCGATGACGGTGACCGCGTGGCCGTTCAGGAGGGTGCGGTCGCCGCGCAGCCGGGTGCGGACGATGCCCGTGCGGGCGCCGCCCTGCAGACCGACCAGGTCGTCGCGGCCGAACCGGGCCGACCAGAAGGGGGCGAGCGCGGTGTGGGCGCTGCCGGTCACCGGGTCCTCGTCGATGCCGACGGCGGGGAAGAAGCCGCGGGAGACGAAGTCGTGGCCGCTGCCGGGATCCTGGGCGGCGGCGGTGGTGATGACGCCCCGGGTCGACAGGGCCTTGAGGGCGGCGAGGTCCGGGGCGAGGCCGCGCACGGTGGGCTCGTCGCGCAGCTCGACGACGAGGTCGCCGATGTGCTCGGCCGTGTCGTGGACGCCGACGACCTCGGCGCCGAGGGCCTCCTCCAGTCCGTCGGGGACGGCGACGGGGGTCAGGGAGGAGGTCGGGAAGTCCAGCGTGACGGTGCCGTCGGTCTCGGTGGTGGCGCCGAGGACGCCGCAGCGCGCCGCGAAGCGGACGGCGCCGCTCGCCGTGCCCGTGGAGTGCAGGACGTGGGCGGTGGCCAGGGTGGCGTGGCCGCACATGTCGACCTCGGTGGTGGGAGTGAACCAGCGCAGGGCCCAGTCGGCCCCGCCGCCGGCGGGGAGCGGGTGGGCGAAGGCCGTCTCGGAGAGGTTGACCTCGGCGGCGACCCGCTGGAGCCAGGCGTCGTCCGGGAAGGCGTCCAGGAGCAGGACTCCGGCGGGGTTGCCGGAGAAGGGCCGGTCGGTGAAGGCGTCGACGATGCGGATCTTCATGGCGCCGACCGTACCGGGGTCGGAATCGGGCGGACCAAGGCCAATCGCGGAGGACTGGACCGGATCGCGGACGACCGGACCGGACGCCCGCACGCCCGCACTCCGCGCGCCGCCGCGTCCGTGGCCCGGGCGGATCGTGCGCGCGGCCCGGCGGACCACGGCGTGCGGGGCGGTCCGTGGCGGCCAGGCACGGCACCGGCCGGGAGCCGATGCGGTCGGAAGCTTGCTCACCGAATAGTTCCGATATATCGTTGAGGCATCGCGACAGTTCAGCGAGTGAATCCCGATGGAAGGAGCGTTGCGATGCGTTCACATGGACACGACCACGGAAACGGACACGGAGCCGGCCGTGGAGGCTTCGGCCCCGGCCCTCGCGGTGACTTCGAGGGGCGGCGCGCGGCCTTCGGCCCCTTCGGGCCGGGCTTCGGCGGCGGAGGCCCCTTCGGGGGCGGCCGCGGTCACGGCGGCGGCCGGGGACGGGCGCGGCGCGGCGACGTGCGGGCCTCGATCCTGGCGCTCCTCAAGGACCGCCCGATGCACGGCTACGAGATGATCAGGGAGATCGGCGAGCGCAGTGACGGGGCCTGGCGGCCCAGTCCCGGCTCCGTCTACCCCACCCTCCAGATGCTGGAGGACGAGGGCCTGATCGTCAGCGAGAGCGAGGGCGGCAAGAAGCTGTTCACGCTCACCGACACCGGGCGGGCCGAGGCCGACGGCGGACCCGAGGCGCCCTGGCAGGACGCCGGGCGCGGCGTCGACTGGGAGGCCATGAACGAGATCCGGCAGGCCGGCTTCGGCTTGATGGAGGCGTTCGGGCAGGTCTGGAAGGCCGGCAGCGCCGAGCAGCGCAAGAAGGCGGTCGGCGTGATCAACGAGGCCCGCAAGAAGCTGTACCTGATCCTCGCCGACGAGGACTGACCGGTGCCCGGTGGGACCGGAACCGGCCGAAGGGCCCCGCGGCACCCGCCGCGGGGCCCTTCTCCGGGTGTACGGGGTGTACTTCTCAGGCCACCAGGCCCGAGAGCTTGCGCAGCGACTCGGTCAGTGCGGCCGTCGCCGAGTCCCTGAGCTTGCCCGCCATCAGCGAGACCGCCGCGCCGGTGAACTCGCCGTCGATCCGGACCGCGGTGGCGTCCCCGTCCGCGGCGAGCGAGTAGCGGGTGGTGACCAGCACGCCCATCGGGCCCTTGCCCTTGATCGCGAAGGCGCGCTCGGACTCCAGCTCCTCGACCGTCCAGAGCACCTCCGCGGGGAAGCCCATCAGCTTCATGTTCTCGGTGAAGGTGGCGCCCGTCTCCAGGGTCGCCGGGCCGCCGTTCGGGAAGTCGGTGTGGGTGGCGTTCCACTCGCCGTACGAGGGGAAGTCCATGAGCTGGGCCCAGACCTTTCCGGCCGGTGCCTCGATCCGTGCCTCCGCGCTGACTTCGGCCATGAGACCACCCCTTCACGCGTGCCTGCTGGGTTTCGGTGTCGCGGAACGTAGCCGGAGGACCGTGAACATTCAATACTGATGAACCGTCAGTTCTGCGGCGGCCGGACCCGCCCCGTCGCCGACCCACCAGATCTCGGAGGCGTCGAACCGGTCGGAGGCGCGAGGCCTCCCGGCCTCCTCGTGGTGGTGGAAGGCCGCCCAGAACAGATCGGCCGGCAGGGCGTCCCGGGGCGCGTACACCCGGTAGACGTACTGCCGCCCGTCGCGCGCGGGCAGGGTCACCATCCAGAACACGGCCGGAGGACGTGGGCTGCGCGCCCCGTGGTTGCGTCGGGGGCGCAGGGCAAGGCGGCGCGCGCCCCGGGCGGTCGACGCACGCGATCTCATCCGTAAGGAGGAGGAACCGCGCACGCGTGCCCGCCTCCGGTGGGATGCGGACATGCTTCTCCCCGGCGATGTCCCGGCGGCCCGCGCCTGATGAGGTGAGAGGGTGCACCGTCCCGTCCCGTTTCACCAGCAGCCCCTCGGGCCGCCCGCCGTCCCGCGGGCGGAGCTCGCGCCCCGTCTGACGCCGTCCCTCATGACGGTCGTCACGGGGGCGCGCCGAAGAGCCCTCCGGGACGGCGACCGCCAGATCGACACCGCCCACCTGCTGCACGCGCTCATCGAGTCCGACCCCGAGGTCGCCGCCGCCTTCGAAGGGGGCCGGCGCGCCCGCGTCCTCGGCTACCTCGTGCAGCGCTCCATCGGATACGGACTGCGCTGGCAGCGCTCGGTCGAGGAGTCCGGCGCCGGACGCCGGCTGCCCGCCGTGCGCGCGGCCGAGGTCCACGGCGGCGGCCGCGGCTCCGGCTGGTCGCCGGCCGCGGCCGCGGCCCTGGAGGAGGCCTTCCGGCGGGCCGCCGAGCGGGGGGATCCGCAGGCCCGCGGCCTCGACCTGCTCGCGGTCGTCGCGGCCGACCCGGAGAGCCGGGCCGCCGAGGTGCTGCGGCGCGCCGGAGTCGATCCCGGCGCCCTGAGCACCCGGGCCGGAGCGCGCGCCGGAGACCTCGCCGGCGGCGGTGCCGCGGCCCTGGCGGAAGGTTCCCTTCCACGGGCTGACGGGGACTCGTCTCAACAGGTGTAACGGGGGTTACGCCCCTGACCGCGTCCTGTCATCATGGCCCGATGCACGCGTCTCAGGGGAGAAGCGCCGGCCTGGGACTCGCCCTGGCCTCGGCCTTCGCATTCGGTGGTTCAGGAGTGGCGGCCAAGCCGCTGATCGAGGCGGGCCTCGACCCGCTCCACGTCGTGTGGCTCCGGGTCGCCGGCGCCGCACTCGTCATGCTCCCGGTGGCCTGGCGCCACCGGGACCTCCTGCGCCGCAAGCCGGCCCTCCTGGTGGGCTTCGGACTGCTCGCCGTCGCCGGCGTCCAGGCCTTCTACTTCGCCTCGATCTCCCGCATCCCGGTCGGCGTCGCGCTCCTCATCGAGTACCTCGCCCCGGCCCTCGTCCTCGGCTGGGTCCGCTTCGTCCAGCGCCGGCCCGTCACCCGGGCCGCCGCCCTCGGCGTCGTGCTGGCCGTCGGCGGTCTCGCCTGCGTCGTCCAGGTCTGGTCCGGGCTCACCTTCGACCTGGTCGGACTCCTCCTGGCCCTCGCCGCCGCCTGCTGCCAGGTCGGCTACTTCGTCCTGTCCGACCAGGGCTCGGGCGAGGCCGAACAGGCCGACCCGATCGGCGTCATCGCCTACGGGCTCCTCATCGGAGCCGCCGTGCTCACCGTCGTCGCCCGCCCGTGGGGCATGGACTGGGCCCTGCTCGGGGGCCGCGCCGACATGGACGGCGCCTCCGTCCCCGCGTGGCTGCTGCTCGGCTGGATCGTGCTGATCGCCACCGTGCTCGCGTACGTCACCGGCGTCGTCTCGGTGCGCCGGCTCTCGCCTCAGGTGGCGGGCGTCGTGGCCTGCCTGGAGGCGGTCATCGCCACGGTCCTCGCCTGGGTGCTGCTCGGGCAGTATCTCGACGCCCCGCAGATCATCGGCGGCGTGGTCGTCCTGGTCGGCGCCTTCATCGCCCAGTCCTCGACGCCGAAGGCGCCCGCCGCCGGACCGGTTGCGGGGTCCGCGGCGGAGGTGACGGCGGCCGGCGCGGTGCCGCTGGACGGCGGCGTGGACGACGGGGCGAGAACCGGCTTGCCCGCCGGGCGGGCCGACACCTAGGGTGCCGATCATGCATGCGACCGTGCTTCCGCCTCCCGCCGCCTAGGGCGCGCGGAGACACTCCCGACGGAGACCGGGCTCGGCCGGGCGGACCCCCGCCCCCGAGCGGTTCGTCGCTGCCCGCGCGCGGAGCCCAGCGACCACCCTTCCTTCCGTCCTCCCCGGAGCACCCACGTGTCGAAGTCCTCACCGTCCGCCCTGTCCGTCGGACGCAGCCTGCTCTATCTGATCGTCGCCGGAGTCGCCTGGGGCACGGCCGGCGCCGCCGCCTCGCTGATCTTCCGCAGCAGCGACATGGGCCCCCTCGCCCTCTCCTTCTGGCGCTGCGTCGGCGGCCTCGTCCTGCTCCTCGGGGCACTCGCCCTGCGCCCCCGGCGCCGCACCGTCCGTCCGGCGGCGGAACCGCGCGGCCGCCGCACCGCCCGCATCCTCGGCACCGGGATCGGACTCACCGTCTTCCAGAGCGCCTACTTCGCCGCCGTCCAGGCCACCGGGCTGGCCGTCGGCACGGTCGTCACGCTGGGCGCGGGCCCCGTCCTCATCGCGGTCGGCGCCCGGCTCACCATGGGCGAGCGCCTCGGCCGGGGCGGCATCGCCGCCGTCACCGGCGCGCTCGCCGGGCTCCTCGTCCTCGTCCTCGGCGGAGGCGCCGCCGAGGTCCGCCCGCTGGGAGTCGTCCTCGCGGTCGTCTCGGCCGCCGGCTACGCGGCGATCACCCTGCTGACCCGCTACCTCGGCCGGGACGGCGGCCGAACCGACGCGCTGTCCACCACGACCTGGGCCTTCGCGATCGGGGCCGTCGGGCTGCTGCCGGCGGCGCTCGCCGAGGGCCTCGTCCCGCACACGGACGCGCCGCTGCAGGTACTGCTCCTGCTCGGCTACGTGGCCGCCGTGCCGACCGCGCTCGCCTACGCGCTCTACTTCGCGGGGGCGGCGGTCGTCCGGGCCGCGACCGTCTCCGTGATCATGCTCCTGGAGCCGGTGAGCGCGGCCGTGATCGCCGTGGGCCTGCTCGGCGAGCGGCTCACCGCCGCCGTCGTCCTCGGCACGCTGCTGCTGCTCACCGCCGTCACCGGCCTCGCGTTCGCCGAGGCGCGGACGGCGACGGCGGAACGGCGGCGGGAGGCCGTCGCGGTGTAGGAGCCACCGGGCACCGGCGCCGCGGCCCCGCCCCGGTTCAGCCGGCGGTGCGGCGGCGCAGCTGGTGTCCGCGCGCCGCCCGGTCGCGGGGGCCGTCCCGCCCGGCCAGCCGGTCCATGACCCGGTCCTGGACCTCCGGCGGCTTGTTCCCCGCGTACTTGAACTTGGCCCGCACGGTCGTGACCTCCAGCCGCAGCACCCGGATCCCTGCCAGCAGCCGGCCGAAGGGGGCCTCGCCGGGGACCGCGGGGGCGGTGCCGCCGTCCGGCTGGAAGTGGGCGACCTGGCGGTTGAGCAGCTCCGCCTTCTCGGCCGGATCGTCGACCACGTGCGCGGTGCAGTGCAGCTGCACCGCCGCGTAGTACGAGGTCGGTGTGCCGTGGGAGGCCGGCGTCCCCTCCGGGGCGGTCCACGTGCCCGGCACGAAGACGTAGTCGTCGACCACGCTGAGGAGGACCGCGGGGTCGGCCTCCACGGCGCGCCACAGCGGGTTGGGGCGGGCCAGGTGGGTGAGCACCCGGCCGTACGGGCCGGGTTCGGCCTCGTACCGGAAGTGCGCCGGCTGCACCCACGGCGGTTCTCCGGGCAGGCCGTTGACGGCGAGCTGGCCGAAGTCGTGCCGGGAGAGCCAGGCCCGCCACTCGTCCTCGTCGCGGGGTGCGTCCCAGGGGTGGATCAGCATGGGGTGTCCGTCCTCGGCATCGTCGGTCCGTCCCTTCGCCTTCCGCCGCCCGCTAGAGCGCGGCCAGGTAGCCGGGCAGACCGATGGACGGGTCGAGGTCGTCGGCCGGGACCGGGACGCCGTAGCCGCCCCGCACCGGGACCACGCCCGACCAGTGGGGGAGGGTGAGGTCCCCGGCGTCGTCGTTGGGTCCGCCGGTGCGGACCTTCGCCGAGACCTCGTTCAGGTCGAGCCGGATCACGGCCGTGGCGGCGAGCTCCTTGGCGTTCGCCGGGCGCGAGTCGGCGGAGCGTCCCGGGACGACCTGGTCGACGAGGGCGTCCAGGGCGGTCCGCAGCTCCTCGGGGTCGGTGACCTGGTGGGCGGTGCCGAGCACCACGACCGAGCGGTAGTTGAGGGAGTGGTGGAAGGCGGAACGGGCGAGCACGAGACCGTCGACGTGGGTCACGGTGAGGCAGACGGGCAGTCCGGGGGAGGCCGTGCCGTCGCCGGCCGCCCGCAGCGGACGCGAGCCGGTGGATCCGTGCACGTAGAGGCGGTCGCCGATGCGCCCGAAGAGCGTCGGGAGCACGACCGGCGCGCCGTCCCGCACGAACCCGAGGTGGCAGACGTAGGCCTCGTCGAGTATCGAGTGCACCAGCGCCTTGTCGTACGAAGCGCGCTGCCGCGAGCGGGTGGGGACGGTCCGGTCGGTCGGCGTGTACGCGCCGGCGGAGGTTCCGGAGGTTCCGGGGGTCTCGGCGGGGGCCGTGTCGGCGGGGGTGCCCATTGCGTTCTCCATTGCACTAGTGCATACTTGTGTTTGTGCTAGGAGAGTATCGGATCGAAGGTCGTCGCGCATCGGAGATCGCCGCCAGCGTGGAGCGCGGGGTGGGGCTCGGGGCTCTGGAGCCCGGGCGACTCCTGCCTCCCATGCGGGAGTTGGCCGTCACGCTCGGGGTGAACCCGAACACCGTCGCCGCCGCCTACCGCACCCTGCGCGAACGCGGGGTCATCGAGACCGACGGGCGACGGGGCAGCCGGGTGCGCCCGCGCCCCGCCACGACCGCCCGCGGATCGATCCGGGTGGAGGCCCCTGCGGGGGTCAGGGACGTGAGCAACGGCAGCCCCGACCCGGCGCTGCTGCCCCCGATCGGGGAGGCCTTCGCCGAGGTCGCGCGGCGGTACGCCGAACGGCCCGGCATGTACGGGGAGGCCCCCGTCGACGAGGAGTTCGCGCGCCTCGCGCGCGCCGCCTTCGACGCCGACGGGGTGCCCGAGGGTCCCGTCGGCGTCACCTCCGGATCCCTCGACGCGGTCGAGCGCGTGCTCGCCGTGCACCTGCGGCCCGGGGACGCCGTCGCGGTCGAGGATCCCGGCTGGGGCAGCCTCCTCGACCTCGTCCCCGCGCTCGGGCTGCGGCCCGTACCGATGGCCGTGGACGAGGAGGGGCCGAGACCGGAGGCCGTCGAGCGGGCGCTCGCCGTGGACGGGGCGCGGGCGGTGATCGTGACGGACCGGGCGCAGAACCCCACCGGCGCGTGTGTGACCGGGGCCCGTGCCGAGGAGCTGCGGCAGGTGCTCGCCCGGCATCCGGGGGTGCTGCTGATCGAGGACGACCACGGCCACGGGATCGTCGCGCAGCCGCTGCACCCGCTGGCCGGGGGCCGCGACCACTGGGTGCTGATCCGCTCGGTGGCCAAGGCCTACGGCCCCGACCTGCGGATCGCCGCCTTTACCGGCGACGCCGAGACCGTCGACCGGGTCCTCGGCAGGCAGCGGTTGGGGCCCGGCTGGGTCAGCAAGCTCCTCCAGCGGACCGTCGCCCACCTCTGGGCCGCGGAGGCGGTGGACCCGGCGACCGTCTCCCGCGCCTACGGGAAGCGGCGCGACGGTCTCGTCCGGGCCCTGGCCCGGCGGGGTGTCGAGGCCCGCGGACGCAGCGGAATGAACGTCTGGGTCCCGGTGCCGGACGAGACCGGGGCGGTGGCCCGGCTGCTCGCCGCGGGCTGGGCGGTCGCGCCGGGGGCACGGTTCCGGATGGACACGGGGCCGGCCGTCCGGATCACCGTCTCGGGCCTCGCCCTCACGGACGTGGAACCGCTGGCCGAGGCGGTGGTGGGAGCGGTGGGGCCGATGGTGGCCCGGAGTTGGGGGTGAGGGGCCCGCTCCGCCTCAGGAACGCATGCCCGCGACGGGGTGCGTGGGGGTGCCGTTCCTGGCGGGCGCGTTGCCCGAGACGGGATGGGGAGGGGTGCCGTTCGTGGCGGGTGCGTTGGCCGCGACGGGCTGGGGAGGGGTGCCGTTCGTCGTGGGCGTGATCGGGGTGGGGGTGGCGGCCCGTCGGGGGGTTCGGCGGGTCTGGGTGAGGGCCGCTCCCGCCAGGACCACGATCGCGCCGACCGGGGTGTTCCAGGCGAGCCGCTCGTCGAGCAGGGCGACGCCCGCCGCCGTCGCGATGACCGGGATGAAGTACGTGACCATCGCGGCCGTCGTCGGGCCGACCTCCGCCACCACCCCGTACTGGAGCAGCATCGCGTACCCCGTGCCGAGCGCGCCGAGCGCGATCACGGCGAGCAGCGGGAGCACCTCGACGGAGGTCGGGACCGACGTGAACAGCGGTGTGACGACCGCCAGTTGCAGTGTCGCGAGACCGACCTGCGAACCGGCGAGCGAGAGGTTCGAGGCGCCCGTGCCGCTCAGCGTCCTACGGACGTAGATCCAGCCGACGGCGTAGCTGAGGGACGCGAGCAGGGCCAGCGCCGTGCCCGTCACGTCGACGCCCGAGAAGCCCTGCCAGGCGCCGAGCACCGTCAGCACCCCGACGAAGCCGATCCCGAGGCCCGCCGCGCGGACCCGGGTGGGACGGTCCTCGGAGAGCGCCACGAGGGAGAGCAGCATGCCCCACAGCGGTGTCGTCGCGTTGCAGATGCCCGCCAGGGTCGACGGGATGGTCAGCTCGGCGTACGCGAAGAGGGAGAACGGCAGGGCGTTGAGCAGGAAGGCCGCGACGGTCAGATGGCCCCAGACGCGGGCGCCGCGCGGCAGCCGGTCGCGCTTCACGACCAGGGCCACGGCCAGCACCGCCGTACCGAAGAGGAGCCGCCCGAAGGTCACCTGGAACGGGGCGAAGCCCTCCGTGCCGACCTTGATGAAGACGAAGCTGAATCCCCAGATCAGGGCCAGGACGCCGAAGCGGACGCGCCAGTCGAGCAGACGGGAGGCGGCGGAAGGGGCTGCGGGCGGGAGCGGGGCTGCGGGGCTCATGCACTCAGAGTGAGGGCGACGACCTCTTAGAACAAGCCAGAATTCCTCGACCCCTCCCCTTAGAATCGCTTACATGTTGAATCTGGAGCGCCTGCGCACCCTCGACGCCGTCGCCCGGCACGGCTCGGTCAGCGGCGCGGCCGAGGGGCTGCACGTCACCACCTCCGCCGTCTCCCAGCAGCTGTCCAAACTTGAGCGTGAGGTGGGCCAGCAGCTGCTCGCCAAGAACGGCCGGGGGGTGCGGCTCACCGACGCCGGGATGCTGCTCGCCGAGCACGCCGCCCGGATCCTCTCCCAGGTCCAGACGGCTCAGGCCGACATCGAGGCCCAGCGCGGCCAGGTGGTGGGCGAGGTGCGGGTCGCCGCCTTCCCCACCGCCGCCCGGGGCCTCTTCCCCGCCGCGCTCGCCGCCCTGCGCGAGGGCCACCCCGACCTGCGGGTCCGCACCACGGAGCTGGAGCCCGAGAGCGGGGTGCGCGCCGTGCTCCGCGGCGACGCGGACCTCGCGCTCGTCCTGGACTGGAGCAACAAGCGGGCACCCGTGCCCGGGGGGCTCGAGCGGGCCCATCTCCTCGACGACGCCGCCGACGTCGCCCTGCCCGCCGGGCACCGGCTCGCCGGGCGCGAGGCGGTGGACCTGGTGGACTTCGCGGACGAGGAATGGGTCTCCTGGCCCGAGGGCGAGTTCTGCCACGACTGGCTCATGTTCACCCTGCGCTCGCAGGGCATCGAGCCGCGCATCGGGCATCTGGCGGGGGAGCACCACACCCAGCTGGCACTCGTCGCGGCGGGACTCGGCGTGTGCGTGACACCCAGGCTGGGGCGGCCGGTGCCGGAAGGGGTCGTCTTCGTCCCCGTACGGCAGCCGGTGCGGCGCCACATCTACGCCACCTGGCGCTCCGACGCGGGGCGCAGACCCTCCGTACGGGCGGTCGTCGGGGCGCTGCGGGAGGCGGCCGGGCCGCTGGGGAGCTGACCGGGCTTCGGTCAGGGGCCCGCGAGTTTGCGGAAGTTCCAGGAGGCGATCGCGTCCGGTGTCAGCCGCATCCAGGCGTGCCTCCCGTCGTGCGGCATCGCGTCGAGCCCGAAGTTTTTGGCGGCGAACAGCTGCTCGGGCACGTCGAGTTCGGGGCACGGTTCGCCCGTGCGCGGCGCCTCGCCCACGAACTCGACCGTGCCCGACAGCTCCGCGCCGCGCAGTTCGCCGTACTCCACCCCGTCGTCCACCACGACGGCGATCCTCGGGTCGGCGCGCAGCTCCGCCCACCGCCGGCTGCGGGTCAGCGAGTACAGCCAGAGCGAGGAACCGTCCCAGGCGAACCAGAGCGCGCTCACGTGCGGGCGGCCGTCGGCGGAGACGGTCGCGACCCGGCAGGTGCGCTGTTCGGCGAGGAAGGAGTCGAGCTCCGCCGGGGTCATCATGATCCGGCGTCCACGGCGCTGTGCGACGGTCATCGTCCGCACCCTTCTGGATTTCTGATGAGACGTCAGAAAGCATGGGGGGCCATTCGCCCGCGTGCAAGGGGAGAGGTCATGGAGCGGACTGCGAGAGAGCGGCTCGGAGAGCGGATCAGGCCGGACGGAGGCGTCGTGCTGCTCACCGTCGAATGCCAGCAGGGGGTCGTCGGGCCGGACAGCGCCCTGCCCGAACTGGCAGCCGCCGCACGAGCGTCGGGCGCGCTGTGCAACGTGGCCCGGCTGGTGGCCGCCGCCCACGAGGCGGACGTCCAGGTCATCCACGCCGTCGCGGAACGGCGCCCCGACGGGCGGGGCGCCAGCAGCAACGCCCGGCTCTTCCGGGCCGCGGCCCGGCTTCCCGTCCAGCAGCACAGCGGAAGCACGGCGGTACGCGTCGCGGAACCGATCCAGGTCGCCGAGGAGGACCTCGTCGTACGGCGGCTGCACGGGCTCTCGCCCCTGGCCGGGACCGACGTTGACCCGCTGCTCCGCAACCTCGGCTGCCGGACCCTGATCGTCACCGGCGTCTCCGCCAACGTGGCCGTGCCCAACGCCGTCTTCGACGCCGTCAACCTCGGCTACACCGTGGTCGTGCCCGCGGACGCCATCGCGGGGGTGCCGGCCGACTACACCCCCGCGATGATCCGCCACACCCTGGCGCTCGTCGCCACGATCACCACCACCGACGACGTGCTCGCCGCCTGGAAGCTCCCCCGGCGGTCCGGGGTCGCGGGGAGGGCGCCGGGTGCCGGGGGCGTCGTCAGCCGAAGCTGATCGCGTCGCCGATCACCTGGATCGGCGTCGGCGGCAGCGGGGAGCCGGCGGGGCCGGACTTCACGCTGCCGTCCGACATGTCGAAGTGGCTCTGGTGGCAGGGACAGACGATGACCCCGTCCTGGACGCTGCCGACGGCGCAGCCCGCGTGGGTGCACTTCGACGAGAAGGCCTTGAACTCGCCGGCCTTCGGCTGGGTGATCACCACGCCCTTGCCGGCGATGACCTTCCCGCCGCCCACCGGGATGTCCCCGGTCTGCGCGAGGGTCTCGGCCTCGGGGGTCGCGCCGCCGTCGTCCGTCCCGCCGCTCGCCGCGCCCCCGGTGCCGCTGCCGTCCCCGTCGGCGGTGCCGCCGCCCCCGCAGGCGGCCAGAACCGCGACCAGTCCGGTACCGCCCGCCGCCGCGACCACGGTCCGGCGTGCCACTCCGCTCATCTGCTGCCCCTCTTCCCTCGTGCGTTCGGCGCGTTTCCGCCCCAGCCGAAGGTACGGCTGTGACCTGTGTCCCGTTCACAGGATCGGGCGTTCTCCGCCTTACAGTTCTGGCTAGAGTGTCTGATCCTGGACAACTGAGGGTTGAACTGTCCACGGGGGAGGGGGCGACGGGCATGCTGACGCAGTCGGTGAGCGCCCGTCACGTACGGGCCGTGCTGCTGGCGGCCGAGCGGCGCGGCGTCGCCACCGGACCGCTGCTCGCCCGCGCGGGGCTGCCCGCCGCGCTCGCCGAGGAAGCCCGGACAGCGGAGCGGGTTCCGGCGGAGCGGTTCGGCCAGCTCGTCAGAATGCTCTGGACCGCCCTCGACGACGAGCTCATCGGCTTCGGCGGCACCCCGAGCAAGGTGGGGACCTTCGCGATGATGGCCCACGCGGTGGTCCACGGCAGCCGAGACCTGCGCGAGGCGCTCCGGCTGGCCGGGGCCTTCTACGCCCTGTTCCCGGGCGGGCCGCGCTTCCGCCTCGTCGAACCGGCGGGGACGGCCGGTGCGGCCGGCGACGCCGACGAGGCGCTGCTGGAGTTCGACCTCTCCGGGTACGACGACCCCCTCCACTTCGGTGCCGAGGCCACGGTGCTGGTCGCGCACCGCTTCGCCGGCTGGCTCGTCCGGCGGAGAATCGGGCTCCGCCGGGTCGAGTTCGCCCACCCCGAACCCCGCCACGCGGGCGAGTGCGCCCTCCTGTTCGGGGCGCCCTGCGTGTTCGGCGCCCCGCGGACGGCCGCCGTCCTCGACCGTGCGGACCTCGACGAGCCGGTCCTGCGGGACGCGGCCGCGCTCCGCGTCTTCCTCCGGCGGGCCCCCGTCGACGTGCTCGTCCGCGTCGACCACGAGAGCACGGCGACCGGCCGGGTGCGGCACCTGATCGGCAGGTCCCTGCCGGCCGGCCCGGTCCCGACCCCCGAGGAGCTCGCCGCCCTGCTGTCCGTCAGCCCGCAGACCCTCCGCCGCCGGCTGGCCGCCGAGGGCACCACGTACCAGCGGATCCGCGACCAGGTGCGGCGCGACCACGCCCTCGCCGAGCTGGCCGGCGGCCGGATCTCCATCGAGGGTCTGTCGCACCGGCTCGGATTCTCCGAACCCAGCGCCTTCCACCGGGCGTTCCGCCGCTGGACCGGCGAGACGCCCCGGGCCTACCGGGCCCGGGCCGGATCCGCGGACCGGCGGGCCGGCCCCGCCCCGGCGCCGAGCGCACCCGGTCAACAACCCTGAGCGGTACGGTCACGGCCGCCGTCCGCCGCCCGTCCTACCGTCCCGGCATGACCGAGATCGACCGGTCCGGCGGCGTACGGCTGCCGGACGTCCGGGACGGCCGTCCCGACGACGGACGCCCCCGCGGCCGACCGCGCGGCGGCGCTCGTGCCCGTCCCGGCGACCGTCCCCGCGGTCGCCTCCGTGCCCGTCGCCGTGGTGGCCGCGTGCGTCCCCGTCTCCGTTCCCGGGCCCGGAGCGGGTCCCGGTGACCGGGCGCCGGGCGGCGGCCGCCGTCCTCGGTGCCGGAGTGGTGCTCTGCCTGGTGGCGGTGGTGGCCGTGACGGCCCTCGGCGTGCGGGTCGACGGCACGAGCATGGCGCCGACCCTCCACCCGGGGGACCGGGTGCTCGCGGCGCCGGGTTCCGCGGCGGCGGCGCGCCGCTTCGACGTCGTCCTGCTCCGGGCCACCGGAAGGGACGCGCTCCTGGTCAAGCGGGTGATCGGGCTGCCCGGTGACCGCGTCGCCATCGTGTCCACGCCCGAGGAGCCGTTCCAGGTGCTGCTGCAGGAGGCGGGCGAGGGTCCGCTCCGGCGGGTCGTGGCACCGCAGTGGGCGGCGCAGGCCCACCGTACGGGGGCGTGCTGCGGTCCCGACGGGGCGCGCTCCGCACGGTCCGCGCTGCGGACCGTGCCCGAGGGGTCGTTCTTCTACCTCGGTGACAACCCCGACCTGTCGGACGACTCGCGGGCGTACGGCTGGGGCGACATCGCACGGATCGAGGGCCGGGTCGGGGTACGGGCCTTCCCGGTCTCCGCGTCCGCGGCGATCGGCAACCGTCCCGTCCTGGAGGCCTATGCGGGGCCTGCTCCCTAGGGGGTGTCTTGTCGATCAGGCCGGGCGTCGCGTGCCGGGCCGGGACCTGCCGGACCCGGCCCGGGAACCGCCGTCGCTCAGGCCGGGGGCGCGGCCTCCGGCACCCGCTCGGTGCCCGTGCTCAGCGCGATCCGGACGACGGTGTCCGCGATCCGCCGGGCCGACTCCTCCGGCGAGGAGGCCGCCTGGACGATGTGGCTCGCCGTCAGGCGCACCGCCGCGTCCACGGCGAGCTCCCGCGCCACCGGGTCGATCGCCGGCCAGGCCTCCGTGACGTACGCGTCGGCCATCGCCGTCGCCAGGTCGAAGGCCGCCGCCGAGCGGGTCGTCAGATAGGGGAGGAGGCCGTCCTCGCCGGTGCTCGTCAGCATGGCCTTGATCAGCGGGTTCCGGCCGGCCAGCGTGAGCGTGAAGCCGACCGACGCCTCGACCGCCGCCCTCAGGTCGTCCCGGTGGGCGTCCAGTCCCTCCTGGATGCCGACCAGGCAGCGCTCCAGCTCGCGCTGGAAGAGTGCCTCGCCGACGGCCTCCTTGGACGGGAACTCCGAGTACAGCGTCTGGCGGCTGACCCCGACCGCGCCGGCCAGGTGGGACATCCGGAGCTTGTCGAAGCCGCGGTCGGCGACCGCCTCGTACGCGGCGTCCAGCAGCCGCTCGCGCAGCAGTGTCCGGACCGTCTCCCTGAACCGTGGCATCGGGCAAGCCTAGTCCAGTCGCACTTCTCCCCAGGATTGTCCGAGCTATTGACACTCTTTATAGGAGTGTCCAATTCTCAAACAGGTAGTCGTGAAGTGTCATCCGCTCCGGGTCGGCCTCAGCGGCCGTCACATCGGCCGCACCGGCCGCGGGGCGCACGGCCGCATCCGGATCCCCCCGCGCGACCCGTGCGGGACGACGGTTGGAGACCACATGCAGCACGAGCCCCGAGGCATCACCCGCTGGCGCAGATCCGCCTTCCTCGCCGTGCCCGCCGCGGCGGCGGTAGCCGCCATGGCCACGGCCATGGTGCAGGGCGCGCTCGCCGCGAACCTCTCGCTGACCAGCGTCCCCTTCACCCTCAGCTCGAAGACGGTCGCCGCCCCGCAGGGCATCGGCGCCGTGATGCACACCGTCGACGCCGGCGGGTCCAAGGGGGCCGCCGAGGTCGGCATCGCCAAGGCCGGACTGGACGGCATCTGCGTGCACGCCGTCCAGTCCGTCGCCCTCCCGGTGATCGGCAGCCTCGGCACCTGGTCGCTCAACATCTCCTCACCGGCGGCGGCCACCCCGCTGACCAGCGACCAACTCGTCGCCGGTGCCGGACTCCAGGCCGACAGGCTGGTCCTGGACGCCCAGTCGCTCAAGGCCGCCACGGCCACGCTCAACGCGAGCACCACCACCCCGAACGTCATCGGCGCCGCCGCCGACGGCGCCGGGATCAGGGGCAGCGGCATCACCGACGGCACCCCGGGCCAGTTCGGCCTGGACGCCACCGGCGGCCGCACCGACATCAAGAACCTCCACGCCGATGCCCACGGCGCCACCATCTCCGGAGCCATCACCCTGCCGGACCTCGCCATCGGCATCGCCCACGGCGACAAGGGCTGCTGACCCGCACGGATCCCGGCCCGATCCCGCCCACCCGGAGGCCGCGTCCCCGGCGGACCCGGCCTCCGGCCCCTCCCGCCCCGACCCCAGCTGCGAGGCACCCATGACCACGGATCCACCGCCCGAACCGCCCGAACACCCCCTCGGAGCAGGCGAATCCGCCGCACCGGCTCCCACCGGTCCCGCCGGAGGCACCCGAGGGACCCGCGCGGCCTTCCGCCGCTGGCGGCGCACCCGGCCGTTCTGGGCGACGGTCTGGACCGCGCTCGGCGGATTCGTCATCCTCTTCCTGCCGATGGCCCCGCTCGGGAAGATCCTCCAGGTCGGCGTCGGAGGCATCGCGGGCATGGCCGGCGGCGTCGTCCTCATGGCGATGGCCCTGCTCATGCTGTTCTTGCCCGGTCAGCGGCACACCGCCGGCGTCATCGCGGTGATCGCGGGAGTCGCCTCCTTCCCCCTGTCCAACCTCGGCGGACTCTTCGCCGGCATGGTCCTCTCCGTCCTCGGCGGCTCCATGGCCTTCGCCTGGCTCCCCGAGAAGCCCGCCCCGGGACGCGGCTTCCCGGGCCACGGCCTCCCGCGCCGTGGCCGGACCGCCGACCGGGCCCCCGGAGACTCGGGACCCGGCGGCCCCTCCGTACCCCCCGTGTCCGTGAGGAGCGGATCCGCATGACGCAGACCCCGTCCCTTCCCCGCCGCATCGGTCCGGCCCTCACCCGGATGCGCACGGCCGGCACCCGGGCCGCCGCCGACTGGAACACCCGGATGCTCGCCGAGGCGGCCGACGGCCGGCGGCGCGGCACCCGCTGGGGCCGCGGCGCCCTCGCCCTCGTCCCCTCGGCCCTCGCCATCGGCGTCCTCGGCACCGCCCTGGCGCAGGGCGCGCTCGCCGCCAACTTCAGCGTCACGGGGCAGCCCTTCACCCTGACGTCCAACGGAGTCGAGGGCACCGGCTTCGGCGCCATCGTCAACACCCCCGCCGTCGGACGCCCGGACGGCAGCACCACCACCGACACCGGGATGGCCCGCGTCGGTTTCGCCAGCGCCGGGCTCGCCGGGCTCTGCGGGATCGTCCACCAGACCATCGCGGGCGTCCCGTACTCGCTGCTCCTGACCGGCGGCCAGAAGGTGGCGGCCACCCCGCCCACCGCCTTCACCACCGACATCGACGCCTCGAACCTCTACATCCAGGCCACCGAACTCCGGGCGTACGGCAGGACCACCCTCCAGAACGCCGTCCTCGGACAGTCCGCCGACCAGGTCACCGTCGCCGGCCGACCGCTCACCGGCGCCGTCCCCGGCGGGTTCGGGCTCGGCTCGGCGGGCGGCGAGGGCGGCAGCTCCATCACGCTCCACGGACTCGACGCCACCGCGTACGACGCCGAGATGGCCGGCGCCCTCGTCCTGCCCGACCTCAGGATCAGGGTCGTCGCCGGAACGGCCACCACGTGCTGAGCCGGGCGGCGCACGCGCGCGCCTGGTTCCGGGCCTTCCGGCGCACCCGGCCCTTCTGGGGCGGGCTGTGGCTGATCGCCGGGGGATGGACCGTCCTCAAGTTCTCCCTCAGCTCACTGCAGTTGATCGTGAGCACGGGATTCGGGGGAGTGGCCGGCTACCTCGTCGGCGGCGGGATGATCCTGTGCGGACTCATCCCCCTGGCACTGCCCGGCCAGCGCTACACCTTCGGTCTCATCGGCACGGTCCTCGCGGTCGTCTCGCTCGTCGTCTCCAACCTCGGCGGCTTCCTCCTCGGCATGCTGCTCGGCGTCCTCGGCGGCTCCATGACGGTCGGCTGGGGCGTCCGGGAGCCCCGCCGCCGGGCAGCGGCGGAGGCCGAGGGATGAGGCCGCCCGCCCGGCACCGGACCGGGGCGCCGCACAGGGCGGCGGCCGTCGCCGCCGCGCTCCTCCTCGCCGTGGTCACCGCCCTCTGGTCCGGGCAGCCGAGCCGGGCCGCGGGGGCGGCGGCCGCCGTGGAGCCCCTGGGTGCGCCCTTCCTGCCCTCCCCGGACCCGCTCCGCGTCACCATCGCCAGCATGGTCGCCGTCTCCATGACCGTCGAGAAGAACGTCACCGTCCGGCTCTCCGACGGCACGACCCGGGTCACGAACCAGTACACCTTCACCAAGCTCAAGATCCGCTCGCACCTGAACGTGACGCAGCGGGCGGCCGGTCACACCGTCACCATCGACGTCCCCGGCGAGGGATCCCTCGGCGGCTACGACCGCGCGGGCAGGCCCGAGACGACCACGATGTGGGGCACCATCACGAACGTCTGCGTCCGCGTCCTCGTCAAGATCTGCGGAGTGCAGGGCCTGCTCGACTTCTTCGGCTCCCTCATCCCGCTCACGGCCGGCGCCGAGGACTTCGTCGGCGACGTCTACGCGATCCGCACGGTCGACGACCACGCGGCCCTCGACTCCACCGACAACCCCGTCCACCTCCCCGGAACCATCACGGTGACCACCCCATGAGCCCCGAGCCCACCGAGGACCCCCGGTCCCCGACACGCGACGAGCACGCCGGGGGCCCCCGCAGGCCCGGACCCACCCGGAACCCCGACGGCCGGGGCGCGGAGGGCCGGACCCACTGGCGGCGCTCGCTCGCCGTCGCCGTGCCCGCCCTCCTCGCGGCCGGCGGCCTCGGCTCGGCCATGGCGAGCGGCGCACTCGCCGTCGGCCTCCGCATCCAGGACCGGCCCGTCGACTTCACCACCAGCAGCCTGTACGGGACGCAGTACGGCGCCGCCGTCGTCGACCAGGCGGTCGTACGGCCCGACGGCTCCACCGGGACCGTGCGGGTCCTCCGCATGGGCTTCGCCGACGGGGTCGTCAACGGCCTCTGCATCAGCCGGCGGCAGGAGATCGCGGGAGCCGCGTACACCCTGCTCCTCACCCTCGGGGACGACGACCCGCGCTCCTGGGAGATCCGGACCGAGAACACCGTCCTCGACCTGCGGAACGCCACCGGCGTCCTCGACATGGACGGCGTCGTCGACCTCAACACCAACGGCGCCGGCGTGAAGACGGTCAAGGACGCGAGCGGCGCGTACGTGGTGAACCCGCTGAACAGCCCCCAGCACCGCTTCGGGATCCAGGCGCGGTACGCCAAGTTCGACCGGATCGTCGGCACCGCCCAGGACTTCCAGATCCCCGGCCTCCTCACCACGCCGAGACTCACGCTCTCCGTCCGGCCGGGTACGGTCGCCTGCCCCGCCCCGGCGGCACCCGTCGGGACCCCGGGCACGCCGTGACCCCCGACCGCCGGGCCGGCCGCCGGGGCCCGTATCTGACGGACCGTGCGACCTGGCAGACTTCGGGTCTCAGCGTCGTGTCCCCGTGGCGTGAGCGGGCCGCTCCACCGGGGAGGCGGCAGGCGACTCCTGGAGGCCCCTCATGGCGCAGCAGCCCGGACGGCCGGCGGTCCGCACCAGCGGACGGCCCCACCGGCCACCGCACCGTCCCGGGAGCGGGGCGAGCGGCCGATGACGCTGTGCCCCACCCGCCGGGCCGACCCCGGCGCGTTCGTCGTCCGGAGCGGGCCGGCGGTACCGACCGCGGCCGTGCTGCTGCTCCACGGCGGGCGGGCCGACGGCCCCGGGCCGCCGCCCGCCCTCAACCTGCCCGCGCTGCGCATGCGGCCCTTCGCCGCCGCCGTGAACCGCGCCGTCCGGGGCCGGGACGTGCTGATCGGCGAGGTGCGCTACCGGCACCGCGGCTGGAACGGCGCGAGCGCCGACGCCGCCCGGGACGCGGAGAGCGCCCTCGTACGCCTCCGGGAACAGGCCGGGCCCGTCCCCGTCGTCCTCGTCGGCCACTCGATGGGGGGCCGCGCGGCCCTCGCCGCGGCGGGCGACCCCGCCGTCCGGGGGGTCGTCGCCCTCGCGCCCTGGTGTCCCACCGGCGAGCCCGTCGACCACCTGGGCGGCCGGCGCCTCTATCTGCTGCACGACGAGAGCGACCGCGTCACCTCGGCCCGCGCCTCCTGGGACTTCGTCCGCAGGGCCCGGGCGGCGGGGGCGGACGCGGCGGGCATCCCGATGCCGACGGGCGGCCACGCGATGCTGCGGGGGGCCCAGTTGTGGCACCGCCGGGCGGCCGAACTCACGGCGGCGCTGTTGTCGCACGGGTGAGGGCGGCGACCGCCGGTCCGGGCGGGAGGGCGTGCGGAGGCGGGCGGGGGGCTCTCTCGGTGCCGAGTGGCACGCAGCCGCGGACTCGTTCCTCACGCCCGGCGGGACGCGGTCCCGGGTGGTCCCTGGGGAGTGATCAGCTCCGCGCAGGCCGCCCGGGTCGCCGCGTGGACCGCTCGGGCCAGGCGGGCGCCCCACAGCGAGCGCGGGCCGGCGAAGGGCTGGGCCGCGCCGGCGGTGGGTACGGGAGCCGCCACGCAGACCGCGTCCGTCGGGGTCCCGGAGGCGTCCGCGCCCAGTTCCACCAGGGCCTGCACCTTCGCCTCGGTGGCGGTGGCGACCGCGTTCACCAGGGCCGCGTCCGTCAGGGGGACCGGCAGCGACACGACGATGTTGATGGTGCCGGGGCGGGGGACCGTCGCGTCGCCGACGCCCGGTTCCGCCGCCCAGCCCCGTACGCCGATCCCCGCGGTGACCACGGCCCGGGCGCCGCCGTCCTCGGCGTGGCGCAGGTCCGCGACCGAGGCGGCCGTCATCAGGCCCACGCCCGGGCCGGTGAGTCCCGCACCGGCCGCCAGCTCGCGGAGGTGGGCGGCGGGATCGAGCCGGTCGTAGCCGGGCGGGACCTGGGCGTTCAGCACCCACTCCCGCTCGCCGATGCCGCCGCCCAGCACCGCGCTCGACACCATGCGGATCCCCGGACCGGGTGCCCATGCCAGCAGCGGCCACGTCCGGCCCTGCTCCGTGTGGGCGAGCAGGGCCGCGTCGGCGAGAGACGGGCTGGTCAGAAGGGTTCGGGTAGCCACCCCCGCACCTTAGGGGCACCGCCCCGCGCCGGGTGGCGCGGGGCCCGGGCGGTGACGGGACGGCCGGGGCGGTGCGGGCGCGGTGGGCGAACGGCGTCGGGCGGTGCGAGGCGGCGGTCAGCGTGAGGCGGCGTCGGGGTCGGGGACGGGACACGGCTCGGGTTCTGTGCCGCTCCGCTGCTCGGTTCGCCCGCCGCTCCACGGCTGCGGCGGCCGGCGGCGGGCCAGCTGCTCCAGCTCCACGGAGATCGCCGCGCGCATCAGCTCCCGGGCGCGGTGCAGGGGCAGCCCGCCGCTGAGCCAGCGCGTGCTGAGTCCTTCCGTGAGGGCGGTCAGGCGTTCCGCGGACGCCGTGAGCGTCGGTGCGGGAACGGTCGGGCAGGCCTCGCCCAGGAGCGCCGCCACGTCGTGGACCCAGGCGAGGCCGGTCCTGGCGAGCTCGCGCCGCAGCTCCGGGTCGAACACGGCGCTGGCCCGCAGCTCGCCCCAGGCCGTGCTGTTCTCCCGGACCTCGGGGAGGTCCTGGAACTCCAGCAGCAGCGACCGCTCCAGCTCGCCGCGGGGGTCGAACCCCTCGGCCGCGCCCTCGTCGGCCGCCGTGTACCGGTCCGCCCGGTCGCTGATGAACTCCAGCGTGTGGCGCAGGATGCCCGCGCGGTCCTTGAAGTGGTAGTAGATCAGGGCGGTGGACACCCCGGCCTCGACCGCCAGTTCCTCCACCCGCAGTCCGCGGACCCCGCGCCGCGCGATGACGCGCGCGGCTCCTTCCAGGATCGCGGTTCGGCGGTCTGTGGCCACGTGGTGCCTCCTCTTCGTCGCTCGCAGTGTCTCACGCTGACTGAATCTTTAGTTGGAATGTTGGAACGTGGAATGTTGGAACGTGGCTCAAGGGGCCGAGTCGGGTGGAGGTGGGGGAGTGGAGCGGGTGCGCCGCCGAGTTCCGGGCTCGCCGCAGCCCCGTCGGCGGGCTGCCGCGTGGCTCCTCGGGTCGCCGAGGCGAACACGCCTCCGACTACACGGCGGACGGCGCCGTCCTCACCGGCGACCGGCCAGTCCTCACCGGCGACCGGCGCCGCGACGCCCCCGGCGCCTCAGGACGTCGGCGCGCCCGGTGCGTCCGCGCCCGGTGCATCGGACCAGGACCGCGCCACCTCACCGAGCGCGCCCACCGCGTCCTCGGCCGACTTCCTGTCGCCGCGCACCGAGCGGTTGAACTCGACGTGCAGGAACGGCACGCGCAGCGCGTCGGCCCGTACGCCCTGCACGTTGCGGCGGCCCTCCAGAGCGCCGCAGTCCTCCCGGGCCGCCCGGCACACCGCCAGTCCGCGCAGGTCGAGGGCGTCCGCCAGCCGCTCCGCCGGCTGCCGCGCCGCGTCCCCGCGGCCGGTCGAGACGACGACGTCCTCGCCCGGCAGCGAGTCGTCGGCGAAGCCGTGGACCTGGATCGCGGGCATGCCCTGCCCGGCGAGCAGGTCGCAGACCGCGTCGAACACGGTGTCCTCGCGGTGCGCGACGTCCGCACTGTCCCCGGCCCCCGCGTCGCGGTGCGCCCCGGCCAGCACCAGGACGCCCCGCGGCGCCGCGAGAAGGGTGTCCACGGCGAGCCGCTCGCTATGGAGATCGGCCACCGGATGGGGGGCCTGCACGCTCCAGCGCGCCCGTCCGCCGCCCAGGCCGACGTACACACGCCCCCAGCCGCGCTCCCGGGCCGTCGCGGAGCCCGCGTCGGCCAGCTCGGCGAACTCGCGGCCGCCGGCCCGGTCCCGGAGCGTCCGCACGGTCCAGCCGACCGCGGCGAGCCGCTCGCGCGCCGCCGCCAGGTCGCCGTCGAGCGTCAGGCGGACGCCGTCCGCCACCGTACGGCGCTGCGTGGGGCCCGGACCCTGGTAGCCGCCGTCCGCGGACAGTCGACCGGTGAACGCGGTGATCCGCTTCCTGAGGTCCACGACCTTCCCGGTCGTGGCCCCGGCCCCGGAGGGACGCGGCTCCGACGACGAGCCGTCGGTGCCGCCCGCGCCGTCGGAACACCCGGCCGCGCCGAGCACGACGAGGGACAGCAGGGCCGCGAGCGCCGCGGCACGGGGACGCCGGACGGACACCGCGACACGGGCCCGGGACCGCCGGGCAGGGCGCACGGCACCCCCGCCTGGCCGAGGAGCTGAACCGGAGACGAACGAAGACCGCATGACCGCCGATTCAACAGGACAGCACCCCCGCCACGCATCCGGGGCCCCGCTCCGGTGTCCGCCGGGGACCCGGGCGGCACCGCCCGGCTCGACGGCGGGGGGTTCCACGCGAGGGGGCTGCGGAGCGCCGGGCGCCTGTCGCCGGGCGCCGTCGGCGGGGGACGACGACCGCCCCGGCCCCTCGCGGGCCGGGGCGGTCGTCGCGTTCCCGGGTGTCGGGGGCGGTCGTCGCGCCGCCGGCCGCGTCAGGCTGCGGGCTTGCCCGGCTGGTCGTGGGTGGAGCAGTGGATCCCGCCGCCGCCGGAGGCGATCGTGTCGATGGGGACCATCCTGATGTCGCGCTCGGGGAAGTGCTCCTGGAGGATGCCCTTCGCCCGGTCGTCGGCCTTCCGGTCGCCGAACTTGGGGAGGAACACGGCGTCGTTGGCGACGTAGAAGTTGGCGTACGTCGAGACGAAGTCGTCGCCCTCGCCGGTGATCCGGTCGAGGTCGGGCTGCGGGAGGTCGATGATCTCGAAGCGCCGGCCGCGGGCGTCGGTGGCCCGGCTGAGGACCGAGCGGGCCTGGTCGGCCGAGCGGGACCAGGAGTCCGGGGGAGTGCCGGGGAACGCCTGGTCCAGCAGGACCACGCCCGGGGCGACGAAGCGGACCAGGCTGTCGACGTGCGCGTCGGTGATGTCCTCGCCGCGGACACCGGCCAGCCAGACCACCTTCTCGAAGCCCAGGGTCTCGATCAGCTCGTCCTCGATCGCGTCCCGGCTCATGCCCCGGTTGCGGTTGTCGTTGACGATGGAGCTCTCGGTGATGAGCAGCGTGCCCTCGCCGTCGGTCTCGAAGGAGCCGCCCTCGGCGATCAGCGGGGCCTCGACGCGGGGGATCCGGTACTTCGCGAGCAGGGTCTCGCCGACCAGGGCGTCGTTCTCGTGCTCCTGCTTGCCGCCCCAGCCGTTGAAGTTGAGGTCGACGCCGACGACCTCGCCCTCCTCCTCGACGAACAGGGGCACCGTGTCACGGGCCCACAGGTCGTCGACGTCCAGCGGGACGACCTCGACCAGGGAGCCGCACGCCCGCTGCGCGGCCTTCGCCTGCGCGGGCCGGGCCATCATGACGACCTCCTCGTACTCGGCGATCTCCCGCGCGATCCGCGCGATGTCCTTCCGTACGTAGGAGAGGTCCTCCCCCCACACCGACTCCAGCGCCGGCCAGGACATGAAGGTACGGGTGTGGCTCTCCCACTCCGCGCCGAGCCGGCGCTCCCCGCCGTTCCCGCCGCGCGGTTTCGCGCCGCCCGAGGAGGAGGACGGCCCGGGGTCGCCGGGTCCGCACGCCGAGGCGCCGAGGACGAGCGCGGTGATGCCGGCGAAGGAGCGGAGGGCGGAACGCCGGGACGGGAGGAAGGTCATCGTGGACTCCGATCGTGGACTGGCGGGGCGGAGGCGTCCGGCCGCGGTGGGGGCACGGGGAGAGGGCGGCAGAACCGTCACGCGAGTCCTGCTTCAGAGGGTGCATCATCCGCACCGCGACCGCGCGGCGCCGTGGGAGCGCCGGCGGCCTCATGTCAAGCACTCTGACACTGACTGGAATTTCAGTCAAACGGCGAGGGTGGGATGCGGGCGTCCAGAGGCGGGCGGGGCGACCTGCGGGGCGGCCCGGGGTGCCGTCTGGAGCGTCGCCCCCGGCGGGGGTGCGGAGGTACGCGCCACCGGCGGCCGGGGGGCCCAGGGTCAGCCGGCCGTGCCCGGGTGCGCGGCCAGGTGTGCGAGTTCCACCGCGATCGCCTCGCCCAGCAGCTCGCGGGCGTGCTCCGGCTGCAGGACGCCGCTGAGCCGGCGGGCGTTCAGCCCCTCGCGCAGCGCGGTCAGGCGCTCGCCGGAGGCAGCGGTCTCCGCCGCGTCCGCCTCCGGCCTCGCGAGGGCGAGGAGTCCCGCGACGTGCCGGGCCCAAGCCGCGCTCGCCGCGGACAGCGCCGCGCGGAGCTCGGGTTCGAAGATCGCGCCGGCGCGCAGCTCGCCCCAGGCCGTGGCGTTCTCCCGTACCTCGGGGAGGTCCTGGAACTCCACCTGGAGGGCCGCCCCGAGCAGCTCCACCGGGTCCGCCGGCAGGTCGGCCCCCGGGCGCACGGCGTGCTGCCGCGCCCGGTCGGTGATGAAGCCGAGGGTGTGCCGCAGGAGGCCCGCCCGGTCCTTGAAGTGGTAGTAGACCAGCGCGGTCGACACCCCGGCCTCGGCCGCCAGTTCCTCCGTGCGGAGGCCGCGCACGCCGCGCCGGGCGATGGTGCGGGCGGCCGCCTCCAGGATCGCGGTTCTGCGGTCCGTCGCCATGGGGGTTCCTTCGTCGCCGGTCCGGGGCCGTCGCGACCGGGTCGGGCGGCTGCCGCCTGGTCGTGCCGTTCGCGCCCGCCATCGTCTCATATTGACTGAAACTTTAGTTAAGGGCACGATGCGGGGACCGTCCCCGCGCAAGGGGCCCACCCGCCGCCGCTCGGGCGGCGCACCGGGCCGCGTCGCTCCGCGCGTCGCCCCGTTCCACCTCGCCGAAAGAGCCACCGCATGTCCGCTCAGCTGCCCGGTGCACAACCCGCCCCCACGGCTCTGTCCGACGACGACCCCCGCGAGATCGGCGGGTACCGCCTGCACGCCAGGCTGGGCGCGGGCGGCATGGGCGTCGTCTACCTGGCTTACACCCCAGGGGGACGCCCGATCGCGCTGAAGGCGGTGCGGGCCGAGTTCGCCGCGGACCCCGAGTTCCGCGAGCGCTTCGCCCAGGAGGTGGCCAGCGCCCGGCGGATCCACGGCCTGTTCACCGCGCAGGTGGTCGACCACGGCGTGGACGCCCGTACGCCGTGGCTGGCGACGGCGTACGTCCCGGGCCCCACCCTCCAGCAGGTGGTCCGGCGCCACGGACCGCTGCCGGTCCGCACCGTCCTCCTCCTCGTGGCCGGCATCGCCGAGGCCCTCCAGGGCATCCACGGCGTGGGCGTCGTGCACCGGGACCTCAAGCCCGCCAACGTGCTGATCGCCGCGGACGGCCCCCGGGTGATCGACTTCGGCATCGCGCGCGCGGCCGACGCCGCCGCGCTGACCGGCACGGGCCTGCGGATCGGCACCGCGGCCTTCATGGCGCCCGAGCAGGCGCTGGGGCTCCCGGCGACGGCGGCGACCGACGTGTTCGCCCTCGGCGCGCTCGCCGTGTACGTCTCGGGCGGGGCACCGCCCTTCGGGAGCGGACCCGAGTCCGCCGCGCTCTACCGCGTGGTCCACGAGGCGCCCGACCTCGCCCCCGTCCCCGCCGCCCTGCGCGACCTGCTCGGGCGCTGTCTGGCCAAGCGCCCCGAGGACCGCCCCACGACCGCCGAACTGATCGCCGCCGTCCACGCCCATCCCGCCGTGGGGCCGCGGCCCGGGTTCGCCGACGACTGGCTGCCGCACCCCGTCAGCGCCGACCTCGCGGGCCACGCGGCCGGACCGGAGCCGGCCCACGTCCGGCCCACGGTCACGGCCACCGCGGTCTCTTCGCGGAACCCCCACCCGGGGACCGGCGCGGTGCCGGGCCGTGCCGGCGACACGGGCACCGCTCCCCCCTCCGGCACCGGCACACCCCCGCCGGGCGTGGCGGGGGCCCCTCCCGGGGGCCCAACGGAGCGCGCCCCCGGATCGCGCCGGGCGCCCCGCCGCGGCGGCCGGCTCCTGGTCACGGTCCTCGTGGCACTCCTCGCGCTCGTCCTGGGCGGGGCGGCCGTCTACTACCTCGACCCCCCGCCGGAGGAGGGGGCGGACCCCGCCGGGGCGACCGGTGCCCCCTCCGCCCGGCCGCCCGTCACCGTGGGGCCGCCGCCTTCCAGTGCCGCGCCGGCCCCGGCCCCCTACACACCGGGGTACGCGGGCGTCGAACTCACCTCGCCCGACACCACCTACGAGTTCGACCTCAAGGCGGGCAAGGTCGTGCCCGAGGAGACCGCGGCCTGGTATCTCGCCCGTACGGACACGGCGTTCGTCCTGTCCGAGGAGAGCGACGCGTTCATCGCGTCCGGTGACGAGCTGAGTCCGACGGAATGCGTCCGCGGGATCGAGTCGGAGCCGGTGACGACCCTGCCCTTCGCCGAACTCGCCGACGAGCGGCCCTTCTGCGTGCGCAGTGCCGACCGGAAGGAGATCGTGATCGCCCGCCTGGCCGAAGCGGCCGACGGCGGCGGGGCGGTGACGGTCGTCCTCGACCACCACAGGCGCGACCGATGACGCCGGGATCCGGGGATGTGGTCTCCGGCGGGGCGCGGTGGTCCGGGCCCGTCGTCTCCGGCGGAGCGCGGTGGTCCGGGGCTCCTTCGGCCCTCCGCGGGCGGCACGGGGGACGGCGGACCCACCGGACGGGGTGCGGGCATGGCGACGCGTAGCACCCAGATCCTCGAAGCGGCCGCGCGGGTCATCGCCCGCCGGGGGATCCGCGGTCTGCGGGTGGAGGAACTCGCCGCGGAGGCGGGCGTCTCCACGGCCCTCGTCTACTACTACTTCAAGGACCGCGCCGGAATCCTGCGCCACACACTGGGGTTCATCAGCCGGCGTGCCGAGCGCTACACGAGCGACCGCGACCCGGGCGCCCCGCCGCCGAGCCCGCGCGAGGAACTGGAGGGGACGCTCCTCCTGGAGCTCCAGGACACCCCCGAGGTGCGGGAGAACAGCGCGGCCTGGGGGGAGTTGAGGGCGAGCGCGGTCTTCGACGAACTGCTCCGCGAGGACCTCGCCCGAGCCACCCTCATGTGGTCCCAGGACGTCGCCGTCCTGCTCGGCCAGGTGCGGCCCATGGCATCGGCGTCCGCGCTGGCGGCGGCGGGGGAGCGGCTCACCGCTCTCCTCGAGGGGCTGAGCATGCGCTGGCTCGGGGGCGGCGTCGAGATCGACCACGCGCGGGCGCTGCTGCGGGGAGCCGTCGAGGCGGAACTGGCCGCCCTCCACTGAGGCCTTCCACTGAACCGGCGTCCGGGCGGCCCGGGGCCCGGACGACCAAGGCCTTGCCGAACAGGTCCTGGCGGCCCCAGCGGCCCGGCGGCCCGGTGCGACGCGCTCAGCGGCCGCCGGGGCCCGTGTGTCGCGCCCCCGACCCGCCTGTCGCGCCTCCCGACCGGCCCGTCGCGCCCCGCAGCCCCAGGCGGCCCTGGGCTCCGGATCATCCCCCATGTTCCGTTCCAGCCGTTGACTGTTTTTTCAGTCAATGCCAGAGTGGGGCCATCGCCGAGAACGGACCGCTCACGCGTCCGCATCACCGGCCTTCCCTGCCGGCCGAGATCCCCTCGGCCCTCCCGTCACCCCCCGCGGTCTCCGGGGTCGTGACCCGGCCCGACATCCGTCGGCGACCCCTTCACCCCCCGCCCCATCGTTCCGCTTCCCAGTGAACGCCCACTGAACCCGCTCTTGACTGAAATTTCAGTCGAGGGGAAGATTCCCACCACCACGTACCCGTCCATGGCGCGATCCGGCCCCCGGGCCGGCTCCCGGACACCGACCGGTATCTCTGGCGAGAGAAGAGAGTCCTCGAATGACCGCATTCCGTATGCCCGCCGAGTGGTCCGAGCACGAGGGCTGCCTGATGGCCTGGCCCACCCGCCCCGACCTCTGGGGCAGCGTGCTGGCCGACGTCAAGGAGGAGTACGCGAACGTCGCCAAGGCCATCGCCGCGTTCGAGCCGGTGACGATGGTCGCCCCCGTCGGCCACGGCGACGACGCCCGCACCCACTGCGGCAGCGGGATCACCGTCCTGGAGCTCCCCCTCGACGACTCCTGGTTCCGCGACTCCGCCCCGCTCTTCGTCCTCGACGGGGACGGGCGCCGCGCCGGCGTCGACTTCCGCTTCAACGCCTGGGGCCGCAAGCACCACCCGTACGACTCCGACGACCGGATCAGCGGACTGCTCCTGGAGCACCTCGGCGTCGACCGCGTCGCCTCCGGGATGATCCTGGAGGGCGGGGCGATCACGGTCGACGGCGAGGGCACGCTGATCACGACCGAGCAGTGCCTGCTGCACCCCAACAGGAACCCCGGCATGAACCGGGACGAGATCGAGGCCGAGCTGAAAGCCCGGCTCGGCGTCACCAAGGTCGTATGGCTCCCGTACGGAGGCCTCCTGGACACGGAGACGGACGGGCACGTCGACGGCGTCTGCGCCTTCGCCGCACCCGGCCGGGTCGTCGTGTCGCTGCCCGACGACCCAGACCACCCGGACTACGCCCGGATGCGGGCCAACCGCGCGGTCCTGGAGGCCACCACCGACGCCCGGGGCCGGTCCCTGGAGATCGTCGACGTGCCGCAGACGGCCTTCGTCGACGTGGCCGAGGGCGAGGTGGAGGTCTCGTACCTGAACTACTACGTCGCCAACGGCGGTGTCGTCGTCCCCGTGGCCGGCCTGCCCCAGGACGACGAGGCGCTCGCGGTGATCGCGGCGGCCCACCCGGGCCGCAAGGTCGTCGGGGTGCCGGCGCTCGCCATCGCCTTCGGCGGCGGGGGAGTGCACTGCATCACGCAGCAGATCCCCGCCGCCCGCCCGCTCGCCTGACCCGGACCGATCGCTCCCGCCGGACCGTCCCCGCGGTCCGGCGGCCTCCCCCATCGCGTACGCACGAGACCGTACGGAAAGAGAGCGCGACGATGACCACAGCCGTACCCCGCCCCGGCAGACGCCGCGGTGCCGCCCGGGGCCGTCCGTCCGGCCGCCGCCGCGCGGCCGCGGCCGCCCTCCTGACCACGGCCGCCCTGGTCGTCTCCTGCTCGGGACCGCCCAAGGACGGCGTCGCGGGCGCCGGCGGCGTCACCCTCTCGAAGACCACGCCCGCCGCCAAGGGCGACATCGACTCCTTCACGTGGGCCGTGTACGCCGAGCCGCCGACGCTCGACTACACCGTGGCGTTCGACTACCCGCAGAACACCATCCTCTCCAACGTGTGCGAGAGCCTGATGCGCTGGACCCCCGGCCTCACGCTCGAACCCGGACTCGCCCGCAGCGCCGCCAACCCCGACCCGACCACCTGGGTCTACGACCTGCGGAGCGGGGTGCGCTTCCACGACGGCCGGACGATGACCGCCGACGACGTCGTCTTCAGCCTCGGCCGCCAGCGCGACCCGGACAACGCCGCCGCCTGGGCGCAGAACTTCGAGAACGTCACCTCCGTGCGCAAGACCGGCCCGCTCCAGGTCACCGTCAAGCTCAGGAAGCCCGACTCCCAGTTCCCCCAGTACATGGCGACCGCCGCCGGCGTGATCGCCTCCAAGGCCGGGGTCGAGGCGGCCGGCAAGGACTACGGCACCTCCGGAGGCCTCGCCTGCACCGGACCGTTCTCCCTCGGCACCTGGAACAAGGGCCAGTCCGTCGAGCTCGACCGCTTCGACGGCTACTGGGGCAGGAAGGCCAGGTCAGGCAAGGTCGTCTTCCGGTTCATGACCGACCCCTCCGCCCGGACGAACGCCATGCTCAGCGGCGACGCCGACGGCGGCTACCTCATCCCCACCGAGAGCTACGGCCGGCTCAAGGACAGCGGCGTCGGCACCCTCCACTTCGGCGAGGGACTCAGCACCGTCAACGTCAACATCACGAACATGAAGGGCCCGCTCGGCGACGTCCGCGTCCGCCGCGCCCTCTCCCTCGCCCTCGACCGCTCCGGCTTCGTCAAGGCGGGACTCGGGGGAGCCGGCACCGTCACCAACTCGCTCACCACCCGCGCCGCCTGGGCGGCGGGCTCCGAGCAGACCCGGAAGAACGCGCTCGACGCCCTCCCCCGGATCACGCCCGACATCGCGAAGGCCACCGCACTGGTCAAGGAGGCGGGCGCCACCGGGAAGACCCTCACCGTCGCCACCAGCTCCATCGGCCAGGACGTCTCCCTGCTCGCCACCGCCGTCCAGGCGGCGGGTGCGCGGATCGGTCTCGATATCCGGCTCAAGACCATCGCGCCCAACGCGTTCACCGCCCTGTTCACCGACCCCGAGGCGCGCGAGGGCATCGACATGTTCCCGCTCACCTACTACGACTCCATCACCGACCCGCTGGACCTGCTGCAGAACTTCAGGACCGGCGCCTACATGAACTTCGCCGGCTACAGCGACAAGGCCTACGACGCGGGTGTCGCCCGGGCGACCGCCGAGTACGACCCGGACAAGCGCCTGGTGATCGAGACGGAGCTGCAGAAGCACGCCGCGGAGAACCTGCTGTGGATCCCGGTCGCGGAATGGCCCACGGCCGTCTTCCTCAACAAGAGGATCACCGGCGCCCCCACCACCATCGCGTACATGTACTACCCGTGGGCCGCCGACGTGGGGGCCGCGCAGTGAACTTCGCCAGATTCGCCGTCCGACGGGTGACGGAGATGGCCGTCACCCTCCTCGTGGCGTCGTTCGTGGTCTTCGGCGCGATGTACCTGGCGCCGGGCAGCCCCGCGAGCTTCCTGCTCTCCGGCCGCTCGGCCTCCCCGGAGGCACTCGCCGCGATCAACGCCCAGTACCACCTCGACGACCCCTTCCTCGTCCGCTACCTCAGCTGGCTCGGGGACATGCTCCAGGGCGACTTCGGGCGGTCCATCACCTACCGCGTCGACGTGTCCCGGCTGCTCGCCGACCGGCTCCCGACCACGCTCCTGCTGATCGCGATGGCCCTGGTGGTGGTCGTCGTCATCGGCCTGCTGCTCGGCTGGATCTCCGCCGTGCGCGGCGGGGCGACCGACTCGGCCGTCCTGGTCGCCACCACCTTCGCCGTCGGCACCCCGTCCTTCGTCGCGGCCGTCCTGCTCCAGGCCCTCTTCGCGGTGAGACTCGGCTGGTTCCCCAGCGGCGGCGCCGGCGACGGCCTCCTCGACAAGCTCTGGCACCTGACCCTGCCGGCGATCGCCCTCGCCCTCTACCTGATCGGCCTGCTCGCCCGGGTCACCCGCTCGGCGATGCTCGAAGCCCTCGACAGCGAGCACGTCACCGTCGCCCGCAGCCGGGGCGTCCCCGAGCGCCAGGTGGTCGCCCGCCACGTCTTCCGGAACTCGCTCGGCACCGTCCTGACCACCGGCGGACTGATCGTCTCGACCCTGCTGGTCTGCACGATCCTCGTCGAGACCGCGTTCAGCATCGGCGGCATCGGCCAGCTCCTGGAACTGTCCACGACCACCAAGGACTTCCCGACCGTCCAGGCCATCTCGCTGATCATCGTCGCCCTGTTCATGATCGTGAACCTCATCGTCGACCTGCTCCTCCCGCTGGTCGACCCGCGGATCACCCTCGGATCGAGGAGCACCTCCGCATGACCGCCGTCCTCACCCGCCGGCCCGGCCTCGCCAAGATCCGCACGGCCCGGTCGCCGCTCCACCTCGTCTGCCTGGGCTTCGTCGTCCTCGTCGTCGCGGGCGCACTGCTCGCCTCCTTCGTCGTGCCCTACGACCCCAACGCCGTCGACCTCGGCAACGCGCTCGCCGGACCCTCCGCCGAGCACCTCCTCGGTGTGGACGCGGCGGGCCGCGACACCTTCTCCCGCCTCCTCCTCGGCGCCCGGACCTCGCTCCTCGGCCCCCTCGGCGTGGTCCTGTTCTCCACGATCGCGGGCGTCGTGATCGGCACGGCCGCGGCCTGGCGCGGCGGCTGGCTCGACTCGGTCCTCTCCCGCAGCACCGAACTGGTCTTCGCCTTCCCCGGCATGCTGCTCGCGATCCTCATCATCTCGATCTACGGCGAGGGCCTCCTGGCCCCGGTCATCGCCCTCGCCGTCGCCTACCTGCCCTACGTCAGCCGGCTGACGCGCTCCCTCGTCCTCGCCGAACGCGCCCGGCCGTACGTCAGCGCCTACCTGGTCCAGGGGCACTCGGCGCTCCAGATCTGCCTGCGCCACATCCTCCCCAACATCGCCCCCGTCGTCCTCGCCCAGTCCACCATCAACTTCGGCTACGCCCTCATGGACCTCGCCGGCCTCTCCTTCCTCGGCCTGGGCGTACCGGCGCTCACCCCGGACTGGGGCCGCATGGTCTTCGACGGGCAGACCGCCGTCCAGCAGGGCTACCCGCTGTCCGCGATCCTGCCCAGCGTCCTGATCGTCCTCACCGTCGTCGCGTTCAACGTGGCCGGAGAGCGCTGGGCCGACCGCGTCGCCAGGAGAGACCGATGAACACGACCGACAGGCCGGTGCCCGCGCCCGACGGGCCGGCCCTCGACATCCGGGGCCTCCGGATCACCCTGCCCGGCACCGCCCGCCCCGTCCTCGACGGGATCGACCTCACCGTCGCCACCGGGGAGACCGTCGCCCTCGTCGGCGAGTCCGGCTCCGGGAAGAGCCTCACCTCGCGCAGCGCCCTGCGCCTGCTGCCGCCGGGCGCCGCCACCGAGGGCACCGTCCTCGTCGACGGCCAGGACGTCCTCGGCCTCGACGCCGACCGGCTGCGCGCCCTGCGCACCGGCACCGCGGCGATGATCTTCCAGGACCCGCGCGCGGCCATCAACCCGCTCCGGCGCATCGGCGACTTCCTCACCGAGAGCGTCCGCGCGACCAGGAGGATGACCGCCGCGCAGGCGACCGACCGGGCCGTCGAACTCCTCGACGCCGTGGGCCTGGACCGCACCGCCCTCGCCAAGTACCCCGGTCAGGTGTCCGGCGGCATGCTGCAACGCGTCATGATCGCCGCCGCGCTGATGGGGGACCCGGCCCTGCTGCTCGCCGACGAGCCGACCACCGCCCTGGACGTCACCACCCAGGCCGAGGTCATCGCCCTCCTCGGCACCCTGCGCGCACGGTTCGGCACCGGCCTGCTCTTCGTCACCCACGACCTCGACCTCGCGGCCGCCATCAGCGACCGGGTGTACGTCATGTACGCCGGACGGATCGCCGAGAGCGGCCCCGCCGAGGAGCTCTTCGCACGGCCGCGCCACCCGTACACGGCGGCCCTGCTGGCGTCCACCCCCCGCCTGGAGAACCCCAGGGGCCGGCTCGCCGCCATCGAAGGACAGCCCCCCGACCTCCGCGCGGCGCTCAGCGGCTGCGCCTTCGCCGCCCGCTGCCCGTTCGCCACCGAACTCTGCGAGCGGCAGGCCCCGGTGTCGCTGCCCGCCCCCGGCCGGCCGGGCCGCCAGGCCGCCTGCCACCACAGCGACCGCCTCGAAGGGAGCGCCGTCGATGCCTGACAACACCGAGAGCGCGGTGGACACCGCGACCGCCGTGGACACCGGGACCGCACCGGGCACCGCCGCAGCCGGCGGGGCGGGCGAGGCCGGGACCACCTGGTACGGAGAGGACGCCGAAGCCGTCCTGGTCGTCAAGGGCCTGCGCAGGACCTTCGGATCCGTACGGGCCGTGGACGACGTGTCCTTCACCCTGCCGCACGGCGGATCGCTCGGCATCGTGGGGGAGTCCGGCTCGGGCAAGACCACCACGGCGCGGATCGTCGTCGGCCTGGAGCAGGCGGACGACGGGGAGGTGTTCGTACGGGGCCGGTCCCGGACCCAGCGACGGCGAGGCCGCGCGCAGCGCCTCGCCCGGGCGCGCGAGGTCCAGATGGTCTTCCAGGACCCGCTGCAGTCCCTCGACCCGCGGACCAGCGTCGAGGCGGCCCTCCGCGAGACGCTACGGCTCCACTTCCCCGAGCGGGACCACGACCGGCGGGTGAGGCAGCTCCTCGACCAGGTCGGACTCGGCACGCGCGCCGCCGACGCGCTGCCGCGCCGGCTCTCCGGCGGCCAGCGGCAGCGCGTGGCCATCGCCCGCGCCCTGGCGGTGGAACCGGCCGTCCTCGTCCTGGACGAGGCGGTCGCCGCCCTCGACGTGTCGGTGCAGGCGCAGATCCTCAACCTGCTCGCCGACATCAGGGAGGAGACCTCGATCGGCTACCTCTTCATCACCCACGATCTGGGCGTGGTCCGGTGCGTCACCGACGACGTCATCGTCATGCGCCACGGCGCGGTGGTGGAGGCCGGCCGCACCGAGGAGGTGCTCGCCGCCCCCCGGCACCCCTACACCCGGCTGCTCATGGAGTCCGTGCCGCGTCCCGGCTGGGATCCGGAGCGGATCGCGGCCGCCCGCCGGGCCCTGTAGGACGGGCCCCGGGCCGTGAGCGAGACGACGGGGCCGTTCAGACGCCGGCGGCGAGCGTATGGACCAGGGTCCGCAGGACCGCGCCCGCGTCCACGTCGGCGTCCAGGGACTCCACCGCGGCCAGCCCGTCGACGGCCGCGGCGACGGCCTCGCCCAGCGGCCGGGGGTCGGGACCGCCGCCGCGCTCGTCCGCCAGCACCTGGAAGAGGGCGACGAAGCAGGCGCGCCAGCGCCGGTACTCCGTCTCCAGCGCCTCCCTCACCCGGTCGTCGTTCAGGGCGTGCCAGTGCAGGGCGGAGTGCAGATGGGCCAGGTCGGCCTTCTCCGGCCTGCCGAGCAGGTCCAGCACCCGCTCGGCGCGCTCGGCGAAGGTCCCCGGGTCGGCCACGGCCTCCTCGAGAGGGGAGATCCACTCGGGACGGATGTCCGTGACGACCGCGAGGATCAGATCGGTGCGGTCCTGGAAGTGGTAGTGGCACATCCCGTGCGACACCCCGCACAGGGCCGCCACGTTCCGGGTGGTGAACCGCTCGCTCATCTCGCCCGCGAGCAGTGTGCGGGCGGCCGCGATCAACCGGGCCCGGGTCTGCTCGCCCTTCGCCGAGGCCCGTGACCGGCCGGCCGGGCGGGTCGGGGGAGCGGTCGGGGGCGGAGAGTCCTGCGCGGATGCTGCCATGCGCTCACTCTAGCCACGCCCCACGCTCACGATCTGCGGGTTTCGCCGCCCCGCCGACCGAGGCGGCGGCCCACGGTCCACCGGTTCCGCGCAATGCTGCGCGCAATATTGACCGAGCGCTCGGTCAGTTTTACATTTCCAGCCAACCGCGGACTCCCCGCGGGGAGTTCAAGCAGGAGGCACAAGTGAGCCGACCCGAACCCAGCCGTCACGCACGCCGGAGCCTGAGCCGCCGCGGGTTCCTCGCCGCGGCCGGTGCGACCGCCGCCGGAGCCGCCCTCGCGACGACCCGCTTCCAGGCCGGTGCCGCCCCCGCGGCCGCCGCCTTCAGGGTCCCGGTCGAGGACGTCCGCCACACCCGTACGTGGATGGCCTGGCCGGACAGCACCTCGATCTGGGGCAACAAGCTGAGCGGCGTCCAGGCGGACATCGCCCTCATCGCCCGCACCATCGCGAAGTACGAGCCCGTGGTGATGTGCGCCAACTCCGGCGCCGCCGCCAGGGCCCGCCAGCTGTGCGGCTCCACGGTCACCGTGATCACCACGATCCCCGTCGACGACTGCTGGATGCGCGACTCCGGTCCCGTCTTCCGTACCGACGGGGCCGGCGGCCTGGACGCGATCGGCCTCAACTTCAACGGCTGGGGCAACAAGCAGGCCCACGCCAAGGACGCCCGGGTCGCCGGACGCGTCGCCTCGTACGTGGGCGTCCCCATCACGTACGCCGACATGGTGGGTGAGGGCGGCGCCATCGAGCAGGACGGCGCCGGCACCCTCATGGCCACCCGCAGCAGCCTCGTGAACCGCAACCGCAACCCCGGGGTCAGCGAGCGGCAGCTGGAGGCCGCCATGTGCAAGGCGTACGGCGCGTCCAAGGTCATCTGGTTCGACGGCGTCCGCGGCCAGGACATCACCGACGACCACGTCGACGCCACGTCCCGCTTCCTCGCCCCCGGCGAGGCCCTCGTCCAGCTGCCCCTCGCCTCGGAGACGGACGCCTACGCCCGGGACGCCCGCCAGCAGTTCAGCATCCTGTCCGCCTCCACGGCCGCCAACGGCGTCCCGATGGACACCATGCGCCTCCAGGGCCCGGACTACTACAAGATCCGCTCCACCAACCCGGACTTCCTGGCCTCCTACGCCAACTTCTACCTCTGCAACGGGGCCGTGGTCAGCGCCCACTTCGGCGACACCCGCGCGGACCAGGCGGCGAGGGCGACCCTGCAGAACCTCTATCCCGACCGCGTCATCGAGCAGTTGAACATCGACCGCCTCGGCACCGGGGGCGGCGGCATCCACTGCGTCACCCAGCAGCAGCCCGTCCGCTAGCGGGCGGGGCCCGGCCGCCGAGGGCCCGGAGCGGGCCCGCGGAGAACCCGAGGGAGGTCCGGCCGGCGCGGGGAGGACTCCGCGCCGACCGGACCTCCCGACCGGCGTTCCGGCAGTCCCGCCGACGGGCGCCCGCCCGGCGGGCCGCCCTCCGGTGTAGATTGGCAAGATCGCCGAGGCGCGCCCATGAAAAAGGGCTGAACCTTCGAATGCCTGGTTCAGCCCTGCGATAGCCTGTGAAAATGCTAACAGAGGTCACTGCAACCCGCTATGTCACGCCCTTGCGTGAGGGTGGCTCGCTCCCCGGGATCGTCGAGGCCGACGACCTCGGCACGTATGTCATGAAGTTCACCGGCGCGGGCCAGGGGCGCAAGACCCTGGTCGCCGAGGTCATCTGCGGCGGGCTCGCCCGCAGGCTCGGACTGCGGGTGCCCGAGCTCGTCACCATCCAGCTCGACCCCGTCATCGGACTCTCCGAGCCCGACCAGGAGGTCCAGGAGCTCCTCAAGGCCAGCGGCGGGCTGAACCTGGGCATGGACTACCTGCCCGGCTCGCTCGGTTTCGACCCGCTGGCGTACGAGGTGGACCCGGGGGAGGCGGGCAGGGTCGTCTGGTTCGACGCCGTGATCAACAACGTCGACCGGTCCTGGCGCAACCCCAACATGCTCGTCTGGCACGGCGACCTGTGGCTCATCGACCACGGCGCCACCATGATCTGGCACCACAACTGGCCCGGCGCCCAGGCCTCCGCGGCCAAGCCGTACGACGCCTCCGACCACGTACTCGCCCGCTACGCGCCGGACATCGGCGCCGCGGCCGCCGAACTGGCCCCGCTCGTCACCCGCGGACTCCTCGACGAGGTCGCCGCCGACGTGCCCGACGAATGGCTCGTCGACGAACCCGGCTTCGACGGTCCGGACGAGGTGCGCGCCGCCTACGTCGAGGCGCTGCTGCCGCGCGCCGCCACCATCCACGAGCGGATCACGCTCGGCCCGCGGACCGAGCACCGGCCGCAGCAGCCGCCCGGCTGGCTCGCCGAACGCCTCGCGCCCCGGACGCACTCCACCGAGAAGGACGCCACCCCGTGACCGACCGCGATGTCTTCGAGTACGCGCTGCTGCGCGTCGTGCCGCGGGTCGAGCGCGGCGAGTGCTTCAACGCGGGCGTGGTCGTCTACTGCCGCGCCCGCTCCTACGTGGCCGCCCGGACCCATCTGGACGAGGCCAAGCTCTCCGTCCTGGACCCGGCGGCCGACGTGACCGGTGTCCGGGCCGCCCTCCGCGCGGTCGAGGGGGTCTGCCTCGGGGGCGACGCCGCCGGTCAGGCCGCGGGCGACGACGCCGGCCGCCGCTTCCGCTGGCTGATCGCCCCGCGCTCCACGGTCGTCCAGCCCGGTCCGGTCCACACGGGACTCACCGCCGACCCGGAGGCCGAGGTCGAGCGGCTGCTCGACCTGCTCGTGCGCTGAGTCCCCGGAGGGCGCCGCGTCCCGCGGGCCCGTTCGGCCGGCGGGGCGTCCCGGGCGCCACGCGGAGGCTCCCGCGCGTGTCGCGGGGCCGGTCCCGGCCGCCCGCCTCCGCGCCCGGCGACGGGGAGTGACCGGGTGCACCCGGTGGGCCGTTGACACCGGGTGCCAGGGCTTCTAGCGTCTCGTTCTGCGGACGATACTAAGCGGTCGCTCATGTGCGGGACGCAGGAGCGCGCGACCGGTTCGACCGCGACCAGGGACGAACCAAGGGCGAGGAGAACCAGCATGTCCACCACCGAGCAGCGCGTAGCCGTCGTCACGGGTGCCGCACGGGGCATCGGGGCCGCCACGGCGCTCCGTCTCGCGGCCGAGGGCCGCGCCGTCGCCGTACTCGACCTCGACGAGGCGGCCTGCAAGGACACCGTCGAGAAGATCACCGCCGCGGGCGGCACCGCCCTCGCGGTCGGCTGCGACGTGTCCGACGGCGCCCAGGTGGAGGCGGCCGTCGCGCGCGTCGCCGCCGAGCTCGGCGCGCCGACGATCCTCGTCAACAACGCGGGTGTGCTCCGCGACAACCTGCTCTTCAAGATGTCGGAGTCCGACTGGGACCTCGTCATGAACGTGCACCTCAAGGGCGCCTTCCTGATGGCGAAGGCCTGCCAGAAGCACATGGTGGACGCGGGCTTCGGCCGGATCGTCTCGCTCTCCTCCTCCTCGGCCCTGGGCAACCGCGGCCAGGCCAACTACTCGGCCGTGAAGGCCGGTCTCCAGGGCCTCACCAAGACCCTCGCCAAGGAGCTCGGGAAGTTCGGCGTCACCGCCAACGCCGTGGCCCCCGGCTTCATCGTCACCGAGATGACCGCGCAGACCGCCGAGCGCGTCGGCATGGGCTTCGAGGACTTCCAGGCCGCCGCCGCGTCGATGATCCCGGTGCAGCGGGTCGGCCGCCCCGAGGACGTCGCCAACGCGATCGCGTTCTTCACCGGCGACGACGCCGGCTTCGTCTCCGGCCAGGTCATGTACGTGGCCGGCGGCCCCCTCAACTGACGACCGGCACCGAGAGGAGTACGGCAGACATGACCGCACAGGCACGGCCGGAGCTGTCCGGCAAGGTCGCCCTCGTCACCGGCGCGAGCCGGGGCATCGGCTACGGCATCGCCGAGGCGCTCGTCGCCCGCGGCGACCGGGTCGTCATCACCGGACGCGGCGAGGAGGCCCTCAAGGAGGCCGTCGAGCGCCTCGGTGCCGACCGGGCCATCGCCGTCCCCGGCAAGGCCCACGACGAGACCCACCAGGCCGCCGCGGTGGAGGCGGCGATGGACGGCTTCGGCCGGGTGGACTTCCTGATCAACAACGCCGGCACGAACCCGGTCTTCGGTGCCATCGCCGACCTGGACCTCGGGGTGGCCCGTAAGGTCTTCGAGACCAATGTGGTCTCCGCGCTCGGCTTCGCCCAGCGGACCTGGCACGCCTGGCAGAAGGAGCACGGCGGGGCGATCGTGAACATCGCCTCGGTCGCCGGAGTCTCCGCCTCGCCCTTCATCGGCGCGTACGGGATCAGCAAGGCCGCGATGATCAATCTGACCATTCAGCTGGCCCATGAATTCGCCCCCCTCGTGCGGGTCAACGCGATCGCCCCCGCGGTCGTGAAGACGAAATTCGCGCAGGCCCTGTACGAGGGCCGCGAGGCGGAGGCGGCCGCCGCCTACCCGCTCGGCCGGCTCGGCGAGCCCGAGGACATCGGCGGCGCCGCCGCCTTCCTCACCTCGTCCCAGTCGGAGTGGATCACCGGCCAGACCCTCGTGGTCGACGGCGGGATTTTCCTGAACGCCGGAGTGGGCTGACCGATTATCGGACACTTTCCGGATTTCGTGTCCGGATTGAGCCCGGTTATACGTCGAATGCCTCAAGTGCCCCGTCAGGCTCGAACATTGACCTGACGGGGTGCTGCGGTATCGTCGGCCGACCCGTGGCTGAACGAGGAGCGTGCACGTGTTCAACCGGACCAGTCTGCAGGCCGCTGCAGCCCTTGTGTCCATATCCCTGGTAACCGGATGCAGTGTCTTCTCTGACAGTGATTCGGCCGGGGATCAGAGAATCGTCGTCGGTACGACGAGCTCTCCCACCACGCTTGACCCGGCTGCCGCCTGGGACAATTCGTGGGAGCTCTTCCGGAACGTATTCCAGACGCTGGTGAGTTTCCCGACGGGCAGCACCACCCCGGCCTCCGACGCCGCGGACTGCAAGTTCTCGGACACCTCCAGCCGGGTCTTCGAGTGCAAGCTCGTGGAGGGCCTCACGTTCTCCAACGGGCACAGGCTGGACGCCAAGGCCGTGCAGTACTCGATCGAGCGCATCCGCACGATCAATCACAAGGGCGGCCCGAACGGCATGCTCGGCTCGCTCGACAAGATCGAGACCGTCGGCGACCGGACCGTCGTCTTCAAGCTGAACAAGCCGGACGCCACCTTCCCGATGGTCCTGGCCACCCCCGCCATGTCCCTGGTGGACCCGGCCGAGTACCCGGCCGACCGCCTGCGCAAGGACGGCAAGCTCGTCGGCTCGGGGCCGTACGTCCTCGACTCGTACACCGACGGCGAGTCGGCCGAGCTGACCAAGAACCCCACCTACAAGGGCTTCGCCGACCGCAAGAACGGCGGCGTGACCATCCGGTACTTCGACGAGTCCGAGGCCATGGTCACGGCGCTCAAGAAGAAGGAGATCGACGCCACCTACCGCGGCCTCACCGCCGAGGAGGTCATCGAACTCCAGGACGACAAGCCCGAGAACCAGGGCCTGCAGATCGTCGAGTCGACCGGCGCCGACATCCGCTACCTGGTCTTCAACACCCAGGACCCCACGATCGCCAAGCCCGCGGTCCGCAAGGCCATCGCCCAGGTCGTCGACCGCGACGAACTGGTCAGCAAGGTCTACCAGGGCACCGCCGAGCCCCTGTACTCCATGGTGCCCAAGGGGATCGCCGGTCACACCACCAAGTTCTTCGACCGGTTCGGCGACCCGGACGCCAAGAAGGCGAAGAAGATCCTCCGCGAGGCCGGCATCACCGACCCCGTCGAGCTGAAGTTCTGGTACACGACGGACCGCTACGGCTCCTCGACGGCCGCCGAGTTCAAGGAGCTCAAGCGCCAGCTGGAGGAGACCGGACTCTTCGAGGTCACCATCGAGGGCAAGCCCTGGAAGGACTTCCAGGCGGGCTACCAGAAGGGCGAGTACCCGGTCTTCGGCCGCGGCTGGTTCCCCGACTTCCCGGACCCGGACAACTTCGTGGCGCCGTTCGTCGGCAAGGAGAACGTCCTCGGCACGCCGTACGAGAGCCCCCGGATCACCGGCGAGCTGCTTCCCAAGTCTCGCCGCGAGAGCGACCGCGGGACCGTCACGGACGAGTTCGTCGAGGCCCAGGAGGTCATGGTCCAGGACGTCCGGCTGCTGCCCCTGTGGCAGGGCAAGCTGTACATCGCGGCCCAGGACGACATCGGCGGCGGCGAGGGCGCGCTCGACCCGCAGACCGTCATGCAGCTCTGGGAGCTGAGCCGCCGGGCCAGCTGGTAGGAGCCGGGCCGGCCGGCCGCCGGGAGCCCGCGGGGGTCACTGTCAGTGGCCCCCGGTAGGTTCGGGGACGGAGTTGAAGGAACGTCCACCGGAGGTTGTTGACCGTGACCGACACCAGCATGCTGCCCGAGTCCTGGCGGGGTGTCCTCGGCGAGGAGCTGCGCAAGCCGTACTTCGCCCAGCTCGCCGAGTTCGTCGAGCAGGAGCGGGCCGAGGGGCCGGTCTTCCCGCCGAAGGACGAGGTGTTCGCCGCCCTGGACGCCACCCCGTACGACAAGGTGAAGGTCCTGATCCTCGGTCAGGACCCCTACCACGGCGAGGGCCAGGGGCACGGCCTCTGCTTCTCCGTCCGGCCCGGGGTGAAGACCCCGCCCTCCCTGCGGAACATCTACAAGGAGATGCAGGCCGAGCTCGGCCACCCGGTGCCGGACAACGGCTATCTGATGCCGTGGGCCGAGCAGGGCGTCCTCCTGCTCAACGCCGTGCTGACGGTCCGCTCCGGCGAGGCGAACTCCCACAAGGGCAAGGGCTGGGAGAAGTTCACCGACGCGGTGATCACCGCCGTCGCCTCGCGCCCGGACCCCGCGGTCTTCGTCCTCTGGGGCAACTACGCCCAGAAGAAGCTGCCCCTCATCGACGAGGAGCGGCACGTGGTGGTCAAGGGCGCCCACCCCTCGCCCCTCTCGGCGAAGAAGTTCTTCGGATCGAAGCCCTTCACCCAGATCGACGCCGCCGTCGCGGCCCAGGGGCACGAGCCGATCGACTGGCGCATCCCGGACCTCGGCTGAGCCTCGGCCCGATCCGGCCGCGGTGCGGCTAGCGTCGGCTCTCCCAGTGGGTGAACGGGTGGAGGTCGCGTGACCGAGCAGCAGCAGGTGTCGGACGACGGGGTCATGACCAGGATCGGGCAGGCCATGATGCTGCTGCACGGCGGCGACCGCGAGGAGGCGCGCAACCGCTTCGGGCTGATCTGGCAGCAGATCGGCCCGGACGGGGACCCGCTGCACCGGTGCACCCTCGCGCACTACATGGCGGACGCCCAAGACGACCCCGACACCGAGCTGGCCTGGGATCTCCGGGCACTGAGCGCGGCCGAGGGGCTTGCGGAGGAGCGGCTCGCCGAGCACAGCTCCGCGGTGGCCCTCCGCGCGCTGTACCCCTCGCTCCACCTCAACCTGGCCGCCGACTACGTCAAACTCCGGCGTCCCGACGCCGCGCGGGTCCATCTGGACCGGGCCCGCGCCGCCTCGGACCACCTCGACGACGACGGCTACGGGAACGGGGTAAGGGCCGCGATCGAGCGCCTGGAGCTGCGGCTCCGCGCCATGTGACCACCGGGCCGGCCGCCCCGCCCGCCGGCGCCGCGCGCCCGGCGCCGGTGCGGCCCGCGCGGAGCCTCAGCGGCCGTACGTGCCGTGGCAGATGCGGGACGGAGCGCTGCCGGGCGCCCAGCCGCCGTACCGCTCGCCCAGCGCGCAGACGTCCGCCCCCGAGAGCGGCGGCCTCGCCGGCGGTCCGGCCGCCGCCGAGGGGAGTACGGGAAGGGGCTGCCGGGTGCCGGGCGCCGCACGCTCCGGCTCCCGCGGGGCGGGTCCGGGCCGGGTCGCCGACGGGCGGGGCGGGGGCGCCTCCTTCCGCCGCGCCTCGGGCGAGGGCGCCGGGCGTGGTGCGGCCGACGGCGGGGGAGCGGGTAACGCCGCTTCGAGGGCCTCCAGGGCCGGTCCCTGGAGGATTTGCGGGGCCGCGTCGCGACCCTGCCCCGAGGTCTCCGCGGCGGGCGCGGGGGCGGGTGGCGGCGGCGGGGCGGCGTCCACCGAGACGCAGCCCGCGAGGGCGGCCACGGCCGCCCCGACCAGGATCTTCACTGTGGTTCGGGTTCCATGCACCGCGCCACTCTGCTGTCCCGGTGGGGATCTTCGCGCCCCTACCGACGGGGAATGCCCCGCACGGGTGAGCCGGCGCGGGACCGGCCTTGACCTGCCGGCCGGGGCGCCGTGGCGCCGGGCGTGGTGCTCGCGCGTCAGAGGGATGCCGGGCGCGGTCGCTCCCCGGCAGAGGCCGCTCAGTCGCCGGTGGCCCCGTCGATCCGCTCCCGGATCAGGTCCGCGTGGCCGTTGTGGCGGGCGTACTCCTCGATCATGTGCAGATAGATCCAGCGCAGGTTGTAGCGCTTGCCCGAGTGGTGCCCGCCCTCGGCCACGTGGTCGAGGTCGTGGGCGGCGGCCAGGGTGCGCGCGTGCGCGATCTGCTCCTGCCAGGTCGCGAGGGCCTCCTCGAAGGTGTCCTCCTCGCCCGGGTGGAAGTCCCGGTCGGGGTCCTCCTCGGTCGAGTAGACCGAGCCCGCCTTCCCGGCGCCCAGGACGCGGCGGAACCAGCCGTTCTCGACCTCCGCCATGTGACGGACGAGGCCCAGGAGGCTGAGCTCCGACGGCGGGGCGGACGGGGTGCGCAGCTGGGCGTCGTCGAGCCCCTCGCACTTCTGCGCCAGGGTCGCGCGGTGGAAGTCGAGCCACTGCTCCAGGGCCTCGCGTTCGCCCGAGGTGGTGGACGGGTCGACGCGGGGGGAGGTCTCTGTGCGTTCGATGGTCATGCGCGGCATCGTCCCCCACGGCCATCGGCCGCGCCACCGCTTTCCGGCTGCCCGGGACCGGGCCCGGGGCTCAGCATCCCCCGCAGCAACTCCTCGAAACCGGTGCGCAGTTCCGCCCGGCTCGGTACGGAGGCGTGGAAGGAGCCGGCCGCGCAGGAGAACATCAGCCCCTCGCACCAGGCGATGAGCGAGAGCGCGTGACGCTCGGGATCCGTCGAGCCGGCCGCCGCCGTCATCGCGACCAGGGGGCCGTGGAAGACGGAGCCCGCGGTGTCGAAGAAGGCGCGCAGCTCGGGGCGGCGGGTGGCCTCCAGGGCCAGTTCGTAGCGGGAGACGAGCAGGGCGCGGTGGTCGGTGAGGTACCGGTGCAGGGCCAGCGAGAGCGCGTCCACGAGGGCGTCGGCATCGAAGGGCGTCCCCGCCCCCGGGCGGGCCGCCGCGGCCGCCGCGTGCGCCGTTCCGGTCCCCGCGTCCGGTCCGCCGGCCGTCCCGGTCCCCGCGTCCGGTCCGTCCGTCGGCCCCGGGCCCGCGGCGCCCGGCAGCTCCTCCGGTGTCAGGACCCGTGACTCCAGCTGCACCTGGCGCCGGACGGCCGTCTCCAGGAGGGCCTGACGGGTGCGCGCGTGATTGGAGGTCGAGCCCTGCGGCAGCCCCGCCCGCTCGTCCACGGCCCGGTGGGTCAGACCCCGCATGCCGCGCTCCACGAGGAGGTCGAGGGCGGCGTCGCCGATCCGGTCCGCGCGGGTGGCGGGGGCGTCGGCGGCCCCCTGGGAGCCCCGCGGGTCGAGGGGGGCGGCGGAGGGTGTCGCAGAGGTCATGGGGACAACCTACAGCGGCCCGCTTCCCGCCTCACTACACCTGTAGTACGGTCGGATCAGCGAGCGCACTACACCTGTAGTCACCTGATCCGGGGAGCAGCCATGGAACAGCACCGTGCCGTGATCGTCGGAGCCGGCATCGGCGGCCTCACCGCCGCCGTCGCCCTCCACCGCAACGGCTGGCAGGTCACCGTCCTGGAGCGGGCCCCCGACATCGCCCCCGTCGGCGCCGGCATCGGACTCGCCCCCAACGCCCAGCGCGCCCTCGACGTCATCGGCCTCGGCGACCGCGTCCGCGACCTCGCCGCCTGGCAGGGCGACGGCGGCATGCGCGCCCCCGGCGGCCGCTGGCTCGCCCGGACGAACGCCGCGGCGGCCGCCGCCCGCTTCGGCGGGCCGCTGGTCCTCCTCCACCGGGCCACCCTCGTCGACCTCCTCACCTCGGCCCTGCCCGACGGCACCGTCCGCACCGGCGCGGCAGCCGCCCTCATCGACCCCGGCGACGACCGGCGCCCCGCCCGGCTCGCCACCCCCGACGGCGAGATCGAGGCGCCGCTCGTGGTCGCCGCCGACGGCATCCGCTCCACCGTCCGGCACTCCCTCTTCCCCGCGCACCCCGGCCCGCGGTACGCCGGCTGCACCACCTGGCGCGTCGTCGTCCCGGCCCCCGAGCGGCCGTTCGCCCCGCACGAGACCTGGGGCGCCGGACGCCTGTGGGGGACCCAGCCGCTCAAGGACGGCCGGATCTACGCGTACGCGATGGCCGCCGCCCCGGCCGGCGGGCGGGCGCCCGACGACGAGAAGGCCGAACTCCTGCGTCTCTTCGGCGACTGGCACCACCCCGTCCCCGAGATCCTCGCCGCGGTCGATCCCGGCCAGGTCCTCCGCCACGACGTCCACCACCTGCCCGACCCGCTGCCGGCCTTCCACCGGGGCCGCGTCGCCCTCCTCGGCGACGCCGCGCACGCGATGATGCCGAGCCTCGGCCAGGGCGGGAACCAGGCGATCGAGGACGCCGTCGTCCTCGCCCACCACCTCGGCCCCGCCGACGCCGACGGCACCGGCTCCGCCCCGGACCGCGCCCTGGCCGCGTACACCGCCGACCGGCTTCCCCGTACCACCGCCATCGTGCGCAAGGCCGCCCGCACCGGGGCCGTCACCCTGCTCGCGGCCCGGCCCGCCGTCGCGCTCCGGTCCACGCTCGTCGGCGCGGTCTCCCGCTTCGGCCCCGGGCTCGTCCTGCGCGGGTTCGACGGGATCGCCGACTGGCGGCCGCCAGTGGCGCCCGGCCGGTCCGCGTAAGCTGACCGGCGCGAACGCCCCTCCCCGTGCCGGGGCGTGTGGACAAGGGAGAACCCGTGAAGGTCGGCTGCATCGGACTCGGCGACATCGCTCAGAAGGCCTACCTTCCGGTCCTCTCCACCCTCCCCGGGGTCGAGCTCCACCTCCAGACCCGCACCCCGACGACGCTCGAACGGGTCGCCGACACCCTCCACCTGCCCGCCGGGCAGCGCCACGGCGACCTCGACTCGCTGCTCGCCGCGGGACTCGACGCCGCCTTCGTCCACGCGCCGACCGCCTCGCACGCCGAGATCGTCGGCCGGCTCCTCGACGCCGGTGTCCCCACGTACGTCGACAAGCCCCTCGCCTACGAGTACGCCGCGTCCGAGGGCCTCGTGGACCTGGCCGAGAAGCGCTCGGTCGGCCTCGCCGTCGGCTTCAACCGCCGCCTCGCCCCCTCGTACGCCCAGTGCGTCGAGCACCCGCGCGAGCTGATCCTCCTGCAGAAGAACCGCGTCGGCCTCCCCGAGGACCCCCGCACCTTCGTCCTCGACGACTTCATCCACGTCGTCGACACCCTGCGGTTCCTGCTCCCCGGCGAGATCGAGCACGTCGACGTGCGCGCCCGCGTCCGCGAGGGGCTCATGCACCACGTCGTGCTCCAGCTCTCCGGCGACGGTTTCACCGCCATCGGCATGATGAACCGGTTGAACGGCTCCACGGAGGAGATCCTGGAGGTCTCCGGGCAGGACACCAAGCGCCAGGTCGTCAACCTCGCGGACGTCGTCGACCACAAGGGCCAGCCGACCCTGCGGCGGCGCGGCGACTGGGTGCCGGTCTCCCGCCAGCGCGGCATCGAGCAGGCCGTCCTGGCCTTCCTCGACGCCGTCCGCGACGGGCGGGTGCTCAGTGCCCGGGACGCCCTGCTGACCCACGAACTGTGCGAGCGCGTCGTGCGCGAGGCGCTGACCCAGGCCTCCTGAACGCGCCCGCGCCCTCGGCGGCGCACACCGCGCCCACCACGGCCAGCGCCCCGTACAGGGGCCAGTCGCCCCAGCGGACGTAGCCCGTCGTCGCGTCCGAGAGCGGAAGCTCGCGCACGGCGGCGGCACTGGCGTCCGTCCCGAGCACCGGACCGATCCTGCGCCCGTCCGGCCCGTACGCCGCGCTGACCCCGGTGAGCGTCGCGTGGGCGACCGGCCGGCCCGTCTCCGCGGCCCGCAGCGCCGCCAGGGAGGCGTGCTGGGCGGGCGCCCAGCTGTCCTGGAAGGTGCTCGTCGCCGACTGGACGACGAGCAGCCCGGCACCGTCCCGGACCAGACGGCGGCTCATGTCGGGGAAGGCGGACTCGAAGCAGACGAGCGGGCCGACCAGCGGCGGCGGGGTGCCGTCGCCTCCGGCCGGCGGGGGCAGGGTCATCACGACCGGCTCGGTGCCCCGCCGGCGGTCCTCGGTGGCGGCCTCGCCGAACGACGTCACCCAGCCCAGGACCCCGCGCGCCGGGATGTACTCGCCGAACGGCACGAGCCGCATCTTGTCGTAGCGCTGCCCCGTCGGCCCCGCCGGGCCGACCAGGACCGCGCTCTTGTAGATGCCCGGACGGTCGCTGCGGCGCGCGTCCACGTTGACCAGCAGCGGCGCGCCGACCTCCCGGGAGAGGGCGGTGAGCCGGGCGGCGAGATCGGGCCGTCCGGCCGGGTCGGCGCCGACCCCGCTCTCGCCCCACACCACCAGGTCGAGGCGCTGCCCGGCGAGCGAACGGGTGAGCTCCTCGGCGCGGTCGAACCGCCGCTCCGCTCCGTCGGCCCCGCCGAACACTCCCGGCTGTACGAGGGCCACCCGCACCGTCCCGGTCACGCGCGGAGCCCCCACCCCCCAGGCGGCCGTACCGGCCACGAGCGCGCAGCCCGCGATCCCCGCGACGCCGATGGCGCGGAGCCCCGGCGCGGCCACGAGCAGGGCCACGGCCGTGTCGGCGGCCACCACGAGCAGGGTCACCAGCCAGACCCCGCCCACCGAGGCGAGCCGCAGCGCCGCCGGCACCTGCCACTGGCTGGCCCCGAGCAGCCCCCAGGGACCTCCGAGCCCCTCCCAGGACCGCACCAGCTCGATCAGCAGCCAGCCCGACGGCACGGCGACCAGCGCGACGGCGGCCCGCAGCGCCGACGGCGTCCCCCCGAGGAGGGACCGCACGAGCCAGGCCCAGGGCAGCCACAGCAGGCCGAGAAACGCGGAGACCGGGAGGAGGAAGACGTGGAGGCTGGGCAGCAGCCAGTGGTGGACGGCGAGGACGAACCCGATTCCGCCGAGCCAGCCGTCCAGGGCGGCCCGGCGCGCTCCCGGAGCCGTCCGGATCAGCAGCAGCCAGGGGACGAGCGCCAGGTACGCCCACCACCAGAGGCCGGGGGCGGGGAAGGCGAGCGCGGGCAGCGCGCCGAAGCCGACCGCGAGCAGGGACCGGACGAGGGCGCGCCGACGGGCGGGGCGCCGCTCCGGGGCACCGGGCCGGTCCCGGTCGGCGCCGGGCTCGCGGCCGGGGTCCCGGTCCTCGCCGCCGTCCTCGGCCGGGCCGCGGTCCCGCGCCTGTCCCCGTCGTACGAACGGATTTCGCATGGCATGGCCTCCGCCCTTGCCTTCAGTGTCGGGCGTGACCCGGTTCGGCGCGGCCCGGGCGGTCCGTCGCGGTGACCCCGCGCCCGACGGCTCCCGGACCGGCGTCCGAGGGGCGGCGCCGGACGGACCGGCGCCCGGTGGTCCGGCCCGCGGCGGTCAGCCGTGCCGGCGCCACCGCTCCTCGACGACGACCGAGGTGAGGCGCCAGCCGTCGGCGGTCCGCACCGCCCCGAAGGCGTAGCGGCCCCCGCAGACGAAGTCCTCGCCGGAGGTGAAGCGCATCGGGTTGACGTAGTCGGCCCGGATCTCGGCGGTGTCCCCGCTCTCCGGATATCCGGCGGGCCCGCGGAGGAGGACGCGGCGGTTCACGATGAGGTGCTGGCGCACGGGGAAGAGCGTGAGGGTCTCGGCGAGCCAGTCGGCGACCTCGGTCGCCGGCCCCTCGATGCCGCCCGAGCCCCGGTAGTCGGCCCTGCCGTCCGGGGAGAACAGAGCACGGTAAGCGGTCCAGTCGGCGTCGTCCACGGCCGCCGCGTACCCGGTGACCAGGTCGTCGACGGCGAGTCGGTCCATCACGGTCGCGAGGTCCACGCGCTGCGTCATCGGATCAGTGTCGGGCAGGCGCGGCCAGGGGAGAAGGGGTGTGCGCGGGGGGGAGTCCCGGGGCCCGGCGCGCATGGCCGGAACGCACCGTGCCGGACCCCGCGAGCGGGGCCCGGCACGCCGGTGGTGCCGCCCGCGCGGGGCGGCCGGGTCACTGCCCCGACTCGCCCGCGTGCGGGCTCAGGACGTCCGTCCCGACCAGCACGAACAGCAGGATGCCGAGCAGGATCCGGTAGATCACGAAGGGCATGAAGCTCTTGGTGGTGATGAACTTCATGAACCACGCGATCACCGCGTAGCCGACGGCGAAGGCGATGATCGTGGCGAAGATCGTCGGGCCCCAGGAGACGTGCCCCTCGCCCGCGTCCTTGAGTTCGTAGGCGCCGGAGGCGAGCACCGCGGGGATCGCGAGGAGGAACGAGTACCGCGCGGCCGCCTCGCGGGTGTAGCCCATGAGCAGACCGCCGGAGATCGTCGCGCCGGAGCGGGAGACACCCGGGATCAGGGCCATCGCCTGGCAGAGGCCGAAGATCAGGCCGTCCTTGACGCCCAGTTCCTTGAGCGTCTTGCGCTCACGGACGACGCGGTGGCGGCCGCCGATCTCGTCGCGGGCCGCGAGCCGGTCCGCGATGCCGAGGACGACGCCCATGACGATCAGGGTGGTGGCGATCAGCCGCAGGTCGCGGAAGGGGCCCTCGATCTGGTCCTTGAGCGTGATGCCGAGGACGCCGATCGGGATCGAGCCGACGATCACCAGCCAGCCCATCTGGGCGTCGTGGTCGGAGCGCATCGACCGGTCGGTGAGGGAGCGGAACCAGGCCGAGACGATCCGGGCGATGTCCTTGCGGAAGTAGATCAGCACGGCGGTCTCCGTGCCGATCTGGGTGATGGCGGTGAAGGCCGCACCCGGGTCTTCCCAGCCCGCGAACGCCGCGGTGAGACGGAGGTGCGCGCTGGAGGAGATGGGAAGGAACTCCGTCAGCCCCTGGACGAGTCCGAGGATGAACGATTCGAACCAACTCATGGGGCTAAAGCCGTCCCGTTATGTACGTGTGCGGTCAGAAGGTCGTGCGCAGCGTACCGCCCCAAGATGACGGGACCGTGCTCAGGCCTCGCGGGGGGTCGTCGGGCCCGCGGCGGTCCAGCCGGGGGCTCGTACGTGGGCGGTGAGGCTGTCGCGGTCGGCCTCGTCCCCGCAGTGCGCGCAGACGATCCGGGGGGCGAGGACCTCGCCGCACCGGTGCTCCAGGACGACCGGGCGGTCATCGGCGTTGAGGTGGCGGTCGCCCCAGGCCATCAGGGTCATCAAGACCGGTCCGAGCTCCTCGCCGGACGCCGTGGCCCGGTACTCGAAGCGCTGGGGACGCTCGCTGTACTGCACCTTCTCCAGGACTCCGGCCTCGACGAGCCGCTTGAGGCGGATGGTGAGGATGTCGCGGGGCGCGCCGGTGTTGCGGGCGATCCGGTCGAAGCGGCGCACGCCGAGGGATACCTCGCGGAGCACCAGCAGCGAGTACTTCTCGCCGACGAGCGCCAGGGTGTCGGCGATCGAGCAGGGGCGGGGGGCGGCCTTCATGGATCAAGAGTAGGGCAGCGCCCGCCCGGTGAGTTCGGGAATCCAACTCACCGACCTCGATGGGTTCGGCCATCCAACTCAGCGGTCTGTGCGCCCTCGCTAGCGGGGGGCTCCCACCACCGCGGGCTCCGGCTCCGGCTCCGCGGCCACGGCCGGCGCCCGCAGGTGGTGCCGCTTGCGCCAGGCGACCACGGCCGCCGCCGCCATGGACAGCGCGATGAAGCCCGCCGACACGAGGAACGCCGGGGAACCGGGCTCACCCGCCTGCGCCCCCGCCACGACGTAGGCCGCGGTGTTGGGCACCGAGCCGAGCGCCGTCGCCACCAGGAACGGCACGTACCCCATGCGGGAGACGGCGGCGCAGTAGTTGGCCGCCGCGAACGGCACCCCCGGGAACAGCCGGATCGCCAGCATCGAGCGGAACCCGTGCCGGCTGAGCTGCCCGTCCGCCGCCGTCAGCCAGCGGCCCCGCAGCATCGGCCGCAGCGCGTCCTGCCCCAGGAAGCGCCCGAGGGTGAAGGAGATCCCGGCGCCGAGCACCGTCCCCGCGATCGCCGCGGTCAGCCCGAAAGCCGAGCCGAACAGCGCGCCCGCCGCCAGGTTGAGCACCGGCCGCGGGACGAACGCCGCCGTGCACACGCCGTACGCCAGACCGAAGAGCATCACCGCGCCCGTGCCCTCCGACTGCCGCGGCCAGCCCGAGGACAGCAGCCGCTGGGGTTCGTACAGCACGACGAGGGCCGCCGCGGTGAGCAGCAGCAGGGCGAGCAGCGAGAGCCGGGCGCGGGGCGCGAGCAGGGCCCGGGAGCAGCGGACGGCGAGGGAGCCCGGCGGCCGGGGCACGGGAGCGAGCATTCGGGGAGAGTAACGGACGCGTCCGTATGATCGCCGTAATGTGCGTCATGTCCGCCCGGGGGGACGGTTCTCCGCTTCCGCCGGAGCGGCGGCGCGCACTCGGCCGGCCCGTCACCCTCCGCGGTGCGGCCGGCTCCGGACGCACCCACCCCGGGAGGGCCCCCATGACCGAGACCGCGCCGGCGGACGTCCCCGACAGCGTCCTCGCCGACACCGTCCTCCAGCGGCTCACCACGGTCTACCCCGCCGCGGGAAACCCCTTCCGTGCCCAGGAGATGGTCGCCTACATGAAGGGCGTCGCGCCGTTCCTCGGGATCCGCACCCCGGAGCGCCGCGCCCTGTCGCGGACCGTCCTCGACGGCACACCCCGCCCCGACGAGCACGACTGCGCCGCCGTGGCCCTGCGCTGCTTCGCCCTGCCCGAGCGCGAGTACCACTACTTCGCCGTCGACTACCTGCGCCGCCACGTGAAGCGCTGCTCGTCGGACTTCCTGCCCCTCGCCCGCCGCCTGGTCACCACCGTCTCGTGGTGGGACACCGTCGACCACCTGGCCGCCCACGTCGTCGGCGGCCTCGTCGCCGCCGATCCGGCCCTCGGCGCGCGCATGGACGAGTGGATCGAGGACGAGGACCTGTGGGTGGCCCGGACGGCCATCCTCCACCAGCTGCGCTTCAAGGGGGCCACCGACGCGGACCGGCTCTTCGCGCACTGCCTGCGCCGCGCCGGCGACACCGACTTCTTCCTGCGCAAGGCCATCGGCTGGAGCCTGCGCGAGTACGGCAAGACGGCCCCGGCCGAGGTCCGCTCCTTCGTCGCCGCGCACACCGGCCGGCTCTCGCCCCTCTCGGTGCGCGAGGCCCTCAAGCACCTCTGACGGCCCGCCCGGACCGCCCCGGCACAATGAGGGCGTGACAGAGCAGATTCCCGTCGTCCGCGAGGTCGACCAGGGCACCGCGCGCCTCCTGCCCGACGTGGACCGGGAGCGGGCCTGGCTCCTGACGGTCGACGGCGCACCGCAGTCGTACGTCGACCTCGACGACCCGGCGTACCTGGAGTTCGAGTACGCGCGCCGGCTCGCCCACGTCGTCGACGGCGCCGCCGGGGACGGCGCGCCGCTGGACGTCCTGCACCTCGGCGGCGGCGCGCTCTCCCTGCCCCGCTACGTGGCCGCCACCCGGCCCGGCTCGCGCCAGGAGGTGGTCGAGGCCGACCGGGGACTGCTCGCGCTCGTCACCGCACACCTCCCGCTGCCCGAGGGGTCGGGGATCACCGTGCACGGCGCGGACGCCCGTACCTGGCTTGAGGCCGCGCCGGCCGACTCGGCGGACCTGGTCGTCGGCGACGTCTTCGGCGGCTCCCGCGTGCCCGCCCACCTCACCTCCGTGGAGTACGCGCGCGAGGTCCGGCGTGTGCTGCGGCCCGGCGGCCTCTACGCCGCCAACCTGGCCGACGGGGCGCCCTTCGCGTTCCTCCGGTCCCAGCTCGCCACGTTCGCCGCCGTCTTCCCCGAGCTCGCGCTGGTCGCGGAACCCGGTGTGCTGCGAGGCCGCCGGTTCGGGAACGCGGTCCTGGTGGCCTCCGGCCGCGAGATCGACACCGCCCGCCTCGCGCGCCGGGCGGCGGCGGACGCGTTCCCCGCGCGGGTGGAGCACGGGGACTCCCTGAGGCGGTTCACCGGCGCCGCGCGACCGGTCCCCGACGCCGGGGCCGTGCCCTCACCCGTCCCGCCGGACGGCGCCTTCGGCATCGGCTGACGGGGGCGCCGGCAGGAAGGCGGCCGTCGGAGGGTTCGCGGACGCCGAGCCGGCCGCCGCGGCGGCGGGCGCCGCCCCGGCCACCGGCTTCGCGTGCGGACGCCGGGTCATGTTCCGGACGTCCGGGACCAGCAGGACGAGCGCGGTGACCAGCACCATCAGCCCCGCCGCGCCCCACAGCGCCGTGCTCCGGCCGAAGGCGCCCTCGGCCGGTCCCGCGAGGGCGGTCGTCAGCGGCAGCAGGGCCGTCGAGCCGAACCAGTCGTACGCCGACACCCGGGAGAGCTTCTCCTCCGGGATCTCCTGGTGCATGGTCGTCATCCACGAGACGCCGAAGACCTCGATGGCCACGCCGCTGACGAACATCGCGGCCGTGAGCCCCACCGCGTCGAGGGGCACCGCGAGCGCCGCGGACGGCAGCGCGATCGGGAAGACGCAGAGCGTCCCGACGAACAGCATCCGGCGGGGCTTCCAGCGGGCCATCAGGACGGCTCCCGCGAGCGTTCCCACGCCGTAGGCGGCGAGCGCGACGCCCCAGGGGCGGGCGCCGCCCAGCTCGGCCTTGGCGACCAGCGGTCCGTACACCGCCTCGACCGCTCCGATGAGGCCCACCACCACGGAGAACTGGGCGACGATCGACCACAGCCAGGGCCGGCCGACGAACTCGTGCCAGCCCTCGCGGAGGTCGGCGAAGAGGCCGCCGCCCGGACCGCGGTCGGGGATGCCGCCGACGTCCAGGAACGCGCGGAGCCCGCCCGCGACCGCGAAGGCCACGGCGTCGACCAGCAGGACCCAGCCCGGTCCGACGAACGCGACGAGCGCGCCGCCGAGGGCCGCGCCGCCGATCGAGGCGCCGTGCATGGCCATGCGGTAGACGGCGAACGCCCGGCTCGCCTGCTCCCCGGTGACGCTGGCCATCAGCATGCCCTCGGCGGCCGGGTTGAAGAAGGCCTGGCCGGTGCCGCAGAGCGCGGTGAGCACCATCATCTGCCAGATCTGCGCCGTGCCCGTGAGCACGAGCGCGGCGAAGACGGCCTGGGAGACGCAGTTGAGGACGTTCGCCGCGACCATCACGCGGTGCCGGGGCACCCGGTCGGCGACCGCACCGCCGATCAGCAGGAAGAGGACGAGCGGCAGGAACCGCGCCATCGCCACGAGTCCCACGTCGCCCGCGTCGCCCCCGGACTCGAAGACCGCCCAGGTGGTGGCGATCAGCGCGCCGTGCGTGCCGAGGTTCGTCACGATCGTGGCGGCGGTCAGGAGGACGTAGTTGCGCCCGGCCCATTCGGGACGGCGGGAGGCCCGTCGGGGCGCGGTGGTGGGACTGTTCACCCCGGGACTATCCCTGTCGGGCCGCCCGGATGCCAACCCGATATCCGGACGGGGCGCTCTGGGGGCCGGACGCGGCCCGGCAGGGCGGCGGACCGGCCCGGGAGCGGCGCAGGCCGGCCCCGGCCGCGAGCGGACCCCGACGCGGAGCGGCCCCACGCGGACGGCCCCGACGCGGACCGCCCCCACGCGGACCGGCCCCGGCGCGTGGACGGGCCACGGGCCGGGGCCGGGGCGTCGGCCGCCGTCCGGTCAGGAGGCCGGCGCGAGCCGGACCGTCGACAGGATCTGCTTGATGGTGTCGTCCGGCAGCTCGTCCGCGACGCCGTCGGCCCCGTAGAGCACCCACGTCGCGAAGTCGCCCTTGGCGTTCTTGAAGGTGAAGGCGATCGACTTGCCGTCCGTCTCGCACTTGTTGCGCTTCTTGACGCCCGGGGCCGTCGCGGTCGCCATGTGGCCGGTGAGACCCGACTTCGTGGTGTACGGCACCGGCTTGGAGATCTTGATGGTGCTCTGCGGCATGTGCTGGGCGTAGCCGCCCCACACCCACGTGCCGGCCTCGCTGCGCGAGGCGTCCGAGGTGTTCTTGGCGCCCTGGCCGCCCTTGGTGCCGGCGGTGCTCAGCCCCCAGGTCTCCTTGGTGCCGTTCTTGTCGGTGTCGTAGGTGCACCACTCGCTCTTGAGGCGGGTCGGCGAGGACATGGTGACGAGCGGGCTGCCGTCGTTCTTCTTCTCGTCCTCGAAGAAGGTGATCATGCCGGGCTTGAGCACCTCCCACTCCGGCGGGACGTCGAAGAGGGTGCCGTACTTAGGGTTGTAGACGACCTTCCAGCCGGGGATCGTCGGCTGCTGGGCGGCGCCGTCCCGGGGGTTGTCGATCCCGGACGGGCTGTCGCTCGGGATCGTCGACGGGTCGGTCGTCGGGTCGGCGGGCGCGGACGACGCCGGCGGCTTCGGGTCGGCCGACGTCTTCTTGTCGTCGTCCTTGCCGAGGACGAGGAAGCCGGTGACACCGGCCGCGACGACGACGGCGGTCGCGGCGACGATCGCCACGAGCGTCGTCTTCTTCTTGCCGCCGCCGGGGCCGCCGGGCGGCACGGGGCCCGGCGCCGCGTACTGCTGCGCCACGGTGGGCTGCTGGTACGGGTTCGGCTGGCCGTAACCCTGCGGCTGGCCGTACCCCTGCTGGGGATAGCCGGGCTGGGTCGGCGGCTGCTGCGGGTAGCCGGGCTGCGTCGGCGGCTGCGGGTACCCGGGCTGGGCAGGCGGCTGCTGATACGGGTTCGGCTGCTGGTACCCCGACTGCTGGTAGGGGTTCTGACTCTGGTCCTGCGGGTTCTGCTCGCCCCCGGGCGGCTGCTGTCCTGGCCACATGGCCAGTAACCATAGAGGTGCGGAGCCTCCTCGACCACGCCCGCCCCCGCACAGCGTGCGCGTGAGGGATGGCCAAGGCTGCTACTGGTGGGTAACATCACGGGCATGAGCGCAGACCAGATGACCGTCGGCGAGATGCTCGCCGCCACGGTGCCCATGGCCGGAACCCTGAACCTGGAGTTCCTGGAGACCACCGCCGAGCGCGCCGTCGTGCGCCTGCCGGACCAGCCCGCCTACCACAACCACGTCGGCGGCCCGCACGCCGGAGCGATGTTCACGCTCGCCGAGTCCGCCAGCGGCGCCATCGTGCTCGCCGCGTTCGGCGACCAGCTGAGCCGCGCCGTCCCGCTCGCCGTCAGCGCCGAGATCGGCTACAAGAAGCTCGCGATGGGCGTCGTCACGGCCACCGCCACCCTGGGACGCCCCGCCGCCGAGGTCGTCGCCGAGCTCGACGCGGGCGAGCGCCCGGAGTTCCCCGTGCGCATCGAGATCACCCGCGCGGACGGCGCCGTGACCGGCGAGATGACCGTCGTGTGGACGCTCCGCCCGAACGCCTGACCGGCTGCGCCCGGGACCGCCCCCGCACCCCGCTCCCGGGGTGCGGGGGCGGTCCCGTTCCGGGCGGCCGGCGGGCCGGGCGCGCCGGCCCGACCCGGTAGGCTGCCCCGGCGTGCCCGCCGCCGGGCACGCCGGCGCCGCGGGCCCTCGACCAGGACCGGGCGCGGCAGGGCAGTCGAAACGGGAGGAAGCCGCGTTGCACGTCCAGGAGTGGCTGGAGACGATCCCCGCGGTCGCGGTCTACGTCCTCGTCGGAGTGGTGATCGGGCTGGAGAGCCTCGGCATCCCGCTGCCCGGCGAGATCGTGCTCGTGAGTTCGGCGCTGCTCGCCTCGCAGCACGGCGACATCAACCCGTACGTGCTCGGCGCGTGCGCCACCGCCGGCGCGATCATCGGCGACTCGATCGGCTACGCGATCGGCCGCAGGGGCGGCCGGCCACTGCTCGCCTGGCTGGGGAAGAAGTTCCCCAAGCACTTCAGCGAGGCCAACATCGGCCTCGCCGAGCGCTCCTTCCAGAAGTGGGGCATGTGGGCGGTCTTCTTCGGCCGGTTCATCGCCCTGCTCCGCATCTTCGCCGGGCCGCTCGCGGGCGTCCTGCACATGCCGTACTGGAAGTTCCTGATCGCCAACGTCTTCGGCGGCATCCTGTGGGCGGGCGGCACCACGGCCGTCATCTACTCGGTCGGCATCGTCGCCGAGGCCTGGCTCAAGCGCTTCTCGTGGCTCGGGCTCGTCCTCGCGGTGCTGATCGGCGTCGCCTCGATGCTGATCATCAAGAACCGCGCCAAGAAGGCGGCCGCGGAGCGGGCGGAGACCCCCGAGCCGGCGCCGGTCGCGGTCGCGGACTGAGGCCGGGGCAGCGCACACGCAAGAGGGAGGCACCCGCCGGCGGGTGCCTCCCTCCTCGCGTACCGGACGCCGTGCGGCTCAGTCCCGGAAGGCCTCCGCGTGGCCCTTGGCGAGGTGCAGGTACATCTCGGCGTTGAGCCGGATCCCGGCCTGCTCCTCCTCGGTCAGCGGGCGGCGGACCTTCGCGGGCACGCCCGCGACGAGCGAACCCGGCGGGACCTCCATCCCCTGGGGGACGAGGGCCTGCGCGGCGATCAGGGAACCGGCGCCGATCCGCGCGCCGTTGAGGACGGTCGCGCCCATGCCCACCAGCACGTCGTCCTCGATGACGCAGCCGTGCACCGTCGCGTTGTGGCCCACGGTCACGCGGTCGCCGATCGAGACCGGGAAGCCGGGGTCGACGTGGACCGTGCAGTTGTCCTGGACGTTGGAGTCCTCGCCGATCACGATGGGGCCGCAGTCCGCGCGCAGCACCGCGTGGTACCAGATGCCGGTGCGGGCGCCGAGCGTCACCTCGCCGAGCACCACGGAGGTCGGGGCGGTGAAGGCGGTCGGGTCGATCCGCGGCTCCTTGCCGCCCACTCCCTTGATCAACGCCTCTGTCATGGTTCGCTCCTGATCGTCTGCCGTCGTGTCACGCCCGGGGGTGCCCCCGGCCGCAGCCTATGCCGTGCTCATGACGGACATCACAGCGCACCGCGGTGATCAGGTACGACGGTGCCGACTACGGTGTCCGGGTGCCCAGGAACAGAAACACGTTCTCGTCCCTCGCCGCCTGGCGGCGCCGGATGCTCAACCGCGCCGTGCAGGGCGGCTGGCGCTGGGTGCAGGAGACCGGGTCCGTCACGGCCGAGCATCCCGGGCGGCTGAGGTTCCGCAGGCTCGGCGCGGGCACCCGGCTGGCCTTCCCGCAGGGCACCGTCTTCGGCGAGCGCTGGATCGAGATCGGCGAGTGCTGCATCGTCGCCGAACAGGTCACGCTGACCGCGGGGATGCTGCCGGGCCTCGACCTGGGGGCGGACACGGTCCTGACGCTCGGCGACGGAGTCGTCCTCGGCCGGGGCAGCCATGTGATCGCCGACGCGAAGGTGACCATCGGCTCGGACACGTACTGCGGTCCCTACGTCTACATCACCTCGACCAACCACAGTTACGACGACCCGGACGAGCCGGTCGGCCGCCAGTGGCCCCGCTCGGAGCCGGTCGTCATCGGCCCCGGCTGCTGGCTGGGCACGGGCTCCGTCATCCTGCCCGGCGCGCGCCTCGGACGGAACGTGGTCGTCGCGGCGGGCGCGGTGGTGCGCGGCGAGGTCCCCGACCACTCGGTGGTCGCGGGCGCCCCGGCCCGGGTGGTGCGCAGCTGGGACGCGGAGAAGGGCTGGCAGCCCCCGCTCAGGACCCCGGCGCCCGTCCCGATCCCGGACCACGTCACCGCCGAACAGCTCGCGGCGCTCGCGGCGTGGGAGGTCGAGCAGGCGCGCTAGGGAGTGTCTTGTCGAGCGGGCCAGACCGACCGGCGAGGCGCCCCCTTGTCCCGGAGCCGGCGGCTGAGCTCCCGGCGGGGGCGGCGGATCGGTCCGCCTGCCGGGAATCGGATCGCCGCCGGCGGGGTTGCAGTGCGGGACGACACGACAGGGGAGGGTCATGCGGGCGATTCGGATGGACGAAGTGGGCGGTCCCGAGGTGCTGCGGGAGGCCGAGGTGGACCAGCCGCGGCCGGGTCCGGGCGAGGCGGTCGTGGAGGTCGCCGCGTCGGGGGTCAACTTCCTCGACGTCTACCACCGCGAAGGCCGGTACGGCGTCCCGCTGCCCTTCACCCCGGGCAGTGAGGGCGCCGGCACGGTCGTCGAGGTAGGACCCGGTGTCGCCGACGTCGCGGTCGGGGACCGGGTCGGCTGGGTGGAGGTTCCCGGCTCCTACGCCGAGCGGGCCGTCGTGGACGCCTCCCGGCTGGTGCCGCTGCCCGACGACGTCGACTTCGAGACGGCCGCCGCCGTGCTCCTCCAGGGCATGACCGCGCACTATCTCGTCAAGGACGCCTACCCCGTCCAGGAGGGCGACACGGTGCTCCTGCACGCGGCCGCCGGTGGCATGGGGCTGCTGCTGACCCAGCTCGTCACCCATCTCGGCGGAAGGGTGATCGGCACGACCTCGACCGAGGCGAAGGCCGAGCTGGCGAGGCGTGCCGGGGCCGCCGAGGTGATCCTCCCCTCCGCGGTCGACGACCTCGCGGCCGAGGTGAGGCGGCTCAACGGCGGTCAGGGTGTGCCGGTCGTCTTCGACGGCGTCGGCGCGCACACCTTCGACGCGAGCCTCGCCGCCCTGCGGGCCCGAGGCCGTCTCGTGCTGTTCGGCGCGGCGAGCGGCGCCGTGCCGCCGTTCGATCCGATGCGGCTCGCCCACGGCGGTTCGCTGACCCTGATCCGGCCCAGCCTCGGGGACTTCATCGCCGATCGGTCCGAACTGCTCCGGCGGGCCGCCGATGTGTTCGCGTGGGTGCGCTCCAAGGCGCTCGAGGTCGCCGTGACGGGCCGCTACCCGTTGTCCGAGGCCGCCCGGGCCCACAGCGATCTGGAGGCGCGGCGCACCACCGGCAAGCTGCTCCTCGTCCCCGGCGCGGCCGCCGTCGGGCGCGAAGGGGAGCCGCGGAGCTGATCGCGGGTGCCGAGGTCGTGGATCGCCTAGCCGGGACCCGGGGGTGTCCTGCCGCTCAGGTGGTCGGGCCGGACACCCCCTAGCCGGTCGCCAGCAGCACCGTGCCGACCAGGGCGAGGCCCGCGCCCGCGGCCTGGACGGCTCGGAGGCGTTCCTTGAGGACGGCGTAGGCCGCCAGGGCTGTGACCACCGGGTAGAGGCTGGCCAGGACGGCGGCGACGGTGACCGGGCCCTGCTGGGCCGCGACGGCGTACGTGCCGTTCGCGGCGACGTCGGCGAGGCCGACGAAGGCCAGGGCGGGGAGGGCCGCGCGGACCACCCCGGCCCCGCCCTCGGGCAGGGCCCGGCCTCCGCGCCTCACCGAGGCGTTCAGGGCTCCGCCGCCCACCAGGACGTTGGTGACCCGCTGGACGAAGAGTGCCAGGAACAGGCCGGTGACCGTCGTGGAGGCCTCGGCGATGAGCGCCATCACCGAGCCGAAGCCGAAGGCGGCCACGAGGGTGAGCAGGACCGCCTGGCGCTGGACGGGCGCCCCGCGCAGTTCCGGTCCGCCGGCGAGGACCACACCGAGGACCGCCACGCCGATCCCGGCGAACTGGACGAGGCCCGGGCGGTCGCCGACGAGCAGGCCGACCGAGACGGGGACGACGACGCCGAGCGAGCCGAGCGGGGAGACCACGCCCATCGGGCCCAGGGCGAGCGCCTTGTAGAAGGCGAGCATGGCCGCCGGGCCGACGACGCCCGCCCCCACCGCGTACCAGAGCTGCGGTCCCGCCTCGGTCCAGGCGCCGGTCGCGAGGACGACGGTGCCGAGGACGGCGACGGCGAGGAGCTGGGAGACCACGACGACCGTGAGGGCGGGGATCCGGCGGGTCAGCAGCCCGCCGCCGAAGTCGGCGAGGCCCCAGAGCAGGCTGGTGGCCAGGGCGAACAGGGCGGTCATGGGTCCTCGCAGTCACGGACGGCAGTACAGTGCAGTGAACCATCGGGTGCACCTCACCGTAGTTCAGCATGATGAACTCTGTCATCCAAAATATTGGACGGGAATGTGTCGGACCTCGACCAGCTCACGCAGTCGCTCGCCCGGAACCTGAAGCGCTGGCGCAAGGAGCGGGCCCTCACCCTCGACGCGCTCGCCGCCCGTTCCGGCGTCAGCCGCGGCATGATCATCCAGATCGAGCAGGCCCGGACCAACCCCAGCGTCGGCACGACCGTCAAGCTCGCCGACGCGCTCGGCGTCTCCATCACGACCCTCCTCGACTACGAGCAGGGCCCCCAGGTCCGGATCGTCCCCCCGGACCAGGCCGTCCGCATGTGGTCCACCTCCACCGGCAGCCACACCACCCTGCTGGTCGGCACCGAGGCCCGCGGCCCCCTCGAACTGTGGTCCTGGACCCTCATGCCGGGCGACGGCAGCGCCTCCGACCCGCACCCCGACGGGACGGTCGAACTCCTCAGCGTCACCGCGGGCGTCCTCACCCTGGTCGTCGACGGCGCGGAGCACCGCCTGCCCGCCGGCACCTCCGCCGTCTTCGAGGCCAACACGGGCCACGAGTACCGCAACGACGGCGACGCGCCCGCCGAGATGACGATGGCCGTCTCCATCCCGCCCGTCCGCTGACGGCCCGCACCCCGCCCGCCCGCGGGCCGGACGGCCCGTACGGTGAGACGAAGGCCCGGGCCCGGGCCGGTCGTTGTTAGCGTCGGCGCATGCGCGCACCCATCGGAGACTTCGCCGAGGCCCGTCCCGCCCCCGACTGCCTGGACCTGCTCACCGCCCCCGTCGCCGCCGCGGTCCGGGCCTGGACCGGCCCGGTCCCCGCCGATCGTCTGCTGTACGTGGACACCGACCCGGCCATCGCCGACACCGCCGTCTTCGTCGAGCACCACGGGTCCGACCTCCTGGACGCGTCCGCGAACTGCGTCGTCGTCGCGGGCCGGCGCGGCGAGACGACGACCCTCGCCGCGTGCGTCGTGAAGTCGGCGACACGGGTCGACGTCAACGGCGTCGTGCGCAAGCACCTCGGCGCGCGCAAGGCCTCGTTCGCCCCCATGGACACCGCGACGGGGGAGACCGGCATGGAGTACGGCGGGATCACCCCGATCGGCCTCCCGGCCGACTGGCCCCTCCTCGTGGACGCCGCCGTCCTGGACACCGCATGGGTCCTGGTCGGCAGCGGACGCCGGCGCGGCAAGCTCATCCTGCCGGGCAAGGCCTTCGCCCAGCTCCCGGGCGCGGTCGTGCTGGACGGACTCGGCCTCCCCGTCGCCTGAGAGGCCCCCGCCGCGACCTCAGCCCAGGCGCGGGATCTCGATCGCGGGGCAGCGGTCCATGACCATGTCGAGGCCCGCCGCACGCGTACGGGCGAAGGCGGACTCGTCGACGACGCCCAGCTGGAACCAGACGGCCCGCGCGCCGATCTCCACCGCCTCGTCGGCGATCCCGCCCGCCTGCTCGCTGTTCACGAACACGTCCACCACGTCGACGGGGAACGGGATGTCGGAGAGCGAGGCGTACCCCCGCTCCCCGTGCACGGTCTCCGCCCGGGGGTGCACCGGCACGATCCGCTTCCCGAAGCGCTGCAGGACGGCCGCCACCCCGTAAGCGGCCCGCCGCGTGTTCGTGGAGAGGCCGACCACCGCCCAGGTGTCGCCGGTGGACGTGAGGATCCGCCGTACCGTCTCCTCCTCGGATCGACCGGTCGGACCCGCGGTCTTCGTCTCGACGCCCATCGTGCTCGCTGCCTCTCCTCGGTGTGGCCCTTCCCCCACGTCAACCGGACGTCACCTGCCGTGATTCCCGCCGGCGGACCCGGTCCTCCCAGGCGCGCCGCTCCGCCTCGCGCGGGGCCTCCACCACGGAGGGGAGGCCCGGGCCGAAGGTCATCACCGGACGGCTCCGGTCCCACCGGCGCCAGCCCGGGTCGCCCGTCGCCGCGAAGGACACCCAGGCCGCGTGCATCGCCGCCGCCAGCTCCCGGGGCGCGTCCGGCCCGGTCAGGGCGCGGGTCTCCGGCAGGTCGAGGGTGTCGAAGACGAAGCCGAGTTCCAGCGCGTGACAGGCCCCCAGGTCCAGCACGGGGGAGCGCCAGCCGAACTCGTAGAGGTACGTCCCCGCGTCCGCCCCCGCGCGCAGCCGGGCGTCGGCCAGGGCGTTCAGCGGGACCCGCAGCAGCTTGTCCGTGGCGAGGGCGCCCAGGACCTCGCCCGGCTTCTCCCGCGGACGTCCCGCGCGGTAGACCCGGGCCGTCCGGGACGGCACCTTCGCCTTGCGCAGCAGCAGCCGCTGGACCAGCGGGCCCACCCGGTCCGTGACGCCGCTCGGCACGAACCACAGCCGGTACTCCTCGGTCGTCGTGCCCATCAGCAGGTCCACCGCGGCCGAGGCCCCGTCCGCGAGCGCCTCCGCCGGGTCGCGCGGCACCACGTCGCCGTCCACGGCGATCTGGAACGCGTGCCCGCCGGTCAGCGGCGACCCCTTGCCGGTCACCTCGGTCTGCGCCGCGAGCAGCCGGTCCCGGTCCACCCCTGCGAAGGCCTCCGCCGTGGCCGGCACCCCCAGCCGGGCCGCGATCGCCCGGGTCGTCCGGCGCGCCCGGGCGAGCGGCAGGGCGACGGGCGCCCCGCTCTGCACCACCGCCCGGTGGAACAGCCCCTCCGCGAGCGGGGAGGTGAGCAGGGCCGCCGTGGAGACCGCCCCCGCCGACTCGCCGAAGACCGTCACCCGCCCCGGGTCGCCGCCGAAGGCCGCCACGCAGTCCCGCACCCAGGTCAGCGCGGCGATCTGGTCCCGCAGCCCGAGGTTGGCCGGGGCGTCGGGGAAGACGCCGAACCCCTCGATCCCCAACCGGTAGTTGACCGAGACGAGGACGACCCCGTCCCGGGCGAAGGCGGTGCCGTCGTAGACGGGGACCGCCGAGGAGCCGTGGACGAGCGAGCCGCCGTGGATCCAGACCATCACCGGGAGCCCGGCGCCCGGACCGCCGCCGTCCCAGGGCGCCCACACGTTCAGGTTGAGGCAGCCGTCGCCCGCGACCTCGGGGTCCGGGAGCAGGGCGTCGAGCGGCGGGGCGTACGCGCGCTTGGGCGCGGTCGGCCCGAAGGCCGTGGCCTCCCGTACCCCCTCCCAGGGCTCCACCGGCTCCGGCGGCCGGAACCGCAGCGCGCCGACCGGGGGCCGCGCGTACGGCACGCCCAGGAAGGCGGCCACCCCGTCCGCCGCCGCGCCGCGCAGGGCTCCGTACCGCGTCAGGACCTCGGGTCCGCGATCCGCCGTCACTGCCGCCCTCCCTCGGGTCGTCGGAGCATCAGGCCCGCGGCCCGGCCTGAGCCACCAGCGCGCGCTTCAGGACCTTGCCCGTCGGACCGAGCGGCAGCTCCTCCACGAAGCGGACGATCCGCGGGTACTTGTGCCGGCCGAGTCGCTCGCGCGACCAGTCGACCAGCTCGTCCTCGGAGAGCGCGGCCGCGCCACCGCGGCGCACCACCACCGCGCAGACCTCCTCGCCCTTCGCGTCGTCGGGGACGCCGATCACCGCGACCTCCGAGACCGCGGGGTGCCGCACGAGCACCTCCTCGACCTCGCGCGGGTAGATGTTGAAGCCGCCCCGGATGACCAGGTCCTTCTTCCGGTCCACGATCCGCAGGAAGCCGTCCTCGTCCCGTACGCCCAGGTCACCGGTGCGGAACCAGCCGTCCACCACCGCCGCCGCGGTCGCCTCCGGGTCGTCGAGGTAGCCGGCGAAGACGTTGTGGCCGCGCACCACGACCTCCCCGACCCCGCCGTCCGCGAGCAGCCGGACCGCGTCGTCCACGGCCGCGTCGGCGATGCCGACCTCCACACCCCAGACGGGGTGGCCCACCGTGCCGGGGCGGCGGCCGAGGTGCGGCTGGTTGAAGGTCGCCACCGGCGAGGTCTCCGTCAGGCCGTACCCCTCCAGGACCTGCGTGCGGAACGTCTCCTCGAAGCGCTCCAGGACGGCGACGGGCAGCGCGGCGCCGCCCGACACGGCGGCCCGCAGGCCCTCCGGCCGTACGGCGGAGCCCGCGGCCGCCTCCACCAGCGCGTGGTACATCGTCGGCACGCCCATGAAGACGGTCACGCCCTCGTCGGCCAGCACCCGCAGGGCGGCCGGGCCGCTGAACCGCGGCATCAGCACCAGCGTCGCCCCCTGCCGGAGCGTCCCGTTCATGGCGCAGGTCTGGCCGTAGCTGTGGAACAGCGGCAGACAGCCGAGGACCACGTCCCCCGCGCCCAGCCCGAGCAGGTCCTGCGAGGTCACCGCAGCGTTCATGACGATGTTGAGATGGGTGAGCAGCGCCCCCTTCGGGCGGCCCGTCGTCCCGCTCGTGTAGAGGATCACCGCGGTGTCCGAGGGGTCCGCCGGCTCGGCCGCGAGAGCCGGGCGCGAAGCCGTGGGCGCCCCCTGGAAGGCCCGCACCCCGGCCGCGCGGGCCGCCTCGTCGGCGACGGCCCACAGCGGCCCGCCGCTGACGATGCCCACCGCGCCGCTGTGCTCAAGGACGTACCGCACCTCGTCGGCGACGAGCAGCGCGTGCACCGGGACGACCGTCGCACCGGCGGCGAGCGCCCCGTAGTACACACGCAGGAACTCGATCGTGTTCGGGAGCAGGACGGCCAGCCGGTCGCCCGGCTTCACCCCGGCCTCGCGGAGCCCGGCGGCGCAGCGCAGCGCCTCCGTCCACAGCTCGTCGTAGGTCAGCCGGGTCGCACCCTCCACGACCGCGATCCGGTCGGGGAAGTGACGGGCGGACTCGCCGAGGATGCCGGCGACGCTCAGTGACATGGCACGCTCCAGATACGCGGCGTCGACCACTCCGTCGGCGCTCGGTGACACGGCACAGAATCCGCCGCGACCATGCCCCGGCGCCATGTGCAGACGCACACCATGCGGCGCGTCGAGCTGGGCAGCGGCCCCGCCGTCCCGCCCGGCCCGTGGCATTCGCCAAATCCCGGCGCTACGGTGCGAGCCATGACGCACAGCTCGGACGCCCCCGGAGGGCCCCCGGGGGCGCACTCCGGCTCGGACCGCACCTCCCCGGTGCGCGCGAACGGCGCGGGCGCGCTCCGCCGCTCGCTGGCCACGGCGATGCTCGCCGACCTCGACCGGCTCACCGACCGCGCCGTCGACGACATCCGCGCCCACTCCGGCACGTACGCCTCCGGCGCCCCCGTCACCCGGGAGGACCTCTGGGAGATCTGCCGCGACAACCTGCTGCGGGCCCTGGAGGACTTCGGCGGGCTCGCCGCGACCGGCGGCGACTTCGAGTGGGCGGCCCGCGAGACCGGCCGCCGCCGCGCCGAACAGGGCGTGCCGCTCGACACCGTGCTCCGGGCCTACCGGCGCGGCGGCCGGGTGCTGTGGCAGGTGATGGCCGAGTACCTGAGGGTCCGGGCCGGGCGGGACTCCGACAGCCGGGACGTCGAACTCGACATGGCGAGCGGCGTCTGGGAGACCATCGACCGCTACTCGGTCGCGATGGCCGACGCCTACCGGATCGCCCAGCTGGAACTCCAGAGCCGCCAGGACACCCGGCGCGTCGCCCTCTTCGAGGCGCTGCTCGACGGCCGCGCCGACGACCCCGCCGTCGCGGCCGCCGCCGCGGCCGCGCTCGGCGTCCCCCCGGTCGACCGCTACGTCGTCGTGGTCGCCGCCCAGGACCCGGCCGCCCCGCCGCACCCCACGCCGGCCCTGGAGGCCCGGGGAATGTGGTCGTACTGGCGCCCCCGCTCCGGCCGCTACGCCGGGATCGTCCGGCTGCCGCCGCGCGAGGCGCCCGCCGGCCGGGCCCCGGCGGCCACCCCGCCCGGCGGAGCCGACCCGGCCGTCCGCGCCCTCCTCGCGGCCCTGCGGGAGCGGACCGGGGCGACCGCCGGGGTCTCGCCGGAGTTCGACCGGCTCTCCCGGGCCGGGCGGGCCCTGCGCCTGGCCGAGCAGACCCTGCGCACGCTGCCCGCCGGCAGCGGCGAGGCCGGCGTCTTCGACGACCGGCTCGCCCAGGTGCTCCTCAGCGGGCGCACCGACATCGCCGAACGGATCGTCGCCGTCCACCTCGGTCCGGTGCTCGCCACCGGCGGGGAGCGCGCCGCGCTCCTCACCACCCTGCGCGCCTGGCTCGACCACGGCTGCTCGGCCTCGCGGGCCGCCGACCAGCTCTACTGCCACCGCAACACCGTCCTCAACCGCATCGGCCGCATCGCGGAGCTCACCGGCCGCTCCAGCGAATCCGGCGAGGCCCGGCTGGGCTGGGCCCTCGCCCTGCGCGCCCTGCCCTACGCGGGCCTCGCGACCCCGCCCGAACCGGCCGCCGGGGAGCGCGAGCAGGAGGCCGGCTAGCGGGCCGCCCCGACCGCCGGAGCGGGGCGGCCGGGGCGGAACGTAGGCTGGCCGGATGCAGGAGCAGTACCGCACCCCCGCCCGCGAGGGTGTGCACGAGACCGAGATCAACCGCTCGCGCTTCCTCTGCGCGCTCGCGCCCGTCGCCGACGAGCGGGAGGCGCAGGAGTTCGTCGCGCGCGTCCGCAGGGAGCACCCGGCCGCGAGCCACAACTGCTTCGCGTACGTCCTCGGCGCCGACGCCTCCGTCCAGAGGGCCAGCGACGACGGAGAGCCCGGTGGCACGGCCGGCACCCCGATGCTGCAGATGCTCCTGCGCCGGGAGATGCGGTACGTCGTCGCCGTCGTCACCCGCTACTACGGCGGGGTGAAGCTCGGCGCGGGCGGCCTCATCCGCGCCTACGGCGGTGTGGTCGGCGAGGCCCTCGACGCGCTCGGCACGGTGACCCGGCAGCGCTTCCGGATCGTCACGGTCACCGTCGACCACCAGCGGGCGGGAAAGCTGGAGAACGACCTGCGGGCCACCGGCAGGGCCGTCCGTGACGTGCGCTACAGCGACGCCGTCACGATCGAGATCGGCCTCCCCGACGCGGACGTCCCCGGCTTCCGCGCCTGGCTCGCCGACGCCACCGCGGGCACGGCCTCGTTCGCACTCGGCGGCGAGGCGTACGGCGACGCCTGACCACCGGCCCCCCGCCCGCGGCCTCCCGGCGCCCCGGCCGTACGGCCCCGACCACACCCCCCGGCGGGATAGCGTGGAGGGCGCACAGGTACGGAACAGCGGTGAGGAGCGGGGCACATGCGGGGTGGGACGGCATCGTGAGGCTCCTGCACACCTCGGACTGGCACCTCGGCCGCTCCTTCCACCGCGTCGGCCTCCTCGACGCCCAGGCCGCCTTCCTCGACCACCTCGTCGCGACCGTCCACGCGCACGAGGTCGACGCCGTCCTCGTCGCCGGCGACGTCTACGACCGTGCCGTGCCCCCGCTGTCGGCCGTCGAGCTCTTCGACACCGCGCTGCACCGCCTCGCCGAGGCGGGGGTGCCCACCGTGATGATCTCCGGCAACCACGACTCCGCCCGCCGCCTCGGCGTCGGCGCCGGACTCATGGAGCGCGCCGGCATCCACCTCCGCACCGATCCGGCCGGCGTCGGCACCCCCGTCGTCCTCACCGACGCCCACGGCGACGTCGCGCTCTACGGCCTGCCCTACCTCGAACCGGCCCTCGTCCGCGAACGGCTCGGCGCCGAGCGGGCCGGGCACGAGGCGGTGCTCGCCGCCGCCATGGACCGGGTCCGCGCCGACCTCGCCGCACGGCCCGCCGGCACCCGCTCCGTCGTCCTCGCCCACGCCTTCGTCGCGGGCGGCGCGCCCAGCGACAGCGAGCGGGACATCACCGTCGGCGGCGTCGCGGCCGTCCCCACCGGGGTCTTCGACGGCGTCGACTACGTCGCCCTCGGCCACCTCCACGGCAGCCAGACCGTCACCCCGCGCGTCCGGTACTCCGGATCCCCCCTCGCGTACTCCTTCTCCGAGGCGGACCACCGCAAGACCATGTGGCTCGTCGACCTCGGCCCCACCGGCCCCGACGGCGCGATCACCGCCGCCGAGCGGCTCGACTGCCCCGTCCCGCGCCCCCTCGCCCGGATCCGCGGGCGGCTCGACGACCTCCTCGCCGACCCCGCGCTCGCCCGCCACGAGCAGTCCTGGATCGAGGCCACGCTCACCGACCCGGCACGCCCCGCCGAGCCGATGAGCCGGCTCGCCGCGCGCTTCCCGCACACCCTGAACCTCGTCTTCGACCCCGAGCGGACCGCCGAGGACCCCGACGTCTCCTACGGCCGGCGGCTCCGCGACCGCACCGACCAGCAGATCGCGGAGGACTTCGTGGCCCACGTCCGCGGCGGCACCGCCCTCGACGGCCCCGAGCGGGCCGTCCTCCACGGCGCCTTCGACGACGTCCGGGTCGACACGGCCGAGCGCGAGGGGGGCCGATGAGGCTGCACCGCCTGGAGATCACCGCGTTCGGCCCCTTCGGCAGCACCCAGACCGTCGACTTCGACGCCCTCTCGGCCGCCGGGCTCTTCCTCCTCCACGGGCCCACCGGAGCCGGCAAGACCTCCGTCCTCGACGCGGTCTGCTTCGCCCTCTACGGAAGCGTGCCGGGCGTCCGGCAGACCCCGGGCGCCTCCCTGCGCAGCGACCACGCACCCGTCGGCACCCCCACCGAGGTCGTCCTCGAACTGACCGTGGGGGAGCGGCGCCTGGAGATCACCCGCCGCCCGGCACAGCAGCGCCCCAAGAAGCGCGGCGACGGCTTCACCACCGAGAAGGCCCAGACCTGGCTGCGCGAGTACGACCCCGCCACCCGCGCGTGGAACGGCCTGAGCCGCTCCCACCAGGAGACCGGGGAGGAGATCACCCAGCTCGTCGGCATGAGCCGCGAGCAGTTCTGCCAGGTCGTCCTCCTCCCGCAGGGCGACTTCGCCCGCTTCCTGCGCGCCGACGCCGAGGCCCGCGGCCGGCTCCTGGGCCGCCTCTTCGACACCCGCCGCTTCGCCGCCGTGGAGGAACGGCTCGCCGACCTCCGGCGCGCCGCGCAGCAGCAGGTCGAGGAGGGCGACGAGCGGCTCCTCGCCCTCGCCCACCGGATGGGCCAGGCCGCCGGCGGCCTCGCCGTCGCCCGCACCTCCGTCGACGGACGGCCCGGCGACCCCGGAATCGCCGACGCCGTCCTCACCTGGGCCGCCGTCGCCCGCACGGAGGCACGCGAGACGGTCGACATCGCGCGGGTACGGCTCGACGCGGCCGAGACCCGGCGCGGGACGGCCCGCGCCGCACTCGACGCCGAGAACGACCTGGCCGCCCGGCAGGCCCGGCACGCCGACGCCCTCCGCCGCCACGAGCGGCTCACCGCCCACGCCCCCGAGCGCGACCGGCTCCAGGCCGCCCTCGACCGCAGCCTCAAGGCGGACCGGGTGGCCCCCGCGCTCGGACTGCGGCAGGACGCCGAGCGCGAGCACTCCGCCGCCCACACGGCCCGCGCGCGCTCCCGCGCCCAGCTGCCCCCGGACCTCGCCGACGCCGGAGCCGAGCACCTCGCCGCCCGCGAGCACCGGCTGCGCGCGGAACTCGGCGGACTGGAGGCCGCCCGCCGCGCCGAGCGCCGGGCCGCCGCGGTCGCCGACGAGCGCGCCGCGCTGACCCGCGAGGCCCGCGCCGACGACGACGTCCTCCGCGACGCGGCGGACTGGCTCACCGGCTGGGAACCACGCCGCGCCGCACTCGCCGAGCGCGTCGAGGCCGCCCGCGACGCCGCCGCCCGAGCCGAGCACCTCGCCGGCCGCCTCGAACCCGCCCGCCGCCGTCGCGACGCCGCCCGCCGCCGCGACGCACTCGCCGAGGACACCCGGGCCGCCGAGACGCGCCTCGCCGACGCCCGCGAGCGCCGGAACGCCGCTCACGAGAGCTGGCTCGACGTCAAGTCCCGCCGCCTCGAAGGGATCGCCGCCGAACTCGCGGTCGCCCTCACCCCCGGCGACCCCTGCCAGGTCTGCGGCTCCACCGCCCACCCGGCCCCCGCGCGGACCACCGCCGACCACGTCGACCGCGCCACCGAGGAGGCCGCCTACGCCGCCTACACCGGCGCCGAGGAGACCCGAACGGCCGCCGAGCGCGCGCTCGCCGTCACCCGCGAGTCCTGGTCCACGGCCCGCGCCGAGGCCCAGGCCGGCGCCCCGGACGGCGCGCCCGAGCCCACTGCCGGAGAACTGGCCGACGAGGTCGCCGAGCTGACGGCGCTCCACAACGAGGCGCACGCGCTCGCCGGACAGACCCACAGCGCCCGGGAGACCCTGGCGCGGGCCGATCGCGAGCACGAGGAGCGGGTCGCGGCACAGCGGGAGGCCGAGCGGCGGGTCGCCGCGCGGACCTCGCGGCGCGAGGCCCTGGACCGCGAGCGGCTCGCGCTCGACGAGGAACTCGCCCGGGGCCGCGGCGCGTTCGCCACCGTCGCCGAACACGCTACCCGGCTGGAACGGCGGATCTCCCTCCTCGTCGACGCCACCGGCGCCGTCCGGGCCGCCGAACTCGCCGCCCAGCGCCTCAAGGAGGCCGACGACCGGCTGGCCGACGCCGCCTACCGGGCCGGCTTCGCCACCCCGGCCGAGGCCGCCGCCGCACTCCTGGGCGAGGGCGAGCGCCGCGACCACCAGCAGCGCGTCGACGCCTGGCAGGCCGAGGCCGCCGCCGTCGCGGACCGGCTCGCCGAGCCCGGCACCGCGGCCGCCGCCGCGCTGCCGCCGGCCGACCCGGCAGCGGCCGCCGCCGCCCACACCGCCGCCGAACGCGCCCTGCGCGAGGCGGACGCCGCCCTGGCCGCGGCCCGTGAGCGGGCCGGCGGACTGGCCGGACTCGCCCGGCAGGCCGCGGCCGAGGTCCGCCGCCTCGGCCCGCTCCGCGAGGAGTACGACCGGGTGGCCCGCCTCGCCGCCCTCACCGCCGGAACCTCGGCCGAGAACGAGCGGCGGATGCGCCTGGAGTCGTACGTCCTGGCCGCCCGCCTCGAACAGGTCGCCGCCGCCGCGACCGCCCGGCTCCAGCGGATGTCCGCGGGCCGCTACACCCTCGTCCACTCCGACGCGCGCGCCGGGGGCAAGCGGGCCGGACTCGGCCTGCACGTCGTCGACGCCTGGACCGGGAACGAGCGCGACACGGCCACCCTCTCGGGCGGCGAGACCTTCTTCGCCTCGCTGGCGCTCGCCCTGGGACTCGCCGACGTCGTCACGGACGAGGCGGGCGGCGTACGGCTCGACACCCTCTTCATCGACGAGGGCTTCGGCAGCCTCGACGAGCAGACGCTCGACGAGGTCCTCGACGTCCTGGACTCGCTGCGCGAGCGGGACCGCAGCGTCGGCATCGTCAGCCACGTCGGCGACCTGCGCCGCCGGATCCCGGCCCAGCTGGAGGTGGTCAAGGCGCGGCAGGGCTCGGCCGTGCGGCTGCGCACGGGCGGGGACGGGCTCAGCGGCTGATCGAACGCCGCGGCAGCGGCGAGGAGTAGACCACGCTGGTGGTGACCGAGCCGAGCGTGGAGATCTTCCCGGTGATCTCCTCCAGGTGCCGCATGGACCGCGCGGCGACCTTGAGGACGAAGCAGTCGTCGCCCGTGACGTGGTGCGCCTCCAGGATCTCCGGAGTCGCGTCGAGCAGGTCGTGGAACGGCTTGTAGTTGCCGTGCGGATAGCGCAGCCGTACGAAGGCCAGGATCGGCAGCCCGAGCCGGTCCTGGTCGACGATCGCCGTGTACCCGGAGATCACCCCGGCCTCCTCCAGGCGCCGTACCCGCTCGGTCACCGCGGACGGCGACATCGCCACCGTCCGGGCGAGCTCGGCGAAGCTGGCGCGGCCCTCGGACTGGAGGGCTTCGAGGATGCGCCAGTCGGTGGCGTCCGGGCTGTATGCGGAGGTCATGCCCGAGGCATAGCAGGGGATTCCCCGGCTGATCAAGAGATCGGCCGGGGAATCCCACGGCGTGGTCCTCAGAGGCGCGACAGTTCCTCGACGAGGTCGTCGAGGCCCAGGGGGCCCTGCGAGAGGGCCGCCATGTGCCAGGCCTTCGCGTCGAACGCCTCGCCGTGCGCCGCCCGCGCGTTGGCCCGGCCCAGCAGCCAGGCCCGCTCGCCCAGCTTGTAGCCGATGGCCTGGCCGGGCATCGACAGGTACCGGGTCAGCTCGCTCTCCACGAAGGACGGCGGACGGCTGCTGTGCCGCTGGAAGAACTCCTGGGCGAGCTCCGGCGTCCACCGCTCGCCCGGGTGGAAGGGGGAGTCGGCCGGGATCTCCAGCCCCAGGTGCATGCCGATGTCCACGATCACCCGGCAGGCGCGCATCATCTGCCCGTCGAGGTAGCCGAGGCGCCGCTCCGCGTCGGGCAGGAAGCCGAGCTCGTCCATGAGCCGCTCCGCGTAGAGGGCCCAGCCCTCGCAGTTGGCGCTGACCTTGCCGATGGTCGCCTGGTAGCGGGAGAGGCGGTCGGCGACGTGCACCCACTGGGCCAGCTGGAGGTGGTGGCCGGGCACGCCCTCGTGGTACCAGGTGGACACCAGGTCGTAGACCGGGAAGCGGGTCACGCCGTCGACCGGGAGCCAGGTGCGGCCGGGCCGGGAGAAGTCCTCGGACGGGCCGGTGTAGTACGGGGCGGCCGCGCCGCCCGCCGGGGCGATGCGGGACTCCACGCGGCGCACCCGGTCGGCGAGCTCGAAGTGCGTGCCGTCGAGGGCCTCGACGGCCTCGTCCATCAGCCGCTGGAGCCAGACCCGCACCTCGTCGACCCCCTCGACGTGGGTGCCGTGCTCGTCGAGGTGGGCGAGCGCCTCCCACGGGTCGGCGCCCGGGAGGATCCGCTCGGCCTCGGTCCGCATCTCGCCGAGCAGCCGGTGGTACTCGGTCCAGCCGTACGCGTAGGCCTGGTCGAGGTCCAGGTCCGTGCCGTTGAAGTACCGGGTCCAGCGCTGGTAGCGCTCGCGGCCCACCGTGTCGGGGGCGTCCGCCACGGCCGGGGCGTACACGTCGCGCATCCAGTCCCGCAGCGCCGCCACGGCCTCCGTGGCGACCCGGCCCGCCGCCGCCAGTTCGGCGCGCAGGGTCACGGGGAGGTCGGCCGGGGCCGCGCCGGCGAACTCCTCGAACCAGCCCGGCCGTCCGTCGTCCCCGCCCGCCCACTCGGTGAGCTGGCCGACGAAGGTGGCGGTGGGGCGGGGACCGCCGAAGCGCTTGTGCTCCAGGCCGAGGGCGAGCGCGGACCGGTAGCCGTACAGCGCGGCCGGGACGGCGCGGAGCCGGGTGGCGACCGCGGCCCAGTCCTCCTCGGTCTCCGTCGGCATCACCGTGAAGACGATCCGGACGCTGTGCGCGGGCGACCGCATGTTGCTGACCGTACAGAGGCCCTCCTCGGCCTCGAACATGGCGAGCTCCGCCGTCAGGCGCTCCCGGAGCAGCCGGGCGCACCGCCGCTCGGCCTCGCTGTCCGCCCCCGGCACGCGCTCCGCCGCGTCGAGCCGGTCGAGCGTCCGGCGGGCGAGCTCGGCCACCGCCCGCTGGCCGGCCGGCGAGAAGTCGGGCAGCAGTCCGGCGCTCTCCTTGACTCCCAGGTACGTACCGGTGATCGGGTCGAGGGCGATGAGTGCGTCGACGTGTTCGTCGGCGACCTGGCGGGGCAGCGGGCTGCTGGAAGTCTCTGGCATGGGGGCCATCCTGGCGTCTTCGGCACCTCGCGTCACCCTCGTCGAGGCTCAGTCGGCTGACATGGAGGGGCTCGGAGAGGGCGGCAGGAGCGGGCCGCACTCCCACTCCTGGAAGATCAGCCGCGTCTCGACGCGGGCCACCTCCCGGCGCGAGGTGAACTCGTCGAGGACGAGTCGTTGCAGGTCGGCGGGGTCCGCCACGGCCACGTGCACCAGGTAGTCGTCGGGTCCGGTCAGATGGAACAGGGCCCGGGACTCCGGCAGGCCCCGGATCCGGTCCACGAACGGACCGATCAGTTCCCGCCGGTGCGGCCGGACCTGGACGAGAAGGAGCGCTTCAAGCCCTCGGCCGAGTTTGGCCGGATCCAGTCGTAGTTGGTGTCCGAGGATCACGCCCGTGCGGCGCAGCCGCGCCACCCGGTCGAGGCAGGTGGACGGTGCCACTCCGACCTCGGCGGCGAGTTCGCGGTAGGTGGTCCGGGCGTCGTTCTGCAGGAGGCGAAGAATGTGCAGATCGACCGCGTCCAGTACGACAGAATCGGCCATCTGGCGAACGTAGCACGGCGAATTCCCGCTACTTCCCGGTATCCGTTCACAGTGCCGCCATGGACGCCATGGACTGCGGCACCTCGGCCACCCCGAGGGCGCTCGCCACCGAAGCCGTGCACGCCGGCCGCGAAGACCTCGCCTCGCTCGGTCTGCACGCCCCGCCGATCGACCTGTCCACCACCTACCCCTCGTACGACGCCCGGGCCGAGGCCGCCCGGATCGACGAGTTCGCCACCACCGGGGCCCGGCTGGACGGACCACCGGTCTACGCCCGGCTCGACAACCCGACGGTCGCCCGCTTCGAGGAGGCCCTCGCCCGACTGGAGGGCGCCGAGGCCGCCGTCGCGTTCGCCAGCGGCATGGCGGCCCTCACCGCCGTCCTCCTCGCCCGGGCGAGCCATGGGCTGCGCCATGTCGTCGCGGTCCGTCCGCTGTACGGCTGCAGCGACCACCTGCTCGACGCGGGACTGCTCGGCACCGAGGTGACCTGGACCGACCCCGCGGGGGTGGCGGACGCGATCCGGCCCGACACCGGTCTCGTCATGGTGGAGTCGCCCGCCAACCCGACCCTGGCCGAGGCCGACATCCGCGCCCTCGCCCACTCCTGCGGCTCCGTGCCGCTCCTGGTCGACAACACCTTCGCGACGCCCGTGCTCCAGCGCCCGGTCGAGCAGGGCGCCCGGATCGTCCTGCACAGCGCGACCAAGTACCTGGGCGGGCACGGCGACGTGATGGGCGGAGTCGTCGCCTGCGACGAGGAGTTCGCCCGTACCCTCCGCCAGGTCCGTTTCGCCACCGGCGGGGTGCTCCACCCGCTGGCCGGCTACCTGCTGCTGCGGGGCCTCTCCACCCTGCCGGTACGGGTCCGGGCCGCGTCCGGCACCGCGGCGGAGCTCGTCCGGCGACTCGCCACCGACCCCCGCATCGCTCAGGTCCACTACCCGCGGATCGGCGGTGCCATGATCGCCTTCGAGGTGTACGGCGACCCGCACGACGTCATCGCCGGCGTCCGGCTCATCACCCCCGCCGTCAGCCTCGGCAGCGTCGACACCCTCATCCAGCACCCGGCCTCCATCAGCCACCGCATCGTGGCCGAGGGCGACCGGCGCTCGGCGGGCGTCAGCGACCGCCTGCTGCGGATGTCGGTCGGCCTGGAGGACGTCGAGGACCTCTGGCGGGACCTGACCTGGGCGCTCAGCGCTCCGCCGGCCGCGCCCCTTCGCGCGGCTGCTCCTGCGCCGTCTCCCGGTGCCGCGGCCGGTCGGCCGGTCGCGGTGCCGAGGCCAGCCGGGCTGTGATCACCAGGGTGCCCTCCTCGATCTGGTAGTCCAGGGGCAGGTTGAGCGCCCGCATGGCGGCCACCATCCCGGTGTTGGACGACTGCGTCACGGCGTACACGCTCGCGCATCCGGCCTCCTCGGCCATCGCCACCAGCCTGCCGAGGAGCTCGGAGCCGATGCCCCGCCGCTGCCAGTCGTCCTCCACCATCAGCGCCACCTCGGTCTCGTCGCCGTCCCAGAGCAGGTGCCCGAGGGCGACGAGCCGGCCCGAGGCGGTCTGGACGGCGAGGGTGCGGCCGAAGCGGGGGCTGAGCAGGTGGTCGAGGTAGCGGTCGGCGTCGCCGACCGGGCCGTGGTAGCGCAGTCCGAGCGTGCGGGCCGAGCAGCGGTCGTGCATGGCGCGCGCGGCGGCCAGGTCGCGCCGGTCGGCCCGGCGGACGGTGATCTCGTTGCCCTCGGGGAGGGTCAGCACGTCCCGGCTGCGCGGCACGCGGGGGCCGAGCCGGGCGTCGAGCTCGACGAGGGCGCGGGCCCGGGCGAACTCCGTCGGGGTGAAGGGGAGGTAGGCGCGCTCCACGACGAGCGTGCCGCCGTGGGGGTCCCGCAGCCGCATCACGGTCTCCTCCAGCACGCCCTCGACCGGGGCGTGCTCGCCGGTGGGCCGGCCGGTGAGCGAGACGGCGGGCACGGAGTGCAGGGTGCAGCGGCCCAGGAGCTGGCGCAGCGCGAGCGGCAGCTCGGCCGCGTCGAGGGCCGTACGGGTGGCCAGGCCGAGGACCCGGGTGGGGGTGTCCACCAGGTCGTGGGCGTCGGCCCGCTCGGTCCAGGTGTCGCGGCCGCCGGCCGCGGCGGTCTCCCGGGTGAGGGCGTGGGCGGACAGGTCGGCCGGGGCCCGGAGCAGGAACTCGTCCACCGTGCCGTCGGCGAGCGGATGGGTCTGGAGGGTCAGGATGTCGACGCCCAGGCGGGCGAGGACCGTGCACAGGGCGGCGAGGCTGCCCGGGGCGTCCGCGACGGTGGTCCGCATCCGCCACAGCGTGGTCTCGACGGGCACCGCGGGCGCGGCCTCGCCGCCGGCCTCCGGCTGCTCCCCGGTGCCCGCGGGGCCGGCCGCGGCGGGGTGCCCGCCGGTGTCCCCGGCGGGCGGGGCGGGACTCGCATGGCTGCGCCTCCGCGCCCACCATGTGTGGAAGGCGGCGGTGGCGACCAGTGCGATCGCCGAGAACACCAGCAGGGAGGGGCCGTCGGGCCCCTTGGCGATGGTCTTGGCGATCGTGTCGGCCACCACCACCGCGGTGAACAGCGCGGCCAGTTCGATCAGGTCGTGCCGCCAGTGGTGCGGACGGCGGGTGCTCTTCGAGGACGTCACATCGGTCATGACCTCACTGTGACCCAACGGTGTTGCGTGATCACGAACGCTTTGTGACTGACGGGTTAAGCGCCCATCTGGCGGCTTAAAGAACGATTCAGACCGTTTCTGTCACAGGCTGATCGGCCTCCCGACGGAGTGCGCCCGACAGCCGCTTCGCCTGGACGACGAACTGCGCGGAACTCCGCGTCGACGCCAGCGCGTCCAGCCCGGCCACCTCGCCCACGGCCCGGCACCGCTCCACGCAGTCCGCCGCGACCGCGAGCACCTCGCCCAGACCCCGTACCGGCTTCTCCGCACCGAGCAGTTCCGGGAGCAGCGGCTCCAGGACCGCCCAGACCGTGCCGTACGCGCCCGTGGCCGCCGTCGTCCGCAGCGCGTCCGCCAGCCGGTTCGGCTTCACCGAACCCTCCAGCACCAGCCACGCCAGCTCCGTACCGAGCAGACGGGCGTCCAGGTCGCCCCGCGACGCGAGGACGAGCAGCGCGTCCACCGCGCGCAGCCGGTCGTCCGCGTCCGCGCAGCCCAGACCGAGCGCCAGCGCCAGATGGACGGAACGGCCCACCGGGCCCCCTGCCTCGGCGAGCGCCGTGAGCGGCTCGGTCAGGCCCCGCTGGTCGCCGTCCGTCCCCGAGGCGACCGACGACAGGACGCACGCCGCCACGAACTCACGGTCCACCGGCAGCGCCGCGGACCAGTGCGCCCGTGTGTCCAGCCAGTGGTAGCAGCGCCGCGGCGTCGCCCGCAGCTCACCGCCCAGCCAGCGGAACGCGGCCGGGAACTCCTCGCGCACCACGGCCCGCTCGTCGATCTCGACGACGATCCGTTCCGCCAGCCACCACCTCTCCGAGGCCTGGTCCTTCCCCCGGGGCAGGAACCGCACCCGCGTCCCCAGCGGCTCCTTCGTTCGCAGCCACACGGCGAGCCGCCGGCCCGCCGCCGTGCCCAGTGCCTCGGCGCGCTCGGCCGCCTCCGCCGCCGCGGCCGCCTCGCGGCCGACCCGCAGAAGCGCCTGGGCGAAGTCCGCCGGAGCCGGCTCCACCCCCGCGTCCCCGTAGGCGCGCAGCCGCTCCACCAGCACCTCCGGGGCGATCTCCCCGGTGTGCAGCGTCGGCGCGGCGAGCAGGAACGGCAGCGCGTCCGAGCCGATCAGAGCGGCCATCTCCCACAGGCGCGCCTCAAGGAGCCCCGAAAGCGCCTCGTGGTGACAGGCCGTCCGGTCGTTCCCCTTCGTGCGCCCGGAGTCCACACGCCGCCCCGGCAGCAGTCCCAGCAGCCCCGCGAGCACCACCTCCGCGTCGTGCGTGTAGTGGCTGAAGTAGTGCTCGTGGGTCCAGTGCTCCGTCGGGAACGACTCGCGGACCGCCGCCTCCAGCCCCGCCCGGTCCCGCCGCGCGAGCCGCACCAGACCGTCCAGCGTCCGCTCGAACGCCGCCGGGTCGTCGGACTGGCCCCGCGTCACCAGCTCCTCCACCAGCTCCTCCACCGAGGCCACGGGCGGAGCCACCCGCTCGCGCTCCGGCACCGGCGGCAGGATCTCCTCGTACGGGACCCCGGCGTCCGCCTCCAGATCCGCCCCGAACAGCGCGACGGCCGCCGGACGGTGCACCGGACTCAGCAGCCCGGCCTGCTCGGCGAGCTCACGGCGCACGGAGGCGTCCACCCGCCCCGCATGACGCCCCACCAGCTTCAGCGCCCGTTCCTGGATCGTGGTGTCCTCGTGCCCGAAGGCCTCCGCCACCGCCGGCAGCAGCTTCGCCGCAGCACCCGGCTCCCGCGTCAGCACCTTCCCCACCAGCGTCAACTGGGCCCGCACCAGCTTCTTCTCGGTACGGAACAGCACCCCGCCCGTCATCTCGGCCAGCGTCCCCGCCGACAGCGCGCCCTCCGCCGCGAGCCCCGCGAGCACCTCCTGGGCGTACCCCGCGACCGGGGACGGCGCGTCGGCCGTCATCCCGATCCAGTCGGGCACCCGTTCCCGGCGCTCGGCGGCGTCCGGCTCGACGAGCCGCAGCACCTCCAGCGGGAACCGCAGGTCCCGGGCCCGGCCGCCGCGCAGCAGCCGGGAGACGCACAGATCCACCACCTGGGCCCGGTCGAGCACGCCCTCCGCGACGAGCGTCGCGAGCGCGGTCGGCCAGTGCGTCGGCGCCTCCGGCCCGACCGACCAGGTCAACCGGTCGGGCGTCTCGGACATGGCGAGCGCGTGCGGCACGAGCACCGGGGTGTGCGTGTCCTCCCGGAGCCGCGCGAGCAGCCGTCCGTCGGTGATCTCCCGCGTCCAGGCGAGGACGTAGCCGTCGGTCGCCGGAACCGCGCACCCCGAGCGCTCCACGAGTCCCCGGATCAGGCCGTAACTGCTCTCCGCCACGGCCGTCCGCGCCGCCAGCCGCTGCGCCACGTCCGCCGTCCACGCCGGGTCCCGGTCTGCGAGCACCGACAGGACCAGGACGCCGTCCTCGGAGCGCCAGCTCAGCAGGTCGCGCCCGCCGAGCCAGGTCGCCGTCGCCGCCGCGCCCGTCTGACAGCCCGCGCCCGCCACGTACAGCGCCCGCCGGACGGCGGTCGCCTCGGTCCACCGCTTCCAGTCCCAGCCGCGGACCTCGGAGCGCAGGGCCTTCAGCAGGGCCAGGGCGCTCTTCCGGGCCGCGGCGTCCAGCGGCTCCAGCAGGGCCGGCACCTTGTGGGCGCGCCCCGCGCGCACCGCCGCGAGCAACCGCTCGACCGGGGTGCCCTCCTCCGTACCGTCCGCGCCCTCCGTGCCCTTCCCCGCCCCGCGCACCACCGCACTCCTCACCTTCGTCATCATGCCGCCCACCACTCTGTTCACCAGGCCGTCCGCCACCTCGGCACCCCCACCGCCCGCCGTCATCGCACCGCTCCCGCGACCGCCGCGCCCCCGCCCGCGGCACCGGCAGGCCCGGGCACCGCGCCCCGCCGGACCATCCGGACCGCCAGCGCGTGCTTGCACGGACCCCGCCGGCCCCGGTAGTCGGCCCACCACTGGCAGGTGCAGCTCAGCACCCCGTCCGACTCCCGCACCCGGTAGCGCCGCTCGCCCGAGGCCACCGTCGCCAGTGCGCCCTCGACGGTCACCGCGCCCTCCGCGACCAGCCGGCGGGCGCTCAGCAGACGCGGGTTGTGCCGCTCGGCGCGGTCCGCGTCGTACGGCAGCTCCCGGTGGAAGTACGCCGCGTCCGCCACGTCGTAGCCCACCCGCCCGGCCGTGCCGAGCCGGGTCAGGGCCGCCCGCACCCGGTCGATCGTGAGCCCGGCCTGCGCCGCGAGGTCGGCCGGGTCGATCCGGGGCTCCCAGGCGAGGAGCACCGCGACCAGCTCGGCGTCCTGCGCGGCCTCCTCCGTCGCCAGCGCCTCCAGGACCCCGCCCTCCCCGGAGAAGCCCCGGGCCGAGTCGGGAGACAGCGTCAGTGTCAGCCGCATCCCCGGCAGGAGCACCTCCCAGGCGCTCGCCGTGGCCAGGGCGCCGTCCGGCACCGGCCCGTACACCCGCAGTCCCGTCGCGTGCCGCAGCACCCGCTCCAGGGCGACCAGCCGGTCGGGCCCCGGCAGGCACACCGCGCCCGCGCCCGGCCGGGTCGTCGGCCGCAGCGTCCGGCCGGACTGGACGACCCACACGGGACCGCGCCCGCGGGCCTGGTTGCGCGGCAGGGACCGGAGGAAGCGGACGGCCTCCGCCCCGCTCAGCTCGGCCCGCAGATCGAACCGGGCGGAGGCGACCTGCGCCTCGGCGAAGCCGCGCAGCCAGCGGTCCGGCAGCGGCACCTTCTTCTCGACGACGGCGCCCGCGAGCGTGGTCACCGCCATCTCCTCCGGTCCCACCCGGAGATGCAGCGGATCGTCTCCCGTCATCCGCGACAGCGCCTCGCGCAGCGGGTTGTTGACGTCGACGTTCGTGGTGCCGTGCCCGGTCTCCGTACCGCCGAGGCCCTCGTCGAGGACGTCCAGGCGGGCGTACACCCCGCCGCAGCCGGAGAAGGACTCGAACCGCAGCCGGTCGCCGTTCCCCGTCACCACCGGGTCGAGCGAACCCGGCCGTATCCGCTGGTGGTAGCGGGCCGCGGCCACGTCGGCGACCGCGAGCAGACCGCGGGCGGCGACCTGCGGAGAGGCCAGGAAGCCGGCGAAGAAGCGGGGGTGGGCCTCGGCCCCGCGGGGCGTGAGACCCCCCGCCGTCTCCAGACCGAGCAGCCGGCCGGAGCCCGTGGACTCCAGCGCGGAAGGGCGGACATAGGCGAGTGCCTGTACGGATCGCGTCATGGGAAGGACGTTAGGACCCGCCACTGACAATCACCGTGGAGCCGGCTCCACGCCGCCCCCCGCGGCCACCGGGAACCGGCTCCGTACCCCCTCCGGCCAGGCGTCACTGCCCGACGCGACCCGGCTGCAGCACCGTGCTGAACAGCACGGTCCCGCCCTCCGCCCGCAGACGGACCGTCAGTTCCCCGCTGTGGCCGTCGATGTCGACCTCCCCGAAGTACTGCGGGCTCTCCATCGGCGACAGGTTGCCCCGCTCGGGCGCCCGGACGAACACCCGCTCCGGACCGAACGTCGCGTCCAGCGCGCTGGCCGGGAACCCGCCCGCGGCCAGCGGGCCGGAGACGAACTCCCAGAACGGCGCGAAGTCCTGGAACGCCGCCCGCTCCGGCGCGTAGTGCTGCGCGGACGTGTGGTGCACGTCCGCCGTGAGCCACAGGGTGCCGGTGATCCGCCGGTGCTTGACGAACCGCAGCAGCTCCGCGATCTGCAGCTCGCGGCCCAGGGGCGCGCCCGGATCGCCCTGCGCCACCGCCTCGATGTTCGCGCCGTCCGGGACGACCAGGCCGAGCGGCATGTCGGCCGCGAGCACCTTCCACACCGCCGTGGACGCGGCCAGCTCGCGCTTGAGCCAGGCGAGCTGCCCGGCGCCCAGGATGCCGGTCGTGTCGTCGGCCTGCCGCCCGGGCGAGTTGGCGTTCCGGTACGAGCGCATGTCGAGCACGAACACGTCGAGCAGCGGCCCGTACCGCACCACGCGGTGCATCCGGGACGTCCGCGCCCCCGCGCGCGCGTGCAGCGTCGACACCGGCGTGTACTCGCCGAAGGCGCGCAGGGCCCGCGCGACGAGCACGTCCACGTCCTTCTCCGTGTAGCGCGCGTCGTCCAGGATCTGGCCCGGGTACCAGTTGTTCCGCACCTCGTGGTCGTCCCACTGCGTCACCGTCGGCACCTGCGCGTTGAACGCCCGGACGTTGTGGTCGAGGAGGTTGTAGCGGAAGTTCCCCCGGTACTCGTCGAGGGTCTCCGCGACCTTCGACTTCTCGGGCGTCGTGACGTTCCGCCAGATCCGTCCGTCGGGCAGCGTCACACGGGGCTGGAGCGGTCCGTCGGCGTAGATCGAGTCGCCGCTGCACAGGAAGAAGTCGGGGTCGAGACGGCGCATCTCCTCGTACGCGCGGAAGCCGCCGATGTCCGGGTTGATGCCCCAGCCCTGCCCGGCGACGTCCCCCGACCAGAGGAAGCGGACGCCGTCCCGGCGCCGTTCGGGGGCGGTGCGGAAGGTGCCGGTGATCCGCTCGCCCGTCCGCCGCGGGTCGTCCGGGTCGGCGAGCGTGACCCGGTAGTGGATCTGCTCGCCGGCCGGCAGCCCCCGCAGCGGGATGGTGCCGGTGAAGTCCGTGCCCGCGCCGAGCAACGGCCCGTGGTGGCGGCGCACACGGCGGAACGACTCGCTCGCCGAGGTCTCCACGAGCATGCGCGCCGGCCGGTCCGAGCGCACCCACACCAGCCCCGAGGACGACGTGACGTCGCCCGTCTGCACGCCCCACCCGGCGCGGGGCCGGCCCGACAGCGCGAACGCCGGGGCGGCGAGCCCGGAACCGCCGAGGGCGAGCGCCGCCGACGCGGCGAGCGAACCGCGCAGCACGCCGCGGCGGGCGGGGGAGGGGGAACGGCCGGGTGCGGACTGGGACATACGGGTCCTCCGAGGGGGTCCGGGCAGGGGCGGCGGTGCGTCGCCCCATGCCTAGCGGCCGGGTGCGGCGCCCACACGAACCCCGTGTGAACACTCGCCCGGCCGCGTCACCCCCGGCCCACCGCCGCCGCCACCGCGCGGATCCCGGCCGCCACGACGGACGGGGACAGGTGCGCGTAGCCGATCACCAGCCGCACGTCCCCGTCCCCCGGCCGCGCCGTGCCGTACTCCTCCAGGGGCCGCAGCACCACCCCGGCCGCGGCCGACCGGGCCAGGAAGCGCTCCGTCGGGCCGTACCGCCCCGGTACGCGCGCGATGACGTGCAGTCCGGCCGCGATGCCGCTCACCTCCGTTCCCGGCAGGTGGTCTGCGAGGGCCGCGAGCAGGGCGTCCCGCCGTTCCCGGTAGGTGCGTTGGCAGCGGCGCAGCTGCCGGTCGTACGCGCCCCGCGTCACGAACTCCGCGAGCACCGCCTGGTCGAGCACCGGGTTGCCCAGGTCCATCGTCCGCTTGCGCTCGACGACCTCGGCCAGCAGCTCCCCGGGGACGAGCATCCAGCCGAGCCGCAGACCGGGCGCGAGCGACTTGCTGACCGAGCCCGCGTAGACCACCCGCTCGGGGTCGAGGCCCTGGAGCGCGCCGACCGGGGCCCGGTCGTACCGGAAGTCGCCGTCGTAGTCGTCCTCCAGGACGTGGCCGTCCACCGCCCGCGCCCAGGCGAGCAGCGCCGCCCGCCGCTCCGCCGACCAGCTGATCCCGGACGGGAACTGGTGCGAGGGGGTCACCACCACCGCCCGGACCCCCGAGGCGGCAAGCGGCTCCGGCCGCAGCCCCTCCCCGTCGATCGGCAGCCAGAGCGTGTCCAGGCCGGTCGAGGAGAACAGCCGCCCGTGCTCCGGGCTGCCCGGATCCTCGACGCCGATCGCGCCGTGCCCCCGCGCCCGGAGCACGAAGCCGAGCAGGGTCGAGGCCTGCGCCACACCGGAGCACACCACGAGCCGCTCCGGATCGGCCACCACGCCCCGGCGCCGGGTCAGCAGGGACGCCAGCGCCTCCCGCAGCTCGGGCAGCCCGCGCGGGTCCGGGTACCCGAGCGAGGGGTGGGGGAGCCGGGCGAGGACGGCCCGCTGGGCCGCCGACCAGGCGGACCTGGGGAAGAGCGACAGATCGGGCGTCCCCGGGCGGAAGTCCACGCGCACGCGTGGTGCCCCCGCCCCCCGCGCGTGCGGCCCGGCGCCTCCCCGCGCGTGCGTCCGGTCGCCCGTGCCCCGGGCGTCGGCGCCCCGCGTGTGCGTGGCCGGGCCGGATCCGTTGGGCGTTCCCGCTCCCCGCGTGTGCGTGCCCGGGGCGGAGCCGTCGGGCGTCCCCGCGCCCCGACCCGGTGGCGGGGCTCCGGCGCTTCCCCGCGCGGGCGTGCCGCCCGGCCGGCCCCGCGCCGCCTCGCCCACCCAGGTGCCCGCCCCGCGGTCGCTGCGGAGATAGCCCTCGGCGGTGAGCTGCTCGTACGCCTCCGTGACCAGGCCCCGCGAGACGCCCAGGTCGGCCGCGAGCGCGCGGCTCGACGGGAGCCGGGTCCCGGGCGCGAGCCGGCCGGAGCGCACCGCGTCCCGCAGCGCCTCCTGGAGGGCGCGGCCGCGCCGCCGCGCGGGGGCGGCGGCGGCCGGAACGAGCAGCTCCCAGGCCGCGTGCCCGTGGCTCGTCATCTGTGTGTGGCCCCTCTCCCCGTCCCCGGCCCGGCACTCCAGGCCGCGGCCCATGATGCCGCGCCGCGGAAAGTGGTCCCCGATGGCGGTACGGAAGTGGACCCCGAACAGGACCGCGCCCCTTCCTAACGTCGGATCCATGAACGCCAACGCCCTGCGCGGGGTCCTCCTCGTGACCGTCGCCTACGCCCTCGTCGGAGCCTCCTTCACCGCCAACAGCCTGCTCGGCGACTACCCGTACGCCGGCGGCCAGGCCCTCCGCTACGCCGCCGCCTGCCTGCTCCTGCTGCCCCTGCTCGGCCGCGGCGGGACGGCCCCGCTGCGGATCCTGACCGCCCGTCACTGGCTGCGGCTCGCCGCCGTCGCCGGGGTCGGCATGGTCGGCTTCAACCTGGCCGTCCTCGCCGCCGAGCGCACCGCCGAACCCGCCGTGCCCGGCGTCCTCGTCGGCTGCGCCCCGGTCGTCGTCGCCGTCCTCGTCCCGTTGACCGAGGGCCGCAGGCCCGCCCCCGCCGTGCTGTACGGGGCGCTGCTCGTCGCCGCCGGCGCCTTCACGGTGCAGGGATGGGGGCGCACGGACCTGGCGGGGATCGGCTGGTCGGTGGCCGCGCTCGCGGGCGAGGTCGGCTTCACGGTGCTGGCCGTTCCCGTGCTCCGGCTGCTCGGGCCGAAGCCGCTCACGGCGGTCGTGTGCGGGATCGGCGCGGTCGAGGCGGCGCTGATCGGCCTGCTCGTGGACGGCGCCGGCGTCGTGCGGATGCCGACGGGTGTGGAGGCGGGCGCGCTGGTCTGGCAGGCCGCGCTCGCCACCGTCGTCGGGTTCGTCCTGTTCTACATGGGCGTGCAGCGCATCGGCATGGAGCGGGCCACGCTCTTCACGGGCGCGATCCCGATCGCCGCCGCCCTGAGCGCCGCCCTGGTCGCCGGCGCCTCGTTCGGTCTCCCGCAGGCGTTCGGCAGCCTGCTGGTGGGGGCCGGCGCCGCCGTGGGCACCGGCCTGTTCGTCCGGCGCGTCCCGGTGACGGCCTCAGGCGCGGCTGCCGTCCAGGAGGACGCGCGCGACGAGAGCCGGATCGTCGTTCATGGGCACGTGCCCGCAGCCGGGCAGCCGGACGAGCCGCGCGCCGGGGACGGTGTGCTTGGCGCGGACGCCCTGCCGGGGAAGGAGCAGCCGGTCGCGGGCGCCCCAGGCCACGGTGACCGGTAGGCCGGGGACGTCCTCGCGGAAGCGCACGCTTCCGCCGGCCGCCAGCGTCTGCCGGAACCCGGTGGCCCCGCGCAGCGCGAGCGTCTCGGCGTAGGCGGCCGCCGGTGAACGCCGCGCGGGGCGTGCGTAGATCGAGCTGGTGAGCACGGTGCGCCCCGCGGCCGTGCGGGAGAGGCGGTCGATCACCGGCACGGGCAGCGACAGCGCGGCGCCGCGCATCGCCCGGAGCGTCGCGAAGGCGTACCGCCGCTCGCCCTCCGACCAGAAGCCGGCGGGGGAGAGGGCGGTGACCGAGCGCACCAGCTTCTCCCGGCCCAGCTGCAGGGCGAGTAGCCCGCCGAGCGAGTTCCCCGCCACGTGCGGCCGCTCGACGCCGAGGGCCTCGCAGAACGCGCCGAGGACGCTCCCGACGGTGGACAGGTCGTACGGGCAGCCGTCGGGCAGCGGGTCGGAGGCGCCGAACCCGGGCAGGTCCACGGCGATCACGTCCCGCTCGGCGGCCAGGATGTCCAGCACCGGCTCCCAGGCCTGCCAGTGGTGCCCGATGCCGTGCAGGAGCAGCAGCGGATCCCCCGCTCCGCGGCGTTCGTACGTGAGGGACGCCGTGCGGGGACCGGCAGGGGTCCCGGTCGTGAACGTGATCCGTGCGGGCATGCGGACTCCCTGTCCTGAGGCTGTCAGACGTCCCGTCAACGAGAATTACCGATCGGTAGCCCGGAGTTCAAGCCTCCGTCCGAAACTGGACAGCGGCACCGCGGTGGGCTGGGATGGCCGGGTGGCCACCGACCTTCCGACCGACACCCCGACCGCGTGCTTCGAGGAGCACCGGGCCCTGCTGCTCGGCGTCGCCTACCGGATGCTCGGCCGCGCCGCCGACGCCGAGGACGTCGTCCAGGAGGCCTGGCTGCGCTGGACCGCCGAGGACCGGGCCGAGGTCCGCGAGCCCCGGGCCTTCCTCGTACGGATCACGACCCGGCTGGCCGTCGACCGGCTCCGGCGGGTCGCGGCGCGTCGGGAGGCCTACGTCGGCCCGTGGCTCCCCGAGCCCGTCGTCACCGACTTCGGACCGGCCGCGCCCGACACCGCCGAACGCGCCCTGCTCGCCGACTCCGTCTCGCTCGCCCTCCTCGTCGTCCTCGAATCCCTCTCCCCGCCGGAGCGGGCCGTCTTCGTGCTGCGCGAGGCCTTCGGCTTCCCGTACGCGGAGATCGCCACGGCCCTGGACCGCACCGAGTCGGCCGTGCGTCAGCTCGCCGCGCGGGCCCGGCGTCACGTCGACGAGCGGAAGCCGCGCTACGACGTCGATCCGGCGGCGCGCCGGGACCTCACCGAACGCTTCCTCACGGCCGCCGCGGGCGGCGACCTCGGCGGGCTGCTCGACCTCCTCGCCCCCGACGTACGGCTCGTCGGCGACAGCGGCGGCAAGTCCAGGGCCCCGCTGCGGATCATCGAGGGCGCCGACAAGGTCGGCCGCTTCCTCCACGCCACCGCCGGGAGCGCGGCCGGGGCCCTCGACGTCCGCCTGCTGGAGCTCAACGGCGCCCCCGCCGTGCTCGCCCTCGTCGACGGCAGGCCGGACTCCGTCCTCCAGATCGAGGTCCTCGGCGGACGCGTCCAGCGCGTCCACCTCATCCGCAACCCCGACAAACTGGAGTCGCTCGCCGGCCTCTGACCCGTCCCGCGGCCGACCCGCGCGAGGAACCGGCCCGATCGCGCCGATCGGCCGGAAATCCACCCCGTCTCCCACCCGGGAGACGGGGTGTTTTGCTGCGCCGGGCACACGGGGGCGCGAACGTCCTGTGAACGATCTAGGTCAGAGGGTCACATTCGGGGGCGTCCGACAGAGGATTGGTCTTGACCAAGGGGTGGGCTCGCCTTATGGTCGCAGAGTTAGTGCAGGAACCTTTAATAAACAAGGGCGCGGAAAAACGCCGCGGGACACGGCGAATTGCGGAGGATCAGGGTGGGGACCACGCAGCTGACATCGGTACCGGAACCGAAGTACCAGCACCTCAAGACAGTCATCGGCGAAGCACTCGACTCGGACTTCGCGGTCGGGGAGATCCTTCCCAACGAGCGCGACCTCGCGGCCCGCTTCGGCGTGGCCCGGGCCACGCTGCGCCAGGCGCTGGAGCAGCTGGAGCTCGAAGGCCGGCTGCAGCGCCGCCGCGGCGTCGGCACCACCGTCGCCCCGCCGCGCGTCGGCGTCGACGTCTCCACCACGCAGCACACCTGGCCGGGGGTCGGCGACGACGCCTGGCAGTCCCTGGACTCCGCCGCCGACGTGGCCCCGGCCGCCGTCGCCCGCGCCCTGGAGAGCGGCACCGAGGAGCGGGTGCACATCGTCCGACGGGTCCGCGCCAGCCAGGGCCAGACCGTCGCCGCCGAGCTGCTCTACGTGCCGGCCGCGTCCGTCCCGGGCCTCAGCGCCATCGACGCCCCCGCCGGACCCGCCCGCGCCCGCGCGGTGCTCCGCGAGCTCCAGCACCTCGCCCTCGACGGCCAGGACCGCTCCGTCGAGCTCGGATCCGCCCGTGCCGACGACGCCAAGGAACTCGACCGGCTGCCCGGCGCCCCGGTGCTCGTCGTCACGACCCGCTACCTGTCCGGCGGACGCACCGCCGCCGTCTCCGTGGCCACCTACCGCGCCGACACCTGCCGACTGACCTTCGGCGACTCGGTCGACCTGGTCATGGCCTCCTAGACACGGCCGCACCGCGCCCCACGGCCCGTCGCCGAGTACCCCTCAGCGGCGGGCCGTCACCGTGCCGTCGACCGCGAACAGCTGCTCCTCGACGTGGTCGAGCGCGAGCCGCAGCGCACCCGTCCCGACCGCGGCCTCGCCGAGCAGGGACAGCACCACCCGCGGCGGCCGCAGGCAGAACCGGGCCAGCTCCTCGCGGAGCGGCTGGAGCACGCCGTCCAGACCGGCCGCCCAGCCGCCGACGACCACCAGCTCGGGGTCGATCGCGAGGACCAGCGCGGCCACGTCGTGCACGAGCCGCTGGATGAACCGCTCGACCGCCGCCTCCGCGCGCGCGTCGCCCTTGCGGGCCAGCGCGAAGACCTCGGCGACCGCCTGCTCGTCCAGCGGGTGCAGCGGTTCGTCCGTCGTCGACAGCAGGTGCTCGGGGGTGACGCCCCGGCCGAGCAGGTGCAGGGCGCCGATCTCCCCGGCCGCGCCGCCGAAACCGCGGTGCAGCCGGCCGCCGATCAGCGAACCGGCGCCCGGGCTCAGCCCGGCGAGGACGAAGACGATGTCGTCGGAGTCGGTCGCGGCGCCCTTCCAGTGCTCGGCCACGGCCGCCGCGTTCGCGTCGTTCTCCACGATGACGGGGCACTTGAAGGAGCGGCGCAGCCGCTCGCCGAGCGCGAGCCCGGTCCAGCCCGGCAGCGCCGTGCCGAGGCGGACCGTGCCGTCGGCCTCCACGATGCCGGGGGTGCCGACGCCGACGGCCCGCAGGTTCGACCGGGCGACGCCGGCGCGGCGCAGCACGTCGGCCACGACCGTACGGACCCGGTCCAGCCGCTCGTCCTCGGGGGCCGTCTCCGACACCTCGCGCGAACCGGCCCCGATGATCCGCCCGTCCAGACCGGACAGCAGCGCGGCCACCCGGTGCGGGCCGATCTCGATGCCCAGCAGATGCCCGGCCTCGGCGCGGAAGCGGAACCTCCGCGCGGGGCGGCCCTGCCGCCGGGCCTCGCCCTCCTCGGCCGCCGCCTCGACGACGAGACCACCCTCCATGAGCCCCTCGACGACCCCTTCGACAGTGGGCCTCGACAGACCCGTGATACGGGTCAGATCGGTGAGCGTCGGCGCGTCGGCGCCGCGCAGCGCATGGAGTACCACCGCGGAGTTGATCCGCCGCAGCAGAGACGGATCCCCGCCGGTCAGCCGCCCCACAGTGTGTCCTCCCAGCTCGTGCACCTCTTCGGCGGATGGTACTCAATGGGTCCGGTCGCGGCGAGTGCCGCCCCCATGACGCTTTGGATTCGAATCGGCCCCGGTACGGGCTCCGCGTCCGCCCCCGAGCCGGTCCACCGGACCGTCCCGAACCTGACGCGGCGCCAACTGTCAGTGCGGGCCGCTTTACTGGAGCCATGACCACGGCAGACCTTCTGGCGGCGATCGACTTACTCCGGGCCCGGGGACACGACGAGGGCCCGGACCACCACCTCGCGGAGCTCGCGACCAGCGAGGACTTCTGGGAGGACGACGGCACCCGCCGGGAGATCGTCGAGGACCAGTACGAAGCGGAACGGGACGGGCTGGGCGTCCTGCTCGCCGCCCGCTGGGGCGAGCCCCGCACCGTCGACCTCTTCCCCGTCCTGGAGCGGAGCATGGAGGGCGAGCCGGTAGCGGAGCCCTGGGCCACCCTCAGCTGCCACACCCCGAACCTGCGCCTGTGGCGGGCCGACGGACAGTGGATCGGGCTCGGCGTCTCCCAGTGGGACAAGGAACTCCCGTTCCAGCTGCTCGCCGTGGTCACCACGGTCGACCCGCCGGCCTGACGTCCGGGGCGCCCCCGCCGGCCCCGGAAGCCGACCCGGCGACCGCCCGCGCGGCCGACAGCCCGCGTCGGCGGGCGACGCCCCTACCCGGGCGGTGCCTCGGCGGCCGCGCGGAGCCGCGCGTACTCCGCGGCCATCGTCTCCGCCGTCCAGTGCGCGTTGAGGCCGCTCGGATTCGGCAGCGCCCAGACCCGGGTCGACCCGATCACGCGCTCCTGCGGCCCGATCACGGCCTTCGGCTCGTCGAACGCCGTGCGGTACGCGGTGACGCCGACGACCGCGAGCCAGCGGGGCGCGAGCCGCTCCACCTTCGCGGCGAGGATCCGGCCCCCCTGCCGGTACTCCTCGCGGGTCAGCTCGTCGGCCCGGGCGGTCGCCCGCGCGACGACGTTGGTGATCCCGAGGCCGTACGCCAGGAGCTCCTCCTGCTCGTCCGGCCGCAGCCGCCGCGGAGTGAAGCCGGACAGCTGGAGCACCGGCCAGAACCGGTTGCCGGGACGGGCGAAGTGGTGGCCCGTCGCCGCCGTCATGAGACCCGGGTTGATCCCGCAGAACAAGACCGAGAGGCCGCCCGCCACCACGTCGGGGACGACGCGGTCACGAGCGGCCTCCAGCTGTTCCCTGGTGAACCGGGGGCTCCCGGTCAGAGGATCGCGCCGGGGGCGTAGGCGGCGGCCTCCGGGTGCTGCTTGAGGATCTCCTCGATCCGCGCCACCACGGACGCGACCTGGTCAGCGGCGGCGCCGGTGAAGGACAGCTTGTCCGCCATCAGCTCGTCGAGCTGCGCGCGGTCCAGCGGGATCCGCTCGTCCGCGGCGAGCTTGTCGAGCAGCTCGTTCTGCACCGTGCCCTGCTCGCGCATGGCGAGGGCGGAGGCCACCGCGTTCTCCTTGATGGCCTCGTGCGCGACCTCGCGGCCGACACCGGCGCGCACCGCGCCCATCAGGACCTTGGTGGTCGCCAGGAAGGGCAGGTAGCGGTCGAGCTCGCGGGCGACGACGGCCGGGAAGGCGCCGAACTCGTCGAGCACGGTCAGGAAGGTCTCCAGGAGACCGTCGAGCGCGAAGAACGCGTCGGGCAGCGCGACCCGGCGGACCACCGAGCAGGAGACGTCGCCCTCGTTCCACTGGTCGCCCGCCAGCTCGCCGGTCATCGAGGCGTAGCCGCGCAGGATGACCATGAGGCCGTTGACGCGCTCGCAGGAGCGGGTGTTCATCTTGTGCGGCATCGCCGAGGACCCGACCTGGCCGGGCTTGAAGCCCTCGGTGACCAGCTCGTGGCCGGCCATCAGGCGGATCGTCTTGGCGATCGACGAGGGCGCGGCGGCCAGCTGCACCAGCGAGGTGACCACGTCGTAGTCGAGCGAGCGCGGGTAGACCTGGCCGACCGAGGTGAAGGCGTGGGCGAAGCCGAGGTGACCGGCGATCCGCCGCTCCAGGTCGGCCAGCTTGTCGGCGTCGCCGCCGAGCAGGTCCAGCATGTCCTGCGCGGTGCCGACCGGGCCCTTGATACCGCGCAGCGGGTAGCGGCCGAGCAGCTCCTCCAGGCGCGCGTAGGCCACGAGCAGCTCGTCGGCCGCGGTCGCGAAGCGCTTGCCGAGGGTGGTGGCCTGGGCGGCGACGTTGTGCGAGCGGCCCGCCATGACCAGCTCCGCGTACTCGGCGGACAGCTTGCCGAGGCGGCCGAGGACGGCGACGGTACGGTCCCGCATCAGCTCCAGGGAGAGGCGGATCTGCAGCTGCTCGACGTTCTCGGTCAGGTCGCGCGAGGTCATGCCCTTGTGGACGTGCTCGTGGCCGGCGAGGGCGTTGAACTCCTCGATGCGGGCCTTCACATCGTGCCGGGTGACCTTCTCGCGCTCCGCGATGGAGCCGAGGTCGACCTGGTCGAGCACGCGCTCGTAGTCGGCGAGGGCGGCGTCCGGAACCTCGATCCCGAGGTCCTTCTGCGCACGCAGCACGGCGAGCCAGAGCCGGCGCTCCAGCTTGACCTTCTGCTCGGGGGACCAGAGGACGGCGAGCTCCGCGGAGGCGTAGCGGCCGGCCAGAACGTTGGGGATGCGGGGCTTCGCAGTCACAGCAGTCACGTGGACAGAGTTTACTGGCGATTTCTGCAGGCCAGCGCCACGGTCCGAGCTGGAGGTTGCTACGAGACGCAGCTCACGACGGCCGGCCGCGGACGCCCCGGCGCCGGAGGGCGCCGCTCCCCGGCCGGCGCGGTCCGGATCGACCGGGACCGGCCCCGGAACCGGCGGGCGCGGAGGGGATCCGAGCAGACCGGCACGGACGGCGCCGGTGCCCGGCCCCGACGCGAGCGGCCCCCGCTACGGCTCCCGCGTCGGCTCGTAGGGCAGCAGCTCCGGGCGCTTGGGCGCGCGGCCGTCGCCCGACGAGCGGCCGGTCAGGCGCCGTCCGATCCACGGGCCCAGGTGCTCCCTGGCGAAGCGGGCGTCCGCCGCCCGGCGGGTCGCCCAGCCCGGCTGCGGGGTCGGCGGCGGGGCCGTCCGCCAGTCCGTCTCCGGAGGCAGGCCGAGGGTCTGCCACACGGCCTCGGCGACCCGCCGGTGCCCCTCGCCGGTGAGGTGCAGCCGGTCCACGTCCCAGAGCCGCGGGTCGGCGAGCGAGGGGGCGCTGTACAGGTCGACGACCAGGGCCCCGTGCCGGGCGGCGAGCGCGTCGACGTGTGCGAACAGCTCCTCCATCCGGGGGCGGAAGCGCTCCAGGACCGGCCCGTTCCGGCCGGGGCTGCGCATCAGGACCAGCTGTCCGCAGGAGGGGGCGAGCCGTTCGACGGCCTCGGTGAGCAGTCCGCGCACCCTCCCCATGTCGACCTTGGGGCGCAGGGTGTCGTTGAGCCCGCCGACCAGGGTCACGACGTCGGCCTTCATGGCGACGGCCGTCTCGACCTGCTCGTCGACGATCTGGCCGATGAGCTTGCCGCGCACGGCGAGGTTGGCGTAGCGGAAGTCGGTGGTCCGGGCGGCCAGCCGGTCCGCGAGGACGTCGGCCCAGCCCCGGTAGGAGCCGTCGGGCTTCCGGTCCGACATCCCCTCGGTGAAGCTGTCGCCGAGGGCGACGAAACTGTTGTACGTGGCATTGATCTCCATGGCGGAGAAATCGTACCGCGCGGTATGCGCCGTCCGCCGCCGGAGCCCGGACGGGCACCCGGCCCCGCGGTGACCGGTGCGTGGCCGCCCCGGCCGGGCGCGGCGGAGGGGCCCCGGGAGCGCGTGCTCCCGGGGCCCCTCGCCCGCGTGCCGTGCCGCTACGGGGCCGCCGGGCGGCCCACCAGCTCCCGCAGCACGTCCTCCATCGCCACGAGGCCGGCCGGCTTGCCGTCCTCGTCGAGCACCGCCGCGAGGTGCGTCCGGCTGCGGCGCATCGCGGTCAGGACGTCGTCCAGCGGCGTGGCCGCGCGGACCCGGGCGACCGGCCGCAGCGCGGACACCGGGAACGGCTCGTCGCGCGGCAGGACGTCGAGCGCGTCCTTGACGTGCAGATAGCCCAGGATCCGGCGGTTCTCGTCGACCGTCGGGAAGCGCGAGTAGCCGGTCCGCGCGGACAGCGCCTCCAGCTCCTCCGGAGTCGTGCCCACCTGCGCGTACACGACCTTCTCCGGGGGCATCACGACGTCCCGCACGGGCCTGCGGCCCAGTTCGAGGGCGTCGTGCAGCCGCTCCGCCGCCCGGTCGTCGAGCAGGCCCGCGTCACCGGCGTCGGTGACCATCCGGGCCAGCTCGTCGTCTGAGAACGTCGCCGAGACCTCGTCCTTGGCCTCCACCCGCAGGAGCTTGAGCAGCACGTTCGCGAAGGCGTTGATCGCGAAGATCACCGGCCGCAGCGCCCGGGCCAGCGTCACCAGCGGCGGGCCGAGCAGCAGCGCCGTCCGCGTGGGCTCCGCCAGCGCGATGTTCTTCGGCACCATCTCGCCGAGCAGCATGTGCAGGTACGTGGCCACGCTCAGCGCGATCACGAACGAGATCGGGTGGACCAGCCCGTGCGGCACGCCCACCGCGTCGAAGACCGGTTCGAGCAGGTGCGCGATGGCCGGTTCGGCGACGATGCCGAGGACCAGGGTGCAGAGGGTGATGCCGAGCTGCGCCGCGGCGAGCAGCGCTGAGACGTGCTCGAGGCCCCAGATGACGCTGCGGGCCCGCCGGTTCCCCTCCTCGGCCAGCGGCTCGATCTGGCTGCGCCTGACCGAGATCAGGGCGAACTCGGCGCCGACGAAGAAGGCGTTGACGATGAGGGTCAGCAGACCGATCAACAACTGGATCACGGTCATCGGCCGGCCTCCCCGGTCTCGTCCCCGTGCTCCCGCGCCGCGGGGGCGTGCAGCTGCACGCGGGCGGCCCGCCGACCGGAGGCGTCCGCGACGTCGAGCCGCCAGCCGTCCAGGTCCACGGTGTCCCCGACAGCCGGGATGCGGCCCAGCTCGTGGGCGACGAAGCCCGCGAGCGTCTCGTACGGTCCGTCCGGCACCCGGAGGCCGATGATCTCCACCTGGTCCGTACGGGCGGCGCCGTCGGCGGACCAGAGCTCGCGCCCGTCCGCGTCCTCGCCCGCCCGCGCCAGGTCCGGCGTCTCGTGCGGGTCGTGCTCGTCGCGCACCTCGCCGACGACCTCCTCGACGATGTCCTCCAGGGTGGCGACCCCGGCGGTGCCGCCGTACTCGTCGATGACGACGGCCATGGTCTGGCGGCCGGACAGCCGGTCGAGCAGCCGGTCCACGGTCAGCGTCTCGGGGACGAGCAGCGGCTCGCGCAGCAGCTCGCCCACCCCGCGGTGGCGCCGTTCCTCGGCCGGTATGGCTAGGACGTCCTTGATGTGGGCGATGCCGACGACCGCGTCGAGGCTGCCCCGGTAGACGGGGAAGCGGGAGAGGCCGGTCGCCCGGGTCGCGTTCGCGACGTCCTCGGCGGTGGCCTGCACGTCGAGCGCGGTGACCTGCACGCGGGGCGTCATCACGTTCTCCGCGGTGAGCTCCGCCAGGTTGAGGGTGCGGACGAACAGCTCGGCCGTGTCGGCCTCCAGGGCGCCCTCCTTGGCGGAGTGCCGGGCCAGCGCCACGAGCTCCTGCGGGGAGCGCGCCGAGGCCAGCTCCTCGGTCGGCTCCATGCCGAGCCGGCGCAGGATCCGGTTCGCGGTGTTGTTGAGGTGGCTGATCAGGGGCTTGAAGGCGGCGGTGAACACCCGCTGCGGGGTGGCCACCACCTTCGCGACCGCGAGGGGCGAGGAGATCGCCCAGTTCTTGGGGACCAGCTCGCCGACCACCATCAGGACGACGGTCGACAGGGCGGTGCCCAGGACCAGCGCCACGGAGGAGGCGACCGAGGCGGAGAAACCGAGGTCCTCCAGGGGGCCGCGGATCAGCTTGGCGATCGAGGGCTCGGAGAGCATGCCGACGACCAGGTTCGTGACGGTGATGCCCAGCTGGGCGCCGGAGAGCTGGAAGGTCAGCGACCTGACGGCCTTGAGCGCTCCGGACGCGCCGCGCTCGCCGCGCTCCGCGGCGTCCTCCAGCTCGCGGCGCTCGACCGTGGTCAGCGAGAACTCGGCCGCGACGAACGCGCCGCACGCGACGGAGAGGAGGAGCGCCAGGAGGAGCAGAAGCACTTCGGTCATCGGTTCACCTCCGTCCCATGATCAGTCAGGGGGAGGAGGAACGCTCGATGTCGGCCGTCGGGGCCGGTGCTTTCGGGAGCAGTACCCGCGTCGGTACTACTGGGAGGCTCGCCCATGGGCGGACGCTCACACCTTTCGGTCGGGGGGACGGATGGGAGACCATGGTAAAGGATCGGCAAAACGGCACGTCGGCGGGGGAGCGGCCGGGATCCGCGGCTCAGTCGGCGAGCGGCTTCACCCAGCGGCGCCAGTGGTCCTGTCGCTCGTACCCGGCCGCCGCCCACAGATGCCGGCCGGTCTCGTTCTCCTCCAGGACCATGGCGTCGGCCCGCCGTCCGCCGAGGGCGGCGAAGCGCTCCTCGGCGGCCCGCAGGAGCGCCGTGGAGACGCCCCGGCGACGGTACGCGGGCAGGACCGCGAGCCGGTAGAGGGAGGCGCGCCAGCCGTCCCAGCCGGCGATGAGCGTCCCGACGAGGAGGCCGTCGGAGACCGCGAGCAGCAGCGCTCCGGGGTCGCGTGCGACGAGCCGGCTCACCCCGTCCAGGTCGTCGGAGACGGAGGTGCCCTCGGCGGACTCCTTCCAGAAGGCCAGGACCGCCTCGGCGTCCTCGGGGGTGGCGTGACGTATCTGCAGGTCGATCATGGCCGGATCCCATCACGCCGGGTCGGTCCGCTGCCAGGACTTCCGTTCCGCGAGACGGCACCCGCTACCGCCGGGCCGAGCCCAGGACACAGGGCGAGGAGGGGAGCCGCGGCCCCTGCTCCGGCACGTCGAAGGAGCGGTACGGGCCCAGGGAGAACCCGGCCGCCTCGATCGCCGCGAGCGGGTCGCGGGAGGTGTGGCAGCCGCCGAAGAGCAGCGGCCAGACCGTACGGTCGAGTCCCCGCTGCACCCGGGCGAGGCCGGGGGTGTCCGCCCGACCGTGCTCGAAGAAGCGCAGGTCCGCGCCGGGGCGCAGCACGCGGTGGAGTTCGGCGAGGGTCTGCGGGAGGTTCCGCACCGTGCAGAGGACGAGCGAGGCGACCGCCGCGTCGAAGGAGGCGTCCTCCAGCGGCAGCGCCTCGGCGGTGTCCGGGAGCAGGGTCACCGGCACCGGGGCGCGGAGCGCGGCCTCCCCGGCCAGCCGCCGGAGCCGGGACTCCGGTTCGAGCGCGACGACCTCGGTGACGGCGGGCGGGTAGTGCGCGAAGTTCAGACCGTTGCCCGCGCCGATCTCGATCACCCGGCCCGACAGCCCGGCGAGCAGCTCCGCCCGCAGTGCGCCGAGCCCGCCCTTGACGTCGGCGGACACGCTGAACCGGGCGTAGAAGCGGGCGAACAGCGGATGGTGGACGCCGGACGGCGCCGGGGGACCGGGCGGCGTCGAGGGGGTGCGCGGCGGTGTCATCGGCGTCTCCTCAGCCCGTCACGAAGCAGAACTCGTTGCCCTCCGGGTCCCGTACGACCTGGAAGGACCCCTGCGCGTCGGTCACCGGGCCGCCGACCAGGGACGCCCCCGCCGCCACCGCCTCGTCGGCGGCGCGGATCGGGTCCGCGACCTCCAGGTCGAGATGGACGCGGTTCTTCGCGGTCTTGCCCTCGGGCACCCGCTGGAAGGCGAGCCGGACGAAGTCCGGCGGGTCCACGTACGACCAGTCGCCGCTCCGGTCGACCGGGACGCCACCGAGGAGGCCCGCCCAGAACCGGACCAGGGCCGCCGGATCGGCGCAGTCGAAGACGATCTCCTGAACGTGAGCGCGCATGCCTCCACCCTACGGAGTGGAGGCGCGCGCGTCCCCTGCCACGAGCGGCGTGCGCCGCCGCGGTCCCCGCGGTGCACGCCCGGCGGGGCGCGCCGACGCACCCCGGTCGCGGGCCGGACGCTCAGGCTCCGGGGTACGGCTGCGTGAACCGCTCCCGGAAGGCCTCCCCGTCCCACCTGCCGCCGAGTTCCGGCCCCAGCCAGTCGGCCGCGGCCGCCCGGAAGTCCGAGGGGTCGAGCGAGCCCGACCCCTCCGGCACGGCCCCGAGCAGCGGAGCACCCGCCTCCCTCGGCAGATCCGCCAGGTTGCAGCGCATCGCCAGGTCCGGCGCGTCCGGCCAGCTGCCGATCACCACGCCCAGCTGGGCGATCCCGCGCGCGCGCAGCGCCTCCGCGGTCAGGGTCGCGGAGTTGAGCGTCCCGAGACCGGCCGGGACCACCGTGAGCACCGGTGCGCCGAGCAGCGCGGCGGCGTCGGCGAGGGTGCCGCCGTCCTCGTCGAAGCGGACGAGCAGCCCGCCGGCCCCCTCCACGAGCACCAGGTCGTACTCCCCGGCCAGCTTCCGGGCGGCCTCGGCGACCTCCCCGGGCCCGACCGGGGCGAGCCCCGCCCGCCTGGCGGCCGTCCCCGGGGCCAGCGGCTCCGGGAAGCGCCCCAGTTCGGCGGAGCCCGCCGCGCCCGAGAGCCGGACGACCTCGTCCGCGTCCCCGCGCTCGTCCGGCCCGACGCCGGTCTGCGCGGGCTTGAGGACGGCGACCGTGCGCCCGGCGGCCGTGGCGAGCGCCGCGACCGCGGCCGTGACCACGGTCTTGCCGATCTCGGTTCCGGTACCGCTGACGACGATGATTCCCACTGTTCTCCTCGATCCGGCCGCCGGTCCGTCTGTCCGTTCCCGCGGCCTGTCCGTTCCCGCGGTGCCGGTGGTCAGCCCGCGCTCGCCGCCGCGCACACGGCGGCGCAGATCCGGGCCAGGTCCTCGTCTCCCGTCACGTACGGCGGCATCGTGTAGATCAGGTCGCGGAACGGCCGCAGCCACACGCCCGCCCGCACCGCCGCCGCCGTCGCCGCGGCCATGTCGACGTCGTGGTCGAGCTGGACGACGCCGATCGCGCCGAGCACCCGCACCTCACGGACGCCCGGAAGGCCGGCCGCCGGGGCGAGCCCGGCCCGCAGGCCGGTCTCGATCCGCTTGACCTCGACCTGCCAGTCCCGGGAGAGCAGCAGGTCGATCGAGGCGAGGGCGACGGCCGACGCCAGCGGGTTCCCCATGAACGTCGGCCCGTGCGCCAGGACGGGAACCTCGCCGCGCGAGATCCCGTCGGCCACCCGGCTCGTGCACAGCGTCGCCGCCATCGAGACATAGCCGCCGGTCAGCGCCTTGCCCACGCACATCACATCGGGGGAGACCCCGGCCTGGTCGGCGGCGAAGAGCGTGCCCGTCCGGCCGAAACCGGTCGCGATCTCGTCGAAGACGAGCAGGACGTCATGCGCGTCGCACGCCTCGCGCAGCACCCGGAGGTACGCCGGGTCGTGGAAGCGCATCCCGCCCGCGCCCTGCACGACCGGTTCCACGATCACCGCGGCCAGCTCGTGCGCGTGCTCGGCGATCCGGGTCCGCAGCAGCTCCGCGTACGACTCCTCGTAGGCGGCCGGCGGCGCGTCCACGAAGACCTGCCGCTGGAGCACCCCCGCCCACAGCTCGTGCATCCCGCCCTGCGGGTCGCACACGGACATCGGCTGCCAGGTGTCCCCGTGGTAGCCGCCGCGCCAGGTGAGGAGCCGCTGCTTCCCGGGACGGCCCAGCGAACGCCAGTACTGCAGGCACATCTTGGCCGCGACCTCGACGGAGACCGAGCCCGAGTCGCTGAGGAAGACGTGCCGCAGCGGCTCCGGGGTGATCTCCACGAGCCGCGCGGCGAGCCGGACGGCCGGCTCGTGCGTGAGCCCGCCGAACATGACGTGGCTCATCTTCTCCAGCTGGCCGCGCACCGCCTCGTTGAGCACGGGGTGGTTGTAGCCGTGGACCGCCGACCACCATGAGGACATGCCGTCGACCAGCTCGTCCCGGCCCTCCGCGGGCTCGGCGAGCCGGAGTCGCACGCCGGACGCGGACGCGACGACCAGCGGCTCCGCGCGGCCCGGCATGGGGCCGTACGGATGCCAGACGTGCGCCCGGTCTAGGGCGAGGAGTTCGCCGGTGCCGAGGGGCGCGCCGTCAGGCATTCGGCGCGAGGTCCGTGCCGGCGCCCCGGCGGCGCACGGCCACCAGGTCGGTGCGGGCGTCACCCGCCGAGGCCACGGCGGGCGCCGAGGCCACCGCGGGCGCCGAGGCCTCGGCCGGAGCCGCGTGACCGCCGCAGGGGCCGCAGCCCCCGCCCTCCTCGCCGTGCGGGCCGCAGCCGACCGGGGCCCCGGAGCCGCAGCCGCCCGAGGACGCCGTGCCGCAGCCGTCCGTCGCGCCCGCCGCGGCGAGCGCGTCCGCGCGGTGCTTCGGCAGCGTCGTCGTGCCCGCGCCCTCCACCTCGAAGCCCGCGTCCGCGATCATGTCCAGGTCGGCCTGGCCGGCCTGGCCCTCGCTCGTCAGGTAGTCGCCGAGGAAGATCGAGTTCGCGATGTTCAGCGCCAGCGGCTGCATCGACCGCAGGTGCACCTCGCGACCGCCCGCGATCCGGACCTCGACGTCGGGGCAGACGAACCGCACCATCGCCAGGATCCGCAGACACCGCTGCGGGGTCAGGTTCCACTCCTTGGCGAGCGGCGTCCCCTCGAAGGGGATGAGGAAGTTGACCGGCACCGAGTCGGAGTCGAGCTCGCGCAGCGCGTAGACGACGTCGACGAGGTCCTCGTCCGTCTCGCCCATGCCCGCGATCAGTCCCGAGCAGGCGGACAGACCGGCGGCGTGCGCCTTCTGCACGGTGTCCACCCGGTCGGCGTACGTGTGGGTCTTGGTGATCCCCGCGTACGTCGCCTCGGACGTGTTCAGGTTGTGGTTGTACGCGTCGGCGCCGGCGTCCTTGAGCCGCTCGGCCTGGCCGTCCGAGAGGAGACCGAGGCAGGCGCACACCTCGATGCCCTCGTTCTCCTCCTTGATGGCCTCGATGGTCCTGCCGACCCGCTCGACGTCCCGGTCCGTCGGACCGCGGCCGCTCGCCACCAGGCAGACCCGCTTGGCCCCGCCGGCGACACCCGCGGCGGCGGCACGGGAGGCCTCGTCCGGCTTCAGCCAGGTGTACTTGAGGATCTCGGCCTTCGAGCCGAGCCGCTGCGAGCAGTACGAACAGTCCTCGGGGCACAGGCCCGACTTCAGGTTCACCAGGTAGTTGAGCTTCACCCGTCGCCCGAACCACTGGCGGCGCACCTTCCCGGCCGCCGCCACCACATCGAGCAGTTCGTCGTCGGAGGTCGCCAGGACGGCGAGTGCTTCTTCACGGCTCGGCAGCTCGCGCCGCAGCCCCTTGTCCACCAGCGTGTTCAGCAGGTCCATAAGCGCTGATCCTCGCCTACCGCCCACCCCCGGGCCAAGGAGGAACTGAACAAACGCCCCCGAGAGAGGTGTGTGGATGACCACATCCCGACCTCGGCACCCTGAGGTTAGGGTCTGTGCGCTGCCTACAAAAGGATCGCCGCATGCCACAGGCCGAGGACGCACGGGCCGCGGGCCCCCGCCGCACCGCGTTCGACTGGACCGACGCCGAGGCGCGCCGCCGGGCCGACGCGGGTCTGGTCCGCACCCTGCGGCCGCGGGCCGCCGACTCGGACCTGCTCGACCTGGCGGGCAACGACTACTTGGGCCTCACCCGCCGTCCGGAGGTGACCGGGGCGGCGGCCGAGGCGGCCCGCCGCTGGGGGGCGGGGGCCACCGGCTCCCGGCTGGTCACCGGCACCACCCGGCTGCACACCCGGCTCGAACGGGAACTCGCCGAGTTCTGCGGATTCGAGGCGGCCCTCGTCTTCTCCTCGGGCTACACCGCCAACCTCGCCGCGCTCACCGCGCTCGGCGGCCGGGACTCCCTGATCGTCTCCGACGCGGCCAACCACGCCTCGATCGTCGACGGCTGCCGGCTGGCCCGCGCCGAGACGTCCGTCGTGCCGCACGCCGACCCCGAGGCCGTACGCAAGACCCTCGGCGCGCACCCCGGCCGGCGGGCGCTGGTCGTCAGCGACTCCGTCTTCTCCGTCGACGGCGACAAGGCCCCGCTCGCGGAACTCGCCGAGGCCTGCCGGGCACACGGCGCCGGGCTCCTGGTGGACGACGCCCACGGCTTCGGCGTCCTCGGCGATGGCGGCCGGGGCGCCCTGCACGAGGCCGGACTCGCGGGCGCCGAGGACGTCGTCGCGACCCTGACCCTCTCCAAGTCCCTCGGCAGCCAGGGCGGCGCCGTCCTCGGTCCGGCCCGGGTGATCGAGCACCTGGTGAACGCGGCCCGCACCTTCATCTTCGACACGGGCCTCGCCCCGGCCGCCGTCGCCGGCGCGCTCGCGAGCCTGCGGCTGATCCGGGCCGAACCCGGTCTCGCCGAGCGGGCCCGCACCGTCGCGGCCACCCTGCACCGGCTGCTCACCGAGGCCGGCCTCACGGCGGCCCGGCCCGACGCGGCCGTGGTGTCGGTGCGCGCTCCCTCCCCGGAGGCCGCGCTCGGCTGGGCCGCGTCCTGCCGCGAGCAGGGCCTCTCGGTCGGCTGTTTCCGGCCCCCGTCGGTGCCCGACGGCATCTCGCGGCTGAGGCTCACGGCGCGGGCCGATCTGACGGACGCGCAGATCGACGCGGCGGTGGCGACGGTCCTGCGCACCGCGCCCTCCGCCGGGTAGCGGCCAAGAGCGGTCCCGGGCAGCAGAGTTCACCGCTTCGGGCGACAGATGGGGACATATCTTGGTGGAACGCCGCACGGCGCGGCGCGATCGGTGGCACTCTGACGCGAAGCGCAATCCGGGGCGTTGGCCCCGGTGGGAAAGGGACAGCGTCGCCATGGCAGATCACCAGGAAGCATCCGTCACACTGCCGAGCGATCCCGCCTCGGTCCCCACGGCCCGGCGGTTCGTCGCCGGGGTCCTCGCGGACTGGGGCCTGGACGATGCCGCGGAGATCGCGGACGCCATCCGGCTGATCGTCTCCGAGCTGGCGACCAACGCCGTGCTGCACACCCTGGGCCAGTCGCCGACCTTCACGGTCGACGTCCGCCTGGAGCGCGAGGAGCAGTTGTACATCGGCGTCACGGACAGCCATCCGCGCCGTCCGCGCCGCCTCCCGGCGGCGGTCCAGCAGGACAACGGCCGGGGCATGGTCATCATCCGCGTCCTGGCCGCGGAGGCCGGCGGCCGTCTGTCGGTCACGCCGACGGACGACGGGGGCAAGACGGTCTGGATCACTCTTCCCTGGACCGCGGTCCCGCTGGCCAGCTGTTAGTCCCCTGGCGCGCGGTCCCGCCGACCTGCTGTGAGGAGGAGCCCGGCCCGGACGGCCGGGGTTCCCGGGGTCGTGTTCCGTCGGTCAGGGGCACGGCGGCGCCACCGCACCCCCCCACGGACGAACCGCTACCGCCGCCTGATCAGCGGACGCGGCCGTAGTAGACCTTCGACGACCAGATCCTGTCGAGCTTCACCCAGGAACCCGTCTTGGGCGAGTGCCAGATCTTGCCGCTGCCGGCGTAGATGCCGACGTGGTACACCCTTCCGCCGGAGTGGAAGAAGACCAGGTCCCCCTTCTGCCTGGTGGAGGCGGAGATGTGCCGGGTCTTGTTGTACTGCTGCTGCGCGGTGCGGGGCAGCGACTTGCCCGCCTTCTTGTACGCGTAGAGCGTCAGACCGGAGCAGTCGAACCGGGAGGGCCCGCTGCTTCCGTACCGGTACGGAGCTCCCTTCTTGGACGCGGCGACGCTCAGTGCCTTGTTCGCGTGCGTGGTGGCTGCCTGGGCCTCGGCCGACGCGCCGGGTGCGAACAGCGTGCCGCCGACGGCGGCGAGGGTGAGAGCCGAGACGGCTCCGGCCCGGGACAGCAGGGACGGGACGTGCATCTGCGCAGTCATGCGCAACCCTTCGTCAGCCGCCTGCGAAGGATGACCTGTCGGGTTCGGGCTGGCGAAGATGCCCGGCCGCTGACGCGGCTTCACCCCGAGGGACGATCCCGCTGCCGGAACAGCGCGTACGCCCCGTGAAAATCGGGTCCTCCACTCCTGCCGATCCACTCCTGTCGACCAGACGTCCGGGACAGCGGCAGGACTCGGCGTCCGCCCGGACCGCCCCGCCGCGGTGGCGGGGGCTTGTCGTCGACAGGGATCTTGACCCACAACAGGGCCGAAATCCGAGCTGAAACGGCGATATGTGAGGCTCCTCACGACTGATCCATTCGGGTGGACAGAGCGCCTTTGTGATCTTCGGAGGTAGGGCCGACGAGCCTCGCACCAGCGGCGGAACGCCCCATTCCGCCACATGCGTACACCTGCTGTGCAAGTCACCCGGCACATATGTCGACTCGTCGACTACGCCGAACGGGGGAGCGAATCTGCGGCGTGCGTCGGCCGTCCGGACCTGGACACGACACGCGGTCCTGTCAACTCGCGGGGGTCTGCGGGACGGTGACGCGGCCGGTTCGGCGCTCGCCGTCCAACACCCGCAGGGCGCGCGCCAATGTGTCCGCGTGCACCTCGCTCTCGCCCCGCAGGTGCATCAGCGTCACGGCCCGCAGCAGCGCCTCCGCCCGCCCCACCAGGGCCTGGGCCGCACGCAGGGCGCCGTAGGTGTGCGCGCCCCGGGACGGATTGATCTTTCCGAGCAGGTCGACGACCTCCAGGTAGGCGTCGACGAGTTCCCCCTCGGCGCGGGTCAGCGCGGGCAGCGGCGGCAACTCGGGGACCACGGCCGGGTCACCGGGCCGTGCCGCCGGCGACCGCGCGCCGGCTCGTGATCACGTGGTCCACCATGCCGTACGCGAGCGCCGCCGGGGCGTCCAGCACCGTGAGCCGGTCGAGGTCGGCCTCGACGCGGTCCCGCTCCCGGCCGGTGTGCTCTGCCAGCATCCCCGTCATCAGCGCGCGCAGGCGGAGCAGTTCGCGGGCGTGGATGTCGAGGTCGCTCGGCTGGCCCTGGAGCGGCTCGTCCATCGCGGGCTGGCGGAGCGTCACCCGCGCGCCCGGCAGCATCATGCGCTTGCCCGGGGTGCCGGCGGCGAGCAGTACCGCGGCGGTGGAGACGGCCTGGCCCAGGCAGGTGGTCTCGACGTCGCAGTGGAGCGAGCGCAGCGTGTCGTAGATGGCGGTCATGGAGCTGACCGAGCCGCCGGGAGAGTTGATGTAGAGCGAGACGTCCTGGTCGGGTCCCGCGTGGTCCAGGTAGAGGAGTTGGGCGATGACGTCGTTGGCCGACGTCTCGTCGATCGGCGTCCCGAGGAAGACGATGCGGGATTCGAGGAGCTTCGAGTAGGGGTCGAGGGTCCGGGTTCCGTGGCTGGTGCGCTCGGTGAACTCGGGCAGGACGTGGCGAGCCTCCATGGCGGGTACCTCCATCGGTAAAAAATGTACAGGACGTACAGACCGTAAGATGGGGAGCATGACCTACGAGATCCCGGTGACGCAAGCGAGAGCGGAGCTCGCCGACCTGATCAACCGAGTCGTGTACGGCGGCGAGCGCGTGGTCGTCACCCGCCACGGGAAGCCGCTCGTCGCCCTGGTCTCCGCCGCTGACCTGGAAGAACTCGAAGCGGCCGAGAAGCCCGCCGACGAGCAGGTGATCAGCTCCGTCTCCGCCCTGCACTCCCTCGACTCCGCTACCGGCGAACAGCGTCGCTTCGGCATCGCCGCGCACCACCGCGAGCCCGGCGGCTCCTGACGCTCCGTCCGCGCACGCGGAAGAGCCGCGTGCCCCCGTCCGCTACAGCGGGGGCACGCGGCCGTCTTCTTCGCCCTGCCGGGCGGGCGAGTCAGCCCGCGCGCGCCGGGGCCGGGACCGCCACGGGCGGCTGCTCCACCGGTGCCGGACGGCTGCGCATGCCTCCCGCCACCGTCGCCGCGAGGCCCGCCGCCGCCCAGAGGGCGAGGACGAGCAGCGGGCCGCCCGCCGCCGCGCCGTCGAAGGACGAGACGGACCGGAGGGCCGAACCCGCCGCGCCCGGCGGCAGCCAGCCGCCGATGACCCCCACCGGGTTCGGCAGCAGCTCCGGCGCGCTCGCCACCCCCGAGAACGGGTTGCCGAGCAGGATCATCAGCAGCGCGCCCAGCCCGAGGCCCGGCTTCCCGATCAGCGCCGCGAGCCCCGCGAAGGCCGACCCGATCGCCAGGACGGTGAGGCCCAGGACCCCGGCCTCCGCCCACCAGTTCCCGCCCAGTGCTCCGAGCCAGCTGTGCGCGAGGGCCGTGCCGACGACGCCGGCGAGCGCCGCCGCACCCGCGAGCGCGCCCGCCGCCCGTCCGCCGCGCAGCCCCAGGAGGGTGACGACGACCCCGGCCGCCGCTCCCGCCAGGGCGAGCGGCAGCAGGCTGGAGGAGAGGACGGCCCCCCGCGGGTCGCCCGCCGGGGCCGCGACCACGTCCGTGACCTCGACCGGCGTGCCGCCGGTGGCCTGGGCGGCGAAGGCCTCCCGCAGCAGTCCGGCCACCACGGGGCTCGCCGCGGACGCGGTGAGCAACTCCGTGCCGCCGGGGGTCACGACCACCGCTCCGTATACACGGCGGTCCTCTATCGCGGCGCGTGCCGCGGCCCCGTCCTCGTAGCGGTGGACCTCGAAGGCGCCTTCGTGACGGGCGAGACCGCGCTCCACGGCGGCGGCCGCCGGGGCGGGCCCCGCGACGCCGATCGGCAGGTCGCGGGGCGCCGTACGCGCCGCCGGCCAGGCGAAGGCCCAGAGGGTGAGGGCGACGACGACGGGGATGAGGGCCATCGCCGCGATGGTCCTGCGCCCCGCGCCGAAGGCGGTGGCGTTGGCGGACATGGGGTCCTCGATTCAAAGAGAAGGATCGTTCGTTTTCGAGTGTCCACACTGTCCTGCGGACCCCGGGAGTTGTCAAGAATGAATATTCGTTTTAGGTTCGTGGCATGGCTCGTGTCTCCCAGGAACACCTCGACGCCCGGCGGCGCCAGATCCTCGACGGGGCGGGGCGCTGCTTCGCGCGCAACGGCTTCCACGCCACGTCGATGCAGGACGTGCTGGGCGAGGTCGGCCTGTCGGCCGGCGCCGTCTACCGGTACTTCCGCGGCAAGGACGAGATCATCGCGGCCATCGCGTCCGAGGCGTTCGCCGGGATCCGGGGCGCCTTCGAGGAGGCGTCCCGGACCACCCCGCCCCCCACTCCCGACGTGCTGATCGGCGCGGTCTTCCGGCTCTTCCTGGAGGAGCGGATCGAGGGCGCCGACGGGCAGGCCTTCGCCCGGCTGATCATCCAGGTGTGGACGGAGACCCTGCGCAACGAGCAGCTGGCGAAGACCCTCGGGGACGGGTACCACGGCATGCGGGTCGCCTGGACGGACCTGGTCGCCGTGTACCGCGAGAGCGGCGTCCTCTCCGCCGACGTCCCGGCCGACCACCTGGCCCGCACGCTCATCGCCGTCGTCCAGGGTTTCATCGCCCAGCAGGCCCTCTTCGGGGACGTCTCCGTCGAGGTCCTGGAGGACGGTCTGCGCGGACTGATGGCCATGTCCGTCGATCCGGTCGGACGATCATGAAAGAGCAAAGCCGCAGTTAACGAGCCGGAAAAACTTCCGCCCTAACGTGCAATGTCTGGCCGCGAGCCGCATCTCCGCAGTTCAACAAGGTGTTGACGGTCGGTAGGGTCCGCAGCTGCCGGGTGTCCCGGTCGACGACTGTGAGGTGGAAGAGTGCAACTGAGCCCGCACGAACAGGAACGCCTGCTCATCCATGTGGCCGCCGACGTGGCCGTCAAGCGCCTGGCCCGCGGCGTGCGCCTCAACCACCCCGAGGCCGTCGCCCTGCTCACCTCCCACGTCCTCGAAGGCGCCCGGGACGGCCGTACCGTCGCCGAACTCATGGCCTCGGGACGCAAGGTGCTCACCCGCGACGACGTCATGGAGGGCATCCCCGAGATGATCCACGACGTCCAGGTCGAGGCCACCTTCCCGGACGGCACCAAGCTCGTCACCCTCCACGACCCCATCGTCTGAACGGGCCGCGCAGATGATCCCCGGAGAGATCCTGTACGCGGAGGGACCCGTGACCCTCAACGAGGGCCGCCCCGTCACGCGACTGACCGTGCTCAACGCCGCCGACCGGCCCGTCCAGGTCGGCTCCCACTACCACTTCGCCGAGGTCAACCCCGGCCTGGACTTCGATCGCGCCGCCGCGCACGGCCTGCGGCTGCACATCGCCGCCGGCACCGCGGTCCGCTTCGAGCCGGGCATCCCGGTCGAGGTCGAGCTCGTCCCGCTCGCCGGCCGCCGGATCGTGCCCGGCCTGCGCGGCGCGACCGCGGGCCCGCTCGACCGGACCCCCGCCGGGGCCCGGGGCGACGCGGCCGCCGAGCCTTCCCGAGCCGAGGGGGCCGACCGTGCCTGACCTGCAACGCGCCGTCCACGCCGACCTGTTCGGCCCCACCACCGGCGACCGCATCCGGCTCGCCGACACCGACCTCCTCGTCGAGATCGAGGAGGACCGCAGCGGCGGCCCCGGCCGGGCCGGCGACGAGGCCGTCTTCGGCGGCGGCAAGGTGATCCGCGAGTCGATGGGACAGGCCCGCACCACCCGGGCCGAGGGCGCCCCCGACACGGTGATCACCGGCGCCGTGGTCATCGACCACTGGGGCGTCGTCAAGGCCGACATCGGCATTCGGGACGGCCGGATCACCGCCCTCGGCAAGGCCGGCAACCCCGACACCATGGACGGCGTCCACCCCGACCTCGTGATCGGCCCCGAGACCGAGATCATCGTCGGCAACGGCCGGATCGTCACGGCCGGAGCCGTCGACGCCCATGTCCACTTCATCTCGCCGACCGTCGTCGAGCAGGCCCTCGCCACCGGCGTCACCACCCTCGTCGGCGGCGGAACGGGACCGGCCGAGGGTACCAAGGCCACCACGGTCACCCCCGGCCCCTGGCACACGGCCCGCATGTTCGAGGCCCTGGACGGCTTCCCCGTCAACATCGGCCTGCTCGGCAAGGGCAACACCATGTCCCGGGAGGCCATGCACTCCCAACTGCGCGGCGGGGCCCTGGGGTTCAAGATCCACGAGGACTGGGGGGCGACCCCCGCCGTGATCGACGCCTGCCTCCGGGTGTGCGAGGAGACCGGCGCCCAGCTCGCCATCCACACGGACACCCTCAACGAGGCCGGATTCGTCGGCGACACCCTCGCCGCCATCGCCGGACGGACCGTCCACGCGTACCACACGGAGGGCGCCGGCGGCGGGCACGCGCCCGACATCATCACCGTGGTCTCGGAGCCGTACATCCTGCCCAGCTCCACCAACCCGACCCGGCCGCACACCGTCAACACCATCGAGGAACACCTCGACATGCTGATGGTCTGCCACCACCTCAACCCGGCCGTCCCCGAGGACCTCGCCTTCGCCGAGTCCCGGATCCGGCCCTCCACCATCGCCGCCGAGGACGTCCTGCACGACCTGGGCGCCATCTCGATCATCTCCTCCGACTCCCAGGCCATGGGCCGTATCGGCGAGGTGGTCCTGCGCACCTGGCAGACCGCCCACGTCATGAAGAAGCGCTGCGGAGCCCTGCCCGGGGACGGCCGCGCCGACAACCACCGCGCCCGCCGCTACGTCGCCAAGTACACGATCAACCCGGCCGTCGCCCAGGGCATGGACCACCTCATCGGCTCCGTCGAACCCGGGAAGCTCGCCGACCTGGTGCTCTGGGAACCCGCCTTCTTCGGGGTCAAGCCGCTCAGCGTCCTCAAGGGCGGCCAGATCGCCTACGCCCAGATGGGGGACGCCAACGCCTCCATCCCCACCCCCCAGCCCGTCCTGCCCCGGCCCATGTTCGGCGCGCTCGGCAAGGCCGCGGCGGCCGGCTCGGTCAACTTCGTCGCCCAGGCGGCGATCGAGGACGACCTCGCACAACGCCTGGGCCTGAACAAGGAGTTCACCCCGATCCGCAGCACCCGCCGGGTCTCCAAGTCGGACATGAGGCAGAACGACGCGATGCCCCGGGTCGAGGTCGACGCCGACACCTTCACGGTCACGATCGACGGCGACGCGGTCGAACCCGCACCCGCCGCCGAACTGCCCATGGCCCAGCGTTACTTCCTCTTCTGATGACACAGCGCGCCGCACTCCTCGTGCTCGCCGACGGCCGGTTCCCCGCCGGCGGGCACGCCCACTCCGGCGGTGCCGAGGCCGCGGTCAGGGCCGGCCGCATCCGGGACGCCGCCGGACTGGAGGCCTTCTGCCGCGGCCGGCTGCACACCACCGGCCTCACCTCCGCGGCGCTGGCCGCCGCGGCGGCCCTCGGACTCGACCCGGTCGACCTCGACGCGGCGGCCGACGCCCGCACCCCGTCGCCCGCCCTGCGCACCGCCGCCCGCCGGCTCGGACGCCAGCTGATGCGGGCCGCCCGCGCCGCCTGGCCCTGCGCCGAACTCGACGCGCTCGCCGCCGCGTTCCCGCGCGGCGCCCACCAACCGGTCGTCCTCGGCGTCGCCGCCCGCGCCGCCGGGCTCGGGCCCGAGGACGCCGCCCACTGCGTCGCGTACGAGACGGTCGGCGGCCCCGCCACCGCGGTGGTCCGCCTGCTGGGCCTGGACCCCTTCCAGGCCACCGCCGTCCTCGCCCGCCTCGCCCCCGCCATGGACCTCGTCGCCGAGGAGGCGGCGCGCGCCGCACGGCAGGGCGTCGACGCCCTGCCCGCGGCCTCCGCGCCCCTCCTCGACATCACCGCGGAGCAGCACGCCTCCTGGCCCGTCCGCCTCTTCGCCTCCTGACCCCTGGAGTTCTCCCATGCACCTCGACCACGGCCACACCCACCACGGCGCCGTCTCCGCCGACGCCCACCGCCCCGACGGCACCCGCCGTGCCCTGCGCATCGGCCTCGGCGGACCGGTCGGCTCGGGCAAGACCGCCACCGTCGCCGCCCTCTGCCGGCTCCTGCGCGACACCCTCTCCCTCGCCGTCGTCACCAACGACATCTACACCCGCGAGGACGCCGAGTTCCTGCTCCGCAACGCCGTCCTGCCGCCCGAGCGGATCCAGGCCGTGGAGACCGGGGCCTGCCCCCACACCGCCATCCGCGACGACATCTCCGCCAACCTCGAAGCCGTCGAAGAGCTCGAGGACGCCGTCGGCCCGCTCGACCTCATCCTCGTCGAGTCCGGCGGCGACAACCTCACCGCCACCTTCTCCAAGGGGCTCGTCGACGCCCAGATCTTCGTCATCGACGTGGCCGGCGGCGACGACATCCCGCGCAAGGGCGGCCCCGGCGTCACCACCGCCGACCTCCTCGTCGTCAACAAGACCGACCTCGCCCCCTACGTGGGCTCCGACCTGGAGCGGATGGCGCGCGACGCCAAGGAGCAGCGCGGCGACCTGCCCGTGGCCTTCACCTCGCTGCGCGCCGAGGGCGGCGTCGCCCCGGTCGCCGACTGGGTCAGGGCGCAGCTCGGGGCCTGGACCGCGTGAGCCTGCGCGCCACCGCGCGGCTCACCGCCGACGCCGACGGCGGCCTGCCGCTGCTCGTGAGCGACGGGCCCCTCGCGCTCCGCCGGACCAGGGCCTCCGGCCCGTACACCCGGGTCACCGTCGTCGGCGCGATGAGCGCGCCGCTCGGCGGGGACCGGCTCGCCGTCGAGACCGAGGTGCGGGCCGGGGCGCGGCTCCTCGTCGACTCGGCGGCCGCCACCCTCGCCCTGCCGGGCCGGAGCGCCGAACCCGCCGCGTACGACGTCCGGATCGGCGTCGGGGAGGACGGGGTGCTCCGCTGGCTGCCGGAGCAGGTGGTCTCGGTCCGCGGCTCCGACCTGCGGATGCGGACCGTCGTCGAGCTGGCCGCCACGGCCCGCCTGGTGCTCCGCGAGGAGCAGGTCCTCGGCCGCCACGGGGAGCCGCCCGGCACCCTCGTCACGCGCCTCACCGTCCGGCGTGCCGGGCGGCCCCTCCTGGACCAGGAGCTGGCCTTCGGTCCGGGCGCCCCCGGGGGCTGGGACGGCGGCGCGGTCCTCGGCGGTCATCGGGCCACCGGTCAACTCCTCGTCGTCGACCCGGCCTTCGAGGAGAAGCCGGTCCACCCGCGGCTGATCGGCGAGCACGCCGCCGTCACCCCGCTCGCCGGCCCGGCGGCCCTGGCCACCGCCGTCGCCCCGGACGCCCTGGCGCTGCGGCGCCTGCTCGACGACGCCCTGTCCGAACTCGCCCCGTTCTGAGGCTGTTCGGACGGTCTGTGGCGGTGCGGTGAGGTCACCGCTGAGCGGTACACCGTTCACCGGTTATTGGTTCGGCAAAGAAACACGTGCTCGCCCTTTCATCGGGAGGCTCCCGGACGAAAGGATCCCCCGGACAGCCAACACACAGCGCCGCCACGGGGGGTGGCGCTCCTCCTGGGGGAGTACACGTTGAGACGTACGGCAATGCTCGGCTCGGCCGGCACCCTGATAGCGGGCACGCTCGTCGCGGGCGCGCTCGCGGCCCCGGCGGCGAACGCCGACAGCAACCGCCACCTGCGCGACGCCGAGTCGATCGGTGTCGCCGTCGCCGCGGCGCGCGCCGCCCAGGCGGGCATCGACTGGCAGGACTGTCCGGCCGACTGGGGCCTGGAGAAGCCGATCCAGTGCGGCTGGGTCACCGTCCCCGTCGACTACGCCAAGCCCAACGGTAAGAAGATCAAGATCGCGGTCGACCGGATCAACGCCACCGGCACCCCCTCCGAGCGGCAGGGCGCGCTCCTCTACAACCCCGGCGGCCCCGGCGGCTCCGGCCTGCGCTTCCCGCGCCGGGTCACCACCAAGAACGCCATCTGGGCGGGCGCCGCCAAGGCCTACGACTTCGTCGGCTTCGACCCGCGCGGCGTCGGCAAGTCCGCCCCCATCTCCTGCGTCGACCCCGCCGAGTTCGTCAAGGGCCCCAAGCCCGACCCGGTCCCCGACAGCGAGGCCGACAAGCGCGCGCAGCGCAAGCTCGCCGCCGAGTACGCCCAGGGCTGCGCCGAGAAGAGCGGCGACATGCTGCCCTTCATGACCACGCCCAACACCGCCCGCGACCTCGACGTCATCCGCGCCGCCCTCGGCGAGAAGAAGCTCAACTTCGTCGGCGTCTCCTACGGCACGTACCTGGGCGCGGTCTACGGCACCCTCTTCCCGACCCACGTCCGCCGCATGGTCCTCGACAGCGTCGTGAACCCCTCGACCCGGAAGATCTGGTACGAGGTCAACCTCGACCAGGACATCGCCTTCGAGGGCCGGCTCAAGGACTGGATGACCTGGGTCGCCCGGAACGACGCCACCTACCACCTCGGCGACACCCTCGCCGAGGTCCAGCAGCAGTGGGTGACCCTGCGGGCCGCCGCCAAGAAGGCGCCCCTCGGCGGCAAGGTCGGCCCGGCCGAACTCATCGGCTTCTTCCAGAACGCGCCCTACTACGACTCCATGTGGGCCCCGGTGGCCGAGGCCTGGAGCGCGTACGCCGCGGGCGACCCGCAGCCGCTCATCGACAACGCGGCCTCGGACCCCACCGACACCGCCGGCAACGCCGCCTCGGAGAACGGCAACGCCGTCTACACCGCGGTCGAGTGCGCCGACGCCCCGTGGCCGACCAGCTGGAAGACCTGGGACCGGGACAACAGCCGGCTCCACCGGAAGTACCCCTTCATGACCTGGGCCAACGCATGGATGAACCTGCCGTGCGCCACCTGGTCCGCGCCCCGCCAGCGCCCGACCGAGGTCAAGACCGGCAAGGGCCTGCCGCCGGTGCTCATCGCCCAGTCCGAGCGCGACGCCGCCACCCCGTACGCCGGCGCCGTCGAGCTGCACAAGCGGTTCAAGGGCTCGCGCCTGATCACCGAGCGGGACGCCGGCTCGCACGGCATCACCGGCCTGGTCAACCCCTGCCTCAACACCAAGGTCGAGGCCTACCTGCTGACCGGCAAGCTGGACGCCAGGGACCAGACCTGCGCCCCGCACGCCACCCCGACGCCGTGACCGGCTGACGGCCCGGTGGGGGCGGGACGACCGTCCCGCCCCCACCGGGGTCACCCCCGGGAGGCCAGCCAGGCGTCCTCCGCCGCGTAGTCGAACAGGTCCACCCCGTACTTCGCGAGTCCCGGGAAGGCCTCCCGCCACTCCCGTCCCGCGAGCCGCTCGGTCAGCCACGCGACCGTCTCCGGCAGCGCGTCGGCGTACGACACCACCGGCCGGTACCCCAGCTCCCGCTCCGCCGCAGCCATGTCGTAGACCACGGACCGCGGGGCCGTCCACGGGGTGGCCCCCACGACGTCCCCCGGCGGCGCGCCCTCGATCAGCACCGTCTCGCTCTCGAAGCCCATGACCGCGTCGACCGCCGCCCCGATCTCCGCGACCGTCGGCGCCTCCGGATCCCCGCCGTTGAGCACCCGGCTGCCCGGACTCGCCGCCGCCAGCCGGACGAGCTCCGCGAGGTTGTCCACGTGCACCGGGTGGAACCGGGACGCCCCGCCGTACGCCAGGGGGCGCACCGCCCGCCCGTCGAGGACCCGCTTCACGAACCACAGCTCGCGCGGCCCGGGGGAGTACGGCCCGTGGATCGCGCCGGGCCGCAGCACCGTCGTCGGCAGCGCCGGGCCGGCCGCGAGCACCTCCCGCTCCAGCGCCACCTTCCGCGTGCCGTAGGTGCCGTCGCCGGGCGCCACCGTCCGCCAGTCCTCCGGGATGGGCAGCGGGTAGTCGGGGAAGCCGTCCGGCCGGTCCTGGGTGTCGAAGCTCCGTCCCCGCGCGTCCTCGTAGACGGCGCCGCTGGACACCACCACCGCCGACCCGATCCGGTCCGCGAGCCCCGTCACCTGCCGCCCGTGCCCCGCGTCGTACCCGACGACGTCCACCAGCACGTCGCAGCCCTCGCCCAGTCCGGCCGCGAGCGCGCCGTCCTCGTTCCGGTCGAGCGCCACCGACCGGACCTCGTCCGGCCACCTCGCGTCCCTGCCGCCGCCCCGCGAGGCGGCCGTCACCTCCCAGCCGTCCGCGACGAGCGCCCGCACGGCCGCCCGCCCCACCTGTCCCGACCCACCCAGCACGAACACGGTTCCCTTGGTCATGATCGTGACGCTACGGCCGCCCGGCGCGGCGGCCCAGCGGTTTGCGCCGAGCGCGGATCCGCTCACAGCGTCCGCCGCCCGGGAACCCCGGGCCGCGGCTCAGTCGTCCGCCCGCGGCTCCGCCGCCTTCACGTCGGCCGCGTAGGCGTCCACGTACTCCTGTCCGGACAGCCGGAGGATCTCGTACATGATCTCGTCGGTCACCGCGCGGACCACGGTCCGCTCGCCCGCCGACCCGGCGAAGCGGGAGAAGTCCAGGGGCTCCCCGAACCGGATGGTGACCCGGCGGATCCTCGGCACCACCTTGCCCGGCGGCTGGATCTCGAAGGTCCCCACCATCGCGCAGGGCACCACGGGCACCCCGGCCGTCAGCGCCATCACCGCCACGCCCACCTTGCCCTTGTAGAGCCGGCCGTCGTGCGAGCGGGTCCCCTCCGGGTAGATGCCGAGCAGCTCACCCCGGTCCAGCACCCCGAGCCCCTCCCGGATCGCCGCCTTGCCCGCCTCCTTGCCCGAGCGGTCGACCGGAATCTGCCCGGCCGCCCGGAAGAACGCGGCCGTGAGCCGGCCCTTGATCCCCGGCCCCGTGAAGTACTCCTGCTTCGCAAGGAACGTGATCCGCCGGTCGAGCACCACCGGCATCAGGAAGTGGTCGGAGAAGGACAGATGGTTCCCCGCGACGATCGCGGCCCCTTCTTCCGGGATGTGTTCGAGACCTTCGATCCGCGGCCGGAAGAGCAGCCTCAGCAGCGGTCCCAGCAGTACGTACTTCATCAGGTGGTAGAACACCCGCGACCCCCGTTCGTCGTCCGTCATGCCCGTTGTACGCGCGCACGCGCCCGTGGTCCACTGGTGGGGGAGCGTCATGATGACCGGCGAGCGAGGAATCGGACGCCCCGGCCGCGTCCTCACCGCGCTGCTGTGCGCGGTGGCGGCGGCCGGGCTCTACGGCTGCTCCGACGCGGGACGGCCGGAGCCGTCCCCCACGCCCACGCCCGTACCCGCCACCACCGCGCCGCCGCCCACGACGGCGCCGCCGGCCACGACCCCTCCCGCCGCCTCCGGCCTCTCCCCGTTCACCGGGCTCCCGGCCCGGTCCGCCCCCGTCCTCGCTGTCAAGATCGACAATGTGGCCGCGGCCCGCCCGCACACCGGGCTCGGCGACGCCGACGTCGTCTACGTCGAGCAGGTCGAGGGCGGCGTGACCAGGCTCCTCGCGGTCTACTCCTCCCGCCTGCCCGAGCGCGTCGGACCCGTCCGCAGCGCCCGCGAGTCCGACGTGGAGCTGCTCGCCGCCTTCGGCCGCCCGGTCCTCGGCTACTCGGGCGCCCAGTCCGCCCTCGACCCGCTCCTGCGCGCCGCGCCCCTGGACCCCGTCACCGAGTCCACCAGCCCCGGCGCCTTCCGCCGCTCGGCGGACCGGGCCGCCCCGCACAACCTGTACCTGCGCCCCGGGCGGGCCCTCGACACCGTGGCCGCGCCCCAGGAGGCCCGGGACATCGGCTTCCGCTTCGGCCCCGCCCCGGCCGGCGGCACCGCGGTCCCGGCCGAGACCGTCCGCTACCCGGCCGCCCGCTACACCTTCACCTGGTCCGCCTCCGACCGGACCTGGCGGGTGGCGATGGACGGCCGGCCGGCCCGCGACACCGCCACGGGGCCCCTCGCGCCGTCCACCGTGGTCGTGCAGCACGTCACCGTCCGCCCGTCCCGCTTCCACGACGTCACCGGCGCGGTCTCGCCGTACACCGAGACCGTCGGGAGCGGCACCGCGACGGTCCTGCGCGACGGGCGCGCGTACCCGGCGCGCTGGTCCCGTACGGCGGCGGCGTCGGGCACCGCGTTCACGACCCCGGACGGCGCGCCGCTGGCCTTCGCACCGGGGCAGGTCTGGGTGGTCCTCGCACCGCGCGGCTGACCACGCGGCACCCCGGCCCGACGGGCTCAGGGGCTTGCCGGCCCGGGACCGGCCGGCGGGCGGCGGCGCGGTCCCGCCGAAGCCGCGCTGTCCGACGCGGCGAGGCCGATCGTCGCCACCGCGAGCACCACCGAGCCGAACCAGAGCCATCCGCTGCTGCCGAGCGCGACCGTGTACGCGGTCGTGAGCACCACCGCGGCGCAGGTGAGCACCGCCATCGTCTTCGTGCCACCGGACATGAGTCCGCCCTCCTCCCGACCGAGGTCGTGGAAGCCGTCCAGCCCATCGTGACCCCCCAGGCGGGGCGCGCGCTACTCCCCGGACGCTCCGGCGTGCGCCGGACATGCCGCCGGGCCCGGCTCCGGACCCCGTACGAGGTCCCGCGCCGGGCCCGGAAAGGGGCCGCTCACCGCACGCCGGGCGTCACCGCCGGGCCTGGAGCGAGGCGAGGTACGCGTTGTACGCCTCCAGCTCCTTGTCCCCGTCCCGGTCGGCGGCCCGGTCCTTGCGGACCGCCTGCCGCTGCTCGGAGTGGTACCACTGGTAGACCAGCGCGATCAGCACCAGCACCGACGGGATCTCGCTGAACGCCCAGGCGATGCCGCCGGCCGCGTTCTGGTCGGTGAGCGCGTCGATGCCCAGCGAGGCCGGCGGGTTCTGGTACGCCTTCACCATCGGCTCCGAGGCCATCATCAGAGCGATGCCGAAGAAGGCGTGGAACGGCATGCCCGCGAACAGCTCCAGCATCCGCATCACGTAGCCCGGCCGGTGCGGGCCCGGGTCGACGCCCATGATCGGCCAGAAGAACACCACGCCGACCATCAGGAAGTGCACCATCATGCCGATGTGACCCGGCTTCGAGCCCATCAGGAAGTCGAACAGCGGGGTGAAGTAGAGCCCGTAGAGGCTCGCGATGAACATCGGGATCGTGAAGCCCGGGTGCGTGATCACCTTCATGTACCGGCTGTGCAGCAGCTTCAGGAGCAGCTCGCGCGGGCCGGTCGAGCCGCGGCCCGCCACCGGCAGCGCCCGCAGGGCCAGCGTGACCGGCGCGCCGAGCAGCAGCAGGATCGGCGACAGCATGGAGATCACCATGTGCTGGACCATGTGCACGCTGAACATGACCATGCCGTAGTCGTTGAGCTTGGTGCACATGACGAGCGCGATCGTCAGCACGCCGACCGTGAAGAACACCGTCCGGCTCACCGGCCACGCGTCCCCGCGGCCGCGCAGCCGCGCCACGCCCCAGCCGTACAGACCGAGCGCCGCGAGGCAGCCGATCAGGAAGAAGGGGTCGGGAGAGAACTCCAGCCCCCGTCCCAGCGTGAACGGCGGCAGATCCATGGTCATGCCGTGCCCGCTGTGATCCATCGTGTGCACTCCTGGAGCCCGATTCGCGCTTGTTGTCCGCACCAGACTAGAACCGCCCCCGGCCGCGACTGCGACCGGGGGCGGTGTCGTGCGCGCGCGTCCGCGCGGGTGTGCGTCAGATCACGCACTCGGCCTCTGCGTAGCGGTCGGCGGGGACCGTCTTGAGGCTCTCCACGGCCTGGGCCAGCGGGACCATGGTGATGTCCGTGCCGCGCAGGGCCGTCAGCATGCCGAACTCGCCGCGGTGGGCGGCCTCGACCGCGTGCCAGCCGAAGCGGGTCGCGAGGACGCGGTCGTACGCGGTCGGGGTGCCGCCGCGCTGGACGTGGCCCAGGATCACGGGACGGGCCTCCTTGCCGAGGCGGCGCTCCAGCTCGACGGACAGCTGGTTGGCGATCCCGGTGAACCGCTCGTGGCCGTAGATGTCCGTGCCCGCGGTCTTGAAGTCCATCGAGCCCTCACGGGGCTTGGCGCCCTCGGCGACGACCACGATCGCGAACCGCTTGCCGGCCTCGAACCGCTCGCCCACCCGGGCCGTCAGCTCGTCCATGTCGAAGGGGCGCTCGGGGACGACCACGGCGTGCGCGCCGGCGGCCATGCCGGAGTGCAGCGCTATCCAGCCGGTGTGACGGCCCATGACCTCGACGACCAGGACGCGCTGGTGCGACTCGGCGGTGGTCTTCAGCCGGTCGAGGGCCTCGGTGGCGACGGTCACGGCCGTGTCGAAGCCGAAGGTCACGTCGGTGGAGGCGATGTCGTTGTCGATCGTCTTGGGGACGCCGACGATCGGGAGACCCGCCTCGGAGAGCAGGTTCGCGGCCTTGAGGGTGCCCTCGCCGCCGATCGGGATGATCGCGTCCAGCCCGAGGTCCGCCACGTGGCCGCGGGCGCGCTCGACGCCGTCGACCAGGTGCGCCGGCTGGACCCGCGAGGAGCCGAGGATGGTGCCGCCGCGGGCCAGGATGCCGCCGACCGCTTCGAGGTCGAGCTTGCGGTAGTCGCACTCCAGCAGGCCCTTCCACCCGTCGTGGAAGCCGATGACCTCGTCGCCGTGGTCGACGACGGCGCGGTGCACGACGGATCGGATGACAGCGTTCAGACCGGGGCAGTCTCCGCCGGAGGTGAGCACGCCAATGCGCATAGCCCGAAAACCTTTGCAACGTGGGCCGACTCCCGGACCACGTCGTCCGGCTGGATCCCCGCCACCCTATCGTCGCAGGGTGGCGGGGCCGAACCGGATGTCCGCACAGTGGACAACGTACGTTCGTACGAGAGGCCGCCGGAGCCGTGCGTGCCGCCTCTCCGGGCCCGTCCGGCGCGGGCCGTCCGGACCGCTACGCGGGCTGCGTGGCGGCCGCGATGCGCTCGGCGCGCAGCGCCTCGTACCAGCGGTCGTCCGTCGGCGGCAGCGCGTTCACGTCGAGGGCCAGCTTCAGGAGCAGGTCCGCGATCTGCGGGTTGCGGGCCATGACGGGACCGTGCATGTACGTACCGAAGACGGTGTCGTTGTACGCGCCCTCGGTGCCGTCGCCGGTCCCGTTGCCGTTCCCGAACACCGTCCGCGCGAACGGCCGGGCGGTCGGGCCGAGATGGGTGATGCCCTGGTGGTTCTCGAACCCGGTCAGCTGGGGGAGGCCGAGGCGCGGGTCGATGTCGCCGAGGACGTCGCCGACGCAGCGGGCGCCCTCGCCGCGGGTCGTGGTGACGTCGAGCAGGCCGAGGCCCGGCTGCCGCTCGCCGACGTCGTTGACGAACTCGTGCCCCAGGATCTGGTATCCGGCGCAGACCGAGAAGATGATCGCGCCGTTCGAGGCGGCCCGGGACAGGCCGCCGTCCCGGAGCAGCCGTTCGGCCGCGAGCCGCTGCGGGCGGTCCTCGCCGCCGCCGATCAGGTAGATGTCGCCCGAGGTCGGCACCGGCTGGTCGCTGCGGACGTCGACGCGCTCGACGCTGAGGCCGCGCTGTTCGGCACGGCGCTGGACGACGAGCACGTTGCCCTGGTCGCCGTAGGTGCTGAGCAGGTCCGGGTAGACCCAGACCAGGCGCAGGCTGCTGTCACTCATGCTGCAAGTCCTCTACGGGTCAGTTGCCGACGCGGCGGCGGACGTCCTGGAAGGCGGTGTAGTTGGCGATCAGCTCGATCTGCCCGGGCGGGGCCATCGCGACGGCCTCGTCCAGCGTCTCGCAGACGCGGAAGTCCACACCCGCGACCTCCAGGCGGACCGCGAGGTCCAGCCGGCGGTCGCCGATCACCATGATCGGGTGCCCGGCGAGCCGGCCGTAGTCCACGTCCCACAGCCAGGAGGTGTCCGTGCCGTCGGCGCCGCGGGCGTTGACGGAGAGGATCACCGGGGCCGGCGGTCCGTCGATGAGCGAGAACGTCTCCAGCCAGCCGGCCGGGTTCTTGGCGAGCAGCAGGCGCAGCTCACGGCCCTGGAAGGACACCACGTCGTAGCGTCCGGCGACGGCCTGCACCGCGTACATGCGCTCCAGGGCGACCTGCGGCGGCACCCCGAAGACGGCGGCGACGGCGGCGGAGGTCGCGGCGTTCGCCTTGTTGGCGCGGCCGGGCAGCTGGAGCCGGATCGGCCAGGCGGAGCCGTGCGGGTCGAGCACGTGGTCGCCGCTGAGCGCCCAGCTCGGGGCGGGGCGGCGGAAGCCGCACTCGCCGCAGAACCAGTCGTCGCCCGGGCGCTGCATCACACCGCCGCAGGCGGGGCACGACCAGGCGTCGTCCTTCCACTCCTGGCCGGCGGCGACCCACACCACGTTCGGCGAGGAGGAGGCGGCCCACACGATGAGCGGGTCGTCGGCGTTCGCGACGACGACGGCCTTCGTCCCGTTGAGGCCCTCGCGCCACTTCTCGGCGAGCATCCGGGTCTCGGCGGCGCGGTCGAGCTGGTCGCGGGAGAGGTTGAGCAGCGCGATCACCTTGGGCGTGGTGTCGCGGGCGACGCCGGCCAGGTACTTCTCGTCGACCTCGATGACGCCGTACTTGGAGTCCGAGCCGCCGGCCAGCGCCGAGGTGATGCCCGCGGGCATGTTGGCGCCGAGGGCGTTCGAGACGACCGGGCCGGCGGCGCGCAGGGCCTCCGCGATCAGCCGGGTCGTGGTGGTCTTGCCGTTGGTCGCGGACACCAGGACGACGTCCAGATGCTGGGCGAGCCGGCCGAGGAGGTCGGGGTCGAGCTTCAGCGCCACCTTGCCGCCGATCACCGATCCGCTGCCGCGCCCCGCCGCACGCGACACCGCGGCCGCGGCCCTGCCCGCCGTCACGGCCAGCTTGGCGCGCGGCGACAGCGGCTCTGGATTACCGGGGTGTCCTGACATCGTTCTTGTTCCTCCTTGCGTCGGTCCGGGCTCAGCCTATCGAGATCCGGCCAGCAGCCCGAACAGCGGCACCGTGGTGAGACACCCGAAACAGCCAGGTCACGGCGGACCGTACCCTTACGGCCATGCGAAACCGCCCCATCCCCGGCAGTTCCGGCCTGGTCCGAGCGATGACTCTCCTCGGCGACCCCGTCCTGCACACGCCCTGCGCGCCCGTCACCGACTTCGGGCCCGAACTCGCCCGGCTCGTCGAGGACATGTTCGCCACGATGTACGCGGCGAACGGCGTCGGCCTGGCGGCGAACCAGGTGGGCGTCGGCCTGCGGGTCTTCGTGTACGACTGCCCGGACGACGAGGAGACCCGCCACCTGGGGCACGTCGTGAACCCGCGCCTGGTCGAGGCGGACGGCGACGTCGTGCGGGGCCCCGAGGGCTGCCTCTCCCTGCCGGGGCTCGAAGCCCCGACGCCCCGTTACGACCGGGCGGTGGTCGAGGGGGTGCGCCTGGACGGCACGCCGGTCCGGGTGGAGGGCACGGGCTTCTTCGCCCGCTGCCTCCAGCACGAGGCGGACCATCTGGACGGCGGGGTCTACGCGGACCACGTCACGGGGTGGCGCAAGTCACGTCTGATCCGCGCGGTCCGCAAGCAGCCGTGGGGCGGCGGGGTCGGGGTGCTGGAGACCTGAGGCCCCTGCGGGGCGGCGGTGGCGGAGGCCCGAGGGCCGCGCCCGCAGTGCCCCGGGGTCCGACGGCACCGGCGGGAGTCCGGCCCGGGCCCGAGGGCGGCGTCGCCCCTCGCCGGGCCGGAGCCGAGGGCGGCGTCGCCCCTCGCCGGGCCGGTCCCGGCGAGACGCCCCCTAGAACCCCGGTCCGCCGGGGCGGTCGGACGCCTGGGCGAGGCGGCCCCAGAGGAGGTCGGCCAGGCTGCGCACGAGTTCGGCGCGCGAGCAGGGGCGCTCGCCGAGCCACCAGTCGCCGGCCGCGTGCATCATGCCGACGATGCCGTGCCCCCAGATCCGGGCCTGGGCCTCGGCGCCGGGGCCCAGGTCGATGCGCTCGGCGATGACCTGGCCGAGCTCCTCGCCCATGCGCCGGAGCAGCGGGGCGGAGTGGCGGCCGACGTCGAAACCCTGCTCGGCCTGGTGGGATTCCTCGGCGGGGTGCATGAGGAAGCGGTAGACCTGGGGCATCGCCTCGATCGAGGCGAGGTAGGTGTCGAGGGTGGATTCGACGCGGCGGCGGCGGTCGGACGGCGCGTCGAGGGCGGACCGCAGGGCGGCGAGGAGGGCGTCCGTGTGGCGGATGGCGAGAGCGCGGTAGAGGCCGCCCTTGTCGCCGAAGTGGCGGTAGAGGATCGGCTTGGTGATGCCGGCCTCCGCCGCGATCGCGTTCATGGAGGCCTTGGGGCCGTCCCGGAGCACCACCCGGTCCGCCGCCTCCAGCAGTTCGCGTCGCCGCTGCTCGGCGGGCGTCTGCTGGTCGGTGGTCCGGTGTGCGATGTCCATGTGCGTGTCTCCCCGCCCGTGCGATTCGTGAGGCTGTCGCAACGTAACACCCGGCCGGTGTCCGGTGCCGGTCGGCCGAACCGCTCCACCGCAGGTTGACAGCCCGTACCGACCGGTAACAGACTGGTGTTACCGCAAGTAACGTACTGCTGGGAGGGAATATGGGCGAGTTCACGCTCGAACTCAACGATGACCAGAAGCAGGTCCGCGACTGGCTCCACGGCTTCGCCGCCGACGTGATGCGCCCCGCGGCCGCCGAATGGGACGAGCGTGAGGAGACTCCCTGGCCGATCATCCAGGAAGCGGCGAAGATCGGCATCTACTCGCTCGACTTCTACGCCCAGCAGTTCTTCGACCCCACCGGCCTCGGCATCCCCATGGCCATGGAGGAGCTCTTCTGGGGGGACGCCGGCATCGCCCTCTCCATCGTCGGCACCGGCCTCGCCGCCGTCGGCGTCCTCGCCAACGGCACCGAGGAGCAGATCGGCGCCTGGGTCCCGCAGATGTACGGCGACGCGAACGACGTCAAGGTCGCCGCGTTCTGCTCGTCCGAGCCCGACGCCGGATCGGACGTCGCCTCGATGCGCACCCGCGCGGTCTACGACCAGGCCACCGACGAGTGGGTGCTCAACGGCACCAAGACCTGGGCCACCAACGGCGGCATCGCCAACGTCCACGTGGTCGTCGCGGTCGTCGACCCGGAGCTCGGCTCCAAGGGCCACGCCTCCTTCATCGTGCCCCCGAACACCCCCGGCCTCTCCCAGGGGCAGAAGTTCCAGAAGCACGGCATCCGCGCCTCCCACACCGCCGAGGTCGTCCTGGAGGACGTCCGCGTCCCCGGCCACTGCCTCCTCGGCGGCAAGGAGAAGCTGGACGAGCGGCTGGCCCGGGCCCGCGAGAAGGCGAAGGCCGGCGGCGAGCGCGTCAAGAACGCCGCCATGGCCACCTTCGAGGCCTCCCGCCCGGCGGTCGGCGCCATGGCGGTCGGCACGGCCCGCGCCGCCTACGAGGTCGCCCTCGACTACGCGCGGACCCGCGTCCAGTTCGGCCGCCCGATCATCGAGAACCAGGGCGTCGCCTTCCAGCTCGCCGACATGGCCACCCAGATCGACGCCGCCCGCCTCCTGGTCTGGCGCGCCTCCTGGATGGCGACCGCCGGCAGGCCCTTCACCGCCGCCGAGGGCTCGATGTCCAAGCTGTACGCGAGCGAGGTCGCGAAGAAGGTCACCGCCCAGGCGATCCAGATACTCGGCGGCAACGGCTACACCCGCGAGTACCCGGTGGAGCGCATGCACCGCGACGCGGCCATCTACACGATCTTCGAGGGCACCAGCGAGATCCAGCGCATGGTGATCAGCCGGGCCATCGCCAAGTAGCCGGTCCCACACCGGATCCGGCCCGGTTCCGCACGGCGGGCGCGGCGCCGGCCCGGTCGTGCGGAACGCTCCCGGCGGGCCGGCGGCTGCTCGTACAGTGAGGCCATCCGCCCGCGTCCGCACACCGACGCGGCACCCGTACCCGGCGCGCCGCACCGGGGCGGACGCCATCCGGAGGGTCCCGTGGACGAACTGATCGCCTTCCTCACGGCTCGCTACGACGAGGAGACCGCGGCCGCGGCACGGCTCGGCGACACCGGGGAAGGCCTCCATCCGTGGGAGATCGTCCGGGAGGAGTCCGGGGACGGCGGCGGCCGAGCGTACCTGAGGGTCGCCCGGGCGCGCGTCCTGACGGAGATCCTCGCGAAGCGACAGCTGCTCGCGGCCTCGGCCGTCACCTGCCCGCCCGCGTGCGGCCGGGACGGCGAGCACCTGTTCGGCGGGTCGTGCGCGCTCCGCTGGATGGGACCGGTCGAGGAGGCGGACGGCCGGCGCTGGATCCGGGACGACACGGGCGCCCGGTTCACGGCCCCACCGGTGACGCCGGACTGGACCCTCCGCGTCCTCGCCCTGCCGTACGCCGGGCACCCGGCCTACCGCGCGGAGTGGCGCCCCTAGGGGCCGTCTTGCCGATCAGGCCTGATCAGGCGCCGGGCGCCGCGATCACCCCTGGACCGGTACGGCCCGTCTAGGCGGCGAGCCCCTGGTCCGTCTGCGTCGCCTCGGCCCACGCGGCCACGAGTACCTGATAGATCCGCTGCTCGTCGGCGGTCAGTGCGCGGCGCTGCTCGCCGGCGCGCGCCCACAAGGTGCGGATGGCGTCGTTCAGGGCTTCGGGGCTCGGGGTCTCTCTGTGGCGATCGGACATGCGTACAAGGCTAGGCCCAGGGAGCGGTGAACCGTGCACCATTCGAGCGTGCGTTCCGCCACGCTCCGGCGTTCGGCGGCCCCGTTCCGGCCGTCCGGGGCGGGGTGGCGGGCCGCTCGCCGGCCGCCCCGCGGCACCGCGGGGCGGGCCGGTGGTGTCGGTCACGTGGTGTCCGACACGTCCGCCGCGACTCCCGGCCCGCTCCGGAGGGCGCCCTCAGACCAGGCAGAACTCGTTGCCCTCGGGGTCCTGGAGGACCACCGCGTAGTAGTCCATGCCGTTCGGCTCGTCCATCGTGTACAGGATCGTCGCGCCCAGGGCCGTGAGCCGCGCCACCTCGCCGTCCACCCGCTCCCGGCGCACCGCGAGCGGGACCCCGCGGCCGCCCCCGACCTTCAGGTCCAGGTGGACGCGGTTCTTGACGGTCTTAGGCTCCGGGACGCGCTGGAACCACACCCGGGGACCGGTGCCCGCCGGGTCCACGATGGACTCCGGGAGCTCCCCGGCGTCCCCGCCCAGTTCGTCCTCGGGGACGCCGATCGCCTCCCAGTACGCCCGCCAGGTGGCGTGGCCCTCCGGCGGCGGATCCGGCACGTAGCGCAGGGCCTCCAGCCAGAACGGCACCAGCCGCTGCGGGTCCGCGCAGTCGATCGTCAGTTGCAGGGTCATCTCGGGTCGCTCCATGCGGCGAGCCTCCCAGACGGCACTGACAACCGCCCGGTTCGAGCCGACCGGCCGGATTCGGCCCGCCGTTCGAGCATCCCTACCGGTGGGTCACCCGCTGCGGGACAATCACCCGTCAGGCGACGATCGAGGGGAACGTTCATGGCCACCACCACCGGTACCGAGGCGCCCGAACTCACGGGACTCCCGCTGCTCGGCTCCCTGTTCGACCTCAAGAACGACTCCCTGGGCACCTTCCTCCGCGCCCGCCGGGACCACGGCGACGTCGTGCGGATCTCCGCCGGCCCGCCCGGGATCCGCACCACCGTCTACGGCGTCTTCTCCGCCGCGGGCGCGCAGCAGGTCCTCGCCGGCGAGTCCGCCAACTTCCGCAAGGACAACGCCTTCTACCAGGAGGTCCGGGAGTCCTTCGGCAACGGACTGCTCACCAGCCAGGACGAGGACTACCTCCGCCAGCGCCGGCTCGTCCAGCCCCTCTTCACCCGCCGCCGCGTCGACGGCTACGCCGCCGCCGTCGCCGCGGAGACCACGACCCTCATCGAGGAGTGGCGGGACGCCGGCGCCGGCACCGTCGACGTCCTCCAGGCCATGACGCGCCTCTCCCTGCGCGCCGTCGCCCGCATCCTCTTCGGCACCGACGTCGACGCGGCCGTCGAGATCGTCGAGGACAACTTCCCGGACGTCGGCGCGTACGTCCTGCGCCGCGGCTACTCGCCGCTCAACGTCCCCCGCGACTGGCCCACCCCGGGCAACCGCCGCGCCGCCACCGTCCACCGGGCGCTCTACGAGGTCTGCGACCGCATCATCGCCGAGCGCCGGAGCTCCGGCGGCGCCCCCGGGGACGGACAGGACCTGCTGACCCTCCTCGTCGAGGCCGAGAGCGCCGAGGACGGCAGCTTCGACGCGACCGAACTGCGCGAGCAGGTCCTCGTCTTCCTGCTCGCCGGTCACGAGACCACCGCCACCTCGCTCGGCTTCGCCCTCCACCTGCTCGCCCTCCACCCGGAGGAGCGGAAGCGGGCCCACGAGGAGGTCGACCGCGTGCTGGCCGGCCGCACCCCCGGGGCCGGGGACCTCGACGCGCTGCCGTACGTCACCCGGGTCCTGAAGGAGGCCATGCGGCTCTTCCCGGCCGCCCCGGTCATCGGCCGCCGGGCCGTCGAGGCCACCGTGGTCGGCGGCGTCGCGATCCCGGCGGGCGCGGACGTCATCGTCGCCCCCTGGGTCACGCACCGGCACCCGGACTACTGGGAGGACGCGGAGCGCTTCGACCCCGACCGCTTCACGCCCGAGGCGGAGGCCGCCCGCCCCCGCTACGCCTGGTTCCCCTTCGGCGGAGGCCCGCGGGCCTGCATCGGCCAGCACTTCTCGATGCTGGAGTCGGTGATCGCCCTGGCGATGATCCTCCAGCGCCACGACCTGGAGGCCGTCGACACGGTGGTCCCCGTGGCCCCCGCCATCACCCTCCAGGCAGCGGGCCCGGCCCGCTGCCGCCTCACGCCGAGACGGCCCTGACCGGTGCCGCAGGGGCTGGAAGGTCCCTCCTCGCGCCGCCCGCCGCTCGGCCGGGGGGTCGTCCCCGGTTCAGTCCTTGCGGCGGCCGCCCAGGTGGAGGGCGCGCAGGGCCGCTTCCAGGGCGAAGCGGTGGTCGGGGTCGAGGAGGCGGTCGCCGAAGTGGCTGTCCAGGTTCCGCAGCCGGTAGCGGACCGTCTGGGCGTGGACGCCGAGGAGTTCACCGACCTGTTCGGCGGGCGCCCGGGTGGAGACGTGGACCCGCAGGGTCTCGATCAGCCGGTCGCGCCGGGTCCCGGACAGCTCGTCGAGCGGGGCGAGTTCGCGGCGGGCCAGCTGGTCCACCAGGGCCGGGTCCGCGAGCAGCCACAACGTTGTCAGGTGCTCCTCGCAGTGCACCAGCGGCGCGTCGGCGACCACGCCGTCGTCGATGAGCTGGAGGACCCGGCGGCCCCAGCGGAGGGAGTGGGCGGCCTGCGCCGGCGGCACCGTCAGGCCGACGACGGCCGACGTGCCGGCCAGGGCGGAGCCGAGCATCGCGAGGCGGTCGGCGGTGAGCGGGCCGGGGATCAGCAGGTACGGCTGGGGGAGGCTGAGGTCGGCGAGGACGTCCCGGTCCAGCCCCGCCTGGACGAGCTCGGCGAGCGGCGGACGCAGGGCGACCAGCGTGCACTCGGCGGGGAGCTCCCAGGAAGCGTCCCGGCACAGTTCGGCGATCGTCGCGCGGGGCAGCGGCGGCCCGGCGACGACCAGGTGGAGTAACTGTCTTCGCAGTGCGGCCACATCGGACACCGCGCGGGTCTGCACCATGACGTAGCCCTCGCGCGACAGGGCCTCCAGCTCGTCGACGTACGCGAAGAGGGCGTCCGCGAAGGCGAGGATGAGGGTGGGGGAGAGGTTGTACGTCCGGCCGATGATCTTGGCCCGGCGCAGGGCGACGCGCGCGCCGAGGCGGTAGGCGCCCAGTAACGTGTCGAGGTCGCGGCCCTCGTAGGCCTCCACCCGGCCGAACTTGCGGAGCAGTTCGTCGCGGAGCGCCGAGTTGGTGCCGGGGTCGGCCACCCGTTCCACGAAGGCGGCGAGCGCCTGCTCGACGCCCTGGCGGATCGCGTCCGAGTGCGGCCCGTTGAAGAGGTGGGCGTACACGGGGTAGGTCCGCTGGACCTCCATGCCGATCTCCTTGATGAGGCCGGGTATCTCCGGCCTCATCAGGGCGGCGAACTCCCTGGGGAGCGGTTCGAGCGGTTCACCGATGTCCGGCGACTGGGTGATTGCGGGCATGAACCGATCCCTTGCTCTCCTACGCGACCGGTGGGGGAGCGACGGTGCGGAGCCCAGCCTGGCGTGGTGGGCGCCGCCTTGGTCGTCAGGTGCGTACCAACGTGATCTGCTGAAGCTAGGTCACCTGCTGTGTGCTGTACACACGTTGCGCAAGAGTTGGCGTGCCTAAGGGGTACGCGCTTACCTAGTAGGCCGGGAATCGACCCTGGATGGCTGTTACCGCACGGCTGAGTGCCAGTTCCGGGAGAGGGCCTTGCCGGCGTCGGGGGCGGCGAGACCGGGGGCGAAGAGGCCCGTGAGGTGGGTCTGGGTGTTGTTGAGGGTGAGGCTGTTCTTGCCGGCGGCGGAGGGCAGTCCGGTCTTGAGGTTGACGGCGGCGTCGATCACGCCGAACCAGCCGAGGCCGCAGCCGCTGGCGCCGGGGACGGCGAAGGTCTTGTCGCTCTGGGTGGAGCCGAGGATGTTGAGGCGGCTCATGTCGCCCTCCTCGTTCGGGGAGCCGTCGCCGTTGAAGCGCTCGACGCCGAAGTCGGGCGAGGTGAGGTTGCTCGGGCGCAGGATGATCGGGTTGGTCTTCGTCCCGATGTAGCAGTTGCTCCCGAGGAACGGGTTCTCCAGGCGGATGCGGACCGGGATGGACACGATCGGCTTGTCGGTGAGGACGCCCGCGATCTGGTCGAAGTCCGAGGGCGTGCCGACCGACTCCATGGTGGCGGTGATCTTGTTGAGCTTGGCGTCGGTGAGCTGGCGGCAGATGTCGGTGATGAACGGGATGTCGCTGGGACACATCAGACCGAGGAGGCCGCCGGGGACGTTGGCCGGTGCGGCGATCAGCGCGCCGCCGGCCGGGGCCGCGACCGTGCTGGTGCCGTCCGCGTTCTGGACGACGCCGATCTGCAGGTTGGTGCTGCCGGTCGGCACGGTGGTGTTGCCCAGCTTGATGGAGCCGCTGACGGAGTACGACACGACGCACTGCGGCGAGGTGTCGAGTCCGTCGGACGCCAGCATCGCCGCCGCGTCGACGGGGCAGCGGTTGGACGGCCCCCAACTGCCGTTCAGCTGCGGGGCGGCGGCCGTCGCCGAGCCGATGGAGGCGAAGGCGCCGAGCGCGGTGAGGGCGGCGAGGGTGGCGAGACGGGTCCGGGAGGAGACGAGGGGCATGGCGATGCCTTTCGTTGAGGGGGTGCGGGGCGGGGTGGTGCGGGTGCGGCGGGGTTCGGGGGCGACGGCCCGGGGGTGGCCCGGGCCGTGGTCTCAGCGCTCGGGCTTGGGGACCACGTACGGCTGGCGGTCCGCCGTGCACTGGCCCTCGGTGGGCACCTCCACGCCCACCGCGCAGGTCTGGCCCTGGATCTGGCGGATGTGGTTGCCCGGGCCGGAGATGGCGGCGGTGAGGAGCCGGTCGAGGTTCTCGCCGCCGGCGCCGCAGCCCTTGAACGCGGGGACCGTCACCTCGCCGGTGAGCGGCCCGCCGCTGGTGAGGACGTAGCCGGTGGCGTCGGTGCCGTTGAGCAGCTGGCCCTTGCCGAGCAGGACCAGGTGGTCGCCGGGGTACTTGTCGGGCTGGGGTTCGGGCGAGGCGAGCGGGGTGGCCGTGCGGCAGTCGGGACCGACGTCCAGCGGGGTGCCGTTGACCTCGACGTCGAGCACGCGCAGCACGAGGGGCACCCGGATGTAGGTCTCCGCGATGTTGTCGGGGAAGACCAGGAGGACGTCCGACTCGACGACGAGCGGGCCCGCCTGCTCCAGCACCAGGGTCGCCGTGGTGGGCGCGAAGCCGAAGGTCAGGAAGGTGGACGTGAAGGGCGGGGACTGCTTGCGCCCCTGGTAGAGGAGCGAGCCCTCCGACTTCTGGAGCAGGTGCAGGGTGCCGTCCGGACGGAAGTCGATCACCGGCTCGCCCTGTTCGAGCTGGACGCAGGAGACCGGGATGAGCGAGGCCCCGTCGAGCTTGCGCACGTTGGAGTAGCCGGTGATGTACGCGGAGAGCGAGGTGGACGTCGGCTTCTCGGTGACGCAGGGCGGCGCCTTCGGCCGGACGGCGGGGGCGCCGGGCTTGTCCTCGGCGGCCACGCGCGGGCCCTTGCCGGGGACCGCGGGGGACGCGGGGGCCGGTGCTCCGGTCGTCCCGCGTGCCGTCTCCCGGCCTACCGGGGCCCCCGTCTGCCCGGGGGGCGCGGCGGAGGGCCGGGCCGGGGCGGAGGGCGGGCCCGGGGAGGGGACCGTCGGGGGCGTGCTCGGCGGGCCGGGGCTCGGGGTGCCGCTGGAGCCTGGCGTGACGGGGATCGAGGCGAGCAGCGTCCGGTCCTCCGCGTCGGGTCCGGGGACGCAGCTGACCGCGAGGGACGCCGGACCGGTCGGCGTGCCGTCGGCCTTGCCCGGGGCCAGCCCGACGGTGAGGTTCCCGGCGCGGAGGGTGAGCTCGCCGGGGGTGTCCGTCGTGAGGGCGGGGACGTCGCCGGTGCCGGTGAGGACGAGCGGTCCGTCGCCGGGGACAGGGGTGGGCGGGGCCGTGCCGAGCCAGCCGACGTCGGTGCCGGCGCCGTTCTGGCCCACGCCGACCGTGAGCGCCGTCTCCGCCCGCACGGTGGCGGCTTCGAGGGCGGTGAGTTCGGCCGCGACCGCGGCCGGGAGTTCCAGCGTCGTGCTGACGTCGGCCGCCTCGATCGTCCCGCCGACGGACACCCGGTCGGGCAGGGTCGCCCTGATCCGCACCGTCGCCGGCTGCGGACCCGAGGGCAGGGTGCAGAGGTAGGGGAGCCGGGTGTCGACCTCCTGCGGACCCAGGGCCACGGCCGCCGCGGGGAGGAGGGGGGCGAGTGCCACGAGTGCGGCGATCGCGGCGCCGCGCGTCTGGGCGCGGCCGGGCCGCAGGGCGGCTCGCTGGCCTCTCATCTGGTGCTCCGCTCGGATAGTGCGCGCGGGCGTCGGGTGCGCGGGCGCGAAGGGAGGGAAGTCCGTCGGGGGCGCGGACGGCCCTCGTCCGCCCGGCCGGGGTCGCCGGCCGGACGGACGAGGGCGCGCACTGCTTACGGGTTGGAGCCGACGATCGTCGGGATGGTGGTCGTGTTGGCCACCTTGACGAGGTAGTCGCCCTTGAAGAGCGGCTTGGCGCCGACCGGGACGGCGGAGCCGCAGTTGGTCGAGGAGACGACGGTGAGCTCGCCGGTGACGCTGTTGACCGCCAGCTTGCCGGTCGAGTTGGTGTACGTGCCGGAGGCCTTGCCCGTCACGCGGAAGACGCAGGCGCCGACCGTCACCTTGGCGTCGACGTTGCCGACGTAGCCCTTGGTGACCCCGGTCGCGGCCGTGTAGTCCTGCGCCACCAGGGTCCACGGGGTGGTCGCGACGGTGGTCACGTTGCCCAGGACGCTGGTGCAGGGCGCGCCGGTGGCGCCGAAGGCGATGGCGCTGATGGAGGCGACGGTGGCCGGGTTGCCGGTGGCGCTGGCCATGCTGCCCGAGGCCTTCGAGTTCGTACACGTCATCGCGATGCCGTTGACGCTGAGGACGACGTTGCCGCTGTTGGTCGCGGTGAAGCTGGCGGGCGACGGGTTGACGGTCCAGACCGTCGACGGCACGGCCGAGGCGGGGGCGGCGGCGAGGGCGAACGCGGCGGTGGCCGCCCCGGCGACGACGGCGAGGTTTCTGATCTGCTTCTTCATGGGTCCCGGACTCTCCTTGTGGATTGACCAGCTGAGGGTGCGACCGCGGTGGGGGGAGCGGCCGGCGGCCCGGTATTTCTCGGCCGCGAAACCTGACGTTACTTGCGAGAAACTTAGCTGAACAATGGCGCAGTCCATGATTCTTTTGAGAAGGCTATTCGCCTGTCAAGCGGGTGAGCGGTGGCCGGAATCGCCTTGGTTCCGGGGTGCGTAATGTCGACAATTCTGATCGATCAGGGATGGCTGGAATCAGCAGTGCTCTCCCTGGTGACAAGCGGGGATCGGGAATTGTCTCCGGAATGACAAACACGGGCCCGCTCCGCACCTGTCGCCGAAAACTCCGGATCCGGTATTGCCGGGGGAGGTTACTCGGCCGTAACGTTCCCGGGGCGGCGAACGGAGCCGCAGGTCGGCACAGTCATGTGTCGTCCCGCAGACAAAGAACGACAAGGACTTTGTCTCCGTGGTGACAAAGAGCGGAGCGGATCAAGGATTTTGCGCCACGCCTCTTGTCCAAGTGATCCGCACCGACTTAACGTGCGCCCGCGGCGCACCCCCGACGCACGCTTGCTGGAGGTGGGATGGGAATCGAAGTAGTCGTTGAGGGTCTGACCATGTCCTTCGGCAAGCAGAATATCTGGCAGGACGTGACCCTGACCTTGCCGGCCGGAGAGGTGAGCGTGATGCTCGGCCCCTCCGGTACCGGGAAGACGGTCTTCCTGAAATCACTCATCGGGCTGCTCAAACCCCAGCGGGGCCGCGTTCTCATCAATGGCGTCGACATGGTGAGCAGCCCGGAACGGGACATCTACGAGACCCGGAAACTCTTCGGCCTCATGTTCCAGGACGGTGCCCTCTTCGGCTCCATGACCCTCTTCGACAACATCGCCTTCCCGCTGCGCGAGCACACCCGCAAGCGGGAGTCCGAGATCCGCCGCATCGTGATGGAGCGGATCGAACTCGTCGGCCTGCTGGGCGCGGAGGGGAAGCTCCCCGGCGAGATCAGCGGCGGCATGCGCAAGCGCGCCGGTCTGGCGAGGGCCCTGGTCCTCGACCCGCAGATCGTGCTCTGCGACGAGCCGGACTCCGGCCTCGACCCCGTCCGCACCGCCTACCTCTCACAGCTCCTCATCGACCTCAACGCCCGCATCGACGCGACGATGCTGATCGTCACCCACAACCTGGACATCGCCGCCACGGTCCCCGACAACATGGGGATGTTCTTCCGGCGCAACCTCGTCACCTTCGGCCCCCGCGAGGTCCTCCTCACCAGCGAGGAACCGGTCGTCACCCAGTTCCTGGCCGGCCGCCGCGAAGGACCCATCGGCATGTCCGAGGAGAAGGACGCGGCCCTCCTCGCCGCCGAACTCGACGGCACCGCCGGCCGGCCCGCGGCGCCCCGCGCCATCGTCCCCCAGCTCGAACCGTCCCCCGGCCTCCCGCCCCGCGCCGCCGTGGGGCGCCGCCGGGAGCGCGTCCTCGGCATGCTCGACCGACTGCCGCCCGCCGCCCAGGCCGCCATCCGCGACACCTACGCCAGGGACGACACGGCGTACACCCTGCCCAAGCGGGAGCGGATCACCGGGAGCGGCTCGTGATCACCGGCGCGCTGCGGCAGACCGGCCGGCTCTTCGCCCTCGCCGCCGAGGTCACCCGGGCCGTCTTCCGGCGCCCGTTCCAGTTCCGCGAGTTCGTCGAGCAGTTCTGGTTCGTCGCCAGCGTCACCATCCTGCCCGCCGCGCTCGTCTCCATCCCGTTCGGCGCCGTGATCGCCCTCCAGGTCGGCTCGCTCACCCAGCAGCTGGGTGCCCAGTCGTTCACCGGCGGCGCCAGCGTCCTCGCCGTCATCCAGCAGGCGAGCCCCCTCATCGTCGCCCTCCTGATCGCCGGCGCCGGCGGCTCCGCCATCTGCGCCGACCTCGGCTCCCGCAAGATCCGCGAGGAGCTCGACGCGATGGAGGTCATGGGCGTCTCGCCCGTGCAGCGACTGGTCGTCCCCCGCGTCCTCGCCACCATGGCCGTCGCCGTCCTGCTCAACGGCATGGTCTCCGTCGTCGGCACGCTCGGCGGCTACTTCTTCAACATCATCCTCCAGGGCGGCACCCCCGGCGCCTACCTCTCCAGCTTCTCCGCCCTCGCCCAGCTCCCCGACCTCTACATCAGCGAACTCAAGGCCCTCATCTTCGGGTTCATCGCCGGCATCGTCGCCGCCTACCGGGGACTCAACCCCCGCGGCGGCCCCAAGGGGGTCGGCGACGCCGTCAACCAGTCCGTCGTCATCACCTTCATGCTGCTGTTCTTCGTGAACATGGTGCTGACGGGCATCTACCTGCAGATCGTCCCGCCGAAGGGAGGCTGAGACCGATGGCCTCCCCGTTCGTCTGGCTCGACCGGTCCGGTGACCAGCTCCTGTTCTACGTCAAGGCCCTGCTCTGGGTCCCGCGCACCCTGCGCCGCTACCTCAAGGAGGTGCAACGCCTGCTCGCCGAGGTCGCCTTCGGCTCCGGCGGCCTCGGCGTCATCGGCGGCACCATCGGCGTCATGATCGCGATGACGCTCTTCACCGGGACCGTCGTCGGCCTCCAGGGCTACGCCGCCCTGGAGCAGATCGGCACCGCGGCGTTCACCGGCTTCGTCTCCGCCTACTTCAACACCCGCGAGATCGCCCCGCTCGTCGCGGGGCTCGCCCTCTCCGCCACCGTCGGCGCCGGCTTCACCGCACAGCTCGGCGCCATGCGGATCAACGAGGAGGTCGACGCCCTCGAAGGCATGGGCATCCGCTCCATGCCCTACCTCGTCACCACCCGCATCATCGCCGGAGTCGTCGCCATCGTCCCGCTGTACGCGATCGGCCTCCTCTCCTCCTACCTGGCCTCCCGCTACGTGACGGTCCTGTTCAACGGCCAGTCCCAGGGCACGTACGACCACTACTTCAACCTCTTCCTGTCACCGACCGACGTCCTGCTGTCGGTGCTGAAAGTGCTGATCTTCAGCGTGATGGTGATCGTCGCCCACTGCTACTACGGCTTCCGCGCCTCCGGCGGCCCGGCAGGCGTCGGCATCGCGGTCGGCCGCTCCGTCCGCAACGCCATCGTGCTGATCAGCGTCACCGACTTCTTCCTGTCGCTGGCCCTCTGGGGCGCGACCACGACCGTGAAGGTGGCGGGGTGACATGAGCGACCCACGTGCCGAGACCCTGCGCCGCCGGTTCGCCGGCGTGGTCTTCCTCCTGGTGCCCGCCCTGCTCGCCTGGCTCGCGATCGCCGTCTACGAGAAGGAGTTCACCGACTCCGACCCCGTCGTCGTCGAGACCGGCAGCGTCGGCAACGAGATGCACCTCGGCGCCGAGGTGAAGCTCCGCGGCGTCGTCATCGGCGAGGTCCGCGCCATCGACGCCACCGACGCCGGAGCCCGGCTCACCCTCGCCATGCGCCCCGGCAGCCTCCGCCACGTGCCCTCCGACGTCCGCGCCCAGATGCTCCCCACCACCCTCTTCGGCGAACGGTTCGTCGCCCTCGTACCCCCCGGCGACTCCACCGCCGCCCCCCTCGCACCCGGCGCCGTCATCCCGGAGGACCGCTCCAGCAACGCCGTCGAACTCCAGCAGGTCCTCGACAACGTCCTCCCGCTGCTCACCGCCGTCCAGCCGCAGAAACTGTCGGCGACCCTGTCGGCAGTCTCCCGGGCCCTGGAGGGCCGCGGCGACACGCTCGGCGACACCCTCACCGAACTCGACGCCCACCTGCGCGAGTTCAACCCCCAACTGCCCGCCCTCACCCGCGACCTGAAAGAACTCGTGAAGGTCAGCCACGTCTACGCCGACGCCGCCCCCGACATCGTCACGGCGCTCACCGACTTCACCACCACCAGCGGCACCCTCGCCGAGAAGGAGGCCGACCTCGCCGGCACCCTCGGCGCCACCACCAGGACGGCCCAGGACCTGACCGCCTTCCTGCGCCAGAACAAGGACAACATCATCCGGCTCAGCGCCACCGGCCGGCCCACCCTGGAGCTGCTCGCCGAGTACGCGCCGTCCTTCCCCTGCACCCTGCGCACCCTCGCCCAGTTCGTGCCGGCCATGGACAAGGCCCTCGGCAAGGGCACCGACCAGCCGGGACTGCACGTCGACGTCACCACCGTGCCCTCGCGCGGCGCGTACGTCCCCGGCCGGGACACCCCGTCGTACGGATCCGGCGGCGGCCCGCGCTGCTACCCCGTGCCCTACCTCGGCATCCCGGTGGCCCCCGCCGCACGGGCGGCGGCCGCGGCCGACCAGAACCTCGGCCCCGCCAACTCGCCGCAGGAGAACGACCTCGTCAACGAACTCCTCGCCCCCGCGGCGGGCAAGCGGCCCGGCGACCTCCCGGACTGGAGCAGCACGCTCGTCGGACCGGCGTTCCGCGGCGCGGAGGTGACCCTCGGATGAGCACGCGACCCGCCCACACGCGCCGGCGCGGACTGACCGGCACCGTTCTGAAGTCCCTCGCGTTCGTCCTGGTCACGGCGCTGGCCACCGCGCTCCTCGGCCTCAGCATCGCCAACACCGGCGTCGGCTCCGCCACCCGCTCCTACAAGGCGCTGTTCACCGACGTCACCGGACTCGTCAAGGGCGACTCGGTGCGCATCGCCGGAGTCAAGGTCGGCGAGGTGACCGGCGTACGCGTCGTCGAACGGCGCACCGCGGAGGTCACCTTCTCGGTCCGCGAGGACCGCTCCGTGCCCCGCTCGGCGACCGCCGCCGTCAAGTACCTCAACATGGTCGGGCAGCGCTACGTCTCCCTCGGCCGCGGCAGCGGCGACCTCACCGGCACCCTGCACGACGGGGACACCATCCCCCTCGACCGCACCACCCCCGCCCTCGACCTGACCCTGCTCTTCAACGGGTTCAAGCCCCTCTTCGAGGGACTCTCGCCCGCCGACGTCAACGACCTCGCCGGATCGCTCGTGCAGGTCCTCCAGGGCGAGAGCGGCACCGTCGACAGCCTGCTGCGCCACATCGGCTCCCTGACCCGCACGGTCGCCGCCAAGGACGAGGTGATCGGCCAGGTCGTCACCCACCTCAACACCGTCCTCACCACCCTCAACAACCGCGAGGCCGCCTTCGACGACCTCGTCGTCACCCTCCGGAAACTGGTCACCGGCTTCAACACCGACCGCAAACCCCTCGGCGAGGCCGTCCAGGCCGTCGGCGCCCTCACCACGACGACCGCCGGGCTCTTCCAGGAGGCCCGGGCACCCCTCAAGAAGGACATCCGCGAACTCGGCCGGCTCTCCGGCACCCTCGGCGCCCACACCCCCGCCATCGAGTCCTTCCTGGCCAACACCCCCGCCAAGATGACCGCCCTGGCCCGGCTGTCCTCGTACGGATCGTGGTTCAACCTCTACCTCTGCGAGGCGCGCGTGACCGGCGTGGGAACCTCCGACGGCTCGAAGCCGCCGACCGGGATCGCCGTGACCGAACCGAGGTGCCGCGGATGAGCCCCCGCCCCCGGTTCAAGCCGGCCAAGGAACGCAACCCCGTCGCGGTCGCCGTCGCCGGACTGCTCCTCCTCGCCCTGATCGCCGCCCTGGCGTTCAACGTGGAGCGCCTGCCCCTGGTCGGCGACGACACCACCTACAGCGCCGACTTCTCCGAGGCCGCCGGACTCGACGCAGGCGACGAGGTCCGCATCGCCGGCGTCAAGGTCGGCAAGGTCACCGAGGTCACCCTCGACGGACCCAAGGTCAAGGTGGCGTTCGAGGTCGGCGACGCCTGGGTCGGCGACCGGTCCACCGCCGCCATCGCCATCAAGACCCTCCTCGGCGAGAAGTACCTGGCCCTCGACCCCCTGGGCTCCGAACGACAGGACCCCGGCACCCGCATCCCGCAGTCGCGCACCACGTCCCCGTACGACGTCACCCAGGCCTTCCAGGACCTCAGCGGCACCGTCGACGCCCTCGACACCGCCAAGCTCGCGGAGAGCTTCGAGACGATCTCCGACACCTTCAAGAACTCCCCGCCGCACGTCCGCAACGCCGCCACCGGCCTCTCCGAGCTCTCCCGGTCGGTCTCGAAGCGCGACACCGAACTGGCCCGACTCCTCGCGAACAGCCGGAAGTTCACCAAGACCCTGGAGGACAAGAAGTCCAGCTTCGAGATCCTCATCGAGGACGGCGGCTCCCTGCTCGGCGAACTCCGGCAGCGCCGCGACGCCATCCGCGCCCTCCTCAAGGGAAGCCGGGCGCTCGGCACCGAACTCAGCGGCGTCGTCGCCGACAACGACCGCCAGCTCGGCCCCACCCTCAAGGCCCTCGGCCGGGTCACCGGAGTCCTGGAGCGGAACAGCGGCCGGCTCGACGAGACACTCGCGCTGATCGGCCCGTACTACCGCCTCGTCGGCAACACCCTCGGCAGCGGCCGCTGGTTCGACAGCTACCTGTGCGGCGTGGTGCCCCGCGCCTACCTGCCCGACACCTCGCAGCCCACGACCGGATGCCTGCCGCCGCGACCCAAGGCGACGGCCAAGGGGAGCGGTGAACGATGACCAGTCCCAGAAAGCCCCTCGTCGCCGGCCTGGCCCTCGCGGTGCTCGCCGCCTGCGGCCTCGTCGCCGTCCGCGTCCTCGACGACGAGGGCACCCGGATCACCGCCTGGTTCGACCGGGCGGTCGGCATCTACGCGGGCTCCGACCTGCGGGTCCTCGGCGTGCGCGTCGGCGAGGTCGAGTCCGTGGAACCGCAGGGCACCCGGGTGCGGGTCCGGCTCCTCCTCGACGAGGGCGTCCGCGTCCCCGCCGACGCCCGGGCCCTCGTCGTCGCCCCCAGCATCGTCGCCGACCGGTACGTGCAGCTCAGCCCCGCGTACAGCACCGGCCCGACCCTCTCCGACGGCGCCGAACTGCCCGCCTCCCGCAACCGCACCCCCGTCGAGATCGACCAGCTCTACGACTCCATCACCGAACTGAGCCGGGCCCTCGGCCCGGACGGCGCCAACTCCGCCGGCGCCCTGTCCGAACTCCTCGACACCGGCGCCAGGAACCTCAAGGGCAACGGCGCCTCCATCGGCACCTCCATCAAGGAGTTCGGCAAGGCCGCCAAGACCCTCGACGGCAGCAGCGAGGACCTCTTCACCAGCCTCGGCCAGCTGCAGACCTTCACCACCATGCTCAAGGACAAGGACGGCGACGTCCGCACCGCGCAGGAACGCCTCGACGAGGTCGTCGGCTACTTCGCGGAGAACAAGGACGACCTCGCCGGCGCCCTCAAGGAACTCGGCAGGGCACTCGTCCAGGTCAAGGCGTTCATCAGGGACAACCGCGGCGAGCTCAAGAAGAACGTCGACCGCCTCGTCCCCCTCACCCAGACCCTCGTCGACCAGCGCGCCTCCCTCGCCGAGGCACTCGACGTCGCCCCGCTCGCCGCCGCCAACGTCGTCAACGCCTACAACAAGGACACCCGCACCCTCGACGGCCGGGCCAATCTCAACGAGATCAGCATGGGCGGCTCCCTGCTGCCGCTGCCGGTCGCCGGAGGCTCCGCGTCCACCGGCGGATCCGCCGGGCCGGGCGGCGCGGCCGGACCTGGCGGCCCCACGCCGGACACCTCCGCGCCGGCCGCCGGAGAGGGGGACCGATGAGAGGCCCCACCCCGCGGGCGGCCGGAGCGGCCGCCGCCGGCGCCGTCGTGCTCGGCCTCGGGCTCGCCCTCGTCCTCGGGGCGACCCCCGGAAACCCCTTCCGCTTCGACGGCATCGAGGACCTGCCCCTGCCCGGCGGAGCCGACCTCGGCCCCCACCCGTACACGGTCACCGCGGAACTCGACGACGTCCTCAGCCTCGTGCCGCAGTCCGCGGTCAAGGTCAACGACGTCGCCGTCGGACGCGTCACCGCCATCGAACTCGGCTCCGACAACTGGTCCGCCCGGGTCACCCTGAAGATCAACGGCGACGTCCGGCTGCCCGCCGACGCGGGCGCCCGGCTGGAGCAGTCGAGCCTCCTCGGCGAGAAGTACATCCAGCTCGTCGCCCCGCCGAAGGACGGCGGCGGACGGCTTGCCGACGGCAGCGTCATCCCGCTCGCCCGCACCAGCCGCAACACCGAGGTCGAGGAGGTCTTCGGCGCCCTGTCCCTGCTCCTCAACGGCGGCGGCGTCAACCAGCTCAAGACGATCACCCGCGAACTCAACGCGGCGCTCGGCGGACGCGAACCCGAGGTCCGCTCGATGCTCCGGCGGGTCAACACCCTCGTGAAGACACTCGACGCCCACCGCGGCGACATCACCCGCGCCCTCGACGGCATCAACCGGCTCTCCGCCACCCTCGCCGGCCGCAAGAAGGACGTCGACACCGTCCTCACCGACCTCTCGCCCGGCCTCCGGACGCTGGAGAACCAGCGGGGCTCCCTGCTGACCATGCTGCGCGCCCTGGACACCCTGTCCGGGGTCGCCGTCACCACCATCGACGCGAGCAAGAAGGACATGGTCGCCGACCTCAAGGCACTCGCCCCCACCCTCACGGCACTCGCGGACGCCGGCGCCGACCTGCCCGACTCCCTCCAGGTGCTGCTCACCTACCCCTTCACCGACGAGGTGCTGCGCGGCGTCAAGGGCGACTACCTCAACACCTACCTGCACCTCGCCGCCGCCCCGGGGACCGAGGTGATCCCGCCCCTGATCCCCCGGACCGGCACCACGCCCACCCCGGCGCCCACCCCGTCCGACCCGGCACCGGCCGCCCGCCGCGGAACCGGGCCGGGCAGCGGGACCCCGAGCACCGCCACACCCCTGCCGCTGCCACCGGCGGCCCCGCCGAAGGACGGAGGGCGGTCCCGGTGATCACCCGTACCGTACGGCTCAAGAACCTCGCGTTCCTCGTCGTCGCCGTCCTCGTCCTCGGCTTCGTCGGCGTCCGCTACGCCGACCTCGGCCGCTACGCCGGCATCGCCGACCACTACACCGTGCGGGTCCACCTCGCCCGCACCGGCGGTCTGTTCACCCACTCCGACGTCACCTACCGGGGCGTCTCCGTGGGGCGGGTCGGCGACATCGGCCTCACCGCCGAAGGCGTCGTGGCCGAACTGCGCATCAAGAACTCCGCCCCGCCGATCCCCGCCGACGCACGGGCCGTCGTCGCGGGCCTCTCCGCCGTCGGCGAGCAGTACATCGACCTGCGCCCGGAGAGCGACGGCGGCCCCTACCTCGCCGACGGCGCCCGCATCGAGCAGTCCGACACCCGCGTACCGGCACCCGTCACCGACGTCCTCGCCGGCATGAACGACCTCACCTCCTCCGTCCCCCTGGAGTCCCTCCGCACGGTCGTCGACGAGCTCGGCAAGGCCTTCGAGGGCCACGGCGACGACCTCCAGGTCCTCCTCGACAGCGGCAGCCGCTTCGTCCAGGCCGCCGACACGGCCCTGCCGGCCACCACCCGCCTCATCGAGGACGGCGAGGTGGTCCTGCGCACCCAGGCCGAGGAGAGCCGCGCCATCAGGGACTTCGCCACCGGAGCCCGCACCCTGGCCGCCACCCTCAAGACCTCCGACGCCGACCTGCGCCGCCTCCTCGCCGTCACCCCCGACGCGACCGGACAGGTCAGCGGACTCCTGCGCGATCTCGACCCGAGCCTGGGCGTCGTCCTCGCCAACCTCCTGACCACCTCGGAGATCGCGGTCACCCGGCAGCGCGGCATGGAGGAGCTGTTCGTGAAGTACCCGGCGGCCGTGTCCGCCGGAGCCACCGCCGTCGAGGGAGGCCGCATGAACTTCGGCATGGCCGTCACCTTCTTCAAGCCGCTGCCGTGCACCGCGGGATACGGCGCCACGCGCTACCGCAACGGCCTCGACCTGGGCACCGCGCCCGCCCTCAACACCGGGGCGGCCTGCACGGGCTCCGCCGCGGCGGGGGTCAACGTGCGCGGCTCGGCCCAGGCGCCCAAGGGCGGCCCCGTGCCCGCCCCGGCCCGCCCCGGCTCCCTGCCCTCGGGGGCCGCGGGCGCCACGCGGGGCGCCGGGCAGGCCCTGCCCGGCGCGCTGGCCCTGCCCGGCCAGAACGGCGGGCCGACGGACATGGCGGGGCTCCTCGGCCTGGGCACCGGGAGCGCGCGATGAGGCGGGGCCGGATCCTCGGCGCCGTCGCCCTCGTCGCCGCCCTCGGCTTCTGCGGGACCGGAGCCTGGACCTACGCGCAGGCCCGTGGCGACGAGAGCCTGGCCTTCGGCCGCGAGCGGGACACGGCACTCGCCGAGGGCCGGGACCGCCTCACCGTGCTCCACACCCTCGACGCCTCGACCCGCGAACGCGCCGAGGCCGGCGTCCGGGCCTGGCGCGAGGCCTCGACCGGACCGCTCCGCACCGAACTGGGGCGCACCGCGCCCGCGGTGGGCGCCTCGGCCCGGGCGACGGTCACCGAGGCCGCCGTGACCGCACTCGACGCCCGGGCGGGTACGGCGAAGCTCATCGCGACCGTCCGCGTCGACGTCACCCCGCGCGGCGGCGGCGCGGCGTCCACCGACCGCAAGCGCCTGGAGGCCGTCCTGACGCGCACCGGCGAGGACACCTGGCGGGTCGCGGCGCTGAGTGCCGTCCCCGTCGCCGGAGCGGAGAAGGGGGAGAACGAATGACGCGGCTCCTGCGAAGGTCGGCGACGGCCGGGTCGAGCGGAACGCCGGGAGGGACCCCGGAGGGGACCGAGCGGACGGCGGCCGCGCGTGGCGGCACGGCGGACGGGACGGGCACCGCGGACGACGCCGGCGCGGCGGGCGGGTCCGCGGCCGCCGACGAGCACGAGCACGAGCACGGGGCGGGCGACGGGGCCGCGGCCGACGACACGCCCGGGTCCGGTACGGCGGCCGGGTCCGGAACCGCGGCCGGGTCCGGAACCGCGGACGGGACCGGGGCCGCGGCCGGCGACGGCGAGCCCTCCGCGGGGCGCACCGTCCGCGTCCTCCCCGCCACCTGGCGGCGAGCCGCCCTCGCCGGGGCCGTCGCCGTGCTCCTCCTCGCCGGAAGCGCCTTCTTCTACGGTGCCCACCGGCTGGGCGACACCCCCTCCGCGCGCAACCAGGCGCTCACCGACGCCGGGGCCACCGCCCGGGTCGGCGGTGACGTCGGAGAGGGCCTCGCCCGGATCTTCTCCTACACCCCCGAGAGCAACGACGGCGTCGAGCGCTCCGCCGGGACCGTCCTCGCCGGGCGGGCCGCACGCCAGTACACCGATCTGTTCGCCCAGGTCCGCGCGCGGCTCGTCGAGCAGCGGATCACCCTCGCCACGCAGACCGTCCGCACCGGAGTGATCGAGCTCGACGGTGACCGGGCGCGCCTCCTCGTCTTCCTCGACCAGGTCTCGCGACGGGAGGGACCGGGCCGTGACGGCGGGACGACCACGTCCGCCGCGGCCCAACTCACCGTCACCGCACGGTTCCAGGACGACCGGTGGCTGATCGTCGACATCAAGGCCCGCTGAGCATGAGCGGGAGACGGGAGCACCCCATGACACGCCCGGTCCGCACCCCGGCGGGCAGCCGCCCGGCCCTGGCCGCGGCCCTCGTGCTCGTCCTCGCGGCGGGCGCCTCGGCCGCCTGGGCCGGGCGGGACTGGTACGCCGCGGCCCACGACGACTCCGCCGCGTACGCCGTGCAGCGCGACGAGGCGCTCGCGGCGGGGGAGCAGGCCGTGCAGAACCTGAACACACTGGACCATCGACGCGTGGAGCAGGGCCTCGACCTGTGGGAGTCCTCCACGACCGGGGAACTGCACGAGCAACTGGTCGAGGGGCGCGAGGAGTTCACGGGTCAGGTCCGTACGGCCAGGACGGTGACCACGGCCCGGGTGCTGTCCGGCGCCGTCACGGAACTCGACGACCGGGCGGGGCGGGCCCGGCTGCTCGTCGCCCTGCGCATCACCGTCACGACGGCCGACAGCAAGAGCTCCGACAAGGACAGCCGGATGCTCGGCGAACTCACCCGCACCGACGGCGGCTGGAAGCTCAGCGCGCTGGGGCAGGCCCCCGTGGGCGGTTCGGCGGCCGGCTGACCCGGCCGTACCGAGACCGCCGCCCGCACCCGAAAGGACACGCACGATGCCGACGCCCCGCCACCACCTCAACCGCCAGCGCCGCCGCCAGGCCCTCGCCGACCCTCCGGCATCGGCCCTCCGGTCCCGTACCTCCGCCGGTGTCCTCACGGAACCGGCCCTCCCGGACGGGGAGGAGCCGGAGCAGCGGGAGAAACGGGCGGAGCGACCCGCACGGCGCGGCGCGGACCGGGACGGCGGCCGCGGCGGCCGGAGCAGCGCCGGCCGGGAGACGAGCAGCCGGGAGGACGGTCGCCGGGAGAGGACCGGACCGGAGAGGACCGGCCGGGTCCTGCTCGCCTCCCTGTGCGTCCTGACGCTCCTGCTCGGGGGCTTCGCCGGCTGGGCGTTCAGCCGGGCGGGGGAGCTCCGCGACGACCCCGCGCGCGGCAACACCGCCCTCACGGACGTCGCCCGCACCAGTGAGATCAAGGGCCAGACGGGCGCCGCCGTCGCCGCCCTCTTCTCGTACGACCACGCCGACACCGCCCCCTTCGAACGGGCCGGCCGGACGCTCCTCACCGGCAAGGCCGTCGACCAGCACCGGACGCTGCTCGCCGGGGTGCTCGCCAAGGCGGCCCAGCAGAAGACGGTGATCACGACGACGGTCACCGACAGCGCGGTCGAGCGGATCGACGGCGGCCGCGCCCGTGTCCTCGTCTACGCCGACCAGAGCAGCGTGAGCACGGCCGGCACGCCGGCGAAGGGCAAGGCCGGGGCGGGTGCGAAGAACGGTGACCAGGGGGTCTACGCGGGCGCGATGTTCGCCGTGGACGTCGTCCGCCGCGACGGCCGCTGGCTCGTCGAGAACATCGACACGTTCGGCCGCTGAGCCGCCGAGCGGCCCGGAAGACCGTGCCCCGGCCGGCGCGGCCGGCCCGGTCAGCCCGGCCGGGTCGCGAGGAGCACGGTCGCGTAGAGCTCCTCGCAGCGGAGGATCCGAGGCTCCAGGCCGTGCCCGGCGACCGCCTCGGCCGCCCGCTCCGCCTGCCGCTCGCTCGTCTCCACCAGCAGGCCGCCGCCCGGCGCCAGCCACTCCGGGGCCTCGGCGGCGACGCGGCGCAGCACGTCGAGGCCGTCCGGACCGCCGTCGAGCGTGACGAGCGGCTCGTGGTCGCGGGCCTCGGGGGGCAGCAGTCCGATGTCGCCGGTCGGGACGTACGGGACGTTGGCGACCAGGACCTCGACGCGCCCCCGCAGCTCCGGGGGCAGCGGGGCGAACAGGTCGCCCTCGTGGACCCGGCCGCCGCGCGATTCCACGTTCCGGCGGGCGCACCGCACGGCCGCGGGCTCGATGTCCGAGGCGTGCACCTCGGCGCCCTCGACCCGGTCGAGCAGGACGGCGCCCGCCGCGCCGGAGCCGCAGCACAGGTCGACGCAGACGGCGCCCGGACGGGCCCGCTCCACGGCGTGGCCGATCAGGAACTCCGTACGGCGCCGGGGCACGAACACCCCGGGGTCCACCTCGACGCGCAGCCCGGCGAACTCGGCCCAGCCGACGACGTGCTCCAGCGGCAGGCCCGCGGACCGCCGCTCGACCATGCGGTCGAGCGCGGCGGGGCCGCCCGCCGCCGCGCGCAGCAGCTCCGCCTCCTCCTCGGCGAAGACGCAGCCCGCTGCGCGCAGCCGCTCGACGACCCCGTCGCCGCTCAGGACGTCAGACAAGCCGGGCCTCGATGGCGGAGACGATCTCGGGAGCGCCGGGCTCGGTGCGGGGACGGAAGCGGGTGATCGAGCCGTCGCGACCGATCAGGAACTTCTCGAAGTTCCACTGGACGTCGCCGGCCTCGCCGTCGGCGTCGGCGACCTTGACGAGCTCGGTGTAGAGCGGGTGGCGGTCCTCGCCGTTGACGTCGGTCTTCTCCAGGAGCGGGAAGGAGACGCCGTAGGTCGTGGAGCAGAAGGTCTGGATCTCCTCGGCGCTGCCGGGCTCCTGGCCGGCGAACTGGTTGCAGGGCACGCCGAGCACGGTGAAGCCGCGGTCGCCGTACTCCTTCTGCAGCTGCTCCAGGCCCTCGTACTGCGGGGTCAGACCGCACTTGGAGGCGACGTTCACGACCAGGACCGCGCGGTCGCCGTAGTCGGCAAGGGAGACCGGCTCGCCGGTCAGGGTCTTCAGCGGGATGTCGTACAGGCTCATGGACTGCTCCTCGTCGGAATAGGGTTTGATCTCAGCATGGGAGACGAACCACTGGCAATCTCGATCGATTCCGCACCGGAGGCAGGACCGCGCAGGATCCTGTGCCGGCTGTGCGGCCGGCCCCTGACCGGCGCCGACTCCCGCCGCACCGGTCTGGGGCCCACCTGCGACGCCAAACTGCACCCGCCGGCGCCGGACGTCCGCACCCGCCGCCACGAGGTCGACCAGGACGCGCTCCCCGGCATCGACGAGGAGCTGTAGCGGCACCGCGCCGGAACCGCGTGACGCTAGCAGCCGGAAAACCCGATCGCCCAGCCCTTTCCCGGTCGGCACAGTGGGCCCCGATGAAACCGAAACCCGAGCACCCGGAGTCCTGAGATGTCGACCCTGCGCGTCACCGCCGAAGTCCTGACCGTCCATCCCCATCCGAACGCCGACGCCCTGGAGCTGGCGCAGGTCGGCCTCTACCGCGCCGTCGTCGCCAAGGGCGCGTACCGCACCGGGGACGCCGCCGTCTACATCCCCGAGCAGTCGGTGCTGCCCGCCGCGCTGATCGAGGAGCTGGGACTCACGGGGCGGCTGGCCGGCGGCAAGGCGGACCGGGTCAAGGCGGTACGGCTGCGCGGGGAGCTGTCGCAGGGGATCGTGTGCCGGCCCGGTGCCCTCGCGGAGGTCGACCTGGCGGGGGCCGCGGCCGAGGGGACGGACTTCGCCGAGGTGCTGGGGATCACGAAGTGGGTGCCGCCGATACCGCCGACCATGAGCGGTGACGTGGAGGTCGCGCCCGACCTGCTGCACTGGGTCGACATCGAGAACCTCCAGCGCTACCCGGAGATCTTCGAGCCGGGGGAGCAGGTCGTCCTGACGGAGAAGCTGCACGGCACGGCCTGCCTGCTGACGTACCTCGCCGATGAGGACCGCGTCCAGGTCTCCTCCAAGGGCTTCGGCTCGAAGGGCCTGGCCCTCCAGGAGGACCCGCGCAACCTGTACTGGCGGGCCGTCCACGGCCACGGCCTGCCCGCCGTCGCCGAGCGGCTGGCGAAGCGGCTCGGCGCCCGCAGGGTCGGCCTGTTCGGAGAGGTCTACGGCTCCGGGGTGCAGGACCTGGCGTACGGCGCGGACGCCCGGTCCGAGACCGTCGGCTACGCGCTGTTCGACGTGTCGGCCGAGATCGACGGCCGGGTGGTGTGGCTGGACCCGGCCGAGGTCCTGGAGGCCGGCGAGGTCCCGCTCGTCCCGCGGCTGTACTCCGGTCCGTACGACCTGGACACGGTGCTGGTCCACGCGAGCGGCCGGGAGACCGTCTCGGGGCGGGAGGCGCACCTGCGGGAGGGCGTCGTGATCCGGCCCGCGACCGAGCGGTACAGCCCGGTCCTCGGGGGCCGTGCCATCGCCAAGGCGGTCAGCCCGGCCTACCTGACCCGCAAGGGCGGCACCGAGTACGAGTGACGGTCCGGGCCCGGGTGGTGAGCGGCCGCCCGGGCCCGGGACCGGCTCAGAGCTTGCGGAACAGCCCCTCCTGGACCACCGACACCAGGAGCTGCCCCTCGCGGTCGTAGATCCGGCCCCGGGCGAGTCCGCGGCCGCCCGTCGCGATCGGGGACTCCTGGTCGTACAGGAACCACTCGTCGGCACGGAACGGCCGGTGGAACCACATCGCGTGGTCGAGCGACGCCATGTCGAAGCCGCGCGGGCCCCAGAGCGGCTCGACCGGGATGCGGACCGCGTCGAGGAGCGTCATGTCCGAGGCGTACGTCAGGGCGCAGGTGTGGATCAGCGGGTCGTCGCCGAGCGGCCCCACCGCCCGCATCCACACCGCGCTGCGCGGATCCGCGCCCCTGACCTCGTCCGCGGTCCAGCGCAGCCGGTCCACGTACCGGATGTCGAAGGGCTGCCGGCGGGCCATCCGCTCCAGCGCCTCCGGCAGCGCGCCGAGGTGCTCGCGGATCTCGTCCGCGAGGTTCGGCAGGCTCTCCGGGTCCGTCAGGTGCCGCGGCGGCAGCTGGTGCTCGAAGGCGCCGTCCTCCGGCTTGTGGAAGGAGGCGGTGAGGTTGAAGATCGTCCGGCCCTCCTGGACGGCCGTGACCCGGCGGGTCGTGAACGACCTGCCGTCCCGTACGCGCTCCACCTGGTAGACGATCGGCACCCCCGGCCGCCCCGGCCGCAGGAAGTAGGCGTGCAGCGAGTGCACCGGCCGGTCGCCCTCGGTGGTGCGGCCCGCCGCGACCAGGGCCTGTCCGGCGACCTGCCCGCCGAAGACCCGCTGCAGCGACTCCTGCGGGCTCCGCCCGCGGAAGATGTTGACCTCGATCTGCTCCAGGTCGAGCAGATCGACGAGCCTCTCGGCGGGATTGGTCACGTCCGGTCTCTCCTCTACAGCTGTCCGACGGACGTCACGCGGACGACCGCGCGGCCCTCCTCGTCGGAGGCCGCGAGATCCACCTCCGCGCTGATGCCCCAGTCGTGGTCGTCGTTCGGGTCGGCGAAGGTCTGCCGGACGCGCCACAGGCCGTGGGCCGCGTCCTCCTCGATGGCCAGCAGCTTCGGGCCGCGCGCGTCCGGGCCCGTCCCGAGGTCCTCGTACTCGTCCCAGTAGGCGTCCATCGCCTCGCCCCAGGCGTCCGCGTCCCAGCCGGCCTCGGCGTCCATCTCGCCGAGCGCGGTCAGGTTGTCGAGCGCGGCCAGCTCCACCCGGCGGAACATCGCGTTGCGCACCAGCACGCGGAAGGCGCGGGCGTTGGCGGTGACCGGCTTGACCTGGTCGGCCTTCTCCTGGGCCTCCTCGGCGGTCTGGATCTCCGGATTGGCCAGCTGCTCCCACTCGTCGAGCAGCGAGGAGTCCACCTGGCGGACCATCTCGCCGAGCCAGGCGATCAGGTCCTCCAGGTCCTCGGTCTTGAGGTCGTCGGGGATGGTGTGGTCGAGCGCCTTGTACGCGCTCGCGAGGTAGCGCAGGACGATGCCCTCGGTCCGCGCCAGCTCGTACCAGGAGGTGAACTCCGTGAAGGTCAGCGCCCGTTCGTACATGTCGCGGATGACGGACTTCGGCGACACCGGGTGGTCGCCGACCCACGGGTGTGAGGTCCGGTAGACGTTGTACGCGTGCCAGAGCAGCTCTTCCAGCGGCTTCGGGTACGAGATGTCCTGGAGCCGCTCCATGCGCTCCTCGTACTCGACGCCGTCCGCCTTCATCTGTCCGACGGCCTCGCCGCGGGCCTTGTTCTGCATGGCGGCGAGGATCTGCCGGGGGTCGTCCAGGGTGGACTCGACGACCGAGACCATGTCCAGGGCGTACGAGGGGGACTCCGGGTCGAGCAGGTCGAAGGCGGCCAGCGCGAACGTCGACAGGGGCTGGTTCAGCGCGAAGTCCTGCTGGAGGTCGACCGTGAGACGGATGGTGCGGCCCTCGGCGTCCGGGGTGTCCAGCTGCTCGACGACACCGCCGTCGAGCAGGGAGCGGTAGATCGCGATGGCCCGGCGGATGTGGCGCAGCTGGGCCTTGCGCGGCTCGTGGTTGTCCTCCAGGAGCTTGCGCATGGCCTCGAAGGCGTTGCCCGGGCGGGCGATCACCGACAGCAGCATGATGTTGGTGACCTTGAACCGGGAGGTCAGCGGCTCCGGCTCGGCCTCGATGAGCCGGTCGAAGGTGGTGTCGCTCCAGGCGACGAATCCCTCCGGCGCCTTCTTGCGGACCACCTTGCGGCGCTTCTTCGGGTCGTCGCCGGCCTTGGCGAGCGCCTTCTCGTTCTCGATGACGTGCTCGGGTGCCTGGGCGACCACGTATCCGGCGGTGTCGAAGCCGGCCCGGCCGGCCCGGCCCGCGATCTGGTGGAACTCACGGGCCCGCAGGGTCCGGACCCGGTTGCCGTCGTACTTCGTGAGGGCGGTGAACAGCACCGTGCGGATCGGCACGTTCACGCCCACGCCGAGGGTGTCCGTCCCGCAGATCACCTTGAGGAGACCGGCCTGCGCCAGCTTCTCGACGAGCCGCCGGTACTTAGGCAGCATGCCCGCGTGGTGGACGCCGATGCCGTGGCGGACGTAACGCGAGAGGTTCTGGCCGAACTTGGTGGTGAAGCGGAAGTTGCCGATCAGCTCGGCGATCTTGTCCTTCTCCTCGCGCGTGCACATGTTGATGCTCATCAGCGACTGCGCGCGCTCGACGGCCTGCGCCTGCGTGAAGTGGACGATGTAGACCGGCGCCTGCCTGGTCTCCAGGAGCTCCGTCAGGGTCTCCGTGATCGGGGTGAGCACGTACGAGTAGGAGAGCGGCACCGGACGCGTCGCCGAGCGGACCACCGAGGTCGGCCGGCCCGTGCGCCGGGTGAGGTCCTTCTCGAACATCGACACGTCGCCGAGCGTCGCCGACATGAGGACGAACTGCGCCTGGGGGAGTTCCAGGATCGGGATCTGCCACGCCCAGCCGCGGTCCTGCTCGGCGTAGAAGTGGAACTCGTCCATGACGACCTGGCCGATGTCGGCGTACTTGCCGTCCCGCAGCGCGATCGACGCGAGCACCTCGGCCGTGCAGCAGATCACCGGCGCGTCCGCGTTGACGGAGGCGTCGCCGGTCAGCATGCCGACGTTCTCGGTGCCGAAGATCTTGCACAGGTCGAAGAACTTCTCCGACACCAGCGCCTTGATCGGCGCGGTGTAGAAGGTCACCTGGTCGTTCGCGAGCGCGGTGAAGTGGGCAGCCGCCGCGACCAGCGACTTTCCCGATCCGGTGGGGGTGGAGAGGATCACGTTGGCCCCGGAGACGACCTCGATCAGCGCCTCTTCCTGGGCCGGGTAGAGCGTGATGCCCCGGTCCTCGGCCCAGGAGGAGAAGGCCTCGAAGAGGGCGTCGGGGTCGGCGGTCGGCGGCAGCTGATCGATAAGGGTCACACCCCCATCTTGCCTGGATTCCGACCGGATGAGGGAACCGGCCACCGCTATGAAGATCACGGGCGATAGGCTCGTCCGTCGACCGGTCGTCAACTGGGCGCCGGCAGGGGAGAAACGGGGCGGGCAACCATGATGGGACCGGCGCACTCGCTGTCCGGAGCGGCGGCCTGGCTGGGTGTCGGAGCGGCCGCGGCCGCCTACGACCGACCGATGCCGTGGCCGGTTCTCGTCGTCGGCGCGCTCATCTGCGCGGGGGCGGCCCTCGCCCCCGACCTGGACCACAAGTCGGCGACGATCTCGCGCGCCTTCGGACCGGTCTCGAAGGCCCTGTGCGAGATCGTCGACAAGCTGTCCTACGCCGTCTACAAGGCGACCCGCTCCACCACCGACCCGCGCAGGTCGGGCGGGCACCGGACCCTCACCCACACCTGGCTCTGGGCGGTCCTGATCGGCGGCGGCGCGTCCGCCGCCGCTGTCACCGGCGGCCGCTGGGCGGTCCTCGCGATCCTCTTCGTCCACCTGGTGCTCGCCGTGGAGGGCCTGCTGTGGCGGGCCGCCCGGATGTCGAGCGACGTCCTGGTCTGGCTGCTCGGCGCGACCAGCGCGTGGATCCTGGCGGGCGTCCTCGACCAGCCGGGCAACGGCGCGGACTGGTTCTTCACCGCCCCCGGCCAGGAGTACCTGTGGCTGGGGCTCCCGATCCTGCTCGGCGCCCTGGTCCACGACATCGGCGACGCGCTGACCGTCTCCGGCTGCCCGATCCTGTGGCCGATCCCGGTGGGCCGGAAGCGCTGGTACCCGGTCGGCCCGCCCAAGGCCATGCGCTTCCGGGCCGGCAGCTGGGTGGAGCTGAAGGTCCTGATGCCGGCGTTCATGCTGCTCGGCGGGGTGGGCGGCGCCGCCGCTCTCGGGTTCATCTAGCGCACGGGGGAGGGGCCGCGCCGGTGCTCCGGCGCGGCCCCTCCCCCTGTTCCCCCGTACGTCAGCCGTGCCACGACCGCCACAGCGCGGCGTACGCCCCGTCCGCCGCGACGAGTTCGTCGTGGCTGCCCAGCTCGCTGATCCGGCCGGACTCGACCACCGCGATCAGGTCCGCGTCGTGCGCGGTGTGCAGCCGGTGCGCGATCGCCACGACCGTCCGCCCGTCCAGGACGCGGCCCAGGGAGCGCTCCAGGTGCCGGGCCGCCCGCGGGTCGAGCAGCGAGGTCGCCTCGTCCAGGACCAGGGTGTGCGGATCCGCCAGGACGAGCCGGGCCAGGGCGATCTGCTGGGCCTGAGCCGGGGTCGTCGCACGGCCGCCCGAGCCGACCTCGGTGTCCAGCCCCTCGTCCAGCCCCCGCGCCCAGGACTCCGCGTCCACGGCGGCGAGCGCAGCCCACAACTCGGCGTCCGAGGCGCCCGTCCGGGCCAGCAGCAGGTTGTCCCGGAGGGAGCCCACGAACACGTGGTGCTCCTGGTTCACCAGGGCCACGTGCTCCCGGACCCGCTCGGCCGGCATCCGCGACAGCTCGGCCGCGCCGAGGGTGACGGAACCGGCCCGCGGCCCGTAGATGCCCGCGAGGAGCCGGCCGAGGGTGGACTTGCCGGCGCCGGACGGACCGACGAGGGCCAGCCGGGTGCCGGGCGCCACCTTCAGGGACACCTCGTGCAGGACGTCGACGCCCTCGCGGTAGCCGAACCGGACGTCGTCCGCCCGGACGGCCCGGCCCTCCGGCCGCACCTCGGCGTCGCCCGCCTCCGGCTCGATGTCGCGGACACCGACCAGCCGGGCCAGGGACACCTGCGCGACCTGGAGCTCGTCGTACCAGCGGAGCACGATGCCGATCGGATCGACCAGCATCTGGGAGAGCAGCGCGCCCGTCGTCAGCTGCCCGACGTCGATCCAGCCCTGGAGGACGAAGACACCGCCGAACAGCAGCACCGCGCACAGCACCGTCACATGGGTGAGGTTGACCGCGGGGAACAGCACCGAGCGGAGGAACAGCGTGTACCGCTCCCAGGCCACCCACTCCGAGATGCGCCGGTCGGACAGGGCGATCCGGCGCGCGCCGAGCCGGTGCGACTCGACCGTGCGGCCCGCGTCGACCGTCTCGGCCAGGGCGGCGGCCACGGCGGCGTACCCCGCGGACTCCGAGCGGTAGGCGGCGGGCGCCCGCCGGAAGTACCAGCGGGAGACCACGACGAGCAGGGGCGCGGCGACCAGCGCGGCGAGTGCGAGCGGCGGCGCCGTGACGGCGAGGCCGCCGAGCAGCAGCCCCGCCCACACCACGCCGATGGCCAGCTGGGGCACGGCCTCGCGCATCGCGTTGGACAGCCGGTCCACGTCGGTCGTGATCCGGGAGAGGAGGTCGCCGGTGCCGGCCCGCTCCAGGACGCCCGGCGGCAGGCCGACCGCACGGACCAGGAAGTCCTCCCGCAGGTCGGCCAGCATCTCCTCGCCGAGCATGGCCCCGCGCAGCCGGACCAGCCGGACGAAGACGGTCTGCACGAGCAGCGCGACCGCGAACAGGGCGACCGTGCGCTCCAGATGGAGGTCGCGCGCCCCCGAGGCCAGCCGGTCGACCACCGAGCCCAGCAGGTACGGGCCGGCCATCGAGGCGATCACCGCGACCGCGTTCACCCCGACGAGCAGGGAGAACGCCCGGCGGTGGCGGCGCAGCAGACCGCGCGCGTAGTCGCGGACGGTCGCGTGGGCGGCGACGGGCAGTGTCGTCGCCGTCGTCGGGGCCGCCGGGTCGTACTCCGGAGGCGCCAGGCCGATCATGCCGATTCCCCTTCCAGTGCTTCGAGTGCGTCGGTCGCGTCGAGCGCGCCGGCCGGGGCCGGCACGGCCCGCTCCTCGTCGGTCTCGCGGGTGACGACCGCGCGGTAGCGGGGCTCACGGGCGAGCAGTTCGCGGTGGGTGCCGACGGCGACCGCCTGGCCCTCGTGGACCAGGACGACCCGGTCGGCGCGGTCCAGGAGCAGCGGCGAGGAGGCCAGGACCACCGTGGTCCGGCCCGCCCGCAGGGCGCCGATGCCGCCGGCCACCCGGGCCTCGGTGTGCGCGTCGACCGCCGAGGTGGGCTCGTCGAGGACCAGCACCTCCGGGTCGGTGACCAGCGACCGGGCGAGGGCGAGCCGCTGGCGCTGGCCGCCCGAGAGCGACCGGCCCCGCTCGGTGATGCGGGTGCGCATCGGGTCGCCGTCGGAGTCCGCGGACGCCTGGGCCAGCGCGTCGAGGACGTCGCCGCACTCGGCGGCGGCCAGGGCCCGGTCCGGCGCCACCCCGCCGGAGCGGGGCACGTCCAGGAGCTCCCGGAGGGTGCCCGAGAGCAGGACCGGGTCCTTGTCCTGGACGAGCACCGCCGTGCGGGCGGTGTCCAGCGACAGCTCGTCGAGGGGGACCCCGCCGAGCAGCACCGAGGTGTGGTCGCCGCCCGGGTCCGCCGGGTGCCCGCCGAGCCGGTCGGCCAGCCGCCCGGCCACGTCCGGGTCGCCGCAGACGACCGCGGTGAACCGCCCGGCCGGAGCGAGCAGTCCGGTCAGCGGGTCGTAGAGGTCGCCGGTCGCCGCCGCGTCCCCGTCCGCGGCCGTGGCGGGACCGGTCGTGCGGGTCAGCGCCAGGACCCGGGCGGCCCGCTTCGCGGACGGCCGGGAGAAGGAGAAGGCCATGGCGATCTCCTCGAAGTTGCGCAGCGGGTGGTAGGTCAGGGCGACCGCGCTGTAGACCGTGACCAGTTCCCCGACCGTGATCCGCCCGTCGAGGGCGAGGCGCGCGCCGTACGCGACCACGACGATGAGCAGGATGCCCGGCAGCACGACCTGGATCGCGGAGATCAGCGCCCACATGCGCGCGCTGTGCACGGCCGCCGTGCGGACCTCCTGGGAGGCGGCGCGGTAGCGGCCGAGGAACAGGTCCTCGCCGCCGATGCCGCGCAGCACGCGGAGCCCGGCGACGGTGTCGGAGGCCAGCTCGGTGGCCCGACCCGCCTTCTCCCGCTGGAGGTCGGCCCGGCGCGTGGCGCGGGGGAGCAGCGGCAGGACGGCGAGGGCGAGGACCGGGATGCCGACGGCCACCACGACGCCGAGGGCGGGCTGGTAGACGACGAGGCCGACGCAGATGACGACGAGTACGACGGCGCCCGCGGCGAACCTCGACAGGGCCTCGACGAACCAGCCGATCTTCTCGACGTCGCCGGTGGACACGGCGACGACCTCGCCGGCGGCGACCCGCCGGGTCAGGAGCGAGCCCAGTTCGGCGGTCTTGCGGGAGAGGAGCTGCTGGACCCGGGCCGCGGCCGTGATCCAGTTGGTGACGGCGGTGCGGTGCAGCATCACGTCACCCACCGAGATCGCGGCGCCCAGGACCACCAGCAGCACTCCGGCGAGTCCGAGGCGCCCGCCGTCGCGGTCCACCACCGACTGCACGGCGATGCCCATGCCGAGGGGCAGTCCGGCGATGCCCAGGTGGTGCAGGAGCCCCCACAGCATGGACTTCACCTGCCCGCCGAGCTGCTGACGGCCGAGCCACACGAGGAACCGGGTGCCCGAGCGGACATCGGGGACCCCTGGGTCGGCGAAGGGAAGGTCTCGAATCTGCATGGCGTCCCAGGGTCTCCGGGTCTGGTCTGGGGGAACGCGCGCCGAGGGGGTGCGACGGCGGGGGAAAGCGGTGCAAGGTTCGCGTCTTCCCCCGGGAGCGGCAATCGATTTTCCACAGGGGCGAACAGATCGCGCCATGTCCGCTCACCGTCCTCTGGACCGCACGGGGGCGGTCGGTGCCCGGCCGCGGAGGCCGGGCACCACCCCGTTCGGCGGGACCGGGACCCCGCCCGTCAGGCGGGCTTCACCGAGTCCACGCCCGAGCGGGCCCGCTGCCATGCGCCGCGCGTGAAGTCGGGGATCTCCTGCGGCGCTCCCTGCGCGTTGATCGAGGCGTGGCTGAGCGGCACGGGAGCCGTCCAGGTGGCGGCGTCGTAGACGTCGAAGTCCGGCGGCAGCCCGAGCTGCATGCACTGCATCAGGCGGTAGACCATGAGGTAGTCCATGCCGCCGTGGGCGCCCGGCGGGTCGGCGTGCTCCTTCCAGAGCCAGTGGTCGAACTCGGCCGCGTACGACGAGAAGTCGGCCCACTGGTCGTCCGTGTGGTCCGGCTCCAGGTAGATCCGGGCCGGGTAGTCCTCGAAGACGCCCCGGGTGCCGCCCAGGCTGTTGACCCTGCTGTACGGGTGGGGGGTGGAGACGTCGTGCTCCAGGCGGATGACCCGGCCCAGGGCCGTCTGGACCAGGCTGATCGTCCGGTCGCTCCCGACGTACGTCTCCTTCCAGCTGGGGTCGCCGGCCGGCACGTGCTCGCGGCGGTACTCGGCGAGCCCCAGCGCCGGGGTGCCGAAGCTGCTGATGCTCACCGCCCGGTCGCCCCGGTTGATGTCCATGTACATGGCGACGGGGCCGAAGCCGTGGTTGGGGTAGAGGTCGCCCTTCAGCTGCGTGTGCCACCGCCGGCGCCACGGGCCCTCGTAGTACGTGGGGGAGAACATCAGGGCGCGCAGGTCGTGGTTGTACGCCCCCGCCCCGTGCAGCAGCCGGCCGAACCTCCCGGCGTGCGCCATCCGCAGCACCCGCATCTCGTTCCGGCCGTAGCAGCAGTTCTCCAGCTGCATGCAGTGGCGGCGGGTCTGCTCCGACAGGTCGACGAGTTCCCAGAGTTCGTCGAGGCGCATGGCGACCGGGCACTCGACGCCGACGTGCTTGCCGCCCAGCATCGCCGCGCGGGCGATCGGGAAGTGGGTCTCCCAGGGGGTGGCCACGTACACGAGGTCGAGGTCCGTGCGGGCGCAGAGCTTCTCGAAGTCGTTCTCGCCGTTCGCGTAGACGGCGGGGGCGGGCCGGCCCGCTGCCACGACCGCCGCGGCGGCCTTCTCGGCCTTGTCGCGCACGGGGTCGCAGACGGCGTTCACCCGGACGCCGGGGAGCGAGAGGAAGTGACCGATCATGCCGGCGCCCCGGTTGCCGTAGCCGACGATGCCGACCCGGACGGTGGAGCGGCGTTCGAAGGGGACGCCCGCCATGGTGGCCCCGAGGCGCCGCCGCCCGGCGGCGGGGTCGGCGACCGGCGCGGCGGCCGGAGCGGCCGGGGTACCCGGGGTGGCCGCCTCCGCGGCCGGGGCGCCGAGGGCGCCGAGCGCGAGTCCCGCGCCGGCGGTGGCCCGGAGGACCCCGCGGCGGCTCGGCTCGTGCGGTGGCTGCTCGTTCACGGAACCTCCCGGAGCTGTGGCACGGCTGACTCACGCATCCTGCGACGGGTGATGTTCCGGATCTCGCACCGAGCCGTACCGGGCGCCCACCCTCACCCGAACGTACGAAGGGCCCCTCGCCGCGGGGGCGAGGGGCCCTTCGAGCGCCGGGAACCAGGTGGCGTCGGGACCCGGAGGACGTCAGGGGCGGGTCGCGTGCTCCAGGGCGAGGAGCACCGATGCGTAGCTGCGGCCCGTCGCCCGGTCCATCCCGATCTCGCACATCCGGTTGGCCGAGAGGTGCGCGTCGAAGGGGCGGGCGGTCACCTCGGCGGCCTCCCGGGCCGTCGCCGCGGCCGTCAGCTCCGGGTGCAGCATCCCCCGGTCGCCCGCGAAGGCGCAGCAGCCCGCGTCGGAGGGGACGACGACCTCGTCGGCGCAGGCCCGCGCCAGCTCCGTCAGCCGGTCCTCGTCGCCCAGATGCCGCATCGAGCAGGTCGGATGGACCACGGCGGAGCCCACCCGGCGGCGCACCTCCAGCCGGGGGAGCAGCTCGTCCGCCGCCCACACCAGCGAGTCCACCACCGTCATCCCGGCGTGCAGCGCCCGGTTCTCCTCCGTCAGGTACGGCACGACCTCGTGGGCGATGCCCAGGGTGCACGAGGAGGCGTCCACGAGGAGCGGCAGCGTCCCGCCCGCGGTCCACCCCCAGGCCGCCTCCACGATCCGGTTCGCCATCACCTCGTTGCCCCGCTCGTACCCCTTCGAGTGCCAGATGGTGGCGCAGCAGGTTCCGGTCACGTCGTCGGGGATCCACACCGGCCTCCCGGCGCGGGCCGACAGCGCGACCACGGCCTCCGGCAGCGAGGGGCCGCGCATCCCCTCCGGGTTGCCGAAGATCCGGTTCACACAGGCGGGGTAGTAGACGGCGACGGCCGCGGGGCGGTGGGTGCGGGGCAGCCGCCGGGCCGCCGCGCCGGGGATCTCGGGCAGCCACTCGGGGACGAGGTCCGGGCTGACCGCCCGGCGGGCCAGGCCGGTCACCGAGGCCAGGACCCGGTCGCCGATCCGGTCGGCGGCGGCGACCGCGAGCCGCGCCGAGGCCTCCGCCGCGCGGAAGTTCCTCGCGGCCAGGGCGGCCACCCGCTCCTCGCGCGCGCTGTGCCGCTCGTGCCGGAACTCCTTCATCAGCGCGCCCGTGTCGATGCCGACCGGGCAGGCGAGCTTGCAGGTGGAGTCCCCGGCGCAGGTGTCGACGGCGTCGTAGCCGTAGGACTCCAGGAGCCGGGCCTCCACCGGGGAGCCGGCCCGCTGCCGCATCATCTCCCGGCGCAGCACGATCCGCTGGCGCGGAGTGGTCGTCAGGTCCTGGCTGGGGCAGGTCGGTTCGCAGAAGCCGCACTCGATGCAGGGATCGGCGATCCGCTCCACGGCGGGGATCGTCTTGAGGCCCCGCAGATGGGCGTGCGGGTCGCGGTCCAGGACGATCCGCGGGGCCAGCACCCCGTCGGGGTCGATGGCCTCCTTGACCCGCCACATCAGGTCGGTCGCCTGGGTCCCCCACTCCAGCTCCAGGAACGGGGCGATGTTGCGGCCGGTGGCGTGCTCCGCCTTCAGGGAGCCGTCGAAGCGCTCCACGGTGAGCTTGCAGAACTCGTCCATGAAGGCCGCGTAGCGCTCGACGTCGGCCGGGTCGGCCGCGTCGAAGGCGAGCAGGAAGTGGAGGTTGCCGTGCGCGGCGTGACCCGCGACGGCGGCGTCGAAGCCGTGCCGTGACTGCAGGTCGAGCAGCGACTGGCAGGCCTCCGCCAGCCGGGCCGGGGGAACCGCGAAGTCCTCGGTGATCAGGGTCGTGCCGGAGGGCCGGGAGCCGCCGACCGCCGTCACGAAGGCCTTGCGGGCCTTCCAGTAGCCGGCGATCCGCTTCGGGTCGGTGGTGAAGGCGTTCTCCACGGAGGCCACCGGGGCCACCAGGCGCAGACCGGGGAGGACCTCGTCCGCCGCCCGTTCGTACGCCTCCCGCGCCGCCGCGTCGGGCGCGCGGAACTCGACGAGGAGGGCCGCCGTCTCCTTGGGCAGCTCCGCCCAGTCCGCCGGGACGCCCGCCACGCTCACCGAGGCCCGCAGGGTGTTGCCGTCCATGAGCTCGACGGCCAGCGCGCCGGCCGCGTTGAAGAGGGGTACGGCCTCGGCCGCCGCCGGCAGCGAGGGGAAGAACAGCAGGGCCGAGGACACCTCGCGGTCCAGCGGCAGGGTGTCGAAGACGACCTCGGAGATGAAGCCGAAGGTGCCCTCCGAGCCCACCATGAGGCCCCGCAGGATGCGCACCGGGGTGTCGCCGTCGAGGAAGGCGTCGAGCCGGTAGCCGTTGGTGTTCTTGATCGCGTACTTGGCGCGGATCCGCGCGGTCAGCGCGGGATCGGCCTCGATCTCGGCCTTGAGGCGCATCAGCTCCGCGCAGAGGCGCGGCTCGGCGTGCGCGAGCTCCTCGTCGGCGGCCGGGTCGGCCGTGTCCACCACGGTGCCGCTCGGCAGCACGAAGGTGAGCGAGGAGACGGTCCGGTACGAGTTCCTGGTGGTGCCCGCCGTCATGCCGGAGGCGTTGTTGGCTACGACTCCGCCGATCGTGCAGGCGATCGCGCTGGCCGGGTCGGGGCCGAGGACCCGTCCGTGCGGGGCGAGGGCGGCGTTGGCGCGCACGACGGTGGTGCCGGGGCGGATCCGGGCCCGCGCACCGCCGTCCAGGACCTCGACGCCGGCCCAGTGGCGGCGGACGTCGACCAGGATGTCCTCGCCCTGCGCCTGGCCGTTGAGACTGGTCCCGGCGGCCCGGAAGACCACTTCGCGGCCCTTGCCGTGGGCGTACGACAGGATCGTGGAGATGTCGTCGATGTCCTCGGCGACCACCACGGCCTGCGGGACGAAGCGGTAGGGGCTGGCGTCGGAGGCGTACCGCACGAGGTCCGAGATCTTCGAGAGCACCTTCTCGGCGCCGAGGAGCTCGGTGAGCTCCTCGCGCAGCCGCCTCGGCGTCCCCCGCGCCTGGAGCTCCGGCACGCGGTCCGGGGACGGACTCCGGTTCGCGCCGGGGCGGAGGGCCTGCGGGTTCGGCTCGAACAGCGGCATGTCACGGCTCCGTTTCGCGCGTCCGCGTGCCCGGGGTCAGCAGCCGCCCTCCGGGCCGGGGTCGACCAGGGCGGACAGGAGACCTCCGAGTGCCTCGCGCTGTGCGGCGGTCAATGGAGCAAGGATGTCCTCTGCGGCCGCCCGGCGCGCGCTGCGCAGCTCCCGCAGCGTGGCGCGGCCCGCGTCCGTGAGCTCGATCCGCACGACCCGGCGGTTGCTCGGATCGGGCACCCGCCGCACCCGGTCGACGGCCTCCAGACCGTCGACCAGACTGGTCACCGCACGCGGGACGACCTCCAGGCGGGCGGCGAGGTCGGCCATCCGGGGCGGCTCCCCGAAGTGCGCGACCGTGCGGAGCAGCCTGGACTGGGCGGGTGTGATGCCGACCGGCTCCAGGTGACGCTTCTGGATCCGGTGCAGACGCCGGGTGAGGCGCAGCAGCTGCTCGGCGAGGAGGCCGTCGGCGCCCTCGGTGTCGGGTTCCCCCGAACGGCCGGAGCCGGTCGGAACGGCGGAGGTGCTCATGCGGGAACAATATCAGGACCTCGTTCATTGTGAGTATAGGTAACAATGAGCTAAGCTCTCGACGACATCGCCGAACCCCCGAAGGAGCCCATGCGCCCCCACGACCAGTCCGACTGGACGCCCCCGCCGCGCGACCCCGGCCAGCCCAAGGAGCCCGCGCAGCTGCGGCGCATCCTGCGGCTCTTCCGCCCCTACCGCGCCCGCCTGGTACTCGTCGGCCTCCTGGTCGGCGCCGCCTCGCTGGTCACGGTCGCCTCCCCGTTCCTGCTCAAGGAGATCCTCGACACCGCCATCCCCCAGGGGCGCACCGGGCTGCTCAGCCTGCTCGCCCTCGGCATGATCGCCACCGCGGTGCTGACCAGCGTCTTCGGCGTGCTCCAGACCCTGATCTCCACCACCGTCGGACAGCGCGTCATGCACGACCTGCGCACCGGGGTCTACGAGCAGCTCCAGCGGATGCCGCTCGCGTTCTTCACGCGCACGCGTACCGGCGAGGTCCAGTCCCGCATCGCCAACGACATCGGCGGCATGCAGGCCACCGTGACCTCCACCGCCACCTCCCTCGTCTCCAACCTCACCGCGGTCGTCGCCACCGTCGCCGCGATGCTCGCCCTCGACTGGCGGCTCACCCTCGTCTCGCTGCTCCTGCTCCCGGTCTTCGTGTGGATCAGCCGGCGCGTGGGCGACGAGCGCAAGCGCATCACCACCCAGCGCCAGAAGCAGATGGCGGCCATGGCCGCGACCGTCACCGAGTCCCTCTCGGTCAGCGGCATCCTGCTCGGCCGCACCATGGGCCGCGCCGACTCCCTCACCGCGTCCTTCGCCGAGGAGTCCGAGCGCCTCGTCGACCTGGAGGTGCGCTCCTCCATGGCAGGGCGGTGGCGGATGTCCACCATCGGCATCGTCATGGCGGCCATGCCCGCCCTGATCTACTGGGCCGCCGGCATCGCCCTGGGCTCCGGCGGCGCCGCGATCTCGCTCGGCACCCTCGTCGCCTTCGTCTCGCTCCAGCAGGGCCTCTTCCGTCCCGCGGTCAGCCTGCTCTCCACCGGCGTGCAGATGCAGACCTCCCTCGCGCTCTTCCAGCGCATCTTCGAGTACCTCGACCTGCCCGTGGACATCACGGAGCCCGCCGAGCCCGTCCGCCTCACCCGGATCCGCGGCGAGGTCGGCTTCGAGAAGGTGGAGTTCCGTTACGACCCGGAGGGCACCGGGCGGCCCACCCTGGACGCCGTCGACCTGACCGTGCCCGCCGGGGGCAGCCTGGCCGTCGTCGGCCCCACCGGATCCGGCAAGTCCACCCTCAGCTACCTGGTGCCGCGGCTGTACGACGTCACCGGCGGCCGCGTCACCCTCGACGGGGTCGACGTGCGCGACCTCGACTTCGACACCCTCGCCCGCGCGGTCGGCGTCGTCTCCCAGGAGACGTACCTCTTCCACGCCTCGGTCGCCGACAACCTCCGCTTCGCCAAGCCCGACGCGACCGACGAGGAGATCGAGGCCGCCGCCCGCGCCGCCCAGATCCACGACCACATCGCCTCGCTGCCCGAGGGGTACGACACCCTGGTCGGCGAGCGCGGCTACCGCTTCTCGGGCGGCGAGAAGCAGCGCCTCGCCATCGCCCGCACCATCCTGCGCGACCCGCCCGTCCTCATCCTCGACGAGGCCACCAGTGCCCTCGACACCCGCACGGAGCACGCCGTGCAGCAGGCCGTCGACTCCCTGTCCGCCGGCCGGACCACCGTCACCATCGCCCACCGGCTCTCCACCGTGCGTGACGCCGACCAGATCGTCGTCCTCGACGCGGGCCGGATCGCTGAGCGCGGCACGCACGACGAGCTGCTCGCCCTGGACGGGAAGTACGCGGCCCTCGTGCGGCGGGACGCCCGGAGCGCCGGCGCGGCGACCGGGGCCGCATCCGGGGTCGGTGCCGAACAGACGAACGTGGGAGCGGTTGTTCCCCAGAACGTGTGATCGCTCCGGAATTCGTTGCCCCAGGCACACACGGCGTCGGATGATTGCGGTGCGCGATCGACGGGCTGCAGACCGTCACCGCGCGGTCCCGATCACGCACCGGTCCCACGGTGCACCTGTACGAGGAGAAGCACCACCATGAACGTCATCACCAACCTGCTTGCCGGCGTCCTCCACTTCCTGGGCTGGCTCGTCTGACGATCGCAGTGCCCGGCGCCGCCGGTCCCCCGTCCCAGGGGACCGGCGGCGCCGCCGTGTGCACGGCCTCCCGGGATTCCCGTGCGCGCCGGGTTAGCGTGCGGCCATGACGTACCGGCCGCCGTCCCCGTACGCACCCCCACGCCGCCGCCCCTCCCTCCGCACCCGCCTCCGGCCGTCCCGCCGCCGCCCCCGGCTCACCCGCCGCGGCCGCCTGGCGCTCGTCCTCGGAGTCCTCGTCGCGGTGGCCGCGGGCGTCACCCTCCCGCTGCTCCTGACGCGGGACGAACCGCCCGTCGAGCAGCCCCGTGCCTTCCTCGTCCCCGAGGGCTGGCGCGCCGGCCAGGTCTACACCGCCGTCGACCGGGCGCTCGGCCTGTCCCGCGGCACCGCCCGCACGACCGCGACCGCGCCCGCCACCGCTCTGCCGCTGCCCGCGGCAGCCGGCGGGAACCCCGAGGGCTACCTCTTCCCCGCCACGTATCCCGTGCTCGACGCCACCACCCCTGAGGAACTGCTCCGCTTCATGGTGGACACGGCGGGGAAGCGCTTCGGGACCGACCGGATCGCCCAAGGGGCGCGGGCGCACGGCATGAGCGTGTACGAGACGGTGATCGCGGCCAGCATCGTCCAGGCCGAGGCCGACAACCCGGAGGACATGGCCAAGGTCGCCCGGGTCGTCCACAACCGGCTGGCCCGGGGCATGGCCCTGCAGATGGACTCGACCCTCAACTACGCCCTCGGCCGCAGCACGGTGGACACCTCGCGGGAGGACACCCGTCTCCGGAGCCCCTACAACACGTACGCGCGCAAGGGCCTGCCGCCGACTCCCATCGGCAATCCGGGGGACCAGGCCATGGACGCGGTGCTCCGCCCGGCCGACGGGGACTGGCTCTACTTCGTGACGGTGGCGCCCGGGGACACCCGGTTCACCGCCGACTACGCGGTCCACCGGGCGAACGTCGCCGAGTTCAACGCCAACCGGGGCGCCGAGAAGGGCTGAGCGGGGTTCAGCCGGCGGCCGTCGCCGGAGCGGGCGCCACGGCGCCCCCGGGGTAGGCCGCCGGAGGGGCCGGGGCCGGGGACGGGACCGCCGGAGGCGCCGCCGGGGCGGCCGGCCCGGCCGCTGTCTCGCGGCGCAGCAGACGCCGTACGTCCGAGACCGCCGCCCGCCCGGCCCGGTTGGCGCCGATCGTCGACGCCGAGGGGCCGTACCCCACCAGGTGGACGCGCTCGTCCCGGACGGCGCGGGTGCCCTCCACCCGTATGCCGCCACCCGGCTCGCGCAGCCGCAGCGGGGTGAGGTGGTCGATCGCGGCCCGGAAGCCGGTTGCCCAGAGGATCACGTCCACGTCGACGGTCCGCCCGTCGTCCCAGGCCACCCCGGTCGGCGTGATCCGGTCGAACATCGGGAGGCGGTCGAGGATCCCCCGCGCGCGGGCCGCGCGGATCGCGTCGTTCAGGGGGAGTCCGGTGACCGAGACGACGCTCTTCGGGGGCAGACCCCGCCGCACCCGCTCCTCCACCAGCGCCACGGCGGCCCGTCCCTCCGTCTCCCCGAACGGCCCCTCGCGCCAGACCGGCTCGCGCCGGGTCACCCAGAAGGTCTCGGCGGCGACGTCCGCGATCTCCATGAGGTGCTGGGTGCCCGAGGCCCCACCGCCGACGACGAGGACCCGCAGACCGGTGAACGCCTCGGGGCCGGGGTAGCCCGCGGTGTGGAGCTGCCGTCCGCGGAAGGTCTCCTGGCCCGGATAGCGCGGCCAGAACGGGCGGTCCCAGGTGCCGGTGGCGTTGATCAGGGCACGGGCCGCGTAGGTCCCCTCGGAGGTCTCGACGAGGAGCCGCCCCGCCTCGCCGTCCCGTACGGCCGTGACGTCCACGGGGCGGTGGATCCGCAGGTCGAAGGTCTGCTCGTACGCGTCGAAGTATCCGCCGATCACCTCGGACGAGGGCCGGTCGGGGTCGGCGCCGGTGAGTTCCATGCCGGGCAGCGCGTGCATCCCGTGGACCTTGCCGTACGTGAGCGAGGGCCAGCGGAACTGCCAGGCTCCGCCGGGCCGCGGGGCGTGGTCGAGGACGACGAAGTCCCGGTCCGGTTCCAGTCCGCCGCGCCGCAGGTGGAAGGCGGCCGAGAGTCCGGCCTGCCCCGCGCCGATGACGACGACGTCCACCGGCCTCGGCGGCAGCGCCGCCGTGCCCCCTGCCTCTTCGACCCCGTAATCGTTCACGGTTCTACCAACAGGGGCGGGGGTGCGGATCTTCCCCGCACCCCCGCCCCCGCTCGTCGCCCGGCGAACCGGCTGCCGGCTACCGCCCGCCCGCCACGAGCAGCGGGGCGCCGCCCGGCGCGGAGGCGGGCCGGCCGTTCGCGGCCGGGACCCCGAGCAGCGGGGAGGGGACGGCCGCCGGCAGCAGACCGCGTGCGGCCAGCTCCGGCCGCACGCCTTCGCCGAACCAGTACGCCTCCTCCAGATGGGGGTAGCCGGACAGGACGAAGTGCTCCACGCCCAGGTCGTGGTACTCCTCGATCCGGTCCGCGACCTCGGCATGGCTGCCGACCAGCGCGGTGCCGGCCCCGCCCCGCACGAGCCCGACCCCCGCCCACAGGTTCGGCGAGATCTCCAGCCGGTCGCGGCCCAGGGAGCCGCCCTCGTGCAGGGCCAGCATCCGCTGCTGGCCGACCGACTCGCTGCGGCTCAGGACCTGCTGCGCGGCGGCGATCGTCTCGGCGTCGAGATCGGAGAGGAGCCGGTCGGCCGTCGCCCAGGCCTCGCGCGACGAGTCGCGGGAGATCGTGTGGAGCCGGATCCCGAAGCGGACCGTGCGGCCGCGCTCCGCCGCGAGCTCCCGGATCCAGTCGATCTTCTCCTTCACCTGCCACGGGGGCTCGCCCCAGGTCAGATACACGTCGGCGTGCTCGGCGGCCACCGGACCCGCGGCGGCAGAGGAGCCGCCGAAGAAGATCTCGGGCAGCGGGTCCGGCGGCAGCGCCGTGAGTCCGCCCTCGATCGTGAAGTGCTCGCCCTCGTAGTCGAACGGCCGGCCGCTCCACGCGCCCCGCACGACCGACAGGAACTCCGCCGTGCGCGCGTACCGCCGGTCGTGGTCCAGGTGGTCGCCGAAGCGGCGCTGCTCGGCCGAGTCCCCGCCGGTCACCACGTTCAGCAGGAGCCTGCCGCGGGTGATCCGCTGGTACGTGGACGCCATCTGGGCCGCGAGGACCGGCGAGATCACCCCCGGCCGGAACGCCACCAGGAACTTGAGCCGCTCGGTGTGCTGGGCGAGCGCCACCGTGGTGAGCCAGGCGTCCTCGCACCACGTGCCGGTCGGGGTCAGCACGGCTTCGAAGCCCAGCTGTTCGGCCGCCTTGGCGATCTGGATCAGGTAGTCGATGTCGGGGGCCCGCACCCCGGACACGGCGCGGTCGCGGGTGATCCCGCCGCCCGTGTAGGCGTGCCGGTCGACGAGGGTCCGGCCGTCTCCGCCGGTGGGCAGGAACCAGTTCAGGTGGACGGTCACGAGGAGGCCTTTCCGTAGCTGCGCGCCGGCGTGGTGGACGGCGGCAGGTTCTTGTTGAAACGGGTGTCGACGTAGTCGGCGAAGCGGAACGTGCGGGGGATGAGGCCGAGTTCGGCGAAGGTGTCGGCGATCTTCTGCTCGGAGGCGACGGCCGCGTCGTCGAGGGCGACCGCGATGCGGGTGCCGTTGCTGCGCTTCACGGCCGCCAGCGCCACCTCGTAGGGCAGTCCGGTCTCTTTCGCCCAGACCTTCGCCCAGGCCTCGGGGTGCTCGAACACCCAGTCCTGGGCGCGCCGCAGGCGCTCGACGAAGTCACCGACGGCCTTCGCCTTCTCGGGGTCGGCGAGCGCCGAGGGGGCGGCTACCTGAAAGCCGAGGCCGTTGGTGAGCCCGCGCCCGTCGGCGAGGACCCGGCCCTTGCCGCTCAGCAGCACCTGCGAGGTGTACGGGTCCCAGGTCGCCCAGGCCTCCACCTTGCCGCTGGTGAACGCGGCCAGGGCGTCGGCCGGTTGGAGCAGCGACACCCGGACGTCGTCCGGCTTCAGGCCCGCCTTGCCGAGCGAGGCGACGAGCTGGAAGTGGGCGGAGCTCCCCTGGGCGACGGCGACCCGCTTGCCCTTCAGCTCCGCCACGGAGCGCACGGGCGAGTCCTTAGGGACGAGGATCGCCTCGCCCGCGGAGTCGCCGTGGGTGGCGGCGACCACCGTGATCTTCGAGTCGGCGCCCGCGGCGAACACCGGTGGTGTGTTGCCGACCGATCCGATGTCGACGGCCTTGGCGTTGACCGCCTCCAGGAGGGGTGGTCCCGAGGTGAACGTCGACCAGGTGATCCGGTACGGGAGGTCGTCGAGTTCGCCGGCGGCCCGCAGCAGGGCCTCGGACCCGCCCTTCTGGTCGCCGACGTTCAGGACGAGGGAGCCCTTGCCGTCGGAGTTCGAGGACGAGCCGGCCGCGGAGGCGCCGGAGCAGGCGGAGGCGAGGAGCGCGAGCGGCACGAGCAGTGCCGCGGTGGACAGGCGGAAGGACTTCACGGGGACTCTCCTGGGTGAGGGACGGAAGGGAAGGGAGTGGTGGACCGGACGGTGCGCGTCCTGCGCGGGCCGCGGGTCAGACCGGCTGGGGGGCCGACCGGGTCTCGTGGACGCCGAGTTCGGCGAGCAGCCGGGTGCGGAGCGCGGCCAGGGCGGGATCGCCGGGGGAGCGGGGGCGGTCCAGGTCCACGGTGGTGTCGTAGGCGATGACCCCGTCCCGCATGACCAGGGCGCGGTCCGCCAGTTGGAGGGCCTCGTCCACGTCGTGGGTGACGAGCAGCACCGTGCAGCCGCGCCGCTGCCACAGCTCGGCGACCAGACGCTGCGCCGTGATGCGGGTCAGGGCGTCGAGGGCGCCGAACGGCTCGTCGAGCAGCAGGAGGTCGGGGTCCCGCACCAGGGCGCGAGCGAGGGAGGCCCGTTGGGCCTCGCCGCCGGAGAGGGTCTTCGGCCAGGCGCCCGAGCGGTGGCCGAGGCCGACCTCGGCGAGCGCCTGCTCCGCCACCGCGCGGCCCGGCTTGCCGGGCAGCCCGAGGAGCACGTTGCGCCAGACCCGCTTCCACGGCATGAGGCGCGGCGCCTGGAAGGCGACGGCGCGGCGGCGCGGGACGAGGACGGTGCCGGAGATCTCCCGGTCGAGCCCGGCCAGCACCCGCAGGAGCGTCGACTTGCCGCAGCCGCTGTGACCGAGGAGGGCGGTGAACTGCCCGGCGCCCAGGGTGAGATCGAGCCCGTCGATGACGGGGCGGCCGTCGAAGGACCGGGTGAGGCCCTGGACGGTCACTGCCCGGTGAAGGTCGGTCGCCATTGCAGCAGCAGCCTTTCGAGAGTACGGACGACGGCGTCGGCGAGCAGGCCGAGGAAGGCGTAGACGACGAGGCAGACGACGATCACGTCGGTCCGGAAGAACTCCCGCGCCTGGTTCATGAGGAAGCCGATGCCGGCGTCGGCGTTGATGGACTCCCCGAAGACCAGCGCGAGCCAGGCCGTCGCGAGGGAGTAGCGCAGGCCCGTCATGGCTCCGGGCAGCGCCCCCGGCAGCACCACGTGCCGGACGAGCCCCCAGCGTCCGAGGCCCAGGGACTGCCCGGCCTCGACGAGTTGGGCGTCGACGCCGCGGATGCCGGCGTACACGTTCAGATAGAGGTGGAAGGCGACGCCGAGCGCGATGAGCGCCACCTTGGGGGCCTCCCCGATGCCCAGCCAGATGATGAGGAGCGGGATCAACCCGACCCAGGGCACGGTCCGGAGCATCTGGACGGGGGCGTCGACGAGGTCCTCGCCGAGCCGGGAGAGCCCGGAGACCAGGGCGAGGGTGATGCCGGCGATCCCGCCGATCAGCAGTCCGGCGGCGACGCGCCGCAGGGAGACGCCCATCGCGGTGGGCAGGGTCCCGTCGCCGATGAGCTCGCCGGCGGCGCGGGCGATGGTGCCCGGCGAGGCGAGCGCCTCGGGCGGCAGCACTCCCGTCGCGCTGAGGGTCTGCCACAGGGCGAGGAGCAGGACGGGGCCCACGGTGCGGCGCAGCCAGCGCGGCACGGCGGGGGCGCGGCCGGGACCGCGCTCGGGGGTGAGCGGCTCCAGATCCGGTATAGGCGATATATCGGGCGGAGTGGAGGGAGGGGCGTGGTCGACCGTCATGGCGGGACTCCGGGGGAGTGGGGCGGGAGAGGACGTGGGGGTACGCCTCGGCGACCGCGGGCGGCGCGGGGCGAGCGCGGGCGCGGATGCTCAGGTGGTCGGCGGGGGTACGGCTACGGCGCGCACGCCCCGGCTCCCCGGCGCCCGGCCGTGCGGGCGTGCGGGGTCAGGGGGGTGACGGTGCGTCGGAGGCGTGGAAGGGCGTCAGCGACCGCGGCGACACGCGGCGGAGGCCACCCGCAGCAGGTCGATGTGACCGCGCGTGGTGAGCAGGGCTGTACGCAACATGGCGCGAAGGTAGCGACGCGCGCGCCCCGGGTCAACGGTGTCTCGGAGCGTGGACGTGCCACGACCGCGGAAGGGAAACAAGACAGCGGCGGCAGCTTGGCCGGAATGCGCCTTGCGCCCTCGACCGGAGGCCCCCTTTTGCCTATCGGTAAGGTTAGGCTAACCTCCTCGACGTGCAAGCAGGTGAAGAGACCGACGCGACTCCCCGTCCCCCCGGTCATGAACTCTCGGCCACGGGCGTCACCGTGGCGTACGAAGGCGTCGACGTCGTCCACGACGCCGCCATGACGCTGCGCCCCGGCGAGGTGACGGTCCTCGTCGGACCGAACGGCAGCGGCAAGTCGACGCTGCTCCGCACCCTCGCGCGCCTACAGCCGGCGCGCTCCGCCGCGCTCCTGCTCGACGGGGCCCTGGACGCCCTCGCGCTGAGCCCCCGTGAGTTCTCGCGGCACGTCGCCCTGCTCACCCAGGGACGCCCCACCCCCAGCGGGCTGACCGTCCGCGACCTGGTCGAGTTCGGCCGCTACCCCTACCGGGGACGCTGGGGCCGGGCCGACCCGGGCGGCACGGCCGCCGTGGACCGCGCGCTCGCCATGACGGGCGTCACCGAACTCGCCGAGCGCGGCGCCGAGCACCTCTCCGGGGGCCAGCTCCAGCGCGTCTGGCTCGCCGGCTGCCTCGCCCAGCAGACGGGCGTGCTGCTCCTCGACGAGCCCACCACCTACCTCGACCTGCGCTACCAGGTCGAACTCCTCGACCTCATGCGCGACCTGGCGGACGACCACGGCATCGCCGTGGGCGCCGTCCTCCACGACCTCGACCAGGCGGCGGCCGTCGCCGACCGGATCGTCCTGCTCGACACGGGACGCGTCGTCGCCGACGGCAGCCCCTCGGACGTCCTCACGCCCGAGCGGCTGACCGACACGTACGGCATCCGCATCGAGGTCGACACCGATCCCCTCACCGGCCGGCTCCGCACCCGTGCGCTGGGCCGGCACCACTCGCGAAGCGAAAGGCTCAGCAGCACCTCATGAGACGCCTCCTCCTCACCACGGCGGTCGCCACCACCGCGGCCCTCACCCTCACCGCCTGCGGCACCACCGAGCCCGCCGCCGACGACGCGAAGAAGACCACCGAGCGCATCACCCTCACCGACGCCACCGGCGCCAAGGTGGAGCTCGACGGTCCCGCCAAGAAGGTCATCGGCACCGAGTGGAACGTCGTCGAGCACCTCATCGAGCTCGGCGTCGACCCGGTGGGCGTCTCCGACGTCAAGGGCTACAAGACCTGGGACACCGCCGTCCCGCTGAAGAACGAGCCCAAGGACATCGGCACCCGCGGCGAGCCGAGCATGGAGACCATCGCGGCCCTCAAGCCCGACCTCATCCTCGCCACCTCCGACCTGCCGCCGGCCGCCGTCAAGCAGCTGCGCAAGATCGCCCCGGTCCTGGAGGTGAAGGCCGCCGACGCCGCCGACCCGATCGGCGCCATGACCAAGAACCTCGACCTGATCGCCAAGGCCACCGGCACCACGGACAAGGCCACCGAGCTCAAGAAGCAGTTCGAGGCGAAGCTGGAGGAGGGCCGCAAGGCCCTCGCCGACGCCAAGCTCGCCGGTGCGAAGTACGCCTTCGCCGACGGGTACGTCGTCTCCAACCAGGTCTCCCTCCGCCCCTACACCAGCGGTTCGCTCATCGGCGCCGTCAACGAGAAGCTCGGCCTGAAGAACGCCTGGACGGTCAAGGGCGACCCGGCCTACGGTCTCGGCGCCACCGACGTCGAGGGCCTCACCAAGATCGGCGACGTGCAGTTCGCCTACATCGGCAACGACGGCGACGCCTCCAGCAACCCGTTCACCGGCGTCCTCGCCAAGGACAAGGTCTGGACCTCGCTGCCGTTCGTCAAGAAGGGCAACGTCCACCGCCTGCCCGACGGCGTCTGGATGTTCGGCGGTCCCGGCTCGATGAACAAGTACGTCGACTCCGTCGTCGCCGCCCTGACGAAGTAGCACCATGGCCGTCACCGCAACCACCCCCGCCACCCGTCCGCCGACGGCCCCGTCCCGGACGGGCGCGGCCCCGGTGACGGCCGCTCTCGTCCTCCTCGTCGCCGTCCTCGCGGTCGTGGACCTCACCCAGGGCACGGCCGCGGTCGGCGCCGCCGAGGTCTGGAAGGCGCTCACCGGCCAGGCCGACGCGACGGACGCGTCCGTCGTCGTCGCCTCCCGGCTGCCCCGGATGGCCGCGGGCCTGCTCGTCGGCGCCGTGCTCGGAATGGCCGGCGCCGCCCTCCAGGCCGTCAGCCGCAACGTCCTCGCCTCACCGGACACCCTCTCGGTCAACGCCGGCTCCTACTTCGTCCTCGGACTCGCCTCGGCCACCGGCGTCTCGCTGCCGCTGCTCGCCTCCTCCGGCCTCGCGTTCGTCGGCGGTCTCGCCGCCGCCGCCGTCGTCCTCGGCCTGTCCGGCCTCGGCACCGGCACCGTCCGGCTCGTCCTCGCCGGCAGCGCCCTCACACTCGGCCTGACCGCCGTCACCGAAGGACTCCTGCTGCTGTTCCCCCAGCAGACCGAGGGCATCTACCACTGGAACCAGGGCAGCATCGCCCAGAGCGGCTTCGACGGCGTCCTCCAGATGCTGCCGATCGCCGTCGCCGGCGTCCTCGGACTCCTGCTCCTCGGCCGCCGGATCGACGCCCTCGCCCTCGGCGACGACGCCGCCCGCGGCGTCGGCGTGCCCGTCCGCGCCACCCGGCTCACCGCCGTGGTGCTCGCCGCGCTCCTCTCCACGACCGCGGTCACCCTCGCCGGACCCATCGGCTTCGTCGGACTGTGCGCGCCCGCGCTCGTCCGGCCGCTGGCCCGGCGCTTCCGAGCCTTCGCGCGGACCCGCGGCGGCCTCCCGGTCGCCGGACTCACCGGCGCCGCCCTGGTCCTGGGATCCGACGTCATCCTGCGGGTCCTGGTGCCCGCGGACGTCGCCGTCGCCGTCCCCACGGGCGTCGTCACCAGCGTCGTCGGCGCGGTCTTCCTCATCGTGATGGCGACCCGCACCCGGGACACGGCCGCGGCCTCCGCGCCCGACCGGCTGCGCCTGCGCAGCCGCACCGCCTTCCTCACCACCACCGCCGTCCTGGTCGTCGTCCTCGTAGGCGTCACCGTCGCGGCCCTGCTCCTCGGCGACGCCAAGCTGCTCTTCGGCGACCTCCTCAACTGGGTGCAGGGACAGGCCGGCCGGACCACCGCCTTCGTCCTCGAGACCCGGGTGCCCCGCGTCCTCGCCGCGCTCCTCGCCGGCGCCGCCCTCGCCCTGGCCGGCACCCTCGTCCAGGCCGTCACCCGCAACCCGCTCGCCGAACCCAGCATCCTGGGCGTCTCCGGCGGAGCCGCGCTCGGCGCGGTCCTGCTCGTCACCACCGTGCCCATGGTCGGCTCCTGGGGCGTGGCGGGAGCCGCCTTCGCCGGGGCCGCCGCCAGCTCCGTCCTCGTCTTCGGGCTCGCCGCCAAGGACGGCTTCCGGCAGAACCGGCTCGTCCTCGTCGGCTTCGGCGTCGCGACCGGCGCCGCGGCCCTGATCAGCCTCCTGATCATCCTCACCGACCCGTTCAACGCGACCAAGGCGCTGACCTGGCTCTCGGGCTCCACGTACGGGCGGACGACGCCCGACATCGTCCCCCTCGCCGCCGTCCTGGCCGTGGGCGTCGTCGTCGCGGCCGCCCGCCGCACCGAGCTCGACCTGGTGTCCCTCGACGACGACACCCCGCGGCTCCTCGGCCTGAACCTGGGCCGCGGCCGCCTCGGCTTCCTGGTCCTCTCCGTCCTGCTCACCGCCACCGCCGTCGCCGCCGCCGGAACGATCGGCTTCGTGGGCCTCGTCGCACCCCACGCGGCCCGCGCCCTGGTCGGCCGCCCGCACGCGCGCGTGGTCCCGGTCTCCGTCCTCCTCGGCGCGGTCCTCGTCTGCGCCGCCGACCTGGTGGGCCGCACGGTGATCGCCCCCGCCCAGCTCGGCGCGGGCCTGATGACGGCGGTCATCGGCACGCCGTACTTCCTCTACCTGCTGGTACGGAGCCGGCGCGGCTAGGCCGCGTCATGCCGATCGGGTCGGGCTCACGGGGAGCGCCGCGCCGCCGGACCGGAGGGCGGACGACCTAAGCTGCCCTCCGGCACAGGCCTCGACCCAGGAGTACGCACCATGACCGACCGCGACCGGCAGCACCCGTACCCCGACGCCCTCCGGCCGGACGCGGCGCCGGCCCCGCACGAGCTCCTCGTCCCGGTCGCCGGGCTCCTCGGCACCTGGACCGGCACCGGGACGGGCGGGTACCCGACGCTCGACGAGGACTTCGCGTACGCGCAGCAGGTCACCTTCAGCCACGACGGCCGCCCCTTCCTCCACTACGAGGCGCGCGCCTGGCTGATCGACGCGGACGGCGCCCCGGTTCGCCCCGCGGCCCGGGAGAGCGGCTGGTGGCGCCTCAAGCCCGAGGGCGTCATCGAGGCCCTCATCACCCAGCCCACCGGCATCGCCGAGATCCTGGTCGGCCGCGTCGAGGACGGCGCGATCGACCTCACCACCCACACCGTGGCCCTCGCCCCCACCGCCAAGAACGTCGAGGCCACCCGCCGCCGCTACACCCCGGCGGACGAGGACACCCTGGACTTCGTCCACGACCTGGCCGCGGTGGGACACCGGCTCCAGCACCACCTGTCGGCCCGGCTGCGACGCGAGGACGGGAAGTAGACCCATGCAGAGCCCGAACGACCACGACCCGTACCTGTGGCTGGAGGACGTCTCCGGAGAGGCGGCGCTCGCCTGGGTGGCCGAACGGAACGCCGAGACCGCCGAGGCGGTCTCCGCCGACCCCGGGTTCGCGGGGCTGAAGGCACGCCTGCGCGACGTCCTCGACGCCTCCGACCGGATCCCGTACACCGTGCGGCGCGGCGAGCACCTCTACAACTTCTGGCGCGACGCCGACCACCCGCGCGGAGTCTGGCGGCGGACCACCCTGGAGCGGTACCGCGCGGACGACCCCGAGTGGGAGGTGCTCCTCGACGTCGACGCGCTGGCCGCCGCCGAGGACGAGAAGTGGGTCTGGGACGGCGCCCGGGTCCGCAGGCCGGCCTGCGACCGGGCCCTGGTGCGGCTCTCGAGGGACGGCGGGGACGCCGTCGTCGTGCGCGAGTTCGACCTCGCCGCGAAGGAGTTCACCGCGGACGGCTTCACGCTGCCCGAGGCCAAGACGCGGATCGGCTGGGCCGGAGACGACGCCGTCCTCGTCGGTACGGACCTGGGCCCGGGATCGCTCACCGACTCCGGCTACCCGCGCACCGTCCGCCGCTGGCGCCGCGGCACACCCGTCGAGGACGCGCCCCTCGTCTACGAGGCCGACCCGGCGGACGTGGCCGCCTGGGGCTACCGGGACACGACGCCCGGCTTCGAGCGGGAGTTCGTCGGCCGCTCCCTGGACTTCTACCGCAGCGAGACGTACCTCCTGCGGCCCGACGGCACCCTCGCCCGGATCGACGTGCCCGAGGACGCGAGCGCCTACGCCCACCGCGAGCACCTGATCGTCACCCTCAAGTCCCCGTGGCTCGGGCAGCCGACCGGCTCGCTGCTCGCCTTCGGCTTCGACGCCTTCCTGGCCGGCGACCGCACCCCCGAGGTGCTGTTCACGCCGGACGCCCGGACCGCCCTCGCCGGGCACACCTGGACGCGCCACCACCTCCTCCTGGAGACGATGCGGGACGTCAGCACCCGCATCGAGGTGCTCACCCCCGGAGAGGCCGGCTGGACCCGCGAGCCGCTCGTCGGGGTGCCGCCGCTCTCCGCCGTGAGCATCGTCGACACCGACCCGGACGTCTCCGACGAGTACTTCCTCGACGTGTCCGGCTTCCTCCAGCCCTCCAGCCTCCACCACGGCCGGATCGGCGGCGGCTCCGAGGTCCTCAAGCAGGCCCCGCACCGCTTCGACACCACCGGCCTCACCGTCGACCAGCACTTCGCGACCTCCCGGGACGGCACGCGCGTCCCGTACTTCGTCGTCGGCCCCGACCGCACCGCGGAGCCCGGCCCCGGGCCCACCCTGCTCTACGGCTACGGCGGCTTCGAGGTCTCCCTCACCCCCTTCTACGGCGGGGTGATCGGCCGGGCCTGGCTGGAACGCGGCGGCACCCACGTCATCGCCAACATCCGCGGCGGCGGCGAGTACGGACCCGACTGGCACCAGGCCGCCCTCGGCGCCGAACGCCCGCGCGCCTTCGAGGACTTCGCCGCCGTCGCCGAGGACCTGGTCGCCCGCGGCATCACCACCCCGGCCATGCTGGGCGCCAAGGGAGGCAGCAACGGCGGCCTCCTCATGGGCGCCATGCTGACCCGCCGTCCCGAGCTCTTCGGCGCGATCGTCGCCCAGGTCCCGCTCCTCGACATGACCCGCTTCCACAAGCTCCTCGCGGGCGCCTCCTGGATCGCCGAGTACGGCGACCCGGACGACGAGGCCGACCTCCCCCACCTGCTCGAACTCTCCCCGTACCACCGGATCGCGGCGGACCGGGACTACCCTCCGGTCCTGCTGATGACCTCGACCCGCGACGACCGCGTCCACCCCGGGCACGCCCGGAAGACCGCGGCCCGGCTGCGGGAGCTCGGCCACCGGGTCCTCTTCCACGAGAACACCGGCGGGGGACACGCGGGCGCCGGGGACAACGAACAGGCCGCCCACAACAGCGCGCTCGTGCACACCTACCTGTGGCAGCGGCTCGCGGCGGGCACGACGGCGCCCGCCATCCCCGGACCGCTCACAGCCACCCCGACCGCTGCGCCTGCAGCGCCATCTGGAACCGGCTCGTAGCGCCGAGCCTGGCCATCAGGACCTGCACGCGACGGAAGAGCGTACGACGGCTGACGCCGATCTCCCGGGCGATCACCTCGTCGCCCGCGCCCGCCGCGAGCAGCCGGAGCAGCCGCCGGTCGGCGGGCAGCAGCCCCGCCGGCCGGGCCGAACGCCCGTGGAACGGCAGCGCGTTCTGCCACGCCTGCTCGAACAGCGCGACCAGCGCGGACAGCAGGCCGCAGGGCTGGACCACCAGCATCGTGTTGTACACGTCCGTCTCCCTGATCGACAGGGCGACCAGGGCGTAGGCGTCGTCGATGATCACGAGCTTGACCGGCACCGACGGAAGGACCCGGGCCTGCTCGCCGGCCTCGACGCACGGCTCGATCGAGTGCTCCAGCCGCCCGGGGTGCTCCAGGGACTCCCGCGAGTACACGACCCGCTGGGTCACCCCCCGCGCGAGGGTGGCCAGCGCGTCCTCCGTGGCCCCGACGAGGGGGAAGTACGGCGGCGAGTCGAACTGCCGGATCTGCTCCCGGGCGCTCGCCCACGCCTGCCGCATCCGCAGCCCGATGGCGTCCCCGGTCACGACCTCCACCAGGGGGTCGTGGTACCCGGCGAGCCGCTGCCGCCGGAACGACTCGAACGCGCCCCCGACGGTGATCCGGGACGCGTCCAGCTCGGCCGCCCGCCGCCGCCCGAGGATCTCGAGCCCCGCGGCCGGCGGCACCGGGGCCACCACGTCGGACCCCTCCTCGGCGGCACTGGCGAGACCGCAGTCGACCAGCTCGCGGTACGCCTCGGCCAGCGCCCGCTCCCCGAGCCCGGCCGCATCCCCCACCGCACGCAACGGCGCGGGCCCGCACTCCAGGAGCACCCGGTACACCAGGGAGGCCTCCTCCCCGATCCCCAGCAGCCGCAGCGCCTCACCGAGTCTCTCGTTCGCCATGCCCCGATTATCGACTGCGCCGATCCGGGGCCGGCACCCGCGCCGTGCCCCCGGATGGCCGATTCGTGCCAGTGGCGGTTCTCGGCAACCGGGGCCCCCGGCGGGGAGTACCTTCCGGGGGTCGCCGGACCGCGGCGGTCGAGGAATCCCATCCGGAAGAAGGTGCAGGACGTGGCGAAGGGTCGCAAGAACGGCCTCTACGAAGGCGTCTCCGAGGAGCTCTCCACCCTGATGAGGTCGGGCTGGGCGGACACCGAGCGGCGCGGGCTCGTGCCCGACGAGCAGGCGCCGTACGCGGCCCGCCGGCGCGCGGCGCTCTCCGCGCGCTTCCCCGGCGAGCGGCTCGTCATCCCCTCCGGCAACCTCAAGACCCGCTCCAACGACGACACGTACCCCTTCCGCCCGTACACCGGGTACGTGCACCTGACCGGTGACCAGGCACGCGACGGCGCCCTCGTGCTCGAACCGCGCGCGGACGGCGGCCACGACGCCTACTGCTACCAGCTGCCGCGCGACGGCCGCGACGACGACGAGTTCTGGATCGGCTACACGGCCGAGCTCTGGATGGGCCGCCGCCGCTCGCTCGCGGAGGCCGGGACGGTCCTCGGGCTGCCCTGCCGCGACGTCCGCAAGGCCGCCGAGGACCTGGCCGCCGCCACCGGCGTCCCCACCCGGATCGTCCGCGGCGTCGACCCGGCGCTGGAGGCGGCGGTCACCACGGACGAGGACCGGGACGACGAGCTGGAGGAGGCGCTGTCCGAGCTCCGGCTCGTCAAGGACGCATGGGAGGTCGGCGAGATGCGCAAGGCGGTCGACTCCACCGTGCGCGGGTTCACCGACTGCGTCGGCGAGCTGTCGCGGGCCGTCGCCTCGTCCGAGCGGTGGATCGAGGGCACCTTCTTCCGCCGGGCGCGGCTGGAGGGCAACGCCGTCGGCTACGGCTCCATCTGCGCCGCCGGGGAGCACGCCACGATCATGCACTGGACGGAGAACGACGGCCCGGTCCGGCCCGGCGAACTGCTGCTGCTCGACGCGGGCGTGGAGACCCGCTCCCTCTACACCGCCGACGTGACCCGCACCCTCCCGATCAGCGGCACGTTCACCCCGGTCCAGCGCCGGGTGTACGACGCCGTGTACGAGGCGCAGGAGGCCGGGATGGCCGCGGTCAGGCCGGGGGCGCCGTACCGCGACTTCCACGAGGCCGCCCAGCGCAGTCTGGCGGCGCGGCTCGTGGAGTGGGGCTTCATCGAGGGCCCCGCCGACCGTGCGTACGCGCTGGGCCTCCAGCGCCGCTTCACCATGGCCGGCACCGGGCACATGCTCGGCCTGGACGTCCACGACTGCGCGCAGGCCCGCACGGGGGAGTACGTCGACGCCGTCCTCGTGCCGGGGATGGTGCTCACCGTGGAGCCGGGGCTGTACTTCCAGCCCGACGACCTGACCGTGCCGGAGGAGTGGCGGGGCATCGGCGTCCGGATCGAGGACGACCTGCTCGTCACCGAGGAGGGCCACGAGAACCTGTCGGCGGGCCTTCCGCGCTCCTCGGCCGAGGTCGAGTCGTGGATGGCGCGTTTCGCCGGCTGACCCGGTCCGGGGAGCGGACCGCGGCCCCGGCGGTCAGGGAGAGGCCGTCGAGGTCGCGATCGGCCTGCGGATCTCGGCGCGTATCCTCCGGGTCTCCTCCGCCGCCGCTTCGAGGGGGGCGCTCGGGGTGAACCGGATCGCGACGGTCGAGTTGGGGTCGCCCCAGCCGCACACGGTCTTCGCGTCCACCGTCGTGCAGCGGATGTCGACGTCCGAGCCGGGCGGCCTGATCGTCCGGGGCGGATCGCCGACGGTCTCGCTGCCCGTGACGGTCATCGCGTCCATCAGGCCGTCCCGGTGCTCCTCCGGATCCTTGTACCGTCCGGACGATCCGTACACCTCCACCGTGCGGAACGCGACCCCCTTCTCGGTGCCGGTGCTCGTGACGGTGTAGTCGGCGGAATAGTGCGTCGCCCCCTTCTGGCCCATGTCGTCCGGCAGCGGGTCCGGGGGAAGCCGGGACTCGACGTCGCGCCCGTAGGCGCCGTCGACCATCGATTCGGGCAGCACGAGCTCGTGCGTGGCCGGGGGGAAGGAGCTGTCGTCGTACGCGTAGACGGCGTACCCCGCGCCGCCGAGCACGAGCAGTGCTCCGGCGGCGGCCGCGACGACCCGACCGACGGGCCGCTTGTCCGGAGGAGACCCGGGGACCTCCACCGCTGCTCCCGGGCGGGCCGGGACGGTCGCCGCGCCGGCGAGGCCCCCGGCCGCGACCGGTGCCGCGGCCGACACGGCGGTCGGCGCCGGCGAGGGCGCCGGCGGGGGTGTCGCCGGGGAGACCTCGGTCGCCGGGTGGGCGGCCGCGTCCGGCGCCGGCCCCGCGGTGCTCATCGGGGCGAGGAGGTCCAGCAGTGCCCGGGGAGTGGGCCTTCGCTCCGGGTCCTTGGCCAGGCATGCGGCCGCCACCGGGCGGATGCCCGGCGGCAGCGCCGACAGGTCCGCCGGCTCGTGCACGGCCCGGTACATCAGCATCATGGGGGTGCCCTCCCCGAACGGCTGTCCTCCGGCCGCCGCCACCAGCACCCCGCCCAGCGCGAACACGTCGGCCGCGCCGCCCACTTCGAGCCCCTGGGCCTGCTCGGGAGCAAGGAAGCCGGGGGTGCCGAAGGCTGCCCCGGTGGAGGTCAGCCGGGTCGCCTCCAGTGCCCGGGCGATGCCGAAGTCGAGCACCCGTGGACCGTCTTCGGCCATGATGATGTTGCCGGGCTTGAGGTCGCGATGGATCAGGCCGCACCCGTGGATGGCCTGCAGCGCCTCGGCCAGCGCCGCGCCGAGCAGCCGCAGTCGGGCCTCGTCCATCGGGCCCCGCTCGGCGATCTGCCGGGCGAGCGTCGGCCCCGCGATGTACGCGGTCGCGAGCCAGGGAGCGGTCGCGTCCGGGTCGGCGTCGACCACCTGGGCCGTGTGGAACCCGCCGACCCTGCGGGCGGCGTCGACCTCCGCGCGGAACCGGGCACGGAAGTGCGGATCGGCGGCCAGCTCGGGGCGCGCCACCTTGACCGCCACGGTGCGCCCGCCCCGCGACCGTGCCAGGTACACCGTTCCCATGCCGCCGGAACCCAGTTCGCGCTCCACGGCGTAGTCGCCGATGCGCTCCGGCAGGTCGACGCCGTCCACTCGCCACCCCCTGTGCGGCACGCCCCCGTGGGAATGCCGCGGGCCAGTATGGCCGACCCGCCGCCCGTCGTCACTCGCGGACGATCACGTTTCGGGCGTACGCGGTGGGGCTTCGTACGCGGCGCAGAGGCGGGGGCCTCGGGCCCCTGGACGTCTTCCGGACGATGAGGTTAGCTGCATCTGCACCTAATCAAAAAGTTGCATAGGAGTTGTCATGCATCCCTTCCGCGTCGCCGTCGAGAACCGTGACCACGCCGCCATCGAGGCCCTCCTCGCCGAGGACGTCGTCTTCACCAGCCCGGTGGCCTTCCGTCCGTACCCCGGCAAGGCCATCACCGCGGCGATCCTGCGCGGGGTCATGCGGGTCTTCACCGACTTCGCCTACGTGCGCGAGATCGCCGGCGAGGACGGCCGGGACCACGCCCTGGTCTTCACCGCGAAGGTCGGCGACATGGAGATCAACGGCTGCGACTTCCTCCACTTCGACGAGGACGGGAGGATCGACGACTTCACCGTCATGGTCAGGCCGCTCTCCGCCGCGCAGGCGCTCTCGGCCGCCATGGGCGCCCAGTTCGACCGCATCAAGGCGGAAGCGCTCGCCGAGGCGGGTGCCGACGGGGGCGGGCACTGAGCGGCCGGACCGTGTCCGGGGGCGCCGCCCCCGCACCCCCGGGTGCGCAGACGTACGCACACCGGTCGCCCGTACGAGGGGAAGGGGCGCCCGCATTCACCGATTCAGGTGACAGCGGCCGAGGCGAAACGTCCCTTCCCGGAGAGCGGCGGCCAGGCTCGAAGCGACACACGGAGCCACCCTGTGGAGCACCCGATGCAGCTGATTCCCCGTCATGACCCCTGTCTGGCCGTCCGTTCCATCGGCGGCGTCACCGTCGCCGCCCTCCGGGGCGAACTCGACCTGGTGCTCGTCCGCCATCTGCGGCCCGATCTCGACGCCCTGGTGCGGGAGTCCGACGCCCTGACCGTCGACATCCGGCGCCTCGCCTTCTGCGACGCCACCGGCCTCGGCCTGCTCGCCCAGTGCGCCGCGGGCACCCGCCGGCGCGGAGCGCGCTGGCGGCTGCTCTGCGACCAGCCGCGGATCCTCCGGCTCATCCGCCTGACCGCGCTCGGCGAGGTCCTGTGCCCGGAGAGCGATCCGGTCGGGGTGCTCCCGTTCGCGTGGGAGGAGGGACCGGTGGCCGCGCTGCCGGCGGTCGGCGCCCTCCGCTGGGACCCGGCCGGCCCCCGCCCGTACCGCCCCGGCGCGCGCCGCCCCCTCCCGTAGTCCGCGCGATACCGTCGACGCATGTCTGAAGTCCGCCTGACCACGCCCTCCTTCCTCGTCCTCGGGATCATCGACAAACTGGGCGAGGCCAGCCCGTACGACGTGAAGGTGGAGGCCGCGCGGACCGTGGCGCCGTTCTGGTCGATGCCGCACGCGCAGGTCTACGCCCAGTGCGACCGGCTCCTGGAGGCGGGGCTCCTCTCGGAGGCCAGGCAGCCCGGCGGGCGGAACCGGCGGCTGATGCGGCTCACCGACGAGGGGGCGGCGGCGCTCCGGGGCTGGCTGGCCGACCCCGCCTTCGTGCCGGTCGAGGCCCGCGAGCGCGGCATCCTCAAGCTCTGGTTCGGGGCGAGCCCCGCCGTCCACGCCCCCGTCCAGATCGAGGAGCACCGGCGGACCCTGGACGCGTACGAGGCCCTCGCCGGCGAGGTGGGCGAGCTGCTGACGCGCGGGCAGCGCGAGGCCCTGGAGTTCGGCATCCGGTACGAGCGGATGATGGTCGACTTCTGGGGCTGGGTCGAGGACCGCGAGACCTGATCCCCGTTTCCGCGCCGGGCAGTCGTTACCGACCGGTTGACCCCGGCGGCGCCCCGCCCTACCTTCCTCCATAGTCCAGAAGTGACTATCGCGGCCGGGTGGCACGCGAGGCTGCGGAAGGGGGATGCGCCGTGGGACGTCCGAGGAGCGACACGGGGACCAGGTGGGGGCGGGCGTCCGCGCTCGCCGTGACGGCGGTCTGCCTCGTGTACGCGCCGATCGCCATGACCGAGCTCTGGCCGTACGCCACCCCCGGGGCACCCGCCCTCGGCGAGTGGCTCCTCGGCCGCACGGTCTCCGCGGAGTTCGTGGCCGACGCCGTCCGCGACCGGATGGGGCCGTACACCCGCAGTCTGGTCCCGCTGATCGTCCACTCCGTCCTGGGCGGCCTGCTGATGCTCCTCGGCCCGGTGCAGCTCCTGTCGGCGGTGCGCCGCCGGATCCGTCTGCACCGGGTCCTCGGAACCGTCTTCGCCGTCACCGTGTACGTGTCGATGGGCGGCGCCGCGCTCTACCTCCTGCGCACCCCGCCGGAGGAGGCCTTCAGCGGCGCCTCGTTCTGGATCGTCCTCGCGACGATCCTGGTCGGCACCGTCGGCAGCGTGACCTTCGGGGTCCTCGCCGCCCTGCGCGGCCTCCCGGACCTGCACCAGCGCTGGCTGCTGCTCTGCTACGGCTTCCTGATGACCGCTCCGCTGCTGCGCCTGGAGTGGGGAGCGCTGCCCGCCCTGTACCCCGGACTGCCCCTCCAGGACGTCAACCGCGTCGCGATCATGCACCTCGGTGCCCTCGTCGCCTTCGGCGCGCTGCTGGCGTCGCGTGCCCTCGACCGGCGCACGGACGTCCCCGGCCTGACCGGCACCTGGGCTCCCGGCCCGGTCCTCGCCGCCGCCCACGTCCTCGGCGCCGCGGGCCTGGGATGGATCGCCCACGCGCTGCTCGGCCAGGGGACGCAGGGGCGGCGGATGCTCGTGGCCTACCTCGTCCCGTACGTCCTGATCTACGCCGTCGTCGCGGTCCGGGCGGCACGGGCCCGCGCCCGCGGAGCGGCCTGGGCGCGCGAGGAGTGGCGGCTGCACCTGGCGGCCCAGTGCCTGGCGCCCGCCTTCTCGGCGCTGACCGTGCCGGTCCTGGAGCGGACGATGGGCCTCGACCGGCTCACGTCCCTGATCGCGGGCGTCGGCATCGGCGCCGGGATGCTGTCGTACGCGGCGGTCACGGTGGTGAGCCTGCGGGTGCTGCACGGGCGCGAGGTCCTCAGGCGGCGGGGCGGGTCCGCCGGCCGTCCGGCCGACGCGACGACCGGAGCCCCGGACGACGAGGGCGGCGACGGGACGGCCGTCGGTGCGCGCGCCGGTGCCGGGACTCCCGCCGGTGTCCGCGCCGGCGGGAAGGAGAGCGCCGCATGACCGCGAGGAGGGAGCTGTCGCCCGGGATCGTCGTCCTCGGCGCCGTCGTCGGCGGCGTCAGCCTCGCCACCGGGGCGCTGCTGGCCGTGACCAGCCTGTTCGGCTACGCGGCGGGCGCCTGGGTCTCCCCGGATGCGCTGAGCCCCGGACTCGTCGGGGCGGCGATGGCCGGGGTGGCGCCCGCGCTCCTCAACCTCGGGCGGACCCGCGCCTGGGAGGAGGCACGGAGCCTGGTGCTGCCGACGGTGATCGTGCTGGTCGGCCTGTTCGCCGTGAGTGTGGTGAACGGCCGCTCGCTCCGGGCCGTCGAGGGCGGTCCGCTGTTCGTCGCCCTGTTCAGCCTCGGCTGGGTCGCCGTGCTCGGACTGCTCGCCCTGGGGGCGGTGGGCTGCCTCCTCGCGCAGTACCGGCGGCCGCCGACGTCCTCGGTCGGCCCGACGGCCGGATCCACGGGCGCGCCGGAGCCGACCGGAGTTCCGCTGCCCGGCTGGTCGAAGCCGCCGCTCGCCGTCGTCGGCTCGGGATGGCTCGGCATCGGCGCGGGGCTGCTGGTCCTCCCCGGCTTCTGGGGCGCGCTCGTGCCGTGGACGGTGAACCGGGCGGACGCGCAGGGCCTCGGCGTGTGGGCGCTCGCCCTGGGCGTCGGCGTCCTCGCCGCGCTCGCCGAGGACGATCTGACCCGTATCCGCCCCGCGCTGCGGGCCGTGCCGCTGATCGCGCTCGCCGCGGCCGTCGTCCTCGCGGTCCACTTCCGCTCGGTCGACTGGACCTCGGGTCCGGGCGCCTCCCTCGTCGCCCTCGTCACCGGGCTGCTCACGACCGGCCTCTCGGGTCACTGGCTGCTCGCCCGCGCCGGCCGCCGGGCGGGTGCCGCGCCGTCCGGCACCGGGTCCGAAGCGCCTGCGGCGACCCCGGAGGGCACGGCCTAGGGGGCGCCTTGCCGGCCAGGCCGGATCAGGAACGCGCCCCCCGGGAACGCGCGCTGCCCGAGGGCGGTACGGTCCGAAATCACCTGGCAGCAGGGGCCGGTGGGCGGGATCATGGCCGGATGAGCCAGTACGCCGAGACCGCACCGCCCCCCGGGGAGACCCCGGACCTCCCGCCCGTGGACGCCCTGATCGTGGTGGACGTGCAGGCGGCCTTCGTCACCGGTGACGGGGCGGTGCCCGCGGCCGCGCGGCTCGTCGACCGCACGGCCGACCTCCTCGCGCGCGCCCGCCGGGACGGGGCGCTGGTCGTGCACCTGCAGAACGACGGCGAGCCCGGCGCGGAGGACGAACTCCACACGCCGGGCTGGGAGCTGCACCACCCCGTGGAGCCCGGGCCGAGGGAGCTCGTCATCCGCAAGCCGCACGACGACGGCTTCGAGGAGACCGCGCTGGGCACCGTGCTCGCCGACGCCGGGGTGCGGGCGATCGCCGTCTGCGGCGTGATGTCCGAGATGTGCGTGTACGCCACGGCGCGCACGGCTCTGGCGCGCGACTACCGGGTCGTCGTCCCGCACGACGCCCACGCCACCCAGGACGTGCCGGCGGCGCCCGGCATCAGCGAGGCGGTCCCCGCGGCGACGGTGTCCCGGGTCGCGGCCTACGCCCTGGGCAGCGACGCGGAGACCACCGTGCGGGCCTCCGACGTCACGTTCGCGGCCCCCGTCCCCGCCCCGCCCGTCGGCTGAGACCGGTGGGGGAGCGGGGACGGCAGGGGGCCCGGTGCCGGCCGCCGTATCGCCGCCGGCCGGTGCGCGGTCAGCCGCGGAAACCCTCGGGGCGCTCGGGCGAGGCCTCCGCCAGTGCCTTCACCACGCCGTCCACACCTTCCCGCAGGCCGTAGACGGGGGTGTCGGGCTGCTGGCGCCAGGAGTCGTCGATCCCGCCCGCGTCGACCGAGTCGAAGCCGAGCTCGTCGACGAGGAGCCGCACCTTCTCCTTCGCCGCCGCGTCGTCGCCCGCCACCGGCAGGGCGAGGCGCTCCGGGTCACCCGCCGGGCGCGGCCGGTCCAGGATGTCCTGCGCGTAGGTGCCGTTGAACGCCTTGACGACCGGATGGCCGATCCGCTGCTCGGTCCAGCGGCTCTCCGTCAGGCCCCCGTCCTCGATCGCGGCGATCCGGCCGTCCCGCTCGCGCGGGTAGTAGTTGCCGGTGTCGATGACCGCGAACCCCTCCGCCGCGCCGTCGAGGAACCCGGCCGGGAGGTCGGGGACGTTCTTCAGCGGGACCGTCACGACGACGATCTCGGCGCCTCGCGCGGCCTCCGAGGCGGTGACGGCGCGGGCGCCGGTCTCCTCGACCAGTGCGGCGAGGGTCTCCGGGCCGCGCGAGTTGGCCACGGACACGTCGTGGCCCAGGGTCGTGAGGCGGCGGGTCAGATTGCCGCCGATGTTGCCGGCGCCGATGATGCCGATCTTCATGGTGCTTCCTTCTGTCCGTTCCGGTCTTCCGTCCCGGCTGCCCGCTCCGGTCCTCTGGTGCAGCCACCGCGACCCGGCGTCTGTTCCCGGCGTCGCGGGCCCGTTTCCCGTGCCGTCGGGACCGGACCGTCTCAGAACGTGACATAGGTAAATTGCACAATCCTGCAATTCGATACATCCTGGTCGGGCCGCGCCCGTGGTTGCCCGCCGGACCGCGGCGACCGCCCGCGCACCCCGCGCCCCCGGAGGACACCGTGCCGGTTCCGCTGCACCAGGCCAAGGCCGGGCTCTTCCGCATGCTGGGCCATCCCGTGCGCGTCCGGGTCCTCGAACTGCTGCAGGGCGGACCCCTGCCCGTCCGGGACCTCCTCACCCGGATCGACGTCGAGCCGGCCGCGCTCTCGCAGCAGCTCGCCGTGCTCCGCCGCTCCGGCATCGTGACCGCCACCCGCGAGGGCTCCACCGTCGTGTACGCCCTCGCCGCCGGCGACGTGGCCCCGCTCATGCGGGCCGCCCGGCGGATCCTCGCCGGGATCGCCTCCGCCCCGCCGCCCCAGCGGCCCACCCGTGCCTCCGCAGCGACCGCCGTACGAGAAGGATGACGACGCACATGACCATCGAATGGCGTTACACCGTCCAGCAGGACCTGGGCGTGCTGTCCCTGGCCGGCTTCCTGGGAGCCGACGCCGTGAGCCGGTTCAGCGGGGCCGTGGGCTGGGCGGTCGCCCGCGGCACGGGACCGGTCGTCCTCGACCTGACCCGGCTGCGGGGCTGGTCGGCCGGCGGCCAGGTCGCCGTCGCGCAGGCCGCGCTCCGGCTGCGGGCGGCGGGCCGCGCCCTCGAACTGGCCGCGATACCCGCCGACGGATCCCTGGTCCCGGCGGGCGAGGGACCCCCCGTCCCGATCCACCGCGACCTGGCCGCGGCGCTCGCCGCGCACCGCGACGCGGGCGCCGAGCAGCGGGCCTGGCGCAGCGACGCCTGGCCGACCGCCTGATCCGCACCGCCGACGCCGCGCGCACCGTCCGATTCCGGTCAGGCGGGCATCCGGACGCCGGACGGACCCGGCAGGTTCCGGCCATGATCCGGTCCGGCGCCGTCCCTGGTGGGTTTCCGCCGCGGCAGGGGCGAGGATGGGGCCATGCTGCAGAGTGCCGGGTCGACGTGCGGGGTGGGTGCGATGAGTGTGTCGCTCTACCGATTGAAGGCCGAGTTCTTCAAGACTCTCGGACACCCCGTCCGCATCCGCGTCCTGGAGCTGCTGAGCGAACGCGAGCACGGCGTCGCCGAGATGCTCCGTGACACCGGCGTCGAACCGGCCTATCTCTCCCAGCAGTTGGCCGTACTCCGCCGGGCCGACCTGGTCGTCGCCCGGCGCGAGGGAACCGCCGTGTACTACGCGCTGACGAGCCCTCAGGTGTCCGAACTGCTGCGGACCGCACGGCTGATCCTCTCCGGCGTCCTCGCCGGCCGGGCGGAGCACCTCGACGGCCTGCGGGCCCCGGCGCCCCGGGAGGAGAACCCCTGACGGATCCCGCCCGGCACGCGTACGCGCGGTCCGCGGTGCTCCCGGCCCGCCTCCGGATCAAGCCCCCCGCTTGTCGGCGGGTGGCGGCGTGCGTCACGCTGAGCAGCATGTACGCAGTGGTGCAGAACGTCGCGATCGACTGTACGGATGCCTATGGCCTGGCTCGGTTCTGGAGCGGGGTGACGGGCGGTCCGCTGGACCCGGAGAGCGGACCGGGCTCCCCGGAGACCCAGGTGGAGCTCCCCGACGGGCCGGTCCTCTACTTCCAGCAGGTGCCGGAGGCGAAGACGGTCAAGAACCGTCTCCACCTGTGCCTGCGCCCGACGACCTCGCGCGACGAGGAGGTCGAGCGGCTGCTGGCGCTGGGCGCCACCCTCGCCGCCGACCACCGCGACGCCGACGGCACGGGCTGGGCCGTCCTCGCCGACCCCGAGGGCAACGAGTTCTGCGTCCTCCGCAGCACGTCCGACCGCGCGGCCACCCCCGCCTGAACGGGGACCGCCCGGCCGCGCACCGCCGCCCGGGCCGGGACCGTACGTCCTCCCGCGCGGCGGGGCGGGTTCTCGGCGCGGGCGTCGTCGCGAAGCCGGCGGCGTCCGCGCGGGTCAGTTCTCGCGGGGGTAGGTCGCCGTCACCCGGCCCTTCGCGTCGGCCGTCAGATAGGCGGAGCCGTACCCGTCGGACAGGTAGACGCTCATGCCCGGCTTGGTCCCGAAGACGGACGAGGCGGGGTTGAGCAGGAAGTACCGGCTGGTGGGCTCGTCGATCCCCAGCTCCTTGTCCGCCCGCTTCATCAGGGCCGGCAGGACGTCCCAGTCGAAGTCGTTCAGGTCGACCGGGACCGAGCCGGGGAAGGCCGTGCCCGAGCCCTGGCGGACGGCGGCGTCCTCGCCCCGGTACATGTACCGGTCGTACCGCTTGGTACTGCCCTTGACCACCGACTCGGCGATCGCGTAGTCGGGGTACACGACGAAGCTGGTGACCATGGTCCCGCCGGACGCCTCCTTGATCGCGGCGATGGCGGCCCGGATCCCGGCGGGCGTCAGGAGGTCCTTCTTCACCGGCCCGGAGTCCTCCGACGGCTCCGTCGACGGGGTCGTCCCCGCGGTCGGCGTCGCGGACGCGCCGGGCCCCTGGGCGACCGGGCTCCGGTGCGACGGGGACGTGCCGGTCGGCCCGCTCCCCGGGTCGTCCGGCCGCCAGTCCCACGACAGGGCGGCGACCGGTATCCCCACGGCGAGCACCACGGCCGCGGCCGCCCCCACGACCTTGCCGGTACGCCGGCGCGGGCCGCCGCCGGCCGAGGCGGCGGAGGGCGCCGTCGCGGGGGAGCCCGCGGAGGACGCGAACCCGGCCGGAGGGACGGTCGGCGGAGGCCCGAAGGAGCCCGGGACGCCCTGGGACGGCGACGGGGAGAAGCCCGGAGCCCCGCCCGCGGCCGCCGGAGGGGCCAGATGGAACGAGGTCGTCCCGCCCGCGCCGTACGGCGGCCCCCCGGTCCCCGCGGGGCCGCCGTAGGGTGCCGCGCCGGCGCCGTCCACGGGGGCCGGCGGCCTGTCCCGCACCGACTCCGCATCCCTCGGCGCGACTCCGCCCGCCGCCGGGTCCTGCGCCGCGACCGCCGCGAGCACGCGGTCGAGCTCCGCCGCGTCCGGCCGCGCGTCCGGCTCCCGGACCAGCAGCCGGGCCAGGACGTCCGTGAGCGCGCCGGCCCGCCGCGGCGGCGGCACGTCGTCGGAGAGGACCGCCGCCAGCGTGGCGAGGGTGTTCTCCCGGCGCAGCGGGTGGTGGCCCTCGACCGCCACGTACAGCACCATGCCGAGCGACCACAGGTCGGAGGCCGGACCGGTGCCGCCGCCCCCGCGGATCCGCTCGGGCGACATGTAGTCGGGCGAGCCGATGATCGAGCCCGAGGCGGTCAGGACGGTGTTCTCCTGGATCGCGGCGATCCCGAAGTCGGTGAGCACCGGCCGCCCGTCGGGGCGCAGCAGGACGTTGGGCGGCTTGACGTCGCGGTGCTCGATGCCCCGCTCGTGGGCGGCCCGCAGGGCGGAGAGCAGCTCGCGGCCCAGCACGGCCGCCTCGACCGGGGTCAGCGGGCCGCGGTCGAGCCGGTCCTGGAGCGATCCGCCGGTGACCAGCTCCATCACGAGCCAGGGGTAGGTGCCCTCGCCCGCGTCGACGATGTGGTGGATGGTCACCACGTTCGGGTGGTCGATCCGGGCGAGGGCGCGCGCCTCGCGCAGGACGCGCTCCCGGAGGGTCCGGGCGCCCTCGACGTCGTGCGCCGCGAGCGCGGGGTCCGGCGGCCGCACCTCCTTGACCGCCACGTCACGGTGGAGCGCCAGGTCGCGGGCGCGCCAGACCGTCCCCATCCCACCCCCGCCCAGCCGCTCCACCAGCTCGAAACGACCGTCGATCACTCTGTTCACTCGTACCCCTGTCCCCCGGGCGGCGGGCCGAGGCCCGGTCCCGCCCACTTCGCCGTACTCGTCGACCCGGTGGCGCCCGGGCGGCCCGCAGGACCCCGGTCCGTGGTGCCGTCCCGGCCCCGGGCCGTCCGTGCCACCGCCCGCGGCGCCGGCCACCGCCTCCGCCCCCGGCCGGCACCGGCGGCGGACCCGGCCTCCGTGTCGGCGACGACCGTACCGCCCCGCGCGCGATCCCCGGGCACCGGGCGGCCCGTCCCGTCCCCGGCATCCCCCTCCCACCCGGGCCCCGCGCCGTCCGCACGCGCCGCGCCCGACCCATCGATCGGCCGCACCGGGCAGCGCTCGCCCCCGACTCCTCGGCTAGGGTGATTCGACAGGGAATGCGCCCCCAGGGGCCGGGCCGATGCGTAGGTCGATGCGTTGGAGACTCACGAGCCGTCGAGCAGGGTTCCACAGCCGCCCCGGGCGGCCGTCGGGGACGCGGGCGTGCTCCGCGAGCTGCTCCCGATCGCCCTGTGGCGCGAGGACGCCGAGGGGCGCATCGTCGAGTGGTCGCTCGCCGCGCAGGACCTCCTCGGGCACCGCCCCGAGCACGTGCTCGGACGGCTCGCCACGCCGCTCCTCGTCCCCGACGCCAACCGGGAGCTCGCCGAGCGGCTGACCCTGCGCGTCCAGGCCGGCGAGACGATGGTCGGCACCCTGCCCGTCCGGCACCGCGACGGCCACACGATCGCCATGGAGATGTGGATCGTGCCCGCCGCCGACCCGGCCGGCCGCCCGGGCGCCCTGCTCATCGCGGTGGAGACCTCCGAGGTCCTGCGGATGCGGGAGAACCTCGCGGCGATGGAGAGCCTCTTCACCCAGTCGCCCATCGGGCTTGCCCTGCTCGGCCCCGACCTGCGGTTCCTCCGGGTCAACGACGCGCTGGCCCGGATGAACGGGGTGCCCGCCCCCGAGCACGTGGGCCGCCGCCTCACCGAGGTCGTCCCCGGAGTCAACGCCGCCTCGCTCGAATCCCTGATGCTCCAGGTCATGGAGAGCGGGCACGCCGTCGTCGACGCCCGCCGCGTCGGCCGCACCCCCGCCGACCCCGACCGCGACCACATCTGGTCCTGCTCGTACGCCCCGCTCGTCGACCGCGCCGACCGGCGGTCGCTCGGCCTCATCGCCTCCCTCGTCGACATCACCGAGAGCCAGGAGGCACACACCGAGGTCGAACGGGCCCGCCACCGCTTCGCCCTGCTCGCCGAGGCGGGTGCCCGGATCGGCACGACGCTGGACCTGCGGCGCACGGCGGAGGAGGCGGTCCGCTTCCTCGTGCCGCAGCTGGCCGACTCGGCGGACGTGCAGATGCTGGAGTCCGTCCTCGAACCGGACGACCCGGTCGCGTCCACGCGCGGGGTACTCCGGCGCCTCGCCGCCCGCTTCCCGGACCCCACGGCCCCGACCGCCCTGCTCGTCCCCGGCCAGACCTTCCAGATCCCGCTGGACTCCGTGTACGAGGAGGTCGTCGCCCGGGGACGGCCCACCGACCTCCACACCACCGACATCCCCGAGCTCTTCACCGACCCGCGCACCGAGGCGCTCCGCACCTACTTCGCCACCCGCATCGGCTCGGCCCGCCTCGTCCCCATGGTCGCCCGCGGCCAGGTGCTCGGCTCGGTCACGGTGACCCGGCTGCGCACCCGTGAGCCCTTCGACGCCCAGGACCGCGTCCTCATCGACGAGGTCGTGGCCCGCGCCGCCCTCAACATCGACAACGCCCGCCTCTACACCACCCAGCGGGAGGCCGCCCTCACCCTCCAGCGCAGCCTCACCAACAGCGAGCTGCCCGCCGTCACCGGGCTCGAACTCACCGGCCGCTACCTCCCCGCGAGCGCCCACGACGTCGGCGGCGACTGGTTCGACGTCATCGCGCTGCCCGGCGGCAGGACGGGGCTCGTCATCGGCGACGTCATGGGACACGGCATCCACGCGGCCGCCGTCATGGGCCAACTGCGCACGGCGGTACGCACCCTGGCCCGCCACGACATCCCGCCGGCCGAGATGCTCGGCTCCCTGGACGCCGTCGTCGCCGACATCGGCGAGGACACGATGGCGACCTGCGTGTACGCCGTCCACGACCCGGCCACCGCCGGCTGGGTCATCGCGCGCGCCGGGCACCCGCCGCCGGCCGTGGCCGACCCGGACGGGACGGTCACCTTCCTGCACGGCCGGCCGGGGACCCCGCTGGGCACGGGCGCCCACGACTTCGCCACCCAGGAGGTCGCCCTGGGCGCCGGCGGTCTGCTCGTCCTCTACACGGACGGCCTCATCGAGGCCCGCGACCGCGACCTCGACGAGGGGATGCGCCAGCTCGGCCGCGCGCTGCGGCACCTGGACCGTCCGCTGGACGTGCTGTGCGACGAGATCCTCAAGAGACTCCTGACGGGGCCCGCGCAGGACGACGTGGCGATCCTGATGGCCCGCACCGTCGACTGAACTCCCGCACGGAGTAGCCGAGTCGGCGCCGGTGACGGAGGGACGCCCCGGGGAGGGCCGGGGTCAGTCGCCCACGTGCCGGAGCCGGTACAGCTCGCGCAGGAGGGCGATCTCGGCCCCGTGGTGCAGGAGTTCCTGGTTCACCCACCAGACGGTCTCCAGGAACGGGTCCTCGGGATCACTGCCGTGCGGGTACGTGCAGTGGCCGACGGTGTCGAGCGTCGCGTCGTCAGAGGGGATCCGGACGTCGGCCGACCGACTCGACCAGCGGGAGCAGCCGGTGGGCCACCCGCTCCCGCAGGGCGATCTCGGTTCGGGTGCGGACCACCCCGGGCAGTCGGATCAGGCGCTGGATGACGTCCTCCAGGTGTCCGGCGTCGCGGGCGACCACGCGGGTGAGGAGGTCGCCGCCGCCGGTGATGGAGAAGGCCTCCACGATCTCCGGGACGGCCCCGAGGGCGTCGCCGACCTCGTCGAGGTGCCCCTGGGTGACCTCGACGTGCACGAAGGCGAGCACCGGGTGGCCCAGGGCCGCGGGGGAGAGGACCGGGCCGGTCGCGGTGATCACCCCGTCGCGCTCCAGCCGGTCGATCCTGGCCTGGACGGTGCCCCGTGCCACGCCCAGGATCCGCGCGTACTCCCGCACGCTCGTGCGCGGCTGCTCGATGAGCAGCCGCAGGATCCGGGTGTCGAGCTCGTCCACGGCCATGTTTCAGGGGCCTCCTCTGTGCAGCGGTCCGGTACGGGATACCTGGGTGGTGAATCGTTTCACTCCGGTACGGAACGCGCTCCTCCAGGGTGCCCCGGGCCCACGGGAGTGGCCGGAACGGGACGGCGGCCGGACGCTGGAAGGAGACAGCGGGGGAACGCCGCGTGCCGGCCGCCGGGCACCGCGGAGAGGAGCGATCATGCGACGCGGATCCGGGACCCCGTACGGGATGACGTCGGCGCCGCCGCCCGGCACCCCCCACCCGCCCCCGGACGGCGACCTCGTCGCCGACGTCGCCGTCGTCGGCGCCGGGGTGGCCGGGGTGTGCGCCGCACGGGAGCTGGTCCTGGCCGGGGCCGACGTGGTCCTCCTGGAGGCCGACCGGGTCGCGGCGGGGGTGACCGGGCACGCGTCCGGCGCCCTGACCTCCCTCCACGGCCTCTGCTACGCCCGCCTGCGGCAGCGTCTGGACGTGGAGGCCGCCGCCCTCTACGCCGACGCGCAGGAGGACGCCCTGCGCCGGGCCGTGGGCCTCTGCGCGGACCTCGACGTCGACGCCGACGTCGAACGCAGGCCCGCCTTCACCTGCACCGCCGACGAGGGGCACGCGGCCGGGATCCGGGAGGAGGCGCACGCCGCCGCGGAGGCCGGTCTGAAGGCGACCGCCGTCACGGAGACGGGACTCCCGTTCCCGGTCGCGGCCGCCGTGCGGGTGGAGGACCAGCTGCAGCTCCACCCGCGCCGCCTCCTCCTCGCCCTCGCGGACGACGTCGTCGCGCGCGGCGGACGCCTCCACGAGGGGACGCGGGTCACCGGTCTCCACGACGGCGCCGAATGCCGCCTGGACGTGGCGGGCGGAACCGCGGTCCACGCCCGGGACGTCGTCCTCGCCACCCACTTCCCGCTCCGCTGCCACGGCAGCCTCCTGGTGCGCCTGTCGGTGCGGCGCGAGCTGGTCGTCGCCGCGTCCGTGGACGCGCACCACGCTCCGTACGGCATGTACCTGGCCGTCGACGACGACGGCACCCGTTCGGTGCGGTCGGCCCCGCTGCCGGACGGCAGGCGCCTGCTGATGGTGGCCGGTGAGGCGTCCGAGCCGGGGAGCGGGGCCGTGCGCGAGCGGTACGACCGGCTGGAGGCATGGGCCCGCGGGCGTCTGCCGGGCTTCGCCGAGGCCCCGGAGACCCACCGGTGGGCGGCCCAGGACGTGTACACGCCGGACGGGATGCCCTGCGTGGGCCACGAGCACCCGGACACCCAGCACGTCTTCCTCGCCACCGGCTTCGGCGGCTGGGGCCTCAGCAACGGCATCGCCGCGGGCCCGCTCCTCGCCGCCCACGTGACCGGCGCCCCGCGCCCCGCCTGGACGGAGCTGGTCGACCCGCGCCGCCACCTGCCGGTACGGGAGATCCCCGGCGTGGTCCGCCGCCAGTCCGAGGTGGCGCGCCACTACGCGGCCGGTCGGCGGACGGCCCCGCGCTGCACCCACCGGGGCTGCGAGCTGGGTTTCGACGAGACCGAGGGAACCTGGGAGTGCCCCTGCCACGGCTCGCGGTTCGCGGCCGACGGCAGCGTCCTCCAGGGTCCTGCCACCCGCCCGCTGGACGAGACCTGAGCGACGCCCCGGGCGCCGGCGAGACGGTCCGACGGTCCCGGAGCCCGCACCCTGGGACAGGCCGACCGGTCATCCGCCCGCGAGGGTGATCGGACCGGGCATCCGGCGGAGGCGGCGAGCGGGATCCCCGTCTCCGGGCACGGGCGGCGCAGAGTGGGCCCCGTGGATGTCGAGGAAGTCGCCGAGGAGCTGTACGGGCTGAGGCCGGCGGAGTTCGTGGCCGCGCGGGACACGTACGTCGCCCGGGCGCGCGCGGCCAAGGACGCGCGGGCCGCCAAGGCCGTCGCCGCGCTGCGGCGCCCGTCCATCGCCGCGTGGGCGGCGAACCGGCTGGCGCGGCAGCGGCAGCGGGAGGCCCAGCAGTTCCTCGCCCTGGGGACGACCCTCAGGGAGGCGCACCGGACGCTCGACGCCGAGCAGCTGCGGGCGGCGGGTGCCCAGCGGCAGGAGCTGATCGCCGCGCTCGCCCGCACGGCCGCCGCGCTCGCGGGCGAGGCGGGGCTTTCCGTGAGCGACACGGTGCAGCACGAGATCGAGCAGACCCTGCACGCCGTCCTCGCCGACCGGGACGTGGCCGAGCAGTGGGCGCGGGGGCGGCTCGTCAGGACGCCCGAGGCGGCGGTCGGCTTCCCCGCGGTCGCTCCGGAGGCGGTGCCGCCCCGTCGGCCTCCGGTCCCCCCGTCGGCAGCCGCCTCCGGAGCCGGGACGGCGGGCGGGCGGGCGCAGAAGCGCGACCGCGCGGGGGAGGGCGAGGATGCGGCGGGAGCAGACGGCCGGTCGGCCGCGGGGCGGAAGCCCGCCCGGGGCGAGGACACGCGGCGCCGGCGCGCGCTGGAACGAGCCCGTACGGAGGCGGGGGACGCCGACGGCGAGGTCGCCCGGCGGGAGCGCGAGCTCGCCGGGGCGCGTGAGGCCCGGCAGGCCGCGGTGGAGGAGGCCGACTCCTCGGCCGAGCGGGTCGGCCGGCTGGAGCGCGAGCTGCACGAGGGGCGACGGGCCAGGCAGGAGGCGCGGACGGCGGCCACGGCGGCGGGCAAGGAGGTGACCGCGGCGGAGCACGCCCTGCGGGAGGCCCGCCGGGTCGCCGCCCAGAAGGCCCGTGCGCTCCAGGACCTCGAGCGGCGGGACGAGGCCTGACGGAGCCGGGGGGGAGGCGTCGGGGAGCCGCGGCGGTGGGTCGGCGGTGGTGGGTCGGGTACGTCAAGGTAACGGATGCCTGGAAGAACTTGAAGAGATCTTGCAAATGACGCACTGCATTCCGCAGGTCTCGGTGTGGTGACAACCCAGCGCCCTGGCCGCCCCCGGCCTCACCTCTCGGTGCGCCGGTCCTGCGTGGCATAGGTCCCCACTCCCAACAGCCCGACAGGAACCGGGTTGTCGAGCAATTACGAAATGAGCGCGATATCTTGCGTTCACTTGTTGGGGGTGGTTGAGTGTGCCGCGCCCCACCACGCAGTCGCCGACTCCGGTGAGGCGACCTCCACGTTCTTGCCCGAAGGGGACCACTCGATGAGAAGTGCCAGGCTCCGCCGTACCCGCCGCGCCAGCGCGGTCACCCTCGTCTCCGCGATGACGCTCACCGCTCTCGCCGCCTGCGGCACGAGCAGCAGCGACGACGACGGCGGCGGTACTTCGCAGCAGACCGGCTCGTCCGACGCCTCCGCTCCGCTGGATCCCAAGACCAAGGTGTCCCTCACGATCGACTGCATGCCCCCGGCGGCCAAGGCGGCCGAGCTCAAGGAGTGGAAGGAGGACGTCGCCGAGTTCAACAAGACGTACCCGAACGTCACCATCGAGGGCCGCTCCACCCCCGGTCAGTGCCTGGAGCCGCCGCGCTTCACCGCGATGCTCAAGGCCAAGTCGCAGCCGGACGTCTTCTACACCTACTTCACGGACCTCCCCCAGGTCCTGTCGGAGAACGGCGCCGAGGACATCTCCGCGTACGTGACCGACAAGACGGTCCCGGGACTCAAGGACATCGACCCGAACGTCCTCGGCACCCTCAAGCAGGACGGCAAGCTGTACGGCCTGCCCACCAGCAACTACACGATGGGCCTGCTGATCAACCGCAAGCTCTTCAAGGACGCCGGCCTCGACCCCGACTCCCCGCCGAAGACCTGGGAGGAGGTCCGCGCCGCCGCGAAGAAGATCGCGGGCCTCGGCGAGGGCGTCTCGGGCTTCGGCGAGTACAGCGCCGGCAACACCGGCGGATGGCACTTCACCGCCCAGATGTACAGCCTCGGCGGGGACATCGTCGACGCGAGCGGCAAGAAGGCGGCGTTCAACAACGAGATCGGCAAGCAGATCGCGAAGAACCTCCACGCCATGCGCTGGGAGGACGACAGCATGGGCAAGACCCAGCTGCTCAAGTGGGGCGACCTGCAGAAGCAGATAGCCACCGACAAGCTCGGCATGTTCCTCGCCGCCCCCGACGACATCACGTACATGGTCCAGCAGCTGGGGGCCAAGTACGAGAACTTCGGCATGGGCCCGATCCCCGGCGGCAAGAACACCCTGGCCGGCGGCAACGGCTACATGATCAAGAAGGGCATCTCGCCCGACAAGGTCAAGGCCGGCATCGCCTGGCTCAACTTCAAGTTCACCACCGTCGGCAAGGGACAGTTCGACTGGGCCCGCACCAAGGCCGACAGCCTGCCGGTCGGCCTCCCGCAGCCGAACTTCTGGCTGAACGAGTCCAAGACCGAGGACGACGCCTCCCGCGTCCAGAACGCCACCATGCCGGTCGCCAACTTCAAGGCGTTCATGGACAGCCCCGTCCCCGGCAAGGCCGAGCCGCCGAAGGCCCAGGAGGTCTACAAGGTGCTCGACAACGTGATGTCCGGTCTCCTCACCAACAAGGACGCCGACGTCGACAAGCTCCTGTCGACCGCCGAGACGCAGGTCAACCAGGTCCTGGCCAACCAGTGACGGAACCGGGCGGGGCGGGCGTCCTCCACGCCCGCCCCGCCCGGAACGCCCGACCCGCCGGCAGACCCGGCAGTCCCGTACCGAGGAGCACGCATGTCGGCCCCGAGCCTGACCCCGAGCAAGGCGGCGCGTCCCCGCCACTCCACGCCGCGCCAGCAGGGCCCCGGCGCCCCCGGCGGCGCCTTCGCCAAGAACCTGCGGCGGAACCTCACCGCCCACGGCTTCCTCATCGGCGCCGTCCTCTGCTTCGCCCTGTTCTCCTGGTATCCGATGGTCAGGGAGTTCCTCCTGGCCTTCCAGAAGACCGAGAGCGGCGAGTCCGTCTGGGTCGGACTGGACAACTTCCGCACCGTCTTCAACGATCCGGCCTTCTGGCAGGCCTGGGGCAACACCCTCTGGTACACCGCCCTCGCCCTGGTCCTCGGCTTCGCCGTCCCGTTCGTCCTGGCGATCACCATCAACGAGTTCCGGCACGGCAAGAGCTACCTGCGGCTCCTGGTCTACCTGCCCGTCATGCTCCCGCCGGTCGCCGCGGTCCTGCTCTTCCAGTACCTGTACGACCCGGGCTACGGCCTCCTCAACGAGCTGCTCGCCCTCCTCCACCTGCCCGAGCAGCAGTGGCTCCAGGACGCGGACATCGCGATGTTCTCCCTCGTCCTCGCCTCGACCTGGATGAACATGGGCGGCGCGACCCTGATCTACCTCGCCGCGCTCCAGGGCATCCCGGGCGAGCTGTACGAGGCCGCCGAACTCGACGGCGCCGGCCTGTTCCGCAAGATCTGGCACGTCACGATCCCGCAGACCCGCCTCATCCTCTCGCTGATGCTGCTCATGCAGATCATCGCGACCATGCAGGTCTTCGTCGAGCCGTTCCTGCTCACCGGCGGCGCCGGACCCGAGGGGTCCACCACCACGGTCGTCTACCTCATCTACCAGTACGCCTTCAACTTCAACAACTACGGCGCCGCGGCGGCCCTCGGCCTGCTCCTGCTCGTACTGCTCGCCGGCTTCTCGGCGGCGTACGTCAAGCTCAGCCGCGCCGAGGAAGAGTAGGACCGGGAGACCAGCATGTCCACACGTACGCTCATCTCGCCGGCCGTCCTCGCCAAGAGCCGCGGCAAGCGCCTCTACTGGAGCGCCTTCGCCCTCGTCACCGGCGGCTTCACCCTGGTGTTCCTCGGCCCTCTGTACTGGCTGATATCCAGCGGGTTCAAGGACACCCAGGAGGTCGTCAGGACCCCGCCCAGCCTGGTGCCGGAGAGCTTCACCCCCGAGAACTACAGCCGCGCCTGGGAGGTCATGGACCTGTCCTCGCTGCTGCTCAACACCTTCTACTACGCCTTCGGCGCCCTGGCCTTCCAGCTCGTCCTCGACGTCGCGGCGGCCTACTCGCTCTCCAAACTGCGTCCGGTGCTCGGCAAGGCGATCCTCGGGCTGATGCTCGCCACCCTGATGATCCCGGCGACGGTCCTCGTCGTCCCCCAGTACCTGACCGTCCTCGACGTGCCGATCGTCGAGCGGAACCTGCTCAACACCCCGTGGGCGATCTGGCTGCCGTCCGTCACCAACGCCTTCAACATCTTCCTGCTGAAGCGGTTCTTCGACTCCATCCCGAAGGAACTCCTCGACGCCGCCTCCATGGACGGCGCGAGCCCCATGCGGATCCTGTGGTCGATCGTCCTCCCGATCTCCCGGCCGATCCTCGGCGTGGTGTCGATCTTCGCGGTGGTCGGCGTGTGGAAGGACTTCCTCTGGCCGATGCTCACCCTCCCCGACCCGGCGAAGCAGACCCTCAACGTGGGCATCTACTCGCTCTCCAACGGGGTCCCGGTGAACATCCTCATCGCCGCCCTCACCATCGCGTCCCTCCCGACGCTGCTCGTCTTCCTCGTCTTCCAGCGCAACATCATGGGCGGCCTCACCGCCGGCAGCCTCAAGGGCTGACCCCGCGCCACCGCCCTCCTCCCAAGCCTTCGCCGCCGTCCCGGCCCATCCTGCCCCCGCTCTCCGGGACGGCGGCGAAGAACCCCGACCTGCCCGAAAGGACCGTTCCGTGGCAGCCTCCTCGCCGTCCCGCACCGCCGACTGGTGGCGCGACGCCGTCATCTACCAGGTCTACCCGCGCAGTTTCGCCGACGGCGACGGCGACGGCACCGGAGACCTCGCGGGCGTCCGGGCGAGACTGCCCCACCTCGCCGAACTCGGCGTCGACGCCGTCTGGTTCACCCCCTGGTACGCCTCGCCGATGGTCGACGGCGGCTACGACGTCGCCGACTACCGCGCCATCGACCCCGCCTTCGGCACCCTCGACGAGGCCGAGAAGCTCATCGCCGAAGCCGCCGAACTCGGCCTGCGCGTCATCGTCGACATCGTCCCCAACCACGTCTCCGACCAGCACGCCTGGTTCCGCGCCGCCCTCGCCGCGGGACCCGGCAGCCCCGAACGGTCACGCTTCCACTTCCGGCCCGGCCGCGGCGAGCACGGCGAACTCCCGCCCAACGACTGGCCCTCCCAGTTCTCCGGCACCACCTGGACCCGCGTCCCCGACGGCGAGTGGTACCTCCACCTCTTCACGCCCGAGCAGCCCGACCTCAACTGGTCCCACCCCGACGTGCGCCGCGAGCACGAGGACGTCCTGCGCTTCTGGTTCGAGCGCGGCGTCGCCGGCGTCCGCATCGACTCCGCCGCCCTCCTCACCAAGGACCCCGACCTCCGCGACTTCGTCGAGGGCGTCGACCCCCACCCGTACATCGACCAGGACGAGATCCACGACGTCTACCGCTCCTGGCGCGCGATAGCCGACGCCTACGACGGCGTCTTCGTCGGCGAGGTCTGGCTCCCCGACGCCGAACGCTTCGCCCGCTACCTCCGGCCCGACGAGCTCCACACGGCCTTCAACTTCAACTTCCTCGCCTGCCCCTGGGAGCCGGACCGGCTCCGCCGCACCATCGACGACACCCTCGCCGAGCACGCCCCGGTCCACGCCCCCGCCACCTGGGTGCTCTGCAACCACGACGTCACCCGCACCGCCACCCGCTACGGCCGCACCGACACCGCCTTCGACTTCGCCACCAAGGCCTTCGGCACCCCCACCGACCTGGAACTCGGCACCCGCCGCGCCCGCGCCGCCGCGCTCCTCACCCTGGCCCTGCCCGGCTCCGTCTACCTCTACCAGGGCGAGGAACTCGGCCTGCCCGAGGCCGACGTCCCCCGGGACCGCATCCAGGACCCCATGCACTTCCGCTCCGGCGGCAGCGACCCCGGCCGCGACGGCTGCCGCGTCCCCCTCCCCTGGGAGGCCGAGGCACCCTCGTACGGCTTCGGCGCCGGATCGGACCCGTGGCTCCCGCAGCCCGCCGACTGGGCCCGCTACGCCGTCGACCGGCAGCGCTCCGACACCGACTCCATGCTCACCCTCTACCGCACCGCCCTCGAACTGCGCCGCACCGTACCCGGCTTCGGCGACGGCCCGCTCAGCTGGCTCCCCGCCGGGGACGGCGTCCTCGCCTTCGCCCGCGACCACGGCCTGATCTGCGTCGTCAACCTCTCCCCGGACGCCGCGGAACTCCCCGCCCACTCCGGACTCCTGCTCTCCAGCGGCCCCCTCGCCCCCGACGGCGCCCTCCCCCCGGACACCGCCGCCTGGCTCCGCGCCTGAACCGGGACCGCTCCGGCAGCCCCGCCCCCGCCCCGTCCGCCCGCGGGCGCGGACGGCGGCCCGAGGAAAGACCCCACCGTGCGGCCGAGGCCGCTCAGCCGACTCCGTCGGCCACGGCGCACGGTGGTCGAGGCCGGGACCTGACCCGGCCGTGACGGAAGCCCCGATCCCGTTCCGTGGGGGGCCGGGAGCGGGGCTTCCGTGCGCGCGGCGCACCCTCCCCATCCGGTCGCCGCGTGCCTCGCCCCACCGCGGCGACGCCCGTCCGCCGCGGGTCCCCACCGTCCGAGAAGCGAGCCCAGATGATCCCCAGCCGCGTCCGTCCGCGGGTCCGCGCCGGTGCCAGAGCCACCGCCGTCGCCTGCGCCCTCCTCTGCCTCGGCCAGACGGCCGCCACCACCGCCGGCGCCGCCCCGGGCCCCCGGTCCGGTACGCCCGTCACCACCCGCGCGGCACTCGACCCCGTGCTGGTGGCCGGACGCGGCGCCGACGTCGCCTTCGACGAGCAGGAGGCGGAGAACGCCCGCTCCACCGGCACCGTCATCGGCCCGGACCGCACCCCGTACACCCTCGCCTCGGAGGCCTCCGGCCGGAAGGCGGTCCGGCTCGTCCCCGGCCAGTACGTCGAGTTCACCCTGCCCCGCGCGGCCAACGCCCTGACCGTGCGCTACAGCATCCCCGACGCGGCCGGCGGCGGCGGGATCACCGCCCCGCTGGACGTCTCCGCCGGCCGCGACCGCCGCACGATGACGCTCACCTCGCAGTACTCCTGGCTCTACAACCAGTACCCCTTCACCAACGACCCCGGGGCCGACCTGCTCCACCCGGACTGGTGGCTCGCCGAGTGCTCCTGCGTGCCGGCCGCCACCACGCCCGTGCCCGAGTTCCCCAAGCCCTTCCGCCCCACCCACTTCTACGACGAGCAGCGCCTGCTCCTCGGCACCACCCACCGTGCGGGGGAGAAGATACGGCTCACGGTGCCGGCCGGCAGCCCGGCCGCCTGGACGGTCATCGACCTCCTCGACACCGAGCTGGTCGCCCCGCCGCACGTCGAGCGGGGCGGCGTCGACGTGCGCCTGCTCGGCGCCGACCCCACCGGCCGCCGGGACGCGGCCCCCGCCATCGAGCGGGCCATCGCCCTCGCCCGCCGCCTGGACCGCCCCGTCTACCTCCCGCCGGGCACCTTCCGCGTCGACCGGCACATCGTCGTCGACGACGTCACCCTCGTGGGCGCCGGCAACTGGCACACCGTCCTCAAGGGCCGTCAGGTCACCCTCGCCGAACCCGCCCCCGACGGCTCCCGGCACACCGGCGTCGGCCTCTACGGGAAGCCCGCGGCCGAGGGCGGCAGCCGAAACGTCCACCTGCGCGGGTTCGCCATCGAGGGCGACGTCCGCGAGCGCGTCGACACCGACCAGGTGAACGCCGTCGGCGGGGCCATGAGCGACTCCACCATCGACGGCCTCCACCTCCACCACACCAAGGTGGGCCTCTGGTTCGACGGCCCGATGCGGAACGTGAAGGTCGTGAACAACATCATCACCGACCAGATCGCCGACGCCCTCAACTTCCACACCGGGGTCACCGACTCACTCGTCCGCAACAACTTCATCCGCAACACCGGCGACGACGGCATCGCCCTCTGGTCGGAGAAGACCGCCGACGCCCGCAACACCGTCGCCCGCAACACCGTCCAGTCACCCACCCTCGCCAACGGGATCGCCGTCTACGGCGGAGCCGACACGACCGTCGCCGGCAACCTCGTCGCCGACCCCGTACGCGAGGGCAGCGGACTCCACGCGGGCGCCCGCTTCGGCGCCGAACCCTTCACCGGGACGCTCCGCTTCACCGACAACACCACCGTCCGGGCCGGCACCCTCGACCTCAACTGGCGGATCGGACTCGGGGCCCTCTGGTTCTACGCGCTCGACGGCTCGATCGACGCCGACGTACGGGTCACCGGGGACCACTACCTCGACTCCACCCACAACGCGATCATGCTGGTCAGCGAATACGGCGTGAAGGACCGCTACGGCATCCCGTCGGTCCACTTCAAGGACATCCGCGTCGACGGCACCGGGAACTCCGTGGTCAGCGCCCGTACGGCCGGCTCGGCGACCATCGAGAACGTCGACGCCCGCAACGTCGGAGCCGTCGGGGTCAACAACTGCGGCTCGTTCCACTTCCCCTCCACGGGTTCGGAGTTCACCCTCGCCGACCGCGGCGGCAACGACGGCGGCTGGCTGGCGCCCTGGCTCCTGCCCAACACGATCACCTGCGACGACCGGCCGCCGGTCGTCGCACCCCCGGCGCCCTCGCCCTGGTCCTGACGGCACGGGCGCCGGCGGGGGAGCCCCCGATCCTCCGGTGGGCGCGGCACCGTGCCCGCGCCCACCGCGGCGCCCCCGCCGGCGGCCTCCCAGGACGGGCGGCGCCCCTCCCATCCCACCGACGCCAGGCGGAGGTCCGCATGAGCCGCACCATCACGCTACGGAACGTCAGCAAGAGGTTCCCCGACTCCGGCGCGCCCGTGGTGCGGAACCTCTCGCTCACCGTCGGGCCCGGCGAGTTCCTCGTCCTGCTGGGGCCCTCGGGCTGCGGCAAGTCGACGGTCCTGCGCATGATCGCCGGCCTCGAGGACATCAGCGAGGGCGAGCTGTACCTCGACGACCGGCTCGCGAACCACATGACCGCCCGCGAGCGCGACATCGCCATGGTGTTCCAGAACTTCGCGCTCTACCCCGCCATGACGGCACGCGAGAACATCGGCTTCCCGCTGCGGCTGAAGGACCCCGCGGCCGACCCCGACCCGCGCGTGGTGGCGACCGCCCGGATGCTGTCCGTCGAGGACCTGCTGGACCGAAGACCCGGCCAGATGTCCGGCGGTGAGCGGCAGCGGGTGGCCATGGGGAGGGCGATCTCCCGAAGACCCTCGGTCTTCCTGATGGACGAACCGCTCTCCAGCCTGGACGCCAAGCTCCGCGGTCACCTGCGCGCCGAGATCGCGCGGCTGACCGCGGAGCTCGGCGTGACGACGGTCTACGTCACCCACGACCAGGCGGAGGCGATGTCGCTGGGCGACCGCGTCGCGGTCATCCGCGAAGGGGTCCTCCAGCAGGTCAGTCCGCCCAGGGAGCTGTACGCCCGGCCGGCGAACGTGTTCGTGGCCGCCTTCGTCGGGACTCCGCGCATCAACCTCCTCGAAGGCCTCGTGCACGCCCCGCTCGGCGGGCCCATGCGGCTCGTCCTCGGATCCCAGAGCCTGGCGCTGCCCGAGCCGCTGAGCGTCGACCACCAGTTGCTCCGCATCCAGCAGGGGCTCCGCATCACGGTCGGCCTGCGCCCGGAGGCCGTACGCCTCGCCGCTCCCGGCCGGGCGCGACCGGGCGAGGTGCCGCTGGTCGGTGTCGTGGAGCACGTCGAGTACCAGGGACACGAGGTGCTGGTGCACTTGGACACCGGCTCCCGGCCGGCGTCCGTGGCCGACCTGGAGGCGGCCCGCTCCCGTGCGGCGCCCCGGCGCCGGGGCGATCCGTGGTGGCGCGGGTTCGGCCGGGGCGCGGCCCGGAGGGTGACCGCCCCGGCCGGGCCGCCGCATCCCCGGGCCGAGGAGCGGGACGCGGCCGGCGGTCTCGCGGACGGGGAGCGCCGCGGCCGTGCGCACAGCGACCTGGTGGTGCGGACCGGACCCCAGGGACGGCCGCCGCGGGTGGGTGCCCAGGTCCCGCTGCTGGTGGATCTGGAGCGGCTGTACGTCTTCGACCACCGGGGGGACAGGATCTGTCCCGCGCCGGACGCGCCGGCCACCCTGGGGCGGTGACGGCGGGGTGTCCCGGAGCATCGCACGGTTTGCGCTGACCGGTTTCATCGGTCGTCAGATTGGCGCAATTCTCTTGCGTTGTTTGCGCTAGAGTTGCGTGTATGACGCGACGACTTGCTCAGGTGGCGAAGAAGGTGGGGGTCAGCGAGGCGACGGTGAGCCGTGTCCTCAACGGCAAGCCCGGGGTCTCGGAGGCGACCCGGCGGTCCGTGCTGACGGCGCTCGACGTGCTCGGCTACGAACGGCCGACGCAACTGCGGGGCGAGCGGGCCCGGCTCGTCGGCCTCGTGCTGCCCGAGCTCCAGAACCCGATCTTTCCTGCGTTCGCCGAGGTCATCGGTGGTGCGCTGGCGCAGCAGGGGCTCACCCCGGTGCTCTGCACCCAGACCAAGGGGGGTGTCTCCGAGGCCGACTACGTCGAACTGCTGCTCCAGCAGCAGGTCTCCGGAGTGGTCTTCGCCGGCGGGCTCTTCGCGCAGGCCGACGCCCCGCACGACCACTACTACCGGCTGGCCGAGCGCAGCATCCCCGTCGTCCTCGTCAACGCGTCGATCGAAGGCCTCGACCTGCCCTGCGTCTCCTGCGACGACGCCGTCGCCATCGAGCAGGCCTGGCGGCACCTCGCCTCGCTGGGCCATGAGCGGATCGGCCTGGTGGTGGGCCCGGAGGACCACATTCCGTCGCGCCGCAAGGTGGAGGCCGCCCGCGCGGCCGCCGTGGCGGCCGGCATGCCCTGGTCCGACGACCTCGTCGAGCGGTCGATCTTCTCGCTGGAGGGCGGGCAGGCCGCCACCGCGCGCCTCCTGGCCCGCGGGGTGACCGGCATCGCCTGCGGCAGCGACCCGCTGGCACTCGGCGCGATCAGGGCGGCCCGGCGGCGCGGGCTCTCCGTGCCCGGGGACGTCTCGGTGGTCGGTTTCGACGACTCCGCCCTCATGACCTGCACGGAACCGCCGCTGTCGACGGTCCGTCAGCCGATCGAGGCCATGGGCCGGGCGGCCGTCGACCTGCTCATCGCGCAGATCCGGGGCACGCAGCAGCACCCCGGCGAGCTGCTCTTCGAGCCCGAGCTCGTCGTCCGCGGATCGACCGCCCCGCCGACCCCGCGCTGATCCGCCGGGGCACCGCCCCCGCCCCCTGGATTGATCCTCAACTCGCTTCGTAGCCAACACAACTGACCGCCTCTCACCCGACGGCACCGGTGTCACCGCCCCGCGCGGCTCCGACACCGGTGCCGTCGGCGTTTCCGAAACATGACGGATGTTTGCAAGTGAACGAGGACCGTTGACAAAGTCGTCATCCAGTAGAAACCTTGCGGGCTGACGGCGCAAATGAGTCACAGAGTTACTCAAGAAGATGGCTAGCTGTCATTCGATCCTTGTCGGAGTCATGTCGGGCTCCTGGCGCGTGACCCTGTCGAACTCGTCCGAGCTCCCCGGCCGCGTGCCGCGCCGGGGGACCGCACGCACGGAGACGGGCCACGGGCCACGCCCGCATCGCGGAGAGGTCACCATGAGAGGCATACATCCGAGCAGGCGTCTGGGGGTCGGTCTGCTGACGGCAGGCCTGATCTCCGTAGGACTGCTCCCCGTCCCCGCGCAGGCCGCGGGCGAGACCAACCTCGCCCTCGGCCGCGCGGCGACGGCCGGCGGTGCGAACGGCGGCTACCCGGCCTCCAACGTCACCGACGGCAGCCAGCAGTCCTACTGGGAAGGCCCGTCGGGCTCCTTCCCGCAGTGGGTCCAGGTCGATCTGGGCACCCAGGTCGACCTCGACCGCCTCGCGCTGAAGCTGCCCACCGGCTGGGAGGCGCGCAACCAGTCCCTCGCCGTCCTCGGCAGTGCCGACGGCAGCACCTTCAGCACCATCACCGCGGCCCAGACCCGGTCGTTCACACCGTCCGCCGCCAACACGGTCGCCCTCGACCTGCCCTCCGCGACGGCCCGCTTCGTCCGGGTCCAGGTGGCCTCCAACACGGGCTGGAACGCCGCGCAGCTCTCCGAACTGGAGATCTACGGGGAGGCCGACGGCGGCGACCCGGGCGACCCGCCGCCGGTCACCGGCACCAACCTGGCGCGGAACAAGCCGATCGAGGCCACGTCCACGACGCAGAACTACACCGCCGCCAACGCCAACGACGACAGCACCTCCACCTACTGGGAGTCGGCGGGCCACCCCGCCTCGCTGACCGTCAAGCTGGGCTCGGACGCCGAGGTCGAGGCCGTCGTCGTCAAGCTCAACCCGGACGCCGCCTGGGGACCGCGGACCCAGTCCCTCGAAGTCCTCGGCCGGGCCTCGGCGGCCGGCGGCTTCACCACGCTGAAGGCGCGCGCCGACTACGTCTTCAGCCCCTCGGCCGGGCAGAACACCGTCACCATCCCGGTCACCGGCCGGGTGTCCGACCTGCGGCTCACGGGCTTCTCCAACACCGGCGCCCCGGGCGTCCAGGTGGCGGAGATCCAGGTCCTCGGCAAGGCCGCGCCCGCCCCCGACTTCGTCGTCAACGACCTGACCTGGGAGCCGGTCACCCCGTCCGAGGCGGACGAGGTGACCGCCAAGGTCACCGTCCGCAACGCGGGCACGGCCGCCGCAGCGGCGACGACCGTGAACGTCAGCGCCGAGGGCACGGTCGCGGGATCCGCCCCGGTGCCCGCGCTCGCCGCGGGCCAGTCGACGACCGTGAACGTCCCCATCGGCAAGCGCCCGATGGGCTCCTACACGGTCTCGGCCGCCGTCGACCCGACGGACACGGTGCCCGAGCTCGACAACGGCAACAACAGCCGTACCGCGACGACCAAGCTGACGGTCTCCCAGACCCCCGGCCCGGACCTCACGGTCACCGGCATCACCCCCAACCCGGCCACCCCCGCCGTCGGGGCGCCCGTCTCCTTCACGGTCGCCGTGAAGAACCGCGGCACCTCCGCGGTCCCGGCCGGCAGCGTCACCCGGCTCACGGCGGGGACGACCACCCTGTCGGGCACGACCCCGGCCATCGCCGCCGGCGACACCGCGAACGTCGCCCTCAGCGGCACGTGGACGGCCACCAACGGCGGGGTCACGCTGACGGCGACCGCCGACGCCACCGGCACCGTCGCCGAGACGAACGAGAACAACAACGTCTTCGGCCGCTCCCTCGTCGTGGGGCGCGGCGCGGCCGTCCCGTACACGGAGTACGAGGCGGAGAAGGCCAGTTACCGTGGCTCGCTGCTGTACACCGACTCCACCCGCCCGTTCGGCCACACCAACTACGCCACCGAGTCCTCCGGCCGCGAGTCGGTGCGCCTCAACTCCACGGGCGACTACGTGGAGTTCACCTCCACCAACGCCGCGAACTCCATCATCGTGCGGAACTCCATCCCGGACGCCCCGGGCGGCGGCGGCCAGGAGGCCACGCTCAGCCTCTACGCGAACGGCCAGTTCGTGCGGAAGCTGACGCTCTCCTCCAAGCACAGCTGGCTCTACGGCAACACCGACCAGCCGGAGGGGCTCACCAACACCCCCGGCGGTGACGCGCGGCGGCTCTTCGACGAGTCCAACGCCCTGCTGACCCAGTCCTACCCGGCCGGCACGAAGTTCCGCCTCCAGCGGGACGCGGGCGACACCGCCGCGTTCTACGTCGTCGACCTGATCGACCTGGAGCAGGTCGCCCCGCCGGCCGCCAAGCCCGCCGAGTGCGTCTCGATCACCGAGTACGGGGCCGTCCCCAACGACGGCATCGACGACACCGACGCCCTCCAGCGCGCCGTCACCGCCGACCAGAAGGGCGAGATCCCCTGCGTGTGGATCCCGGCCGGCCAGTGGCGGCAGGAGCAGAAGATCCTCACCGACGACCCGCTGAACCGCGGCACCCACAACCAGGTCGGCATCCGGGACGTCACCATCCGCGGCGCCGGCATGTGGCACTCCCAGCTCTACACGCTGACCCCGCCGCACCTGGCGAACGGCATCAACCACCCGCACGAGGGCAACTTCGGCTTCGACATCGACGACAACACCAAGATCTCGGACATCGCGATCTTCGGCTCGGGCACGATCCGCGGCGGTGACGGCAACGCCGAGGGCGGCGTCGGCCTCAACGGCCGCTTCGGCAAGAACACGAAGATCAGCAACGTCTGGATCGAGCACGCCAACGTCGGCGTCTGGGCGGGCCGCGACTACTCCAACATCCCCGAGCTGTGGGGGCCGGGCGACGGCCTGGAGTTCACCGGCATGCGGATCCGCAACACCTACGCCGACGGCATCAACTTCGCCAACGGAACCCGCAACTCCACCGTCTACGACTCCTCCTTCCGCAACACCGGCGACGACGCCCTCGCGGTGTGGGCCAGCAAGTACGTCAAGGACACCTCCGTCGACGTCGGCCACGACAACCACTTCCGCAACAACACCGTCCAGCTGCCCTGGCGGGCCAACGGCATCGCGGTCTACGGCGGTTACGGCAACACGATCGAGAACAACGTGATCGCCGACACCATGAACTACCCGGGCATCATGCTCGCCACCGACCACGACCCGCTGCCCTTCACCGGGCAGACCCTCATCGCCAACAACGCCCTGTACCGCACGGGCGGCGCGTTCTGGAACGAGGACCAGGAGTTCGGCGCCATCACCCTCTTCGCCCAGGGGCCGGACATCCCGGGCGTGACCATCCGCGACACCGAGATCCACGAGTCGACGTACGACGGCATCCAGTTCAAGACCGGCGGCGGCGCCATGCCGAACGTCAAGGTCACGAACGTCAAGATCGACAAGTCGCTCAACGGCTGCGGAGTCCTCGCCATGAGCGGTGCCCGCGGCAGCGCCACCCTCACGAACGTCACCGTCACGAACTCCGCCAAGGGCGACATCTGCTCGCAGCCCGGCACGCAGTTCGTGTTCAACCAGGGCTGATCCGACCGGCCCCGCGGCAGCGAGGGCCGGCGCCCGACCCCGGCGGGGCACCCGGATCCATGTCCGGGCGCCCCGCCGGCACCCCCGCACCCCCCCGCACGTCCCGCCTTCCACCACCCCCGTGCCGTGCCCGCCCGTACCCCCGGGCGGGCGCGGGACCGAGAAGCGAGGAACGATGAGAACCCCCACCTGGCGATCACGGTGCCTGAGCGCCGCGATCGCGGCCAGCCTGCTGAGCCTGGGAGGCCCCCTGACGGCCGCCCAGGCGGCCGGCGGACCCAACATCGCGCTCGGCGACGCCGCCGCCGCGAGCAGCGCGCAGTCCGGCTACGGCGCCGGCGGCGTCACCGACGGCGACCAGGGCACGTACTGGGAGAGCGCCGGCTCCGGCCTGCCCCAGTGGGTCCAGGCCGACCTCGGCGCCTCCACCCGCGTCGACGAGGTGGTGCTCAAGCTGCCGGCCGGCTGGGAGACCCGGAACCAGACCCTGTCCCTCCAGGGCAGCGCCGACGGCACCAGCTTCAGCACCCTGAAGAGCTCCGCCACCTACACCTTCAGCCCCGGCTCGGCGAACACGGTCACCATCGCCTTCCCGGCGACCCAGGCCCGCTTCGTCCGCGTCAACGTCACCGCCAACAGCGGCTGGCAGGCGGCCCAGCTCTCCGAGCTGGAGGTGCACGCGGCCGAGGGCTCCTCGGCCAACCTGGCCGCGGGCAAGACCCTCACGGCCAGCAGCCACACCGAGGTGTACGCCGCGCCCAACGCCAACGACGGCAACCGGGCCAGCTACTGGGAGAGCGGCAACAACGCCCTGCCGCAATGGCTCCAGGCCGATCTCGGCGCCGCCGTGGCCGTCAACCGCGTCGTCCTGAAGCTGCCGGCCGGCTGGGGCGCCCGCAGCCAGACCCTGAAGATCCAGGGCAGCACCAACGGGACCGCCTTCACCGACCTCTCGGCGTCCCAGGCCCACGCCTTCAACCCGGGCAACGACAACACCGTGACGATCACGCTGGACTCCACCACCACCCGCTACGTGCGGGTCCTGGTGACCGCGAACACCGTCCAGCCCGCCGCGCAGATCTCCGAGCTGGAGGTCTACGGACCCGCCACCGGCGACACCCAGGCCCCGACCGCCCCCGCGAACCTGGCCTACACCCAGCCCGCCACCGGGCAGATCAGGCTCACCTGGAACGCCTCGACCGACAACCAGGGCGTCACCGCGTACGACGTCTACGCCAACAACGTCCTGCTCACCACCGTCGCCGGCGACGTCACGACCTTCACCGACAACCGGCCGGCCGGCCAGACCGTCTCGTACCGGGTCCGGGCGAAGGACGCGGCGGGCAACCAGTCCGGCGACAGCAACACCGTCACCCGTGTCGGCGACGCCGGGGACACCCAGGCCCCGACCGCCCCCGCGAACCTCGGCCTCACCGAGCCCGCGAGCGGCCAGGTCAGGCTGACCTGGACCGCCTCCACCGACGACAAGGGCGTCACGGCCTACGACGTCTACGCGAACAACGTCCTCCGCGGCAGCGTCTCCGGCAGCGTCACCACGTACACGGACACCCAGCCGGCGAGCGCCACCGTCACGTACCACGTGGTGGCCAAGGACGCGGCCGGCAACACCTCCGCGGCCTCCAACAGCGTCACCCGCAACGGCAGCGGCGGAGGCGGCTCCAACCTCTCCGTCGGCAAGGCGATCGAGGCGTCCTCGGCCACGGGCGGCTTCACCGCGGCCAACGCCAACGACAACGACACCGCCACCTACTGGGAGGGCGGCGGCAGCTACCCGCAGACCCTCACCGTCAAGCTCGGCGCCAACGCCGACGTCGACCGGCTCGTGCTGAAGCTCAACCCGGCCCAGGCCTGGCAGTCCCGCACCCAGACCATCGAGGTCCTCGGCCGCGAGCAGAGCGCCACCGGCTTCACCAGCAAGGTCGCGGCCAAGAGCTACGCCTTCGACCCCGCGAGCGCCAACACCGTCACCGTCCCGCTCACCGGGCGCCTCGCGGACGTCCAGCTCAGGTTCACCGCCAACTCCGGCGCCCCGGCGGGCCAGCTCGCCGAGTTCCAGGTGGTCGGCGTCCCCGCGCCCAACCCGGACCTCACCGTCACCGGGCTGTCCACCACGCCCGCCGCCCCGGAAGAGGACGACCCGATCACCGTCTCCGCGGTCGTCCGCAACGACGGCTCCGCGCCCGCATCGGCGAGCCGGGTCGCCGTCCGCCTCGGCGGCACCAAGGTCGCGACCGGGCAGGCCCCGGCCCTGGCCCCCGGAGAGCAGGCCACCGTGCCGGTCTCCGTCGGCGTGCGCGCCGCGGGTACCTACGAGCTGGGCGCCGTCGCGGACGAGGCGGGCGAGGTCCTGGAGCAGAACGAGACCAACAACGCCTACACCCGTCCCACCGCCCTCGTGGTGAAGCCCCTCGCGAGCGCGGACCTCGTCGCCACCTCCGTGACGACCGTCCCGTCCAGCCCGGCCGCCGGGGACTCGGTGACCTTCAAGGTCGCCGTGAAGAACCAGGGCACCGAGGCGACCTCCACCGGCTCCCACGGCGTGACGCTGGAACTGGTCAACGCCCAGGGCGGCGTGGTCAGGACACTGACCGGGGCGCACAGCGGCGCACTCGCGGCCGGCGCGTCGACCGAGGTGAGCCTCGGCACCTGGACCGCCGTGAACGGCTCGTACACCGTCCGCACCGTGCTCGCCGACGACGCGAACGAGCTCCCGGTGAAGCGCGGGAACAACACCCGCACGCAGCCGCTCTTCGTCGGCCGGGGCGCGAACATGCCCTACACGACGTACGAGGCGGAGGACGCCGCCACCGGCGGCGGAGCCTCGGTCGTCGGCCCCAACCGCACCATCGGCGACATCGCCGGCGAGGCGTCGGGCCGCAAGGCCGTCACCCTGGACGCGACCGGCGAGTACGTGGAGTTCACCACGCGCGCGGCCACGAACACCCTGGTCACCCGCTTCTCCATCCCGGACGCCGCGGGCGGCGGCGGGATCGACTCCAGCATCAACGTCTACGTCGACGGCGTGTTCAAGAAGGCCCTGCCGCTCACCTCGAAGTACGCCTGGCTGTACGGGGCCGAGGCCGGCCCCGGCAACGACCCGGGCTCCGGCGCCCCGCGCCACATCTACGACGAGGCGAACCTGATGTTCGGGGAGACGATCCCCGCGGGCAGCAGGATCAGGCTGCAGAAGGACGCCGCCAACACCGCCGCCCACTACGCGATCGACTTCGTCGACCTTGAGCAGGTCGCGCCGGTCGCCAACCCGGACCCGGCCGCCTACACGGTGCCGGCCGGCTTCGGCCACCAGGACGTGCAGAACGCGCTGGACAAGGTCCGGATGGACACCACCGGAAAGCTCGTCGGCGTGTACCTGCCGCCCGGTGACTACCAGACCTCCAGCAAGTTCCAGGTCTACGGCAAGGCGGTCAAGGTCGTCGGCGCCGGCCCCTGGTACACGAAGTTCCACGCGCCCTCGACTCAGGACAACACCGACATCGGCTTCCGCGCCGAAGCCGCGGCGAACGGCTCGCTCTTCAAGGGCTTCGCCTACTTCGGGAACTACGTGACCCGCATCGACGGACCGGGCAAGGTCTTCGACTTCGCGAACGTCGCGGACATCGTCATCGACGACATCTGGAACGAGCACATGGTCTGCCTCTACTGGGGCGCCAACACCGACCGGATGACGATCAAGAACTCGCGGATCCGGAACCTCTTCGCCGACGGCGTCAACATGACCAACGGGTCGACGGACAACCTGGTGTCGAACAACGACGCCCGCGCGACCGGCGACGACAGCTTCGCGCTCTTCTCGGCGATCGACGCCGGCGGCGCGGACATGAAGAACAACGTCTACGAGAACCTCAGCACGACGCTCACCTGGCGCGCCGCGGGCATCGCGGTGTACGGCGGCTACAACAACACCTTCCGCAACATCCACATCGCCGACACCCTGGTGTACTCCGGCATCACCATCTCCTCGCTGGACTTCGGCTACCCGATGAACGGCTTCGGGACCATCCCGACGAACTTCGAGAACATCTCGATCGTCCGGGCCGGCGGTCACTTCTGGGGCAACCAGTCCTTCCCCGGGATCTGGGTCTTCTCCGCCTCGAAGGTCTTCCAGGGGATCCGGGTCAGCCACGTGGACATCGTCGACCCCACCTACAGCGGGATCATGTTCCAGACGAAGTACACCGGCTCGCAGCCCGAGAACCCGGTGAAGGACACCGTGTTCACCGACATCTCCATCACGGGCGCGAAGCGGAGCGGTGACGCCTGGGACGCCAGGTCCGGCATCGGCGTCTGGGCCAACGAGATGCCCGAGCCCGGCCAGGGCCCGGCCGTCGGCGAGGTGACGTTCAACTGCCTGCGCCTCCAGGACAACGCCGAGAACATCCGGAACACGACCAACTTCAAGATCAACATCAACCCCTGCTGAACCGCACCTCCCGAGCACAAGGACACCGGCGCCCCCGCATCCAGCGGCGGGCGCCGGCCCCGTGCCCGCGGTAAACCGCTCGCGGCGCCGCGCGAACCCTCCTAGCCTGCGTCGGATGATGAGCGCTGACGACGTACGAGCCGTCCTGGACCTGCTGCGCCGCGCGGGGGCGGACGTCTGGACCGGCGGGGGATGGGGCGTCGACGCCCTGATCGGCGAGCGGACCCGGGACCACCACGACCTGGACCTGATGCACCGCGAGGACCAGGAGGAGGCCGTGCTGACGGCCCTTCGCGCGGCCGGCTTCGCGGAGACCCTCGACCAGAGGCCCGTCCGCTTCGTCATGACGGCCCCGGACGGGCGCGAGATCGACCTCCACCCGCTGGTCTTCGCCGAGGACGGTTCCGCGGTCCAGGCGTCGCCCGAACCGGGGAAGCCCTTCCCCTACCCGGCCTCTGCCTTCGTGACCGGCACCATCGAGGGCACCCCCGTGCCGTGCCTCTCGGCCGAGCAGCAGGTCTTCTTCCACCAGGGCTACGAGCCCCGGGACCGCGACCTCCACGACATGGCCCGACTGCGCCACGCCTTCGGCATCGCCACGCACTTCTGAACCGGGCGGCTCCGGTCGCGGGCGTCGCCCCGCGCCCGGCCGCCCGCGCCTCTACCCGGCGCGGCCCCCGCACAGGTAGAACAGCTCGGGATCGCCTTCGTCGAGGCCGTGCAGCAGACCGACGGGGCTCCAGCCCGCCCGCCCGAGCAGCCGCTGCATCGGCTGGTTGGAGACGTTGGTCGAGGTGAACAGCTTGGGCGTCGTGCACGAGGCCGCCGCGGCCTCCAGCAGGCGCCGGCCCACCCCGCCGCCACGGGCCGCGGGGGCCACCGTCAGCAGCGTGACGAAGCCGTGCCCGAAGAAGGTGTACTCGACCACGCAGTAGCCCAGCGGGCCCGCGGAGCCCTCCGCCATCGAGGCCAGGCCCTGCCCGCACCACCGGCGGATGCCCGCCCGCCGGTCGGCGTCCCCCTCGGCGGCGATCGTGTCGACCTCCATCAGCGCGTCCGCGTCCGCCGCCACCGCGGGGCGCACGACCACCTCGTCGAGATGCTCCCGGTCTGCCATGGGCGGATTCTGGCACGGGTCGCCGCGGCACGGTGCGGGTCCGCCCGCGGGCGGACGCCGGGGCGCCGCGGCGACGGGGCGGTGCGCCGCGGAGCCGCGGACCGGCGGGCGGGCCGGTGCGTGGGCCAATGGCCCCCGTCCGGTCACCCGAACCGGCGGGTGGCCGGGCCGATGGCCCACCCATCGGCCCGCGAGTTGAGCCGACGTACCCCCTTCGGGCTATCCTCGTAGCCATCACACACCTTCGGCGCCGCGCAGCGCCGTCCGGCGACGAGGCCGGACCGGCCCGCGGTGCCTTCGTCGTGTCCGAGCCCCCACCACCCCCGGGGACGCCCGCACGCGGCGAGGAACACAGATCAAGGGGGGCGGGATTGGCCGCCGTGCGCTCGTACTTCATGGCCCCGGACCCGGGGCTCGTCCGGCTCAGGGTCTCGCTGCGCGCCGTCCTCGGCATCGCGCTCGCCGTCGCCCTGGCCGAGCTGCTCGGCCTCTCCCTCGTCGCCTCGATCACCGCCGGCCTCGCCGCGCTGCTCGCCCTCTTCACGGTCGCCGACCCCACGGTCCGCCGCCAGGCCGTCACCACCGCCCTGCTGCCCGCGGCCGGATTCCCCGTCCTCGCCCTCGCGACCCTCCTGCACGGCACGCCGACGCTCCGCGACGCCGCCTGGCTGCTCGTGATCTTCGCCGGCGTCTACGCCCGCCGCTGGGGCCCGCGCGGCCACGCGCTCGGCATCTTCGCCTTCATGCAGTTCTTCGTCACCCAGTTCCTGCACGCCGTCCCCGCCCAGCTCCCCGAGCTGTACGCGGCCACCGGCGTCGCCCTGGCCGCGGCCGCGGCCGTGCGCTTCGCGCTCTGGCCCATCGAGCGCCGGGTCCCGCCGCCGGCCGTCCCCGCCGCCCTGCCCGGGACCGGCCTCGCCCGGTCCACCACCCGCCAGGCAGTCCAGGTCACGGTCGCCTCGGGGGCCGCCCTCGTCATCGGGCAGTTCCTCTCCGAGGAGCGCTGGTACTGGGCCGTCGGCACCGTCTGGTGGATCTTCGTGAACACCGCCTCGCGCGGCGAGACGCTCGTCCGGGGCTTCCGCCGCGTCCTCGGCACCGTCACCGGCATCGTCGGCGGGTTCCTCGTCGCCGTCCCGCTGGGCGGCACCCCCGTCGCCACCGCCCTGCTGGTCGCCGTGTGCGTGTTCGGCATCTTCTACACGGCCGCCGTGTCCTACAGCTGGATGATCCTCGCGGTCACCGTGATGGCCAGCCTGCTCTACGGCCTCCTGGGCGTCCTCGACGGGCCGCTGCTCCTGCTCCGCGTGGCCGAGACCGTCGCCGGCGCCGTCTGCGCCGGCCTCGCCGTGACCCTGGTCCTCCCCGTGCGCACGCACACCACGAACGACACCTGGATCCAGCGGGCGCTCCTCTGCGTCCGGTCCGCCACCTCGGCCGCCGCCCGGCGCCTGGCCGGCGACGAGGCCGCCGACCCGACCCCGCACGCCGCCGAGCTGGAGGCGCTCCTCGGACGCGTACGGCTCTCGGTCGCCCCGCTGGTCCACCCGCTCACCCCCTTCAGGGGACGCAAGCAGCGGGCCCGCCGCGTGCTCGTGCTCCTGGACGAGGCCGCCCGCGAGGTCCGGGGGCTCGTCTCCGTGGCCGCCGACCCGGACGCCTCCCACGACGCCCGCCTGGCCGCCGCCTGCTGGCGGGTCGAGGCCGCCGTCGAAGCCCTGATCTCCCGCCAGGAGGCCGCGGCCGAGCCGGACGGCCACGTCCGGACCGAGGGCGAGACCCACCCCGGCGCTCCCGCCCTCGCCCACGCGAGGGGCCTCGCCCGGGTGCTCACGGAGCTGGACGCCCCGCTGCGGACCTCGCCGGGCGCGTGGCTGCTGCGCTCCTGACCGGCACGCCCCGCCCCGGCCCCGCCGGCCGGGGCCGCCGGGCCGCCTCCCACCCCACCGCTTTGGTCTAGACCGCCTGCTACCGTCGGCCGCACGCAGGCCGGTCGACCGCGACCGGCCGCGGGGACTGGGGAGGCGCCGTGGGCGACACAGGGACGGTTCAGGACCGGAGCGCGGTACGGGCGTACATCGGCTCCTTCACCTCGGCGGGCGGGCGGGGCGTCCTCGCCGCCGACGTCGACCCGGAGACGGGGGCGCTGACCCTCACCGGCGGCAGCGACGCCGTCGCCGATCCCTCGTTCCTCGCCCTCGCCGGCCCCGTGCTCCACGCCGTGTCCGAGACCGGGGCCGGAGCCGTCGCCGCCTTCGACGTCACCGGGCCGGCGCCCCGGCCGCTCGGCGCCCCCGTCCCCGTCGACGGCGAGGCCCCCACCCACCTCTCCCTCGCCGCCGGGCACCTCCTCACCGCCAACTACACCTCCGGCAGCGTCACCGCCCTGCCGCTGGCGCAGGACGGCACCGCCCGCCCGGCCGCGGCCGTCCTCCGCCACGAGGGCGACGGCCCCGTCACCGCCCGCCAGGCCGGCCCGCACGCCCACCAGGTGCTCCCCGACCCCAGCGGCCGCTGGATCGTCAGCGTGGACCTCGGCACCGACTCCGTGCGGATCTGCGCGCTCGACCCCGCCACCGGAGCCCTCACCCTCCACACCGAGACCCCGCTGCGCCCCGGCACCGGACCGCGCCACCTCGCCTTCCACCCCGCCGGGACGCACGCGTACGTCCTGAACGAGCTGGCGCCCACCCTCACCGTCTGCCGCTGGGACGCCGAGGCCGGCGTCCTCGAACCCCTCGGCGAGACCTCCGTCGTCCCCGAGGGCGCCCCCGGCCCCAGCTACCCCTCCGAGGTCGTCGCCGCCCCCGACGGGCGCTTCCTCTGGGCGGCCGTGCGTGGCGACGACACCCTCGCCGTCCTCGCCCTCGCCCCCGACGGGGCCGCGGCGACCCTCGTGGCCACCGTGCCCTGCGGCGGCACCTGGCCCCGCGACCTGACCCTGGACCCCTCCGGCCGGTACCTGTACGCGGCCAACGAGCGCTCCGGCGACGTGACCTGGTTCGCCCTCGACCCCGAGACGGGCATCCCCGCGCGCGCGGGCTCCGTCGAGGCGCCCGCCGCCTCCTGCGTCGTCCTCGGCTGAGACCGGACCCCGTCCGCCGGGACCGCGCGGTCGACCGGCGAACGCCGAGGGGCCCGTACCGGACATCCGGTGCGGGCCCCTCGGCGTACGGGCGGGGTGGTGGGCGCCCTCAGAGCGAGGACGCGCCCTGCGGCTGCTGCGGCGGGATGCCGAGCGCGGCCGTGTACTGCGAGAGCACGAGCTTGCCGATCGCCGGGTAGGCCCCCAGCGGCTCGGCGGAAGCGCAGCCGGCCTCCTTCGAGGCCTCGTCGAGCAGACCGTCGGCCAGCTCCGGGCCGATGAGGTACGGCGCCAGCGCGAGCTGCTCGGAACCGGCGCCGCGCAGCTGCTCGGCGACGGAGGCGATCGAGCCCTCCTGGTCGAGCGCGGCGGCGATCACCGGCACCGCGAGGCGGGCGGCCAGCAGCATGCCGGTGATGCCCGCGGCCTGGACGGCCTCCTCGCCGCCCACGGTGGCGAGGATGATGCCGTCGGCGGCCGTCGCGACCGTGAAGAGACGGGCGCGGTCCGCGCGGGCCAGACCCGCCTCGGAGAGGCGCACGTGCAGCGCTTCGGCGAGCAGCGGGTGCGGGCCGAGGACGTCGGTGAGCTCGGCGGTGTTGCCGGCGTCCATGACCGCCTGGCGGATGTGCCGCGTCTGCGCGCTGTCCGGACCCGCGAGCAGCGGCACGACGACCGCGGACGGGCCGGTGGGCGCGCTGACCTCGCGGCCGGCGGCCACGGCCAGCTCGTACCGCTCGGTGCGCAGCGTGGCGGCGACCGTCAGGACGGTCGCGAGCGAGGGGAACTCGCTGTCGTCGCCCTCGACGAAGCCGATCAGCGCGTCGAGGCCGGGCAGCTCGGAACGGGCGATGCTCACGACCTCCTCGGCCAGCGAGCGTATGGCGGCGGAGGGCGCGCCGGGCACAGCGAGAACCAGTGCGGGAGCGCCCTCGGGCGCCGCCGCGGGTTCGGGGCGACGGTGCCGCCCGGACTGACGGGGTCGAGGCATTCGTACAGGCAGGCCGGAAGCAGGCCCAGTGGGGGAGCTCATGGCGCCGCATGCTACTGGTTTCGCCGGGGGCGGCGTCGGCTGAGGTACGATCATGCGCCTTCTGCCCCCCTATGTCCCCCTCGGTTCCGTCCGGAATGCGGTCTCCGCACTCGCCGGAGCGCGACGCACCGTCTCCCACCTGGGCGGATGTCAGCGCTCGGGGACGTCCCCGCCGAACAGCCGCAGCAGCGAGGGGTCCTCCGGGAGCCGCAGCGTGCCGGTGGCGAGGGCCGCCGCGAGCCCGACGGCCCCGGCCAGCGGGTCCCCGGCGGGATCCGCGGTCCGGGCCTCCGGAAGCCGCCGGCCGAGCTCCGCCCGCAGCGGTACGAGCAGCGGGTCCCCCAGTCTGAACAGTCCGCCGGTCAGCGCCACCAGGGCACCCGGCCCGGCCGGGCACGCGGCCTCGGCGGCCTCGGCGATGTGCCGGGCGGCCCGCGCCAGGATGTCCGCCGCCACGGGGTCCTCGGCGGCGCACCGGGCCACCTCGGGGGCGAAGGAGGCGAGCACCGCGGGCCGGTCGGTGCGGGGGTAGAGCGCCCCCGGCAGCCCGGCCGCGGGACCGAAGGTCTTCTGCGCCAGGGCGAGCAGGGCCGCCGATCCGCCGCTCCGCCCGTCGTACGCCCGCAGGGCCGCCTCCAGGCCGGCCCGGCCGATCCATGCCCCGCTGCCGCAGTCGCCGAGGAGGTGCCCCCAGCCGTCGGCCCGCCGCCAGGACGCGAGATCCGTGCCGAGCGCGATCATGCCCGTACCGCCCGCGACGACGGCCCCCGGCCGCTGCCCGAGCGCGCCGGCGTAGGCGGTGACGGCGTCGGCCGCCAGTGCGAGCCGACGCACCCCCCAGGCCTCGGCGAAGGCGCCGGGCAGTTCGGCCCGGAGCTCGTCCCCGAGGGTCGCCATCCCGGCGGCCCCGACGGCGACGGCGACGACCGGACGCCCGCGGTGGGACTCCGTCAGGGTGCGCACGGCCGGCAGGACCTGGTCGAGGAGGTGACGGGCGGAGATGCCGGCGGGGCCGGTCCGGACCGGCTCGCGCGAGGAGCGGACGCCGAGCACCGTCCCGTCCGCCGCTCCGGCCAGGGCGATCCGGAGCCCCGACCCCCCGGAGTCGACACCGACGACGAGGGCGTCGGCCGGGCCGGACCCGGAGGCGGCGGAGGGGACTGGGGGCACGGTGCACCGTCCTCGGGCTGTGAGGGGGGTGAGGGGCGTGGGGCGGGAGAGGCGGGGAAGTGGCCGGAGTCTAGGGGGTGCCCCGCGGCCGCGGGCGAACCGGGGTGTCACTGTAGGCCGGTAGAGTGACGGACCGTGACAGCGCGACCTTTGAACGAACTGGTGGAGCCCGGCTGGGCGGAGGCTCTGAGCCCCGTGGCGGGACGCGTGGCGGAGATGGGCGACTTCCTGCGTGCGGAGATCGCCGCGGGCCGCACCTACCTGCCGGCCGGACAGCACGTCCTGCGGGCGTTCCAGCAGCCCTTCGACGACGTGCGGGTCCTGATCGTGGGTCAGGATCCCTATCCGACGCCGGGAATGGCGATCGGACTGAGCTTCGCCGTGGCGCCCGAGGTCCGGCAGCTGCCGGGCAGCCTGGAGAACATCTTCCGGGAGCTGCACACCGACCTCGGGCTGCCCCGGCCGTCGAACGGCGACCTGACGCCCTGGACCCGGCAGGGCGTCCTCCTCCTCAACAGGGCGCTCACCACCGCCCCGCGCAAGCCGGCCGCCCACCGGGGCAAGGGCTGGGAGGAGGTGACCGAGCAGGCGATCCGCGCCCTGGCCGCGCGCGGCAAGCCGCTGGTGTCGATCCTGTGGGGGCGCGACGCGCGCAACGCCCGCCCCCTGCTCGGCAGTCTGCCGGCGATCGAGTCCGCGCACCCGTCCCCCATGTCGGCGGACCGCGGCTTCTTCGGCTCCCGCCCCTTCAGCCGGGCCAACGACCTCCTGCTGGAGCAGGGCGCCCAGCCGGTCGACTGGCGCCTGCCCTGACCTGCCGCGGCCCCTCCGGCGCGGGAGGGGCCGCGGCACATCGGGCGGCGGCTCAGACGACGGCCGCCCGGACGCACAGCACGTCGGGCAGGTGCTCGGCGAGGAGCTGCCAGGTGTCGCCGTCGTCGGCGCTCGCGTACACCTCGCCGTTGCGGTTGCCGAAGTACACGCCCGCCGGATCGGCGTCGTCCGTGCACAGCGCGTCGCGCAGGACGGTGCCGTAGTGGTCGCCCTCGGGCAGCCCCCGGCTCAGCGGCTCCCAGGTGGCTCCGGCGTCGGTCGTGCGGTAGACGCGGCACCGGCGTCCGGCCGGGACCCGGTCGGAGTCCGCGGTGATGGGGAAGACGTAGGCGGTGTCCGGCCGGTGCGGGTGCGCCGCGACCGCGAAGCCGAAGTCCGAGGGCAGCCCCGCGCCGATGTCCGTCCAGGTCGCGCCGGCGTCGTCGCTGCGGAAGACGCCCCAGTGGTTCTGCAGGTAGAGCCGGTCGAGATCGCCGGCATCCTGGGCGATCTTGTGGACGCACTGCCCGAAGACGGGGTTCGGGTCCGGCAGGAACACCGCCGACACCCCCTTGTTGGAGGGCTCCCACGCGTTCCCGCCGTCCTGGGACCGGAACACCCCGGCGGTGGACACGGCGACGGTGACGGCCGACGGGTCGCGCCGGTCGGTGACCACGGTGTGGACGGCCTCGCCGCCGCCGCCCGGCTCCCACGCGGAGCGGGTCGGGTGGTCCCACAGCGGACGGACCAGTTCGAAGGACTCCCCGCCGTCCCCGGAGCGGAAGAGGGCGGCCGGCTCGGTCCCGGCGTACACGACCCCGGGGGAGTGCTCGGGCGCCGGGTGCAGCTGCCAGACGCGCTCCAGGGAGGCGCCGGTGTCCTCGGGGAACTTCACGGCCGGCCGTGCGGGCTCGGTCCAGGTCCTGCCGAGGTCGTCGGAGTGGAAGACGGACGGGCCCCAGTGGGCGCTGTCGCCGCCGACGAGGAGCCGCGGGGCCGGCCCGCGGGTGTCGATGGCGACCGAGTAGACCGCCTGCGCGGGGAAGGCCGGATCGTCGAACTCCCATCGGCCGTCGTGCCTGCGGCCGATGAAGAGTCCCTTGCGGGTGCCTACGGTGAGGAGTACGTCGGGCATGGCTGCCAACCTCCAGGACGCCGTTGTCGCGGACTCCGGCCAGTCTGCACCCGGCCACTGACAACGTCTTCCGGACACTCCCGGATCCCACGGGCGCGAAGCCGCCGGCGACCGCGGGAGCGCCCGCCGCCGACCGCGGGAATACCGGCCCGCCGGCCCCGTGCCCGCCGCCGGCCCCGTGCCCGGCGGCGGGCGCCGTCCTCGGCCGCCGGGCTCAGATCGCCCAGGCGTACTGCGGCGGGGCCTCGTGCGTCGAGGTGCCGAGGTCGCGGGCGGCGCGGCGGGCCCAGGAGGCGTCGCGCAGCAGCTCGCGGCCGAGGAGGACGGCGTCGGCCTCGCCGTTGGCGACGATCTTCTCCGCCTGGTCGCTCTCGGTGATCAGGCCGACGGCGGCCACCGGAAGTCCGGTCTCGGCCTTCACCCGGGCCGCGAAGGGGACCTGGTAGCCCGGGCCGACGGGGATCCGCGCCGGTCCGCCGTTGCCGCCGCTGGAGACGTCGAGGAGGTCGACGCCGTGCTCGCGCAGGAGCGCGGCGAACCGGACGGTCTCGTCGGCGGTCCAGCCCTGCTCGTCCAGCCAGTCGGTGGCCGAGACGCGGAAGAAGACGGGCAGTTCCCCGGGCCACACGGACCGCACGGCGTCGACGACCTCCAGGGCGAACCGGGTCCGGTTCTCGAAGGAGCCGCCGTACGCGTCGGTGCGGTGGTTGCTGTGCGGGGAGAGGAACTCGCCGATCAGGTAGCCGTGGGCGCCGTGCACCTCGACGACCTGGAAGCCGGCGTCCAGCGCGCGGCGGGCGGCGTCCGCGAACTGGGCGGTGATCTCCCGGATCCCGTCGACCGTCAGCTCGGTCGGCACCGGGTGGCCCTCGGCGAAGCGGACGGGGCTCGGTCCGACGGGCTGCCATCCGGGGCCGCCCTCGGGGACCGGTCCGCGGCCCTCCCAGGGGCGCTCGGTCGAGGCCTTGCGCCCGGCGTGTCCGAGCTGGATGCCGGGCACGGTGCCGTGGTCGGCGAGGAAGGAGGCGATCCGGCGCAGGGCCTCGGTCTGGGTGTCGTTCCAGAGGCCGAGGTCCGCCGGGCTGATCCGGCCCTCGGGGGACACGGCGGTCGCCTCGACCAGGATCAGCCCCGTGCCGCCGGTGGCCCGGGAGGCGTAGTGGGCGAAGTGCCAGTCGGTCGCCACGCCCGCGTTCGGTCCGGTCGTCTCCGCCGAGTACTGGCACATGGGCGCCATCCACACCCGGTTGGGGACGGTCAGCGACCGCAGCGTGTAGGGCTCGAAGAGGGCGACGCTCATGACGGACTCCGTTCGGAATGCCTCGTGGGGACGCTAGTACGGTAACCATCGTAGTACGGCATCTGTCAAACTACGAGGGTTCTCGTACAATGACCGGTATCCCGGATGAAGTGGAGCCGCCGCCATGACGACCGCCACCAGCCCTCGCGCCCTGGAGCACCCCCCGCGCGACCGGATACGCCTGGAGGCGGTGCTCCACGCGCTCTCCGACCCGGTGCGGCTGCAGATCGTGCGGGACATGGCGCGCGAGCGCACCGAACTGAGCTGCTCGTACTTCGACCTGCCGGTCACCAAGTCCACGACGACGCACCACTTCCGGGTGCTGCGCGAGGGCGGAGTCATCCGGCAGACGTACCGCGGTACGGCCAAGCTCAACGCCCTGCGCGAGGAGGACCTCGAAGCGCTCTTCCCCGGCCTGCTCGCCACGGTCCTGGCGGCGGCCGTCGCCCAGACCGACCGCGACGCGACGGCCCAAGCCCACGGGAGCGGCGCCTAGGGGGACTTGCCGATCATCGGTCGAGCCGGACGAGGGTGCCGGCCGGCCTGGTCGGACACGGGATTCCGCGGTGTGCTGTATGACTTCGACGGGGTCGAGGTCGTCCGGTGGTGGTCGCCCGCCTACGCTGGTTCAGCCGTCCGCGATCTTCGTGGACGCCGGTGTCGGGGGTGAGTGCTCGTGAACGCGTCACTGCGGAGTCGTCTGCTGCCGATAGGAGCAGCTGTCGGATTGGTGTCGGCTCTTACCGCGTTCGCGTGCTTCGTGCTCTCGTCGGAGGGGTACCTCCCCGGCGACGGCATGTCGCGTGTCTGGGACACCCCGGCGGACCGAGACGTTCCGGATCACGGCAACGCGAGCTGGCTGCACGACGATGTCGTCGCCCGTGCCCGCTTCGACGCCGTCACCGGTTTCGACGTCTCCACCGGCCGTGAACGATGGGAATACGCCGTCCCGGACGTGGCGGAGATCTGCGCCACCAGCGCCACGGCCGACCGCGACGGGATCGTCGTCATAGCCTTCGGGACCGAAAGCGGGACGGGTACCGCGGCCGGCGGCTGCGCCACGGTGGCGGCGATCGACCTCGACACCGGTGAGGAGCTCTGGCGCACCTCGGCCCCCTCCGCCTCCTCCCTGACGGGGAACCATGACCTGGTGGCCGTCGGCGGGGGAGTGGCGGTCGTGCGCGAGACCCGGCCCGACGGGGACACCGCGATCCGTGCCTTCGACGCGACGGCAGGCACGCCGCGATGGACCGCGAAGCTGTCACCGGCCTGCGGACCGCAGGGGGTGGGGGCGAGTGAACACCAGGTCGTCGCGGTGCTGGAGTGCGAGGGGAGCGGTCTGCGGCTCGCCGCGTTCAGCCTCGCGGACGGCACGGCCCGGTGGTCCGTCCCCCTCGACACCCGTCGGCCACTCGCACCGGAGGCGGCGGTGTCGCTGCGCTCGGTCGAGCCGCTGGTCGTCCACGCCGAGGCGCCCCAGGAACGAGGGACTCACGCGTTCTTGGCGTTCGCCTCCGACGGCAAGCCGCGAGGACGGATCGACCTCACGGGAGAGTACGGGGAGATCCAGAAGGACGGTGCCGCGAAGGTCGCCATCGCCGACGACCGGCTCATCGCCGTCGCCGAGTACCCCTACGAGTCCTCCACCCGCGAACAGATCGTCGCGTTCGACCTGGACACCGGAGAGCCGGTCTGGCGCCACGGCCTCGAGCTGAACGACACCGCCGCGCTCCATGAGGGCGCCGGGAGGGTCACGGCGGTTGTCGAACCACCGGGTAAGAAGCGGAGGGACGAGGACCTGTACGTCTTCGACACCCGTACCGGCCAGAAGAGGGACGTCCGCAGCTTCCGCGAGGACGTCGCCCGCTCCTGGCTTCAGGCCCTGTACGTCCATGAGAACGGACTGGTGGTGGCCGTCCGCTGGGGCTCCATGACCAACCCCTTCACGGCGTACAGGACGTGGTGAACCGCGGCGCTGCTCATCGGGAGAACGACGAAGGGGCGGAAGGGCGCATGACCGGCTGTGCCTGCTCAGGCCGAGACCGGTGTACGGGACAGGGCGGTGCGCAGCGCGAAGAAGCCGAGCAGGCCGCCGGCCGCGAACCGCTGGGCGGTCATCACGCGCGGCCGGGCGGCCAGGAATCCTGATACCCGTGCCGCGCCCAGCATGATCAGGCCGTTCACGGTGATGCCCACGATGATCTGCACGGCGCCGAGCTGCAGGAGTTGCGCCCAGTCCGGACCCGCCTGGGGCTCCATGAACTGCGGCAGGAGAGCGGCGTACATGAGAGCGATCTTGGGATTGAGCAGGTTGGTCAGCAGTCCCGTCGAGAACAGCCGGGCATCGGAGACCGGGGGCAGGTCCCGGGCGGGTCCGAAGGGCGAGCGGCCGCCGGGCTTGAGCATCTCCCAGGCCAGATAGGCCAGGTAGGCGGCCCCGGCGAGCTTGACCACGGTGAACGCCGGCGGCACGGCAGCGAACAGCGCGGAGAGTCCCGCGGCCGCGGCCACCAGGTAGCACAGGAATCCCACCGCGGTCCCGCTCAGGCTGACCCAGCCGGCCCTGCGGCCCTGGGTGATCGCGCGGGAGGCGAGGTGGATCATGTTCGGGCCCGGGGTCAGCGCCATGCCGAGTTCGATCAGGGCCACTCCGCCCGCCGCGGTCAGGCTGATCACCGGTCGACTCCCGATCCTTCGCCGTATGCCCTCGAAAAGGGCAGCGCCCGTCCGTGACAGGCGGCTGCGACGCCTCCGTCGTGCCTGCGGCGCCACCCTGAGAGTACGACCCTGCCGTTCGACGCCTTCGCGCGCCCCTCTCTCTCGTGCGCAGTGGGCCAGTGGACCAGTGGACCAGCGGCCCGGCACGCGCTGCGCCAGGGATCGACTCCCGACCGGAGCCCGGGCCCGGCTCGCGGTCACGTGCGACCGCCGGGACCCGAGCGCCCGCGCGCCCGGGGCCCTCCTTCCGTCCCCCGCTTCCCTAGAGGTCCCGCATCCTGCCGATCTCCGCCGTCTGCTGGGCGATCACGTCGTTCGCCATCTCCTCCACGAGGACGTTGTTGCCCTCGCTCAGCACCTCGGCCGCCATCGTCACGGCCCCCTCGTGATGGGTGATCATCAGCTTCAGGAACAGCTCGTCGAAGGCCTTCCCCTTCGTGGCGCCCAGCTGCTTCAGCTGGGCCTCCGTCGCCATCCCCGGCATCGTGTGATGGTCGTGGCCCGCCTGTTCGCGCGGCCCGCCGTTGTTTTTCAGCCAACCTTCCATCGCGCCGATCTCGGGCTTCTGGGCGGCGGCGATCCGCTCTGCCACCTTCTTCACCTGAGGGGAGCCCGCCCGCTCCGGGGCGAGCGCGGTCATGGTCAGGGCCTGCCGGTGGTGCACGATCATCATCTGCGCGTAGGTGAAGTCCGCGCCGTTCGGGCTCTCGTCCGGCAGCAGCCGGGCCGCCTCCTCGGGGGATATCCGCCGGGCCGGTTCACCGGGTCTGCCCGGCGCGACCACCGTCCCCGCCGACTTCCCGGCCTCCGGGCCACCCTTGTCCGGCCCCGACTCGCAGGCGGTCAGGGCGAGTACGGCGACGGCGGACAGGGCCACGGCGACGACGGCACGCTGACGGCGGATCAACAACGCGACCTCCAGATGTTCTTGCGGGGACAGTGACCGTTCCTAGCACTTTTCTCGGGGCTACCGATCAAAAACCTTCATGACGTCTGTGTTGCCATCTGTTGAGATGTGCACGGCAAGGAAGATACTGCCGGGGTCCCACACCCGTTCACAGCTGAACGGACACCCAGGAGGACGGAGTGACTTCGTTGCGTACCCCGCGTACCACGGCCACCACGCGCGACCCGCGTGCCGGGCTCAGACGCCTGGGCGTGGCATCCGCCGCGGCCGGACTATTGGCCACCCTGCTCATGGCGGGCCCCGCCACCGCGACCCCCGACCCCGGCGACGTCCCGGTCCAGGGCAAGGTCTCCTCGGAGCAGGCCGCCGAGGCGCGCTCCGCGATACGGAGCGGTGAGATACCCGGCGTGGACGAGATCGTCCACAGCTCGAACATCGAGCACCTCGCCAACATCCCGAAGGACGCCCTCCCGGGCACCAACTCGGACCTCGCCTTCCAGGGCAGGTACGCCTTCGCCGGCAACTACGACGGCTTCCGGATCTTCGACATCAGCAACCCGAAGTCCCCGAAGACCGTCGCCCAGGTCCTCTGCCCGGGCTCCCAGAACGACATCTCCGTCTCCGGGGACCTGCTCTTCCTTTCCACGGACTCCTCCCGGAGCGACGACTCGTGCGCCAGCACGTCGCAGCCCGCCACGGTCAAGGAGTCCTGGGAGGGCATGAAGATCTTCGACATCAGCGACATCCGCAACCCGCGGTACGTCGCCGCCGTCGAGACCGCGTGCGGTTCGCACACCCACACGCTGGTTCCCAAGAAGCGGGACGTCTACGTCTACGTCTCCTCGTACTCGCCGAACGCCGCCTTCCCGGACTGCCAGCCCCCGCACGACGGCATCTCGGTCATCAAGGTGCCCCGCAAGTCCCCCGAGAGGGCGGCGCTCGTCGGCTTCCCGGTGCTGTTCCCGGGCGAGGGCCCGGACGGCGGCGGCAACCCGGGCGGCCCCACCAACCCGGGCGTCTCCAAGACCACGGGCTGCCACGACATCACCGTGCTGCCGGAGAAGGACCTCGCGGCCGGCGCCTGCATGGGTGACGGCATCCTCTTCGACATCGAGGACCCCGAGCACCCGCGGGTCATCGACCAGGTCCAGGACAACGTGAACTTCGCGTTCTGGCACTCCGCCACCTTCAACCAGAAGGCGAACAAGGTCGTCTTCACCGACGAGCTCGGCGGCGGCGGCGCGGCGACCTGCAACGCCGAGGTCGGCCCGAACCGCGGCGCCGACGGCATCTACGACATCGTCGGCAAGGGCAAGAAGAGCAAGCTCGTCTTCCGCAGCTACTTCAAGATCCCGCGCCACCAGGCCGACACCGAGAACTGCGTCGCCCACAACGGCTCGCTGATCCCGGTCAAGGGCAAGGACCTGATGGTCCAGGCCTGGTACCAGGGCGGCATCTCCGTCTGGGACTTCACCGACTCCCGCAAGCCCAAGGAGATCGCCTACTTCGAGCGCGGCCCGCTGTCCGCCACCACCATCGCCACCGGCGGCTCGTGGTCCGCGTACTACTACAACGGCCACATCTACTCGAACGACATCGCCAAGGGCTTCGACGTGCTGAAGCTCTCCGACCGCCGTACCGACCCCGCGAAGCGGATCCGGATGGACGAGCTCAACGTCCAGACCCAGCCGGACTACTTCGACTTCGACGACTGACCGGAGTCGTGAGCGCCGGCCGTCGCCCGCCGACGGCCGGCTGACGTCCTGACCGCGGGCGCGCCGTCGGGCGGACCCCCGTCCGGCGGTGTGCCCGCCTCCCAGTCCAGGTCGTAGCGGTGGAACAGCTCCGACCGCAGGCGTGCCAGCGGCATCTTGGCGCCCGGGAGCAGCACCGCCACCACCGCCCCCATCAGCAGCGCGCGCAGCATCGGGTAGTCGGTGTCCACGTCCTCGGAGCCGTACCGGGTGACCGTGTCGCGCAGCAGGAACGCCAGGCGCTGCTGCTCCTCGCACTGCACGAACCCCTCGGCCTGCAGGATGCCCGCCATGTGCGTCCGCATCAGGGTGGGCCGCGCCGCCGCCAGCCCCAGGATCGCGTCGATCGCACGCGCCATGCGCTCGCGGCCGTCCTCCGTGCGCGGCTCGCGCTCCAGCGCCTCCTCCAGGGTGAGGTGCATCAGCCGGTGCACCGCCGCCTGCAGGAGCTGCCGCTTGCCGGGGAAGTAGTACGAGATCAGCCCCCGTGCCGAGCCCGCCCGCTCCGCGATGTCGCCGAGCGTGGTCGCCTCGTAGCCGCGCGTGTCGACCAGCTCCACCGTGGCCTGCAGAATGCGCTCCCGCGACCTGCGGCGAAGCTCTTCATTGACCGATGGGCTACGCGGGGACATGCTGGACTCCTGCGTTGACTGGCTGCCAGCCAATATACTCGGCGCATCCCGTCGGCATGCCTGCGTGGCAGACCGCCGGGAATGCCGTCTGTTCTGGGCGACACGGGGGATCGTCCAGAACAGACGGCTTCATCGCGTGTCTCCCATGCTGCTCCCGTCACCAACCGCGTCCCCGGGGCCGGTCCGGGAGAGGCGCCGCTCGTTCCAGCGGTACGTCAGGATCGCCACGGCCACGCAGCACCAGCCGAGCAGCCAGCCCCCGACCACGTCCGAGGGCCAGTGCACGCCCAGGTAGAGCCGGGTCCAGCCGACCCCGAGCACCGAGACGACCGCGGCGGTGGCGAGGGCGCCCCAGCCGCGCCGGTCCTCGCGCCAGTGGAGCGACAGGACCCACAGCAGCAGCCCGCAGGTCACCATGGCCGTCATCGCGTGCCCGGAAGGGAAGGCGGCGAAGCGCGCCGAGTCGACCGGGTCGGTCCACTGCGGCCGGTCCCGTCCCACCAGCGTCTTGAGGCCCTGCTGGAGTCCGACCGCGAGCAGGCTCGTGGCGCCGACCCAGACGGCGAGGCGCCGCTCGTGGCCCCACCACAGCAGCACCACGGCCGCGGCGGCCAGCGCGCGCATCGTCCAGGGGTCCCACACCCAGTCGCTGAGCACGCGGTGCACCCGGGTGAGCCCGGGGTGGGCCACCGCGTCCCGGTGCAGGGCCTCGACCACCGCACGGTCGAAGGAGAGCAGGGGGTCCCAGCCGACGGCGACGAGGGCGAGCAGCAGGAGGGCCAGGACTCCGGAGACCACGGCGGAGGAGCGCATGCGTCGATCCTGCCCGATGGCCGGCTCCCCGCCGTCCTCCGCCCCCGCGCGCGCCGTCGCGCCCGCCCGGACCGGCGGGCCCGCCGTCACCCCTGGCGCAGCGCGCTGAGCGCGGGGACGAAGGCCACGAGCACCGGGACCACCGGCACGAGGGAGGCCGCCGCCGTGAGCCGCAGCCGGCGGCCGGCGGTGAGCCGGGGGGCCGCGGTCAGCAGCCGGTTCACCCGGCGCGGCAGGTCGCCGTACGGTGCCTGGCCGGGGCCGAACACGCCCCGTTCCTCGTTGAGTTCGACCAGGGCCAGGGCGATCGTGAGCCGCCCGAACCGGCGTGAGGCGACATCGTCGGCGGCCAGCTCCACCAGCCGGTGCATCTCCTCGCGGAAGGCCGCGAAGACCGGGATCCCCGGGAATCCGGCGGCCAGCGCCGCCGAGGAGTGCAGCAGCCAGTCGTGCCGGGCGCGCGCGTGTCCCTGCTCGTGCGCCAGGACCGCGTCCAGCTGGCGCCCCTTCAGGCGCCGCAGCGCCGCGGTCGTGATGACCAGCTGGGGCGTGCTCCCCGCGAGCCACCAGGCGTTCGGCCGCTCGCCCTCCAGGACCACGAGGCGCTCGCCGCCCTGCTGCTCGCCGGGGAGCAGGGGCGCGCGGACGAGGAGTTCGCAGCGGCGCTGCCTGCGGCGGGAGCGGGCCTGGCTGAACTCCCGGCCGAGCATGGCCCCGGTCCAGACCCCGCCGGCGGCCAGCGCCACCGCGAGCACGGCGGACCAGGGGCCGGTCGTGCCCAGCTGGTACGCGTCGATGACCGCGCGCGGCGCGGGGGCGAAGATCTGGCCCCGCACGGCCTGCCAGGCGGTCGACGCGCTGAACGTCATGGAGAGCGCGAAGCTCAGCAGCACGGCGCCGACCACGCACTGCCACACCCAGAGGGCCACCACGGGTTCTCGCTCGACCCAGTCCGCCCGGGAGAGCAGCCGGGGGGCCGCGAGGGCGGTCAGGAGGCCGAGCAGGAACAGCGCGAGGGAGACCCACATGCGGCCAGCCTATGAGCGCCGTACTGGTCGGGGGTATGCCCCGGCGCGGCAAGTGACGTACGCCACGGTTTGGTTGGGCCCCGTCGGCTCCTTCGCGGGGTGGCGGGGCGCCGGGTGGGGCTCAGAGCGCCACCAGCATGGCCAGGGTCGCGAGCGCCATCGACAGCCGGCAGGCGAGGGCCAGCTCGGGCCGGGCCGCCCAGGCGGGCCGCGGGCCGGCGTCGCGGGCCGCCGGGACTCCGACCGGCGGGACGCCCGCGCCCGCCGCGCCCGGCGCGGGCACCCCGCCGGGCACGAGCCGCGCGCCCGTGTGCAGCACGTAGACCGTGAAGTAGAGGAGGAGCGCGCCCGTGAGGACGGGGGTGCCGCCCACCCCGCCCGCCGTGTGCCCCGCGTGCGCCCCCGCGCCCGGCGCCGCCATGGACACGGCCATGTAGACCATGGCGAGCGAGCCGACGACGTGGTGCAGATGGTGGCCGCCGCGCCGGACCGCGGCGAGGCCGTGCAGCGCGGCGCCGCCGAACACCGCCGCGTACACCGCCCAGCTCCACTCCGGAGGCGGGAGCGCCGCGGACGGCAGCGCCATCGACGCCATCCCGAAGCCCATCAGCGTCTCGCCGGCCGCCGCCCGCCGCTCCTCCCCGGAGCAGGCGCGCATCCGCAGCAGGCAGGAGAGGCCCGTCACCGCGCAGAGCGCGACCATCAGCCAGCCGGGCAGGGCCGGTCCGTGCACGGCACACCACCCCCTCGACGCCGTCCCCTCCCCGGAGGATGCCCGCGGCCGGTCGGGCGCACCCGGGCGCACGGGCGCGCACAGGCGTACGAGGGGGAGCGAAAGGGCGGGCGTTAGGCTCGGGACGATCGCGTACGGCGATCGTCAGCACCGAGGGGAGCCCCGTTCACATGGACACCGCCACGTCGCAGGAGACCGGCAGGATCAGCTACCGCGAGGCGGTCCTGGACGATGTCCCCGCCCTCGTCCCGCTCGTCGAGTCGGCCTACCGCGGCGACGCCAGCCGGGGCGGCTGGACCACCGAGGCGGACATCCTCCAGGGGCAGCGCACCGACCCCGAGGGCGTGGCGGCCGTGATCACCGCGCCCGACAGCCGGCTCCTGGTCGTCGAGCGCGACGGCGGGATCGTCGCCTGCTGCCAGCTGGAGCACCGCGGCGAGGCCGCCTACTTCGGGATGTTCGCGGTCCGCCCGGAGCTCCAGGGCGCGGGTCTCGGCAAGCAGATCATCGCGGAGGCCGAACGCCGGGTCCGCGAGCTGTGGGGCGCCCGCGAGATGCACATGACGGTGATCTCCGTGCGCGAGGAGCTGATCGCCTGGTACGAGCGCCGCGGCTACCGGCGCACGGGGCGGATGACCCCCTTCCCGTACGGCGACGAGCGCTTCGGCCTGCCCCAGCGCGACGACCTGGAGTTCGAGCTCCTGGTGAAGCCGCTGGGCTGACGAAGGCGACGGAAGAGTGGCTTCCCCCCTGATTGACAGGAAAAACTTCTGTGATCAGGGGGGTCGCACAGGATAATTTCCCTTGCCCCCTCTTGTGGCTGAGAACCGTCCACGGTTACGGTGTCTTAACGCGAGGTTCTCCTGTGGAGGAAGAGGCATGACGGAAATTCTTGTGCAGGACGTGACTGGTGGGGCGATATCCACCGCCGCCCGGGTGATCGACCACCCCGCCTGGCCCGAGCTCAAGAATGCCGTGGAGGAGTTCCGTACCTGGCAGAGCGCGGACGGCTCCATCGACTTCGAGCGCGAGGGCGCGCCCGCCAGGGCCCTGGCCGAGCTGACCCTGGACCGGGTCGCCGCCGCCGTCGAGCAGCTCTCCCCGCTCGTCCCGCACGACGACGCCTACCACCGCGCCCTCGTTGCCGACCTGCGCCAGTGGGCCGCGAGCGGCTTCGCCGTCCCGGACTTCCTGGACTCGCTGCTCGCCTTCCAGCCGGCCGCCGACCGCGTGGACGGGCTCCAGCACCTGGTGCTCTTCCCGATGTACACGCAGAACGGCAACCCCGACCGCAACCTCGAAGCCGTCGTGCTGCGCATGGTCTGGCCGGAGTGGCTCGCCGAGCTGGAGCGCACCCGCTACGACAACCCGCTGTTCTGCGGGATCACCTTCGAGGACTTCACCGCCGGGTACGACACCAACTCGGCCGTCCTCTTCCCGGAGACCATCGCCGTCCGCGAGGCCCCCGAGCGCTTCACCTGGGGCGGGATCTTCTGCGACCGCGAGGCCGCCCGCTTCCGCAAGGTCACCGAGGCCGCCGTCGACACCCTCGGCATCGAGCTGCCCACCGACATCGCCGCGATGATCGACGACCAGGAGCGCTGCGAGAAGGCCTTCGTGCTCTGGGACATGGTCCACGACCGCACCCACAGCCACGGCGACCTGCCCTTCGACCCCTTCATGATCAAGCAGCGCCAGCCGTTCTGGATGTACGGCCTGGAGGAGCTCCGCTGCGACCTCACCGCCTTCAAGGAGGCCGTGAAGCTGGAGGCCGAGGGCAACACCCACGGCCGTGACGTGCAGTACGCGGTGCTCTTCGACCGGATGTTCCGCTTCCCGCTCTCCGGCGACCGCAACCGCAACTACGACGGTCTGGGCGGCCAGCTCCTCTTCGCGTACCTCCACAAGAACGACGTGGTGCGCTGGACGGACAACACCCTCAAGATCGACTGGCAGCGTGCCCCCGAGGTCACCAACCAGCTCTGCGCCGACATCGAGAAGCTCTACCGCGACGGCATCGACCGTCCCAAGCTCGTCCACTGGTTCAAGGCGTACGAGCTCGTCTCCACCTACCTGGCCCCGCACCCGGGCTCGAAGTGGGCCAAGGGCCCCGACGCCCTCGACCTCTCCCTCCCGCCCCGCAAGCTCGTCGACGACGTGCTTCCGGACGAGTTTCCCCTCAGCATGTTCTTCGAGGCCCTCGCCAAGAAGCTGAAGGGCGTGATCGCCGACACGAAGGGGATCACCGCCGCCGGAGTCTCCCGGACCGAGCAGGCCGAGCGGGCCGCCGCGTGAGCGCTCGTACCGACGACACGGAGGAGTCGCCCATGACCGCCAACGGAAACGGCGGGCCGCTCGACGGCGCCGTCATCGCGGTGGCCGGTGCGGCCGGCCCGGCCGGCCGCGCGACCCTGATGCGCCTGGCCGAGGCCGGTGCGACCGTGGTCGGCGCCGACGCCGACCCGGCGCGCCTCGCGGAGGCGGTCGACGCCGCGGGCGAAGCCCACGGCGGCGCCGCCAAGGTCGTCGGCGACACCGTCGACCTGCTCGACCTCGACGCCACCCGCGACTGGGCCGCGAAGACCGAGAAGGAGTTCGGCCGCATCGACGGCCTGGTCCACCTGGTCGGCGGCTGGCGCGGCAGCTCCTCCTTCACGGAGACGGACATCGCGGACTGGGACTTCCTGGAGAAACTCCTCATCCGCACCGTCCAGCACACCTCGCTCGCCTTCCACGACGGTCTGCTGCGGGCCGGCGGCCGAGGCCGGTACGCCCTGGTGAGCCAGGTCGGCGCGCACAAGCCGCTCGCCGGCAACGCCGCGTACAACGCGGGCAAGGCGGCCGCCGAGGCCTGGACGCTCGCGATGGCCGACTCGTTCCGCAAGCTGGGGGGCGACGACGGCCCGCAGGCCGCGGCTGCGATCCTGGTGATCAAGGCATTGGTGCACGACGCCATGCGCGCCGAACGCCCCAACGCGAAGTTCGCGGGCTTCACCGACGTGAAGGACCTGGCCGACGAGATCGCCGGGCTCTGGGACAAGCCCGCCCAGGAAGTGAATGGACAGCGTCTGTGGCTGACCCCCAAGCCGTGACCGCGGCCCTCGGCCCCAGGACCGACGCGCGTCGTCACCACGACCCGTCGGTCCGGGGCTTCGCCAGCGACAACTACGCCGGCGCCCACCCCGAGGTCCTCGCGGCCCTCGCCCTCGCCAACGACGGCCACCAGGTCGCCTACGGCGAGGACCAGTACACCGAGCACCTGCAGCGGGTCATGCACGGCCACTTCGGCCCCACCGCAGAGGCCTTCCCCGTCTTCAACGGCACCGGCGCGAACGTGACCGCCCTCCAGGCGCTCACCGACCGCTGGGGCGCCGTCGTCTGCGCCGAGTCCGCACACATCAACGTGGACGAGGGTGGCGCGCCGGAGCGCATGGGCGGCCTCAAGCTGCTCACCGTGCCCACCCCGGACGGCAAGCTCACCCCCGAGCTCATCGACCGGCAGGCCTGGGGCTGGGAGGACGAGCACCGGGCGATGCCGCAGGTCGTCTCGATCACCCAGAACACCGAGCTGGGCACCGTCTACACGGTGGACGAGATCCGCGCGATCGTCGAGCACTCCCACGCCAAGGGCATGAAGGTGCACCTCGACGGGGCCCGGATAGCCAACGCCGCCGCCTCGCTCGACGTGCCCATGCGCGCCTTCACCAACGCGGTGGGCGTCGACGTCATCTCGTACGGCGGAACGAAGAACGGCATGCTCTTCGGCGAGGCGGTCGTGGTCCTGAACCCCGACGCGGTGAGCCACATGAAGCACCTGCGCAAGCTGTCCATGCAGCTCGCCTCGAAGATGCGCTTCGTGTCGGTGCAGCTGGAGGCCCTCCTCGCGAAGGACCTGTGGCTGCGCAACGCCCGGCACGCCAACGCCATGGCGCAGCGGCTCGCGGCCGGGGTGCGGGAGGTCGACGGGGTGGAGATCCTCTACCCCGTGCAGGCCAACGCGGTCTTCGCCCGCCTGCCGCACGAGGTCACCCGCCGCCTCCAGGAGCGGTTCCGCTTCTACTTCTGGGACGAGGCGGCCGGCGACGTGCGCTGGATGTGCGCCTTCGACACCACCGAGGACGACGTGGACTCCTTCCTCCAGGCGCTGAAGGAGGAGCTGGCCCGCTAGGATCTGCATGAGTATGCGGCCGGATGGAAAGTCATTGACTTCCGTCCGGCCGTCTCCGTACGCTCCCCTCGTATGGAGCGCAGCGAACTCGTCCAGCAGAACCCCGACATCACCGCCTATCTGGCCGCCGGCGAGGCCGTCGACCACGAGCATCCGGCGGTCCGGGCCGTCGCCCGGCGGCTCGCCGAACGCCACCCCGACGCACACGCGTACGCGGAGGCGGCCTACCGGTATGTGCGCGACACGGTCCCGCACTCCGCCGACGCCGACGACCCCCGGGTCACCTGGCGCGCCTCCGACGTCCTGGTGCTGCGCACCGGGATCTGCTACGCCAAGTCGATCGCGTACGCCGCCCTCCTGCGCGCCCACGGCATCCCGGCCGCCCTCTGCTACCAGCGGCTGGCCGAGGACGACGGCTCGCACCCCGTTCTGCACGGCCTCGTGGCCGTCCTGCTGCCGGGGGAGCGCCACTGGGCCCGCCAGGACGTGCGCGGGAACAGGCCCGGCCTGGACGCCCGGTTCTCCCTGGGTGAGGAGCGGCTGGCCTGGACCGTCCGCCCGGAGTGCAACGAAGTGGACTATCCGGTGCTTTACACTGAACCGCCCACGGTCGTGCTGGCTGCGCTGCGCGCCGCGCCGGACCGGCCGTCCCTCTGGCGGACGCTCCCCACCGAGCTCTGACCCCGGACACCAGCGAACGGCGGACCATGACTCCCACGCTCACCGTCTCCGACGAGGTGCGCACCCTCGTGCCCGGCTTCACGGCCCTCGTGGTCGAGGCACACGGCCTGGTCAACGGGCCCGGCGACGAGGTCTCCTCGGCCCTCCTCGACGACGCCGCGCGCCGGCTCGCCGTGCGGCTCGACGGCCGCACCCCGGACCAGGACCCGCACATCGCCGCCTGGCGCGCCGCGTACACCGCGTTCGGCGCCAAGCCCTCCCGCACCCGCAACTCCGCGGAGGCGCTCGCCCGGAGGGCGCTCGCCGACGGCAGACTGCCCCGCATCAACCGCCTCGTCGACGCCTACAACGCGGTGAGCGTCGCCCATCTCGTCCCGGTCGGCGGCGAGGACCTGGGCCGGATCAAGGGCGCCATGCGCCTGGTCCGCGCCGTCGGCGACGAACCCTTCGTCACCGTCGCGGGCGGCGCGGAGACGGTCGAGCACCCCGAGCCCGGGGAGATCGTCTGGTGCGACGACGAGGGCGTGACCTGCCGCCGGTGGAACTGGCGCCAGGGTCCCCGCACCCGCATCGACGACGACACCGTCGACGCCTTCTTCCTCCTGGAGGCGCTGCCTCCGATGACCCGGGACGAGCTCCTGGCGGCGGGCACCGAGCTGGCGGAGTCGCTGGAGCGGCTCAGCCCGGGAGCCCGGATCACCGTCCACGCGCCCCGGTGACGACGCGGCGGGCCGCCCCCGGCGCCGCACCGCCGTCGGCCCGGCACGTCCCTTCCGCCGGTCGCAAGGCGGCCGTGCGTCAGCCGGGACACCGGCCGGTCGGAGGCCCGGCGTGCGTCAGCCGGCGTCCTTGACCTCGGCCGGCGTCGGCGCCGTGCCCCCGAGGTGCGCGGGCACCCACCACGTGTCGTTCGCGTCCTTGGGGCGGACCGGGTAGGCCCGCTGCGCGGCTTCCAGGAGCTCCTGGACGCGCCCGCGCAGCCGCCGGGTGATGGCGCCCGCGTACTGGTCGGCGGGAGCCTCCATGGGCTCGCCGACGCGGATGGTCACCGGGATGTGGCTGCGCTTGAAGTTGCGCGGCCGGCCCTTGGTCCACACCCGCTGCGTGCCCCAGAGCGCCATCGGGACCAGCGGGACCCCGGCCTCCTGGGCGAGTCGCGCCGCACCCGTCTTGAAGGCCTTGAGCGTGAAGGACTGGGAGATGGTCGCCTCGGGGAACACGCCGATGATCTCGCCCGCCTTCAGCGACTCCAGGGCGTGCCGGTAGGCGTGCTCGCCCGCCGAGCGGTCCACCGGGATGTGCTTCATGCCGCGCATCAGCGGCCCCGAGACCTTGTGGCGGAAGACCGAGTCCTTCGCCATGAAGCGCACCAGGCGCTTCTGCGGGAGCGCGGCCAGGCCCGTGAAGATGAAGTCCAGATAGCTGATGTGATTGGAGACGAGCACCGCGCCGCCCGTGCGCGGGATGTGCTCCGAACCCTGCGTGTCGATCTTCAGGTCGAGCGCCTTGAACATCGTCAGAGCGGCGCCGATGACCGGCCGATACACGAGTTCTGCCATCGGAGAGGAACCCTTCTTCTGTGCCTGGGGAGGGTTCTCCCGGCGAAGTTACGCAGCCGTAGGTTTTCGGCTTTGGGCAGATCGTGCCCCATGAGGGCCGCCGAGACCAGCCCAGGCGGCTTCGTACAGGGAGATTCTCGTCACTCGCGGTGGCCATGGCGGGAATCGATCGCCCTCGTGCGACGCTGGACCAGGGGAGACGGCCGATGGAAGAGGGGGCAGGGGTGACCGACACACCCGGAACCGACACACCCGGAACCGACACGCTGGGACCCGAGGTGCTCGGGTCGCCGCTGGGGGAGCGCGCCACCCTCGTCCAGTTCTCCACCGCGTTCTGTCAGCCCTGCCGGGCCACCCGGCGCACGCTCGCCGAGGTCGCCGCGATGGTCCCGGGCGTCGGGCACGTGGAGATCGACGCCGAGGAAAGGCTCGATCTCGTGCGCGGACTCGGCATCGCCAGGACCCCCACCGTCCTCGTCCTGGACCGGCACGGCCGCGTCGTCCGCCGGGCCACCGGACAGCCGCGCCGGGCCGACGTCATCGCGGCCCTCGGGCGGGCGGTCTGACGCGGTGACACTTCTCCCATCATCCGGTACGCACTTGACTGCACGCGGCAACGATCGCCACTCTGACGGGGTGCCCCAAGAACTCCTTCTCTACGGCCGGACCCATGTGGACCTGGCCCGCAACGCGAGCGCGCGCTGTCCGGGCGTCTGACGACCCCCGGACCTCTCTCATGCCGCCCTCGCAGAAGGACAACTCCATGACGGTCACGCCCGATCTCCGACCCGCCGCCGCTCCCACCGTCGGCGCGCCCCGGCAGGCCTCGCCCGATCTGCTCCGCTCCGTCTTCCGCCGGCACGCCGCCGGCGTCGCGGTCGTCACCGCGCACGGGGAGCGCCCCGTCGGCTTCACCGCGACCTCGCTCAACTCCGTCGCCGCCGAACCCCCGCTGCTCTCCTTCGGGGTGGGCACGACCTCCTCCAGCTGGCCGGTGCTCGCCGAGGCCGAGCACATCGGCGTCCACATACTGGGCGAGCACCAGCAGGAGCTCGCGGCCACCTTCGCCCGCAGCGGGGCCGACCGCTTCGGCGCGGGGACGCGCTGGAGCGTGGGGCCCGAGGGCGTTCCGGTGCTCGACGGCGTCCTGGCCTGGCTCGTCTGCCGCGTGGTCGCGCGGGTGCCCGCCGGGGACCACCGGATCGTGATCGCCCAGGCGGTCGCGGGGGACCCGGACGGGGCCGGCCGCCCGCTGCTCTACCATCACGGTCGCTTCAACGCGCTGCGCGACTGAGAGTTCCCGCGCGCGCCGCTCTCCGCGCGTTGGGCAGATCACATCGCTGAGCGCTTGCTTACTGGTAACGGACTGGGTGTACTGGCGAGTAATATTCCGGTCGGGGCGTCCGGCGCCCCGACCGGAAACCCGCCCTTCAGGCGCCTATGCTGCGAGCAACAAGGCAGCCCCGTTATGACGATGCAGTAGGAGAGCCGGCGTGAGCTTGAGGATCGTTGTCTGTGTGAAGTACGTGCCCGACGCGACCGGAGACCGTAAGTTCGCGGACGACCTGACGGTCGACCGCGACGACGTCGACGGTCTGCTGTCGGAGCTCGACGAGTACGCTGTCGAGCAGGCACTGCAGATCGCCGAAGAGGCGGACGACGCCGAGGTCACCGTGCTGACGGTCGGCCCCGAGGACGCCAAGGACGCGCTGCGCAAGGCGCTCTCGATGGGCGCCGACAAGGCCGTCCACGTCGAGGACGACGACCTGCACGGCACCGACGTCATGGGCACCTCGCTGGTGCTCGCCAAGGCGATCGAGAAGACCGGCTACGACATCGTCATCGCCGGCATGGCCTCCACCGACGGCACCATGGGCGTCCTCCCGGCCATCCTCGCCGAGCGCCTGGGCGTCCCGCAGGTCACCCTGCTCTCCGAGGTCTCCGTCGCGGACGGCGTCGTGAAGGGCCGCCGTGACGGCGACACCGCCTCCGAGCAGCTGGAGGCCTCCCTCCCGGCGGTCGTCTCGGTGACCGACCAGTCGGGCGAGGCGCGCTACCCCTCCTTCAAGGGCATCATGGCCGCGAAGAAGAAGCCGGTGGAGTCCCTGGAGCTGGACGACCTGGACATCGACGCGGACGAGGTCGGCCTGGCCGGCGCCTGGACCGCGGTCGACTCCGCCGCCGAGCGTCCGGCGCGCACCGCCGGCACGATCGTCAAGGACGAGGGCGAGGGCGGCAAGCAGCTCGCCGAGTTCCTCGCGGGCCAGAAGTTCATCTAAGGCTCGCGCGAGCCCCTCAGACCGCCCCTTTCGTTCGCAGGAGATTGAAGTCCCATGGCTGAGATTCTCGTCTACGTCGACCACGTCGACGGAGCCGTCCGCAAGCCCACCCTGGAGCTGCTGACCCTCGCCCGCCGCATCGGCGAGCCGGTCGCCGTCGCGCTGGGCAACGGCGCCGCCGACACCGCGCCCGTCCTGGCCGAGCACGGTGCGGTGAAGGTCCTCACGGCCGACGCCCCCGAGTTCACCGACTACCTCGTCGTCCCCAAGGTCGACGCCCTCCAGGCCGCGCACGCGGCCGTCTCCCCGGCGGCGGTGCTCGTCCCGTCCTCCGCCGAGGGCAAGGAGATCGCCGCCCGCCTCGCGGTGCGCATCGGCTCCGGCATCATCACCGACGCCGTCGACCTGGAGGCCGGTGACGAGGGCCCGGTCGCGACGCAGTCCGCGTTCGCCGCCTCCTTCACCACCAAGTCGCGCGTTTCCAAGGGCACGCCGGTCATCACGGTCAAGCCGAACTCGGCTCCCGTCGAGGCCGCCCCGGCCGCCGGCGCCGTCGAGGCCCTCGCGGTCTCCTTCGGCGAGCTGGCCACTGGCACCAAGGTGACCGCGCGCACCCCGCGCGAGTCCACCGGCCGCCCGGAGCTGACCGAGGCCGCGATCGTGGTCTCCGGCGGCCGCGGCGTCAACGGCGCCGAGAACTTCGGCGTCATCGAGGCCCTCGCCGACTCGCTCGGTGCCGCCGTCGGCGCCTCGCGCGCCGCCGTGGACGCCGGCTGGTACCCGCACGCCAACCAGGTCGGCCAGACCGGCAAGTCGGTCTCGCCGCAGCTGTACATCGCCTCCGGCATCTCCGGCGCGATCCAGCACCGCGCGGGCATGCAGACCTCGAAGACGATCGTCGCGATCAACAAGGACGCCGAGGCGCCGATCTTCGACCTCGTCGACTACGGCGTCGTGGGCGACCTCTTCGACGTCGTCCCGCAGCTGACCGCTGAGGTCGAGTCCCGCAAGGGCTGATCTGGCTCCGCAGGGCTGACCTGCGCTTCTGTACGGCCCGGGGGCCGCGTGGTGAGGATCGCCGCGCGGCCCCCGGTCGTTTCGGACAACCATTGACTCAGGTCCCGAGGGGCTACTAACTTCACCATACGGATTGTTGATTCCGTGAAGCGGAAAGATGGAGGATCTGGGATGGGTCAGCAGGAGAAGGTGTCGACGAGCCTCGCGGGCGCGGTCAGCGAGGGCATCAGCGCCTCCCTCGCGGCGGTGGACGCCGAGCTGGACCGGCGCTACCCGGGAGACCCCGGCACCCGCCAGCCCGTTCACACGGTCTACGTCCCCGGAAACCTCTTCGACGCCGGCACCGTCCGCTCCTGGGGCGACCAGGCCCTCGCCGCGCTCGACGAGCACGCCCCCGACGCGGCCTCCTTCGCGGCCGTCCTCGGCCTCTCCGACGCCCTCGCCGAGGACGTCCACGCCCGCGTACGGGCCAAGCTGGAGCGCGAGCCGATCGAGGACCTCCGCGTCGACTTCGAGGACGGCTACGCGGGCGCCGACGAGGACCAGGACGCCGCCCGCGCCGCCCGGCTCATCTCCGAGGCCTACCGGAACGGCACGGCCGCCCCGTACATGGGCATCCGGATGAAGTGCATGGAATCGGCCGTCCGCGACCGGGGCATCCGCACCACCGACGTCTTCCTCACCGGCCTCCTGGAGAACGGCGGCCTGCCCGACGGTCTCGTCCTCACCCTCCCGAAGGTCACCTACCCCGAGCAGGTCTCCGCCTTCGTCCGCCTCCTGGAGGAGTTCGAGAAGGCCCACGGCCTGGACGCCGGACGCCTCGGTTTCGAGATCCAGATCGAGACCAGCCAGTCCATCCTCGCGACCGACGGCACCGCCGCCGTCGCCCGCATGATCGGCGCCGCCGAGGGCCGCGCCACCGGTCTGCACTACGGCACCTTCGACTACAGCGCCTGCCTCGGCGTCTCCGCCGCCTACCAGGCCAGCGACCACCCGGCCGCCGACCACGCCAAGGCGATCATGCAGGTCGCCGCCGCGGGCACCGGCGTACGCGTCTCCGACGGCTCCACCAACGTCCTCCCGGTCGGCTCCACCGAGCACGTCCACGAGGCCTGGCGCCTGCACTACGGCCTCACCCGCCGCGCCCTCGCCCGCGCCTACTACCAGGGCTGGGACATGCACCCGGGGCACATCCCCACCCGCTACGCCGCCGTCTTCGCCTTCTACCGCGAGGGGTTCGAGGCCGCCGCCAAGCGCCTCTCCGCGTACGCCAACCACGCCGGCGGCGACGTCATGGACGAGCCGGCGACGGCCAAGGCGCTCAGCTCCTACCTGCTGCGCGGCATCGACTGCGGCGCCCTCGACACCGCCGAGGTAAACGCCCTCACCGGCATGGACCGGGCCGCCCTCGACCGCTTCGCGGCCCCGCGACGCGGTGACCTGACGGCCTCCGCCGAGTAGTCGCCGCCCCGTCGGGGCCCGCCGCGCCGGCGGCCCCGACGGACCCCGCTCAGCGGGCCGTCGGCGGGATCTCGCCCGAGCCGCGGGCCACCAGCGTCGTGCCGAGCACCACCCGCTCCGGTGCGTCCTCGACCCCGTCCAGGCGCCGGAAGAGGCGCTCCGCCGCCGTCCGGCCGAGGGCCGCCGCGTCCTGGGCGATCACGGTGATGCCGAGCAGGTCGGCCAGCTCCATGTCGTCGAAGCCGACCAGTGCCACCGGCCGCGGATGCCCCGCGAGGGTGCGGACCACCGTCACCATCACCCGGTTGTTGCCCGCGAACAGCGCCGTCACCGGCTCCGCGGCCGCCAGCATGCCCCGTACGGCCGCCGCCACCCGCTCCGGCTCCGTGGAGCCCGGCGAGACCCAGGCCTCGTCGACCGGCAGCCCCGCGTCCTCCATCGCCGAGCGGTAGCCGCGCAGCCGCTCGGACGCGGTGTGGATGCGGGGCCGGTCGCCGATGAAGCCGATCCGGCGGTGGCCGTGCGCGATCAGGTGTGCCACCCCGTCGCGCGCCCCGCCGAAGCTGTCGGACAGCACGGCGTCGACGTCGAGCCGCCCCGCGGGGCGGTCGACGAAGACGGTGGCCACGCCCGCCCTGATCTCGGGCTCCAGGTACCGGTGGTCGTCGCCCGCGGGAATGACGATCAGCCCGTCGACCCGCCGCGCGCAGAGGGCGAGCGCCAGCTCCTGCTCCCGGTCGGGGTCCTCGGCGCTCGAACCGTTGATGAGCAGTGCCCCGTGCGCCCGGGCGACCTCCTCGACCGCCCGGCTGAGCGGCCCGTAGAACGGGTCGGCGAGATCCTCCAGGACCAGACCCACGGTCGCCGTCCTGCCCTTGCGCAGGACCCGCGCACTGTCGTTGCGGCGGAAGCCGAGGATCTCGATGGCCTCCTGGACCCGCCGCTCGGTGTCCGGGGTGACCCCGGCCTCGCCGTTCACCACCCGGGACACCGTCTTCAGACCGACGCCCGCGCGCGCGGCGACGTCCTTCATCGTGGGCCGGTTGCCGTAGCGGTGTTCGGTGCGGCGGGCGATGTCGGCCACGGTGCGCGGTTCCTCCGTCGATGGCGGGTCGTCCGGCCGGAGGGGAGTGGTGCGGCCGGTGGTACGGGGCGTCCGATCGACGCCCTGGCCGCATCATAGGGCCTGGACAACGTTGTCACAGGTGGGGAGAATGGACGGAACGGGACCCGAAGGACCCGGTTCCGCCTCCGCCGCCGACGGGAGACCCCTCGCCCATGCAGACCGATCCCGCCGCGGATCCCGCCGACGGCCTCGTCGTCGCCCTCGACATCGGGGGAACCAAGATCGCCGGCGCCCTGGTCGACGGAACCGGGCGCATCCGCGTCCGCGGCCGGCGGCCCACGCCCGCGCGTGAGGACGGCGAGACGGTGATGGGCGCGGTCGAGGAGGTGCTCGCCGAGCTCGCGGTCTCGCCCCTGTGGGAGTCCGCCGCGGCGGTCGGCATCGGCAGCGCCGGGCCGGTCGACGCGCACCGGGGGACCGTCAGCCCGGTCAACGTGCCCGGCTGGCGCGACTTCCCGCTCGTCGAGCGGGTCCACAAGGCGGCCGGGGGCCGCCCCGTCACCCTGGTCGGCGACGGCGTCGCCATGACGGCGGCCGAGCACTGGCTGGGCGCCGCCCGCGGTCACGACAACGCCCTCTGCCTGGTGGTCTCCACCGGGGTCGGCGGCGGCCTCGTGCTCGACGGCAGACTCCACCCGGGCCCCACCGGAAACGCCGGCCACATCGGCCACATAGCGGTGGACCTGGACGGCGAGCTCTGCGCCTGCGGCGGACGCGGCTGCGTCGAACGCATCGCCGGCGGCCCGCACATCGCCCGCCGCGCCCTGGAGAACGGCTGGCGCCCCGGCCCCGACGGCGACGCCTCGGCGGCCGCCGTGGCCGCGGCCGCGCACGCGGGCGACCCGGTCGCGCGGGCCTCGTTCGAGCGGGCGGCCCAGGCCCTGGCGGCGGGCATCGCCGCGACGGCGACCCTCGTCGAGATCGACATCGCGGTCGTCGGCGGCGGAGTGGCGGGCGCCGGCGAGGTGCTCTTCGCGCCGTTGCGCCGGTTCCTCGCCGCGTACGCCACCCTCGACTTCGTCCGGGACCTGACCGTGGTCCCGGCCCTCACGGGCACCGACGCGGGCCTCCTGGGCGCCGCCGCGGCGGCCTCCTGACCCGGCTCGGGCGCCGGGGGGCTCGACCGGCCGCCCCGGACCCGGCCGCCGGGCCCCACCGCCGCCGCTCGGGCCCGGCCGGACGGCCCGGGTCACTCCTCGCGTACGCGCTCCGGCGTCCGCTGCTCGACGATCACCAGGAAGGTGTCGGACTCCAGGTCCATGACGACCCGGGCCGGCACCCCCTCGTCCCGCCGCGCCCCGGCGAACTCCTCCGCCGGCCAACTGCCCCGCGGGCCGCCGGCCGGAAAGCGCTCCAGAACCCTACGGCTCATGCTCCGCACCCCCTCGTGCTCGACGTTCTCAACGACACCCGCGCGGAAGTGTCACGCACATGCCCACGGGGACGCATATGCCAGGACATGCGTTCGTGGTTTTCGTGGCAGGGTGTTGGGGGCAATCCACAGGGGGCCGTCGAAGAGGGGGAAACGTGATCGTCTGGGTCAACGGTGCGTTCGGCGCGGGGAAGTCCAGCACCGCGCGCGAACTGGTCGATCTGATCCCGAACAGCACGCTGTACGACCCCGAGGTCACCGGCGGGGGCCTGCGCGGCCTCCTCCCGGCCAAGCGGCTCGCCGAGGTCGGGGACTACCAGGACCTGCCGATCTGGCGCCGACTGGTGGTCGACACGGCCGCCGCCCTGCTCGCCGAGGTCGGCGGCGTCCTGGTCGTCCCCATGACCCTGCTGCGCCAGGAGTACCGGGACGAGATCTTCGGCGGGCTGGCCGCCCGCCGCATCGACGTCCGCCATGTGCTGCTCGCCCCGGAGGAAACGATCCTGCGGCAACGGATCGACGGCCGGTCCGAGTACGGCGACCCCGACGTCGACGCCCGGGTCCGCGCGTGGTGCCACGGCCACCTCCAGCCGTACCGGGACGCGCTCGACTGGCTCACCGAGGACGCGTACACCGTCGACACCTCGGCCCTCACAGCGGCCGAGGCCGCCCGGTCCGTCGCCGACGCCGTCCTGGCCGGACGCGCCGCCCCCTGCGGCATCGTCCAGACCCCGGAACCCACCGGCCAGACCGTCGCCGCCGGAGTCCTGCTCTTCGACGACCGGGACCGCTTCCTCCTGGTCGACCCCACGTACAAGCCCGGCTGGGAGTTCCCGGGCGGCGTCGTCGAGACCGGCGAACCCCCGGCCCGCGCCGGGATGCGCGAGGTCGCCGAGGAGATAGGCCACGAACTCGACACCGTGCCCCGCCTCCTGCTGGTCGACTGGGAGCGCCCCCAGCCCCCGGGACACGGCGGGCTCCGGCTCCTCTTCGACGGCGGCACCCTCGGCCCCGCCGACACCGAACGCCTCCGGCTGCCCGGCGCCGAACTCCGCGACTGGCGCTTCGTCACCGAGGAGGAGGCGGCCGACCTCCTGCCCCCCGTCCGCTACCGCCGCCTGCGCTGGGCCCTGCGCGCCCGGGAGCGCGGCACCGTGCTCAACCTGGAGGCCGGGAACCCGGTGGGCTGACGGCCGGCCCGCCGGGTTCCCGCCGGGGGCGGTCAGGCCGCTGCCGTCGCTGCCGCAGCGGTGAGCCGCGCCGCCGTGTCCGAGGTCACCGGCGCACCGTGGCCGCAGCACAGCACCGAGGGCTCCAGCTTCGCCAGCAGCCGCATCGACGCGGCGGCCGCCGCGCGGTCGACGTGGAACACACCGAACATGACGTCCGGCACCGACGCCACCGTGTCCCCGGCGAACAGCACCCCGTGGCGCGGCAGGTGGACGGCGAGGGAGCCGGCGGTGTGGCCCGGCACGTGCACCACCACCGCGCCGTCCCCGAAGTCGAGCACCTCGCCGTCCCGGACCTCCCGGTCCACCCGGGTCGGCGGGGCCTCCGGGACGGTCAGCCCGTGCGCGAAGAGCGGCACCTCCCAGTCCAGGAGGTGCGGCTCCGGCACCGGCGCCTCGCCCCGGATCACCGGCGCGTCGAGGCCGTGTGCGAGGATCTCCGCCCCGTGCCGGTCCGCCAGCTCCTGGGCCGCGCCCACGTGGTCCCGGTGGCAGTGGGTCAGCACGATACGGCGCAGCCGGTCGGGGTCCAGGCCGGCGGACCGTATCGCCGCCGCCGTCTCGTCGGCGGTGCCGGCCCAGCCGGCGTCGATCAGGGTCAGCTCACCGTCGTCCTGCCAGAGGTAGGACTGGCCGACGGAGTGGTCGAGGAGGAGCAGTCGCGGGGTGATCCTGGTCGGTTCGATGGATGCCATACGGCGAACCTACGCATCCGCGCAGGTCCGCCGTGCTCCTCTACGCTCTCCGCGAGCTTCGCCGAACGCTGAACGGCGTCGGGCGTCAGTTCTGCTTCGAGCGCGCGTAGTTGACCAGGAAGTGGGCCTCGGCGACCGAGAGCCGCTCCAGCTCCTCCGGCGACACGGACTCGTTGGGCGCGTGGATCTGCGCCTCCGGCTCGCTCAGACCGATGAGCAGGATCTCCGACTCCGGGTACAGCGAGGCCAGCGTGTTGCACAGCGGGATCGAGCCGCCCATGCCCGCCGTCTGCATCTCCTGGCCGGGGTACGCGACCCGCATCGCCTCGGCCATCGAGGCGTACGCGGGGCTCGACGTGTCCGCCTGGAACGGCTGGCCCTGGCCGACCTGTTCGAGGGAGACCCGGGCGTTCCACGGGGTGTGCTTCTCGATGTGCGCGAAGAGCAGCTTCGTCACCTCGGCCGAGTCCAGGCCCGGCGGCACGCGCAGGCTGATCTGGGCGCGGGCCGACGACGGGATCGACGGGGTCGCCCCGGCCACCGGGTGGCAGTCGATGCCGATGACGGTGACGGCGGGACGCGCCCAGATACGGTCGGCGACCGTCCCGGCGCCCGGCAGCGTCAGCCCGGCGAGGACCTTGGCGTCCTGGCGGAAGTCCTCCTCCGGGTACTGCAGTCCCTCCCACACCTGGTCGCCCGGCAGCCCGTCGATGACGGTCGAGCCGTCCGGGCCGCGCAGCGAGTCCAGGACGCGGATCAGCGCGGCGAGCGCGTCGGGGGCCGCGCCGCCGAACTGACCGGAGTGCAGGTTGCCCTCCAGGGTGTCGATCCCCACCCGGATCATCGTCATGCCGCGCAGGGTCGCGGTCACGGTCGGCAGCCCGACCCGGAAGTTGCCCGCGTCGCCGATCACGATGGCGTCGGAGGCGAGCAGTTCGGGGTGCTGCTCCGCGTACCGCTCCAGGCCTCCGGTGCCCTGCTCCTCGGAACCCTCGACGATCACCTTCACCGTCACGGGGACGCCGCCGTTCGCCTTGAGGGCGCGCAGCGCGAGCAGGTGCAGGATGAAGCCGCCCTTGCAGTCGGCGGTGCCGCGGCCGTACCAGCGGCCGTCCCGCTCGGTCAGCTGGAACGGCGGCGTGAGCCAGGCGGACTCGTCCAGTTTCGGCTGCACGTCGTAGTGCGCGTACAGCAGGACGGTCGGCGCGCCGGCCGGGCCGGGCAGGACGCCGTAGACCGACTGCGAGCCGTCCGGGGTGTCCAGGAGCGCCACGTCCTGGAAGCCCTCCGCGCGCAGCGCGTCGGCGACCCAGTTCGCGGCGCCCTCGCACTCGCTGCGAGGTGCCACGGCCTCGTCCGCCACCGACTCGAAGGCCACCAGCTCCGTGAGCTCGGCCTTGGCCCGGGGCATCAGTGACCGGACGGTCTCGGCGATCGGATTCGAGGTCATGGGCACGCTCCTGGTGGGTGCGACGTTTACGACGTAGGGACGGTGTTCGGCGTAGGTCGTGGTACGGCGAACGCACCGCCGATCCTACGGCGCGGGCCTCTGGCTACCGCGCCGTAGGATGCGTCAGGAGCAGACCACCGGTCGGATCAGGAGCAGAAGGACATCGTGAGCAGCGAGCAAGCGGAGAACGCCGGTCCGGAGAACACCGCGCCCGGGGGTGCGGCTCCCGAGGGCCTCACGGACGCCGTGCCGGACGAGCCCGCGGGCGCCGCGGACTCCCCGGCGCCGGACGCCGGAGCCCCGGCCGAGGAGGCCCCGGACGTCGTGGCCGCCGTGACCTCCCCCGAGGACGCGGACGACGCGGACACCGAGGTCTGGGACGTCGTCGTGGTCGGCGCGGGACCCGGCGGCGCGTCCGCGGCCTACGCGGCCGCGGTGGCCGGCCGACGGGTGCTGCTCCTGGAGAAGTCCGAGCTGCCCCGGTACAAGACCTGCGGCGGCGGCATCATCGGCCCGTCCCGCGACTGCCTGCCGCCCGGCTTCGAACTGCCCCTCCAGGACCGGGTGCACGCCGTCACCTTCTCCCTGGACGGCCGCTTCGCCCGGACGCGCCGCTCGCGGAAGATGCTCTTCGGGCTCATCAACCGGCCGGAGTTCGACGCCCAGCTGGTCGAGCACGCGCAGAAGGCCGGCGCGGAGCTGCGGACCGGCGTCACGGTGACCCGGGTGGAGCAGCACGGCCCGGCGGTGCCGGACCGGCGGACGGTGGCCGTGGTCCTGGCGGACGGCGAGACCGTGCTGGCCCGCGCGGTCGTCGGCGCCGACGGCAGTGCCAGCCGCATAGGCGCGCACGTCGGGGTGAAGCTCGGTCAGGTCGACCTCGGCCTGGAGGCCGAGATCCCCGTCCCGCCGTCCGTGGCCGAGGACTGGAAGGGCCGTGTCCTCATCGACTGGGGTCCGATGCCCGGCAGTTACGGGTGGGTCTTCCCCAAGGGCGACACCCTGACGGTCGGCGTCATCTCGGCCCGCGGCGAGGGCGCCGCCACCAAGCGGTACATGGAGGACTTCGTCGCGCGGCTCGGCCTCTCCGGCTTCGAGCCGACGATCTCCTCGGGCCATCTGACGCGCTGCCGCACGGACGACTCGCCGCTCTCCCGCGGCCGGGTCCTGGTCTGCGGCGACGCGGCCGGGCTCCTGGAGCCGTGGACCCGCGAGGGCATCTCGTACGCGCTCCGCTCGGGCCGGCTGGCCGGCGAGTGGGCGGTGCGGGTCGCCGAGGCGAACGACGCGGTCGACGCCCGGCGCCAGGCGCTGAACTACGCCTTCGCCATCAAGGCCGGCCTCGGCGTCGAGATGGCCGTCGGGCGGCGGATGCTCGCCGTCTTCGAGCGCCGGCCGGGACTGCTGCACGCGACCCTGACCGGGCTGCGCCCCGCCTGGAACGCGTTCGCCGACATCACCCGCGGCTCGGCGACGCTCGGCGGGATGGTCCGTTCGAACGGCATGGCGCGGCGGGCCCTGGAGATGCTCGACAAGCGCATGGACACCTCGTCGGGCGTCGGCCCGGCGGGCCGGGGCGTCGGCAGGGCCGAGCGCCTGGCGCCCGGGGGCGAGGACGTCGTGGAGGCGCAGGACGGGGCCGGGGCCGGGCTGGCGGCGGACGCGGCCGATCCGGCCGCGGAGCCGGAGGCGACGGCCGACGTGACGCCGGGAGCCGCTGCGGAGGCGGACGCGGGCACCGGGCGGTCGGTCGAGGCCTCCGCGAAGCCCGAGGCCCCCGAGGCTCCGGGAGCGGTCTGAGGGTTCGGACCGCGGGCGCGCACGGGCGCCCCGCGTAGGCGCGCGCCGACGCGCGTCGAGTGAGTGAGGCCGACGGGCTCCGCCGCTCCGGCCGGCTTCACGCGGCGGGTGTGGCGGGGCCCGTCGGCGTGATGCGGAAGACCGGGTGCTTGGGGGCGACGGCACGCAGCTCCTCGTCGGAGGAGTCGGGGCCGACGCCGCCGAAGAAGACGCCGACCTCGGCCTTCCAGCGCTCGAGGTAGGCCCGCAGCAGGACCGGCTTGTCGTCGTCGGCGACCTCGACGGCGGTGAAGTCCTGCACGTGCTTGCCGAGGATCAGCTGCCCGCCGCCCGCGGCCCGCATGTTGTGGGTCCACTGGACGTGGCCGCGGGGGGCCACGAGGTAGCGCTCGCCGTCCACGGTCAGCAGGTTGACGGGGGTGCGGCGCCACTCGCCGCTCTTGCGGCCGCGGACGGCGAGCACCCGGGAGCCCCAGACGCTGATGCCGCGCCGGGTCGCCCAGGCGACCGCGGGGTTGAGGACGTTCACGGTGAACCAGCCGGGCTTCATGACGTGGGCGGCGGGGGTGGAGCCGGTGGGCCGTGCGGACATGGTTCCTCCTGCGGACGTCCGGTACCGGGGCGGTGCCGGGGTGGCGTGGGCGGTGCGGGGCCGGTGCGGGTCGGGTGGTGCCGGGCGAGGGCGGGGCGACGGCCTTGCCGCCGGCCTCGAAGCAATGTGTGAGCACTGCTCTCGCTCGGTTCGAGTGTGCAGGAAAGGCCGCTCACATTCAAGAGCAGTGCTCTCGTTTCGTATCGGCGATCCGAAAGTGGCACACTGCTCACCATGACGACCGTCCGAGGAGCCCGCGCCCGCGCCCGCATCGAGATCACCGCCGCCATCAAGGACGAGGCACGCACCCAGCTGGCCGCCGAGGGCGCCGCCAAGCTGTCCCTGCGGGCCGTCGCCCGGGAGCTGGGCATGGTCTCCTCCGCCCTCTACCGCTACTTCCCCAGCCGCGACGACCTCCTCACCGCCCTGATCGTCGACGCGTACGACGCGATCGGCGCCGCCGCGGAGGAGGCCGCCACCGGCGCCGCCGGAAAGCGCCCCCTCGACCGGTGGACCGCCGTCTGCCGGGCCGTCCGCGCCTGGGCTGTGGCCCACCCCCACGAGTACGCCCTGATCTACGGCTCCCCGGTCCCCGGCTACCGCGCGCCCCAGGACACGATCGTCCCCGCCGCCCGTGTCGGTCTCGTCCTCATCGAGACGGCGCGGAGCGCGCACACGGGGGAGGGGGTCGCCCCGCCCGTGCTCCCGGAAGGGCTCCGCCCCGAGGCCGCCCGCCTCGCCGCCGACGTCGCCCCGGACCTCCCCCCGGCCCTCGCCGTCGCGCTCGTGGCCGCCTGGTCCCAGCTCTTCGGGCTGGTCTCCTTCGAGGTGTTCGGACACTTCCACAACGTCGTCGAGGACCGCGAGACCTTCTTCGCGACGGCCGCCCGCCGCCTCGGCCAAGACGTGGGGCTGCTCCCACGGGGCTGACACCGGGCGACGGACACCCCGCGCGGTCCGGCCGCCGTCTACTCCGCCGGGAGTACGGGTGACCACCCCGTCGGGCCGACGTCCGCACGGGTGCCGCGCGGTTAGCGTGGCGGACATGGATCAGGAGCGGAGGCGGGAGCCGGGGAACGGGCACGCCGGCCCGACGACGCGCGCGCCCGGCGGGCGGCGGACGCGTGAACGCCGGTCGAGCCCGGCCCGGGCCGCCGGTCGCGCGACGGGCCGATGGCAGCGCGGAGCCAGCGACGGTGGCCTGCCCTGGCGGTCCACGGTCCTGATCGCCGTGGTCGTGATGGCGGGGACGGGGTTCGCCGCCGCCGGCCAACCGGACCGGGAGGCCCTCGACGCCCTCGGGCGCGCCCTGCTGCTCCTCGGCGCGGCGCCCCTCCTCCTCCGGCACCGGCGGCCGGTGGCGGTGGTGTTCGGCGTCGCGGCCGTCACCCTCGGCTACCTCCTGGCCGGTTACCCGTACGGGCCGGTGTTCGCCCTGGTCGCCGTCGCCTGCTTCGCGGCCGTCGTGCACGGGCACCGGACCGCCGCGGCCTGGGCCCTCGGCCTGCTGTGGGCCGGGCATCTGCTGCTCGCGCACTGGCTGTACCGCTGGCTGCCCCCGGCAGGGGACGGCCGGGACCCCTGGGGGCAGGAGCTGCCCGCGGCCGCGTTCGCCGTCGCCGTGCTCGCGGCCTCCGAGACGGTCCGCGTGCGCCGCGAGCAACGGGCGCAGCTGCGGGCCGACCGCGCCGCCGCCGAGCGGCGCCGCGCCGACGAGGAGCGGCTCCGCATCGCCAGGGAACTCCACGATGTGCTCGCCCACTCGATCTCCGTGATCAACGTGCAGGCCGGGGTCGGCCTCGCCCTCCTGGACTCCGACCCCGAGCAGGCCCGCACCGCGCTGACCACCATCAAGGCGGCCAGCAAGGAGGCCCTCGGCGAGGTGCGGCAGGTCCTCGACACCCTCCGTACCCGCGGTGACGCGCCCCGCGCCCCGGCCCCCGGGCTCGGGCGGCTCCCCGAACTCGTCGAGCAGGCCGCGGCCGCGGGCCTCACCGTGACGGTCGCGACGGCCGGCCCGCGTGCCGAACTGCCGGCCGGCGCCGATCTCGCCGCCTTCCGCGTCGTCCAGGAGGCGCTCACCAACGTCGTCCGCCACTCCGGTTCGCGCACGGCCCGGGTGCGCCTCGGCTACGGGTCCCGGCAGCTCGACCTGACGGTCGACGACGACGGCCCCGCCACCGGCACCGAGGCGGGCGGCAGCGGAAACGGCCTCGCCGGCATGCGGGAGCGGGCCGCGGGCCTCGGTGGCACCATCGAGGCGGGTGCCCGCCCGGACGGCGGCTTCCGCGTCCACGCCGTCCTCCCGTTCCGCCGCGAAGACCCCCCGCCACCCCAGGAGACCCCGTGATCCGAGTACTGCTCGCCGACGACCAGTCGCTGGTCCGGGCGGGGTTCCGCGCGCTGCTCGACGCGCAGCCGGACATCGGGGTGGCGGGGGAGGCCGCCGACGGCGACGAGGCCGTGGAGCGGGTGCGCGCCCTGCGCCCCGACGTCGTCCTCATGGACATCCGGATGCCGGGCGTCGACGGTCTCGCGGCGACCCGGCGGATCACGGACGAACCGGACCTCGCCGGGGTCCGGGTCGTCATGCTGACCACCTTCGAGCTCGACGAGTACGTCTTCGAGGCGATCCGCGCGGGTGCCTCCGGCTTTCTGGTCAAGGACACCGAGCCGGAGGAACTGCTGCGGGCCGTGCGGGCGGTCGTCCACGGGGACGCGCTGCTCTCCCCGGGCGTCACCCGCCGCCTCATCGAGGAGTTCGCGGCCCGCTCGAAGGCCCCGGGGGCGACGGCGGCCCTCGGGGCCCTGACCGAGCGGGAGCGGGAGGTCATGGCGCTGGTGGGCATCGGCCTGTCGAACGAGGAGATCGCCCGTCGACTGGTCGTCAGCCCCCTCACCGCCAAGACGCACGTGAGCCGCGCCATGGTGAAGCTGGGCGCCCGCGACCGCGCGCAACTCGTGGTCCTGGCCTACGAGTCCGGCCTCGTCCGCCCCGGCTGGCTGGGCTGACCGCCTCCGCGGCCTCCTGGATCTAGTCGAGCGCCGCCGCCTTCGCCGTGCCGCTCGCGGCGGGTGCGCCGTCGGCGGCCGCGGTGCTCGCGGGTTCCGCGGCCGTGCCGTTCGCGGACGGCGTGGAGCGGGCCACGACGACCGATGGTTCGAGCGGCCGTTCCCGTCGGGTCCGCAGGCCCGGCAGGGTGACGAGCAGACCGGCCAGCGCGATGACGGTGACGACGGCGAGCCCCGGCCGGAAGTCGTCGAGGACGGCCTGCGGGGACGCGGTGCCCTCCCCGCCGTCCGCGGTGATCACGGCGGTCACGACGGCGAGGAAGAGCGCGCCGCCGACCTGGATCGAGGTGTTGAGAAGCCCCGAGACCATGCCCTGCTCGCGGTCGTCGACGCCGTTGGTGGCCTGGATGTTGAGCGAGGGGAAGACCAGTGCGCAGGCCGCGCCGAGCAGCAGCATCGACGGCAGGATGACGGCGGCGTACTGCGGAGTGAGGGAGATCCGGAGGAAGAGGGCGTACGCGACGACGAGCAGCGTGAAGCCGGCGGCGATCACCCGGGGCGTGCCGAAGCGGTCGACGATGCCGCCGATCTTCGTGGAGGAGAGCGCGACGAGCACGCCGGCCGGCAGGAACGCGAGGGCCGTCTGGAGCGCGGACCAGTGGAGCAGCGACTGCATGTACTGGGTCACGATGAACTGGAAGGCGACGTACGAGCCGAAGAAGGCCGCCGCGCCGAGCTGGGCCCGCACCTGCGAGCCGGAGCGCAGCACGCCGAGGCGTACGAGCGGGGCGGGGCTGCGGCGCTCGATCAGGACGAAGGAGACGAGCAGGGCGGCGGCCACCGCGAAGGACAGCAGGGTGCGCGCGGAGGTCCAGCCGGTCTCGGGGGCCTGGACGACGGTGAAGACCAGCAGCAGCATCGCGGCCGTGCCGGTGACCGCACCCGGCAGGTCGTAGCCGCCGGTGGACCTCTCGCGGGCGCTGTGCGGGATGAGACGGAGCGCGAAGACCAGGGCGACGAGGGCGACGGGGGCGGGGAGCAGCATCGTCCAGCGCCAGCTCAGCTCGGTGAGCAGCCCGGACAGGACCAGCCCCATCGAGAAGCCGGTGGCGGCGCAGGTGGTGTAGATCGACAGGGCCCGGTTGCGCTGGGGGCCCTCCTTGAAGGTCGTGGTGATGATCGACAGACCGGCCGGGGCGGTGAAGGCGGCGCTGAGCCCCTTGATGAAGCGGCTGGCGATCAGCAGGGGCCCGGAGTCGACCAGCCCGCCGAGCAGCGAGGCCAGGGCGAAGACGGCCAGCGCGACGAGGAACACCCGGCGGCGGCCGAGCAGGTCGGCGGCGCGGCCGCCGAGGAGCAGCAGCCCGCCGTAGCCCAGGATGTAGCCGCTCACGATCCACTGCAGGGTGGCGGTGGAGAGGCCGAGGTCGGTGGCGATCGAGGGCAGGGCGACGCCGACCATGGAGACGTCGAGGGCGTCGAGGAACATCGCGGCGCAGAGGACGAGCAGGGTGCCCCAGAGGCGCGGACTCCAGCGTTCCTGCGCGGAGTCGGGCACGCCGGCGGGCGTGTCGGTGAGCGGAGAGGTCATGGGCAGGACAGTACATGCACGTGCATTGAATGCAAGTGCATTTAATTCTCGTGCAACAAAAGGGTGCGCCTCTGCTACCGTGCGCCCATGGCAGCGAACAAGTCCGAACGCGCGCTCGTGGACGAGTGGCGTGACGTCCTCGCCCTGCACGCCCGTACGACCTGTGAGCTCGACCGGGCCCTGCATCCGTACGGCCTCGGGGCCAGCGACTTCGAGGTCCTCGACGTCCTCGCGGAGGGCACGGCGGAGGAGGGCCCCTGCTCCTGGCGCGTCCAGGAGCTGGCCGGGCGGGTCCACCTCAGTCAGAGCGCGCTGTCCCGGCTGGTCGCACGGCTGGAGAAGGACGGCCTGGTCCTGCGGGGGATGTGCGCGGAGGACCGGCGCGGCGTCCAGGTGAAGCTGACGGAGAAGGGCCTCGCCCGCCACGCCGAGGTCAAGCCGCTCCAGCGCGAGGTGCTGACCCGGATGCTGGACGGGGCGGTCTGACCGCTCCCCGCCTCGGGGCCGGCTGATCGCGGAGGTCTCGCGCCACAGCCGGGCGGGATCCTGGTCGCCGGCGAGCGTCACGGTGTCGGCGCGCCCGGCCGGTACGAGGTGCGCGCGGGACCACGAGGTCCGTCGCCCGGCGGTGCGCCCTCGAGACCTGCCGGAGGATGTCCCGGATCCGCCGGCCGGGGGGCCGGGCCGCGGGGTCACCTCGGCCGGGCGGCTCCGGCGTTCCGTGCCCAGTAGCCCATGGCGGCCGCGCCGGCGGCGAGGACCGCGACGGTCGTGAGCGCCACCGGCAGGGAGAACCAGTCGGCGAGGAACCCGATCGACGGCGGGCCGAGCAGCATGCCTCCGTAGCCGAGCGTGGACGCCGTCGCCACGCCCCCGGGTCCGGCGACGGCGCCGGCGCGGGCCACGGCGACGGGGAAGATGTTGGCGAGCCCGAGGCCGGTGATCGCGAAGCCGAGGAGGGTGGCCCAGATGCTCGGCGCCAGCGCGCCGAGCAGCATCCCGGCGGCGGCGGTGGCCCCGCCCAGGACCAGGGTCCGGGTCTGGCCGAGCCGTTCGAGCAGGGCGGTGCCCGAGAGGCGTCCGGCGGTCATGGTCAGCGCGAACACGGAGTATCCGGCGGCGGCCACCCCCGGGTGTGCGCCGAGGTCCTGCTCCAGGTGGAGGGCTCCCCAGTCGGCGAGCGCTCCCTCGCCGTACGCCGTGCACAGCGCGATCACCCCGAAGACGAGCACGATCCGCCGCGATCCGCCGGACCGCCCGTCCCGCGGACCGGCCGCGGGAGCCAGGGACTCGGGCGGCGGAGCGGGGGCGGGGTGGCGCAGGAGGACGGGTCCGGCGGCGGCGGTGAGCGCGAGTCCGACCACGGTCAGGCCGAGGAGGTGGGCGGTGGGGGACAGGCCGCCGGCGAGCAGCCCGCCGAGTCCCGCCCCGATCATGCCGCCGAGGCTGAACGCGGCGTGGAAGCTCGGCATCACCGGCCGCCGGAGCGCGGTCACGAGGTCGACGGCCGCGCTGTTCATGGCGACGTTGATCCCGCCGTACGCGGCCCCGAACACGAGCAGGACGAGGCCGAGGGCGAGCGGCGACCGGGTCAGGGCGGGCAGGGCGACCGACAGGGAGAGAAGTACGGCGGTGGCCACGGTGACGGCGTGCGAGCCGTAGTGGCGGCAGAGCCGACCGGTCAGCGTCATGGTGACGACGGCGCCGGCGGAGACTCCGAGCAGGGCCAGGCCGAGGTCGCCGGCCGAGGCGCCGGTCTGCTGCTTGACGGCGGGGATCCGGACGACCCAGCCGGCGAACAGGAAGCCGTCGAGGGCGAAGAACAGGGTCAGGGCGACGCGGAGGCGGGACAGGGGGTGAGTGGCGGTGTCTCCGCCGGAGCTCCCCGGGACCGTCCGTACTTTGTTTAGTAGCGGCACAAACTCAGGATAGGGGGATCCTCCGGCCTCAATCAAGCGAGCGGTCGCCGGACGCCCGCTTGGACGCACGCGCGCGTGGCGGCCGTCCGGGTGACCAAGGCCAGGTCATCGTGGTGAAGGTGGTGCCCAACGAGCCGTTGGAAAGCATCGTTTCTGCGCGAGTCCGACCCCGGGAGCGGGCTACCCGGCATTGGAGTGAGACGCCGTGTCTCGCGTTTTCCGCAGGCGTTTGACCGGCAGACGAGCGCCTTCCGGCACGTCATTCCGAGATCTTGAGGAGTAGCTATGCGTTCTCTCGCCGCGTCTGTCCTGGCCGTGGGCATCCTGCTGGGCGGCGCCGGTGGCGCGCTCGCCAACGACGGATTCGGAGCGGGGTACTACTCCGCCGGCGGCGCGGGCTTCAGCTCGCACTGCGCGGTGGCCGGCGTCCCGGCCGTGTACGGAACGATCTTCACGGGCTCCTGCTCGGAGAAGGCCTGGGAGAAGGGCGCCGAGGGCGCCTTCCTCAGCGCGCACTGACCCGGTGCCGCAGCCGGCCCGGGCGGGGTGCAGGCCTCGCCCGGGCCGCCGTGCTCCGGAGGCGGACCGCACCGGAGGACGAAGCACGTCGCGTCGGGGCGGCCGGACGGGGAATCCGGCCGCCCCGCACGCACGGCCCCGGCGGACGCACGGGACGGGGTCTGCCGGGGCGCGGCGGCACGGGCGCGACCGCGGCAGACGGGCCGCCCGGACTTGCGTCCCGCGACCGGCCGACCGCGGCCGACTGACCGCGGCCGACGGGCCGCCCCGACACCGTCCCACGACCGGGTCGGACGGGCCGCCCGGACTTGCGTCCCGCGACCGGCTGACCGCGGCCGACGGGCCGCCCCGACACCGTCTCCTGACCGGCCGACCGCTGCCGACGGGCCGACCCGGCTCCGTCTCCCGGCCGGCGGCCCCGAACCCCGGCCCCTGTGCGGGAACCCTTCCGGCCGGCGGCCCCTGACCTCGTCCCCCCCCCCCCCCCCCCCGGCCAGGTGCCTCCCGGGCGGTCGTCGACCCCGTACATCCGTCGAACCCGCGGCGGCGCGCCGGCGGATTCGGGGCGTCCCGGCCGGGCGGGGGTGTCGTCCCCGGGCGCGGCCTGCCCCGGTCGGGGCGCCCAGGGGGACGGCCCACCCTCCGATCATGGGAGACTCCACCCCATGAACGGCAAGGCGACGACGACCCGGACACGGCTGGACAGGGGGCGCAACGCGCTCGGCCCCGCGCTGGAGCTGGTGCACACCGGCAGGGCTCCGACCAGGGCCGTCCTCACCGCCGAGCTGGGTGTCACCCGGGCCACGGCCGGCGCGGTCGCCGCCGAACTGGAGGCCCTCGGCCTCATCCGCGTGGACTCCAACCCCGGAGCCGCCGCGGGTTCCCAGGGCCGCCCCTCCCACCGCCTCGCCGTCGACGAGAAGGGCCCCGTCGCCCTCGCCGCCCAGGTCCACGCGGACGGCTTCCGCGCCGCGCTCGTCGGCCTCGGCGGCACCCTCGTGGCCACCGTCCCCGGCTGCGTCACCGTCTCCGCCGACCCCGCCCAGGTCCTCGGCGAGGTCGTCGAGGCCGGGGTCGCCCTGCTCAGGGACAGCGGCCGCCGCTGCGTCGGCGCCGGGCTCGCCGCCCCCTCCGCCGTGGCGGAGCCCGAGGGCACCGCGCTGAACCCGCTGCACCTCGCCTGGCCCGCCGGGGCGCAGGTCCGCGAGATCTTCGCCGAGCGGGTACGGGCCGCCGGCATCGACGGCCCCGCGTTCACCGGCAACGACGTGAACCTCGCCGCCCTGGCCGAGCACCGCCACGGCGCCGGCCGCGGAGCCCGCGACCTGCTCTGCGTGGCCACCGGCCACCGGGGCGTCGGCGGGGCGCTCGTCCTCGACGGGCGCCTGCACACCGGAAGCGCCGGCCTCGCCCTGGAGGTCGGCCACCTCACGGTCAACCCGGAGGGCCGTCCCTGCCACTGCGGCAGTCGCGGCTGCCTGGACGTCGAGACCGACCCGCTCGCCTTCCTCACGGCGGCGGGCCGTGCCCCCGGGCCCGAGGTGTCCCTGCTCCAGCAGTCCCGGGACCTGCTGCGCACCAGCCCCGACGACCCGGGCGTACGGGTCGCGGTGGGGGAGCTGATCGACCGTCTGGGCCTCGGCCTCGCGGGCCTGGTGAACATCCTCAATCCGGACCGGATCATCCTCGGCGGGCTCCACCGCGAGCTCCTCGACGCCGATCCGGAGCGCCTGCGCGCCGTCGTCGCCGATCGGAGCCTGTGGGGCCGCAGCGGAGGCGTACCGATCCTCCCCTGCACCCTCGACCACAACAGCCTCGTCGGCGCGGCCGAGCTGGCGTGGCAGCCGGTCCTGGACGACCCGCTGGCCGCGCTCGGCCGCGAGCCGGTCTGACCTGCCCCGCGCCGGGCGGTCACGCCCCCGGGTCGGGCCGCCCCTCGGCCAGCGCGGCCAGCCGGTCCAGGGCGGTCCGTGTGCCGGTCTCGTTGTCGTCGGCGGGCACGCCGTCGGGCACTCCCTCGTGCAGGAGGACCACCTCCGTGCCGCCCTCCAGGGCGATCAGGGTCGTGGTGAGGGTCATGGGCCCCTGGAGCTGTGGGTCCGAGGTCTCGAACTCGGTGATCTCGACGACCCGTTCGTCCGGGAGCAGTTCCACGAAGCGCCCGTGGTACGTGTCGGTGCGGGCACCCGTCTTGCCCGTGCCGTCGGCGGTGTCGTAGGTGAGGGAGACCCGGAAGGTCCCCCCTTCGCGTGCGTCGAACTCGTGGACCTCGCAGCTCATCCCGTACAGCACCCGCCATCGGGCGACGGCGTCGGGATCGAGCAGCGCCCGGTAGACGGCCGAGGGCGGGGCGTCGACATGGCGGGACACGCGCGTGGTGTACACGGCTCCCACGCTAGGCGGAATCCCTCCCCGACGCGAGACACTGCGCCCCGGAACCCCTCGCGTCCGGCGGCCGGGCGGGTCGGCCGCGGACCGCCGCCCGGTGCGATATCCCGTGGTCCGGGGTGCGTCGGCACCGTACCGTTCCCGTCCATGATCTCTTCCGAATCCGGTCCTCCTCCGCGTCTCGGCGGTCTCACCTTCCACGGCCCGCTCTCCGAGGCCCGCGCCGCCCGCATGGTCGGGCGGCTCGCCGCCCTGAAGCCCGCCGACGTGCTCGACATCGGCTGCGGCTGGGGCGAGTTGCTGCTCCGCGTGGTGGCGGCGGCGCCGTCCGCCTGCGGCACCGGCATCGACGTCGACGGCGAGGACCTCGCCCGCGGCCGGGCCCTCGCCGAGGCCCGTGGCCTCGGCGACCGCGTCGCGTTCGTCGAGGAGTCGGCGCTCGGCACCGACCGGGGCCCCGTCGACGTGGTGCTCTGCCACGGATCGAGCCAGGCGCTCTGCGACCCCGGACAGCCGCACGACCTCGCCGCCGCACTGGGCGAACTCCGCCGTCTGGTCAGGCCCGGAGGGCACGTGGTGCTCGGGGAGTGCTTCTGGGAGCGCCCGCCCACCGACGAGGAGCTGGCCGGCATGTGGCCCGGCGCGCACGAGGGGGAGCACACCTCCCTCGGAGCCCTGGTGGACCTGGCGGTCGCGGCCGGGTTCCGGCCCGCGTGGATCGAGACGGCGACGACGGAGGAGTGGGAGGAGTTCGAGTCGGGCTACCGCTACGACACCGAACGGTGGCTCGCCGCCCACCCCGACCACCCGCTCGCCGCGGAGACCCGCGCGCGCGTCGACCGGCAGCGCTCCACCTGGGTGAACGGCTACCGCCGCGTCCTCGGCATGGCCTACCTGACGCTCGTCGCCGTCGGCTGACGGCGGGGCGGCGGCCCGCCGCGGCCGGCTCCGCGTGGCCCCCGGCTCACCACTGCCGGCCCGCCCCCAGCCGGTCGCGGTCCGGCGCGGACAGGTGGAGCACGCGATAGCGCTCGCCCTCCTCGGCGGCCGACTCCGGCCCGTCGGGCCGCCCGGCCCCGGCCCACAGGGTGAAGGCGAGCAGCTCCCAGTGACGCGGATCGACCGCCAGGGCGGACGCCACCACCCCGTCCCGCCGGGCCTCGCGCGCGTGCCGGGCCAGGGCGTCCTCCACGGCCCGGCCGGGCGCGACGCCCTCACCGAGCGGCGTCCTGCGACGCGTCGCCGTGGCCGGCGCCGCACCGGACGCGGGCCCCTCCTCGTAGGCCAGGCCCGTCCAGTGCTGCACCACCGGCCGGCCGAAGTCGTCCACGATGCCCTGGAATCCGGGGCCCCAGAGGAAGGCGTTCATGCCCTCGGGGGCGGCCCAGAGGTAGAAGGGCGCGTACTGGTTGACCGGCGCCCCCTCCCCGCGCTCCCGCACCAGGTACGCCTTCAGGCCGAGCCCGGGGAAGGCGTCGAGCAGATGGCCCCGGGTGGCCACCCGCTCCTCGATGATTCCCATGTCGTAGTCGGCGGGCAGGGTGATCTCGTACTGCATGACGTGCACGGAAGGCTCCCGTCGTCGCGGGTGGAAGGGTGGCGTGGCAGGCGCGCGCCGCGTTCAGTGCCCGGTCGTACGGGGGGCGAGCAGGCCGAGCAGTCCGCGCACCGCGCGGTCGAAGGAGTCCCGTGTCCCCGCCGCACGCGCCGAGACGTAACCGCCCTGCACGGTCGCCAGGATGGTCGCGGCGACGTCCTCGGCGTCGAGCCGGGTGCCGAACTCGCCGTCGTCCAGACCCTCCTGGACGACGGCGGCGAGCCGTGCCCGCACGCGCCCGAGCACCTCGTCGACCGGTGTCCGCAGGACGGGGTCGGCGATGATCTCGGGGTCCATGGTCAGCCGTCCCACCGGGCAGCCCCGCAGCACGTCCCGCTCCCGCAGCAGATAGGCCTCGATACGGGAGTACGCCGTGCCGCCGCCGCCCAGCACGGCCTCCACCTCGGCGCCCAACTCCTCGGCCGTCCGCCGGATCGCGGCGAGCGCCAGGTCGGACTTGCCCGCGAAGTGGTGGTACATGCTGCCCTGACCCGCCCCCGCCGCCTGCTGCACGGCCTTGGGGCTGGTCCCCACGTACCCCCGGTCCCACAGGAGTGCGCGGGTCGCCTCGATCAGTCGCTCCGGGGTGCTCATGACCGCACTGTACATACCAGTAGGTACAGAACGGAAGCAGGGGACGGAGCCCCGGTGTACTCCCTCCGTCGTACACGCGGTGCCGCTGCCCGTACGACGCGCCGGGACCCGGTCCCGAGGGAGTCTCGGAGCGCAGGGCAAGACCACCGCAGCGCACCGGCCGAGGCGCCCCCGCCACGGGGCCGCCGGGCCGTGGTGCACCGAGGAGCTGAAACCCCATGAACACTCTCGCGCACACGGGCCCCGGCCCGTGGGTCCTCCTCTTCCCCCTCGTCTGGGCGGCGGCGATCGTCGGCATCGTCACGGTCGCCCGCCGCGCCGGATGGCGCCGCGGGCGCGGCCCGTGGCGCGACGGCGGACCCGGCCGGTCCGACGGACCCGCCGGAGACTCGCCCATCGCCCTCCTGGGCCACCGCTTCGCCGCCGGGGAGATCGACGAGGACGAGTACTGGCACCGACTGACCGTCCTGGAGGAGCAGTTCGGCCGGCGTCCCGACACCGGGGGAAAGCGGGCATGACCGTCACCGGGACGTCCCTTCGGGCCGCCCCCGCGTCCGTGTCGTCGACGCCGTCCAGGTCTACGGGCGCGGCGACACGGAGGTCAGGGCCCTCGACGGGGTGAGCCTTGGTGGGCCGGTTCGTCGGCCCGCGCGGCCCGCCGGCACCCGGCGGGCCGTCGCGACGGCGGTCGCCGGGGCGAGGACGGGGGCCGGGGCGGCGGCCGGTTCGGCCGGAGCGCTGAGCGGGACGCCCGGGAAGGACGCGTACGAGGGGAAGGCGGCGTCGGCGACGGGGACGTACACGGCGCCGGCGCGGGTCTCGACCGGGGCCGCGGGCGGCGGCGCGGCGAGCGTGAACCACACCACCTTGCCGTCGGCTCCGCACGGACGGACGCCCCAACTCTCGCTGAGCGCACCGACGATGGCGAGGCCGCGACCGGAGGTGGCCAGCTCCTCGCCCACGTCGTACGCGTCGAGGGGGTCCTGGCAGGCGACCGACTCCGGTATGCGGGGGTCGTGGTCGCGGACGGACACCGTGAGGCGGTCGAGCAGGAGCTCGATCTCGACGGTGCACCGCTTGTCCGGCCGGGCATGCCGGTGGACGTTCGTCAGAAGCTCGGTGACACCGAGCACGGCATGGTCGACCAGCGCGTCGAGCTGCCAGTGGCGAAGATGGGCGGAAACGATTCTGCGGATCTGTCCGATCCGCGACGGCAGGGCCTGGAGCTCCACCGCGTAATACCTGCTCGGCTCGCTGATCACGGCTGCGACTCCCCGAAGTAGTCCGGAAGAAGACGAAGATTCGGATCTCACATGCGGTACAGCAGGGTGGTGGACTGAGCTCAGTGTCACCACCGGTCAACCCTCGGTGAGGTGCTACCAGCCTGGACCAGCGGTGAACGTCCCGCAACTCACGGCGATCCGCGGCGCAGTCCGGTCCCGGAGCGCGGCTCGGGGAGGCCCGGCGGCCCGCGGTTCCGCGCGGCGGCCCGGCGTGGCCCCGCCGTGCAGGTCAGCGGCGTCCGGCCGCCCGCTTGAGGGCCGCCAGGAAGCGCCCCGACCCCTCGGCCCGGCCGGGGCCTTCGTCGCCGTCGTCCTCGTGCAGGGTGAGCCGGTAGCGCGTGCCGTTCACGGTGGCCACCGCCTCGTCGGGTTTCGCGAACCAGGGGCGGCCGGCCCGGACCGCCGTCACCGGCGCGCTGTCGATCTCGCTGCCGTAGCTCGTGAGGAGGGCGAGCCGCCCGTCCTCGATCCGCACCTCGCCGGCGCGCGTCAGCGAACGCGGCCAGCGGTCGATCCGCACGCGCCTGGCGCTGAACTCGGGTTCCGCCATGCCGTTCCGCCCCTTTCACCCGGTTGCCGCCTCCAGTGTGCCGGGCCCTCGCGGCCTGCGCCAGAGGCCCTTCCCGAAGGGCTCCTCAAGTCATCCCTATGGACAGTCAAAGGAAACGTTTGCCCAGGTGGGAGGGGTATTGTCGGCGGTGGGGGAGTACGTGGGACGTGATCGAGGAGAAGCGCGGATGAGCACCACCGGGAACAGTGTGGAGAGCGGTGCCGCCGCGGCGGCGGTGACCGTGGACGTCGACCGCTCCGATCCGGCCTACCGGTCCTGGCTCAAGGAGGCCGTCCGGAAGGTCCAGGCCGACGCCAACCGCTCGGCCGACACGCACCTGCTGCGGTTCCCGCTCCCCGAGAAGTGGGGCATCGACCTCTACCTCAAGGACGAGTCCACCCACCCCACCGGCAGCCTCAAGCACCGCCTCGCCCGCTCCCTCTTCCTGTACGGGCTCTGCAACGGCTGGATCCGGCCCGGCAAGCCCGTCATCGAGGCCTCCAGCGGCTCGACCGCCGTCTCCGAGGCCTACGTCGCCAAGCTGATCGGCGTCCCCTTCATCGCGGTGATGCCCCGGACGACCAGCCCCGAGAAGTGCCGGCTGATCGAGTTCCACGGCGGGCAGTGCCACTTCGTCGACGACTCGCGGACCATGTACGAGGAGGCCGCCGCGCTCGCCGAGCGCACCGGCGGCCACTACATGGACCAGTTCACCTACGCGGAGCGGGCCACCGACTGGCGCGGCAACAACAACATCGCCGAATCGATGTACCAGCAGCTCAGGTTGGAGCGCTACCCGACGCCCGCCTGGATCGTGGCCACCGCGGGTACCGGCGGCACCTCGGCCACCATCGCCCGCTACGTCCACTACATGCAGCACGACACCCGCATCTGCGTCGCCGACCCCGAGAACTCCTGCTTCTTCGACGGCTGGACGCACCACGACCCGCACGCCACCGCCGACTGCGGCTCGCGGATCGAGGGCATCGGGCGCCCCCGGATGGAGCCGAGCTTCGTGCCCGGGGCCGTCGACCGGATGATGAAGGTGCCCGACGCGGCCAGCGTCGCCGCCGTCCGCGCCCTGGAGTCCGCGATCGGCCGCAAGGCGGGCGGCTCCACCGGCACCGGCCTGTGGAGTGCCTTCAAGATCGTCGCCGAGATGGTCGCCCACGAGCGGACCGGCAGTGTCGTCACCCTGATCTGCGACGGCGGCGAGCGGTACCTCGACAAGTACTACTCCGACGACTGGCTCGCCTCGCAGGGGCTGGACATCGGCCCCTACAGCGCCGCTATCGAACGCTTCCTGGCGACGGGGGCCTGGCCGGAGTGAGCCGCCGGTCGAGCCGGCGGGCGGCGTCCCGGAAGGACAGCCCCACGCCCGGCCCCGCGAGGCGCAGGGCCAGCCGGAACGGCGGGGCGCCGTCGGCCGCCATGACCCACCGCAGCCGGGTGCCCCGGCCGGCGGGGGAGAGGGTCCACTCCTCCGCGAGGGCCGCCATGCCGGGGGCGTTGGTCGAGTCGACCCGGTAGGCGTACCGGGTGTCCGGCTCGGCGGCGAGGATCGTCTCCTCGAAGACGATCCCGCCCCGGAGGCGCACCGTACGGCCCGCGCCGTCGGCCGACGGGACGGCCGAGGCCACCGCCGTGAACCAGGAGGGCATGCTGCCCACCTCCACGGCGAGGGACCGGTAGACGGTCGGCGGCGGAGCGGCGAGCGTCGCCGAGAAGACCAGACGGACGGGTGCGGACGCGGTGAAGTCGAGCTCCACCGGCCTCAGTCGGCGTGCCATGGACCAACCCTCCCCAGGAAGGAACCGGACGGAAGCGAAAGGGCACCCTAGCTGACGCGTTGTCAACAGCACAGGGGGTGCGGAGGGTGGCCCGCCTCACCCGTTCCGCAGCAGCCCGTCCACCGCCCGGCCGAACAGGGTCCGCCCCGCCAGGCCGAGCACCGGGTCGAGGACCCGCGGCACGCCCCGCACCGTCAGCTCCTCCGTCCACACCACCCGGCTCCCGCCGTGCGGCGCCCCGTACACCTCCACGAGTGCCCAGCCCCGCACCACCCGACCGGACTTCTCCAGGCGGCACACCCCCGGCCGGCCGGCCGCGGGCGGCTCCCAGCGCACGACCTCCATCGGGTCGTCGAAGGACAGCCGGCCGATGCCGGTACGGGCCGTGAAGCGGGTCCCCGTCCGGTTCGGGCCCGGGGTCAGGACCCTCGTCCGGGTCAGCGGCACCTGCCGCCCGTGCGCCGGCCAGTCCGTCAGCCTGCGCCACACCTCCTCCGGAGCCGGTGACACGGTCCGCTCGACCCGGAAGAGGCTCATGCCTGCTCCTCGCCCGCCACCGCGAGCCCCGGCAGGTGCTCCGCGACCTCGGTCCGCACCTCCCCGGGCAGCCCCCGGTCCGTCACCCAGGTGTCGACCTCGTCCAGACCGGCGAACGAACTCAGGCCCACCGTGCCCCACTTGGTGTGGTCGGCCACCACCACGACCCGGCGCGCCGACCGCATCAGGCAGCCGTTCGTCTCGGCCTCCGCCAGGTTCGGCGTCGAGAGCCCCGCCTCCACCGAGATGCCGTGCACCCCGAGGAACAGCAGGTCGAAGTGGAGCGAGCGGACCGCCCGGTCCGCCACCGGCCCCACCAGGGCGTCGGACGGCGTGCGCACCCCGCCGGTGAGCACGACGGTGGCCGCCCCGCGCCGCGACTCCCCGCCACCACTGGTCAGTTGGGCCTCGTGGAAGACGTCCGCGACCCGGACCGAGTTCGTCACCACCGTCAGGTCCGGCACCTCCAGCAGATGCCGCGCCAGGGCGTACGTCGTGGTGCCGCCGGACAGGGCGATCGCGCTGCCCGGGGCGACCATCCCCGCCGCCGCCCGGGCGATCTCGTCCTTGGCGCTCGGTTCGAGCACCGACTTGGCCTCGAAACCCGGCTCGTGGGTACTCGCCTCGACCACCGGAACGGCCCCGCCGTGCACCTTCGCCAGCATGCCCTGCCGGGCCAGCGCGTCCAGGTCGCGACGGATCGTCATGTCCGAGACGCTGAGGCGCCGGGTCAGCTCGTTGACCCGTACACCGCCACGCCGCCGTACCTCGTCGAGGATCAGGGCGCGCCGCTGCTCCGCGAGGAGGTTCTGGTTGTCAGTCACCGCCGGGGCCGGTCCTTCCGCAGGGGACAAGGGGATGAGTGTCGGATTCGGTGAGGAACGGTGCGCGGGCGCACCTTCGTCCGCGATCCTGGTGCCGACGTCGCATCTTCCCACTCTGAGAGGAAGTCCCCTCAGTGTCCCCTGCCACACCCGCTCCGGAGAGCGGCGGCGCGGCGCTCGAACTCCTCGTCCACGGAGTCGGCGGAGCCACCCCCCAGGACATGCTCGACGACCCGAGGACCGTACGCATCACCGGCGACCGGACCGCCGCGATGCACCGGCGTGCCGAGGACCTGGACGCCGAGGACCACCCGGAGCGGTACGCCGCCGGCCCGGTCCCGGAGGCGTACGTCTGGTCCAACCTGACCTCGGGCGACGGCGCCCGCGCCCTGTGGCTGCTCCTCCTGCCCTTCATGGTCGCCAACCTCGCGCACTGGATGCGCCCGCCGTCCCGGGGCCGCCCGGCCCTCGTCCGGCTCTACGGGGTCCTCGTCCGGCTCGTCGCCCTCACCCTCACGGTGCTGCTCACCGCCGCGGCCTGCGAGGTCGCGCTCGACCTGACGGCCTGGCAGTGCGCCGCGAGCGCCGCCTGCACCGACGCGTACTCCTGGCTCGGCTTCCTCTCCGAGGCCCGGGGCGGCTGGTGGTCGGCGCCCGGCCGCCGCCTCGCCCTCGCCGCCCTGGTGCCGACCCTGCTGGTCGGCCTCCTCTGGTACCTGTCGAACCGGACGTGGAGCGCCTACGAGGCCCAGCGCCCGCCCACCGGCTACGACGAACCCGGCGCGCCGTCACCGGCCGGGTCGGCCGACACCGAGAGCGCGGACCGCGGCGACGAGGGCCCCGGCCCGGTCGGACCGCGGCCGGCCCTCGGGCGCCCCGGGTTCTGGTACGGACGCCGGCTCGTGGCGCGCCTCCGGGCCGCCCACACCGCCGCCGGGTTCCTCACCGTCGCCGCCGCCCTCGCCACGGCCGCCGCCCGGCACGACGCCACCGCCGCAGGCGTCGGGGCCGTCCTCGGCCGGGCCCTCCTGGCCGCCGTGGCCGCCCTCGCGCTGCTCGTCCTCTGGGTCGTCTGCCACCGCGGCCGCAGCGAGCGCCGCCTCGACTTCCGCGTCGAACGCGCCCTCGTGTCCTGGCTGCCCGGCGCCTCGCTCGCCGTGCTGGCGCTCGCCGTCCTGTACGCGGGCTGGGCGCGGCCCGGCTGGTCCTCCGCGGGGGCGCTCCCCGGAAACAACGTCGCCTTCGGCGGCCTCACCCTCGCCCAGGGCGCCCTCGTCGTGGCCCTCGGCGTCGTCGCCGTGCTCCTCCAGCGGCCCCGGGGGGACAGCAGCCGGACCGCGCTCCGCGGACTCGGCGGCCCCGCCGTCGCCATGCTCGCCTGCGCCCTCGCCGGGGTGATGTCGGGCGGCGTCGCGCAGCGCGTCGCCGACTGGCTCGACGGGCCCGCCACTCCCGGCATGGGCGACCGGGGCCCCAGGATCGGCCCGCCCGTCCTGCTCAGCTGGCAGGCCTCGGTCATCCCCGTCCTGATCCTGCTGCTCCTCGTCCCCGCCGTCCTCCTCGCCGTGCGGACCGTGCTGGCCGGACGCCGGCTGCGCGCCCGGGTCGAGGCCGACTACGCGGCGGCCGACGAGCGCGACCCCGTCCGCACCGGCCAGATCGCCGCGGGCCGGGCCCGGGCCTCGCTCACCGACTCCGCGCCCGTCCTCGTCGGCGTCGTCTCCGGAGCCACCCTCCTCCTCGGAGCGGGGTCCGTCGCCGGCGCCTGGGCCAGCGGGAACGTCCCCGGCCGGGCCTTCGACGGGGCCCACCCGGCGATCGCCTCGCTGGCCACCGCCACCCAGGCCATCGGCTCCTGGATGATCGGCTTCGGCTTCCTGCTCTTCGTCACCTGGGGGCGCCGCGCCTACCGCGACGCCTCCGCGCGCCGCACGATCGGCATCCTCTGGGACGTCGGCACCTTCTGGCCGCGCGCCGCCCACCCGTTCGCCCCGCCCTGCTACGCGGAACGGGCGGTGCCCGACCTGACCTGGCGGATGAGCTCCTGGACCAGGAGCACCGGCGGCCGGCTCGTCATCTCGGGGCACTCGCAGGGCAGCGTGCTCGCCGCCGCCGCGGTCTGGCAGCTGCCGCCCGCGACCCGCGGCCGGGTCGCGCTGCTCACCTACGGCTCACCGCTGGAGCGGCTCTACGGCCGCTGGTTCCCGGCCTATTTCGGCCCCGAGGCGCTGCGCGGGCTCAACCGGACGGTGCACTGCTGGACCAACCTCTACCGCGCCACCGATCCCATCGGCGGACCCGTGCGGGTCCCGGCCGAGGACGGCCGCCCGGCCGTCGACGCGGCGGTCCTGCTCGACCCGGTCGCCTACGGCCGCACCCGCGCGCACCCGCTCCCGGAGCCCATCCTCGGACACTCCGACTACCAGGCCGACCCGGCGTTCGCCCGCCGCAGGGGTGCCCTGCTCGACCGGCTGCCGCCGGCCGTGCCCCACCAGCGGGAGCCGAACCCGGCTGCCGATCAGGGGAGTTCGGGCAGGTCCTCCGGATAGAGCAGGGTGAGGTCGTCCGTGCTCGCCTCGGCGAGCTCGGCGACCCGCCCGGCGTGCCGCTCCACCATCGACTCGAAGGTCTGCCGCGCCGTGCGCCCGTTGCCGAAGGCCGGGCCCTTGGGCAGCTTCGTGAAGTACGCGAGCAGCGCCTCGTCGGTGCCCGGGGCGAGCCGGTACTCGTGCTCGTCCGCCTGCTGGCCCACGATCCGGAGCAGCTCGTCCGGTTCGTAGTCGCCGAAGGTGATGGTCCGTGAGAAGCGGGACGCCACGCCGGGGTTGACGGTGAGGAAGCGCTCCATCTCCGCCGTGTAGCCGGCGACGATGACCACCACCGCGTCCCGGTGGTCCTCCATCAGCTTCACGAGCGTGTCGATCGCCTCACGGCCGAAGTCCCGGCCCGAGTCCTCCGGGGACAGCGCGTACGCCTCGTCGACGAACAGCACTCCGCCGCGCGCCCGGTCGAAGGCCTCCTGGGTGCGGATCGCGGTCGAGCCGATGTGCTCGCCCACCAGGTCGACCCGGGAGACCTCCACCAGGTGCCCGCGCTCCAGGACGCCGAGCGAGGCCAGGATCTCGCCGTACAGCCGGGCCACCGTGGTCTTTCCCGTGCCGGGGTTGCCGGTGAAGACGAGGTGCCGGCGGACCGAGGCCGCCTTGAGCCCCGCCTCCTGGCGCCTGCGCCCCACCTCGATCATGTTGGTGAGGGTGCGCACCTCCAGCTTGACGCTGTCCAGGCCCACCAGCCCGTCCAGTTCGCCGAGGACGTCCTGCGAGGACCGGGCGTCGACGACCGGAGCGTCCGGGACCGGCGGGGCCGCCACGACGCGCGGGGCGGGGACCGTGCCGAGCAGTCCGCCCGTCTGGGTGGCCGTCAGGACCGTGCCGCCCTCGGGCACGGAGGAGCGGACCGCGCTCTCGTCGCTGGTGCAGTCCTCGGCGCTCGCGCCCTCCTCGGGGAACTCGTACCCGCCGCGGGCGCAGCGCTCCGTGCGGCACTTGCGCAGGGTGGTCCGGCAGCCGTCGGTGACGTGGAACCCGTATCCGCCGCTGCCCGTGACCCGGCAGCCGGTGAAGGAGCCGCGGCCCTCCGCCGACACGTAGAAGCCGGCCTCGGCGGGCGAGGTGACCGTGCACCGGTCGATCGTGGGGTCGGCGCCCTTGGTGACGATGACCCCGGTCTGCACGGAGTCGATGGTGCAGCCGCCGAGCGTGCCGCCGCTGCCGTGGTCCCGGAACCAGGCCCCCGTCGACGCCTCCCTGATCCGGCAGTCGTCGAGCTGTGCGGTGGCCCCGTCGCTCACCGACACCGCGGTGTTCCGCACCTGCGACAGATCGCTGTCGACGACGTCCACGCGCGACCCGCGGTCGAGGACGAACAGCGCGTCGGGCACGTCGTGCACCCGGCAGGCGTCGAGGACGGCGGTCGCCCCGTCGCTCACCCACACCGCCGGGTAGTCGCCCGTGCTGTCGTGGATCTCGCACTGGTTGGCGTCCACCCGCGTCCCCGGGTCCCAGACCGAGAGGCCGTTGCGGCCGAAGCGGCGCACGGTGGACCGGGTGAGCGTGAGGACGGAGCGGGAACGCAGGTCGACGGCGTTCTCCGGGACGTCGTGGATGTCGCAGTCGGAGAGGGTCAGCACCGCGTCGGTGTCGAGCGTGATGCCGTCCCCGGAGGTGCGGTGCACCGAGGAGTCGGAGAGGTGCGCGGTGGCGCGGGCCGCGATCTGGAGTCCGGCGCCCTTGATCTCGTACACCTCGCAGCCGACGCCCTCCAGCCCGCTGCCCTCGCCGGTGACGGCGATCCCGGCGCCGGAGGCGTGGTGGACCCGGCAGCGTTCGAACCGGGGGTGCGCGCCGCCCCGTACGGAGACGCCCGCCTGCCCGGCGGAGACCACCTCGCACTCCTCGAACACCCCGCCCGCCCCGTCGACCACGGCGATGCCGACCCCGGCGGGATTGTCGACGGTGCAGCGGCGGACCGTCGGCCGGGCCGTGCCCCGCACCTCGATCCCGGCCGCCGAGCGGGTCATGATGCGCAGGTCGAGGAGCTCGGGGGTGCCGTCCTCGACGAGGAGGGCCGGGGCGGCGACGTCCTGGCCCTCGATGTGGAGGTCCTGGACGGTGACGGAGGCGCGCAGCGTCAGCGGCACCCCGTCCGGCGGGGCGATCCGCACCGAGCCGATCGCGCCCTCGGGGCCGCGCAGGGTGACCGCCTGTCGCACCACGAGGTTCTCCCGGTAGGTCCCGGGGGCGATCGTGAGCACGTCGCCGTCCCCGGCCGCCTCGAGTGCGGCGGCGAGCGAGGGGTACTCACCCGTGCGGCGCCGCCACCGCGATGTGCCGGTGTGCGTCACCTGGACCGTGCCCTGTGCCATGGGTGTGTCCTGCCCCCGCCTCATGCCTTGCCGCTGATCCGATGCCCCACCGTAGCGCGCGCGGGGGCACCGGGTTGACGGGTCGTGGACGCGGGCGGGCACCCGTACGGGATGGGCACCGGGCTCATGTCACGCCCGGTCAGGGGACGGTCGCCGATGGTCGAGGTCGGTCGGGCTCGATCGGTCCGCGGCCGCCGGGCGCCGGGTCCCGCTCCGTGCCCGCGGACCGTCGCCGTCAGCCGCCGGTCCCGGCGCGGCCCCAGTCGGGTCCGGCCGCCGCCCAGGCGCGGTCGAGGCGGGCTTACCGGGTCAGGACCAGCCGGCGCACGGCGAGCCGCCGGACGACCTCCACCAGGAGGCCGGCCGACAGGGCGGCGGTGAGACCGGCCACGATCGCGTGGGCGCGGGCGGTGACCGCGCCGATCGGCGCGGCGACGGGACGGCCGTCCCGGTCGGTCCAGAGGGGGAACGCGGCGCCGGGGGCGGGCTGCCCGCCCGTCGGGCCGGGGAAGTGCGACGGGGGTCCCGCGGCCGGAGGCGGGGCGGCCGGGCGCGGCGGAAGGGCGTCGGGGTGGGGGAGCGGTGGCCGGGCACGGCCGACCGGGCTCAGTCCAGGATCTTCACCTCGTCGCCGACCCGGACGGTGCCGGTGTGCTCGGGGACGAGGTTCTGGCCGAAGACGACCCGGCCGTCGCTCCTGCGGTGCCGGGCGAGGGTGCGCAGCGGTTCCTTGCCGCGCGCGGCGGTGAGCTGGTCGGTGGTGGTGACGACGCAGCGCCCGCACGGCCGGGCGACGCGGAAGGAGACCTCACCGACGGCGAGGCGCGTCCAGCCGTCCTCGGCCCAGGGCGCGGTGCCCTCGACGACCAGGTTCGGCCGGAAGCGGTTCATCGGGAGAGGGCCCTCGTGGGCGTGGTCCCCCTGCGCGACGAGGGAGTTGAGGGCGTCCAGGGATGCCGTGGTGGTGACGAGCAGCGGATAGCCGTCCGCGAAGCTCACGGTCTCGCCGGGCAGCGCGTAGTCGGGGTCGACCGGGCGCCGGTGCTCGGGCGCGTCCATGTGCACGAGCCGGAACTCGCCCTCAAGGAAGGCCGAGAGCCAGCCGGCCGCCTCGGGGCCGGCCGGCACGGCTTCCACCGGCTTGTCGAAGATCTCGACCGTGACCGTGGACGAGGGGTGCGGTACCTCGACGGTCAGCGGCGGGTGACCCGGCGCGGAGAGGATGATCGCTCCGCCGGGCAGCGGCTCCGCCGCGGCCAACGCCATCCGGGGGTGACGGCGTTGGGTCACGACCTTGTCCGCCGCGTCGACGACGGCCCAGCGGCGGTCGCCGGCCAGGCCCCAGGGCTGGACCCCGGCCTCGGTGGCGGCCAGCGCGCGCATGCCCTTCACCGGATGGACGTGGACGGAGCGGAGCACAGGAGTCGGCATGCCGTCATCCTGCCAGCCGCTCCGGATCCGACGTCCGGCGGAAGGTGAAGGCCGGTCAGTAGCCCCCGCCCTGGTAGGGGCGGTTGTACGGGTCCTCGTACTGCATCGGCGCGGGCGCCGGCCGGGGTGCGGCCGGTCGCATCGCCTCGTACCCCGCGGGGGCGGGGCGCGGCGGCTGCGCGTACTGCCCCGCCTGGAAGCCGCGCGGGGCCGCCTGCTGCTGCGGGATGTACGGGGTGGGGGCGTGCTGCAGGGGCACGGGGGCCATCTGCTGCGCCGGCTGCGGGTATCCGTAGCCGTTGCCGTAGGAGGGCTGCGGGCCGGGTGCCGCCGGGAGGGCGGGCAGGGCCGCGGGGAGCGCCGGCAGGTAGGAGCCGCTGGAGGGGAAGCTGCTCCCGGTGGCCGGGAAGCCGCTGCCGGTGTCGTAGGCGGCGGGCACTCGGATCGGGGCGATCTGAGGCGTGCCCCGCTCCGCGACCAGGGAGTCGTAGATCGGGGTGTCCGGGAAGGACGGCGCGGTGTGGTAACCGCCTCCATAGGTGGAGCGGGGGGAGGTCATGGCACATAAGTTAAGCCCACGATGTGCTGGTTGGGGAGCCTGATTAGAGGGTTGTTTGACGGGCTTGCGGAAGAACTGGATCCCCAATCCGAGCGAACATGCCAAAAACGGGCGGCGGAACGTCTCAAGATCATGTAAAAGCCGAGTTCGGAGGGGGTTACCGGCGGGTCCGGAGCCCCGGAGCGCCCGGCCGCGCCCGGGCATGAAGAACAGATAAAGAAAGGGTGCCCGGAAGGGGTGCGCGGAGTGATCATGGGCATGCTTAACCGTCAATCCGCGGATCTCCGGGGCGATGTGTACACGCCGAATTGACGGCGCTACTCCCCGTGTCGGGAAAACTATTTCCGTTAAGGAGCGGCCCGCCCGCCCGAAGCGGTGTCACCCTCGGGCCCCGCCGCGGAAGTGACGGTCATTCGCCCGGAGCGGCGTCCCGGCACGCATCGGGAACGGCCCCGGGCCGCGCGTACGTCCGGCCCTTCCACGCCGCGCCGACCCCCCGGCAGTGCCGGACCGCCGAGTCCACCGTCATCAGGAGGTACAGGAACGCGGTGAAGGGGAGCAGCGGAGCGAGCCAGGACGGCTGACGGTAGTAGCGGAGCATCGGCAGGTACGTCCCCGCCATCACCGCCCAGGCCGCGCCCCCCGCCCACGCCGCCGTTCCGTCCCCCCGCACGGCCCCCGCGCACAGGGCCGCCGGCGGCACCAGATAGACCAGCACGAGTCCGGCCACCGTCCCCAGGAGCAGCAGAGGGTTGTGCCGCAGCTGCGCGTACGCGCTGCGGGCCACCATCCGCCACAGGTCGCCCAGCCCGGGATAGGGGCGCACGCTGTCCACCCGGTCCGCGAGCCCCAGCCAGATCCGGCCGCCGGTCCGCCGCACGGCACGCGCCAGCGACACGTCGTCGATCACTGCCTGCCGGATCGCCTCCGGTACGTCCGCCGCCACCGCCGTCTCCGTCCGCAGCAGCACGCACCCGCCCGCGGCCGCCGTCGCCAGCGGGCGCGGCCGGTTGATCCAGCGGAACGGATAGAGCTGGGCGAAGAAGTAGACGAAGGCCGGCACCACCAGCCGCTCCCAGAGGCTCGCCACCCGCAGCCGCGCCATCTGCGACACCAGGTCGAGTCCGTTCGCCTCCGCCGCCGACACCAGCAGGCGCAGGCTGTCCGGCTCGTGGGCGATGTCCGCGTCCGTCAGGAGGAGGAACCCCGGCTCACGTGTGCGCGCCAGCGCCATCCCGCTCCGCAGCGCCCACAGCTTCCCCGTCCAGCCCGGCTCCGGCTCGCCCGGCGACACCACGGTCAGCGGCAGCCCGCCGCACCGCACCGCGAGCTCCCCGGCGAGGCGCCCCGTGCCGTCCGTGCTCCCGTCGTCCACGAGGATCACCTCGGCGACGCCCGGATAGTCCTGGGCCAGCAGCGACGGCAGGCTCAGCGGCAGCACCTCGGCCTCGTCGCGGGCCGGCACCACGACGGCCACCCGGGGCCACCCGTCCGGCTCCCCGGGGCCCCGCCCCGCCCCGTCGCCGGAGGCCCGCCGGCCCCCGTCCCGGGGCGCGGGCGGGAGCCGCTGGTCCGTGCGCCAGAAGAAGCCCTGGCCGAACAGCAGCCAGACCCAGACGGCCAGGGAGGCGAGCGCGAACCAGGCGAGGGTGCTCATTCGCGGCAGTCTGCCCCAGATCGCGGGCCCCGGAACGCTCATCGGCTAGGGTGACCGGGTGAAGATCGCGCTCATGGACTCCGGGATCGGCCTCCTCGCGGCAGCGGCCGCGGTGCGGCGGCTCCGGCCGGACGCCGACCTCCTCCTCTCGAACGACCCCGACGGAATGCCCTGGGGACCGCGTACCCCCGAGGACCTCACGGAGCGCGCCCTCGCCGTCGCCCTCGCCGCGGCCGAGCACCGTCCGCAGGCCCTGATCGTGGCCTGCAACACCGCCACCGTGCACGCCCTCCCCGCCATCCGCGCGGCCCTCGAACCGGACATCCCCGTCATCGGAACCGTCCCGGCGATCAAGCCCGCGGCCGCCGGCGGCGGCAAGGTCGCCATCTGGGCCACCCCGGCCACCACCGGCAGCGCCTACCAGCGGGGTCTCATCCGCGACTTCGCCGACGGCGCGGACGTCACCGAGGTCCCGTGCCCCGGACTCGCCGACGCCGTGGAACACGCCGACCCCGACGCCGTGGACCGGGCGGTCGTCGCCGCCGCCGCGCTCACCCCCCGGGACGTCCGCACCGTCGTCCTCGGCTGCACCCACTACGAGCTGGTGGAGGAGCGGATCCTCGCCGCCCTCCAGGCCCGGGGCCGCGCCGGACTGCCCCCGCTCGTCTTCCACGGCTCCGCCGAGGCCGTCGCGGCGCAGGCGCTGCGCCGGGCCGGCGCCCAGCCCGCTCCCGACGCCGACCCCACCGGCGGCCTCTCGGTGCTCCTCAGCGGACGCCCGGGCCGGCTCCCCGCCACCGCCCTCGGGTACGCCGAGGGCCGCCTCCTCGCGGCGGCGGCCGCCGCCCACTGAGCCGCCGGGCGGCGACGCCTGCTGAGCGGGGGGCCCGGCGCCCGCGGATCGGCGGGCTCCGACGTCCATCGACCGCCGGGCCGCGGGCCCGGCGAGCGCGGGCCCCGACGCTCAGCGAGCGCGGGGCGCGGACCTCCGCGGACGGCCGGGCTCCGACATCGGCTGAGCGCCGACCCCGACGCCCCCTCACCCGGCCGCGGACGAGGCGACGCCACCCGGCCGCGGACGAGACAACGGTCACGCCTCGGACGGAGCCGCCCGCCCCCCGTCGAGGTCCGCTCACCCCGCGTGCCCGGACGGCCTCGCTCCGTCGCGCTGTTCCGGCCGATCCTGGGTACTCTTTCCCGATATGAGGGACCTTGCCCGGAATCAGTACACCGATGAGCGGTCGCCCGCCGTCTGGACCGGACGCGCCACGAACCGCTTCCAATGGGTCGCGGCGGTCGCCGGCGCCGCCTGCATGGGCCTCGGCGTCGCCATCGCCGTCGAGTCGGCCTGGACCTCGGGCATCGCGCCCCTCCTCATGGCCGTGATCGGCTGCGTCGCCGCCGGACTGCTGGTCCTCTTCGGCACCCTCGCCTTCGTCCACGTGGCCGTGAAGGTGGACGACAGCGCCATGGAGGTCCGCTGCGGTCACATCGGCGTGCCGCGCCGCCGCATCCTCCTCTCCCATGTCGTCGGCGCAGACTTCGAGCCGAGCGTCACCCCCCGCCACTGGGGCGGCTGGGGCTACCGCTGGCGCCCCGAGCAGGGCACGGCCGTGGTCGTCCGGCGGGGCGAGGGCCTGAGCCTGCGCCTCGGTGACGGACGGACGTTCACCGTCACCGTCGACGACGCCGAGTCCGCGGTACGCGTCATCCGCGACCGCCTCCGCGGCATGGCCCCGCCCGCGCCGCCCACCCCGACCGGCCGCCCCGTCTGACCCGCCGACGGCGCCGCCACGGGCCTCGGCCCCCGCCGAGCCGGCTTCCGGGACCCGGCCCGACAGGGCGGGAATCCCGCGGGCCGTCCGAGTCCGTTCGCGTCCGTCCGAGCCCGTTCACCGGGCCACACGCCCGGGACTCCCGCCCGCCGGTGCCGACAGGAACGACCCGTAGACTCCGCAAGGTGAGCGCCACCATCACCCCCGTCGACGCGTCCGCAGCCGACACCGCACCCGCACCGTCCTCCCGGCTGCGGCGGTACGCACGGCCCGGGGCGGCTCTGCTGTCCGGACTCCTGCTCTACCTGAGCTTCCCGCCGCGTCCCCTCTGGTGGCTCGCGCTGCCCGCCTTCGCCCTGCTCGGCTGGAGCCTGCGGGGCCGCCGGCTCCGTGCCGGATTCGGCCTCGGCTACCTCGCCGGGCTCGGCTTCCTGCTGCCGCTCCTCGTCTGGACCGGCGAGGAGGTCGGCCCCGGACCCTGGATCGCGCTGGCCGCGGTGGAGGCGCTGTTCATCGCCCTCGCCGGTCTCGGCATCGCCGCGGTCTCCCGGCTCCCGTGGTGGCCGTTCTTCGCCGCCGGCGTGTGGATCCTCGCGGAGGCGGCACGCGCCCGCGTGCCCTTCGGCGGCTTCCCCTGGGGCAAGATCGCCTTCGGTCAGGCGGACGGGGTCTTCCTCCCGCTGGCCGCCGTCGGCGGCACTCCGGTGCTCGGCTTCGCCGTCGCCCTCTGCGGCTTCGGCCTGTACGAGGCCTGCCGGCAGATCCGCACCCGCCGGGCCGCGGGCGCGCACACCGGAACCCCTGACGAGACCGCCGCCCCGGCCCGCCGGGACGGCGCGCCCGACAGCGGCGTCGAGCCGGCGGCCGGATCCGGGCCCGGCCGGCTCCCGCGCGGACCGCTCGTGGCCGCGGCGCTCGCCGTCCTCGTCCCCGTCACCGGCGCCCTCGCCGCACTGCCGCTCGTCGACGACTCCGCCGAGGACGGCACCGCCACCGTCGCCGCCGTCCAGGGCAACGTCCCCCGCCTCGGCCTCGACTTCAACGCCCAGCGCCGGGCGGTCCTCGACAACCACGTCGCCCGGACCCGCGAGCTCGCCGCGGACGTCAAGGCCGGCCGCGCCCCGCAGCCCGACTTCGTCCTGTGGCCGGAGAACTCCTCGGACATCGACCCGTACGCGAACGCCGACGCGGCCGAGGTCATCGACGGCGCCGTCCGCGCGATCGGCGTACCGACCGTGATCGGCGCGGTCGTCGCCCCCGAGACCGGCAAGCTCCGGAACACCCTCATCGAGTGGGAGCCGGACCGCGGTCCCGTCGCCACCTACGACAAGCGGCACGTGCAGCCCTTCGGCGAGTACATCCCGATGCGCCCCCTCGTCCGCCTCTTCAACAGCAACGTCGACCGGGTGAGCCGCGACTTCGGGGCCGGCACGAAGATCGGGGTCTTCGATCTGGCGGGCACCCGGGTCGGCCTCGCCACCTGCTACGAGGCCGCCTTCGACTGGGCCGTACGCGACACCGTCACCCACGGCGCCCAGCTGATCAGCGTCCCCAGCAACAACGCCACCTTCGGCCGCAGCGAGATGACCTACCAGCAGCTCGCCATGTCGCGGGTGCGGGCCGTCGAACACAGCCGCTCGGTGGTCGTCCCCGTGACCAGCGGGGTCAGCGCGGTCATCCGCCCCGACGGCGAGATCGTCGCGGAGACGAAGATGTTCACCCCGGACGTCCTGGTCGAGAAGGTGCCGCTGCGCTCCTCCCTGACCCCGGCGACCCGGATGGGCACCCTGCCCGAGGCCCTCCTCGCGGCCCTCGCCGCCGCCGGCCTCGGCTGGTCGGCCCTCCGCGCGGTACGGGCCCGGCGCACCCCCGCGCAGTAGAACGCGGTGGGACGGCGCCGTCCCGCGCAGGGCGCCGACCGGGCCTCCCGCGGGCCGACCGCTGGTGGCCCGGCCCCCGACAGGGCCGTCCGCTGCCGGACCCGCGGGTGATCTAGGGTCGGTGCCATGGCTACCCCTGACTTCATCCGGGCCCTGCGTGAGACAGCCGGCCACCAGCTCCTCTTCCTGCCCGGAGTGAGCGCCGTCGTCTTCGACGACCGGGGCCGGGTGCTGCTCGGCCGCCGCGCCGACACCGGGCACTGGGCGATCGTCGGGGGCATCGTCGAACCGGGGGAGCAGCCCGCCGACTGCGCGGTGCGCGAGGTCTTCGAGGAGACGGCCGTGCACTGCGAGGCCGAGCGGATCGTGCTCGTCGAGACCCTGCGCAAGCCCGTCGTCTACGCCAACGGCGACCAGTGCCAGTTCGTGGACGTCACCTTCCGCTGCCGCGCCGTGGGCGGCGAGGCCCGGGTCAACGACGACGAGTCCCTGGAGGTCGGCTGGTTCGACCTGGACGACCTGCCCGAGATGAAGCGCTTCTCGCTGATGCGGATCGAGAAGGCGCTGGCCGACGAGCCCACCTGGTTCCGCACCGCGGCGACCGGCTGAACCACCGGCCCGAGGCGCGTCGACGGGCGAGGGGACGCTCCCCGGGTCACGGAGCGCGCGTGCGCGGCACCGCCCCCGGAGCCGTAACCGACCCCGGCGCGGCCGGCGGCGCGCCGACCCCGTGAAGGTCGTCCACCAGGGGTGGTGCGACCCCATGGTCGGCAGGTATCCCTGTGTCCATGTCCCACGAACCCGTCTCCTTCCTCGAACTCCTCGCCAAGGGAGCCGCGACGGAGGCCTACGACCGGCCCGTGCTGCTCGCCCGCGCGAGCGGCGCCGGCCCCGAGACGCTGGCCGAACTCGAACAGGCCAAGCAGCTCGCCCTGCGGGTCCGGGCGGAGCTGGAGGGTCGGCGGAGGCGCGAGGCGGAGCTGTCCGCGCTCTTCGAGACCGCCCACGACCTCGCGGGACTGCGGGACCTCGACGCCGTGCTGCGCGCCATCGTCCAGCGCGCCCGGTCCCTCCTCGGCACCGAGGTCGCCTATCTGAGCCTCAACGACCCGGTGGCGGGCGACACCTACATGCGGGTCACCGAGGGCTCCGTCTCGGCGCGCTTCCAGCAGGTCCGCCTCGGCATGGGAGAGGGCCTCGGCGGGCTCGTCGCACAGACCGCCCGCCCGTACGTCACGGACGACTACTTCGGCGACGCGCGCTTCCAGCACACCCGGACGATCGACACGGCGGTACGGGACGAGGGCCTCGTCGCCATCCTGGGCGTGCCGCTCAGCCTCGGCGCCCAGGTCATCGGCGTCCTCTTCGCCGCCGACCGCCGGGCCAGGGTCTTCGAGCGGGAGCAGGTCGCCCTGCTCTGCTCCTTCGCCGCGCACGCCGCCGTCGCCATCGACACCGCCAACCTCCTCGGGGAGACCCGCTCGGCCCTCGCCGAGCTGGAGCGCGCGAACGGCATCATCCGCGAGCACAGCGCCGTCATCGAGCGGGCGTCCGAGGTCCACGACCGGCTCTCCGAACTGGTGCTGCACGGCGGCGGCGTCCACGACGTCGCCCACGCCGTCTCCGAGGTCCTCGGCGGCACCGTCGCGTTCACGGAGGAGTGCGCCGGGACCGCTCTCGGCGCCGGCGGCCACGCGGTCCGCGAGGACGACGACTGGATCGCCGCCGTCTCCGCCGGAGGCGAGACCCTGGGCGCCCTCGTCCTGCACGGCCGACCGGAGCTCGACCCCGTCGACCAGCGCACCCTGGAGCGGGCCGCCCTCGTCACCTCTCTCCTCCTGCTCGCCCGCCGCTCGGCGGGCGAGGCCGAGCAGCGGGTGCGGGGCGAGCTCCTCGACGACCTCCTCGACGCCCCCGACCGCGACCGGCTGCTGCTCCGCGAGCGGGCGGCCCGGCTCCGCACCGACAGCGAGGCACCGCACGTGGTGCTCGCCGCGCGCATCGACCGGGACGGCGGGCCGTCCGAGCCGGACGCCGGCGGCCGCGAGAGCGCCGACCGGCAGCGCCTCTGGTCCGCGGCGACACACCTGGCCGCGACCCGCCGCGGACTCGCCTCCGCCCGCGACGGCGGAACGGTCCTGCTGCTGCCCCTCGGCCCCGGCGAGAGCGCCGCCGACCTCGCCCGGCAGACCGCGCACGGTCTCGGCTCCACCCTGCGCGAACCGGTCACCGTGGGCGCCTCTGCCCCGGTACGGGCCCCGCTCGACCGCCCGGACCAGGTGGCCGTGGCGTACGCGGAGGCCCGCCGCTGCCTCGACGCGCTCCGGCTCCTGCACCGCTCCGGACAGGGCGCGGCCGCCGAGGACCTCGGCTTCCTCGGGCTTCTCCTCGCCGACAGCCGGGACATCGACGGCTTCGTCGACCGCACGGTCGGCCAGGTCGTCGCGTACGACCGGCGGCGGGGCACCGACCTCGTCCGCACCCTGGACGCCTACTTCGCGAGCGGCATGAGCCCCGCCCGAACCAAGGGCGCGCTCCATGTCCACGTCAACACGGTGGCGCAGCGCCTGGAACGGGTGGGCCGCCTCCTGGGCCCCGACTGGCAGTCCCCCGCCCGCGCCCTGGAGATCCAGCTGGCGCTGCGCCTGCACGCCCTCGCGGACTAGGTGCCCACCCGTCCCACCGGCACCGGGGCCGCCCCCGGCTCCTTATTGCACATATATTGCAGATGCAAGACGAGTGCATAAGGAGTGGCGCAGTGGGTGGACCGATCGTCCTGGGAATCGAGTCGTCGTGCGACGAGACGGGCGCGGGGATCGTGCGGGACGGGAAGCTGCTCGCGCACGTCGTGGCGTCGAGCATGGACGAGCACGCCCTCTTCGGCGGGGTGGTGCCGGAGATCGCGGCGCGGGCGCACCTCCAGGCGTTCAACCCGGTCGTGCGGGGAGCCCTGGAACAGGCGGGGCTGCGGCTGGGGCAGATCGACGCGGTCGCCGTCACCACCGGTCCCGGCCTCTCCGGCGCCCTCCAGGTCGGTCTCGCCGGGGCGAAGACCCTGGCCTACGCGGCGGGCGTGCCGCTCTACGGGGTGCACCACCTGGCCGGTCACGTCGCCGCCGACACCCTGGAGCACGGCCCCCTGCCCACCCCGTGCGTCGTCCTCATCGTCTCCGGCGGCCACACCTCCCTCCTGCTCGTCCGGGACCTCGTGCGCGAACCGATCCTGCACCTCGGCGACACGCTCGACGACGCGGCGGGGGAGTGCTTCGACAAGGTCGCCCGCATCATGGGCCTGTCCTACCCCGGCGGGCCGGCCATCGACCGGGCCGCCCGGGACGGCGACCCGCGTGCGGTCGACTTCCCCCGGCCCCTCACGCGGCCCGGCGACGACCCGTACGCCTTCTCCTTCTCCGGCCTCAAGACGGCCGCGGCCCGCTGGGTCGAGAAGCACCGCGCCCAGGGCCTCGACCTGCCCGTCGCGGACGGGGCCGCCGCCCTCCAGGAGGCCGTCGCCGACGTCCTGACCCGCAAGGCGCTCGCCGCCTGCGCGGCGTACGACGTCGGGACGCTCATCGTGGTCGGCGGCGTCGCCGCGAACTCCCGTGTCCGCGGCCTGGCCGAGCAGCGCTGCGCCGCCGCCGGGGTGGAACTGCGCGTGCCGCCGATGACGCTCTGCACGGACAACGGCGCCATGATCGCGGCCGTCGGCGACCTCCTCGTCCGGTCCGGCGCCGAGCCCGCCCCGCTCGGCGTGTCGATCGACCCGTCGGCGCCCCTGGAGTACGCCTCCCTCACCCCGCTGCCCGCGCCCCCGGTCCGAGCCGCCTGATGAACGCCCCGTCCGACAGGTCGCCGCCGGCCGCCGCCACCCGCTCCCGGGAAGCCGGCCGCGTCGCCCTCCCCGGCCCCCGACACCCGGCCCGCACAGCCGCCCCTCGCCCCCTCTGACCTCTCCACCGGAGCAGTGAGACCCTTGCGTACCGCCGACATCCGCCAGCGCTTCCTGGACCACTTCGCCGCCCGCGGCCACACCGTCGTCCCCAGCGCCCCGCTGCCCACGCCCGACCCGACGCTGCTGTTCGTCAACGCGGGCATGGTGCCGTTCAAGCCCTACTTCACCGGCGAGGCCGCCCCGCCGTGGCAGCGGGCCACCAGCGTCCAGAAGTGCGTGCGCACCCTGGACATCGAGGAGGTCGGCAGGACCACCCGGCACGGCTCCTTCTTCCAGATGAACGGCAACTTCTCCTTCGGGGACTACTTCAAGGAAGAGGCCATCGCCCTCGCCTGGGACCTGTCCACGAAGCCGCAGGCGGACGGCGGCTACGGCCTCGACCCGGAGCGGATCTGGGTGACGGTCCACCACTCCGACACCGAGTCCCGGGGCATCTGGCGCGCGGTCGCCGGGCTGCCCGACGAGCGGATCGTGGAGCGCGGCGACGAGGACAACTTCTGGTCCATGGGCGTCCCCGGCCCCTGCGGGCCGTGCTCCGAGCTGTACTACGACCGGGGCCCGGCCCTCGGCCGCGAGGGAGGCCCCGCGGTCGACGAGGACCGGTACATGGAGTTCTGGAACCTGGTCTTCATGCAGTACGAGCGCGGCGCCGGCCCCGGCAAGTCCGGCTACCCGATCCTCGGCGAGCTGCCCCGCCGCAACATCGACACCGGCATGGGCCTGGAGCGCATGGCGACCCTCCTCCAGGGCAAGGACAACCTCTACGAGATCGACGAGACGCGTCCGGTCCTGGACCGGGCCGCCGACCTGGCGGGCGTGCGCTACGGGGCCGCCGCGGAATCCGACGTCCGGCTCCGGGTCGTCGCCGACCACGTCCGCACCGCCCTCATGCTGCTCGCCGACGGCACCGCCCCCGGCAACGAGGGCCGGGGCTACGTCCTGCGCCGCATCCTGCGCCGCTCCGTGCGCTCCATGCGCCAGCTCGGCTTCCACGACCCGGCCCTCCCCGAACTGCTGCCCGTCGCCCGCGACTGCATGGCCCCCTCCTACCCGGAGGTCGTGGAGGCGTACGCGCGCATCTCCGACCAGGCGTACGGCGAGGAGGACGCGTTCCGGTCCACCCTCCGGCAGGGCACCACCGTGCTGGACACGGCCGTCGCCAAGGTGAAGGACGAGGGCGGGCGTTCGCTGCCCGGCGCGCAGGCGTTCCTGCTGCACGACACGTACGGCTTCCCCATCGACCTCACCCTGGAGATGGCCGCCGAACAGGGCGTCGAGGTCGACCGCGACGGCTTCACCGCCCTCATGAACGCCCAGCGCGAGCGGGCCCGCGCCGACGCGCGCGCCCGCAAGTCCGGCGGCGCGGCCGACACCGCGGCCCTCCGCACCGTGCTCGACTCCCACGGGCCGACGGACTGGCGCGCCTGGGACACCCTCACCACCGAGTCCCGTGTCCTCGCGCTGCTCGGCACCGAGGGCCCGGTCCCGGTGGCCCGCACCGGCGACCTCGTCACCGTGATCCTGGACCGCACCCCCTTCTACGCCGAGTCCGGCGGCCAGGACAGCGACGCCGGCCTGCTCTCCGGGGCCTCGGCGGAGGCCGAGGTCGTCGACGTCCAGCGGCCCCTGCCCGGCCTGGTCGCCCACCAGGTGCGGATCACGGCGGGCGAACTGGCCGTGGACGACACCGTGCACGCCGCCGTCGACCCCGAGTGGCGGCTGGGGGCCCGCCAGGCCCACTCCGGCACCCACGTCCTGCACGCGGCCCTCCGCGAGGTCCTCGGCCCGACCGCGCTGCAGTCCGGCTCCTACAACCGTCCCGGACACCTCCGCCTCGACTTCCCCTGGCGCGGAGCCCTCTCCCCGGCCGTCCGCTCCGAGGTGGAGGAGGCCGCCAACCGCGCCCTGCGCCGCGACCTCCCGGTCGGCGTCCGGTGGATGACCCTCCCCGAGGCGAAGGAGCTGGGCGCGCTGGCCCTCTTCGACGAGACGTACGGGGAGAAGGTGCGGGTCGTCGAGATCGGCGGGGCCTGGTCGCGGGAGCTGTGCGGCGGTACGCACGTCGAGCACGCCGCGCAGGTCGGCACCGTCGCCCTCACCGCGGAGTCCTCCGTCGGCGCGGGCATGCGCCGGCTGGAGGCGGCGGTCGGCATCGAGGGCTTCGGCTACCTGGCCCGCGAGCGCGACCTCGTCGCCCGCATCGCCGAGCAGCTGAACGCACCCCGCGCCGAACTCCCCGAGCGGATCGCCGGTCTCCTCGACCGCCTCAAGGCCGCCGACCGGGAGAACGCCCGCCTCCGGCAGCAGGCGACCACCGCCCGCGCCGCCGAGCTGGCCGGGCGCGGCGACGACGCGGGCGGCGTCCGGGTCGTCACGGCCACCGCCGAGGGCGGCGCGGACGAGGCCCGGGCCCTGGCCACCGCCGTCCGCGACCGCCTGCCCGTCGGCACGCCCGGCGCCGTCGGCATCGGTACGGGCACGGGCGTGGTCGTCGTCGCGCTGAACAAGGCTGCCCGCGAGGCCGGCCTGAACGCGGCCGCGCTGGTCAAGCAGCTCCTCGGCGGCCGGGGCGGCGGCTCCCCGGAGCTGGCCCAGGGGCGCGGACCGGACGCCGACGGCCTCACCGACACCCTGGCGGCACTGCCCCGCGTGATCGCCGCCCGCTGACGCGCGCGCGGGAGGGCACGGCCCGCCGCCGTGCCCTCCCCGCCGCGCTGCGCAGCCCCGACCCGGCCCGGCCCGCGGCGTCGGGACCGGTCCGGCCCGTGCACCCTTTCGGGTCGCACCGGGCCGGCGCCGTCGACAGCGACGGAGCCCGACGCCAGACTGGTTTCCGGAGGTGACGCGGGTGGAGCAGGTGGAGATGCGGGCCGCGGTCCGGGAGACGTACGGTCCGGCCGACCTCAGTTCGGTGCCGGTGTTCGCCGGCGGATTCATCAACTTCGGCTCCTGGCGGTCGATCGACCTCGCCGGGCCCCTCACGGTCGACGACCGGGTCCGCAGCCAGCAGGACCTCTACCGCCGGGTGCTCGACGCCGCCGGGCCGCTCACCGGCCGGCGGATCGTGGAGGTCGGCTGCGGTCTCGGCGTCGGCTGCGCCCTCGCCCTGCGCGAGTACGGCCCGGAGCGGGTGACCGGAATGGACATCCACCCCGAGCAGCTGGAGCGGGCCCGCCGGACCAACGCCGAGCTGCTGGCGGCCTCGCCCCCGGGGCTCCGCCTCGTCCGGGGCGCGGCGGAGCACATGCCGTTCGGCGACGGCGAGTTCGACTGCGTCTACAGCGTCGAGGCCGCCCAGCACTTCGACGACATGGCCGCCTTCACCCGTGAGGCGGCCCGGGTGCTGCGCCCCGGAGGGCGAGTGGTCGTCGCGAGCTTCTTCACCCCCGGCACCGACCCGGAGAGCGGAGCACGGCTCGCGTCCGCCCTGGAGACGTTCGCCGACGGACTCGACATCGCGCGTCCCGTCACCCTCGTCACCGACGCCCTCACCCGGGCGGGCCTGGCGGACGCGCGGGCCGTGTCGATCGGACCGGACGTGTGGCCGGGCTGGGACCGCTGGCTCTCGGACCAGTGGGAGCCGGGCACCTGGCCGCGCAACTTCCTCACGGCGTACGAGCGGCGCGACCTCGACTACTACCTCGTGACGGCGACCCGCCCGAGGGCCTGACCCGGCACGGCCGGCCGGCGCGGTGCGGCGCCTCCTGCCGTTCGGCAGGCGTTCACCCGGCAACGGGCCGGACGCCGGACGGCGTTCGGCGTCGGGCGTGATTCTCGTGACGCCCTTCGCCCCTCTTCCAGGACGGACCCCCCGTGCCCGAAGAACGCGCTCCCCGGAGCCGTCGCCTCCTCCCGATCCGCGTCGCCGTCGCCGGTGCCACGCTGCTCGCCGCCGCCTCCCTGGTCGCACCGACCGCGCACGCCGCCCCGGCCGACGACGTCCGGATCAACGAGGTGGTGACCACCGGCGCCGTGGACGACTCGATCGAGCTGTACAACAAGGGAGCGGCCGCGGTCGACCTCTCCGGCTGGGTCCTCAAGGACGACGACGCGAGCCACACCTTCACCGTCCCGGCCGGGACGACCCTCGCCCCCGGCGCGGCGCGCGCCTTCACGGTGGCCTCCTCGTTCGGCCTCGGATCCGGCGACAAGGCCCGGCTCTACCTGCCCGGCGGCAGCACCCTCGTCGACAGCTTCGCCTGGAGCGCGCACTCCGCCCCCTCCTGGTCGCGCTGCCCCGACGGCACGGGCGCCTTCGGGAAGGCGGCCCTGACGCTCGGCGCCCCCAACGACTGCGGCTCCGGCGGCGGTACGAACCCGGTCGCCTGGCCCGGTGGCGGCTCGGTCGCGACGGCCGACGCGACCGACGTCTTCGGCGGCGACCTCAGCGGCCTGTACCAGGAGGGCTCCGTCCTCTGGGCCGCCCAGAACTCCGGCAGGCTGTGGCGCCTGGTCCGCGACGGCTCCGGCGGCTGGCGCCCGGACACCGCGAACGGCTGGAGCAGCGGCAAGACCCTGCGCTACCCCGGCGGCAGCGGCAGCCCCGACAGCGAGGCCGTCACCCTGACGGGCGCCGGGGCCGCGGGCGGCGCGTACGTCGCCACCGAGCGCAACGGCGACGCCTCCGGGACCAGCCGGCTCTCCGTCCTGCGCTACGAGGTCGCCGCCGGCACCGGCGGCACCCTCACCGCCACGAAGGAGTGGAACCTGACCGCCGGCCTCCCGGCGGTGGGCGCCAACGTCGGCTTCGAGGCGATCACCTGGATCCCCGACGGCACCCTCGTCGCGGCCGGGTTCAAGGACCAGTCGACGGGCACGGCCTACGACCCGAGCCGGTACGGCGCGCACACGGGAGGGGTCTTCCTGCTCGGCGTGGAGGGCACCGGAGCGGTCCACGCGTACGTCCTCCAGGACGGCGGCGGCGCCACCCGCGTCGCGACGATCGCGAGCGGCACGGCCGGCGTGATGGAGCTCCAGTGGGAGCCGCAGGCCGCCCGGCTGTGGGCGGTCTGCGACGACACCTGCGGCGGACTGCACCGGACCCTGAAGATCGACGCCACGGGCGTCTTCGCGCCGGTGGCCTCCTACCAGCGCCCGAGCGGCATGCCCGACCTCAACAACGAGGGCTTCGCCCCGGCCGGGGCCGACGAGTGCGTCGGCGGCAGCAAGCCGGTCTACTGGGCCGACGACGGCAACACCGGCGGCCACGCCCTGCGGCGGGGCACGATCAGCTGCTGAACCGCGGCGGCGGGCGGTCCGGCGGGCGCCGGGTCCGCCCGCCCCCGGGCGGGGCGGTCCCTGCCGGGGTCAGGCCCGGCGGGTGGCCGCCGCGAGGGCGTCCCTGACCTCCCGCGCCACGCGGTCCGCGTCCTCGGGGTTGTTGACGACGTCCGTGTGGTTCATGTCGATCACCAGGACGTCGCTCGCCGAGTAGTGCTTGTGCACCCAGTCGTCGTAGCCGGACCACAGGGTCCGGTAGTACTCGACGAGGCCCTCGTCCTGCTCGAAGTCCCGGCCGCGCAGACCGATGCGGTGCAGCACGGTCGCGAAGTCGGCCTTGAGGTAGACCATGAGATCGGGCGCCTTGCGGTAGGGCAGGCCGTCGATCTCGCGCATCATCTCGCCGAGCAGCCCCTCGTACACCTGCATCTCGAGGGAGGTGATCCGGCCCAGGTCGTGGTTGACCCTGGCGAAGTACCAGTCCTCGTGGATCGACCGGTCGAGGACGTTGTGGCCCTGCTTGTAGGCCTCCTTGATCGCGGCGAAGCGGGTCTGGAGGAAGTACAGCTGGAGGAGGAACGGGTACCGCTTCTCCTGGATCTCCTCGGGGCTCGCCGTGTAGAAGAGCGGGAGGATCGGGTTGTCCTCGACGCTCTCGTAGAAGACGTCGCTGCCGAGATCCTTGGCGATCAGCTCGGCCACACTCGTCTTGCCGATTCCGATCATGCCGCCGACGCAGATCACGGACATACCTCACTTCTCCCTGGGAGTCTTCCTTGCACGGGCGGGTGAGCCGGATGAGCCGGGAACTCCGCACCGGTGAGACGCACGTCGGTGGTCACCCGATTCCCCGGGATCTTCGTGATCAGCGTCGTCGGCCCCGAGGCCGCCCTGAATCTTAGATGACGAACGCGCCCGGGCGTCCGCCCCCGCGGGGGCTACGGGGTGAGCCAGCGGCGCAGCAGCCGGCTCACGGCGGGCATCGCCACATACGTCATCAGGACGTTGAACACGCACGCCACGACGGCGCTGCTGACCAGGAGGGGAAGGCCGGTCAGCCGGGGGATCAGCAGCAGGCTGCCCAGGACCGAGATCGGGTAGATCGCCAGGGTCGCGCTGATCGCCATCTTCCACCGGGGCGGCGCGGGCCGGGTCGAGCCCGGCTTCGCGAACCACGTCTCCATGCCGGTCAGGGTCCGCCGGGCGATCTCCGTGTGGTGGTGGCCCTCGCAGTCGGCGAACCAGGACGCCCGCTCCGGCGACTCCTGCCACGCCCGGCACGCGGCCTCGTCCCGGAAGCGGTGGACGAGGAACCACGGGGCGTCGCCGCCGGAGGAGCGGAAGAAGCCGTAGCCCAGGTGACCGGGGAAGGCGGCGGCGCTCTCCAGGATGCCCTTCGCCCAGAGCTCGAAGGCCGCCTCGTAGCCCGGTTCGACCCGGCGGGCTATGAGGAGGGTCACCTCGCCGGTGTCGGCGGGGACGGCGGTGTGCTCAAGGCTGGTCACGCTCACAGGAACTCCATCCGATCGCGCCGCGCCCGGCCGTACTCTACGCAGGGCCCGCCGCGCCCGGTCAACCGCCGGTCACACCCCGCTCGCGGCGACGCACCCCCCCGGCACGACGCGGCCCGGTCGCCGGTCCGGGCCGGGTCGGCGATCACGGGCCGGTGAGGCGGTCCAGCTCGTCGCCGATCGCCTCGCGGAGGGCGTCGTGCCGCGGGCCGAGCGCGTACGCCTCGTCGCTCCAGCGCTCCCTCGGGTACAGCCACACCGGCATCGCCACGCGGTCGTCCGGCTCCCAGGAGTACCGGGGCCAGACGTGGGCGTGCAGGAAGCCGTCGGCGTTGCCGAGGATCTCCAGGTTCACGCGCCGGAAGGCGGGGTCGAGCCGCCGGCAGGCCCGCTCGACGGCCTCCCCGAGGCGATCCATGTCGGAGAGGAACCGCAGGCGCCGGTCCCGCGAGAGCTCCGACAGCCGCTGAACGCCGGGGTCGTCCACCAGGAGCACCGAGTACCCGGGGAGGAACTGGACGTCCCCGATGACCGCGAACCCGGCGTCGAGCCGGCGGAGCACCGAGGGGTTCGCACCGCGCAGCGCACTGCCGATGCGGTCCGACCGCCAGCCGCCCGCCTCGCCCGTCGTGTCGTTCGCCGTGCTGTTCGTGATGTCGTTCGCCATGACGCCGGACCCTACCGGCGCGTGGTCGGCGGCCGGTCCTGCCCGGTCAGGGCCGTTCGGCGGCCGGCCCGGCCCGCGCCGCCCGGGCGGCCGCGGCTCCCGGAGCGGGGCCTCCGCTCAGGGGTTCAGGTGCTGCCGCCAGTCGTCCGGGACGCGGCCGACCGGCCCGGGAGCCGGCTGGTCGGCCGGGTGGCCGCCCGGCGGGGCCAGCGCGGGGCCGCCGTCGTACAGGTCGTCGGTGGCGTAGTTCCAGAACCAGTCCTCGCCCGGTTCGAAGCTCTGCACGAGCGGGTGACCGGTGGACTTCCAGTGGGCGGTGGCGTGTCGGGCGGGGGAGGAGTCGCAGCAGCCGACGTGCCCGCACTGGGCGCAGCGCCGCAGGTGGAACCACCAGCCGCCGACCGCGTCGCAGTCCGTGCAGCCGGTCCCGCTGGGCGGGACGCTCGGGTCGAGTCCCTCGATCTCGGTCATGCGCGCTCCTCGTCGGTGCGGGCGCCGGTCCCCGTGGCGGTACCGGGCTCTGGATCGGTCCCCGGATCGGTCTCCGCCCGGGTCTCGGGGGCGGTCAGCGGCAGCAGCACCTGGAAGCGGGTGTCGCCCGGGACGGACTCGACCTGGAGGCTGCCGTGGTGCTTGCTCACCACGATCCGCCAGGAGATGTCCAGACCGAGACCGGTGCCCTCGCCGACCGGCTTGGTGGTGAAGAAGGGGTCGAAGATGCGGCTGCGGATCTCCTCGGGAACGCCGGGCCCCGTGTCGCGGAACTCCACGAGCAGCCGGTCGCCCTCGCGGGCCGTGCGGACCGTCAATGTCCCCTCGCCCCCGGTGCTCCGCATGGCGGACACCGCGTTGTCGATGAGGTTGGTCCACACCTGGTTCAGCTCCGCCGGGTACGCGGGCACGTCGGGGAGGGAGCGGTCGTACTCCTTCACGACGCGCACCCCGGAGCCGATCTTCCCCGACAGCATCAGCAGGGTGCTGTCGAGGAGTTCGTGGACGTCCACGTCGCGGTGCGGGGCCCGGTCGAGCTGCGCGTACTGCTTGGCCGCGTCCACCAGGTGGGAGATGCGGTCGGTGGAGTCGCCGATCTCGTCCATCAGCAGCTCGGTCTCGACCGTGTAGTTGAGCCAGCCGACCGCCCCCGGCAGGACGTCCTCGGCCACGGTCGCCGCCACCTGCTCCAGCCAGTCCGTGTCGAGACCGGCCTGGACGAAGACGGGCGCGTACCGCCAGCCCTCCTGGATGCCGTGGTCCTCCAGCCAGTCGGCGAGCTCGTCCTCCCGGTCGGAGGCCTCCAGCGGGCTGAGCGCCGGTGCCTTGGCGACCCGCTCCGCGGTGCGCTCCTGGATCTCGATCAGGTCGGCGAGCGCCTCCCGGGAGTACGGGCCCCGGGCGATGACGGACAGCTTGTGCCGCATCTTGCCGACCCGCTCCCGCAGCGCCGCAGTGGCCCGCACGGCCGCGGCGGCCGGGTTGTTGAGCTCGTGGGTGAGGCCGGCGGACAACGAGCCCAGGGCCAGGAGCCGTTCGCGCTGGCCGATGGCGCGCTGGGTGTTCTTGGACCCGAAGAACAGCCCTTCGAGGAGGTGCACCGCCATGGGGAACCACTCGGCCATGATGTCCGCGAACGACTGCGCCGGCATGACGAAGAACCGGGTGGGCTCGGTCACCCGCAGGGAGTTGTTGTACGTCTGGGGCACCCGGTCGCCCAGGTACGCCTGCATGGCGCCCGCGTACACACCGCGCTGCGCGGTCCGGCTCACCTCGACGTCGTCGCCGCCGACCCTGCGGTACAGGACGACGGTGCCCTCGATCATCACGTAGAAGCAGGTCGCGGGATCGCCCTCGGTGTAGACGGGCCCGGGCCGGAAGAGCTCCACCCGCCCCTCGGCGCACAGCCGGTCGAGCTGCTCCGGCGAGAGCTTCTCGAACAGGAACAGCGAGCCGATCTCGTGCCGGTCGCAGGGCAGCACCCGGCCGCCCGTGTCCTGACCGCCCGTGTCCTGACCGGTCATGACTGCTCCAGATAGCGGTGGACGAGCATCACGGCCATGGCTCCCTCTCCGACGGCGGAGGCGACGCGCTTCGCGGACTGGGAGCGGGCGTCGCCCGCCACGAACACCCCGGGGACGTTCGTCTCCAGGTGGTAGGGCGGCCGGTCGAGGCCCCACTCGGCCGGCGGCCGCCCGTCCGGCGTGAGGTCGGGGCCGGCCAGGATGAACCCGTGCTCGTCGCGCAGCACCGTCCCGTCGAGCCAGTCGGTCAGCGGTGCCGCGCCGATGAAGACGAACAGCCACTGGGCGTCGACGTCCTCGGTGTCGCCGGTCACGGCGTCCCGCAGGGTCAGCCGCTCCAGGTGCTCCGCGCCGTGCGCCGCCTCGACGACCGTCCTGGGACGCACGGTGATGTTCGGCGCCTCCTCGATCTGCTGGATCAGGTAGTACGACATCGTCGCCGCCGGCGACTCCCCGCGGACGAGCAGCGTCACCGACTTCGCGCCCCGGGCGAGGAACACCGCGGCCTGCCCGGCGGAGTTCGCGCCGCCGACGATGTACACGTCCTGGTCCTCGCAGGAGGACGCCTCGGTGAGGGACGAGCCGTAGTAGACGCCGCGGCCGGTGAGGTCCTCGCACCCGGGAGCCGGGAGCTGCCGGTAGGACACCCCGGTCGCGAGGATCACGCTGTGCGCGGCGACCTCGGTTCCGTCCGAGAACCGCACCACGCGGGCCGCGCCGTTCGCCTCCAGACCGGTGACCTCGCGGGCGGTGAGGATCTCGGCGCCGAAGCGGCTCGCCTGGCGGCGGGCCCGCTCGGTGAGCTGCCCGCCGGACACGCCGTCCGGGAAGCCGAGGTAGTTCTCGATCCGGGAGCTCTGGCCGGCCTGCCCGCCGGTCGCCGACCGTTCGACCAGCACGGTCCGCAGCCCCTCGGAGGCTCCGTACACCGCCGCGCCGAGCCCGGCCGGTCCGCCGCCGATGACGACCAGGTCGTAGAAGTCGGCGGCCGGGGTCGTCGCGAGCCCCACGTGGGCGGCGAGCCCAACCGCGTCCGGTTCGACCAGGACCGTGCCGTCGGGCGTGATCACCAGGGGCAGCCGGTGGTCGTCGGCGCCGGCGGCGGCGAGGAGGCGCAGGCCCTCGGGCTCGTCGGAGGAGTACCAGCGGTACGGCACCTGGTTGCGGGCCAGGAACTCGCGCACCGACGAGGAGCGCGCCGACCAGCGGTGGCCGACCACCTTCGTCGCCGGCACCGGACGGTGGTCGCTGGAGCGCCAGGCCGTGAGCAGGTCGTCCACCACCGGGTAGAGCTTCTCCTCCGGCGGGTCCCAGGGCTTCAGGAGGTAGTGGTCGAGGTCGACGACGTTGATCGCGTCGATGGCCGCGTCGGTGTCGGCGTACGCGGTCAGCAGGACGCGACGGGCCCCCGGATACACCCCGAGGGCCTGTTCGAGGAACTCGATGCCGTTCATCCGCGGCATGCGGTAGTCGGCCAGGAGCACGGCGACCAGATCGCCCCGCAGCTTCAGCTCGCGGAGCGCGTCGAGCGCGGCCTCGCCGGACTCGGCGCGCACGACGCGGTAGCCCCCGCCGTAGCGGCGCCGCAGGTCGCGGGCGATGGCACGGGACACTCCCGGGTCGTCGTCCACAGTCAGGATGACGGTCCGTGCCGCGTCGGTGGCCTGTGCCATGCGTCTCCGCCCTGCTCGCCTCGGCCGGCCGGCACGGCGGGCTGCCGACGCCGGCTCCCGCCCATCGTATGTTCGATCGCGGAGGACCGCCCGGGACGCGGGAACCCGCCGGGGACGCGGTATCCCGCCCCGGGGGACCTTTCTCCGTCCGCTCCCTTACGCACCGGGCGCTCTTCCGCCTAGCCTCGCCACAGCCCGTACGTCACCGGCCGGTCGCCCGACCGTCGCCGGGCGCTCCGGCCCCGGGGGGTTGAGTTGAGTTCCGCGCCGCACCTGCTCGAAAGCCGCCCGCCGTCGATGGCGCACATCCTCCTCTCCCGGGTCGGGGCCACCCCGGACCGGGAGGCCTACCGCCACCCCGTCGCGGCCGGGAACGGCCCGCCCGGCACCGAGGAATGGCACTCGCTGACCTGGGCGCAGACCGGCGAGCGCGTGAAGGCGATCGCGGCCGGCCTGCTTACCCTCGGGCTGGCGCCGGAGGACCGGGTGGCCATCTCCTCCTCGACGCGGATCGAGTGGATCCTCGCCGACCTGGGCATGATGTGCGCCGGCGTCGCCGCCACCGCGGTCTACCCGAGCACCGACGGCGAGGAGACGGCGTACATCCTCGCCGACTCCGGGAGCCGGGCGATCTTCGTGGAGAACGCCGAGCAGCTGGCCAAGGTCGCCGCCCACAAGGCCGGGCTGCCCGCGCTGGCCACCGCCGTCGTCATCGACGCGCCGGCGGACCCGCCCCGGGCCGAGGGGCTGGACGTGCTCACCCTCGCCGAACTGGAGCAGCGGGGCGCGGCGCACCTGAAGGAGCACCCGGACGCGGTCGACACCAGGGTCGAAGCCATCCGCCGCGACCAGCTCGCCACCCTCATCTACACCTCGGGCACGACCGGCCGCCCGAAGGGCGTGCGCCTGGCGCACGACTGCTGGTCCTACCAGGCCGCCGCGCAGGAGGTCAGCGGACTGCTGCTGCCCGACGACGTCCAGTTCCTGTGGCTCCCGCTCTCCCACGTCTTCGGCAACGCCCTGATCGCCGGCCAGGTGAAGACCGGCAGCGTGATCGCCGTGGACGGCCGGATCGACCGCATCATCACCAACCTCCCCGTCGTCCGGCCCACCGTGATGGCGTCCGCGCCGAGGATCTTCGAGAAGGTCTACAACGGCATCGCCGCCCGCTCCAGGGCCGAGGGCGGCCTGAAGCACCGGATCTTCCTCTGGGCGGCGAGGATCGCCCGCGACCACGCCAGGACCGGGCAGGAGACCCTGGTGGCGACGGGACGGCGCGCCGTGCCCCGGTGGCTGGCCGTGCAGCACGCGGTGGCGGACCGGCTCGTCTACGGCAGGATCCGGGCGGCCTTCGGCGGCGCGCTCCGCGGCAGCGCCTCCGGCAGCGCGGCGCTCGCCCCCGACATCGGCTACTTCTTCGCCGGGGCGGGGGTGCCCGTCCTGGAGGGCTACGGCCTGACGGAGACCAGCGCGGCTGTCACGGTCAACCCGGTCGAGGACTTCCGGGTGGGCACCGTCGGCCGCCCCCTGCCCGGGACCGAGGTCCGCATCGCCGAGGACGGGGAGATCCTGCTGAGGGGGCCCGGCGTGATGCGGGGCTACCACAACCTGCCGGAGCGGACCGCCGAAGTGCTGGACGCCGACGGCTGGTTCAGCACCGGTGACATCGGCGAGATCGACAAGGACGGCTTCGTCCGGATCACCGACCGCAAGAAGGACCTGTTCAAGACCTCGGGCGGCAAGTACATCGCGCCCACGGAGATCGAGAGCCGCTTCAAGGCCGTCTGCCCGTACGCGAGCAACATCGTGGTCATCGGCAGCGACCGGAACTACTGCACCGCGCTGATCGCGCTCGACGAGACCGTGATCATGCCCTGGGCGGAGGCCGAGGGCCTCGGCGGGCGCGGCTACGCGGAGGTCGTCTCGTCGCCGGAGGCGCACGCGCTGATCGACGGCTTCGTGCAGCGGGTCAACGGCGGCCTCCAGCGCTGGCAGACGATCAAGAGGTTCGCGGTGCTCCCGCGCGACCTCACCGTCGAGCACGGCGAGCTGACCCCGAGCCTCAAGGTCAAGAGGCCCGTGGTGGAACGGACGTACGCCGACGTCGTCGAGGCGATGTACGAGGGCGCCTGGGAGGCCTGACACCGGAGGAGCCCGTGAGGGCGTCGACCCCTAGGCAGAGGCCCTGCCCAGACCCCCGGATCCGCCGTTCGTCGGCGGGTACGAGGGGCGTGCCGGTATCGACGGGGAGCCGTGCGGGGCCGGGAGGGGCGGCAGGGCAGGCTGCCGCAGCCACGCCGTGAGCAGGGCGTCGACCGGCTCGGCGGCGTAGCGGGACACGTGCGCCGCGAACGACGCCGTGGTCACCACGCCGTGGCGGTGCACGGTCGCCCAGTCGCGCAGCATGCGGAAGAAGGCCTCGTCGCCCAGGGCGCAGCGGACCGCGTGCACGGTCAGGCCGCCGCGCTCGTACAGCCGGTCGTCGAACATCAGCTTGCGCCCCGGGTCGGCGAGCTTCAGGTCCTGCGGCAGCCCGGCGAGGAACCGGTGGGCGACGGCCGCCAGTTCGTGCGCCGTCCGGCCGCCCGAGCGCTCCGACCAGAGCCACTCGGCGTACTTGGCCAGGCCCTCGTTCAGCCAGATGTGCCGCCAGTCGGCGATGGTCACGCTGTTGCCGAACCACTGGTGCGCGAGCTCGTGCGCGACCAGGCGCTCGGAACCGCGCGCGCCGTCCACGTGGTTGGCGCCGAACAGGGAGAGCCCCTGGGCCTCCACCGGCACGTCCAGCTCCTCGTCGGCGACGACCACCGCGTACTCGCCGAACGGGTACGGCCCGAAGAGCTCCTCGAACAACCGCATCATCGCGGGCTGCCGGGCGAAGTCGCGGGAGAAGCGGGACAGCAGGTGCGCCGGCACGTGGGCGCTCTGCGGCACCCCGCCGAGCCCCGGGTCCCCCAGCAGCACCGTCTGGTACATGCCGATGGAGAGCCCCACCAGATAACTGGACGTCGGCGCGGCCTGCTCGTACACCCAGGTGGTCGTGCTGGCCTTGGTCGTGCGGGTGAGCAGCCGCCCGCCCGCCACCACCGTGTACGCCGACGGCGTGTTGACCGAGATCTGGTACGAGGCCTTGTCGGCGGGCCGGTCGTTGCACGGGTACCAGGAGGGCGCGCCCACGGGCTGGCTCGCGACCAGCGCGCCGTCGGTCAGCTCCTCCCAGCCCAGCCCGCCCCAGGGGCTCCGCACCGGCTTGGGGTTGCCCGCGTAGTGCACCTCCACGGTGAACGCGGCGCCCGCGGTCAGCGGCTTGGCCGGGCGGACCCGGAGCCTGCCGCCGCGGTGGGTGTAGTGCGGGGCCCGCCCGTTCACCAGGATCCGGCCGACGCGGAAGTCGGACAGGTTCAGCTGGAACTCGGTGAGCGGCGCCCGGCCGGCGATCGCGCTGAGCCGCGCCGTCCCCGCCAGCCGGTTGGGGCCCGGCCGGTACTCCAGAGCGAGTTCGTACCGGTGCACGCGGTAACGGGAGTCGCCGTGGTCAGGGAAGTACGGGTCCGTCGCCGTCGTCCGCTCGCCGCTCACTGCCGCTCCCGCTCCCTGCCCTGTGCCGTGCCCGTGCTGCCCGTTCAGGGCCGCCACGCCTCGATCGGATTGCCCAGCCAGCGGGTGTCGGCGGGGACGGATTCCCCGGCCATCACGAGCGAGGCGGGACCCAGCGTGCTGCGGGCCCCGACCGAACTGCCGGGCAGGACGATGCCGCCCGGGCCCAGGGTGGCGCCCTCGCGGAGAACCACAGTATCCGTCCTCAAGATCCGGTCGTGGAAGAGGTGCGTCTGCAGGACGCAGCCGCGGTTCACGGTGGCCCCGTCGCCGAGGGCGACCAGATCTGTCTCCGGCAGCCAGTAGCTCTCGCACCACACCCCCCGGCCGACCCGGGCCCCGAGGCCGCGCAGCCACAGGGTGAGCAGCGGGGTGCCCGGCACGGCCCCGACCAGCCACGGAACGGCGAGGACCTCGACGAAGGTGTCGGCCAGCTCGTTGCGCCACACGAATCCGGACCACAGGGGGTGCTCGCCCGTCCGGTGCCGGCCCACGAGCAGCCACTTGGCGGCCACCGAGAGCAGGCAGGCGGCCGCTCCGGCGCCGAGCAGGACCGGCCCGGACAGCAGGGCCGCGGTCAGGAGACCCGCCTCCGCCGCCAGGGCGCACAGCGTCGCCGCGGTCAGGACCGCCAGGGCGGCCGAGGCGAACACCGGGAGCAGCCGGCAGAGCTCCACCAGGCCGCGCGCCCAGAGCAGCCGGGCGGGCGGGTCGTACGTCCTGCTGAGGTCGGAGTCCGCCGCGGACCGCGGCAGCCGGACCGGCGGCAGGCCCAGGTACGAGCTGCCCTTCTTGGCCTTCTTCGGCGTCGCCGAGAGCACCCCCACCAGCCCGTCGTCCGGCACCGTGCGGCCCGGCGCGGTCATGCCGGAGTTGCCGAGGAAGGCCCGGCGGCCGATCTCGGAGTGCCCGATCCGCACCCAGCCGCCGCCCAGCTCGTACGGGGCGGTCAGGGTGTCGTCCGCGAGGAACGCGCCCTCGCCGACCGTGGTGAGGCTCGGCAGGGCGAGCACCGTGGACACCTCGGCCCCCCGGCCGATCCGCATCCCGAGCAGCCGCAGCCAGACCGGCGTGATCAGCCCGGCGTACAGCGGGAACAGGGTCTCCCGCGCCCGGTCCATCAGCTGGGTCACGGTCCACGCCTGCCATGCGACCCGGCTGTGCGTCGGATGACTGCCGGTCCGCAGCCCGAGGCTGAGCAGCCGCACGGCGACGAGCACCAGCGACGCGTACGCGAGGCCGTAGGCGAGGGCCCCCGGCACCACGGCGACCAGGGCTCCCCGCAGGGCCCCGGAGAGCCCGGCGCCGGCGGGCACGAAGCGGGTCGCCACCAGGAGCGCGGGCAGGGCGGCGAGCACCGGCAGCAGCGTGAGCAGGAAGCCGGTCGCGCCGTAGACCGCCCGCCAGCGGAGCGGGCGCGCCGGGCGGTCCCCGGGCCAGTTCCGCTTGGCCTTGCCGAGCTTGCCCGCGGGCGCCCCCGCCCAGCGCTGCCCGGTCGGGATCTGCCCGGCCACCGCGGACCCGGGGGCCACCTCGGCCCGCTTGCCGACCCGCGCCCCGGGGAACAGCAGGCTGCGGGTGCCGACCACGGCGCCCGCCCCGACCTTCACCGGTCCGATCTCCAGCCGGTCGCCGTCCAGCCAGTACCCGGAGAGGTCCACCTCGGACTCCACCGCGCAGCCGCGCCCCAGCTTGAGCATGCCGGTGACCGGCGGCAGCGAGTGGAGGTCCACGTCGGGCCCGACCTTGGCGCCCAGAGCCCGCGCGTAGCGCTCCAGCCAGGACCCGGTGAGCGAGGTCGCGCCGGACAGCTCGGCGAGCCGTTCGGCCGTCCACAGCCGCAGGTGCACCCGGCCGCCGCGCGGATGGCGGCCCGCCCGCACCCCGCGCAGCAGCAGCCGCGCGCCGCCCGCCGCGATCGCGAGCCGGCCGGGCGGGCTGAAGAACAGCGCCGCCCCGGCGGCCACCAGCCACCACGAGGCGGTCGGCGCCCACGGCGCGGACCCGGACCACGCCAGCACGTTGCCCAGGGCGAGCAGGGCCACCGTCCAGCGGAGTCCGACGACGGTGAAGAGCGGCACCAGCAGGAGGGACTGGAGCAGGCCGGCCCGGAACGGGACCGGGGGGATCGTCCGGACGGCCCCGTCGTCCTGGACGGACCGCTCCAGCCGCCGGGCCAGCTTGCGCAGCGTGGGCTGCTGGTAGACGTCGACGACGGCCGCGCTCGGATAGCGGGTGCGGAGCCGGGTGGTGAGCTGTGCGGCGGCGAGGCTGCTGCCGCCGATGGCGAAGAAGTCGTCGGCGGCGCTCGTGACGGCCACCCCGAGGGTCTCGCTCCACTGCTCGGCCAGCCAGGCCTCCGTGCCGTACAGCTGCTCGGCGGGGCCGGCGGTCTCCAGGTCGGGCAGGGGCCACGGCAGCGCGTCCCGGTCGACCTTGCCCGACGTACGGGTGGGCAGCTCGGCGACCGGGGCGAGGAGCGGCACCAGGGCCGCCGGGAGCTCGGCGCGCAGCCGCTCGACCGCGGCGGCGCGGTCCCAGCCCTCCTGGGTCACCAGGTACCCGACGAGCAGCTGGTTGCCGCTGCGCGCGGTGCGGACGGCGGCGGCCGCCCCGGCGACACCGGGCAGCCCCTGGAGGGCGGAGTCCACCTCGCCCAGTTCGATGCGGCGGCCGCCGAGCTTGATCTGCTCGTCGCCGCGGCCGAGGAAGACCAGGCCCTCGGGTTCGGCCCGGACCAGGTCGCCGCTGCGGTAGGCGCGCTCCCAGCCGAGGGCCTCCAGCGGCGCGTACTTCTCCGCGTCCTTCTCGGGATCGAGATACCGGGCCAGCCCGACGCCGCCGATGACCAGCTGGCCGCTGCCGCCCATCGGCACCGGCTCACCGGACTCGTCGACCACGGCCAGCTCCCAGCCGTTCAGCGGGAGACCGATCCTGATCGGCTCCGCGCCGGTCAGCAGGGAGGCGCAGGCGACGACGGTGGCCTCGGTGGGCCCGTACGTGTTCCACACCTCGCGGCCCTCGGTGACCAGCCGCTGGGTCAGTTCCGGCGGGCAGGCCTCGCCGCCGAAGATCAGCAGCCGGACCTCGGCCAGGGTCTCCGGTTCCCACAGCGCGGCGAGCGTCGGCACGGTGGAGACCACGGTGATCTCCTGCTCCACCAGCCAGGGGCCGAGGTCGGCGCCGCTGCGCACCTGCGACCGGGGGACGGGGACCAGGCAGGCGCCGTAGCGCCAGGCCAGCCACATCTCCTCGCAGGAGGCGTCGAAGGCGACGGAGAGCCCCGCCATCACCCGGTCGCCGGGACCGATCGGCTCGTCGACGAGGAACAGCGCGGCCTCGGCGTCCACGAACGCGGCGGCGCTGCGGTGGCTGACGGCGACGCCCTTGGGCCGGCCCGTGGAACCGGAGGTGAAGATGATCCACGCGTCGTGCCCGGGTCCGGGGCGTCCGGCCGGGGCGCGCTCGCCCTCGCGGCCGGTGGCGTCGATCCGGCCCCCGCCGCCGACGACCGCCCGTACCCCGGCCTCGCCGAAGACCAGCTCGGCCCGCTCGTCCGGGTCCTCGGCGTCGACCGGCACATAGGCCGCCCCCGCGGCGAGCACCGCGAGGATCGACGCGTACAGCTCGTTCGTCCCGGACGGCACCCGGATCCCCACCCGGTCGCCGAGCCCCACGCCGGCCGCCGCCAGCCCCCGGCGCCGGTCCTCCACCTCGGCGGCGAGCGCCCGGTAGGTCAGCTGCGCGGTGCCGTCGTCCAGGGCGAGTTCGTCGGGGTGGGCCCGTACCGACGCCTCGAAGACGTCGACGAGGGTGCGCACCGGGGCCGCCGGGCCGGCGGAGAACCGGGCCGACTTGTCGGCCTCCTCCTCGCGGCCGTCCGCGTCGTGGAGCAGAGCGGTCTCACCGTGTTCGGGTGTGGCTGCCATCGGACCTCGCGTCTCGTTCCCGGCAACGTCCGGGTCGCCGGCGGAGCCCGGGTCTGCCCGGGTTGTTCCGTTCCGACGCCAAACAGCCCGCCAGTCTAGTGTGTCGGCCCGGATTCTCCGGGCGACACCTTGCGCGTGGCTGGTGCCCGGCGGTATAGGAGGCGTCTTCCGGCTGACCGTGCGGTGGCCGGCACCGCCCGGTCCCGCGCCGGCTCAGGCACCGGCCGACAGCACGGCCGTCCCCGGGCCGCGGAGGTCCTCCAGCACCGCCGCGCGCCCGGTCACCGCGAGCAGCAGGGACAGCGCGGGCCCCTCCGCCTCCGGCCCGGCGCCGAGTGCCAGGCCGGTGTCGGTCGCGGTGATCCGGACGCGGGACAGCAGTTCCTTCGCACCGCCGAAGGCGACCGGGGTACGGGCCTGGAGGCGCAGGGCCCGCTCCACGGCCCGCGGCGGGTACGAGCGGGTGAGGCCCAGGGGGCGGCGGATGTCCTCCCCGTGGACGAGTTCCTCCACGAGCCTGCTGTCCAGGGGCGCGGGCGGCGCCGAGGTCCTCGGCGCCGCCCGGCGGAACCGGTCCAGGGTCTCCGCCGGTGTGGCCCCGCGCTCCCGTTCCACCCCGCGCGTGTTCAGGCGGTCGAAGTCGAACCGCGCGCGCACCAGGCCCGCGAGGAATCCCAGGCGGGTCGCCCGCGCGTTGTCGACGAGATGGGCGAGCACGTCGTGCACGGTCCACCCCGCGCAGAGCGACGGGCGCCGCCACTGCTCGTCGTCGAGGCGCGCGAGGTCGCCGATCAGCGCCGCGCGCTCCGCGTGCACCAGGGGCCAGACGTCGTCCGTCACGGTGTCTCCTTCGTGTCCGTCGGTGTCACTGCCGACACGGGGAAGGACCTCCGGAACGGCCGGAACTCATCGGCGGGCCGCGGCCAGTGCCGTCCGGACCTCGCCCGCCAGGGCGACGGGGTCGCCCGCGGGCTCCGTCGGATAGCTCTGGCGGCTGTGCGCCCAGGCGTCGTCGCGGGCGAACCAGTCGATCGCGGCCGGCGCCGCCCCGGTCTCGAGCGCCCGGTCGAGCCCCGCGAAGTAGGCGGCCCAGCGCGGCGCGTGGACGTCCTGGACGAGCCCCGCCCACTCGCGGTTGGCGTAGTCGCGCAGACCGCCCGTCTCGCTCGGCCCCCGGTCGCCCCAGGTGGTGAGGATCGAGCGGGCGTCGTACTCCAGCCGGTCGCGCTCCGCCGGATCGGCCCCCCAGGAGCGCGCGTCCTCGAGCCAGGGACCGACCAGGAACCGCGGGTCGGAGCCCACGAGCCGGCCGAGCAGCTCGTGGTGCGCCTGCCACTCCCGCACCAGCGTGCGGAAGCCGCTCAGGTCCTTGCCCTCGTAGGCGGCCCGGATACGGGGCAGCAGGACCCTGCTGCGGTTGGTGAGCGCCTGCCGGGCCACGTCCACGAGGTCGAAGCGGTACGCGTCCGTGGTCCGCAGCGGGGCGGCCACCCGGAGGAGTTCGCCGAGCGCCCGCTCGACCGTGGCGGCGTCGTACCGCATGGCCTTCGGGCTCCACTTGGCCGCGGTCGACGCCGTCAGCGACGGCCGTGCGGCGAAGAGGCTGTCCTGCGGCTCGCTCCAGGTGCCGGTCTGCAGGGTGTACGGGCCGCGGCGCAGCTCCTCCCACGCGGCGGCCGCGTGCGGGTCCGCGCCGCCGTAGCGGCGGGCGGCGTACGCGGCGAACCAGCTCTTCTGGTCGATCGGCCCGGACCGCCAGGCGAGCGCGGTGAAGAGGTCGAAGGCGGCGGGGTTCCCCCCGGTGCCCTCGGGGAGGTACGCGATGCCGCGCAGCGCGCTGCCCTCCGTGCCGAGCCAGGCGTGGAAGCGGTCGAGCCAGGCGCCCGTGTTGGCGCCGATGCTGGTGTGCCCGCCGAAGTTGGGGATCGTGCCGAAGGCGTACGGCGTGCCGCCCCAGCGGGCCTCGCGGTCGAGTCCGTCGTACCGGTCGGAGAGTCCGTCTACGATCAGCACCCGGCTGCGGTCGACGCCGCTCAGGAGGGCCGGGGCCGGGTTGTCCTGCCAGCCGAGCATGACCCAGGTGGCACCGGGACGCGCGGTGTCCAGGGCGCGCTGGACGGCTCCGGCGGCCGCCGCGACGTCGACCCCGCCCGCGCTGCCGCCCTCGTGCAGCAGGTCCATCTTCACCATGTCGCTGGGGCCGAAACGGGCCTGCTGGAAGCGGTAGTAGGAGGCGGCGAGCCGGTCGAAGACCGGCCCGGTCGGGTCCAGCCAGGCGGGCCGGTCGAAGCCCACCCACCGGCCCTGCGGCACGGTGACCGCGCCGTCGTTCCGGCCCGCGAAGTCCGCGGGCACGGTGCCGAAGAACCCCGGCAGCACGGGCGTCATCCCCAGCGACCGGAGGTGGTGGGCGATCCGGGCGCCGAGCGCCGCGCGGGCCTCCACCAGCTGCTCGGAGACCGGCCCGGCGAAGCCCGACAGGTTCTGCAGCAGCCACCAGCCCTGATGGGCCGGGCCGGGGATCCACGCGCGCAGCTCCGCCGCGCTGTAGCCGAACTCCTGGAGCGCCCGGTAGTACGGGTACTCGCCGCCGGTCGGGACGAAGACCTCGTTCACGCCGTGCAGCGCCATCAGGTCGATGTCGTGCTGGTAGGAGGCGAAGTCGCGGTAGGCGCCGGAGTACCCCTCGTCGGTGTCGTTGAGGGCGTAGCGGTGGGGGACGGACGCCGACCGGCTGAGCGTCCCGGTGACCGCGGGGAGCGTCGCGGGCAGCCGGCCGACGCTGGAGCCGGGCCAGCCGAGGTCGACGCCCGCGACCTCCTCCAGGTACCGGCCGACGCCGGTGAGCAGCGTGGCCGGCGACGTGCCCCGGACCACGATCGCCCCGGCCCGGCCCGAGACCGTGAAGGAGTCGCCCGACGGGGACTCCTCGACGGGCACCAGCGTGAACTGCGCGGCCCGGGACGGCAGCAGGCGCTCCAGGGCGGCCCGGGCGGGCGCGGGGTCGAAGAGGGCCGCCGGGCCGTGGGCCGCCGTCGGGCCGGCGGGCGACGGCGCGGCCGCGGAGGCGGTGGCGCCCGGCAGGGGGCGCACCCCGGGCGCGGCCGCCGCCAGGGCGGCGAGCACCGCGACGGCGAGGGCGGTGCGCCGGCGGCGGGCGGGGGCGCCGCGGCGGGTCGCGAGGAGGGAGCGGCATCGGGGGAACAGGCGGCGGCCCATGTGGCTCCTGCGGGGAAGTGGTCGGCGGCTGGGCGGGGTTCAGCGGTCGGGGGTGCGCTCGGTGACCCGCGTCCCAGGGTGGGCGAGCGCGCACAGGAACGCCACGGCCAGGGCGATCGCCATGCCGTAGAACACCCATTGGTTGGCCTCGGCGAAGTCCATCCGGATCGCGTCCCCGGCCCCCTGCAGGGCCTTCGCCACCGGCCCGTCGCCGGGGGGCCCTTGGCCGTCCGGGTGGCCGGTGACGGCCTCGGCGACCTTCTCGGCCGTGGCCGACGCCTCGGCCCGCGGCAGACCGCGGGCCTGGAGCGTGGCGGTGATGCGGTCCGTGGAGACATGGGCCAGCAGGGTACTGAAGACGGCCATCCCGATCGCGGCGGCGTAGTTCCGGATCGTCTGGGTGATCCCGGTGACCTCGCCGTACGAGGCGCCGATGGCCCGGTTGACGGCGTCGGTGGAGGCCGGGGCGAGGAGGAAGCCGATGCCGGCGCCGGCCATGGCCGCGTACGGCCACTGGTCGTGCATGGACAGGTCGGTCATCTTCTGGGCCCACAGGTAGAACCCGACCGCGCCGAGCGCGCAGCCGATCTTCATCGCCGGCCGGGCGCCGCGCTTGTCGAGGATCCGTCCGCCCCACTGCGAGGCGATGCCGAAGCCGATGAAGAAGTAGAGGAGGAACAGCGCGGCCTGGTTCGGCGAGGCGCTCAGCGAGACCTGCGCGTACACGGAGGAGAAGAAGAACACCGGCACGAAGGCGAGCATCGCGAAGAACAGGACGAGGCTGTCCACGGTGAAGGCGCGGTCCCGGAAGACGTCGAAGTCGATCAGCGGGTGCGTGGTGCGCCGCTCGTAGCCGTAGAACAGGACGAGGACGAGCAGGCCTCCGACGATGCAGGCCCAGGTCGCGACGCTGCCCCAGCCCCAGGACGAGGCCTGCTGGAAGCCGAGCACGCTCAGTCCCATGCCGACGGCGACGAGCGCCGCCCCGACGACGTCGAGCCGCTCGGGGCGGCGGCTCTCGGGGATCCGGGCGAGCAGGGCGAGGACGATGGCGACGACGGCCACCGGCACGTTGACCCAGAAGATCGCCCGCCAGGTCCACGCGGTCAGCCAGCCGCCGAGCAGGGGCCCGACGGCGGTGAGGGCGCCGGAGAGCCCGAAGAAGAGGGCGAGCGCCCGGCCGCGCCGCTCGACGGGGAAGACGGCGATGACGACGGCGAGGGCCGCCGGGAACATCAGGGCGGCGCCGAGGCCCTGGGTGGCGCGGAAGACGATCAGCCAGGTCTGCGCGAAGTCGCCTGCCGGGACGCAGCCGCACAGCACCGAGGAGAGGACGAAGACCAGGGTGCCGATCAGCATCACCAGGCGGTGTCCGAAGAGGTCGGAGAGCCGGCCGCCGAGCGCGAAGAACGCGGCGAGCGACAGCAGGTAGGCGTTGACGACCCACTGCATGCCGGAGGCGGAGAGGCCGAGCTCGGAGGTGATGTTCGGGGCGGCGATCGAGACGATGGTCTGGTCGATGAAGGTCATCGACACCGCGAAGAGCATGGCCGCCAGCGCGAGGTTCTGACGGGGCGCCCGGGCGGCCGTAGGACCGGTCGGTTCGGGGTGCGGGGAAGTACCTGCCATGTACGGATGATCGTCCCGGGTCACCGTGCGTGCATGCCGGAGCCGCCGACCGAGGGGGCGGCGGCTCCGGACGGGTGAACCGCGCGGGCGGATCCGCGTCTGTGCGGGTGAGGTCCCCGGTGACGGGTGGCCCGGTCCGTGGGGTGAGTCGCCTCGACGGGTGAGACGCCTCCGTGCGGGGAAGGCGCCTCCAGTGCGGGCCCGGCCTAGGACACCTGCCCCTGGCCCTCCAGTTCGGTCAGCCGCACGGTGCAGAGTCCTCCGCGCTCGGACGTCACCTCCGTCACCTTCAACCGGGTGCCCGGCGCGAGGATGTACTCCTCCTCGCCCGTGAACGCGGAGAACCGGCGGATCGCCACCGCGCGCGCCGGGGTGACCTCGAACAGGGTCCGCCTGCCGCGGCTGCCGAGGAACGCCTTCGCGACGCCCAGCTCGGACGTGCAGGACGACACGCCCCACCACGTCACCGTCCGCCCCTGCGGGTACTGCGACCGCAGGTCCAGGGCCACGCCGCGCCACAGCGGCCGGGTCTGCGCCGGAAGCGCCTCCACCGCCGAGAACAGCAGCCGCAGGTACGGCAGGTAGGGCACCAGCCGCCGCCGGTCCGGGGACCGCAGGACGGCGTTGATCTCGCGGTAGAACGCCGACTCGCAGGTGTACAGGTGCAGGGCCGCGATCGCGTCCGCGGACAGCCCCTCCCCGGCGGCGCCCGCGCCGGCCGCCTCCGCCTCGGCGATCCGCGCCTCGCCGAACGTGCTCGACCTCTCGATGTGGCGGTCCAGCCGGGCCAGGACCCGCGACACCGGCTCGACGGCCGTGCGGAAGTCCATCAGCGGGGTGTCGGACACCCCGGTGACGGCGGGCAGGACGAGCCCCTCGTCCTTGACGCTGGTGAGCCGCTCCAGATAGAGCTGGTGCAGCTCCATGGTGGAGGCGATGAAGGCCCCCATCCGCTCGGCTACGTCACCGCGCGGCGCGCCGCCCGCACCGGCCGGCTGCCGGTCCCAGCCCTTGCCGGGCAGCCAGTCGACCGGCTCGGCGCCCACCGCCGCCAGGGCGTCGTTCACCTGGGCGAAGTGGTCCCCTTCGCAGAAGGCGTCACCCTGCGCGGCCGGGTTCGCGTGGTCGAGGTGCCGCACCTCGACACCCGGGTACTTCTTCTCCAGGCGCTGGACGACCCGCTTCAGGTTCCGGGCGTGCGCACCCCACCAGGCGAACACGACGCCCCGGTCCTCCGCCGCTGCGTTCTGCTTGGCGCGGAGGATCTCCTCCACGATCTGCTCGGCCACCGGCCGCCAGAAGGCGGTGTGGCGATCGGTCGGCACGGCCCCGTCGGCGCTCGCGGTGAGCGAGGCGTTGAGCAGGAGCACGCCCTGGGTCAGCATCGCCTGGAACCACTCGGGCGGTGCGACGGTGTCCTCCTTCTTCAGGAGGGCGCGGACGTCGGCGATCGGGGTCTTCTTGACGATGCCGTACTTCCACATCGCGGCCGCCTTGATGAGGCAGCGGATGCTGACCACGCGGCCGAACTGGCTGTCCTTCCAGTCGTGGAAGGTGTTGTCGAACATCGCGATGCCGGTCGCGCTCTCCGGCCGCGGGTAGGGGTTCTGACCGAAGGCGACCACCTTCCACCTGTGCGGCGGGTGGGGCTTGAGGGCCTGGAAGGTCAGTTCGCGTACCGGTACGACCTCCGGACTGCGCTGGGGGCCGATGAAGTCCGCCGCTCCCGGCAGTCCCTCGATGACTGGCGCCAGCAGCGGCAGCCAGGGTTCGCCGCCGCCGGTGAAGAGGTCCGCGAGGGCCAGGGGGTCGCCGGCGGGGGAACCCGCGTCGCCCGGGGTGGTCGGAGAGGCGTCGCTCACGAGGTCGGAACTCCCGGAGATCGGACCGGCCGCCGCTGCGGGCGCGCCGGAATGCTGTGCGGGTGCGGGTGCGGGTGCGGTGGCGTCGGCGCCGGCGGTCTTCGCGTCCTGGGCGGCGACGGTCTGCGGGGGCGTGGCGTCAGCGGCGAAAGGAGGGACGCCGCGGGACGTCGATCCGGACCCGCCGCGCGGACCCCGCTCCCTCGATGTCGTCGAGCCGGCCGAGCACCGCGGCCCGCAGCTCGTCGTAGTCCGCGAAACCGTGGTCGTGGTAGAGGGTGTACCCCGTCCACATCAGGTTCGCGCACACCCCCGCCGGCACCCGGCCGGTCTGCGCGCCCATCCCCACGAGCGCCACCGAGCGGATGCTTCCGGGCTTCGCCCGGTTCTGCAGGTGGATCGCCTGGAACGCCGCGGCGCAGGCCAGAGCCACGTTCATCGTCTCGCTGACGTTCTGCGAGGACTGCCGCATGGTGGGCGTCGAGATCAGATACCGGGGCACGGCCGCTCCGGAGGGCACGCACACCGCACTGCCCACCGGCAGGCTCCCGCCGAACCGGTCGCGGATCGCCCGCTGCACCCTCACCTGGATGCCGGCCCCGAGGTGCCGCTTCACGACGGCGTCCACGCCGCCGTCCATCCGGCCCCGGGCGTTGGTGGGGGAGACCCAGGCGTCGACGTCCACGTCGAGCAGGGAGCCCCTCCGGATCTCGACCTCGGGCGTGTCCGCGAACGCGGACCGCCAGGCGGCCACCACCTCGTCGTTGACATCGACCAGCACCACCCTCAACGCACGCTCGACACGCACGGATTCGCCCCTCTCGTCCAACCGATCGAACAAGATCGAAGCTATCGCGAGGCACTGACAACGCGGCCGCGGCGAAGGGCGCCGGACGACCGGGCGGCTCCGCCCCGACTTGATAGGCAAGTGGACGCTTGCCTATGCTGGCGTGGTGGCCGACGATCTCTTCAAGGCACTGGCCGACCCCACCCGACGGACCATCCTCGACGAGCTGACGCTGAAGTCCGGGCAGACGCTGTTCGAGATCTGCGCCCGGCTGAGCATGAGGCACGAGCTCGGCCTCTCGCGTCAGGGCGTCTCCCAGCACCTCGCGGTGCTGGAGGCGGCCGGGCTCGTCGAGACCAGGCGGGAGGGGCGCTACAAGTTCCACGACCTGAACACGGCCCCGCTGCGGCACATAGCCGAGCGCTGGCCCGCACCCCATCCGCCCGGACCGCAGGAGAACACCCCATGAAGATCCATCTCACCAGCGTCTTCGTCGACGACCAGGCCGAGGCCGAGCGCTTCTACACGGAGATCCTCGGCTTCGTGAAGAAGCACGACGTCCCGCTGGGCGGCACGGACCGGTGGCTGACCGTCGTCTCGCCCGACGCGCCCGGCGGCACCGAACTCCTCCTGGAGCCCGCCGGGCACCCCGCGGTGAAGCCGTACCGCGACGCGCTCGCCCAGGACGGCATCCCGCTCGCCCAGTTCGCGGTGGAGGACGTGCGGGCGGAGTTCGAGCGACTGACCGCCCTCGGGGTCCGCTTCACCCAGGAGCCCCTGGAGATGGGGCCCGTCACCACCGCCGTCTTCGACGACACCTGCGGCAACCTGATCCAGATCGCGTCCGAGCCCCGGTAGGGCAGGCGGCCTTGCGCGCCCCGCGCCCCCGTCAGGGGTACCGCGGGGCCCGTCGCAGGCGGGAGGCCGCCAGGGCCGTGACCCCGCTTCCCAGACCGGCCCCGAGCACGCCCCAGGTCACCGGGTGCGTCCAGGCGGCAGCGGGCAGCTGCCCGGCCAGGACGGAGGCCGCCATGACGACGGTGAACCAGCCGAAGGCGGCCCGCAGGGCGTCCGGCGGGATGCGGCCCGCGAGCCGCGCACCGAACGTGCCGCCCAGCACGGCGGCCGCTGTGACGGTCAGGGCGAGGCCCCAGTCGACCGTCACGTCCGCGAGATGGCCGGCGAGCCCGGCGAAGGAGTTCATCGCGATGGTGAGGAGCGAGGTCCCGACCGCCACCCCCGCCGGCAGTCCGCCGAGGAGCACGAGAGCGGGAACGACGAGGAACCCGCCGCCGGCGCCGACCAGCCCGGTCACGGCCCCCACGGCCAGGCCCTTGACGGCCGTCCCGCCGAGGGCGGGCCGCCGCTCCTCCGCCCGCGCCGGGTCGCCGGACGCGTCCCGGGACGCCGCCGTGATCCCGTCGGCGCCCGCGCCGGCCGGGCAAGCCCCGCCGCCCGCGCCGGACCCGCTGCGCGGCCTGCGCAGCATCGCGACCGCCGTGGCCAGCGTCAGCAGGGCGAAGCCGACCAGGAGGACGGTGCCGGGCACGTACGCGGCCAGGCGCCCGCCCCCGTACGCGCCGGCCATGCTGAACGCGCCGAAGAGCAGACCGGTGCGCACCTGGACCCGCCGTGCCCGAGCGTGCGGGACCAGGGCGGCCAGGCTGGTGACGCCGACCACGAACAGCGAGGTGGCGATGGCCTCCTCGGTGCCCCGGCCCGCCAGGTACACCAGGATGGGCACGGTCAGGATCGACCCTCCGCCGCCCAGCACGCCGAGGCTGACGCCGACGAGCAGGGAGGCGCCGACGAGGAGCACCGTCACGGCGTGCTCCGCAGCTCCGCGCTCACCGAGCGGACGTCCCGGCGGGGGCCGCGGTTGTACGGCAGCCGGGAGAGCAGGACGCCCATCAGACAGGAGTCGCTCATGGCCGCGTAGGTCAGTCCCGCGCCGATCGCCGTCCCGATGAGGTGGACGCCCGGCACCAGGACGCCGACGAGGCCGGTGGCGAGGACCACGGAGCCGGCGACCAGGCGGACCTGCCGCTCCATGTCCCAGCGCTCGGGGCCGCGGTTCACCGGCGCTCCGGCCGCCTCCCAGGCGCTCACGCCGCCTTCGAGGACGCGGAGGTTCGGCAGCCCCGCCCCGGCGAGCGCCTGCGCGGCCTGCGCGGCCCGGGCCCCCGACCGGCAGACCAGGACGACCTCCTCGTCGAGGTGGGCGAGGAGGTCGGCGCGGTGCTCGCGCAGGGTGTCCAGGGGGACGTTGTACGAGCCCGGGATGTGGACGGTACGGAACTCCCCGGGCGTGCGGACGTCCAGCAGGCGCGGGGCGCGTCCTTCCCGGACGAGCCCGTGCAGGGCGGCGGCGCCGAGGGAGGGCCTGGTGGGCGGGGGTGTGGCGGTCATGCGGGACTCCTGGGGGGTGGGGACCCCGCCGGGCGCGGTCCTAAGGGTGCCGCGGGGGAGCGGTGCCGCCCCGGGCGGTCGACGGGGTGGGGTCAGGCCTGGGCGGGTGCGGCCGCGTAGAGGGCCGCGTATCCGCCGAGGACGTCGGAGACGTCGGCGAAGCCCCGGTGACGCAGCAGGCTCGCCGCGACGGAGGAGCGGTGGCCGCCCGCGCAGTGCACCACCAGGGGCCGGTCCGCGGGCAGCTCGGCGGTCCGCCGGGGGAGTTCGCTCAGGGGGATGTGCAGGGCGTCGTCGAGGAAGCCGACCGCCTCGCGCTCCCCGCGGGTGCGGACGTCGATGAGCAGGGGAGGGCGGTCGCCCGCGAGCGCCGCCCGGAGCCGGACGGCGGTGAGCCGGCTCGCCGGGGCGACCTCGTCGGCCAGCTCCTCCAGGGCCGCCTCCGGGTCGCGCAGATGGCCGGCCACGCGGTCCAGGCCGATCCTGGCGAGTCGGGTGACGACCTCCTCCGCGCGGTTCTCCGGCGCGATGACGAGCAGCTCGTCGGCCGGGTCGAGGACCGTGCCGGCCTGTTCGGCGAACCGGCCGTCGGCCGGCACGTTCACCGCTCCGCGCAGATGGCCCGCCGCGAAGTCCTGGGGGGTCCGCGCGTCGACGACGACCGCGCCCGAGCGCCGCAGCCCGGCGAACTCGGCCCGGGAGAGCGGGCGTGCCGCCGACGCGTCGTAGCGGTCCCGGTCCCTGCGGTTGAGGTCGGCGTCGTAGGCGAAGTAGCCCGGTGCGGCGGGCTGCCCCGCGGTGACCAGCGCGACGAAGGCGTCGCGGCTCATCGGCGCGCAGGCGTAGTTGGTGGCGCGCTGCGCCCCGATCGTGGACCGCCGCTCGGTGGAGAGGTTCTTGCCGCAGGCGGATCCGGCCCCGTGCGCGGGGAAGACCCGCACCGCGTCGGGGAGCGCCATCAGCTTGTTCTGCACGCTGTCGTGGAGCATCGCGCCGAGCTCCTCGGCGGTGACGCCGACGGAGGCGAGCAGGTCGGGGCGGCCGACGTCGCCGATGAAGAGGGCGTCGCCGGTGAGGACGCCGTAGGGGACGGCGTCGTCGGCGTGCTCGTACACGAGGACGCTGATCGACTCGGGGGTGTGCCCGGGCGTCTCCATGATCTCCAGGACGACGTCGCCGAGGACGATCCGCTCGCCCTCGGACAGGGTGCGGATCGGGTACTCGGTCTCCGCCCGGCTGCCGTAGCCGATCCAGGCGCCGGTGCTGTCGGCCAGTTCGAGGTGGCCGGCGACGAAGTCGGCGTGGAAGTGGGTGTTGACGACGCCGACCACGGTCAGGCCGTGGGCCCGGGCGTCCGCGAGGTACTCCGCGACGTCCCGGCGGGGGTCGACGACCACCGCCCGGCCCGTGCCCTCGTCGGCGATCAGGTAGGACGCCTGGGAGAGGCAGTCGAGGTAGTACGGGGCGAAGAACACGGCGATCCTTTCGTGTGTCATGCACGGATCGGGGTATCCCTGGGCCTTGGATACCCCCCTGGGTATGAGATCGACCGTACGGGGGAGCGTCGCGGCAAGTCAAATACCCCCCTAGGTATCTGCGCCGAGAGGGGTGGGGGGCGCCCCGAAGGACGAGGCCGCCCTCCGGCCGGGACGGGGTCCCGGCCGGAGGGCGGCCTCGTGGAGTACTCGTGGTGCGGGCCCGTCCGGGGAGGGGCCCGCCGTCAGGTCACCGGGTCACCGGTCAGTGGCGGGCACCTGCCCGGCGGCGGAGGACGACCACGAGGATCGCGGCGCCGGCCGCGCCCAGGGCCGCGGCGGCGACGGCATACGGCGTGAGCTGGGCGCCGGTGGTCGCGAGGGAGCCATCGCCGGGTCCGGTGGCGGACGGCGAGGGCGTCGTCCCGGGCGCTGCGGGGGCGGAGCTCGTCCCGGCCGGCGGTGTGGAGCCGCCGGGGGTGGTGGTCTCCGGGGCGCCCGGAGTCTCCTCCGAGGGCGTCGGGGAGGAGGGGGCGGGCGACGAGGCGGTGGGCGTCGGGGAGGACGAGGTCGGCGTCGGGGTCGCCGTCGGGCCCCCGGGGGTGGGCTTGCAGGTGAACGTGGAGGACCCGGTCCACGGGTAGTTGTGGGTCTCGTTGCCCGTGCCGTGGGTGCGCAGGTCCCCGCCGACGTAGACGCGGCCGTTCGTGCTGGCGGTCAGGTCCGCCGAGGCCTCGGGGGCGAGGATCGACCCCATGAAGTTCCCCCCGCCGCGCAAGGTGAGCGAGGGGGCCGCCTCGAAGTTGTAGAGGATCCGCGAGGCGGCCTCGCCGAAGTGCGCGGACGTGTAGGCGTCGACGCGGTCGCCGTTGAAACCGACGGACAGCGGGGCGATGCCCACCGCCTGACGCCCGGTCACGTTCACGACCACGGCGGACTGCCCGGGGATCGCGAGGAAGTCGAAGGACGTGGCGCCGTCGAGCTCCTTCGCGGAGATCTCGAACACCTGCGGTCCGTCTGCGGCCGGGCCGCCCCGGAAGGTGACGGTGTCCCCGCTGCGCGCGGTCGTGCCCGTGGGCTTCAGCGCCCCGAGGGCCGCCGACTCGTCCCGCACGGTGCCGGCGAACCCGCCGTACGGGGCGAGGGCCGCTCCGGCGCCCGTGCCCTCCGTACGGCTTCCGCCGTTCGTCTCCAGCCTGCCCTTCTCGTCGAGGGAGCCGCCGACGCGGACGGCGCCGCCGTGGCCGGTGGCGGAGGTGAGGCCGTGACCCACGTCGACCGTCGTCCCGGCGGCTATCGACAGGTCCCCGCCGACGGCCAGCATGACCGAACCGGCCGGCGGCACGATGCCCGAACCCGCCCCGGCGCGGCCGACGTTGAAGACGCCGCCGGACGCCTTCGCGAAGGTGGCGTCGCCGCCGACGACCAGCAGGCCCTCGGCCTCGGCGGACGCGCCGTCGGCGGTGTAGTCGCCGCCGGCGAAGAGCGACACGTTGGTGTCGGTGAACCGCGGTTCGTGACCGATGCCGGGTTCCTCGCCGGGGGCCGGGCAGGTCCGGGTCCCCGCCGGGGCGGGGGTGGCGGCGGGCGCGGCGAGGGCGGGGCCCGCGGCGGTGGCGCCGAGGACGACGCCGAGTGCCACGGCGGTGCTCAGCCGAAGGCCCGTTCTTGCGGTGGTGCTCATGTGCTGGTCCTTGTCTGGAGGGCGCGGGGAGGTGGCGCGAGGGTGCGGTGGTGGTGGGTGGACTCAGTCGGTCTCGGCCCGCAGGGCGGAGCGGGTGAGGGGGCCGTAGACGCCCGGTCGCTCCGGGATGTTCCGGGCGATCTGGAAGCTGCTCAGGGCCTCGCCCACGTACGTGGTGAAGACACCGTCGGCCGAACCGAGGTAGAGGAAGAGCCGCTGGAGCCGCCGCTGGAGGTCGGCGACCTCGGGGCCGGTGCTGCCCACGGCGAGATCGCTCGACCCGGGCCGCGGAGGGCGCGGGGAGCGCTGGGGGCGGTACGAGGGGGACGGCGGCGGGGGAGGCGCGGTCGTGCGGGCGGGGCCCGTTGTGCGCGTGGCCGGGGAGCGGGGCGGAGCCGACGGCGAGGGGGCGGCCGTGGAGGGCGCCGGGATCGCGGGCGGGGTGATCCGCGCGGAGGCCGCGGGCGTGCCCGCCCCGGAGGCGGCGGATGCGGCGGGTGCGTCGGACGAGCGGATCGGGCGGGGCGCCGCGGCCGTCGCCAGGTCGGGGAGCGGCAGCGAGAGGCCGGGCGGCGCGTCCGGACCGGGCTTCGGCTCCGCGGAGAGCCAGACCGTCAGGGCCCCCGCGAGCCCAGCGGAGAGCACGCCCGTGACCACCAGCGGCAGCGATGCCGACCGCCGCGCGGCCGGTGTCGGGCGGGCCGCGCGGGACCGCCGCGGGGCGGAGGAGGGGGCGGCGCCGTGCGCGGTGGCCGGCGGCATCGCCACGGGGGCGTCGAAGAGTTCGATGTCCTGCCCGCGTACCCCCGCGCCGACGAGGTCCGGCCCGGCGATCATCCCGAAGACGCGGTCGGACGGGCGCTCCGGGTGCGCGGACTCCCGGGTCGCGGTCGTGGCCGCTGTGGTCAGGGCAGCCCTGTGGCGCATCGCGTGCTCCAGATGAGGTGAAGCCGAGTGGGATGGGGTGAAGTCGTGGAGATCTTGACCATCGTTCAAAGGGGGCGTCAACTGCTGTCCAACCACCGCGAAACGACCTCTTCGCGACCTTGCTCCTTAAAGGATATTTAAGGCGTGGCGCACGTCACACGGGGCGGGTCGGGAGGTCGTCCGTTCCCGCGTCCCGGAGAAGGGGGTGCGCGCAAGGCGGTCGTCTGTTCGGGGGCCGTGAAATCTGATGAATAGGCGCCTCGATGTGATCGGTTCATTGCATTTTCCGAGCAGTGAACGGTCGTTATATGAGTCGAGATTGACCACTGGAGGCAGCCCTTCCAGCACGGACCCATGGCGAACCCGAACTGACTATGCTCCCCCGTGTGTTGCGCTGCGGTCACAGCGAGTCATGAACGCTGTGGTGTACGCGGACGGAAAAGGGCACTCGCCCGAATGAAGCCCGATTCGTTCCGGTCGGTGCATCGCATCACCTCAGTCCGTTCGTTCCAGACTGATTAGGGACCCCTTGATGGTTCGTGCAGGTTCGTTTTCCAGAGCCCGGCCACCCGCGGTCGATCGCGTTTGGCTCCTTCCCCCCGGAGTTCTGGCCGGAGCCTTTGCCCTGGCGTTTCTCTTCTCCTCTGCGCAGATACGGACACCCGTCGCCTGGTGCGGACTGGCCGCGGTCGCGCTGACGGCCGTCACGTCCGCCCTGACCGCGCGCCGACTGCGGTCGGGAGAGGCGTCGCGCCACGAGCGCGCGATCGTCGACGCGCAGGAGTACTACGCGCAGCGCGAGGCCGCACTCCTCGGCCGGCTGGCCGACCAGCGCGCCACCACCGTCTGGCTCGCCGAGGAACTGCTCCCGGCCGCGGTCGCCCGCATGAAGAAGGGCGACCCCGCCTCCGAGATCCTGCGGTCCGTCGACTTCGGCCAGCACCTCGACGAGGAGTTCACCGAAGCCGTCCGCGGCGCCCTCCAGACGCTCCTGGAGGCCGTGGAGGCCGAGGAGTACACCAGGGACGCCTCACAGCGGGCCCTCGTGGCCGTCGCCCGCCGCGTCCAGGCGATCGTGCACCAGCTCGCCAAGGACCTGCACGCGATGCAGATCCTCCACGGCACCGACCTGGTGGTCTCCCGCGGTCTCCAGGGCGTCGACCATCGCACCGCCCTGATCGGCCGCCTCGCGGCCAGCATCGCGGTCCTCGGCGACGCCCGCCCCGGCCGGCAGTGGTCGAAGGCGATCCCGCTCTACGACGTCCTGCGCGGAGCCATGTCCCGCATCGTCGACTTCCCGCGGGTCAAGCTCCAGTCGGTGACCGCCGTGGCCGTCGTCGGCCCCGGAGCCGAGCCGCTCATGCACCTGCTGGCCGAACTGCTCGACAACGCCACCACGTTCTCGCCCCCGCACACCCCGGTCGAGGTGTCCGCGAGCGAGGTGCCCTCCGGCATCGCCATCGAGATCGAGGACCGCGGCGTCGGACTCACCGAGGAGGTCCGGCAGCGCGTCGAGCGCATCATGGCCCAGTCCGCGTCGGGCATCCACCTGGCCGGACTCGGCGAGGTCACCCAGCTCGGCCTGCCCGTGGTCAGCCGCCTGGCCCGCGAGCACGGCTGCGAGGTCGACCTGCGCACCTCCGCCTACGGAGGCGTACGGGCCGTGGTGCTGGTCCCGCGCAATCTGATCACCACGGTGCCGCAGTCCGCCGTGCGCTACCCCCAGCCGCCCGCCCGGCGGCGCACGGGAGGCCCGGTCCTGCCCCGGCCGACGCCCCCGGTCGACGTCCCGAAGGAGTCCGCCGAGGTCGGGAAGACCGTCAACGGACTCCCGCAGCGGCGGCGCGACACCCCCGTCCAGACCCCGATCGTCCAGGTGGGCCCCACGCCCCCCGCGCCCTCCGCGTCCCGTCGGCCCACCGGCACGACCCGCCAGCCGGGTCTGATGTGGGAGGCCTTCAACGGCGACAAGCGAGGGGCCGCCGCACCCTCCCCTTCACTCAGCGAGCCTTCAGATGAGGTCGAGTAACATGCTGCCACTGCCGAACATGGACTGGATGCTCAAGGAGCTCGTGGGCGGCGTCCCGTACGTACGACACGTCGTCGTGCTGTCGGCGGACGGCCTGTGCATCGGGCAGTCGAACACGGAGCCCGACACGGCCGACGCGATCGCCGCCGCCTGTTCCGGCATCCAGAGCCTGGCGAGGGCCATCGCCCAGCGGTTCCCCGAGGGGGACGGCTCGACGCGGATGGTCGGCATCGAGGCCGACGGCGGTTACTTCTCCCTGATGGCGGCCGGGCCCGGCGCCTACCTCGCGGTCCTCGCCGACGACCAGGTCGACGCCGGTCTGCTCGGCGACCGCATGCGGACCCTGGTCGTGCGGATCGGCCAGCACATGACCAGCCCTCCTCGTGAGGACGTCGGGCAGGCGATGTGACATCGGAGAACCAGGACCCCTGGAATGAAACCGATCCCGTTCCGCTCTACGTCATTACCGGGGGCTCGGGCTCCGCGGCCAACACCTTCAATCTGGTCACCCTCATCGCGACGCGCTCCGAGCCCGACGCGGCGATGCAGCCCGAGCAGGCAGCCATCCTCACGATGTGCGCCTATCCGCTGTCGGTGGCCGAGGTCTCGGCCTACCTCAGCCTTCCGTTCAGCGTCGTCACCACGCTGCTCTCCCAACTCGTCGAGGACGAACGGGTCGAGGCCATCGCACCCGTGCCCGTCGCGGCGTTCCCCGAACGCGGCCTGCTGGAGGCGGTGATCCATGGACTACGCAAGCTCTGACGTACGCGATGCCGGCCCACGCGGCACAGACATGCCGCTGCCCCACAGCGCCAGGGGCGTCAAGGTCGTGGTCGTCGGAGGCTTCGGGGTCGGCAAGACGACCATGGTCGGGGCGGTCAGCGAGATCCCGCCCCTGACCACCGAGGAGACCATGACGCAGGCGGGTGTGGGCATCGACCACAACCCCGGCGCCCAGGGCAAGAACACCACCACCGTCGCGATGGACTTCGGACGGATCAGCATCAACGAGGAGCTGATCCTCTACCTGTTCGGGACCCCGGGGCAGGAGCGCTTCTGGTTCCTGTGGAACGGCATCTTCGAGGGCGCGCTCGGCGCCGTCGTGCTCGTCGACACCCGCAGGATCGAGGTCTGCTTCGAGGTCATCACCCGCCTGGAGGACCGCCGCGTCCCCTTCGTCGTCGCCGTCAACACCTTCCCGGAGGCCCCGCACCACCCCGTAGACGACCTGCGCACCGCTCTGGCCCTCAGCGAATCCGTGCCCATCGTCACCTGTGACGCACGGGACCGGGCGTCCTGCCGCGACGCCCTGCTCTCGCTGATGGTCTACCTGAGTAACCTCGCCGCCGCCCAGGAGACCGTATGACCCTCCCACCCGCCGAACACACCACAGAGACGCCCGGGACGATCCCCCCGCCGGGCTGTCCGGCCCACGTCGCCACGGGACCCGGGGGAGCGACCCGCCTCTACGGCGGCGCCGCCGAGACGGACCCCATGGGCCTGTACGAGGAACTGCGCGCCAAGCACGGCCCGGTGGCGCCCGTGCTGCTCGACGGGGACGTCCGCGCCTGGCTCGTCCTCGGCTACCTGGAGAACCGCGACGTCGCCAGCCGGCCCACCCAGTTCTCCCGCGACCCGCGGGTCTGGCACGGCTGGCGCAGCGGCGAGATCGACCCCGCCACCTCCCCGCTCGTCCCGATGATCGGCTGGCGCCCCGACTGCGTCTGCGCGGACGGCGAGGAGCACCAGCGGCTGCGCGGCGCGGTCACCGCCGGCCTCAGCCAGTTCGACCACCGCGGCATCCGCCGCCACATCACCCGCTTCGCCCACCAGGTCATCGACACGTTCTGCGAGGACGGCGAGGCGGAGCTGGTCGGCCAGTTCACCGAGCACGTCCCGATGCTGACGCTGACCCACCTGCTCGGCATGTCGGACGAGGCGGGACCGCGACTCGTCCACGCCGCACGGGACCTGTTCAAGGCGACCGAGACCTCGCTCGCCAGCAACGCCTACGTGCTGGAGAGCCTCGCGCAGCTCGTCGATGCCAAGCGGGTCCGCCCGGGGCAGGACATCGCGTCCGCCCTGATGGCGCACCCGGCGAACCTCTCGGACGAGGAGGTCCAGCACCACCTGCGCCTGATCCTCCTGGCCGGGTACGAGACGACCGCCAACCTCATGTCCAACGTGCTGCGGATGGTCGTCACCGACCCGCGCTTCCGCGGCTCGCTGGCCGGTGGGCAGATGACCCTGCCGGAGGCGGTCGAGCAGGTCCTCTGGGACGAGCCCCCGCTGATGGTGTGCCCCGGCCGCTGGGCCAACGGCGACACCACCCTCGGAGGGCAGCAGATCAAGGCGGGGGACATGCTCCTGCTCGGTCTCGCCGCGGGCAACGTCGACGAGGCCATCCGGCCCGACCCCTCGACGCCGGTGCACCACAACCGGGCGCACCTGTCGTTCAGCGCAGGTACCCACGAGTGCCCCGGCCAGGACATCGGCCGCATCATCGCCGACACGGGCATCGACATCCTGCTCACCCGGCTGCCGGACATCGCCCTGTCCGTCCCCGAGGAGGACCTCGCCTGGCGATCCTCCACCTGGGCCCGGCACCTGACGGCCCTGCCGGTGAGCTTCGCCGCCCGCGCGCCGCAGCACTTCGACGTCCCCAGCCCGCTGCCGGCCCCGCCGGCGCCGAGCGTGGGGATGCCCGAGGCGCCGCCGTGGCAGACCGCCGCGGCCGGTCCCGCGGCCGGGCCCGAGCACCGGCCCGCGTCCCGCCCCTCGTGGCGGGCGCGGCTCAGGCGCCTGTTCCGCTGGGGGTGAGGACGCCCGTCGAGGGGGCCGCCGGCCCGGTCCGCCGGTGTCCCCCTCGGCGCGTCAGGAGCGCTGCCGCTGCTCCGGGACCGAGAGGTCGGCGGCGGCGTAGCGGGGCGCCCCCGTGTACCAGGCGTGCAGACCGCTGAGGAAGCCGCACGCCCCCTGGAGCCAGGTCTCCAGCTCCGCCCGCTCCTCGTGGTCGAGCCCCGACCGCCTTACCAGCTGCGGCAGTTCGCTCTGCCGCAGGTGCTCGAAGTCGCGCAGCCGGGTGTTCACCAGGTTCAGCGCGGCGGGTACGGCGTCGTGCAGGGCGATGCCCAGCGACGTGCCGAGGACGACGACCAGGTTGTTGACGTCGTGCTCCTCGTGCACCTCCCGCTCGTACGAGGCCAGGTCGTTGGCCAGTCCCATGTAGTCCATGAACGCGTCCAGCAGGGCCCGCACGGTCCGGCTGTACCGGATCTGCTCCGGGATGCGGGCCCCGGTCGCCAGCTCGACGGAGTACGGGGCGGTGTGCGCGGCGAAGCTCTCGCGCCGGAACGGGGCGTACTCGATCAGATGGGGGACGCGCCCGCCGCGGCTGTTGGCGAGCTCCTCCACCCCCGCGTCGACGTACCGCACCAGGGCGCGGTTGAACTCGTGCCGCCAGTGCGCGAGTCGGGGCGGGAAGAACTGCCGCTGCAGATCGGCGATGCCCCGCTCGACCGGGTTCGTCGGCTCGGGCGTCCGGGCGCCGTGGTCCGGCCGCAGGAACTCGTGGAGCCGCGCGGTGAAGGCCACGGCGCCGGGCAGGTCACCGGTCTGCTTGAAGGCGGCGGCGAAGTAGTCGTCCCAGGCCAGTGCCCAGATGTTGAAGCGGTGGTTGAGGCGGAGGTCGGCGAACGAGGCGTCGGGCAGGGCCCAGGCGGTCAACTGGTCGACCGTCATGGCGTGGAACTGCGCGCGGGTCCATATCGGGGGGTGGCCCGACGGCCCCTCCTGGCCGTCCAGCATGCCCATCGCGCGCGCCCAGGTCTCGCTCTCCTCGTGCAGGGCCGACAGATACGGATTCACCCGCAGCGGATAGGGCATCCACAGACGGGGCTGCTCGGGAGCGCGCACGGTCATGGGGACCAACCTCCTTCTTCGTTCGGCCGCGGAGGGACGCGGTGGGCTGTGTGTTCTCCCGCTCGTGGCGACGGCCGCACTGCCGTGACGCCGGACGATGCCCGGCCCACGGCCCTCCAAACCTGCCCGCCAGGCACGATCGTCAACCCCTCAACTGTTCCTGACCAGTATTCAGAACAGCTTCATGCGGAAGGAAACGATCCCTGCGGAGAACGTTCCGTAATTCTGCGCACACTGTCGTCATTCTTCCCAGGCGTTTCCACCCCCGACGACCGGGAGGACGGGCTGGTTCGGATGCATGCCCCGACGGTAGGCAGACCTTGCGGAATGGGCATACGGTGATGCCCATGACGCAAGAAGATGGTGAGCTGGACAGCCTGGTGCGCAAGAGGATCCGCGCCCTGCGGGTTGCCCAGGGCTGGTCCCTGGAGGAACTGGCCACCCGCGCGAACCTCAGCCAGTCCTCCCTGAGCCGGATCGAGAACGGCCGGCGACGTCTGGCCCTGGACCAGCTGGTCACCCTCGCCCGGGCCCTGGACACCACGCTCGACCAGCTGGTCGAGACGGCCACCGACGACATCGTCACCAGCCCGATGATCGACGGGGCCCACGGGCTGATGCGCTGGCCCATCAAGGCGGAGCCCGGCATGACCGTCGTACGCCAGCGGATGACGGAACCCCCGCCGGACAGTCCCGCGCGCCTGCGGGCCCACCCGGGGCGCGAGTGGCTGGTCGTCCTCTCCGGCACCGCCGTCCTGCTGCTCGGCAACCGCCGCTTCCGCGTGGAGACCAACCAGGCCGCGGAGTTCCCCACGATGCTGCCGCACGCCATCGGCGCCGAGGGCGGCCCGTGCGAGATCCTCGGCATCTTCGACCGCGACGCGCGACGCGGCCACCGCGCCGAGAAGGACCCCGGCGGGACCCCGTAGGCGGTGTCCTGCCGATCAGGCCGGGCTCGCGACGTCCGGCCTGACCGACAAGACACCCCTCGGCACCCGCCCCCCCGCGGGAGGCCCGCCTCCCGCGACACGAAAACGGGGTGCCCGAGGGATGGCGGCGCGCTACGGTCGTGCGTATGAACGTCACCGGCCGAAGCCTCACCGCGACCGCGCGAGCGACCAGCTCGCCGGTTGCCGCCGCCTGACCTTCCCCCTCCCCCCGGCGACCGGAAACGGCCCGCCGGTGGCTCCGCGGCGCTCTCCGCCCGCTTCGACGACCGTGCCGGCCCGTTCTCCGGCGCCTCCCTTGCCGTACGCGAAGGAGTCGTCCCATGAAGACCGAGCACCTCGTGCGCACGTTCGTCGAGTACTTCGAGGAGCGCGGGCACCACCGCATCACCGGATCCACCCTGCTGCCGCCGCCCGGCGACCCGGTCCTCTTCACCACCTCCGGCATGCACCCGCTCACCCCCTACCTGGAGGGACGCCCGCACCCGGGAGGACGGCGGCTGGTCAACGTGCAGCGCTGCCTGCGCACCACGGACCTGGACGAGGTCGGCGACGCCACCCATCTGACCGTCTTCGAGATGCTCGGGACCTGGTCCCTGGGCGACTACGAGGGCCCCCAGAGCCTCGCCTGGGGACACGACCTGCTCACCGAGGGCCTCGGCGTCGACCCCAGCCTCCTCCACGCCACCGTGTACGCCGGGGACGAGCGGACCGGACAGGACAGCGCCTCGCTGGACCTCTGGCAGAGCCGCGGCGTCCCCGTGGAGCTCACCCTCACCGACAACTGGTGGTCCAACGGGCCGACCGGCCCCTGCGGCCCCGACTCGGAGATCTTCCTGTGGAGCGGGGACACCCCGCCCCGCTCCACGCCCACCCGGGACGAGCGCTGGGTGGAGGTGTGGAACCACGTGACCATGCGCCACCGGCGCCTCGACGACGGCTCCCTCCGCCCCCTGCCGCAGCGCAACGTCGACACCGGACTCGGCCTGGAACGGCTCGCCTCGCTGCTCCAGGGGAAGCGGTCCGTCATCGACTGCGACGTCTTCGACCCCTGGCGCCGGCTCGTCCCCGGCGTCTGGACCCTGGACGAACCGACCCGGCGGCTCGTCCACGACCATCTGCGCTCGGCCGTCGTGATCGGCGGCGACGGGGTGCGCCCGGGCAGCACCGGACGCGGTTACGTGCTGCGCCGACTGGTCCGCCGGGTGCTCACCGCCCTGTGGCGGGACGATCCGACGCGGAGCGTCGGGGACCTGCCGCCCGGTCTCGTCGAGCACACCCTGGACCACTTCCGCCAGGACACGGACCCGGGCGAGATGCGCCGGATGCTCCTCGACGAGGAACGCCGGTTCCGGCGGCTCCTGGAGCGCGGCCGGCAGGTGCTCGCCCGGCCGCGGTTCCGCGGCCCGCTGGACGAGGAGGACCTGCGCTACCTCCACGACACGCACGGCCTGCCCCGGGACCTGGTCACCACCCTGCGGGGGGAGTGAGCGGACGGCCCCCGCGGATCCCGCCGCGCCGCCGGCAGCCCGCCGTGACCGGGTTCACCCGTGACGGTGGACCCGGTCCGTGCCGCCCCCGCGCGCCGGGCCGGATCGTGCACGGTGATCCCCATGCACCCCCGCCGCACGACATACCTGATGTTGTCCGTCCTCCTCACCGCCGGCTGCGTCGCCGTCCCCCGTCCGCCGTCGCCCGAACCCCGGCCCGTGCCCGCCGGTCCGGCGCCGGCCGCGGAGAGGCCGCCGGTCCCGCTTCGGGCCTGGCCGGTGCCCGCGCAGCCCGTACCGCACGAGGAGATCGCCGTCACGGAACCCCTTCCCGGGGATCCGTCCGGCGCGCCGCGGGCCCGGCCGGGATCCCGCGAGCAGGCCGGTACCGCCGCCGGGACCGTGACGGAACGGCGGACCGCGGCGCCGCCGGCCCGCCGGACCGCGCGGACCGAGCGCGAGACGCGGCCGTCCGCCGGGAGGCCACGTGCGTCCGAGCCGAAGGACCGGGCGGCATCCCGCCCGAAGGCGCCCGCCGCCCCGCGCGGGTCGCGTCCGGCGGCCGAGGGCGGCCCGGCCATGCGCCGACTGTGCCGCCAGGCCCAGGACATCGACGCCCCCATGGGCGCGGCGGAGCTGTGCCGGGGCCTGTACGGCCGCTGACCGCGGGCCCGTACGGCCGGTGGATCAGGTGCCGTCCGCCTCGGTGTCCAGGGACTCCAGCGCCTCCTCGGCCCGCCTGCCTACCTCCTCGTCCGACACGTCCTCGACGTGGGAGGCGACGTTCCAGCGGTGCCCGAAGGGATCCTCGAACCGGCCGGTGCGATCGCCGTAGAACTCGTCCCTGACCGCCGCCAGCTCCTTCGCGCCGCGGGCGAGGGCCCGGGCGAACACCGCGTCGACGTCCTCCACGTACACATGGAGGGTGATCGGCGTGCCGCCGATCGCCCTGGGGGAGCGGAACCCGATGTCCGGGAACTCGTCGGCCAGCATCAGGACCGAGTTCCCGAGCGCGAGCTCCGCGTGGCCGATCCTGCCGTCGGGGGCCTGCATCCGCATGCGCTCCTCGGCGCCGAGCACGGCCACGTAGAAGTCGATCGCCGCCGCCGCCCCGTCGACGCAGAGGTAGGGAGTGACCCGCGGGTACCCCTCGGGGATGGGTCGTACGGTCACGGTCTCCGCCTCTCCCGTCACGGGCGGCCGCCACCGGCCGCCACCACCGCCCATTGACGGCCAGGCACCCGGCCGGGGGCTGGCGCCGCGCGCGGGCCCGCCCCCGGGATGCCCCGAACAGCGGCAGCCGGACCGGCGGCGCACCGGGGGCGGCCACGGGGGTGCGCCGCCGCACGCCCGGCTCCGTCGCGCGGGCGCCCGGCGGCCGACGTATCGTCCGAATATGCGTGACGGGCGCGTGTGCCGCCGACGACCGCGTACCGGGCCGCCGGGCCCGGCGACGTGGGCCGACCCGCGCGGCGCGCCTGCCGTGGACCCGCGCCGTGCTCCGGTCGCCGTCCTGCGCCGCGCTCCTGCCGCAGACCCCCGTCGTCCTCCGGCCGTCGACCCGCGCGGGGCTCTGGCGGCCGACCGGCGCGGTGCTCCGGTCGCCGTCCTGTGCCGTGCCGCGGCCGTGGACCCGCGCCGCGCTCCGGCCCTCGACACGTGCCACACTCCTGCCCTCGACCCCCGCCGCGCTCCGGTCGCCGGTCCGTGTCGCGTCGCGCGGGCGAGCGCCTGGGACGGGTGAGGCTCGTGGGCGGGAGTGCGGGCAGCGGGCCGGAGGACGTCTTCGCCGACGGCCGGATGGCCGCCGTGCTCACCGGCCTCATGCGCGACACCGAGGCCTCGGTGGGGCTGGTCTACCTGCTGGTCCCGGGCGAGCGGATGCTGCGCCTCGTGCTCCTCTCGGGGCTCTCCCGGGAGATCGCCGCCCCCTGGGTGCGGATCCCCGCAGACTCCCCGATCCCGGTCGCCGACGCCATCCGGGAGCGGAGGACGGTGTGGCTGGGCGGCCGCGAGGAGGTCGCCCACCGCTATCCGCGGATCGGCATCGTGCTGCCCTACGACTTCATGCTGGCGGCCGCGCCCGTCGCCGACGACACGACCGTGTGGGGCGGTGTCGTCCTGCTCTGGCCGGTCTCGCACCCGCCGCAGCTGGACGCGCGGGAACACGCGACGCTCGACGCCCACTGCCGCCTGGCGGCCCGGCTGCTGCGCCGCGCCGCCGACCAGGATCCCCCGCCGCCCCACCCCGCCGAACCGCTGGTCGTCCACCCCGAGCGCCCCTCCGAGGCCGATCCCGCGCTCGCGGCGGCCGCCTTCGACCTGGCGGAGCGGCTGCCCGTGGGGTGCTGCGCCCTGGACCTCGACGGCCGCATCACCTTCATCAACACCGCCGCCGCCGAGCTGGTGAACGCCGGCGCGGCCGCGCTCCTCGGGAAACGGCCCTGGGAGACGCTGCTGTGGCTGAACGACCCCGCCTTCGAGGACCGCTACCGGGCGGCCGTCGTGACACGCCGGCCGACGTCCTTCGTCGTGGCGCGCCGACCGGAGCGGCCGCTGCTCTTCGAGCTCTATCCGGACGCGACCGGCATCAGCGTGCTCATCGTCCCCACCGCGGAGGAGGCCGCGCCGCCCGCCGGACCCCCGCCCGCCGAGGGCGACGTCCCCGGGCCCGAGCCCGGACCCGAGCCCGAGCCCGGCCCCGGCCCCCCGCCCGTCCCCGGATCGCCGACGGCGCCCCCGGCCGCGACGGCGCCGGACCCGGCACCCGCCGCCGGGCCGCGGGCCCCCGCCGACGCACCGCCCCTCCGGGGGGCCGCCGCCCGCCACGCGCCCGGCACCGTCCCGGTGCTCCCGACCCGGCCCGGCGAACCGGTCGGTGCCACCGCCGTGTACCAGCTGATGCATCTCGCGGCCTCCCTGGCGGAGGCGGCCGGTGTGCGCGACGTGGTCGAGCTGGTCGCCGACCAGATCGTGCCCGCGTTCGGTCCGGAGGGCCTCGTCGTGATGACCGCGGGCGAGGGGCGGCTCCGGGTCATCGGGCACCGCGGCTACAGCCGCGCGTTCGTCGACCGCTACGACGGCAAACCGCTCACCGCGCCGGTCGCCGACGCCCAGGTGCTCTCCACCGGAGTCCCGCTCTTCTTCCCCAGCTACGAGGAGCTCCGCCGCGCCCATCCGCACGCCCCGCGCTACGAGGGCCGCCACGCCTGGGCGTTCCTCCCGCTGATCGCCTCCGGCCGTCCCGTGGGCTCGCTGATCCTCTCGTACGCACAGCCGCGCCCCTTCCCCTCCGCGGAGCGCGCGCTGCTCACCTCGCTGGCCGGGCTCATCGCCCAGGCGCTGGACCGGGCCCGGCTGTACGACGCCCACCACTCCATGGCGCGCAGCCTCCAGACCGCGCTGCTGCCGCACAGCCTGGCCCCGCTGCCCGGACTGGACGTCGCCGCCCGCTACCTGCCGGCGGGCCACGGCATGGACATCGGCGGGGACTTCTACGACCTCGTCCGCGCGACCCCCGCCTCGGTGGTGGCCGTCATCGGGGACGTCCAGGGGCACAACACGACCGCCGCCGCGCTCATGGGACAGGTGCGGACCGCCGTCCACGCGCACGCGACGGCCGGGGCGTCGCCCGGCGACATCCTGGCGCGCACCAACCGGCTCCTCGACGACCTGGACGCGGACCGCTTCACCAGCTGCCTGGTCGCCGAGTTCGACCTCGCCCGGCACCGGCTGCGGCTGGCGAGCGCGGGCCATCCGCCGCCGCTGCTCCGCCGGGCCGACGGCGGTGCGGAGGTGCTCGCGGTCCCGCCGGGGCTCCTCCTCGGGATCGCGACCGACGTCACCTACGAGACGGTGGAGTTCCCCTGGGACCCGGGTTCCGTCCTCGCCCTGTACACCGACGGCCTCGTGGAGGCGCCGGGCCTGGACATCGGCACCGCGACGGCGGACCTGGCGGAGCGGCTCGGGGTGTCCTCCGCGCCCGATCTGGACCGCCTCGCCGACGAGTTGACCCTGCACGTCAGGGACGGCGCCCACCGCACCGACGACGTGGCCCTGCTCCTGGTGCGCAGGCCGCCGCCCGGCTGATCCGGCGAGGCCCGTCCCGTCCGGGCAGGTCCCCGCCCGGACCCGGCGACCTATGCTCTGACGTGTGGTGAACCCCAGCGATCTCCAGGACCCCTCGGCCGGCCCCGTCGTCTCCGCCCCCGAGCTGCTCGCGCTGCACGCGGTCCGGCTGAAGGGAGTGGCCGGCGACGCGGAGGCGGCGGCGCGCTACGGGCTCGACGCCGAGGTGGTGCGGGAGGCCCTGCTCGACCACGAGGCGAGGGGCTGGGTGACCCGGCGCGCGTTCGCGGGGACGCGGGGCTGGACCCTGACGGACTCCGGCCGGGTCGAAGGGGAGCGCCTGCTCGCGGGTGAGCTGGCGCGGGCCGGACTCGGCCCCTTCGTCCGGGAGCGCTACGAGACCTTCCTGGCCCACAACGCCCGCTGTCTCCGGGCCTGCACGGACTGGCAGGTGCGGGCGGACGGCACGGGACGGCTCGCGGTGAACGACCACGGGGACGCGGCCTGGGACGGGCGGGTGCTCGACGAACTCACCGCGCTGGGAAGGGTGATCGAGGGGCTGACGGAGGAGCTGGGGGCCCGGATCGACCGCTTCGCCGGGTACGGTCCCCGCTTCACGGGCGCGCTCGCGAGGGTCCGGCGCGGCGAGCTGTCCTGGGTCGACCGGGTCAAGGAGGACTCCTGCCACACGGTGTGGATGGAACTCCACGAGGACCTGCTGGCCACCCTCGGCATCGCGCGGGGCGAGGAGCCGGCGGTCCCCGCCGGGACCTGAGGGGACGCCGGGAGCCGCCGTTCCACGGGTGGGGCGACCCGGTGGAGCGGGCCCGTCCGGGATGCGGGAGGATGGGCGCCGGAGGGGATTTGAATGCGTTCAGAAACTGCGGGGTCCGGTCCGGCCGGGATGGGCGACAGATTCGGTGAGGTACTGCTGACCTCGATGGCCGTGCTGTTCGTCGAAGCGGTGGTCGCGGTACCGGCCCTCGTCGTCTGGGGCGACACCCAGGAGGCTCCAGGGCCGACGTACAACCCCCTGGGGATCCTGCTGCTGTCGGTGCTGTTCCCGCTCGGAGCCGGCGTGGGGGCCGCGTTGTCCCTCGGGCTCGTCATGCCGCTCCTGGCCGCTGCCGAGTGGCTCGGGCGGCGGACGTCCGCGGGCGACGTGTGGTGGTGGGTTCCGACACTGGCCGCCGCCGGTGCCGCCGTGCCGGTACTCGTCCTCGCCGTCCTGGCGGAGGCCGGTCCGGTGGCCGCCCTCGCCGGCTGGCTCGCGGCGGTCGCGGCGCTCACCGCCCCGGCCCTCGCCGCCCGCGTGATGCTGCTTCCGCGGCGCCCGCGCCTCTCGGTCCCGGCCATGTTCGGACGAGTGGCGCTGTACGGCACGCTCGCCGTGGTCACGGCCTTCACGCTCGCCGGGATCGCGCTGTACGCCGGCGTCGGATACGAGCCCCCGCGGCTGAGCGCCGCACGCGTGGCCGGCACCTGGTCCGACGGCAGGGGCGGGACGCTCACCCTCGCGGCGGACGGCAGGGCCACGACCACCCGCGTCGAGACCTTCGACCACGCCGCACCGTTCGAGCCGCGGGTGCGCCCGTGCACGGGCGCCGGCACGTGGACCTACGACCCGGGTACCGGGCCGGCGTCCCAGCGGGTCACGGTGTCCGTCGACGGCTGCACCATGGACGACTGGCTGGTATCGGGCGACGCCGAACGACCGAAGCTGTACGTCACCTACGGCGACCCCGACGAGGGCCACGCCTACATCCTGCTGCACGACGGCCGTTGAACCCACGGCACGGCGGTCGCCGAACCCACGGCACGGGGGAACGCCCCCGGCGCCTGCCCGATCGCCGCGCCGCCCGGGCCGCGCGTGGGTGCCCCACGCGGACGGTCCGCCCCCGCCGCGGCACCGCCCCCGGCCGGACGTCCCCCACGGACGGGGGCGCCGCCGACCGCCCGACCGCGCACCGGCGAAAACATGGGGGCTCGTTCCCCATGCCCCGCGGGCCCACCCCGTACGAGGATCGGCTCCGGCCCGGAGCACCCGCCCGGGAGGCGGTGCGAGGAGGAGCGGTGGCGGTGACAGCCGGGTACGAGTGGGCGGCGAACCCGCTGTCCGCGGTCGAGCGCTGGTGGGACGGCGGACTCGTCGGCGGCGACGCGGCCGAGGAGCGCCCCGACTGGGCCGAACTGGCCGAGGAGGCCGTGGCCGCCGCCCCGGCGACGGCCGTGGCCGATGCCCCCCGAGCCGCCCCCGCCGACGGTGACCTCGCGGCCGCCGGTCCGCCCGAGGGCCGCGCCCCCGCGAGCGACGGAGGCGGCCCGGCCGCCGCGCCGCCCGCCGGCCCCCTGCCCGGTCTCAGCGGGTTCGCCTGGGTCCTGCGGCCGTTCACCCGCTGCGCGGGGGACCGGCTGGAGCGGCGCCTGTCCCGCGGGGCGCGCGAACGCGTGGACCTGACCGCCGTACGCGACGACCTGGAGCGGCGGCTCGGCGGCAGACTGGCGCGGGCCGCGGCGCGTACCCTCGTCCTCGAACTCCACGAGGCGCGCGGCGCGGGACGCCTCGCGGGGGAGGACCCGCGGGCCCGGTTCCGGGACTTCCTGGCCCGCACCGCGTCCCGGCGCGGCCTCTCCGACCTGCTGGCCGGCCGCCCGGTCCTCGCCCGCATCCTCGGGCGCGCCGCGATCGACGCCGCGGACGCCGTGGCGGAGGCCCTGGAGCGGCTCGCGGACGACCGAGCCCTCCTGACGGCCTCCGGCCCCCTCGCCGGGGCCGGCGACCCGGGACCGCTCGTCGGCGTCGAACCGGGCGCCGGCGACGGACACCGGGGCGGGCGCAGCGTGATGCTGCTGCGCTTCGCCGACGGCACGCGGCTCGTCTACAAGCCGCGCCCCCTCGCCGTGCACCGCCGCTTCAACGCGCTCGTCGACCGGTTCAACGCGCTCCCCGGCACCGCGGACCTGCGCACCCTGCGGCTGCTCGACCGGGGCGCCTACGGATGGGTGGAGTTCGTCGCCGCACGCCCCTGCGACTCCGCGGCGGAGATCGAGACCTTCTACCGCCGCCAGGGCGCGCTGCTCGCCCTGCTCCACCTGCTCGACGGAACCGATCTGCACCACGAGAACCTGATCGCCGCCGGCGCCCACCCCGTACTCGTCGACGTGGAGACCCTGTTCCACCCGCCGCTGCCCGGCTCCGGCACCGCCGACCCGGCCGCCCGCGCGCTGCACGACTCGGTGTACCGCGTCGGGCTGCTCCCGCAGCTCCTGCTCGGCGACCACAGCGCCCTGGACGTGTCGGCCGTCGGCGGCGGCCGCGCGGGCGTCTCGCCCGTCGAGCGCGCCGACTTCGCCGACGCCGGCACCGACCGGATGCGACTCGTCCGAAGGCCCGGGACGTTCGGCGAGTCCGCCAACCTGCCCCGCGTCGCGGACGGCGGACCGGTCGACCCGGGCGCCCATGTCGACTCCCTCTGCGCCGGGTTCCGGGCCGCCTACACGGCCGTGGGCGCGGCCCGCGACGAACTGCTGCGCCCCGGCGGCCCGCTGCGGGCCTTCGCCGAGGACGAGGTGCGGGTGGTCCTCCGCCCCACGTGGGTGTACACGCTCCTGCTCGACGAGTCGACGCACCCCGACCTCCTGAAGGACGCGGACGCCCGGCAGCGGGTCCTGGAGACCCTGCGGACCGAGCAGTTCGGCCCCCTCCTCCCGTCCCGCGTGGTCGACGAGGAGATCGCCCAGCTGTGGTCGGGCGACGTGCCGCTGTTCACCGCGCGACCGGGCCGCGCCGGCCTCCGGGGCACGCCGGGACGGCCGCCGGTCGACCGGACGGACCCCCCGGGGATCGACCGCGTCGCCGCGCGACTGGGCGCCCTCGACACCGTCGACCGCCAGGACCAGGAGTGGATCGTGCGGGCCGCGATGGCGACGACCTCGCGGGTCCCCGCGCACCGGCCGGCCGCGGTCCGGCGCACCCGTACCGCGGGCCGCGCACCCGAGCCGGACCGGCTGCTCTCGGCGGCCCGGTCCGTCGGCGACCAGCTGGTCTCGCTCGCCTACCGCGAAGGACCGCGCAGCAACTGGATCGGCCTGGAACTCCTCGACGACCGCTACTGGCAGATCGGCCCGATGGCCGCCGACCTCGCCGGCGGCTACACCGGACCCGCCTTGTTCCTCGCCCAGTTGTCCGCGCTGACCGGCGCAGCACACTACGCCGAGGCGGCGCGTACGGCCCTGGCGCCGGTCCCCGGACTCCTCGACGTGCTGCGCGCCCGGCCGGAGGAGCTGGGCGCCGTCGGTTCCGGGGCTCTCTCAGGCCTCGGCGGCATCGCGTACGCCCTCGGCGAGACGGGGCGCCTGCTGGGCGATCCGGAGGTGGGCGACTGGGCGGAGGGAGCCCTGCGGTTGGCCGCCGCGGCGACCGCGACCGAAGCGGAGCACGGGGTGGGCTCGGGGCTCGCCGGCGGTCTCGCGGCACTGCTCTCCGCGTGCCGCCCGGCGCGCACCGACCGAGGGGCGGCGAACCGTGCGGGGGCGCGAGCCGGCACGGGTGACGGTGCCGACGCGTGGCTCGCGCGGGCCGCGCGGGCCTGCGCGGACCGGCTGCTGGCCGTCTGCTCCACCACCGGCCCGGCCGACTCCGGATCCGCCCCGCGCGGTCGGGGGTTCACACAGGGCGCCGCCGGCATCGGCTGGGTCCTCCTGCGGTACGCGGAGGCCGAGGCCGCCGCCGAGGAAGCGGCCCGGGCGGGGGCCGGCGCCGCAGGGCAGGACCGCACCGGCGCCGCAGCCCGCGCCCGGACCGCCGGCCCGGCCGCGGGAGGCGCGGGGCCGGAGGGCGCCGCGGGGGCCGGGCGTCCGGCCGCCGAGCGGTACCGGCTCGCGGGACTGTCCGCGCTCCGCGCCGCCGTCGGCGCCGACGGTCCGGGACGGGCGCCGGGGGAGGACGGAGACCGCAGGGGAGTCCCCGCCCCTCTCCCGGACGCCGGCCCCGCCACCGCCAGGGCTTCGGCCTGGTGCCGGGGGGACGCGGGCATCGCGCTCGCCGTGCTGGACGCCCCCGGAGCCCTGGCGGACCCGCGGCCGGCCGCCTGGGCCCGCGCGACCGCCGAGCGGCTGGGGCGGAGCGGCGCGGCGCCCGACGACAGCCTCTGCCACGGCGAGGCGGGCCTGTGCGAACTCCTCGGCCATCCGGCGCTCCCCGAGGGTCGGGCCCACTGGATCCGCCGCGCGGGGGCGCTCCTGGCGTCCGTGGAGGAGAGCGACGCCAGGAGCGGCGCCCCGGACGGAGTCCCGCATCCCGGTCTGCTGACCGGACTCGCGGGCATCGGCCACGGGCTCCTCCGGGCGGGCTTCCCGGAACGCGTACCGTCGCTCCTCCTCCTGCGGGGAACGTAGGGGACGGGAACCGGAAGCCCCACCGACCGCACCGACCGCTCCACCCGCATCACCAGCACCGACCGCTCCACCCCCACCGACTGCACCACCCGCACCGACCGCTCCACCCGCACCACCGGCACGACAGGGCACGACCACCACTCCCGCGGACACGAAGGACGAGTGAGGACCATGCAGATCAGTGACTCGGTGACGTACGTCAACGGCGGCGCCGGCGCGGAGGCCGCGGCCCAGGACGACCCGATCGGCGAGGTGACGCTCGTGACCGGTGGCCTGCTCGGGCGGCGCGGCCGCCTGCTCCGCACGGCCGATGTGGAAGCGGTCGCCTCGTGGGACATGCCCTACACCACCGGCACCATCACCGTGTCCTGACGCGCGAGCGGTGTGGGCCGGGAGCCTCCGGCCCACTGCCGTGCACGAAAAGGATCAAGTAGCCTGCGGACATGCGTGCGACGTCGTCGGTCATCGTGGGGCGGGACGCCGAGATCGGGTTACTGGACGAGGCCCTGGAGAGCGCCCGGAGGGGTGCCGGACGGGCCGTGTTCCTTGTCGGCGAGGCGGGGATCGGCAAGTCCAGGCTGGCCGGTGAGTGCGCTCTCCGCGCCTACGACCGCGCCATGCCGGTGCTCCGCGGGCGCGCCACCTCCACCGGACTCGTCGTCCCCTTCCGGCCCCTGGCCGAGGCGCTCTCCTCGAGCTTCCGGGCGGCCGGCGCACCGGACGACCCGGAACTCGACCCCTACCGGCCCGCCTTGGCCGGCCTCGTGCCGGAATGGCGGGCCGCGGCGGCGACGCCCGGCTACACGATCTCGCTCGTCGAGCTGGCCGAGGCGCTGCTCAGGCTGCTCGCCGTGCTGGGCCGCGAGCGCGGCTGCGTGATCCTCCTGGAGGACCTGCACGACTCCGACACGGAGACGATCGCGGTCGTCGAGTACGTCGCCGACAACGTGGCGGACCTCCCCGTCCTGCTGGTCGGGACGCTCCGGCCCGATCCCGGACCGGCGTCCGACCTCGCGCTCGCCGCCGAACTGCGCAACTCCGCCTCGGTGACGGAGCTGGAGCCCCTGGACGAGACCGCCGTACGCACCATGGTGGACGCGTGCCTGGACGCCGCCCCCGGCGAGGTGCCCCCGGCGGCGCACCGGCACCTCGCGCAGCGCGCCGGCGGGAACCCGTACCTGGTCGAGGTGCTGCTGGCCGACCTGCTGGACCTCGGGCGGCTGAGCCGGGCGGAGGGCGGATGGCTCCTCGCCGACCACGGCGAGGCGACGGTCCCCACGGGGGCGGTGCGCAGTTGGGCGCGCCGGCTCGCCCGGCTCGACGAGCCGGTGCGCGAACTCCTCCTGATCGCCGCGACGCTCGGCGGCCGGTTCTCGGTCGGCGCGCTGAGAGCGGTGACCGGACTGGACGACCGGGCCCTCTTCGCCCACCTGCGGTCCGCCTCCGAGGCCGGGATCATCGCCCCGGACGGAGCCGCCCACGACCACTACACCTTTCGCCACGTCCTGACCGCGGACGCGCTCAGGGCGTCCCTGCCGCCCGCAGAGCAGGCCGCGCTGGCGCGCCGCGCCGCCTCGGCGATCGAGGAGCACGCCGGGGCGTCGCTCACCGGCGGCGGCGCGGACGAGACGAGCGGGGAGCAGAGCCAGCTGGTGGCCACCCTGCGCCTCGCGGCCGGCGACAAGGTCGCGGCCTCCCGGCAGTTCGCCCAGGTCGGCCGCCAGATGCTCGACGCCGGGGCCTCGGGCTCCGCGGCCGTTCTCCTCGAACGGGCCCGGGGCCTCGCGGCCGAGGGGGAGCGGGACGAGGTGACCGTACAACTCGCCATCGCGCAGGCGGAGTCCGGGCGGGTCGACGAGGCGTCGGCGCTGCTCGACGACCTGGCCCCGGTGCCCGCCGGGTCCCCCGCGGCGGAGGAGCGGGCCCAGGCGCACACCCAGGTCGCCTGGGTGGCGACGATGGCCGAGCAGCAGCAGGAGGCCCGCCGCCGGATCCGGGCGGCCCGCGCCCTGCTCGGGGCCGACCCGCGCCCGGAGCAGGAGGCGGCGCTCGTGGTCGTCGAGGGCCATCTGGCCCTCCTCCCCGATCAGGAGGACCGGGACGGCGAGCCGGCCGGCCGGGACCCCGTCGACCCGGACCCCGCCGACCGCGACCCCGCCGACGGGGACCGCGGGCCCGGGGCCCGGGGGCGGGGCGGCCGGGACCGGCTGCGGCAGGCGGAACGTTCCGCCAGAAGTGCCGCGCTCACCGCCGAGCAGCGCGGCCGCCCCGTGGTGGCCTGCCAGGCGTGGCAGCTCCTCGCCCTGCTGTCCCGCCGGCGCGGCTTCGACGAGGCCGACGCCTGTCTGGTGCGGATGCTGGAGGTCGCCGAGAAGCACCGGCTCGCGGTGTCGCGGGCCGAGGCGCTGGTCCGGCTCGGGACCAACGCCTTCATGCGGACCGGCGAGGCCACCCAGCTGGAGACCGCCCGGGCCGCCGCACACGAACTCGGCTCCCTCACCGTGCTCCAGACCGTCGACGGACTGCTCGCCATGCAGAGCGTCCTCGCCGGCCGGTGGGACCGGGCACGTGAGATCGTCGACCGCTCCGTGGAGGCCAGCGCGCGCCTCCAGAACCACTCGGCCCACCGCTACCTGCTCCTCGTCGACGCCACGCTCGCCGCCCACCGGGGCCGGGCCCGGGAACAGGAGCGCGCCCTTGCCCGGTTCCGCCGGGCGGGAGGCGAGGAGTCCATGCTCGTACCGCTGCAGCGCGGACTCTGCCAGGCCGTCGGGGCGCTCATGGCGGAGGACCGCGGGCGGGCCACGGCCGAGCTGGACACGGCACGCGCCTGGGAGCGGGAGCACCCGAGCTTCTTCTACCTCAGCGGCCGGTACGGACTCCGCCCCCTGCTGCGGATCCTCGACGGCGACGGCCCCGACGGCGGGGACGGCGGCCGCGAGGCGTACCGGGAGGCGCTCGCCTCGCCGGGCGGCCAGCTGGCGTGGAACCGGTTGTTCCTCGGGATGGCGGACGCGGTCCTGCGCGGCAGGTCAGGGGATCCGGCCGGCGCCCGCCGGGCGGTCGAGGAGACCGGCCGTGCGGCGGCGGTGTTCCCGCAGGCCTGGCACCTCGCCCTCCGGCTGGTCGCCGAGGCCGCGCTCGCGGACGCCTGGGGCGAACCGGTCGCCTGGCTGCGGACCGCGGAGGAGTACTTCCACGAGGCCGGCGTCCCACCGGTGGCCGGGGCCTGCCGGGCACTGCTGCGGCAGGCCGGCGTCAGCGTGCCGCAGCGCCGGGGCGGCCGCGAGCGGATCCCCGCGGAGCTGCGCACCGCCGGCGTCACACCGCGCGAGTACGAGGTGTTCGTGCTGCTCTTGGAGCGCCCGGGGAACCTGCAGATCGCCCAGCGGCTGTGCATCTCGCCCCGGACGGTGGAGAAGCACATGGCGAGCCTCATGGCCAAGACCGGCTGCGTCGACCGCTCGGCGCTGTGCGCCCTGTCGGCGGAGCGGGCGGAGGACGGAGGGGCCGCGGCGCTCGCCGTCCACCGGCCCACGGTCTGACCGGAACGGCCGCGCGACGCCCGCGTCTCCGGGCGGTGCACGACCGGGGCCCGCGACGTGGGGGCGCGGCGGACCCGGGATGGGGGGAGTTCCGGCAGACATGGGGGTCGCGTCCCCCAGGACGCGGCCGGGGACGGTGCGACTGTGCGGGTCCGGTACCGATGTATGAAGGTTCCGCGCGCCGGATCATCGAGCAGACCGACCAACTCCCGTCACCATACGGAGGTTCGCTCGATGCCGAGTCCGTCCGCGCAGCCCGCCGCCTCACCCGGCGCACTCCGGTTCACCGTCCTCGGCCCGCTCGCGGTCCATCGGGACGGCCGGGAACTGCCCCTCGGCCCGTTGAAGCAGCGCATGGTGCTGGCGACCCTGCTCGCCGCCGCCAACGCGCCCGTCTCCGTCGACGCGTTGACCGAGGCGGTCTGGCCGGACGAGCCCCCGCGGACCGCCCGCAAGAACATCCAGGTGTACGTGAGCGCCCTGCGCGCCCTGTTCTGCCCGGGCGCAGGGGACACGGGCGACCGGCCGCGGCTCACCCACACGTGCGGGGGCTACGTCCTGCGCGCGGCGGAGGACGAGCTCGACCTCCTGGAATTCCGCTCCCTGGTCCGGGCGGCCGAGGGCCGGCCTCCCCGGGAGGCCGCGCAGCTGCTGGGACGGGCCCTCGGCCTGTGGCGGGGCGCCCCGCTCGGGGACGACCTCCGGCAGTCGCCCGCCCTGGCCGAGGAGGCCGAGCGTCTGCGGCTGCGCCACGTGGCGGCCTACGAGAGCTGGGCGGAGGCCGAACTGGAGCTCGGTGGCGCACCGGCCGTGGTCGAGGGGCTGCGCGATCTGGTGGAGCGCCACCCGCTGCGGGAACGGCTCCGCTCGGCCTGGATGCGCGCACTCAGCGGCACGGGCCGCCGGCCCGAGGCGCTCGCCGTCTACGACGACTACCGCCAGCTGCTGGCACGGGAGTTGGGGCTGGAGCCCAGTGGAGCCATGACCGCCCGCTACCGGGCCGTCCTCGCCGGCGACACCCGGTCGGGCGCGGGCGCCGGCGCCCCGCCGAGCGGCGGAAGACCCGCCGCACCACCCGTACCGGCGGTGCTGCTGCCGCCCGACCTGGTCGACTTCACGGGACACGGCCAGGAACTCCACGACGTCCTCGACCTGCTGGAGGACGGCGACGCCCCGGCCACGGCCGGCCCGGGCGGCACCGGCCGGAGAGGCGGCGCGGCGGGGGACACGGGCGGGGTCGTGCTGCTGTCGGGCCCCGCCGGCTCGGGGAAGACCGCGCTGGCGGTGCGGGCCGCCCACCTCCTCGCCGCCCGGTTCCCCGAGGGCCGCCTCTGCGTCCCCCTCCGGGACGCGGACGGCGCCGCACGCCCCCTCTCCGCCGTCCTCGCGGAGCTCGGCGAGCGGACGGGGCGGACCGCTGCGCCGAGCCCCGAGGCCTGGCGGGAGTGGCTGGCCCGCCACCGCGTCCTGGTGATCCTGGACGACGTGCCCGAGGAGCGTGCCGTGCGCGCGCTGCTCCCGTGCGGCGGACGCGGCAGGGTCCTGCTCACCGCCCGCGGCCAACTCGGCGGACTGGCACCGGTCCACCGGATCACCGTCCCCCCGCTCGACACGGCCGACGCCGTGCAGCTGCTCACCGGGCTCGTCGGCCCGCGGCGGGTCCGGGCCGACCGGGAGGCGGCGCTGCGGATCGTCCGCGCGTGCGGCGGGTCGCCGCTGGCGGTCCGGGTCAGCGGCATGCGGCTCGCGGTGCTCCGCCACGTCCCGCTGCGGGAGTTCGCCGACCGGCTGACCGATCCCGCGGGGGCCCTGGACGAGCTGACCGCGGGGGACGTCTCCGTGCGGCAGCGGCTCGCCCACGGCTGGGAGGCGCTCCCGGAGGACCGCGGCCGGGACGCCGGCCGGCTGGCCGCGGGCACCGGGGACGGTCCGTTCGGCCTGACGGAGGCGGCGGAGGCACTCGGCTGCGACGAACGGCACGCGGTGCGGGTGGTGGAGGCGCTCATCGACGCCGGCATGGTCACGTCGCCGGGCGGCGAGGTCACCGCACACGCGGTGCAGTACGACATGCCGCACCTGATCCGGCTCTACGCCCGCGGCGTCGGCCACGGGACACCGGTGCTCACCTAGGGGGTGTCGATCCCGCACCCGGGCGGTCGCGACGGCGGGGCCCGGAGCGGGCCCCGCCGTCGCCGGTCACCGGGGCCCGGCACCCGCCCGCGGGGCCGGGAGGCCCACGTGGGACGCGAGGAAGGCCAGGCACTCCGCCTGGAGCGCCGCCGCGCGGGACGCGGCCCGGTCGCCGTGGCCGACGCCCTGTTCGAGCCGGAGCAGCACCGGGCCCGGGCCCGAGGTGGCGTGCTGGAGCGCGGCGCACATCTTGCGTGCGTGCAGGGGGTCGGTCCGGGTGTCACCGTCCGCGGCGGTCAGGAGCACCGCCGGGTACGCGGTCCCCGGCGCGACCCGGTGGTACGGCGAGTAGCCGAGCAGCACCGGCAGCCCCTCCGGGTCCTGCGCGCTGCCGTACTCGGGCCTCCAGCTGGGGCCGAGGCCGGACCGTTCGTAGCGGACCATGTCCAGGAGCGGCGAGGAGCAGACCACGGCGGCGTACTTCCCCGGTTCCTGGGTGAGCGCCGCGCCGACCAGCAGCCCGCCGTTGGAGCCTCCCATGATCGCGATACGGCCGGGCTCGGTCCAGCCCTCCTCGACGAGCCGGTCGGCCGCCGCGGAGAAGTCGTCGAAGGTGTTCTGCTTGTGCGCGCCGCTCCCGGCCCGGTGCCACGCCTCCCCCTCCTCGCCGCCGCCGCGCAGCCCCGCCCAGGCGAACACCCCGCCCGCCCGGACCCAGGCGAGGACCTGTGCGCGGTAGCGGGGCGACATCGTGCGGCCGAAGCCGCCGTACCCGGTGAGCAGCGCCGGGCGCGGCCGGTCCGGGCGTCCGGCGGGGGAGATCACGAACATCCGCACGGTCGTTCCGTCGTGCGAGGGGAACGCGACCTGACGCGTGACGGCCCCGACCGCCGCCGACCCGCCGGCCGCGGTCACCGGGGCCGGACGGGAGGCCCGGCCGGCCCGGGCACCGTCCGGGTCCCAGCGGGTCAGGCGGTGCGTCCGCGCGTCGAAGTGGAGGATCTGCACGGGGGTGACGAAGTCCGTGTACGCGAACCAGGCCTCGTGGCCGTCGGCCGAGGCGGAGAAGTCGCCGACCGCGCCGGTGCCGGGGAGCGGCACGGTGGCGACCGGCCGGCCCTCGGCCAGGTCGTGGAGCGTCACCTCGGCCACGGTGTCGCGGGTCCAGGCGACGAGTCCCAGCGGGTGCGCGAGTGCGGGGCCGGAGAGCACCGTCAGATGGGTCAGCACCGCGTCCGGCCGCTCGGGGACGACCTCCTCCCAGGCGTCGGGGCCGCGTTCGAGGGCGTCGGGCCGGCACGCGACGACCCGGCCGCGCTCCGCGCCGCGGTCGGTCCGCAGCCACATCCGGTCCGCCGGCCCGGTGCCGGGCACGGCGTGCAGCCGGGTGGCGGCGCCCCTGCCCTCCTGGACGGGCCGGAGCAGCGGGCGGTCCGGCGGCGCGGCGGACAGGTCGGCCACGTGGACGTCCGTCCCGCGGCCGGTCCCGAGGGTGGCCGTGATGCCGAGCCAGTGTCCGTCCCCCGTCACGGAGACGGCGTAGAACTCGGTCTTGTCCCGCCCCTCGCCGAAGACCACGGTGTCCGTCTCCGGGGACGTGCCGAGCCGGTGCAGACAGACCCGGCGGTGGTAGCGCTCCTCGCCGGGGTGCAGCCGGGGGTCGAGCCGGCGGACGTAGTAGAAGGCGCGTCCGCCGGGCAGCCAGCCGACCGACGACTTCCGCACCCGGTCCAGCGGTCCGTCCACGACCTCCCCCGTGGCCACGTCGACCACCCGCAGCAGGGAGTCCTCCGTGCCGTCCCGCGACACCTGATAGGCCAGCAGGTCGCCCTCCACGGAGGGCTCCCAGGCGTCGAGCACGGTGCGGCCGGTCGGATCGAGCGCGCCGGGGTCGAGCAGCACCCGCCCGGCGGCGGCCGGGGGAAGGGCGGTCGCCGGGTCGGGACCGGTGGGGGCGCCCGCCCCGGCCCCACTCCCCCCCGCCGTGGTCTCGGCCACCATCAGCACCGGATGCTCCTGGCCCGGCTCCTGCCGCAGCCAGAAGACCCTGCCGCCGCGGACCTCGGGCGTCCGGATCCGGACGCCGGCGCCGAGCGCGGCGACCTCCGCCTCCCACCGCTCCAGACCGGGCCAGGCCGCCCGCTCCACCGCGTACAGGGCGTCCTGCTCGGCGCTCCAGCGGCGGGTCGCGGCGCTGTCGGCCTCCTCCAGCCACCGGTACGGGTCGGGGACGCGCACCCCGTGCAGCTCCTCGACGACGTCCTGCCGCTCCGCCTGCGGGTACGGGTGCCGTGTCGGTCGGGCGTCGGTGGTCACTCCGGTCTCCCTCGTTCGTCGTCGTGCGGACCGCGGCCGCGCGGTCCGGCCGCGGCGGTGGCGTCGACCGTGAGCGCGTCGGCCCCGTCCGGTGCCGGCTCCGCCTCGTCCCCCTGCTTCCCGGCGGCGCCCGGAGCGACGTCCGCGCCGTCCCCTGCGGCGCCCGGAGCGACGTCCGCGCCGTCCCCAGGGGACTCACCGGCGTCCTTCGCCGCCGTCCCCGTCCCCGTCCCCGGCAGCGCGAGCCACGCGAAGACGCCCGACAGGACGACGACGAGTCCGGACACCGCGAAGATCGTGTCGATGGGGCCGAACCGGACCCCGGCGACCGAGCCCGCGACGTCGGTGAGCACCGAACCGGCGAGCCAGCCGGACAGGACGGCGGCCAGCATCGACGCCAGCTTCGTGACCGGGTAGAACACGGCCATCACCCGCCCCCGGAGGTCCGGGGGCGCCGCCGCGAGCAGCAGCGGTGCCATCGCGGTGTTGAGGACGGTCAGCGGGACCGTGAAGACGAAGAGCAGCGCGATGCCGCCCAGGAAGGTGGTCTGCCGCGAGTACGCGATCAGCAGCACGCCGCTGACCAGCAGGCTGATCCAGGTGCTCCGGCGCGCCCCGAGCCACTGCACGACCCGGCCCCCGCTCAGCGCGCCGGTGATGCCGCCGATGCCCATCGCCATGCCGATGTAGCCGTAGAGGTGGGCGTCGGCGTCGAGGTTGTCGGTGGTGAAGAAGACGTTCAGGGTGCTGAGCGCCCCGAGCCCGAACTGCCCGATGACGGCGAGCAGGAGGAGCACGACCAGGAAGCGGCTGCGGGCGAAGAAGCGCACGCCGTCGGCGAACTCGCCGCGCAGGCTGGGCCGGCGGCGCGCCGGTGCCGGGCCGCTCGCGGCGGCCCCGGAGGCGGAGGCCGCGCGGCCGGCCGTGGCGGGCGGGACCTCGATGGACCGGATCGCGACGTACGACACGGCGTACGTCACCGCGTTGAACAGCAGGGCCCACTGGATGCCCGCGGCGAACAGCAGCGGCGCGGCGAGCGGGGGGCCGATGATCCAGGCGGTCTCGCCGGTGGCCTGTCCGATGCCGGCGGCGCGGGCGCGGTCGGCGTCCCCCTTCACCAGGTCGGCGAGGATCGCGAAGCGGGCCGGCGAGAAGAACTGGCCGGAGGCGTGCAGCAGGAGCACCGTCGCGTAGACGAGGGCGAGCCACACGCCCACCGGGAGCGCGTCGGTCGGCAGCAGGGAGACGAGGGTCAGCACCACCACGAGCGCCCCGCGCACCACCTCGGTGCGCAGGAGCGTGGCCAGCTTGTCCCAGCGGTCGACGAACACGCCCGCGAGCGGGCCGATGCCGAGGACGGCGACGCTCGACGCCATGAGCACGCCGCTGACCGCGAGCGGCGCCCAGGCCTCGTCCTTCGCCAGGACCGTCGCCACCCACAGGACCAGCGTCGTGCTGAAGACGGCGTCCCCGACGGAGGAGACGGCCTGGCCGAACCAGAGGCGCGTGTAGTCGCGGTTGATCAGGGTGAGGCGCGGCGTCATGGGAGCCTCCTCGGCGACGTGACGACGGACGCCATGAGGGCCGTCACCAGGGTGGTGTGGTACGCGCTCCGGAAGAACGCGCCCGCCGGGGCGCCGGGTTCGGCCGCGCGCGCGGGCGACCTCCCGGGCAGCGCCCCGTCGGGTCGCTGGGCGTGCGCGAGGCACTCCACCGCCGCGGCTCCGGAGGGCGTGCGCAGGGGGTCCTCCCCGAGGACGAACTGGGTGAGGACGAGCTCCGCCGCCAGGTCCCAGAGGTCCTCCGCGACGCAGTGGCCCAGCATCGCGTGCGTCAGGGAGCGGGCGTGGTCGAGGTCGGCGCCGGAGAGCCCGGGGTCGACGCGGCCGAAGTCGCCGAGGTAGAAGGCGGTGTGCGTGAGGGCGTACGCCTGCGGGACGGTGAGCGGCGCGGCCGGGACCCCCGGGGCCGAGGGGGCGGCGGCCCGGAAGGCGACCAGCGGGCTCCGCGGGAGCAGCTCCGCGTACGGCTCGATGCCGTGCCGGAGCCCCGCCTTGTCGGCGTAGTACCGGACCTCGGCGCGCAGGTACGGCGACTTGCCCTCCGGGCTGAGGAAGCCGGGGTCGAGCGCCGCGAGGGCCTGGCGGCAGGGGGTGGTGTCGATGCCGTCGGGCGCGAGCGCGGCGTAGACAAGCCGGTACGTGGAGGTGTACGCCGGGCTGTCCTCGAAGAGCCGGGGGAAGTCCGGGTCCTGCCAGAGCTTGCGGACGAGCGCGGTCGCCGGGGCCAGCGGATCCGGGGCGTCGCCGGGCCGCCCGGCCCGGTGGCAGAGCAGGCCCAGCTCCAGCGCCGCCTTGGCCCTCGCGTGGTGCGTCGAGGGGACGGTAGCCCGGAACGGGTCGAAGTGGTCGAGGTTCCCGACCAGCCAGTCCAGCGTGCCGGCGGCGAGCTGCTCCAGTGCTGAGGGCAGCATGGCTACAGGCGCCCCGTCTCGTGCAGGTGGTCCAGCAGGGCGGTGTCGACCGTGTCGCGGAACCTGGCGAGGGTACGGGCGTCCTCGTCGTAGCTGTAGAGGTCCTGGCAGGCGATCCACCGGTCGCCGGTGCCCGCGCCGGGCCGGTAGCCGTCGGTGACCGTGCCGACCTCCCAGTCGGGTTTGCCGGCGGTCTCCCAGCAACTGGCCAGGGTCCCGTCCGCGCTCACCACCGCGCCGTAGCGCCCGTCGGCGTGGCCGCAGGTGACGCAGGTCTTCCGGCCGCCGGGGCGGTTCACGGCGAAGCCCAGTGCGAGGGCCCTGCGCTGCCAGCGGGTGAAGGCCGCGGAGAGTTCCCCGTTGTGCAGGAGGCTGTTCGCGTAGCCGACGCCGACATCGCCGATCCGGGCGAAGTACAGGGTGCAGCGCGCCGGGTCGAGCGCGGCGCCGAGCCGGTCGATCAGGGCGTCGACGCCGTGGAAGGTCTCCTGGGAGACGTTGACCCGCAGGGTCCAGCGGAGCGGTGTGGCCTCGGAGGCCTTCACGATGTTCCGGACGATCTTGTCGAAGGTGCCGCTGCCGTCCGCCCGGCCGACCCTGATCCGGTCGTGGTCGTCGCGGTCGCCGTCGAAGGTGACCTGGACGGAGGTCAGGCCCCGGTCGTGGAGCCGGCGGGCCAGGGACGGGGTGAGCAGGGTGGCGTTCGAGATCATCCAGGCGGAGGTGGGGGCGAGGTCCGCGGCCCGCTCCAGGAGTTCGAGGCAGCCGCGCGGATTGAGCAGGGGCTCGCCGCCGAACAGCAGGATCCGGAGCTTCTCCAGGCCGGCCTCGGCCATCCGCTCCCCGGTGAACCCGAGGATCGAGGTGATGGTCTCCGAGGTGAGCCGGGTCCGGGCGATCCGGGGCGGCCGGCTGCCGCCCGCCAGGTCCTGGGCGGTGTTCTGGAAGCAGTAGCCGCAGCCCAGGTTGCAGTGGGTGCTGGTGAGGACGGTGAGGGCGTAGGAGCGGATCGCGACCGGGGTGAACATCCCGCTCGCCCGCAGCCGCCGCTCGGCCTCGGGGCGCAGGCCGCCGTCGGGCGTGACGTGGCGGTCGGCGAGCCGGGCGACGCCGCCCGGGCCGAGGAACCACCAGGTGCGGTCGCCGCGCAGGAGGCGCGCTCCGGAGGAGGCGAGGTCGGTGCCGGGCGCCGGGGCGGAGTCCGCCGCCCGTGCCGTGACCGTCGACTGGTCGATGCTCACCGCGTCGCCTCCCGTACCGCCGTCGCCGCGGGGGCGCCCGAGCCGGCCGGGCTTCCCACACCGCCGGCCGCGGGGCCGCGGAGGGCGGCGGCGGGCCGGCCGCTCCCGACGACCAGCGTGGTGAGCGCGGTGACCAGGGTCGCCTGGTACGACTTCCGGAAGTACTGCACGGGCGTCGCGTCCGCCGGGGCGCGCCGGACGACGGACTTGCCGGGGATCGCCCCGTCCGGCGCCTGCACCTCGGCGAGCATGCGGATGCCGGCCGCCCCCGAGGGCGTGCCGAGGGGGTCCGCGCCCAGGCAGTACTGCGCGAGGACCAGCTTGCCGACGAGGTCCCACTCGCCGAGGCCCAGGCAGTGGTGTGTCAGCCGCTCCACGACCTGGAGGGCCTGCTCGCGGGCCTCGTCGCCGAGGCCCGCGTCCCGCAGGCCGAAGTCGGTGAGGTAGAAGACGGTGTGGGTGACCACGCAGGCGTCCAGGTCGGCCACGGGAAGGGTGGCGGCCCGGGCCGTCAGGCTGGCCGCGTACAGCTCCGCGTAGGAGGCGAACGCGTGCTCCGCGCCCGCGAGATCGGCGTAGAACCGGGCCTCCAGGTGGAGGTACGGAGCCTTCCGCCCGGCTGCGAGGTAGCCGTCGCGCGCCAGCCGGGCCAGGACGGCGCGCCGGGCCTCGGCGGCGGTCCCCGCGGGGACGAGCGCCGCGTACATCAGCTCGAACTGCCGCGCGTACCGCGCGTCGAGGGTGAGGAGCCGCGGGAAGTCCGGCCGCTGGAAGGCCCGTTCGACGATCGCGGTGGTCTCCCGCAGGGCGGTCTCGTCCGGTGCGGAATCGTTCCAGTAGCGGCGGAGCAGCGCCAGCTGCAGGAGCGCCTTGACGCGCGGGGTCACCGGCAGCTCCGCGTGGCCGGCGGGGGAGTCCAGGTACCCCGCGTGCCGGGCTATCCAGTGCCGCGCGCCCATGGACAGGCTCGCCACGGCCTCATCGAGGCCGACTGATCGCGTACTCATGGTTCTCCTTCGGGATCGCGGATGCCTGAGCCACCCGCTCGACGATGTCGGCCGCGCGGGCCGCGCCGTCCGCCGCGGCCAGCCTGTCGCCGAGCGCTCGGGCTCGGGTCCGCAGTCCTTCGTCGCGCGCCGCCGACTCCAGCAGCGCCGACAGGTCCACGGACGGGTTCTGCGGGTCGCGCACGGCCACGCCGGCCCGCACGCAGGCGCCGGTCAGCAGTGGCTGTTCGGAGCCGTTGGGGGAGAGCGCGAGGGGGCGGCCCCGCAGCAGGGCCGACAGGACCGGTGCCGACGTGCCGTTGGCCAGCACCAGGTCGGCCGCGTCGACGAGGGGTCCCATCCACGGCTTCCGTACGAGCAGGATGTCGGCGTCCGGAGCGGGCGCGGGGTCGGTCGACCGGCCCTGCTCGACCACCGCCCGGAAGGGGCCGCCGGTGAAGGCCTCGTTGAGCCGAGGCCACAGCGTCCGGCCGCCGAAGAAGCGGCCCAGGTGCACGTAGACGACGGGCCGGCCACCGCCGGACCGCGCCAGGTGCTCCTCGACCGTCTCCACCTCGCCGGGACCCGGCGCGGGCTCCCAGGCCAGGGGCCCCACGTGGTGGACCCGGTCGGGCAGTTCGGCCCCCGGGTACTCCAGCTCCGGATCGCCGCGGAGCAGGAGCGCGTCACCGAGGAGCGGATCGTCCCCCCAGCGGGAGGACCGCCCGGACAGTCCGGTCTCCTCCCGCACGGCGGCGTGGAGCTCCAGGCTGTCCCGCGTCCGGCTCTCCCGGGTCCTGCCGAGGGACGGCTCCCCCTCGCCGCCGCGCCGGTAGTCCCACAGGTGGACCGAGAGCCCGACCACGACCACCGGGATGTCCAGGGTCTCGGCGGCGAGCAGGGCGCCGTTGCACAGCACCGAGGTCACGAGGGCGTCGGCCCGCGCGGCGCGGGCCGCGCGCAGGACCGCCCGGTACTGGGCGGCGCCGGTACGGCCCCACCACGTGGCGGAGAAGGCCCGGTGGCCGCCGAAGTCCTCGGCCGTCGCGCAGGGAAGTCCGGCCTCGGCCACGACGGGCCCGGCGGAGGACCGGGCGAGCACACCGACGTCATGGCCGCGGCGGCGCAGCTCGCGGCCGGCCGCGAGCGCCGGGTAGAGGTAGCCGCCGTCGCTGAGCGGGCAGAGCAGGATCTTCACGACGTGCGCGCTCCCTCGGGATCGGGCGGGCGAGTGGCCGCGGGCCCCCCGGTTCCTGGCGTGATCCGCCGAGAACCGGGTGGCCCGCGAGGTACTCAGGGCGAGACGCGTCGCGTCAGGAGATGTCGCTGGAGTTGTTGATGATGCAGCCGGCCTCGTCCTCCTCGGCCTCCCCGTGCGCCACGACCTCGATGTCCTCGTCCTCGACCGGCTTCGGGTTCGTGTTCTCGGGCATGTTCGTCCTCCTCGTTTGGCGGCGTCGCTGCGCCGGCTGGGAAAAACGTACGAACGACGGGTATGGGAACGCCTGGTCGGCGGTTGGACGCCGGTATACGCCGACGACGCGGCCCCGGCACGCCCCCGCGGCGGGCGCCGAGGCCCCCGTCAGGCCGCCGCACCGGGACGCCCGCGGCCCGTCAGCCCCCTCCCGGCCAGGGACTTAACCGATCGCCAGGCGTTCGTGAACCGGAAGCCTGCCGCCCCGGGCCACGATCCGGGCATGCTCCGCGCGCGCCACGGGTGCGGCGGTCACGGACCGCACACCGGCCGACGGCGGGCCCGGGGCACGCGCCCGTGCACCGGGCCCGGGGCGACCCCACGGCAGAGGAGGCGGACATGGAACTGGCGGAGCTCATCGGCCTGCGGCCGGTACCCTGCGGGGGTCTCATGGTCGCGCTGACCCGCCGCTGCCCCCTCAGCTGCGCCCATTGCTCCACGAACTCCTCGATGACGGCCTCCGAGGAACCGGACCGCGGACAACTCCTCGACTTCCTGGCCTCGTTCGGCACCGACGACCGGCCCGAGGTCGTCATGCTGACCGGCGGGGAGCCGCTGCTGCTGCCCGAACTGGCCGCCCGCGCGGCCGGCCTCGCCCGCGCCAAGGGCTCCCGGGTGGCACTGCTCAGCGGCATGTTCTTCGCCCGCGGGGGCCGCGTCCCCGAACGGATCATGCGGACGATCACCACCCTCGACCACTTCTCGGCGAGTCTGGACGTCCACCACGAGCGCGAGGTCCCGCGCGCGGACGTCCTGCGGGCCCTCCGCGCCGTCCTCGACGCCGGGGTCCCAGCCAGCATCCACCTGACCGGCGGCGCCACCGGAGCAGACGGCGGGGACCCGTACCTCGCGGAGGTCGTCGCCGACGTGCGCCGCGCCTTCGGCTCCCGGATGCCCCTGCTGGTCAACGAGGTGCGGCCGCTCGGCCGCGCCGCCGGCCTCGTCCGGCCGACACCGCGCGGCCCCGACGACGGCCTGGCGGCCCCCTGCACCCTCGCCGCCTGGCCGGTCGTCGCCTTCGACGGGACGGTCGCCGCCTGCTGCAACCAGTGGACCGTCGACCGGCGCCCCGTCCCCCCGCACCTGCGCCTCGGACACATCGCCGACGACGACTGGCCGACCGTCCGCGAACGCTCCCTCGGCTCCCCGGTGCTGCGGATGCTGCGCGCGGTCGGCCCGCGGCGGCTGCACGCCCGCTACGAGACCGCGCCGGCCCCGGACGGCTACTGCCGCAGTTGCCACGCCCTCGCCGACCGGCCCGCCGTCCTCGCCGGCGCCGCCCGCGACGCCGGCGGCCGGGTCGGCGAACTCCTCGACCGGCTCACCACGCAGGAACAGCGTGCGGCGGGCCCCGCCGCACTCCTCCGGCGCATGGGCTGCGCGCGCTACGCGCACCTGGTCGACCCCTCGTCCGGAGCGGAGTCCGCGCCCGCGGATCCCGCACCGCTCACCGAAGCGCCGCCCACCGCAGAGGAGAGAAGCCCCCGATGAACGCCCTCGCCACCGCGACCACCGCCACCCCCGACACGGCCACGCCCGACGCCACCGCCGCACCCGACGCGGGAGCCGCCACCCCGGCGACCGGCACCGCGCGGACCGGGGGCACCGCCCCGGTCCGGGCCTCCCTCGCCCTGCGGACCAAGCTCGCCCCCACCGCGCCCGTCCTCCGGGCCGCCACCGCGGCCCTGTGGCGACCCGACGGCCTGCGCCCGCGGTACGTGCGCTACCTGGCCGCCATGCATCCGCTCGTACGCGCCTCGGTGCCCCTCCTGCTGCGGGCCGCCGATCGGTGCGCCGAGCGGCCCGACGACCCGGCCGCGCGGCTCCTCGCCGCGTACTTCCTCCGCCACGCCGAGGAGGAGCGCGACCACGACCTCTGGCTGCTCGACGACCTGGCCGCCGCCGGCGCGGGACCGGCCGCCGTCCCGCACCCCGTCGCCGTGGAACTCGCCGGGGCGCAGTACTACCGGATCGAGCACGAGCACCCCGTCGCGCTCCTCGGCTACATCGCCGTCCTGGAGGGCAACGCCCCCGGCCCCCGGCTCGCCGACCACCTCGCCGGGGCCACCGGGCTGCCGGGCCGCGCGTTCCGCACCCTCAGGGAGCACGCCGCACTCGACGGCGGGCACCTGGACGACCTGTACGGGGTCCTCGACGCGCTCGCGCCCGCCCCGGCCCGGCAGACAGCCGTCGCCGTCAGCGCCCTGCACACCGCGAACCTGCTCACCCGTCTGTTCCTTTCCCTCGCCGAGGACCCCGGAGGCCACCGATGAGCCACGACGCCACCCCGCACGGCACGGAGCCCACCCTGGAGGCGCTGGCCGCCGCGGGCTTCGACGTGCACGCCCTGAGCGACGAGCAGCAGGACGTGATCAGGGCACTGACCCCGGAGGAACTCGCCCTGCTCGTCGACATCCGGGGCCGCCTCGACGCCGCGGCCCCCGAGGTCCAGGCCCACGCGGACGTGGCGGGCGGCGCCCTGTTCTGACACCGGCGCCGGGGTGCCGCCCGCCGCCCGGGCGGCGCCCCGCCGAACCGCCGAACCGCCGAACCGCCGAACCCGCCGAACCGCCGACCGGAGGAACCCATGACCTGCGCCTCGTGCCGGAGCGCACTGCCGCCCGGAGCCCGGTTCTGCCCGTCCTGCGGCAGCCCGTGCGCTCCCGGGCCGGTCACGGCCCGGCCCACCGGCCGCAAGGTCGTGACGGTCCTCTTCTGCGACCTGGTCGGCTCCACCGCGCTCTCGGGGGCCCTCGACGCGGAGACCCTGAGATCGGTCTCGCTCCGCTGGTTCGACCTGATGCGGCTGCGGATCGAGGAACAGGGCGGCACCGTCGAGAAGTTCATCGGGGACGCGGTGATGGCCGTCTTCGGCGTGCCGACGGTCCGCGAGGACGACGCGCGCAGGGCGGCCTCCGCGGCCCTGGCCATGCGGGAGGCCCTCACCTGGTTCAACGCGCGCCTGGAGGAGGCCGTGGGCGTACGGCTCGACATGCGCATCGGCATCAACACCGGTCAGGCCGTGACGGGTTCGGCCACCCAGCGGCAGGCCATGGTCTCCGGCGAGGTGGTGAACGTCGCCGCCCGCCTGGAGCAGAACGCGGCGGCCGGGGAGATCCTCCTCGGCCCCGACACCCTCGCGGCCGTCGGACCCGGCATCCGCACCGTGCCGACGGGCCCCCTGCTCCTCAAGGGCAAGAGCGACCGGGTGGCCGCGCACCGCCTCCTCGCCCTGGACGACGAGGACGGCCCCGAGGCCCTGCGCCGCTTCGACGTCGACTTCGTCGGACGCGAGCGCGAGCTGGCCCTGATGGCCCAGGTGCTGGGCCGGGTGGAGAACAGACGGAGCGCCGACCGGCTCGTCGTGGTCGGAGAGGCGGGCCAGGGCAAGACCCGGCTGGTACGGGAGTGGCTGCACCGGGCCTCCGAGCCCACGCCTCTCCCCGCCGCCGTCCCCCGCCACGGGGTCGGCCGCTGCCGGTCCCGGGGCGCCCAGCCCAGCCTCGGACCCCTCGCCGACGCCGTGGCCGGGCTGCTCAAGAACACCGGCACGGTCCCGCCCTCGCCCGAACTCGACCTCCTGCACCAAGGCCTCCTCCTCGACGGGACCCCCAACCCGTCCCCCGCGGACACCTGCGCCGCCCTCGCCAGGGTGCTCGCCGAACTGTCCGGGACGCAGCCCGTCGTGCTGGTCGTCGACGACTGCCAGTGGGCCGCCCCGCCGCTCTTCGACGCCCTCGACCGGCTCCTGCGCGCCCTCGCCGACGCGCCCGTCCTCCTCGTCCTGCTCACCCGCCCCCAGCTGTTCGACACCCGGCCGGCCCTCGCCGAGGGGGCCGTCCTGCTGGGCGGCCTCTCCGACGACGAGGCCCAGCTCCTGGCGGCCGGGCTGACCGGCCGCACGGCCGGCAGCGCGCCCCTCGCCCCCCAGGTCCTGGCGCGGGTCGGGGGGAACCCGCTGCACCTGGAGCAACTGCTGGTCGCCGGCGGTCCCGTCGACGCGGACCGCGTCCCGCTGCCGCTCCAGGCCCTGATCGGGGCCCGGATCGACGCCCTCGCGCCACCCGAGCAGCAGGCCCTCGGCCTGGCGTCCGTCCTCGACGGCGACTTCACCTCCGACGAACTCCTCGCGCTCGCCGCGCCCCCCGCGGAGACGTGGACGGCGTCCCAGCTCCGCACCACCCTGCACCGGCTGGTCCGGCACCGCCTCATCAGGCCCGACGGCGGGGCGTTCCGCTTCGCCGGAGGGCTCGTCCAGGAGGTCGTCCACACCACCCAGTCCAAGCAGGACCGGGCCGACCGGCACGAGCGCGCGGCCCGCCTCGACACGGTCCGGCGGCGCGGCAGCGCGGCGGTCGGCGCCCATCTGGAACAGGCGTACCGCTACCGCGTCGAGCTGGGCGCCCAGGACCCGCACACCGACGGACTGCGCCGCCGCGCCGCCGACGCCCTCGCCGAGGGCGGCCGCCTGGCCCTCGCCCACGCGGACCCCGTCTGGGCCGCCGACCTGCTGGGCCGGGCCGCCGCCCGCTACACGGAAGGGGAGCCCGGCCGCACCAGGACCCGACGGCGGCTCGGTCAGACCCTGCTCGACCTCGGGCGCGTCCCGGAGGGCCGGACGCTGCTCGAAGAGGTCCTGGCGGAGTCCCCGACGGCCGAGACGGACACGGCGGAGGCCGTCGAGGCCGCGGAGGCCGTGGAGGCCGCCCACGCCCGACTGAGCCTGGCGTCCGTCGGCCCGCCGCCCGGCGACCCCACGGACGCCCGGGGAACGGACACCGAGCGGCGGGCGGCGCCCGCGACCGCCGCGCACGACCCGGCCGGCCCCACCGAGACGCCCGGCGACCCGGCCGAGACGTGTGTCGACCCCGCGGAGACACCCGAGGAGACACCCGCCGAGACCCCGGCCGGCGCCGCCGCCGCCACGCTGCCCGTCTTCGCCGCGGCCGGCGACGAGTTCGGCCAGGCCCGGGCCTGCCTGCGACTCGCCCAGCACGCCCAGGAGCAGGGCCGCCACCGCGACGCCGAGCGGCTCCTCGACCGGGCCCTCGGCCACGCCGTACGCGCCGACGCCGAACCGGAGCGGGCCGCGACCCTCGGAGCGATGGGGGTCTCCCTCTGGCGCGGGCCCCTGCCCGTCGCGGACGCCGTGAACCGCTGCCGCGCCCTGCTGGCCGAGCAGGGCGCCGGCCGCCGGGCCGTGCGGCTCACCCTCAACTGCCCGCTGGCCGTCGTCCTCGCCCTCCACGACGACCGCGACGGCGCGCTCGCCTGCCTCGCCGAGGCCGAGCGGCTCGCCCAGCGCCTCGGGTACGCCGAGACCGACGCCTTCCTGCCGCTCTTCACCGCGACCGTCGACGAGCTCGCCGGACGTCGCGAGGAGGCCCTGAACAGCCTGGAAAGGGCCGCCACCGCCGCGCGCGCCCTCGGCGCCACCGGACTGCTGCGCAGCGCGCTCCTCGACGCCACCCGGATCCGCCTCGACCTGGGGGAGTGGCGTACCGCCCACGGCACCCTCGCCGCCCTGGAGCAGGCGGGCGGTCCGGCCGAGACATCCCGGCCGCGCGCCGAGTCGGCCGACCTCGACGGCCTGCGCGCCCGGATCGCCGCCGAACGGGGCGAGGCCGCGGCCGCCGCCCGGCTGGCCGACCGGGCCCTCGCCACCGCCGCCCTCACCGACTCGCCCATCGTCCAGGGCCTCGCCGCCCTGGACGCGGCCCGGACGTCCCTCGCCCTGGGACGGACGGGGGACGCGGGCGAGGCGGCGGCGCGGGCCCGGCGGAGCTTCGCCGCCAAGGGGCACCTCCCCGCCGCGCGCCGGGCCGAGGAGGTCGCCCTGCGCTGCCAGGGCCGAGCGCCCCGGACCGAGCCCGTCGGCCCGGCGCCCGCCGGAACCGGAAAGGACGCACCACGATGACCACCGGTCAGCACGCGGCCCGTGCCGCGGCCCCCGCCCCCGGACTCACCTGGGGCCTGCGCGGACGCGGACCCGCCGACGTGCCCGTGGAGGCCGACCACCCACCGGAGCCGCCCGAGGGCGGCCTGCTCGGCGGGACCGGGCGCGGCGTGCGCGTCTGCGTGGTCGACTCCGGGGTCGAGCGGGACCACCCCATGGTCGGCCCCGTCGACCGGTCCTGGCGCGTCGTCAAGGACGACGACGGCGTGCGCGTCGAGGAGACCGACGAGGGCGACGCCTGCGGCCACGGCACGGCCTGCGCCGGCATCATCCGCCGCACCGCGCCGGACTGCGAGCTGTCCAGCGTCCGGGTGCTCGGCGAGCGCTTCTCCGGCAGCGGCGACATCCTCCTCGAAGGGATCCGGTGGGCCGTCCGCCAGCGCTTCGACGTCGTCAACCTCTCCCTCTCCACCAGCCGCGACCGCTTCGTGGAGGAGCTGCGCAGGCTGGCCGACGAGGCGTACTTCCAGCAGACCGTGATCGTCGCCTCCGCGCACAACACCCATGTCGAGAGCTTCCCCTGGCGCTTCTCCTCGGTGATCTCCGTGGGCAGCCACCAGGAGGACGATCCCGACCTCCACCTCTACAACCCCGAGCCGCCGGTGGAGTTCTTCGCTCCGGGCCAGCGGGTGCAGGTGGCGTGGCTCGGCGGCACGTCGATCCGCACCTCCGGCAACAGCTTCGCCACCCCGTTCGTCGCCGGGCTCTGCGCGCGGATCCTGTCCGTCCGGCCGCGGCTGACCCCGTTCCAGCTGAAGAACGCCCTGTACCTGTCCGCCGCCAACGTCCGTGTCCACGACAGCCGGTAACGACCGGCGCCGGAAGGGAATCCCCATGGCCCAGACGATCGCCCCCGCCGTGTCACCCGCGCCCCGGCCCGATCCGGCCATGGCGGAGCTTCTGCAGTCGGTCGTGGACACCGCGCGCGCCATCTTCGGCGCCGAGGCGAGTTCCATCCTGCTCCTGGAGGCGGAGGCGGACGAGCTCGTCTTCGAGGCCGTCTCCGGGCAGGGGCAGGAGTTCCTGGTGGGTCGGCGCTTCCCGGCGGGCCGGGGGATCGCCGGCTGGGTCGCCGCCTCGGGCGAGCCGATGGTCGTGGACGACCTCCACGACAGCACGTCCTTCGACCGGGACGTCGCCCGCTCCACCGGCTTCGTCCCGAACGCGCTGATGGCCGCGCCGCTCGTGCACGGGGACCGGGTCCTCGGCGTACTGGAGGTCCTCGACCCCTCGCAGCAGGCCCGGTCCAGCCTGTCCGAGCTGGACCTGCTGAGCCTCTTCGCCCGGCAGGCCGCCGTCGCCCTGCACGTCCTCACCACCCACGCGCCGCGCGGGGCGGCGCCCGCCGCCCCCGAGGACCCGGCGCGCACCGAACTCCTCCGGCTCCTCTCGGAGGCCCGCCGACTCCTGGAGGAGTGAGAGCGCCCGGGGCGCCCCCACCCGCCGTCCGGCGGGCGGGGCGCCCCGGGGCGCGGCTCAGGAGAGGTCGAACCGGTCCAGCTCCATGACCTTGTCCCAGGCCGCCACGAAGTCGCGGACGAACTTCTCGCCCCCGTCCCGCGACCCGTAGACCTCCGACAGTGCGCGGAGCTGCGAGTTCGAGCCGAACACGAGGTCGGCGGCGGTGGCCGTCCAGCGGACCTCGCCGGTGGTCCGGTCCTGACCCTCGTAGACGTTCTCGGTGGCCGCCGACGGCTTCCACTCCGTGCCCATGTCGAGCAGGTTCACGAAGAAGTCGTTGGTGAGGACCCCGGGACGGTCGGTCAGCACCCCGTGCCGGGACGTGCGGAAGCCGGTGTCCAGCGCCCGCATGCCGCCGACGAGGACCGTCATCTCCGGCGCGGTCAGCGTCAGCAGGTTCGCCCGGTCGAGGAGCAGGGTCTCCGGCGACAGCTTCTCGCCCGGCCGGAGGTAGTTGCGGAAACCGTCGGCCCGCGGTTCGAGCACGGCGAACGACTCCACGTCCGTCTGCTCCTGCGAGGCGTCGGTGCGCCCCGGCGAGAAGGGGACCGTGATGTCGTGGCCGGCGTCCTTCGCGGCCCGCTCGACGGCCGCGCAGCCGCCCAGCACGATCAGGTCGGCGAGCGAGATCCGCACCCCGTCGGAGCGGGAGCCGTCGAACTCCCCGCGGATCCGGTCGAGGGCGGCCACCGTCCCGGTCACCTCCGGGACGGCGTTGGACTCCCAGTCCTTCTGCGGCGCGAGCCGGATCCGCGCGCCGTTGGCCCCGCCGCGCTTGTCCGTGCCGCGGAAGACGGCCGCCGCCGCCCACGCGGTGGCGGCCAGTGCGGAGACGGAGAGCCCCGAGTCGAGGATCCGGGTCTTCAGGGCGGCGACGTCCGCGTCGGACACCAGCGGGTGGTCGACCGCCGGGACCGGGTCCTGCCAGAGCTGCGGCTCCGGGATCCACGGGCCGAGGTACCGGGAGACGGGCCCCATGTCACGGTGCAGCAGCTTGTACCAGGCGCGGGCGAAGGCGTCCGCGAGCTGGTCCGGGTTCTCGTGGAAGCGCTTCGCGATCGGCGCGTAGACGGGATCGAGCTTCAGCGAGAGGTCCGTGGTGAGCATCATCGGAGCGTGCCGCTTCGACGGATCGTGGGCGTCCGGCACCGTGCCCTGCGCCGCGGGGTCCGTGGGGGTCCACTGCCGGGCCCCGGCCGGACTCGTCGTCAGCTCCCAGTCGTAACGGAAGAGGTTGTCCAGGTAGCCGTTGTCCCAGCGGGTGGGCGCGGTCGTCCACGCCCCCTCCAGGCCGCTGGTGAGCGCGTCGGCGCCCTTGCCGCTGCCGCAGGTGTTGCGCCAGCCGAGGGCCTGCTGCTCGACGGGGGCGGCCTCGGGCTCCGGTCCGACGCACGAGGGGTCGACCGCCCCGTGGCACTTCCCGAAGGTGTGGCCGCCGATGATCAGCGCGGCCGTCTCCTCGTCGTCCATCGCCATCCGGCCGAACGTCTCGCGGATGTCGCGGGCCGCGGCGATCGGGTCCGGATTTCCGTTGGGGCCCTCGGGATTGACGTAGATCAGGCCCATCTGGACGGCTCCGAAAGGACCGGTGAGTTCCCGGTCCCCGCTGTAGCGCTCGTCTCCGAGCCAGGTGTCCTCGGGGCCCCAGAAGACCTCCTCGGGCTCCCAGATGTCCTCCCGGCCGAATCCGAATCCGAACGTCTTGAATCCCATGGACTCCATCGCGCAGTTCCCGGCGAAGACCAGGAGATCGGCCCAGGAGACCTTCCGGCCGTACTTCTGCTTCACCGGCCACAGAAGTCGGCGCGCCTTGTCGAGGCTGGCGTTGTCGGGCCAGCTGTTGAGCGGGGCGAAACGCTGTGCGCCGGAGCCGCCGCCGCCCCGGCCGTCCTCGATGCGGTACGTCCCCGCGGCGTGCCAGCTCATCCGGATGAAGAGCGGGCCGTAGTGGCCGTAGTCGGCCGGCCACCAGTCCTGCGAGGTCGTCATCACCTCGAAGACGTCACGCTTCAGGGCGTCGACGTCAAGGGTCGCGAACTCCGCCGCGTAGTCGAAGTCCTCGTCCATCGGACTGGCCTGGGGCGAGTGCTGGTGGAGGACCGAGAGGTCCAGCTGGTTCGGCCACCAGTCCCGGTTCGTCCTGGGGCGCGTCTCCTTGGGGGCCGGGGAGGGGATTACCGGGTTCTCGCTCTCGGACACGTACGTCCTTCTTCCTGTCGCGATGTTTCCGTCGGCCGGCCGCGTGCGCGTGACGTCGCTTGTCCGGTGTCGGGCACGGCGACTCGGCGTCCGTATGGTCGCGCACCGCGGACCGCACCGCTAAGAGAACACGCAGGGCGCCGCCGCGTAACCGGCGGGCGGAATGCGAAAAGGCGGCCGGGCGGAGATTCCGGGGCCGGGAATCTCCCCCGCCCCGGAATGCGTACGAGAAAAGGGAAATCCTATGAGCGGTCTCCGGGGAAGGCCGCGGGGGTGCGGGGCGACCTCGCCCCGCACCCCCGCCGCACCTCCCTCAGAGCCCCGCGACCCGGGAGCTCGCCGACAGCTCGTACACCAGCGTGACGGTGCGCCGCCCGCCGGGCGGCAGGGTGACGTCCCAGCGGGCGATGCCCTCGGCGTCGACCGTGTCGGGCGCCGGGGAGCAGGCCTCCTTGCGGAGCCGCACCTCCACCGCCGAGACCTCCGAGACCGGGATCCGCTCCCGGAGCACGACCACCCGGTCGTCCGACTCCCCGGGGGCCGAGAACCGGGACACGTGCAGCCGGACCGTGCGGGTGACCACCGTCCGCTGGGTGATCCCGGTGGTGTCCCGGGTCTCCTCCGTCTCCCGCACCACCCGGTGGTCGTCGCGGCTGCCGAAGGCGATCTCGACGGGGGCGCCGGGGGTGGTGAACCCGACCGTGCCCCGGCCGCCGAACCCGCCGCCGCGGACCAGGTCGACGGGTCCGGCGAGCAGCACGTGCCCGGACCGGTTGTCGAACCGCACCACCTGGGTGACCAGCGGGGACACCTCGGGGGAGCAGGCGTACTCGCTTCTGGCGGCCGTGCCGAAGACGGAGAGCGGCACCCGGTGAGCGCGGCCGTCCGAGGGCACCGAGACCGGCGCGGGGGAGTGCAGCACCCGCGTCTCCCCGCCGTCGTCCACGCCGGGCAGGCCGAGGACCGGGACGGGGCCCAGGTCGCTGACGTCCTCCTCGCGCAGTTCGACGTCGACCGTACGGCGCTCGGCCGCCGTGCGGTCCTTGAGCGTCAGCCGGTCCTCGTCCAGCGAGGGCGGCTCGGTGGCCGTGGACGACCGGGCGGTCGACAGCGTCAGCCCGACCCCGCTCCAGTCCTCCCCCGTACGCTGCCAGACCATGGCGTCCGTCTCCAGGGTCGCCTCCGGCCCGTCGAGCACCGCCCGGTAGGCCGGCCGCCACAGGGCGCACGGCACGAGGTGGCTCAGCACCAGCCCGACCGGCCCGGCCGCCGTCGCCTCCACGGTCAGCTCGACGTGGGCCACCAGCTCGGCGGGCTCCTCCTCGGCGTCGTCCACGGCCCGCAGGACCTCGTCGAGTTCGGCCCCGAGGGCGGCCGCCCGGGCGTCGGCCGCGCGCAGCCGCTCGCCGCAGGTGTCGCGCTCGGCGTCCACCCGGTCCAGCGCGCGGCTCCAGCGGGCCCCTTCGGCCTCGCCGGAACCGGCGCCCTCGCCGATGTCCCGCAGCAGGTCGGCGGCGAGTCCGCCGAGGACGTCGAGCCGGGTCCGGAGCCGCTCGCGCCGCCGCTCCAGGGCGGCCCGTTCCTCTTCGAGTGCGTGGACGCGGTGGCGCAGGGCGGAGTCGTCGTCGCCGGGCCGCGGCGCGCGCGGCTCCCAGGAACGGACGATCCGGACGTCGAGCACGGTGGCGGGGCGGCCGGCGGTCTGGCCGGCGTGCAGGGTGCGGTCGACGGCCAGCGCGGTGACCGGTCCGAGCCGCAGGCGCTGGACCCCGCCCGCCAGGTCGAGCTCGACGGCCCGCTCGATCTGGGCGCGGTCCTCCAGGCAGGTGACGGCGGTGACGGGAGCGGGGATCACGGGCACGGGCCCGTGGGCGCCGGGAGCGGCCGTGCCGCCTCCGGCGATCGTCTTCGAGTCGGTGGACATGGGGTGCCTCAGCTCCTGCGGTTTCCGCCGACCAGGGCTTTGCCGGCCGGGATGCGGATCTCGTACCCGCCGTCGAGGGCGGTGGTGCCGCCGGCGGGCAGCTCCACCCGCCAGACGCGGGTGCCCGGGGCGTGCCGCTCGGCGTCCCCGTCCGCGGGCGTCGTCCAGTCGGCCCGCTCCTCGATGCGCACGTCGGCGTCGGAGGTGACCGGCACGCGCTCGCGGATCTCGACCGGGGCGGGCCGCGCGAGCCCGTTGACCAGCTCGACGTGGACGCGGTGGTCGAGCACCGTGACGTTGTTCCGCAGACCCGCGGTCGACTCGTTCAGATGGGTGCGCCGGGTGACCCGGATGCCCTCGGCCGGTCCGAGACCCACCCTGCGGACGCCGCCGGGGGCGAGCGTGGGCAGCGCGGTGGTCAGCAGGAAGTCGTCGTCGACGGAGACCTCCACCGGTCCCGCGAGCAGCGCCTGGTCCGTGGCGTTCGACAGGACCAGGGTCGCGTACACGGTCTGCTCCACCGACGGGACGCACAGGTACTCGGTGCGCAGCCCGACGGGGATCTCCCCGACGGTGACGGTGTGCCAGGTCCCGTCCGACGGCACGTCGGCGCGGGCCGCGGCGTCGAAGCGGTGGTCGAAGGAGCCCGCGGACTCCCGCGGCCGCACGGCGTGGCCGGGCAGCGGCAGCGAGGCCACGGCGTCGGCCCGGCGGCGGTGCTCCGCGCCCACGGCGTCGAAGGACGGGCCGGGGAACAGCCGGCCCCTGCGCGCGGCCGGCTCGTCGGGGCCGGACAGGACCAGGGCGGCGTAGTCGAGCTCGTCCCCGCTCGGGCGCGGCGGTCCCGGCGGGGGCGGCGGCGGTGCCGGGACGCCCCCCGGGGGCGCGGGAGCCGAGGGGGCCATGGCGGCGGGGGCCGGAGCGCCCGCGAACGACTGACCGCCCCGCGGCCGGCCACCCGGCCGCATGGGAGCGGCCGCGCGTGCGAAGGCCTCGGGAGCGGAGCCGTACCCCCCGGGCGGCGGCGGTGCTCCGTAGGGCTGCGGGGCCGGAGGGGGCACCGGCGGCCCGGCGGAGACCGCCGGGGGCATCGGGACCGGATCGGGGACGGTCCCTCCTCCGGCGGCGGCGGGCACCGCGGGGCCGTCCAGGGGGGCGCGCCGCGCGGCGGGGCGCGGTCCCGCCGCCGCGTAGCCGGTGAAGAGGTCGGCGAGCCCCGCCGGGGGCTCGCGCCAGCCGGACGGGGCGGGGGCCTCCTGGCGGCGCCCGATGCGGATCGAGCGGAGCTTGGGCAGGTCGGTGCGGCGGCGCAGGTCGGCCGTGGCCAGGGCGATGCGGACACCGCTCCAGTCCTCGCCGGTGCGCTGTGCGACCGAGGCACGCAGCACCAGCCGCCCCGTGCCGTCGCCCTGACGGTGCGTGAGCCGGTAGGCGGGCACCCACACGGCACCCGGCACCCCGTACTCCACTTCCAGCCGCACCTCGGGTGCGTCCGGCCCCGACGCGGCCTCCTCGCCGTCCGCCGGGGCTGCTCCGCCCGTCCCCGCCACCAGGGTGAGGAGGGCGGACACGGTGGTCTCCACGTGGGGCGAAGGGGTGGCGCCGGAGGCACGGGCCAGCCGGTCCGCGGCCACCGACCGGGCGTGCTCGGCCCGGACCAGCTCCTCCTCCAGCTCCGCGAGCCGGTCGTGCAGGCCGGTGAGCCGCTCGTCGACGAAGTCGGCGAGCTCCAGCCAGGCGTCGACCGGGGTGCGGCGGTGCGGGTCGTCCCGCTTGCGGGGCGGCGGCACCGGGCGCACCGCGGCGACCTCGGCGATCAGGGCCCGCTGACGGTCCCGCCGTCCCCTGGCCGCCGCGTGCGCGTCGGTGAGCCGCTCCACCTCCTGCCGCAGGCTCTGGGAGGCGCCGGGGCCGGCGGTGAGCGGCTCGGCCTCGATCCGCAGCCGGGCCTCGGTGACCCGTACCCCGGAGTCGCCCAGGACCCGGGCGCGCAGCGAGCCGGGGTCGAGCGAGCGCGGCAGTCCCGTGACCCGCACCCGGCCGTCCGGGGGCAGGACGCCCCGCGCCAGGCGGCGGCAGAGCGCCCCCTGCGCGTACACGACGACCGAGTCGAGCTCCGATCCCCACGCCGGCGCGGTCCCGGCCGTCCCGGCCGCCCCGCTCGTGCCCGCGGTCCCGGCCGCCCCGCTCGTGCCCGCGGTCCCGGCCGCCCCGCTCGTGCCCGCGGTCCCGTCCGCCCCGCTCGTGCCCGCGGTCCCGTCCGTCCCGTCGGATCCGGCCGTCCCCGCCGTCGTTCCAGCTGTTCCAGGCGTCATGCGCCCCCGCCCCCGTTCTGTCGTGCCGTCCCGCCTCGCCCGCGGCGTGACGAAGCCTACGCCCGGGCACCGACACCCACCGAGGGCTTCGCCCGGACCGCCCGCCGCGGGCCCCGCGGGAAGGGCCCCCGGGCCGCTTCGGTGGTTGGCGGGCGCCGGGAGTGGGACGCTGGTAGCCGGGGGTCCGTGCCGACGAGACTCGGGAGGGCCCGATGGGACGTGACGTCCCGGCGCAGGAGTTCACCCGGGAGGACCGTCGCCGGTTCCGTAACAAGGTGCACGCGTGCCTCGACGTGTTCGCGCGGATGCTGCGCGAGTCGCGGTTCGACTTCGAACGGCCGCAGGTCGGCCTGGAGATCGAGCTGAACGTGGTGGACGCCACCGGTGAACCGGCCATGCGCAGCACCGACGTGCTCGACGCGATCGCCGATCCGGCCTGGTCGACGGAGCTGGGCCGGTTCAACCTGGAGATCAACCTCGAACCGCGGCGGCTGAGCGCGGGCGGCGGCCCCGACTCCTGGGAGCAGGAGATCCGCGACGCGCTCAACCACGCCGAGCAGCAGGCGGCGGGCATCGGCGCGCACCTGGTCATGATCGGCATCCTGCCGACACTGGAGCGGGACGACGCGGGTCCCTCCTCGCTCTCCGAGAACCCCCGCTACCACCTGCTGAACGAGCAGATCTTCGCCGCCCGCGGCGAGGACCTGCTGATCTCCGTGGACGGGGTGGAGCGGCTGCGTACCCGCGCGGAGACGATCACGCCGGAGGCGGCCTGCACCAGCACCCAGTTCCACCTCCAGGTGGCCCCGGACGAGTTCGCCGCCTACTGGAACGCCGCGCAGGCCGTGGCGGGCGTGCAGGTGGCGCTCGCGGCGAACTCGCCGTTCCTGTTCTCCAAGGAGTTGTGGCGGGAGACGCGCATCCCCCTCTTCGAGCAGGCCACCGACACCCGTCCCGACGAGCTCAAGGTGCAGGGCGTGCGGCCGCGGGTGTGGTTCGGCGAGCGGTGGATCACCTCCGTGTTCGACCTCTTCGAGGAGAACGCGCGCTACTTCCCGGCGCTGCTGCCCCTCTGCGACGAGGAGGACCCGGAGGAGGTCCTCGACCGGGGCGGGGCGCCGGCGCTGTCCGAGCTCACCCTCCACAACGGCACCGTCTACCGCTGGAACCGTCCCGTCTACGACGTGGTCGACGACGTCCCGCACCTCCGCGTGGAGAACCGGGTGCTGCCCGCCGGGCCCACCGTCGCCGACACGCTGGCGAACGGCGCGTTCTACTACGGTCTGGTCCGCGCCCTGGTCGACGAGGACCGGCCGGTCTGGTCGCGGATGTCCTTCGCCACCGCCGAGGACAACCTGCACACCGCCGCCCGCCACGGCATCGACGCGCAGGTGTACTGGCCGGGGATGGGCGAGGTGCCGGTGACGGAGCTGGTCCTGCGGCGGCTGCTGCCCCTCGCGGACCGCGGACTCGAACGGATGGGCCTGGAGGCGTCCCGGCGCGAGCCGCTGCTGGGCGTCATCGAGCAGCGGTGCGTCAGCGGCCGCAACGGAGCGGTGTGGCAGTCCGAGATGTTCCATCACCTCCACGACATCCACCACGCGGACCGACACGAGGCGCTGCGGCGGATGACGCAGCAGTACATCGAGTTCATGCACCTGAACGCGCCGGCCCACACCTGGCCGGTCGACTGAGGCGTACGCCGGGGGGACCGCGGGCAGGGCGTGATCATGACCGACACGCCTCCCGCGCCCGACGCGTCCACCCGCCCCGCCTCCGACGCGCCCGCGCCGTACCCGGCCGAGGCCGCCGGCCCCGGGACCGCGGGGTCGCCGCCGCGACCACCCGCCGCCCGGCGTCCGTTACGCCAGCTCCTCGCGGCCTCCGTCGGCAACGCCGTGGAGTGGTACGACTGGTACGCCTACACCTTCCTCGCCGCCTACCTCGCGCACCAGGTCTTCCCCCGGAGCGCGGGGAACTCCCTCGTCCCCCTCCTGTCGACCTTCGCCGTCTTCGCCGTCGGCTTCTTCATGCGCCCCGTCGGCGGACTCCTCATGGGCGCGCTCGCCGACCGGCGCGGACGGCGGGCCGCCCTCACGGCGACGATCCTGCTCATGGGCGGCAGCAGCCTGCTGGTCGGCCTCACCCCGACGTACGCGGCGGCCGGGGTCCTCGCCCCCGTCGTGCTGGTGATCGCCCGCCTGCTCCAGGGCCTGTCGGTGGGCGGGGAGTTCGCCGCCTCGACCACCTTCCTCGTCGAGTCGGCGGGTCCGGGCCGGCGCGGGCTGTTCTCGTCCTTCCAGTACGTCTCCACGTCCGCCGGCCAGCTCGCCGCCTCCGGCATCGCCGCCCTGCTGGTCGGCCTGCTCGGCGAGGACCGGATGTACGGCTGGGGCTGGCGCATCCCGTTCCTGCTCGGCGCGGTCTTCAGCCTCGCCGGGTTCTGGATCCGCCGGGGCGCGGAGGAGACCCGGAGCGCCGCGCAGCGCGAGGCCCCGCGGCCGGGGCTCTTCGACGCCCTGCGCCACCACCCCCGGGCCTCCCTGCTGATCGGGGGCATCACGGCCGGCGGCACGCTCGCGTACTACACGTGGACCTCCTACCTCCCCACGTACGCAGAGCTCAACACCGGTATCGACAAGGCGGACGCGCTGCTGGCGGGGACGCTCTCGCTGGCGTTCTTCGCCCTGCTGCAACCGGTCGGCGGACTGCTCTCCGACCGGTTCGGCCGCAAGCCCTCGCTGCTCTTCTTCGGCATCGGGTTCGCCGCCCTCGCCGTCCCGCTGCTGCGCTCGCTGGACGGGTCGTTCCTCTCGCTGCTCCTCGTCCAGTGCGCGGGCATGGTGCTGCTGACCGGCTTCACCTCGATCTCCGCCGCCGTCAACGCGGAGATGTTCCCCGCCCGGGTGCGGGCGGCCGGGATCGGCTTCCCGTACTCCCTGACGGTGGCGCTCTTCGGCGGCACGGCGCCGTACGTCGGCACGCTCTTCAAGGAGTGGGACGTCCCGGGGGCGTTCCCCTGGTACGTGGCCGCCCTGTGCCTGGTCTCCTCGGCGGTGTACCTCCGGCTGCCGGAGACCGCCCACCGGGACCTGGACCGCTGACGCCGAGAGGCCGGCGGTCCGTGGGGGACCGCCGGCCTCGGTGCGCCGGTCGAGACGGGTGGGCTAGAAGACGCTCACGCCGTACGCGCTCAGCGCCTCGGTCACCGGCTGGAAGAAGGTGGTGCCGCCGCTGCTGCAGTTGCCGCTGCCGCCCGAGGTGAGGCCCAGCGCGGTGGTGCCGGAGAAGAGCGCGCCGCCGCTGTCGCCGGGCTCGGCGCAGACGTTGGTCTGGATCAGACCGTAGACGACGTCGCCGCCGCCGTAGTTGACGGTCGCGTTGAGGCCGGTGACCGTACCGCTGCGCAGACCGGTGGTGCTGCCGCTGCGCTGCACCGACTGGCCGACGGAGGGGTTGCCCGCCCCGGTGATGTCGCGGTAGCTGCCGTTGTAGAGGTAGACCCGGCCGTCCGCCGCCGAGGCGTTGGAGTGCCGGATGATGCCGTAGTCGTTGGTCGGGAAGCTGGAGCCGGCCCGGGTGCCGAGCACGGTGGTGTTGCCCGAGTTGGTGTACCAGGTGCTGCCGATGTTGGTGCAGTGGCCGGCGGTGAGGGCGTAGTAGGTGGATCCGCTGCGGACGTTGAAGCCGAGCGAGCAGCGTCCGCCGCCCGCGTAGATGGCCTGGCCGCCCGCGATGAGCTTGTTGAACGTGCCGGGCGTCCGCTTGATGTCCAGGCTGCCGGCGCGGTCGCCCGCCGCCTTCTTGATCTTGGCGATCTCGGCGGCGGAGACGGTGGAGTCGGCGGTGAGGACGATCTTCCCGGTCGCCTGGTCGGTGTACCACGCGGTGCCGGGCACATCGGCTCCGCGTACGGCCTGGTCCGCGACCGCGAGTTGGGCGGCGGTGGCCCGGCCCTCCACCGCGGTGGCGGCGTTCGAGGCGGGGACTGCAAGCGCCGAGGCGGCGAGCAGGGCCGAGGCCACGGCGATCAGCCGTACGCCCTTGGCCGCGCCGCCGAGGGGGGACAGACGCTTGAGGTTCACTGGATCCTCCGGTGGGGGAGTGGGGGGAACCGCTGGGTGGGCGGTCCCGTCGGCGCCGAGCGGGCGGGCCCCGGACGAGGGAGTCAGCTCGCCATGGACCTGTCATCTCGACAGGGGAATCCTCGAATCCGGGCGGCCCGGCGACAAGGATTCCTTTCGGCCGATCTACGCGCGTTCCTGGTGCCCGAGCGCCGCGAGGGGGTCGTCGCGACGGAGGGGACGCCCCGGTGGCAGGGGGCGCGGGGCGGTGGGCAAGTGCTTACGGAAACTTGCCGACACCCCTTCAGGGGCCCTGTTCCGACGGCGGTCGAAGGCGGGAGGACACCTCCGGTGAGCGACAGGGCGTATGCCGACGCCCCAGTTCAGCCCCCGGCCCCGCGCCGGTTCCGCACCCCGGGGCCCACCGTCGCCGCGGCCGGGCGGGCGAGGGCGCCGACGGCCGCCCGGGGGCGTAGCAACCGCACAGAGCCGGGCCCCGCGGCACCCGAGGGCCAGGCGCGCGGGCAGACCTCCCGCCGCGCGCCGAAGAGACGCCCCCGCGCCGGCGCTCGGGACGCGACCGCCCCCTCAATGCCGGAATCGTGCCCTCCGTCCGGGCGACCGAATGGCCGGTTCGCGCCCTGGCCCGTCGCCGCGGAGCCGCGTACACCGACGCCCCGGCGAGGCGCGGTTCGCCCGGTCGGTCCCTCCGCGTTGCCGGTCCGCCGCACGCCGGGTTGGGTGGATCCGAGCAGTGGCACCGGAGGCCCGGAGCCGCGGGAGAATCGAGGTGGCTCGTGCCCGGGTACCCTCCGATCGCCGACCACGGACTGATCGGCGACCTGCAGACCGCCGCCCTGGTCTCCGCCGACGGCGCCGTCGACTGGTTCTGCGCCCCCCGCTTCGACTCGCCGAGCATCTTCGCCTCGCTGCTCGACCAGGAGCGCGGCGGCCACTTCAGCATCGCGCCCGCGCACGACGACGTCACCGTCCGCCAGCTCTACCTGCCCGACACCGCCGTCCTCATCACCCGGTTCCTCACCCCGGAGGGCGTCGGCGAGGTCGTCGACTTCATGCCCGTCGGCCCCCGGCCCGAGGTGCCCACCGACCGGCACCGGCTCGTGCGGGCGCTGCGGGTGGTCCGGGGCACCCTCACCTTCGACGTCGCCTGCCGCCCGCGCTTCGACTACGGCCGCGCGCCGCACACCCTCACGCTCGACGGCGCCGCCGCCGCCTTCCACGGCCCCGGCCTCGACGTGCACCTGCGCAGCAGCATCCCGCTGGAGGCCGACGGACGGGACGTCCGCGGCACCGTCACCCTCCGGCACGGCGAGACCGCCGGAATCGTCCTGGAGACCTGCGCACCGGAAGGTGCGGCCCCCGAGCCGATCACCGAGGAGGCCCTGGAGGCCGCCCTGGAGGAGACCCGGCTCTTCTGGCACGGATGGATGCGCCGCTGCCGCTACCGGGGACGCTGGCAGAGCATGGTCAACCGCTCGGCCATCACCCTCAAACTGCTCATCTACGCCCCGTCCGGCGCGCCGATCGCCGCCCCCACCATGGGACTGCCGGAGCAGGTCGGCGGCGAGCGGAACTGGGACTACCGCTACACCTGGATCCGCGACGCCTCCTTCTCGGTGCGGGTCCTCCTCGACCTCGGGTTCGTCGAGGAGGCCGACGCGTTCCGCCGCTGGCTCGGCGGGCGCGGGCGCGCTCCGAGACCGCCCGGCGGGGAGCCGCTGCAGATCATGTACCGGGTCGACGGGGACCCCCACCTCTCCGAGGAGGTCCTGGAGCATCTGTCCGGCTACCGCGACTCCTTCCCCGTCCGCGCCGGGAACGGCGCCGCCGACCAGCTCCAGCTCGACATCTACGGCGAGTTCGCCTACGCCATGACCCATTCGTCCGACCTGGCCGAGCTCGCCGGCTACGAGGGGTGGAAGGGGTTCGCCGCGCTCCTCGACTGGCTCTGCGACCACTGGGACCGGCCCGACGAGGGCATCTGGGAGACACGGGGCGGACGCAAGGACTTCACGTACAGCCGGATGATGTGCTGGGTGGCCCTCGACCGCGGCATCCGGCTCGCCACCGCGTACGCCCGCCCCGCCGACCTCGTCCGCTGGACCGCTCAGCGCGACGCGATCCTGGTCCAGGTCATGGAGCGCGGCTGGAACCCCGAGCGCCGGGCCTTCGTCCAGCACTACGACAGCGAGGTGCTCGACGCCTCCCTGCTGCTCATGCCGCTCGTCGGCTTCATCTCGCCGAGGGCGCCCTCCTGGCTCTCCACGCTCGACGCCATGGACCGCGAGCTGGTCACCGACAGCCTGGTCTACCGCTACAACCCGGAGGCGTCCCCCGACGGGCTGCGCGGCGCGGAGGGCACCTTCTCGCTCTGCAGCTTCCTCTACGTGGAGGCCCTCGCCCGGGCCGGCCGCCTCGACCAGGCCCGCTTCGCGATGGACAAGATGCTGACCTACGCCAACCACGTGGGCCTCTTCGCGGAGGAGATCGGCCGCACCGGCGAACAGCTCGGGAACTTCCCGCAGGCGTTCACCCACCTCGCGCTCATCACGGCCGCGATGGCACTCGACGAGGAACTCGACCGGGCCGCCGAGCGGGGCTGAGCGGCCCCGGACCCCGGCGCGCCGGCCGGGCCCGCGCGCGGTGAGCCGCGTCTCACCGGGCCGCCCGGACTTGCCTATGCAACGAGTTGCATAGAAGGATTCCGGTGTGGCGATCGAACACGCGATTCTCGTGTCCCTGCTGGAGAAGCCCGGGTCCGGCTACGAGCTGGCCCGCCGTTTCGAGCGGTCCATCGGATACTTCTGGACGGCCAGCCACCAGCAGATCTACCGCGTCCTCAAGCGGATGGAGACCGACGGCTGGACCGACGTCCGCGACGTGCCGCAGCAGGGCCGTCCGGACAAGAAGGAGTACACCGTCGCCGACCTCGGGCGGGCCGCCCTGTCCAGCTGGCTGCACGAGCCCATCGAGCCCGAGAGCATCCGGCACGACCTCGCGGTGAAGATCCGGGGCGCCGCCTTCGACGACCCCGCCGCGCTGATCACGGAGGTCGAGCGGCACCACCGGGCGCACACCGACCGCCTCGCCCACTACCTGGCCGGCGAGGCCCGCGACTTCCCGGCGCCGCCCGCCCCCGACGCGCCCGCGGCCACCGGCCCGCTCGACGCCGGCCGTGAGCTCCAGCACGTCGTCCTGCGCGGCGGCATCGCGTACGAGCGCATGACGCTCGCCTGGCTCGACGACGTCCTCGCCACCCTCCACCGGCTCGCCGCCACGCGCTGAGGCGCGCCCCCGCACCGCCACGACCACCACGCACCCCACCGGACCGAAAGACGGAGCCCATGGCCGACTCGCTGCTCTTCAACCCGCACACCTACGACCCGGCGCACTTCGACCCGGAGACCCGGCGGCTGCTCCGCGCCACCGTCGACTGGTTCGAGGCCCGCGGCAAGCGCCGGCTGATCGAGGACTACCGCACCCGCGCCTGGCTCGGCGACTTCCTCGCCTTCTCCGCCAAGGAGGGACTCTTCGAGACCTTCCTGACGCCCTCCGCCGAGGCCGGCGACGCCGGGGACGGGACGGACAAGCGCTGGGACACCGCCCGGATCGCCGCCCTCAACGAGATCCTCGGCTTCTACGGCCTCGACTACTGGTACGCCTGGCAGGTCACCATCCTCGGCCTCGGCCCGGTCTGGCAGAGCGACAACGCCGCCGCCCGTGCCCGCGCCGCCGAACTCCTCGCCCAGGGCGAGGTGTTCGCCTTCGGGCTCTCCGAGAAGACCCACGGCGCCGACATCTACTCCACCGACATGCTCCTAGAGCCCCTGGCCGACGGCGGCTTCCGCGCCACCGGTTCCAAGTACTACATCGGCAACGGCAACGCCGCCGGACTGGTCTCCGTCTTCGGCCGCCGCACCGACGTCGAGGGCCCCGACGGCTACGTCTTCTTCGCCGCCGACAGCCGCCACCCGGCCTACCACCTGGTCAAGAACGTCGTCGACTCCTCCAAGTTCGTCAGCGAGTTCCGCCTGGAGGACTACCCGGTCGCCGCCGAGGACGTCCTGCACACCGGCCGGGCCGCCTTCGACGCCGCGCTCAACACCGTCAACGTCGGCAAGTTCAACCTGTGCACCGCCTCGATCGGCATCTGCGAGCACGCGATGTACGAGGCCGTCACCCACGCCCAGAACCGCATCCTCTACGGCCGCCCGGTCACCGCCTTCCCGCACGTGCGGCGCGAGCTGGCCGACGCGTACGTCCGGCTGGTCGGCATGAAGCTGTTCAGCGACCGCGCCGTCGACTACTTCCGCTCCGCCGGTCCCGAGGACCGCCGCTACCTCCTCTTCAACCCGATGACGAAGATGAAGGTGACCACCGAGGGCGAGAAGGTCATCGACCTGATGTGGGACGTCATCGCCGCCAAGGGCTTCGAGAAGGACAACTACTTCGCGCAGGCGGCCGTCGAGATCCGCGGCCTCCCCAAGCTGGAGGGCACGGTCCACGTCAACCTGGCGCTGATCCTGAAGTTCATGCGGAACCACCTCCTCGCCCCGGCCGACTACGCGCCCGTGCCGACCCGGCTGGACGCGGCCGACGACACGTTCCTCTTCCGGCAGGGACCGGCCCGGGGACTGGGCTCCGTCCGCTTCCACGACTGGCGGCCGGCGTACGACGCGTACGCGACCGTGCCGAACGTCGCCCGCTTCCGCGAGCAGGCCGACGCGCTCTGCGCGTTCGTGCGCACCGCCGCGCCCGACGAGGAGCAGAGCCGCGACCTCGACCTCCTGCTCGCCGTCGGCCAGCTCTTCGCGCTCGTCGTCCACGGCCAGCTGGTCCTGGAGCAGGCGCGCCTGACCGGCCTCGACGAGGACGTCCTCGACGAGCTGTTCGCCGTGCTCGTCCGGGACTTCTCGGCGCACGCCGTGGAACTGCACGGCAAGGACTCCGCGACCGAGCCGCAGCAGGCCTGGGCGCTCGGCGCCGTCCGCCGTCCGGTGGTCGACGAGGCCCGCTCGGGCCGGGTCTGGCAGCGCGTGGAGGCGCTGTCGGGGACGTACGAGATGGCGCGGTAACGGCCCGCCGTCGAGGACCGGTCCCGGAGGCCCCCGGGACCGGTCCCGTAGAATCGTCCGCGGCGTGGGCGGCGTACGGCGGCCCCGCCGTCGTCATGTCGGGGCCGAAGGCGCCCCCGGCCCCGTTCCCCCACGCCCCGGATCCGTCCCCCGAGGGGCGTGCCCACGCGTGACAGGTTCCCCCTCCCTTGTCCTCTTCGTCCGCCCGTGCGTCCCTCGCACGCCTGCGTCCCGACTGGCTGACCGACCCCGCGGTGTGGCGCACCGAGGTGCTGGCCGGTCTGGTCGTCGCCCTCGCGCTGATCCCCGAGGCGATCTCCTTCTCGATCATCGCCGGGGTCGACCCCGCGATCGGCCTCTTCGCCTCCTTCACCATGGCCGTGACCATCGCGGTCGTCGGCGGACGACGGGCGATGATCTCCGCCGCGACCGGTGCCGTCGCGCTCGTCATCGCCCCGCTCAACCGTGAGCACGGCTTCGGGTACCTGGTCGCCGCCGTGATCCTGGCCGGTGTCTTCCAGGTGGTGCTCGGCCTGCTCGGGGTGGCGAAGCTGATGCGGTTCATCCCGCGCTCCGTGATGGTCGGATTCGTGAACGCGCTGGCCGTCCTGATCTTCATCACCCAGATGTCGGAGCTGACGGACGTCCCCTGGGCGGTCTATCCGCTCCTGGCGGCCGGACTGCTCCTGCTGGTGTTCCTCCCCAGGATCACCACGGTGGTCCCGGCGCCGCTGGTCTCCATCGTGGTCCTCACCGTCGTGACCGTGGGCGCCGGGATCGCCGTCCCCACGGTGGGGGACAAGGGCGAGCTGCCGTCCGCGCTGCCGACGCCCGGTCTGCCGGACGTGCCGTTCACCGCGGACACCCTGACGACGATCGCGCCGTACGCCTTCGCGATGGCGCTCGTCGGTCTGATGGAGTCCCTGATGACCGCCCGGCTCGTCGACGACATCACCGACACCCCCTCGGACAAGACCCGCGAGTCCGTCGGCCAGGGCGTCGCGAACATCGTCACCGGCTTCTTCGGCGGCATGGGCGGCTGCGCCATGATCGGCCAGACGATGATCAACGTGAAGGTGTCCGGTGCCCGGACCCGGCTGTCGACGTTCCTCGCGGGGGCGTTCCTGTTGGTGCTCTGCATCGTCTTCGGGCCGCTCGTCTCCGACATCCCCATGGCCGCGCTCGTCGCCGTCATGATCATGGTCTGCTTCGCGACCTTCGACTGGCACTCGATCGCCCCCGCGACCCTCCGGCGCATGCCCGCCGGGGAGATCGCCGTCATGGCGATCACCGTGGTGTGCGTGGTCGCCACGCACAACCTCGCCGTCGGCGTCGTCGCCGGCTCGGTCACCGCCGCGCTGATCTTCGCGAGGCGGGTGGCCCGCCACGCCGAGGTCACCGCCGTGACCGGTCCCGACGGCACGGTCTACCGGGTGACGGGCGCGCTGTTCTTCGCGTCGGTCGACGGGCTCGTGGACCGGTTCGCGTACGCCACGGATCCGGACCGGGTCGTCATCGACCTCTCGGCGGCCCACGTCTGGGACGCCTCGTCCGTCGCCGTCCTCGACGCGATCGCGGCGAAGTACGCGCAGCGCGGCAAGACGGTGGAGATCACCGGCCTGAACGGCCCCAGCGCCGCGCTGCACGGCCGGCTCAGCGGTGAGCTCGTGGGCGGCTGAGGGGGAGGGCCGCGGGACGCCCCGGCCGGGCCCCGCGGCCGTCCCGGAAACGAAGGTGAAGTGCAGGTCAGAGCCCTGATATATTCATCTTGTCGCCGCGAGTGATCACCACTCGCCGGGACGCACACCTTGTCCGGGTGGCGGAATGGCAGACGCGCTAGCTTGAGGTGCTAGTGCCCTTTATCGGGCGTGGGGGTTCAAGTCCCCCCTCGGACACGACGGTTCGCCGTACGAAGCGGTGGTCGGGAGCACTCCCGGCCACCGCTTCGCCGTTTCCGCCCCCGGGCCGCCCGCCCGCCTCACGTCAGCAGCGCGCCCGGGTCCCTCACCAGCGGCGCCGTGCCCACCGAGTTGCTCACGTTGAACGTCACGCTGCCCGCCCGGTAGCGGTCGTCGGTCCACTCGATCGGGCGCCCGTCCGGGTTGCTGGTGAGGTGCCGCTGGCGCAGCAGCGGGCTTCCCCTGCGGACCCCGAGGAGCCGGGCGTCGTCGCTGCCGGCCGGGACGGCGTCGATGAGGTGCTCGCCGTAGTGGGCGACGATCCCGGCCTCCTCCGCCATGCTGTCCATGATCGAGGCGCAGTCGACGGGCAGCGCCTCGACCACGGGGGCCACCCAGCCCGCGTACGCCGTGCGCTCCACCATCACGGGCTCGTCGTCCAGCAGCCGCAGCCGCAGGACGTCCAGGACCCCGCCGCCCTCCGGCAGGACCAGCCGGCGGGCCTCCTCGGGGCCGGCCGGCCGTCGCTCCCGGTGCAGGAAGCGGCTGGTGGCCCGGTAGCCCATGGCCCGGGCCCACTGGGCGAAGCTGTGGAGCTCGGCGAAGCTGTGCCGGCGCTCGCGCCGCAGGACGATGCGGCGGGCGCCCTGGCGGGAACCGACGAGGCCCTCCGAGGTGAGCAGGGCGACGGCCTGGCGCACCGTGCCGCGCGAGGCGGCCCAGCGGGCGGCGAGGTCGCTCTCGGACGGCAGCCGGGCCCCGACGGCGTACTCGCCGCTGAGGATCGAGCGGCGGAGTCCCTCCGCGATCTCCACGTAGAGCGCCGTCACGGCATCCCCCTTCCCTCGCGCGACTGCGCGCAGTCGGTCACGGCGTGTGCTGTCCCGGGATCAGCCTAACCCGACCGCACGGTCTTTTCGTGAGGTGCCCGCTCCTCCCAAGTCCACCGCATTCACCTGCTGTTCACCGCATCCGGCTCTTCCGTGAGGCGCCCGGATCCGGTCATGCCCCGTTCACTTCGCGGACAGGACACCCGGGCGAACTGAGGGCGGCTTGTTCAGACAAGTTCCTTCACTCGCCTCTGGGAGAACCCGTGCGCAGAACCCCTCTCCGCGGTGCCGCCGTGCTGCTCGGCGCCACCGTCCTGACCACCGTCACCGCCTGTGGTGCCGCACCCGAGGGCGCGGCCGGTGCCGAGGGCGGCGGGGCCGAGGCGGCCACCGCGACCTCGGCCCAGGACTTCGGCGGCATGGACGCCCTCGTCGAGGCGGCCAAGAAGGAGGGCGCCCTCCACGTCATCGCGCTGCCGCCGGACTGGGCCAACTACGGCGAACTCATCAAGACCTTCGAGACCAAGTACGGCATCAGGATCGAGAGCGAGAACCCGGACGCCGCGAGCGCCGACGAGATCGCCGCCGTCAAGTCCCGCAAGGGGCAGAAGCGCGCCCCCGACGTCCTCGACCTCGGCATCGCCTTCGCCCGCAGCGGCGCCGAGGAGGGACTCTTCGCCCCGTACAAGGTCGAGGCCTGGGACAAGATCCCCGCCGCCCAGAAGGACGAGGCCGGCCGCTGGTACAACGACTACGGCGGCTACGTCTCCATCGGCTGCGACGCCAAGCGCATCCCGAACTGCCCCAAGACCTTCGCCGACCTGCTCAAGCCCGAGTACAAGGGCAAGGTCGCACTCAACGGCAACCCGACCAAGTCCGGCTCCGCCTTCGGCGGCGTCTACGCGGCCGCCCTCGCCAACAAGGGCTCCTTCGCCGACATCCAGCCCGGCATCGACTTCTTCGGCAAGCTCAAGCGGAGCGGCAACTTCATCCCCGTCGAGTCCACCCCGGCCACGGTCGAGAAGGGGGAGACCCCCATCAGCATCGACTGGGACTACCTGAACGCCGGCTACGCCGACCAGTTCGCGGACAAGGGCGTCGACTGGCAGGTGGCCGTGCCCGCCGACGGCGTCTACGCCCAGTTCTACTCGCAGGCCGTCAACAAGGACGCCCCGCACCCCGCGGCCGCCCGCCTGTGGATGGAGTTCCTCTACAGCACCGAGGGCCAGAACCTCTGGCTCAAGGGCTACGCCCGCCCGGTGCTGCTCCCGGCCATGACCGCCGACGGCACCGCCGACAAGACCCTCGTCGCGAAGCTGCCCGCCGTCACCGGCACCCCCGCCTTCCCGGCGTCCGCCGAGCTCGACCAGGCCAAGGCCACCCTCGCCGAGAAGTGGGACAAGGCCGTCTCCTGATGTCCGACGCCTCCTCCACCCCCACCGGGGGACCCGCCGGCGGCACCCGCCGCCGGCGGCGCGGCCCGCGCACCTGGCTCGCCGCCCTCCCCCTCCTCGCCTTCACCGGCCTGTGCTTCGGCCTGCCGCTCGGCGCCCTCCTGTACGGCGCCGTGACCCGCACCGACCCCGGCACCGGCGCCACCGCCCTCACCGGCGAGCACCTGAGCCGCTCCCTCCAGGGCCCCTACCTGGGCTCGCTCGTCGGCAGCGTGCAGCTCTCCGCCCTCACGGCCCTCCTCGGCTCCGTCCTCGGCGTCCTCATCGCCCAGGCGGTCGTCACCTCCCGCTCCCGGATCCTGCGCGACGCCGTGCAGACCGCCTCCGGCGTCCTCGCCAACTTCGGCGGCGTCCCGCTCGCGTTCGCGTTCATCGCGACCGTCGGCATCTCGGGCGTCGTGACCCGGCTCGCCGACCTCGACAGCCTCGGCTGGAACCTGTACTCGTTCACCGGACTCGCCGTGGTCTACCTGTACTTCCTCGTCCCGCTGATGGTCCTGGTGATCCTCCCCGCCCTCGACGGCCTGCGCCCCCAGTGGCGCGAGGCCGCGCAGAACGCGGGCGCCGGCGGATGGCAGTACTGGCGCCACGTCGGCATCCCCGTCCTCGCGCCGTCCCTGCTCGGCGGGTTCGTGCTGCTCTTCGGCAGCGCCTTCGCCGCGCACGCCACCGCGGCCGCCCTCGTCGGAGGCTCCGTCCCGCTGGTCACCCTCAAGATCGCGGACGCACTCTCCGGGAACGTCCTCGTCGGCCAGGAGAACGTCGCGCTCGCCCTCGGCCTCGACATGATCCTCGTCGCCGGACTCGTCATGGCCGTCCACCTCCCCCTCCAGCGCAGGAGCGCCCGATGGCTGCGATGACCCCCACCGCGCGGGAGGCCGCACCACAGCCCGCCGCCCCCACGGCCCCGCCGCCCGCCCGCGGGCGGGCCCGCCGCAGGCCCCGCGTCTGGCGCGGACTCGTCCTCGCCCTCGGCGGCGCCTACTTCCTCGTCCCGCTGATCGCCTCGTTCGTGTTCACCGTGCACACGCCCGGCCGGGGCGTCTCCTTCGAGGCGTACACCGAACTGCTCGCCGCCGACGGCTTCACCGAGAGCCTCCTGCTCTCGCTCGGTCTTGCGGCCGCGACGATCGCCCTCGCGCTGCTGCTCGTCGTGCCCGCCCTCGTTGCCGTACGGCTCGGGGCGCCGCGCCTGCGGCCCGTCGTCGAGGTGGTGTGCATGCTGCCGCTGGTGGTACCGCCCATCGCGCTGGTCACCGGCATCAGCACCGTGCTGCGCTGGGGCCCCGACCACCTCTCCCGGACCCCGCTCTACCAGACGTTCCTCGCGGTGCAGAACGAGAGCTTCCCCTTCGTCCTGGTCCTCGCGTACACGGTGCTGGCCCTGCCCTTCGTGTACCGGTCCCTCGACGCCGGACTGCGCGCCGTCGACGTCCCCACCCTCGTGGAGGCCGCGCGCAACTGCGGTGCGGGCTGGCCCCACGTGATGCTCCGCGTCGTCCTGCCCAACCTCCGCCCCTCCCTCGCGGGCGCCGCCTTCCTCACCCTGGCCCTCGTCCTGGGCGAGTTCACCATCGCCTCGCTGCTCGGCTTCCGGCCCTTCGCCGTGTGGATCGTGTCCATCTCCGGGGCCCACGCCCGCATGTCGGTCGCCGTGTCCCTGCTCAGCCTGGTCGTCACCTGGCTCCTGCTGCTCCTCCTCTCCCGGGCGGGTACGGCGCCGACCGGCACACCCGGCGCACCGAGCCCCGCCCGCCCGTCCCGCACCTCGCCCAAGGAGTCCTGACCATGTCCTCGTCCACAGCGGCACCAGCGGCGGAGCGGACCGAGCCGGTCGCCCCCGGCGGGGCGCGCGTCGAGTTCCGGGGCCTGCGCCGCGCGTTCGGCGGCACCACCGCGCTCGACGGACTCGACCTCACCGTCGAGCCCGGCGAACTCCTCGCCCTGCTCGGCCCCTCGGGCTGCGGCAAGACCACCGCGCTCCGCGTCCTCGCCGGCTTCGAGCGCCCCGACTCCGGCGAGGTCCTCGTCGACGGCGCCGACATCACCCACGTCCCGGCCAACCGCCGGGACGCGGGCATGGTGTTCCAGTCGTACAGCCTCTTCCCCCACCTGACGGCCGCCGAGAACGTCGCCTTCGGCCTCCGCGTACGGAAGGCCGGGACGGCCGAGCGGCGCGCCAGGGCAGCCGAACTCCTCGGCCTCGTCGGCCTGCCCGAGCACGGCGACCGCTACCCGCACCAGATGTCCGGCGGTCAGCAGCAGCGCGTCGCGCTCGCCCGGGCGCTCGCCCTCCGCCCCCGCGTCCTGCTCCTCGACGAGCCGCTCTCCGCGCTCGACGCCAAGGTCAGGCTCAGCCTCCGTGAGGAGATCCGCCGACTCCAGCTCTCCCTCGGCATCACCACGGTCTTCGTCACCCACGACCAGGAGGAGGCGCTGTCCATGGCCGACCGCGTCGCCGTCCTCAACGCCGGACGGCTGGAGCAGTGCGCCGCCCCGGCCGAGCTCTACCGCCGCCCGGCCACCCCCTTCGTCGCCGAGTTCGTCGGCACGATGAACCGCCTCCCGGGCCTCCTCACGGACTCCGGCGAGGTGGCGGTGGCGGGCACCCGGCTCCCCGTCGACGGCGAGGCCCCGCGGCTCCGCGAGGTCGACGTCCTGGTCCGGCCCGAGAACGTCACCGTCACCGAGGCCGCCGACGGGGACGCGACCGTCGTCTCCACCTCCTTCCTCGGCTCCGTCACCCGCGTCCACCTCGACCACGCCGGTACGCGCGTCACGGCGGACCTCTCCTCCCGGACGGCCGGCGGGCTCGTCCCCGGCGCCCGCGCGACCCTCGGCCTCGCCCCGCACCCCGCGCTCGTCGCGCCGAGGGCGGAGCGGTGACCGAACTCGCCGCCGTCCTCTTCGACATGGACGGCACCCTCGTCGACACCGAGGTCCTCTGGTGGGAGGCCACCGCCGAGACCGCAGCCCGGATCGGCCACCGGCTGACGGACGCGGACGCCCCCGAGGTCGTCGGCCGCGCCGTCCCGGACACCGCGGCCCACCTCGTCCGCGTGACGGGCCACACGGACGAGGACGGCCTGGCGGCGGAACTGGCCTCCGCCTTCCAGGAGCGGGTCGACCGGGGTGCGCCGCTGCGCCCGGGCGCCGCCCGGCTGCTGGCCGGACTCGTCGCGGAGGGAGTCCCGTTCGCCCTGGTGAGCGCCTCGCCGCGGCCGGTCGTCGACTCGGTGGTCGGGGGCGCGCTCGCGCACGTCCCCTTCGCCTTCACCCTCTCGGCCGACGACACCGCGCGGACGAAGCCGTACCCCGACCCCTACCGCGCCGCCGCCCGCAGGTTCGGCGTCCCGGAGGCGGCCTGCCTGGCCGTCGAGGACTCCCCGGACGGAACGGCGTCGGCCGACGCGGCGGGCTGCACGGTCCTCGTCGTGCCGTCCATGCTGCCCGTGCCCGGGGGGCCGGGCCGGATCTTCGCGGAGACCCTGGAAGGGGTCTCGGTCGCGGGACTGCGCCGCCACGTCGCCGAAGGCCGCGGCCGGTCCGCGGCGGGCGGGACGGCGACGCGCCCGTGAGGCGCGGGGCGGCCGCCGGCTCGTCGGGGGCGGGATAATCGGTGGCGTGCGGTTCGGCGGCCCGCCTAGGTTGGCTCCCGCGACCGCGCCTCCGGTGCGCCCGGCTGCGGCTACTTCTTCCGAAAGCCAAGTGACGCCGCCGCCACCTCCGATCTCGGCGGCGCGGCCGCCCCGGCCCGGTGGACCCTACCCGGGCCGTCCTTTCCTCTTCCTCGGATCCGGGGGGATTCACTGCCTCGCTACACCCGACGCGTCTCGAAGACCTGGTCCGAGATGCTCGTGGCCCCGCACGTCGCGGCGGCCGCCCGCGCGATGCCCGTACGGCCGGCGCCCCCGGCCCCCGCCCCCGCGCACCCCACCACCTACGAGGGCGGTCCCGCCTTCACCAGGGAACCCCGCGACGAGCTGTTCCTGCTCGCCGTCGGCAACTTCGTCTCGCAGCCCGCCGGTTACGAGAGCGGCGCGGAACGCGACGGGCGCTACGCGCGGCTCGTCGGCGAACTCGCCGTGGCGGACCCCGCGTGGACCGCCGGACTGCTGCGCTGGCTCCGCGGCGAGGGCGACATGCGCACGGCGTCCCTGGTGGGCGCCGCCGTGTACGTACGGGCCCGGCTGGCGGCCGGGGCGACCGACGGCCCCTCCAACCGGTCCGTCATCGACTCCGTACTCCAACGCGCCGACGAACCCGGGGAGTTGCTCGCCCACTGGACCGCCACGTACGGGCGGACCGTGCCGCAGCCCGTGAAGCGCGGCATCGCCGACGCCGTGCGCAGGCTGTACTCGTCACGGTCCCTGCTGAAGTACGACACCGCGTCCCACGCGTTCCGCTTCGGCGACGTGCTCAACCTGGTGCACGCCGCGCCCGACCCGGCCAAGCCCTGGCAGGGCGCCCTCTTCCGGTACGCCCTGGACCGCCGCCACCACCCGGAGGCGGCCGTGCCGCCGGAGCCGGACGCCGTGCTCACCGCGCACCGCGCCCTCATGGAGCTGCCCGTGGACGAGCGGCGGGCCGTGGTCACCGGACCCGGGGGCACCGAGCGGCTCGCAGCCGCGGGCATGACCTGGGAGGCCCTGGCCGGCTGGCTGCACGGACCGCTCGACGCCGCCGTGTGGGAGGCCGTGATCCCCGCGATGGGCCCGATGGCCCTGCTGCGGAACCTGCGGAACTTCGACTCCGCGAAGATCTCGGCCGAGGCCGCGGCCTCCGTCGCCGCCCGGATCTCGGACGCCGACGAGGTCGCCAGGTCCCGGCAGTTCCCCATGCGCTACCTGGCCGCACGCAGGAACGCGCCCAAGCGGCGCTGGGCCGCCGCGCTGGAGGAGGCCCTGGGCCACTCCCTGGCCAACGTGCCGGCGCTGCCCGGCCGGACGCTGATCCTCGTCGACCGCTCTGACTCCATGTTCTGGGACGCCGTCTCGGCACGGTCCAAGCTCACCAGGGCGGCCGCGGCCGCCGTGTTCGGCAGCGCGCTGGCCCTGCGGGCCGAGCAGGCGGACCTGGTGGAGTTCGGCTGGTCCAGCAAGGAGGTGCCCTTCACCCGGGGCGAACCGGTCCTGGACGTGCAGAAGCGCTTCCACCGCCTGGGCGGCACCCACACCACGAAGGCCGTGCGCGAGCACTACCGGGGGCACGACCGCGTCCTGATCGTCACCGACGAGCAGGCCGCGCCCTGCCTCCCCGGGGGCCCGGCGGAACCGGTCCCGCCGGAGGTCCCCGTGTACACCTGGAACCTGGCGGGCTACCGGCCGGCCCACGCGCCCACCGGTCCGCACCGCCACACCTTCGGCGGGCTGACGGACGCGGCCTTCCGGATGATCCCCCTCATCGAGTCCGGCCGACGTGCCGGCTGGCCCTGGGCGGCGGACCTCAGCCGACCGGACGGCGGCGCCGGTCCAGCGGGGTGACGGTGACGGCCTGGCCGGGGCCCCGGTCCCACGCGGTGGAGAGGCCCACCGCCTCCAGGGCCCTCACCACCTCGTGCCCCACCGCGGTCGTCGTCGCGGAGGGAGCCGTCGAACCCGCCGTACAGCGGGGTCAGTCCGTGGCCCGCGGCGGCGGAGTCCGTGCACCAGGTGGGGAAGGAGACGAAGCCCCGGGCGCCCGGGGCACCCTCCGCCCCGATCTCGGACTCACCGCAGGCGCGGCAGCAGCCGGTCGCGGCTCCTAGTCCCTCTCCCTGAGCGAGCGGACGTACGTCGCCGTCAGCGCCACCGCCCGGTCTTCGTCGTGCACCAGGGCCTCCAGGGCACCTGACGCCGCGTCCCCCGGGATGTCCGCGAGGGCCTGCGCGAGCCGCCGGCGCACCGCCGGGGCGTCGCCCGCCGCCGCGAGGCGGGCGACGAGACCGGCGGCGATCCCGTCCGCCCGCCCGGGGCGCGCCGCCAGCGCGGCGAGCACGTCGGCCGCGTCGACGTCGTTCGTCTCCGCCACGACCATGTCGATGAGCGCCGGGACCGCCTCGTCCGCCCCGCGCGCCCCGAGCGCGACGGCCGCGTGCCCGCGGACCGAGGGGTCGGTGTCCCCGAGCGCCTCGTGGAGCAGCGCGGTCGCCTCGTCGCCGGTGATCTCGGCCAGGGCCTCCACCGCACGCTCCCGCACCTCGGCCGCCGGAGAGCCGAGGCCCTCCGCGAGGAGCGGGAGCGCCCCGCCGCCGCCCGGCTGCGCCAGCGCCCAGCGCAGGGCGCCGGCGACGTGCGGGTCCGTCTCGGTCAGGGCCGCCTCGACCAGCGCCTCGACGGGCACGGGGCTCTCCTCGCCCGCGGACAGTGCCGCCCGCTGCCGGCGGCCCGCGCTCTCCGACCCCAGCCCGTGCAGGAGGCCCACGATCTGCAGGACCTCCTCCCAGTCCGCGGGCCCCGCGGCGCCGATCCTGAGGAGCCGGGTGAGCAGGGCCGTCTCGGCCGCGATGCGCTCCCGCGTCCCGCGGACGAGGTCCTCGACGAGCTCCGCCGGTGCGAAGCCCGGATCGTCGAGTGCGCTCCCCACCTCCCGCAGCGACAGTCCCAGCGACCTCAGGCTCTCGATGTGGAAGATCCGCCGGATGTCCTCGCCGGAGTACTCCCGGTAGCCGGACCCGGTGCGGCCCGTCGGCCGCACCAGGCCCAGCGACTCGTAGTGCCGGAGCATCCGGGCACTGACCCCGGACCGCCGCGCCACGTCGCCGATCCGCATGCGCTACCGCTCCTCCGGGCCGGTCGTCCCGAGCACCGCCACGCGCTTGGCCTCCTCGATCGCGAACTCGAACCCGGCGTCCGGGTCGTGGAGCAGCCGCTCCGTGGCGATCGCGTGCCTGCGTGCGCCCGGGGAGCCCGCGGCCGTCACCTCCGCCAGCGTCGGCAGCGCGGCCTCGCCCAGGGCGATCAGCGCCCTGCTGAGGCTCAGCTGCGTCTCCCGCCCACCGCGCCCCAGCTGCGTCGCCAGCGCCCCGGCCAGCGCGGCCCGCTCCTCCTCGGGCGCCAGCACGACCGCCGCCCGCCACGCGCTCCGCGCCACCTCGTCGTCCGCGTCGGTCAGCAGCTCGTGCGTGATCGCCGGCCACGCACGCGGGTCGCCGATCTTGGACAGGGTGTGCAGCGCCTGGCTCCGGGCCTGGGGCCGCTCCGAGCGGACCTCGCCGAGCAGCCCCGGGAGGGTGAGGTCCGGCGCGTGCCGGGTGAGGGCCCAGGTGAGCATCTCGCGCACCGAGAAGTCGGGCTCGACCGCGCAGCGGCCGACGAGGGCGCCGACGAACCGCGGGTCGGGTGCCGTACCGGCCGCGAGCGCCGCCCGGAGCCGTACCGACGCGCGGTCGTCCGCGAGGCCCAGGAGGGCGCGTGTCACGCCCGTGTCGTGTGTGGCCATGGTCATGGGAACCACCTCCTTGCCCGCAGTCAAGACCTTGTCATCGTGTCAAGGTCAAGCGCGGCGCCACGCCGACGGTGCGGCGGGGCGCCGCCGACCCGTCCCTGGTGAGGGGCCTACGGCCGGGCGAGCGCCACCGCGGCCGCGTACGAGGGGGCGACCCGCACGTCGGTGAGCGACCAGCCGGGTACCGGGGCCGGCTCGGGGCCCATGCCCGTGTACGTACGGTCGAGGCCTCCGGCGAGTCCCTCCCCGGTGCCCTTGAGGTAGGCCTCCTTGCGGGCCCAGCACTGGGCGAACGCGGCCGGGCGGGCCTCCGCGGGAAGCCGCGCGAACTCCTCGCGCTCCCTCGGGTGGAGGCTGTCCGCCACGAGGGTCGACACCTCGGCCTCCGGGTGCGCCTCGACGTCCACGCCGACGGGCGCGGCGGCGACGCCGACGAGTGCGAGGTCGCCGCTGTGCGACAGCGAGAAGTGGAGCCCCCCGCCGCGCACGGCCGGCCGGCCGTGCGGACCGCCGCAGACCGGGCAGTCCTCCCGGACGAACACCACCTGCTCCGGCCGCGTCCCGAGATAGTGCCCGAGCAGCCGCCGGAGTCCGCCGTGGGCGGCGAGGTAGCGGGCCCGGTGGTCCTCCCGGATCAGGGCCTTCCACCGGCGGTGCTCCTCGGCGTCGAGGAGGGCGGGCGCGCCGGGGTCCTCCGTCATGGGCAGCAGCCACAGGGCCACCGTTCCGTCGGCGACGGGCAGGACGGCCGACTCGGGTGTCTCGCCGGCGCGCAGCACTCGTACGGGGGTGGTCTCCATGGTCATGCCACCATTCTGCACGGCCCGCCGGACCTGTCCGGCCGCCCACCGGCCCGGCCCACCGGCCCGCGTGCGCGGGCAGCGGGCCGGGCGGGGCAGCCGGCCGAAGCGGCCACCGGCCGAAGCGGCCACCGGCCGACGGCGTCAGCCGGTCGGCGTGCCGAACCACCTCGACAGTCCCGCGAACAGCTCCTGCTGGTCCGCGCCGGCCCAGGCCACGTGCCCGTCCGGCCGCAACAGGACCGCGGGCGCGTCCAGTTCCGCGTCGGTGTCGACGACGACGTCGACCCGGTCCGCCCAGCCGCCGACCGACAGCAGGCCGGTCCGGTCGAGGAGGAGACCGCGGCCCTCGTGCATCCGCTCGTAGAGCCGTCCCTGCTTCAGCTCCAGGTCGCGCAGCCGCCTCCCCACCGGCTCGTCGCCCCCGCCGAGGTCGTAGCGCACCGAGATCGCCGTGATCTTCTCGATCAGGTACCGGTTGACGTCCTCGAACTCCACGAGTTCGGCGAGCAGTCGGCGCACGGCCTGCGCCCCCGGCTCGGTCGACATGAGCTGGATCTGCGCCCGGGTGTTGTCCAGGACCTCCGTGGCCACCGGGTGGCGCTCGGCGTGGTAGCTGTCGAGAAGGTCCGCGGGCGCCCAGCCGGCGACCGCGGCGGCCAGCTTCCAGCCCAGGTTGAACGCGTCCTGGAGGCCGAGGTTGAGCCCCTGACCGCCGGTCGGCGGGTGGATGTGGGCCGCGTCGCCCGCGAGGAACACCCGGTCGACCCGGTACCGCTCGGCCTGCCGGGTGGCGTCCCCGAACCGCGACAGCCAGCGCGGCGCGTGCGCGCCGAAGTCGGTCCCCGCGGTCGCCCGCAGCTGCTCCTTGAACTCGTCGAGCGTCGGTGCGGCCGAGCGGTCCTCGGCCACCCCGCTCGCGGGCACGACGACCCGGTACACCCCGTCGCCCAAGGGCATGGCGCCGAACCTGAGTTGCGTCTTGCGCACCTCCGTCATGACCGCGGTCAGCTCGTCCTGCGTGACGTCCAGCTCCATCTCGCCCAGCAGCGTCTCCACGCGGGAGGGCTCGCCGGGGAACGCGACGCCGAGCAGCCTGCGCACCGTGCTGCGGCCGCCGTCGCAGCCGACGACGTACCGGGCGCGGAGCTCCTCGCCGCCGGCCAGTCCGACGGTCACGCCGTCCGCGTCCTGGCTCAGCGCGACGACCTCGCGGCCACGCCGGATCTCCGCCCCGGCCTCCACGGCGTGCTCCGCCAGCAGGCGCTCGGTGACCTGCTGCGGGATGGCCAGTACGTAGGAGTGGGCGGTGTCCAGACCGTCCGGCCACTTCTTCGCCAGGCCGGCGAAGAAGCCGCCGACCGCAACCTGCTGTCCGAGGGCGAGGAACCGGTCCAGCAGGCCGCGCTGCGCCATCACCTCGATGCTGCGCACGTGCAGGCCCTGCGCCCGCGACTGCACCGTCGGCTCGGCCTCCTTGTCCAGTACGAGCACGTGGACGCCGTGCAGCCGCAGCTCGCCGGCCAGCATCAAGCCGGTCGGACCGCTGCCCACAACGATCACGTCAAACATGGGTACCGCCCCGTTTCGATAGGTCGCGTCCATTCGGCCGCCGTCGCCCGGGCACCCGCGCCCTGCCGTGGGGGAGGGGCCTCGGGCCGTCGATCTCCGCAGGTCGACGGCGACGGCTGCAGATTCTGCAGCACGACGGGGGCCTTGCCGCAAGGCCCCCTGTGCGCTATATCTTGAGAGTGGCGAGGAGATGTTCGAACTCCTTGCCCTTTTTGTTTCTCATCCTCCGGCGCCTCCGGAGCGGCCGCCCGCGGGGCCGCCCGTTCGGCCGCGCCCGCCCGCACACGTCCCCCGAACGCCTCGGACGCCTCCGGCCACTCGCGTGTTACTGGTTGGTAGGGCATGCTGGCGGTCAACCATCCACACGGCCGGGGGCTGAGGCAGCGGTGACGACTTTCGAGGAACAGACCACGGTGCACGCGTTCCGGGACGACGCCCTGGGCGAGCACGACGCCGTCGGACTGGCCGCGGCGATCCGCCGCGGCGAGGTCGGGGCCGCCGAGGCCGCCCGGGACGCGGCCGCGCGCGTACGGGAGGTCGAATCCCGGCTCCACGCGGTCCAGACGTACGCCGACGCGCCCTCGCCCGCCGGGGCCCCGGCCGCCGGGGCCTTCGCCGGAGTGCCGACCTTCGTCAAGGACAACACCGACTACCTGGGCCTGCCCACCGGCCACGGCAGCGCGTCCTTCACCCCGCGCCCCGCCCGCGGCCACGCCCCCTTCGCCCGCCAGCTCCTCAGCAGCGGCGTCACGGTCCTCGGCAAGACCCGGCTGCCCGAGTTCGGATTCAGCCCCTCCACCGAGTACGAGGGCGCCGAACCCGTCCGCAATCCGTGGAACACCGGCTACTCGGCGGGCGGTTCGTCCGGCGGAAGCGCCGCGCTCGTCGCCGCGGGAGCGGTGCCGATCGCCCACGCCAACGACGGCGGCGGGTCGATCCGGATCCCCGCCGCCTGCTGCGGCCTCGTCGGCCTCAAGCCGACCCGGGGCCGGGTCGTGACCAACGCCCAGAGCGGCCGGCTCCCGCTGGACATCGTCTCCGACGGCATCGTCAGCCGCTCCGTACGGGACACCGCCGCGTTCCTCGCCGCCGCCGAGACCCACTGGCGGAATCCGAAGCTCCCGCCCGTGGGGCTCGTCGAGGGCCCGTCCGGGCGTCGGCTGCGCATCGGGTACCTGATCGACTCGCCGAACGGCGTCACGGCCGACGCCGTGACCCGCGCGGCCGTCCTGGACACCGTCGCCACGCTCGAACGGCTCGGCCACACCGCGGAACCGGTCGAGCTGCGCCTCGACCCGCGCTTCACCGAGGACTTCCTGACCTACTGGGGGATGCTCTCGTTCCTCCTCGGCGTCACGGGCCGGACCCTGGGCCAGGGCTTCGACCGGGGCCGGATGGACGGCCTCAGCCGGGGGCTGCGCGAGGAGTACCTGAAGGGCTGGCGGACCACGCCGGGCGTGCTGCGGCGGCTGAGGCGCACGAAGGAGGCGTACGCGGCGGCCTTCCGCGGACTCGACCTCGTCCTCACCCCCGTACTGGCCCACACCACCCCGAGGATCGGCCACCTCAGCCCGACCGTGCCGTACGCGACGCTCGTGGGGCGGATCCTCGCGTACGTGGCCTTCACCCCGGTCAACAACGTCGTCGGGACGCCGTCGATCTCGGTTCCCGCCGCCACCGCGACCGAGGACGGGCTGCCCGTCGGGGTGATGTTCTCCGGTCGTCCCGGCAGCGAACGCACCCTCCTGGACGTCGCGTTCGGCCTGGAGGCGGACCGCCCGTTCCGACGCGTCCAGGACGTCTGACGCGGCCGGCGCGGCCGGACACCCCGAGGTGTCCGGCCGCGCCGGTCCGCGTTCCGCGGGCGATCAGCCCGCGTCGTCGAGGGCGCGCTTCAGCTGCGCCTTGTTCATCTTCGAGCGCCCGTCGACGTTCCGGCGCCTGGCCTCCTCGTACAGCTGCTCGTAGGTGCGCCCCCGGGCCCCGCTGTGGGAGCGCCGGCCGCCGCGCTCGCCGGACGACATGTCCTCCAGGGAGAGCCGGCTCGCGGTCTCGGACTCGCCGTGCCGGGCGCGCTCCTTGTTCACGGTGCGGGCGGCGATCTCCGCGGCGCGCTCCTCGCTCTCGCCGCGCCGCTCGGCACTCTCCTTGATGTGCTCGTACTGCCGCTCCCGCTTGGGGCTCGATCCGCGAGGCATGACGTGCTCCTTCCCGTGGGACCCGCCGCCGGTGCGCCGGTCGCGCGTGCACCGGTCCACGTACCGGTGGCCGGGCGGCGCTCCCGTGCGGCTACCCGCCGCCGTGGACCGTACGCACCGGAACTCCGGCACCTGGCTCAGTCCTCCCGCTGCACGGTGTGCCGGGCGCGGGCCCAGAACGGCAGCGCGAACCAGCACAGGAGGTACCAGGCGAGGACGGCGCCCACCAGCCACGGCACGAACTCGTTGTCGGTGGCGACCCGGAGGATGAGGATGAGCGCGCTGGTGAGGGTGGCGACCAGCAGCAGTATCCCGGTGAAGGTCAGCCGGGACGCCCAGTCGACCGCCTTGTGCTTGATCTGCCGCCCCGACACGATCCGGTGGAAGGACACCGGGCCGATGAGCGCGCCGGCTGTCAGGAACCCGAGCACCACCGTCGCGACGTAGATCGCCTCGTCGGTCGGACCGAGCTCGGCGTACCGGGGGGTGAACACGACCGTCAGGAGGAAGCCCAGGAGGATCTGGACGCCGGTCTGCACGACGCGTATCTCCTGCAGCAGGTCCTGCCACTGACGGTCGGCGCGCTCGTCCGGCGTCTCCTGGCGCCCGCGGGGGTCGTCGTCCGTTCTGGGACGTGCGCGGCCGCCGTCCTGCGCGGATCTCTCGGCTCCACGCCGGTCCTCCTCCACCCGCACGGTCTCCCCGTGTCCGTGCTCGCGGTCCGTCATCCGTCTCACCCTCCGGTTCCAAGGGGCCGCGTGGGCCCGGGTCGTAGCACGCGTGTTCCCCGTCCGGCCGGTCGCAGCCGCTCCGCCGCTCCTCTTCGTCGGTTCGTACAAGAGTCCGGTCGGGAGCCGCCCCGAGCAGCCGCGGATGCGCCACACGGCGGGCGGCCTCCGTTCGCCGCGGCCGGACTCCCCGGCGTATCGTCGGCCTCAGTTCGGAATGCTGCGCCGACGGGAACCGGGGTGCCGGATGCCAAGGGATGCGACGGGGACGGACGTGGCCGGGCCCGACCCGGGACCCCGCCTGACAGCCGAGGTCCGGTGGCGCGGCGACACGGCCGTCGTCACCGTCACGGGGGAGCTGGACCGCGACTCCCAGGCGCTCCTGCACACCGTGCTCACCGAGGTCCTGGACCGGCGTCCCGAGCGGGTCGTCGTGGACTGCGCCCTGCTGACGTTCTGCGATTCGACCGGGCTGAACCTTCTGCTCACGACGCGGCTGGAGGCGACCGAGGCCGGCAGCCGGCTGGAACTCGCCGCGCTGCGCCCGCCCGTCGACCGGGTCTTCGACGTCACCGGTGTCGTGGCGGTCTTCACGGTGCACGACGAGCTGCCCGCGGAGCTGGCCGAGGGGGAGCACCTGTGACGAAGGACGGCGGCGCGCGGCGGAGGCACCCATGACGGAACCCGTCCGGTCCAGGGGCCAGATCCGGCGGCTCGTGCTGCGGAGCGGAGAGTCCGTGGTCGCGCGGTGCCGGGACTTCTGCCGGGTGGCGCTCGGAGACTGGGACTGGCCCGGCGCACCCCGGGACACCGGGCTCACGGAGGAGGAGCGGGACCTCGCGATCGAGGACGTGCTCCTGATCGTCTCGGAGGCCGTCACCAACGCCTGCCTGCACGCGGGCGGTCCCACGGAGCTGGTCGTCCGGCTCGTCCCCGGCGATCCGCCGCGGGGAGAGGGGGACGGGACGGCGCCCCCGGCCGGGAGCCTGCGGATCGAGGTGCACGACCGGAGCAGCAGGGTTCCGGCGTTCCGGCCCCGGGGTGCGCCGGGCCAGCCCGGCGGCAACGGCCTCATCGTGATCGACCGGCTCGCCCGGGCCTGGGGGACCGTGCCCCGGGACGAGGGCGGGACGGGCGAGCTCGGCAAGGCCTTCTGGATGGAGGTGGCGCCCCCGGTCCCGCAGAGCGGCCCGCCGCCGGCCGGCGAGGCGTCGCGGGCCGAGCCCGGCTGAGCCGCCGGGGGAGCCCTGTCCGGACGCCCCGCCCGGCTCCGGACGCCCGCCCCGCTCTGGATGCCCCGCCCGGCGACCCGCGCGACACCTCCGCGCCCCCGATACCGCTCCCGTCTCCGTAGCCGAACACGCTCGGCGGCCCCGGGTGCGGAGGGCACCCGGGGCCGCCGGTACGTGGTCAGTCCTCCGTCAGTTCCGTCCGCAGACCGCCGAGGATGCGGCTGAGCAGGCGGGACACGTGCATCTGCGAGAGGCCGAGGCGTTCGCCGATCTCCGCCTGCGTCAGCTCCTCGCCGAACCGCAGCGCCAGGATCGTGCGGTCGCGCTCGCCGAGAGCGGCGACGAGGGGCTTGAGCGCCTCCAGGTTGTCGATCTTCTCGAAGGCGTCGTCGTCGCCGCCGAGGGAGCGGGCGAGCAGGCCGGGACCGCTGTCGTCGTCGTCCGCGGGAACGTCGAGCGACCGGCTGGTGAAGCCGTTCGCGGCGATCCGGCCCTCGCGCAGCTCGGCCTGGGTGAGGTGCAGGCGGTCGCCGAGCTCGGCGGAGGTCGGCGGGCGCCCCAGCTCCTGTTCGAGGGCGTCCCCCGCCTTGGCCAGGTCGAGCCTCAGTTCCTGGAGCCGCCGCGGCACGTGCACGCTCCAGCCGGTGTCCCGCAGATGGCGCCTGATCTCGCCGAGCACGGTCGGCAGCGCGAAGGACATGAACTCGTTGCCCCGCGCGGGGTCGAACCGGTTGATGGCCTTGATCAGACCGACGGTGCCGACCTGGACGATGTCCTCCCAGGACTCGTTGGAGCGGCGGAAGCGGGTCGCGGCGTACTTGACCAGGCTGAGGTTCAGCTCGACGAGGGTGTTGCGCACGTACGAGTAGTCCGCCGTGCCCTCCTCCAGCGAGCGCAGTCGCTCGAAGAGGCCCATCGACAGCGTGCGGGCGTCCGCGGTGCTCACCGCCAGCGGGTCGGCGATCTCCGGAAGCCCGGCCAGGGGCTCGGGAACGCGACGCACGGACCCGCGGGTGCTGGGCGCCGCCCGGTGGGCCTGGCCGGCGGACGGGCCGCGGCTACGGACGGTGGTGCGGTGGTTCGTCATCAAGGCTCCTCGTCGGAGGGCCCCCACAGGCCTGTACCCGCTCTCGCCCTGCGCAACCGGTGAGACGGATGGGGACACTGGAGGAATTGCGGGGGAATGTGAGCGGCTCATCGGGGCAGGGGCCCGTTGGACGCCCGGGGGAGGGGCTGGTGGAACGGGCGGGACGACGGCCGGGGCGGGCGAGGACCGAGTGGGAGTGCCAGTGACCACAGGACATCGAACGGGATCCTCCACCTCGTACGCGGAACGGCCCGTGCTGCCGCGGGACGCCTCCGAGGCGCGCGCCTGGGTGGCGGAGGTGCTGGCGGGAGGCGCGGCCTCGACGGGCGGTCCGCCGTCCGCCACAGCGGTGGGCGACGCGCTGCTCGTGACGTCCGAGCTGGTGACGAACGCGCTGCGGCACGGGGGCGGCCTCACCGGATTCCGTGTGGAGGTCGACCGGGACGCGCTGGCGGTCACCGTCGCGGACGCGAGCCGCGAGCTGCCGCACGTGCGCCGGAGGCGGGCGCAGCGGGTCTCCGGACCGGGCGAGGGCGGCTTCGGGTGGCCCCTGGTCAGGCTGCTCGCCCGCGGGATCAGGCTGACCCTGCCGCCGGGCGGCGGGAAGATCATCGAGGTGCGGCTGCCGCTTCACTGAGACCGGCCCCTCTCCGGCGGGGAGAAGAGCCCTCCCGTGCCGGTCAGCAGGAGCAGGCGGGCCATCCGCGGGCTCGTGGGTCCGAGGGTGAACGGGGTCCGGGGGGCGGGGGCGGCGCGCCCGGCGAGGCTCCGGTGCCGGGAGGCCCGTGCGGCGTGCGCGTCCCACGCGGCCCGGGCGGCGAGAAAGGCCCGCAGGCCCGCGCAGTCGCAGAAGGTGACGCCGCCGAGGTCGAGCCTGATGCCCTCGGGGTGGCGGTCCAGCGCGGCGCGCAGGATCCGGTAGAGGCGGGGCGCGCCGGCGCTGTCGATCACACCGCCGACGGCGACGGTGCCGTCCGGTGTGGTCTCCACGGTCATCCGGGTGCCCGCGCGGGTCGCGGGCGGCAGGGCGCCGTGGTCGTCGGCGAGCGCTCGCGGAGCGGTGGGGCTGTCGGGAAGGGGGTGCATGGTGAACTCCCGCGTCCGGCCGAACCTCAGTCGGAACTCGACATTTCGTATCAATCCTCTCGTCTTGCAGATAGCACGTCAACAATCACATGAGATGAATTTCCGGTCTTGCGGCTCGTGAAAGGGGGGTCGCACAATGGGGGTATGAGCGACAGCTCCGGTGAGCGTCCGTCGTGGACCTTTTTGACGAACCACGCCCGGGTGCTCGTGGTGATCGCCCGGGACCCCGGCGTCCGGCTGCGGGACGTGGCCGCGGCGTGCGGGGTCACCGAGCGGACGGTGCAGGCGATCGTCGCCGACCTGGAGGCCGCCGGGTACCTCACCCATGCGCGCGAGGGCCGGCGCAACCGCTACCGGCTCGCCCCCGGCAAGCGGTTCCGTCACCCCCTGGAGGGCGACTACGAGATCACCGGTCTGCTGGACCTGCTCAAGGCCGCCCCGCGTAACGGCGGGACACCGGCGCGCGAGGGCGCGGCCGAGACCGTCCTCGGCTCCCGCCCCGACGTAACCGCCCCTGATGACGTCCCCCGCCCCGGCATCACCGGCCCCGAGCCCGGCTCCCGACCCGGCGCGGCCGAGACCGACGCGGACCTCGCGTCCCCCGCGGCCGCGTCCGACGCCGACCTCGCGTCCCGCCCCGGCGCGACCGTCGCCGACGGCCTCGGTCACCCCGGGGCGACCGACCCCTGACGGGACGCCCGCGCCTCCTGCCCGGCGGCGCCGCTCAACGCGGCGCGGGCACCGGCCCGCCCTCGGGCGGGCCGGGGAGAAAACGGGCCGACTTACGGGCGAGGACCGAGGCGAAGAACTCCGGTGCGTCGTCGGGACGCATCCGCGCGAGGGCCACCATGCCCGTGACCACGGCGTCGACCACTTCCTCCTGCACCTGCTCCCAGTCGTGGCTGCGGCCCTTGCGCGGGTTCACCGCCCGTACCCCGATGACGGCCTGCGCGGCCTCGCCGACCTCCTCCGCGAGCTTGAGGACCTGGAGCGACCACTGCTCCTCCGCCGAGATGCCCCGCTCGGTGTCGAGCGCCGAGAAGCGCACGGCGAGCGAACGGATCGTGTCCCACGGGTCGTCGTCCCTCACGGGGTCTCCTCTGCTGCGCTGCCGGCGGACGCGGTCCAGGGCCGGCCGGACGCGTTCCCGGGCCGGCCCCGGGGGAGCCTACTTGCCCCGGCGGATGCGCGCGGCCTGCCTCGCCTCGGCCGTCTTGCGGGCCTCGGCGGCCTTCCGCGACTCGTTCTTGGCGCGTCCCGGGCGGCCCGGGACCGTGCCCATGCCGCGGAAGGCCGCCCCGCCGCGCTTGACGCCCTCCTGGCTCGCCGCGGCTCCGTCGACGGGGATGCCCGAGGGGGTCCGGGCGCCGGTGATGCGGCTCAGGGCGGCCTCGCCCGAGCGGACCTGGGTGACCTGGGGGCGGATGCCCGCGTCCGCCATCAGCCGGGCCACCTCGCGCCGCTCCTCGGAGGTCACCAGGGTGACGACCAGACCGGACTCCCCGGCGCGCGCGGTGCGACCGCCGCGGTGCAGGTAGTCCTTGTGGTCGGCGGGCGGGTCGACGTTGACGACGAGGTCGATCGCGTCGACGTGGATGCCGCGCGCCGCCACGTTGGTGGCGACGAGGACCGGGACCTCGCCGGACCGGAAGCGGTCCAGGGTCCGGGTCCGCAGGGGCTGGGACTTCCCGCCGTGGAGTGCGGCGGCGCGCACGCCGCTGCCGAGGAGGTGCCTGGTGAACCGGTCGACGGCCGCCTTCGTCGCCAGGAACATGATGACCCGCCCGTCGCGGGCGGCGATCTCGGTGGCGGTGGCGAACTTGTCGGGCCCGTGCACGTGGAGCACGTGGTGGTCCATCGTGGCGACGGCCGCCGCCGAGGGGTCGACGGAGTGGACGACCGGGTCGCTGAGGTACCGCTCGACCAGGAGGTCCACGTTGCGGTCGAGGGTGGCGGAGAACAGCAGCCGCTGGCCCTCCGCCGGCACCAGGTCGAGGAGCGCGGTGACCTGTTCCGTGAACCCCATGTCGGCCATCTGGTCGGCCTCGTCGAGGACGGTGGCACGCACCCGGTCGAGCCGGCAGTCCTTGCGCTCGACCAGGTCCATGAGGCGGCCCGGCGTGGCGATGAGGACCTCGGCCCCGTCGCGCAGCGCCGTGGCCTGCCGGCCGATCGACATGCCGCCGACGACGGTGGCCAGTCGCAGCCCCAGGGCCCGTGCGAACGGGTCGAGCGCGTCCGTCACCTGCTGGGCGAGTTCGCGGGTGGGGACCAGGACGAGCCCGAGCGGCCTGCGGGCCTCGGCGCGCCGTCCGGCGAGCCGGACCAGCAGGGGGAGGCCGAAGGCGAGGGTCTTGCCGGATCCGGTGCGCCCGCGTCCCAGGACGTCGCGGCCCGCGAGGGCGTCGGGCAGGGTGGCGGACTGGATCGGGAACGGCGTGTCGACGCCCAGCCGGGCCAGGACCTCGTGGACCGCGGCCGGCAGGTCGAGTGCGGCGAAGGTCGCGGCGGGCGGCAGGGCTGGCGTGCCGGCCGGCAGGGACGCCCAGACGTCCTCGGCGTGAGTGCCGCGCCCGGCCCGGTCGGTCCGCCGGGCGCTCGTCGTGTCGTGCGTGTCGTGCGTGTCGTTCACGGGTCGGGTCCTCCTCGAAACGGTGCGCTTCGAGGAATTCGCGTGGGGCCGCGGGCCCGATGAATTACTGGAACGAACCGAATGCCACGGGCGTGCGGTTCCGGCCGTGCCGAGGGGATGAAATCGGCGGCCGGTCGGTGAATGGCCCGGGAAATGTGGGAAAAGTCTGGAAAATGCGACGAGCCGGGGCCCTCACCACACGGGTGAGGACACCGGCTGCGTCGGACGTGTCAACGTCAGGCGGGGAGGATGTTCTCCGCCTGGGGGCCCTTCTGGCCCTGCGTGACGTCGAAGGTCACCTTCTGGCCTTCCTGGAGCTCACGGAAGCCCGAGGTGGCGATGTTGGAGTAGTGGGCGAACACGTCCGGGCCGCCACCCTCCTGCTCGATGAAGCCGAAGCCCTTTTCCGAGTTGAACCACTTCACGGTGCCGTTGGCCATGTCATTTCTCCTTCGGGGCGTAGCCCAGGGGGCCGCACTGTGCGGACCCCGGAGTCGCCGTGATGATTGCCCCGTTCGGAAAACTGCACCGAAAACAAAGAAAGTGCCTGACGATGTCGAATCGTCAAAGGCACTTGTAAGCTTCTTTGGGAACCACAACTGCAACTGTCGTCGACTGTACCACGGCCCCTGCAGCGGTGCACGGAATTGCTCCTCAATTCTCGTGTCGCGTCTCCTGCCGGACCGAGCGGGAGGACATGGCGAGGACGAACGTGACGGTCATCAGCAGGGCCCAGGCGCCGAACTTGGCGAGGGACACCGGCTGCCAGCCGTCCAGTTGGTGCGGGTAGCTCCAGGCGCCGACATAGGTGGCCGCGTTCTCCGCGACCCAGAGGAAGAATCCGATCAGGACGAACGACAGCGCCAGTGGCATGCGGTGGTCCCGGTCGCCCACCCGGAACCGCACCCAGGTGCCGGCCGTGGCCAGGAGGAGCAGTCCGGCCAGGGCCCAGCGGGCGTCGGGCAGCCAGTGGTGGCTGAAGAAGTTCACGTACACGGCGGCGGCGAGCGCGGCCGTCACCCGCGGGCGGTAGCCGGTCAGCCGCAGGTCGAACAGGTGCCGGGCCCGGCAGACGTAGCTCCCGAGGGCCGCGTACAGGAATCCGCCGTACAGCGGCACCCCGCCGATCTTCGTCAGGGCCTGCTCCGGGTAGCTCCACGAGCCCATCCGCACCTTGACCAGTTCGAAGAGGAGCCCGGTCGCGTGGCAGGCGGCGATCACCGCGATGTCCCGCCCGGTGTCCCATCCGACCTTCCAGGCGACGACGGTCAGGGCGATCCCGTACAGCAGCAGGAGGTCGTACCGGGCGATCGGCAGCTCGGGCAGGACGGATGACACGGCGATCCCCCCGACGAGCGCGACGGCGAAGGCGCAGCACCGCACCTCCAGCAGCGCGAACCGCAGGAGCTGGCGTATTCCGGCCGTGAGCGTGTCCATGCCGGGAGGGACGCCGGGCGGCGGCGGGCGGTTTCGCCCGGTGGGCGGGGCCGGGCGCCGGGCCTCCGCGGCGCGGGCGGTGGAACGGCGACGCGCCGCACCTCCCGGGGAGGTGCGGCGCGCGGTGGTGCCGGGGGCGTCCGGTGATCAGACCGCCGGGACCGGGAAGGTCGGGTACTCCACGCCGGAGACGTGCTGGACGACCCGGATGACCTGGCACGAGTAGCCGAACTCGTTGTCGTACCACAGGTAGAGGATCGCGTTGTCGCCGTCGACCTTGGTCGCGCCGGCGTCGACGATCGACGCGTGGCGCGAGCCCACGAAGTCCATCGAGACGGCGTCGGGGGCCGTGGTGAAGTCGATCTGGCGCTTGAGCGGCGAGTGCAGCGAGACGTCGCGGAGGTACTCCAGCACCTCGTCGCGGGTGGTCTCGCGGCCCAGGCGCAGGCTCAGGATGGCGATCGAGACGTCCGGGACGGGGACGCGGATCGAGCTGCCCGTGATCGGGGCCTTGAGGTCCGGCAGCGCCTTGGCGACGGCCGAGGCGGCACCGGTCTCGGTGATCACCATGTTGAGCGGCGCGGAACGGCCGCGGCGATCCGCCTTGTGGTAGTTGTCCAGGAGGTTCTGGTCGTTCGTGAACGAGTGGACCGTCTCCACGTGGCCGCGCAGCACGCCGTACTCGTCGTCCATCGCCTTGAGCGGCGGCACGATCGCGTTGGTGGTGCAGGAGGCGCACGAGAGGATCTGCTCGTCCGGCTTGATCGTGTCGTGGTTGACACCGTGCACGATGTTCGGCACGTCGCCCTTGCCGGGCGCGGTCAGGACGACCTTGTCGATGCCGGGGCGCAGGTGCTTCGACAGGCCCTCGCGGTCGCGCCACTTGCCGGTGTTGTCGATGAGGATGGCGTTCTCGATGCCGTACGCCGTGTAGTCGACCTCGGAGGGGTCGTTGGCGTAGATCACCTTGATCGTGTTGCCGTTGGCGACGATCGTGCTGTTCGCCTCGTCGACCGTGATCGTGCCCTGGAACTGGCCGTGGATGGAGTCCCGGCGCAGCAGCGAGGCGCGCTTCACGAGGTCCTGCTCACCGCCGCCGCGGACGACGATCGCGCGCAGGCGCAGACCGTTGCCCGAGCCGGACTTCTCGATGAGGAGGCGGGCCACGAGGCGGCCGATGCGGCCGAAGCCGTAGAGGACGACGTCGCGTCCGTCGCGGCGCTCGATCTTGTTCTCGCCGGTGGCACCGGCGACGGCCTCGGCGGTGAACTCCTCCACCGTGAGACCGCGGTTGTCCGTCTTGTAGTCCGCGGCCAGCACGCCGATGTCGATCTGGCAGGGGCCGAGGTCGAGGGTCGTCAGCGTCCGGAGGAAGGGCAGCGTCTCGACGACCGAGAGCTCCTCGCCGGCGATCTGGCGGGCGAAGCGGTGGGTCTTGAGGATGCTGACCACCGACTTGTTCACCAGGGAGCGGCTGTGGACCAGGACGGTGATGTCCTGCTCCCGGTGCAGCTTCCCGATGATCGGGATCATCGACTCCGCGATCTCCTCGCGGTTCTTCCAGCTGGTGAACGAGTCGTCATTGACAGTCACAAGTTTATCTTTCGAGCTAGGCGGCGCTCATATGCTAACCCCCGCCCCGTTTGATCGATCAAGAGGGTGGCGAAGGTCACGGGAAGGCCAGCCTCCGGAACACCTCGCGGGCCCTCGCCAGCGGACCGGGGTCGCGGGTCAGGTGGAGGCGGTTGGTGAGCAGGACCGCCCAGCGGCCCCGGGTCGGCGAGACCCACATGCCCGTGCCGGTGAACCCGAAGTGCGACCAGACGTCGTCCCCGGGCTCCGTGTACGGGGCCGGATGCCAGGACAGGCCCCGGGGCGGTTCGAGCCCGCCGGTGCGCACCCGCAGCGATCCCGCCGTCCACCCGGGCGAGAAGGTGCCGGGCCGCGGGGCCAGCAGGTGGCGGAGGAAGCCGCCGACGTCCCCCGCGGTGGTGAACACCCCGGAGATCCCGCAGGCGCCCCCGAGGAGCCGGGTCGAGAAGTCGTGCACGGTCCCCTTGAGGTGCCGGCCGCTCTCCTCGTCGTACTCCGTGGGCGCGCACCGCTCCCTGAGGGCGGCGGGCAGCGGACCGTACCGGGTCTCCGCCATCCCGAGCGGCGACCAGACCAGGTCCCGCGCGAGCCGGGGGAGCGGGCGGCGGGTGAGGTGCTCGGCGAGGTAGCCGAGGATCAGGGCCGCGCGGTCGGTGTACGCGACGGCCTCCCCGGGCCGGTGCCGGAGCCGCTCGGCGAGGACGCCGTCCCGCACGTCCTGCGGGTCGGATCCGTACAGGTGCCGGAGGTTGGCGCGGAGCGGCAGGCCCGCGGTGTGGGTCAGGAGGTGGTGCGCCGTCACGTCCGCGAGCGGCCGGCCCGCCGCCTCGGGCCAGTAGTCGCCCAGGGGCGCGGTCAGGTCGAGCTTGCCGGCCTCGACGAGGACGCCGGTGACCGCCCAGACCGAGAGGATCTTGGTGAGGCTGGCGACGTCGAAGAGGGTGTCGTCCCGCATCGGTCCGCCGGGGTCCGCCGGGTCGAGCAGGCCGACGGCCCCGGCGGACAGGGTCGTCCGGGCGTCGCCGACGGCCCACACCATGCCGGGACAGACGCCCGCGCGCACGGCGTCGGAGAGGAGCCGCTCGAAGGGGTCGCTGCGCTGCGCCAAGGCGGGCCTCCGGACGGTTGAGGGCGGCCCTGGCCTGGTGGGCCGTGCTCCGGAGTCATGCCCCGGCGGTGCGGGAAGACACCCTTCCGGCCCTCCGTCTCCCGCCGGACGTCAGCCGGTCACCCGGCGTCCGCCTCCTTGTCGGGCTCCTCGACCGGCTTGCAGGTGACCTCGTCGCGGGGGGTGTAGTGGGTCTTGAACGTCTCGCGCTTGACCTCGGCGCCGTCGTTCTTGAACACCCGGTCCACCGAGATGTCGAAGCCCTCCAGCGGCGGCTGGGGCACGCAGGCCTTGCCGGTGCCCTCGGCCTTCGCGGGCTTCGTCAGGTTGGTGCGCTTCCCGGCGACCGCCTCCACGGAGTCGTACTGCTTCGTCCCGAGGAAGCTCACGGTGACGGACGAGTCCGTCGCGTTCGCCTTGATGTAGATCGGCTTGCCCGAGTCGTTGCGGAACTTGAGGTCGAGCGAGCCCCAGGCGACGGTCGCCTCCCGGCCGGCCGGGTAGCGCTCGATGTAGAAGGAGTGGGCGCCGTACTCGACCGGCTTCACGCCGGCGAAGAACATGGCGTTGAAGACGGTGGTGGCCATCGCCGAGACGCCGCCGCCGGGCGCGGAGCGGTACTGCCCGTCCAGGATCATCGTGCCGTCGACGAAACCGTTGTCCGGGGTGCGCTCGCCGACGGTCTTGTTGAAGCTCCACACCTCGCCAGGTCGCACGAGCGAACCGTTGATGAGCTCGGCGGCGCGGCCGATGTTCGTCGTCCGGTACGGGGCCGTCGGGAAGTTCACCGTGAACGACGACATCTGCTCGGTGATCCCGAGGCGCGCCAGGGACTCCGGGGTCAGCTCCGGCTGGGTGACCTTCGTGGCCACCGGGGCGGTGCGCGCGGCGTCGCCGGACCGGGTGAGCAGCGGGCGGACGGCGTCGCCGAGGGCCTTCGCGGTCACCTCGTGCCCCGGTCTGCCCTCCGTCTCGACATAGGCCTTGCCGTCCCGCACACCGAGGGTCGCCTCGACGGGCGCGCCCGTCAGGGCGGAGATCGGGTCGGCGACGTCCGGGTCGCGCAGCAGCGCCTCGGCGTCGAGGGCGGCCGTGAGCCGGCCGGCCTCGTTCTTCACGGTCAGGTGGTCGCCGAGGGTGGCGGCGGAGATCCGCAGCCGGTCCGCTCCGGCGGTGAGCGTCACCGGGCCGGAGACGGCCGGCTTCGCGTACGTGTCGAGGAAACGGGTCACCTCGGCCGCGGGCAGCTTGGGCTCGGTCAGGGCGACGGGGAGGGCGACGGGAGCGGCACCGGTGGTGGCGGGGTAGGCCGCGCGCAGCGCGTCGACCGCCTTCCCGGTGTCCAGCTTCTGCCCGGTCACGGGCCGGGTCTCGACCGCCTTGCCCGCGCGGAAGGCCACGGACCCCTCGCGCACCGTGCGGTCGCTCTTCCGGGCCAGCTCCGCCACGGTGGACTTCGCCTTGTCCGCGTCGTACGCGAGGACCGGCTCGATCTCGCGCTCGCCGGACGAGAAGAGCCGCCCGATGACGGTGAACGGGTCGCGCGCCGGGTCGGCCGCCAGCTCGGCGGTCTTCGCCACGTCCACGGTGAGTCCGGCGGACGCCGGGGCGATCGTGGAGGCGCGGTCGCCGACCCGCACGGGTATCGGCGCGCTCCACGCGGCCGGTGCCTCGGCCGCCAGCCTGGCCTGGGCCTCGGCACGGCTCATGCCGCCGATGTCCACGCCGCCGACCCGGGTGCCGGCGGATATGTCGTCGCCGGTGGCGACGAGCCCGGCCACGTACAGGCCGCCCGCCGCGACGGCGACGACGCCGGCCGCGATCGCGGCCGTCCGCAGACGCGGACGGCGCCCCTGCGGGGGCGTCGGGGCATGGTGGGTCGTGGAGCGGGGCACACGCTCTCCCGTGGCGTCGAGGAACAGGGGAACACCCGACGGTACGCCGAAAGAGTGTCTTATGCACATAAGGGTGGTTTGACCTGCGGAGATACCGAGAGGCCCGAAGGGGTCGCGGAGAGTCACCGCCGGGCCTCCGGGCGTCCCACCCTCCGGCCGGGCCCGCCTAAGCTGGAGCGATGCCCGCCCCGCCCCCGAGCCCCGGTCCCCGGTCCGTCGACCGGGCCCTCGCCGTTCTCGACGCCGTCGCCGACGCCGACCGGCCCGTCGGGGCGAAGGCGCTGGCCCGACGGCTCGGCTGCGCCCTCTCGACCGTCTACCACCTCACCGGGCCCCTGCTCGCCCGCGGCTTCCTCGTCCGCACCGCCGAGGGGTACGCCCCCGGGCCCCGCGTCCCCGCCCTGCACCGCTCCCACCAGCGGCACCACGGGCTGGGCGCCGGCACCGGCGAACTGCTCGGCCGGCTGCGGCGCGCCACCGGCGCGGAGGCCTACCACACCGCCTACCGCGACGGCCTGATCACCGTGGTCGACACCACCGCCCCCGTCACCGACGCCGCCCACCCCTTCGTGCCGGGCCCCGAGCAGCGCGCCCACGCCACCGCCCACGGCAAGGCGCTGCTGGCCGCCCTGCCGCGGCCGCTCCGCCGCCGCTACCTCGCCGACCACGGGATGGCCCGCTTCACCGAGCGGACGATCACCACGGCCGAGCGCTTCGAGGCCGAGGTGGACCGGGTGCGCGAACAGGGCGTCGCCGTGTCCGTGGGCGAGGCGGACCTCGCGTACACCTGCCTCGCCGTCGCCCTGCCCGAGCGCGGCGACGGCATCGTGCACGCGCTCTCCGTCTCCCTGCCCACCGCCGACTTCCCGCGGCTGCAGGGCGGCATCCGGGCCGCCCTCACCAGGGCGGTACCGGAGTTTCCGGCCCTGCCGGAATCCTGACCGGGCCGACTGGCCGGCCCGGCCCGGGCGGCGCAGGCTGGCCCCATGATCTTCATCGCCGTACGTTTCACCGCCCGCCCCGACCACGCCGACCGCTGGCTCGACCTGGTGGCCGACTTCACCCGCGCCACCCGCGAGGAGCCCGGCAACCTCTTCTTCGACTGGTCGCGCAGCGTCGACGACCCGAACGTCTTCGTCCTCCTGGAGGCCTTCGCCGACGCCGAGGCCGGTGCCGCCCACGTCGCCTCCCCGCACTTCACGGCCGGCCTCGACGCCATGGCCGGAGCCATCGCCACCACGCCCGAGATCATCAACGTCGAGGTGCCGCAGCAGGGTTGGGGCGCGATGGCGGAGCTCTCCCCGACCGCCTCCTGAGCCCGCACCGGCCGGGCCCCCACCCGGCCCGCCCGCAGCCCGGCCCCGCACCGGACCGGCTCCCGAGCCTCCCCGGCGCCCGGTGAACGCGTCCCGCGAGCGTCCGCGGCGCCCCACGGATCACTCCCGCCCCGCCTGATAGGTTCGCGTGCACACGAAGGCGGGGCGGGCGGCCCGAGGGGAGCGCACATGGCGGTGAGCGGGCGGCAGACCGGCAGGCCCACCCTCGAGGAGGTCGCGGCCCGAGCCGGCGTCGGCCGCGGCACCGTGTCCCGGGTCATCAACGGCTCCCCGCGGGTGAGCGAACAGGCCAAGGCCGCCGTCGAGCGGGCCGTCGCCGAGCTCGGCTACGTCCCCAACCGGGCCGCCCGCGCCCTCGCCGGCAGCCGGACCGACGCCGTCGCCCTGGTGATCCCCGAAACCGAGGCGCGGCTCTTCGCGGAGCCGTACTTCCTCGACATCATCCGCGGAGTGAGCAGCGAACTCGCCGACGCGGACAAGCAGTTGCTGCTCACCCTGATCCGCAGCGAGCAGGAGCGGCAGCGCTTCGAGCAGTACCTCGCCGCCCAGCGCGTCGACGGCGTCCTGCTCGTCTCCGTGCACGCCGCCGACCCGCTGCCCGACCAGGTCCGCGCCCTCGGCCTGCCCGCCGTCCTCAACGGCCGCCGCACCGAGGACGAACCCGTCGCCTTCGTCGACTCCGACAACACCGGGGCCGGCCGGGCCGCCGTCGCCCACCTCGCCGAGCGCGGCCGGCGCGCGATCGCCACGATCACCGGACCGCTCGACATGTACGTGGCCCGCTGCCGCCTCGACGGCTACCGCGAGGGCCTGGCACAGGCCGGACTCGACGCCGGCGAAGAGCTCGTCGCCACCGGCGACTTCACCGAGGAGGGCGGCCGGCAGGCCATGCGGCGGCTGCTGGAGCTCCGACCGGACCTGGACGCCGTCTTCGCCGCGTCCGACGTCATGGCGGCGGGCGCGCGCGGCGTCCTGCGCGAGGCGGGACGCAGGGTCCCCGAGGACGTGGCGCTCGTCGGCGTCGACGACTCGGCCGTCGCCCGGCACATGGACCCGCCGCTGACCAGCGTCCGCCAGCCCATCGAGGAGATGGGCCGCACGATGGCCCGGCTGCTCCTCCAGGAGATCGCCGAGCCCGGCGAACCGGCCGAGCAGCCCCGCCGGATGCTCCCCACGGAACTCGTGGTCCGCGCCTCCTCCTGAGCTCCGCCCGCCCGCACCCCCTCCGGGCGCGCCCGCCGCGCCGAGATGCACGGCCCCCGAGGGCCCCGGAGAATGGACACCGTACGGGGTCCCCCCACGACAAGGGCGCTTCCGACGGCGTCCGTCCGACCCGGCAAGGGGGCGGTCGACGATGTCGCTGCGCCAGCCCGACCGGCCGCACACCGCGACCGGGGCACTGCGCCGCTGGACCCTGCTGTACCTCCTGGCCGTGGCCGGACTGACGGTCGCCTACCTGGAGTTCCCGGAACGCCACACCACCCTGTGGGCTCTCATCGGCCTCAGCGGAGTCGTCGCGATCCTCGTCGGCGTCCGCCTCCACAAGCCCTCCCGGCGCTGGCCCTGGCTGGTCCTCGCCGCCGCCAACCTGGCCTTCGTGGGCGGCGACACCGCGTACAACGCCCTGGAGGCCTTCTTCGGCCAGACCAGGCCGTTCCCCTCCGTCGCCGACGCCCTGTACCTCGCCACCTACCCGCTGTTCGCCATCGGCCTGTTCGGCTTCATCCGCTACCGGGCCGTCGGCCGCGACCTCGGCGTCGTCCTCGACGCGCTCATCCTCACCTCGGGCCTCGCCCTGCTCTCCTGGGTCAACCTCATCACCCCGCTGGCCAGGAGCGAGGACATGAGCTGGACCGAGAAGGCCATCTCCATCGCGTATCCCCTGGGGGACGTGCTGATGCTGGCCATGCTGGCCCGGCTCCTCGTGCCCGGCGGCCTCAGGTCCCGGTCCGTGCAGCTCCTCGCTCTCGGCACCTGCGGGATCCTCGCCTCCGACGTCATCTACGGCACGCTCCAGCTGCGCGGCACCTGGCAGGTCGGCACCCCCTGGGACCTCGGCTGGGTCGTCTTCTTCACCGCCTGGGGCCTCGCCGCCCTCCACCCGTCGATGACCGGCCTCACCGAACGCGCGCCCGAACCCGCGCCGCACGTGGCCGAGCGGCGCCTGGCCCTGCTCGCGGGAGCCTCGCTGGTCGCCCCCGCGCTGCTCCTCTTCCAGTCCCTGCGCGACGACCGTGACCAGGACATCGCCGTCATCGCGATCTTCTCCGCGCTGATGTTCCTGCTGGTCCTCGCCCGGCTCTGGGGCATGATGAACGACCACGGCAAGGCCGAGGCGCGCGAGCGCAGCCTCCGCACGGCCGCCGCCTCCCTCGTCGCCGCCCTGAGCCCCCGTGAGGTCGCCGGGGCCGTGGAGACGGCGTCCGCCACCCTCTTCGGCCCCGGCACCGGGCACCGGACCCTCCTGCTCACCCGGGACCGCCGCGGCGGTCTCTCCGGGGTGGCCACCGCCGGCCACCCCTGGAGCTGCCGGACCGACGAGCTGACCCGGCCCTCGACCGCGGTCCGCGGGGCGCCGCCCGGGCGGCCACCGGCGGGGCCCGTGCCCCCGGGAGGCGGCACCGGCCCCACCGCCGCCGGACCCGCCCCGACCTCCGCCGGACCCGCCGCCCCGACCCTGCCCGGAACCACGTCGGCGCCGTCCGCGCACCCCGGGCCGGCGGACGGGGCGAGCGGGCCCGGGACCCCCTCCGGCGCCCACCCCGCGGACCCGTCCGGCACCCGGCCCGAGCAGCCCGGGTGCGTCTGGCCCGAGATCCTGTCCGACGGCACCCGGCTCCTGCCCGTGTCCCGGCTCGACCCGGCCGTCGCCGCCGAGCTCGCCCCCGAGCCGTACGTCCTCCTCTGCCCCCTGGAACTCCAGGCCCCGGCAGGCCCCGAACCGCTCCTCGGCGTGCTGCTCATCGCCGGCCCCGAGAAGAAGCTCGCGGAGATCTCCGGCCCCGCCCAGTCCCTCGCCTCCCAGGCGGCCCTCGCCCTCGAACGCTTCGCCCTCAGCGAGGAGGTCAACCGCCGCACCAGCGAGGCGTACTTCCGCACCCTCGTGCACAACACCTCGGACGTCATCCTCATCGTCGACGACGACGACACCGTCCGGTACGCCAGTCCCTCCGCCGAGACCCTCTTCGGCCGCACCCTGCTCCCCGGCACCCCCCTCACCGACCTCGTCGCCCCCGCCGACACGGCCGCCGCGCTGCGCGTCCTGGCCGACGCCCGTACCCGCTCCGCGGTGGACGCCCGGGACGACTGGAAGCTCCTCCACGGCGGTTCGGCCGACCTGGAGGTGGAGGTCCGCGTCAGCAACCTCCGCGACGAGCACACCGTGCACGGCCTCGTCCTCACCCTCCGCGACGTGACCGAGCAGCGGAAACTGGAACGCGAGCTGACCCACCGGGCGTTCCACGACTCGCTCACCGGGCTCCCCAACCGCGTCCTGCTCCTGGAACGGGTCGAGCGCGCCCTGCTCCGGGGCCGCCGCGAATCCACCCTGACCTGCATGCTCTTCGTCGACCTCGACGACTTCAAGGTCGTCAACGACACCATGGGGCACTCCGTCGGCGACGAACTCCTCGTCGCCGTCGCCCGCCGCCTCACCTCCGTGCTGCGGCTCACCGACACCGCGGCCCGGCTCGGCGGCGACGAGTTCGCCGTCCTCATCGAGGGCGCGCGCGAACCCCGCGACGCCGAGGCCCTGGCGGCGGAGATCGTGCACACCCTGAGCCAGCCGTTCCACCTCGCCGACGGAGCCGTCTCCGTCTCCACCAGCGTCGGCGTCGCCACGGTCCTCGACAGCGCCCACGCCGAGGAACTCCTCGGCCACGCCGACCTCGCCCTGTACGCGGCCAAGGCCGCCGGCAAGAAGCGCTGGCGGCTGTTCCACCCCGAGTTCCACTCCCGGCTCGTGGCCCGCCACGAGCTCCAGGCGGGCATGGACACGGCCATCGCCGAGCACGCGTTCGCCCTGCGCTACCAGCCGATCGTCGAGGTGAAGGACGGCGCACCGGCCGGCCTCGAAGCGCTCATCCGCTGGCCGCACGCCCGCCGCGGCATGGTCCCGCCGGACCAGTTCATCGCCCTGGCCGAGGAGAGCGGCCACATCATGCCGCTCGGCGCCTGGGTGCTCGAACACGCCGCGCTCGACATCGCCCGCTGGCAGCGCGGCCGCTCCCGGAAGTCCCCGCTGTACGCCAGCGTCAACGTCTCCGCCCGCCAGTTCCGCGACCCCGGGTTCCTCGAAGGCGTCCGCCGCACCCTGCGCTCCTCCGGGCTGGAGCCCGGCTCCCTCGTCCTGGAGCTCACCGAGAGCGTCCTGATGCGCAGGGACGCCCAGATCAGGACCACCATGGCCGCCCTGAAGGACCTGGGCGTCTCCATCGCCATCGACGACTTCGGCACCGGGTTCTCCTCGCTCAGCTACCTCCGCGAGTTCCCCATCGACGTCCTGAAGGTCGACAAGTCGTTCATCGACAACATCACCACCGACCCGCAGCAGGTGGCCCTGGTGGAGGGCATCGTGCGCATCGCCGACGTCCTCGGCCTCCAGGTCGTCGCCGAGGGCATCGAGCACGAGGAACAGCGTGCCCTGCTCGCTGACATGGGCTGCCGCTACGGGCAGGGCTACCTCTTCGCCCGCCCCATGACCGCCCACCAGGCCGAGTCCTATCTGCACCGCGCCCCGCCGTCCGGAGCGCGCCCGCCCGCCCGGCCCGCCGTCCGCCCCGCCGCCCGGGCGGCCCACCCGCCGCGCCCGTCCCGCTGGCGCGACCTCGAACACCTCCACCGCACCAGCCGCATGTGCGACGCCGTCATCGACGAGGTCGACGGACGCCGCATCAGGGTCGGCGACGACTGGCTCATCGACTTCGCCTCCTGCAACTACCTCGGTCTCGACCTCGACCCGGCCGTCATGGACGCCATCGAGCCGGAGGTCAGGCGCTGGGGCACCCACCCGAGCTGGTCCCGGCTCATCGGCAGCCCCCGCCTCTACCCCCGGATCGAGGAGCGGCTCACCGAACTCCTCGGCGCCTCCGACACCCTGCTGCTGCCGACCATCACCCTCATCCACCAGTCGGTCATCCCGCTCCTCGCCGGGACCGGACAGGTCTTCGTCGAGGCGCAGGCCCACCGCACCGTGTACGACGGCTGCGTCGCGGCCCGCGGCCAGGGCGCCGAGATCCACCGCTTCCACGCCGACCGGCCCGACGAACTGGAGGCGCTGCTCCGCGGCGCGCCCGGTGACGCGAACCGGCTCATCTGCATGGACGGCGTCAACAGCATGACCGGCAACTTCCCCGACCTGCCCACCCTGGCCCGGATCTCCCGCGAGAACGGGGCCCTGCTCTACGTCGACGACGCCCACGGCTTCGGCGTGATCGGCGAGCGCCGCCCCGGCGAGACCAGCCCCTACGGCGCGCGCGGCAACAGCATCGTCCGCCACCTCGGCGAGACCTACGACGACCTGGTGCTGGTCGGCGGGTTCTCCAAGGCCTTCTCCTCGCTGCTCGCCTTCCTCGCCGTACCCAAGTGGCTCAAGGACCACCTCAAGGTGGCGGCGGCCCCCTACCTCTACTCCGGGCCCTCGCCGACGGCCTCGCTCGCCACCGCCCTCGCCGGCCTCGACGTCAACGACGCGCGCGGGGACGAGATCCGGGCCGCGCTCCACCGCATGACGGCCCGCGTCCTCGACCACGTGCGGGGCCTCGGCATCGCCACCCCCAACATCGACGGACTGCCGATCGTGGAGATCCCGCTCGCGGACGCGGACGACCTCGACGCGGTCGCCGCCTTCCTGTGGGAGCGCGGCATCTACGTGACGCTCGCCTCCTACCCCCTCGTCCCGCGCGACCAGGTCGGCTTCCGCGTCCAGGTCACCGCCGCCAACACCGACGAGGAGATCGAGGTGCTCTGCTCGGCCCTCACCGAACTCGCCAGCCGCTTCTCCCTCCGGCGCGCCGACGCCCCGCACCCCTCCTCGGTCGCGGCCGGCCGGACCCCGGAGCGCTGATGGGCACCGTCCGGGCGCGCCGCAACCGGGACGCCGACTGGGACGTCTGGCCCGTCGCGGACTACCTCGCCGAGAACTACCGCCTGCTGCACCCCTGCGACATCGGCGTCATCCACCACCACGCCGCCGTCTACCGGGACTACACCCCCGGCAGCCTGGCCCGCACCCTCGAACTGGGCGCCGGCCCCAACCTGTACCCGCTGCTGCTCGCCGGCGCGGCGAGCCGCCGGGTCGACGCCCTCGAACCGAGCGCCGCCAACCTCCGCTATCTGCGCCGGCAGCTCGACGAGGGCCCGGACGCCAGCTGGCGGCCCTTCTACGCCCTGTGCCGCTCCCTCGACCCCGCCCTGCCCGAGAGCTGCGCCGAGGCGCTCCGCCCGGTGCGGGTGGTGCCGGGCTCCGTCGACGACGTCGTCCCCGGCACGTACGACCTGGCCTCGATGAACTTCGTCGCGGAGAGCGTCACCGAGGACTTCGAGGAGTTCACCCGCTTCTGCGACGCCTTCGTCCGTGCCGTCCGCCCCGGCGGACGGCTCCTCGCCGCCTTCATGGCACGGATGCCGAGCTACCGCATCGGCGCGGGTCCGGTGTGGCCCGCCTGCCCGGTCGACGAGGACGTCCTGCGCGTCGTCTTCGCGCCCCGTACCACCGGACTGCGGATCGACCGGGTCGCCAAGGACCCGACGCTGCCCGAGTACGGGGACACCGGCATCCTGCTGCTCACCGCCGAGCGGCCGGCCGGCCCCGGCGGTCACGACAGCAGCTCGCGGTAGAGGGACGCGTACCGGGCGGCGAACCGCTCGGGGCCGAAGTGGTCCTCGACGAGCGCCCGGCCCCGTTCGGCGAGCACCTCCCAGGAGCGCGGCCGGTCGAGCAGCCAGGCCAACTGCTGCCCGGTGCGGCGGTCGTCGCCCGTCGGCGCCCGGAGCACCGCGTTGCCGAGATCGGCGAACCGGGGGAGGTCGCTGAGGATCGCCGGGCGTCCCGAGGCGAGCGACTGGAGGACGGTCAGCGGGATGTCGACCTTTCCGCCGAGGGCCGTGGGCGGGAACAGCAGGACGTGGACGGTGGCGAGCAGTTCGTGCATGTCGTCGACGTAGCCGCGCACCTCGACGTCGCTGAGCCCCGCCGCGCCGGCCCGTTCCCGCAGGGCCTCGTCGAGCATCGCGCTGTCCTGCCCCGGCCGGCCGCGCATCGCGAGCACCAGGCGGAACCGCGCCCCCGCCCGTTCGGCCTCGGCGGCCGCCGCGATGGCCGTCTCCGCACCGCCCCGTGGGTCGTGGCGCCCCGCGAACAGGACGACCGGGAATCCCCCGGGGCGGGGGAGGTACGGCCACTCGGCCAGGTCGATCATGGGCGGGATCACCCGTACGTCGCCGAAGTGGGAGGCCCTCAGCCGCCGGGCCATCGACTCCGACAGGGCGACCGTCGTCCCCAGCGGGCGGACGCGCCGCAGGGAACGGGTGTCCGGCACCCCGGGCACGGTGTGGACGACCGGCCCCCCTCCGAGGAGCAGGGGACGCAGCCACGAGAAGGCGGGGAAGGCCCGTCCGACGCCGAGGAAGGCGTGCACCAGGTCGACGCGCCGGGCCCACACGGTGGAGGCGAGCGCCGCCTGGGCCCGCTCGGGAGGGTGCGGCAGCCCGCCGCGGGACAGGACGCGGACGGGACGGCCCCGCTCCGGCCGGAGCAGCCCGCGGGACGGCCACTGGGAGAACCAGACGAAGTCCACGTCAGGGAGGGAGTCGAGGACGTCGGCGGCGAGCCGCACCTCGCCTCCGTCCGGCCCGTCCAGCGGACCGGCGGTCAGCAGCAGGACGCGCGGGCGCCGCTCAACCCGGCGCATCGCCCGCCCCCGCCCTGCCGGCCAGGGAAGCGGCCTCGGCCCCCGCCGCGGGCATCGACTCCGCGCTCCCGGTGCCGACGGCACGGCACGGCAGGACGGCGGCGCCTCGTCGTGGTGCCCCGGCCGGCGCGTCCCCGGATCCGGCCGGCCGGTGGCCGCGGCCGCGCCGCGCGGTGCGCGTGCGGGCGTGGACGGCGCGGGCGCGGCGGCGGCGGGCGGACCCCCGCGGCCGGCACGCGCGGCTCCGGGGCGGCGGGGAGGCGGCGGTGATCCGGTCGGCGGCCCGGCGGCCCGGACGGGCGGTCGGGCGGGGCGCGCGGCGGCGGTGGTGCGGGCGGCGCCGGACGTCCGCGAACGGCCAGTCGGTCACCCGCCGCAGAGGGTGCGGCCCGGGGACCGCCGGCGTCCGGTCGAACTGGCTGGAGGTCACGACGTGCCTCTTCCGGCAACCGACCCTGCCGAGGGTCTGTCCTGAAACACTGCTCGTTCCAGCCTCTGTCCCCCCAGGACGTTCGTCAACCGGAACGCCCGCCGGGGGAGCCGCCCGGAGCGGGCCGTGCGGCGGGGCGCGAGCGCCGCGCGTGCGCGAGGCGCGACACGGCGTTGCGCGGCCGCTCCTCCAGCAGCGTGCCCAGGATCCGCGTCCCGTCGCGGAGGGTGCTCAGCCGGGTCGGCTCGTGGGGGCGCGGGCGTTCGAGACTGGGCACCTCCGCGACGCGCAGACCGTAGTGCAGGGCGTGCGCGACCAGTTCCGCCCCCATCTCGACCCCGTCCTCGCGCAGGTCGAGCAGGTCCACGAAGGGGCGCCGGAAAGCGCAGAACCCGTACCAGAGATCGGTCAGGTGCTGGCCGTACAACCGGTGGGCGACGCGCAGCAGCGCCCGGTGACCGAGCCGCCGCGAGAGCGGGTAGTCGGCGAAGTCGCCGCCCGCGATGAAGCGCGATCCCTTGACGAAGTCGTAGCCGCTCTCCAGGTAATGCAGATAGTGCGGGATCTCGTGCGGCGACATGCTGCCGTCGGCGTTCATCAGCACGACCAGGTCGCCGGTCGCCGCGAGCAGTCCCGCGTGCGGAACGTCGCCGCGGGACGCGTCCCACGCGCCGAGGCCGCGCACGGTGAGTCCGGGGCGCACCTGCCGCTCGCCGGGCGGGCCGCCGACGACGACCACGTCCCCGACGCTCGACGGCACCTGATCGAGCAGCAGGCCGAGCGCGGGCCCGGGTTCCGCGCGGCCGGGGCGGACCGTGAGGACGAGGCTCACCGCGCGCCTGCCGGAACCGGGCCCGTGGTCGGTCGAGCGGCGCAGGGGGTGCGGATCTCTACTCATGGGTACGGCCTTCCGCGCGGAGAAATGCGCGCATTTCAGAATCCTGCGCCCGGCTGACCGCGTCAAGAAATGCGGATGGATATGCGGATGGATATGCGGAGACCTCCGCATCGATGCCCCGCGCCCCTTCTGCGACGGCCTGCGTTCCGGCATAGAATCCGTTCATGGCAGGGCGAATTGAGGACTACGCCCTCGTCGGTGATCTGGAGACCGCTGCGCTCGTGGGGACCGACGGGTCCGTCGACTGGTGGTGCGCGCCGCGTTTCGACTCACCCGCGTGCCTGGCGGCCCTCCTCGGGGATCCGGGGCACGGCCGCTGGCTCCTCGCCCCCGTCGGCGGAACCCGCTGCACGCGCAGGAGTTACCGGGGCGACACGCTCGTCCTCGACACGGTCTGGGAGTCCCTCACCGGAACCGTGCGCGTCACGGACTTCATGCCCCCGCGCTCCCCGAGCGAGGACGCGGCGCGCATCGTGCGCGTGGTGGAGGGGATCGCCGGACGGGTCGACGTCCGCAGCGACCTGACCGTCCGGTTCCACCACGGGAGCATCGTGCCCTGGATCCGCTCGGTGGACCCCCGCACCGTCGCCTGGGTCGCCGGACCCGACGCCGCCTACCTCTCCTGCGGGCCCGGTGCCGAAGCCGTCGTCACCCCGGGCCGCGCCACCGCCGACTTCACCGTCACGGCCGGCCGGCGCGTCGCCTTCTCCCTCGGCTGGCGCCCTTCGCACGCCCCCGTACCCGCCCCCGCACCGCCCGCCGACCTCGACGCGGCCCTGGCCCGGACCCTCGCCCTGTGGAACGACTGGGCCGACGCGCTCCGTTACGAGGGCCCCGCCCGCGCGGCGGTCATCCGCTCCCTGCTCACCCTGAAGGCCCTCACCTACGCCCCCACGGGCGGAATCGTCGCCGCCGCCACCACCTCGCTCCCCGAGTCCCTCGGCGGGCAGCGCAACTGGGACTACCGCTTCTGCTGGCTGCGCGACTCCACCTTCACCCTCTCCTGCCTGCTGCGCGGCGGATACCGCAGGGAGGCGCTCGCCTGGAAGGACTGGCTGGTCCGCGCCGTCGCGGGCGATCCCGCCGACCTCCAGCCGCTGTACGGGGTCGAAGGGCAGCGGCAGTTGCCCGAGACGCACGCCGACTGGCTTCCCGGCTACGAGGGTTCACGCCCCGTCAGGTTCGGCAACGCCGCCGTCGACCAGTTCCAGCTCGACATCTACGGTGAGGTCCTCAACACCGTCTACTCGGCCGTCCGGGCCGGCGTCGCGCTGGACGCCCCGGACTGGTCCCTGGTCGCCTCGCTCCTGGAGTACCTCGGCAAGCGCTGGCAGGAACCGGACGAGGGCATCTGGGAGGTCCGCGGCCCGCGCCGCCACTTCGTGCACTCCAAGGTCATGGCCTGGGTCGGCGCCGACCGAGCCGTGCGCCTCGCCCGGGTCGCCGGACTCCGCGGCTCGCTGGGCCGCTGGCAGGCCCTGCGCAACGAGCTGCGCGCGGAGATCTGCGCCCGCGGCTGGAGCGACGAGCAGCAGTCCTTCACCCAGTACTACGGGAGCCACCAGGTCGACGCCACCGCCCTGCTGATCCCCCGGCTCGGCTTCCTCCCCGCCGACGACCCCCGGGTGCTCGGCACCGTCCGGGCGATGGAGCGCCTCGACGACCACGGCTTCCTGCGCCGCTACGGAGACGTGCGGGACGGCGGGACGCACGACCTCGACGACCTCGGCGGCACCGAGGGCGCCTTCGTCGCCTGCACGTTCTGGTACGCCGACGCGCTCGCCATGACCGGCCGCACCGACGAGGCCCGCGCGGTCTTCGAGCGGGTGCTCGGCGTCCGCAACGACGTCGGCCTGCTCGCCGAGGAGTGGGACCCGGTCGCCGGCCGCCAGCTGGGCAACACGCCGCAGGCGCTGAGCCACGTGGCGCTGGTGAACACGGCGTTCACGCTGTACGGCACCCGGCGCCGCGAACGTCCCGGTCCGGGCCGTCTCGCCGTGGCGTGACCACGCCCGCTCCGGGGCCGCTTCGTTCGGGTGCGTCCAGCGGGCGGGGCCGCCGCGCGTGGGTTCGAATCGGGTCATGGCTTCCTACGACAGGCCCCGCGCGGGCGGCTCCCCGAGGCCGCTGGAGACCAGTGCCACCTGGTGGTACGCCGCTGTGGCGGGCGAGGCCGCCGGATCGTTCAGCGCCCGGGTCCGCACCCGGATGCGGCGCGGCTGCCTCGGGGCCGTGCTCCTCCTCACCGTGGTCTACGCCGGACTCGTCCTCACCGCGACCGGCCGTCGCTGGGGCGACGCGGCCATGACCGGCCGGCGCGCCGACGGCGTCGCCGTCACCCTGCTCCGCGAGCACCCCTCGCTCACCGGGCTCGGCACCCTCTCCCTGGTCCTCGGCTGCGTGCTCCTGCTCGCCCTCGGGCTGATACGCAGGCGGTACGCCCTCACCGGTCTCGCCGCCGGCGGAGTCGTCACCGCCCTCGCCGTCACCGGGCTCCTCCAGCGGTACGCCCCCCGCCCCCGGGCCGCCGACGCCGGAGGGCTCCTGTCCAGCGGCTTCCCCAGCGCCCAGACCACCCTCGCCCTCGGCGTCGCGTTCGGTCTGGCCCTCGTCGTCCCCTACCGGCTGCGCAGCGTCGCCGTCGGCGCCGGCACGCTCTGGGCCGTCGCCGTCGGCGCCCACACCATCGCCGACGGCCGGCACCGCCCCGGCGACGTGATCGCCGCCGCCCTGGTGGTGCTCGCCGTCGTCTGCGGCCTCCTCGCCCTCCTCGCCCGCAAGGGCAAGGTGCGCCCCGGGGCCCGGCGGGGGCCCGCCGCACCCGGCCTCCCGGTCACCGTGCCGCTCGCCCTGATCACCGCCGCTGGGCTCGGCGCCGGCCTCTGGCTCCTCGGCGACACCCTCGCGCTGCCGGCCACCGCCCCCTACGACCCGGCCGAGCTCCGGCTCGCCCACCGCTGCGGCCAGGCCCTCGCCGCGGGCGTGGCCGCCGCCGTCGGCCTCGTCCTGCTCGGTCTGCTCCGCCGCGTCGACATCGAGGGCGCCCCCACCCCGTACCGCCTCGGCGGACCCTACGCCGAGGCCGCCGGCGCACCCGCCGACGCCGAGGTCGTGGGGCCCTTTACCGAGGACCTCGATCACGAGATATCTTGATGTCGAGCAATCTCGCAGACGCAGACGTGGAGCGGAGCACCCGGTGACTGACTCGACCATCATCTACACCCACACTGACGAGGCGCCTGCCCTGGCGACGTACTCGTTCCTGCCCGTGATCCAGGCGTACGCCTCGCAGGCCGGCGTCACGGTCGAGACGCGGGACATCTCCCTCGCGGGCCGCATCATCGCCGTCTTCCCCGAGTTCCTGGAGGAGGGCCAGCGCATCGCCGACGCCCTCTCCGAGCTCGGCGACCTGGCCAAGACCCCCGGCGCCAACATCATCAAGCTGCCGAACGTCTCGGCGTCCATCCCCCAGCTCAAGGCCGCGATCGCCGAGCTCCAGGGCCAGGGCTACGCCCTCCCGGACTACCCGGACGACCCGAAGACGGACCAGGACAAGGACGTCCGCGCCCGCTACGACAAGATCAAGGGCTCGGCCGTCAACCCGGTCCTGCGCGAGGGCAACTCCGACCGCCGCGCGCCCGGCTCGGTCAAGAACTACGCCAAGAACCACCCCCACCGCATGGGCGCCTGGACCCCCGAGTCCAAGACCAACGTCGCCACCATGACCGACAACGACTTCGCCTCCACCGAGAAGTCCGTCGTCGTCACCGCGGACGACACCCTCCGCTTCGAGTTCACCGCCGCCGACGGCACCACCAGCGAGCTCCGCGAGCCGCTGAAGGTCATCGCCGGCGAGGTCGTCGACGCCGCCGTCATGCGCGCCGCCGCCCTGCGCACCTTCCTCGGCGAGCAGGTCGCCCGCGCCAAGGCCGAGCACGTGCTCTTCTCCGTGCACCTCAAGGCCACGATGATGAAGGTCTCCGACCCGATCGTCTTCGGCCACGTCGTCCGCGCCTTCTTCCCCGAGACCTTCGCCGCGTACGGCGAGGTGCTCGCCGGCGCCGGCCTCTCCCCGAACGACGGCCTCGGCGGCGTCCTCAAGGGCCTGGAGTCCCTCCCGCAGGGCGACGAGATCAAGGCCTCCTTCGAGGCCGAGCTCGCCGAGGGCCCCGCCCTGGCGATGGTCGACTCCGACAAGGGCATCACCAACCTGCACGTGCCGTCCGACGTCATCGTCGACGCCTCGATGCCGGCCATGATCCGCACCTCCGGCCACATGTGGGGCCCGGACGGCCAGGAGGCCGACACCCTCGCCGTCCTCCCGGACCACAGCTACTCCGGCGTGTACCAGGCCGTCATCGACGACTGCCGCGCCCACGGCGCCTTCGACCCGTCGACCATGGGCTCCGTCCCGAACGTCGGCCTCATGGCCCAGAAGGCCGAGGAGTACGGCTCCCACGACAAGACCTTCGAGATCGCCGAGGCCGGCACCGTCCGCCTGGTCGACTCCGAGGGCAACGTCGTCCTGGAGCAGGAGGTCGCCCCGGGCGACATCTTCCGCGCCTGCCAGACCAAGGACCTGCCCATCCAGGACTGGGTCAAGCTCGCCGTCACCCGCGCCCGCGCCACCGGCGCCCCGGCCGTCTTCTGGCTGGACGAGAACCGCGCCCACGACGCCCAGCTGATCGCCAAGGTCCGGCAGTACCTCCCGGAGCACGACACCGAGGGCCTGGACATCAAGATCCTCTCCCCGGTCGAGGCCACGGCCTTCTCCCTGGAGCGGATCCGCCGCGGCGAGGACACCATCTCCGTCACCGGCAACGTCCTGCGCGACTACCTGACCGACCTCTTCCCGATCCTGGAGCTGGGCACCAGCGCCAAGATGCTGTCGGTCGTCCCGCTCATGGCGGGCGGCGGCCTCTTCGAGACCGGCGCCGGCGGCTCCGCCCCTAAGCACGTCCAGCAGCTCGTCAAGGAGAACTACCTCCGCTGGGACAGCCTCGGCGAGTTCTTCGCCCTGGCCGCCAGCTTCGAGCACCTCGCGACCTCCACGGGCAACGCCCGCGCCCAGGTCCTCGCCGACACCCTCGACCGCGCCACCGGCACCTTCCTCAACGAGGACAAGTCGCCGACCCGTCGCCTCGGTGGTATCGACAACCGCGGCAGCCACTTCTACCTGGCCCTGTACTGGGCCCAGGAGCTGGCCGCCCAGACCGAGGACGCGGAGCTCGCCAAGGCCTTCGCCCCGCTGGCCGAGACCCTCTCGACCAACGAGCAGAAGATCGTCGACGAGCTGAACGCCGTCCAGGGCTCCCCGGCCGAGATCGGCGGCTACTACCAGCCCGACCCGGCCAAGGCCGCGGCCGTGATGCGCCCGTCCGCCACCTTCAACGAGGCCGTCGCCGCCCTCGTCTGACCCGGCCGGAGGAGGCCCGCGCCTCCTCCGCCCCGGTGGGCACACGCGTGGCGCCGCCCCGGACGGAACTCCTCCGACCGGGGCGGTCCCGTCGGTGGCGCATCCGCCGTTCGGGTGTGAACCTGGATGGATGAGCTGGGCATCTTGGACGACCGCCGGTGTATACACCGGGCGAGGTGGGGTGCTGACCGTCGAGGCGGGCGTGGTCACGGGCGATCTGACCGTGCACACGACCTGGGCCGACAGGGAGGCACGCGTGGCCGTGCAGTACAGCGGCGCGTCCGACTGGTTCACCATGTCGGGCAGTCCCGTTCCGTGCGCGTCGGAGGAGGAGAGCCGCGATCTGCACGACGCCGTCGTGGCAGCCGTCCGGGAGGGGAACGGGGCCACGGTCCCGAACCTGCCCGTCCCACCGGCCTGACGGACACCGGCGTCGATCACCGATAAGTGTTATCCCTCCCTCGCCCGCGGGTCTCCGAACCACGGGGGACTCGCACCACGGATGAGGGAGCAGATCCATGCACAGCGACGAGCGCCGCACCACCGTGCTGGTGGAGGCCGCGAGGGCCGGTGACGCGCACGCCAGGGACGCGCTGGTCCGCGCCTACCTGCCCCTCGTCCACAACATCGTCGGCCGGGCCCTCGACGGCCACGCCGACACCGACGACATCGTCCAGGAGACGATGGTCCGCGCCCTCGACGGCCTCGGCGGCCTCCGCGATCCGGCCCGCTTCCGGTCCTGGCTCGTCGCCATCGCCATGAACGGTATCCGCCGCCGCTGGCGCGAACGCCAGCAGGCTCCCGTGCCCGGCCTCGACCGGGCCGCCGACCTCGCCGACCCGGCGGCCGGCGACTTCACCGAGGCCACCATCCTCCGGCTCGGCCTGTCCGGACAGCGCCGTGACGTGGCCCGGGCGACCCGCTGGCTCGACGAGGACGACCGCGAGCTGCTCGCCCTCTGGTGGCTGGAGGCCGCCGGGGAGCTGACCCGCGCCGAGCTCGCCGAGGGACTCGGCGGGATATCCCCGCAGCACGCCGCCGTCCGCGTCCAGCGCATGAAGGAGCGGCTGGAGACCGGCCGCACCGTCGTCCGCGCCCTCGACGCCGTCCCGATCTGCCCGGACCTCGCGGAGACCGTCGACGCCTGGGACGGCCGCCCCTCCCCGCTCTGGCGCAAACGCGTCGCCCGCCACGTCCGCGACTGCACCACCTGCTCGGCGCGGGTGTCCGGCCGCAGCGGACTGGCCCCCGTCGAGGGCCTGCTCGTCGGCCTCGGTCTCGTACCCCCGCTGGTCGCCGGGCTCGGCGAGGCGTCAACCCCCGAGGCCCTCGCGTACGACACGGCGGCGTCCGGGTCCGCCGTTCCCGATCCCGCCGCCCCCGGCCTCGGGACCCCGGACCCGGCCGCCACCGCCCCGCGGACCCCGGACCCGGCCGCCGCACACCCCGACGGGGCCGGCGGGGCCGCCCCGGACCCGGCGGCGACCGGCACCGGCACCCGCTGGACACCCCTGCGCAAGGCCGGGGTCGCCGGAGCCGCGGCCGTGGCCGTCCTCGGCGCGGTCGCCCTCCTCGTACCCCAGCCGCACGCGCGCATGGAGCCGGGCAGCCCGGTCGCCGCGCCCCCCGTGACCCCCGCCCCGACGACGCCCCCGGCCACCCCCGGCCCCACCCGCACCGCCACTCCCGCCCCCACGCCGACGACCGCGACCCCGACCCCCCGCCGCACCCCGCGCCCCACGCCCGCCCCCAGCCGCGAGGAGCGGGTCACCGGACTCGTCAACCGGCTCCGGGCGGAGGCCGGTTGCGCCCCGCTGCGCATCGACCCCCGCCTTACCGAGGCGGCCCGCGGCTACGCCCGCGACATGGCCGCGCGGGGCTACTTCGGGCATGCCAGCCCCGAGGGCGAGTACGCCGACACCCGGATCTCGGCCGCCGGCTACGCCTGGAGCGCCTGGGCCGAGAACCTGGACCGGGGGACGACCGATCCGGCCTCCGTCGTCGACGACTGGACGGACGGGTCGATGCACGAGCAGAACATGCTCGACTGCCGGTACCGGGACACCGGCGTGGCGTCGGCGCCCGGTCCCGCCGGCACGGTCTGGGTGCAGAAGCTCGCCGCTCCGGCCTCCTGACCACCCGGCCCGGCGCCCGGCTCAGCGCCGGACACCGAAGTTCTGCACCCACCAGGGGCCGTTGGCCGTCAGCGTCACCCCGACGCCGATGTCCTCGAACGTGCAGTTGAGGATGTTCGCCCGGTGGCCGGGGCTGTCCATCCAGTCCGCCATCGCGCGCGCCGGGGTCTTCGGCCCGCGGTGGATGTTCTCGCCCCAGGTCGACCACGCGTACCCGGCGCCGGTCATCCGGTCGCCCGCGTCCCGGCCCTCGGGGTCGTCGTGCTCGTAGTAGTCGCGGGCGGACATGTCGTCGGCGTGCCGCTGGGCGGCCGTCCTCAGGTGCCGCTCGGAGCGGAGCGGCCCGCACCCGGCCTTCTCGCGCTCGGCGTTGGCCAGTGCCACCACGTCCTTGACGAACCGGTCGGCCGTCTTGGCCGGCGCCGCGGCGACGGGGGCCGGGCCCTGCGGCGCCGGCCGGGGGAGCCCGGGCAGCCCGGGACCCGGTCGCTCCGGGAGGAGCGTGCCCCGCGGAGCGAGCCGCCGCTCCGTCTCGGCCTTGGGAGTCTCCGGCGCCGCGGGCGCGGCGCCGGCCGGGGTCGCCGTCCGTGCGGCGAGGGGCGGGGGCGCCGACGGGATCGAGGAAGCCGTCCGGAGCGGTCGTCCGGCCTCCGTCGTCCGGGCGTCCCCCGGCTCTCCGGCGCCCGCGGTCCGTCCGGGCCCCGTCTCCCCGGCGGCCGCCCGACGTCCGCCCTCCGGCTCCGCGCGGGCGGCCCCGGCGACGGTGGAGCGGGTCAGCACGGGGGACGCCGCCGTCGCGTGGGTGCCGGTGCTCCGGCCGGCGCCGAGGGTGGCCACGTACATTCCCGCGGCCACGGTCAGGACGGCGGCCGCGGTACCGGTGACCGTGACGACGGTCCGGAAGGCCGGCCTGCGCCGGGCCCGCCGCCCGGTGCCGCCCGCCTTCCGGTGCCGCCCGCCGGCCCGCGCCGGGACCTCGCGGGGCGGGACCTCGCGCGCCGGGGGTGTGTGCCGCCCGGCGCGGCTCCCCGGGCGGTCGTCCGCCGCCGTGCCGTCCGCCGGGCACTCCCGCGCGGCCGCGGCGGCGGACGGCGGGGCGGGGTCGGGCTGTCCGGGCCGGTCGTGGTGCCGCATGGAGCTCCGCTCTCTCGCCGTGGTCGCCGAACGGGCCGGCGCTGGGAGAGCCACCGGGGCGACGGCGGTATCACTGTCCGGCCCCGGCCACCCCGACACTCCTCGTCAACAGGACGCGTCAACCCCGCGCGTCAACCATTTCGCACCCTCTCAGCCCTGCGGGACGACCGCCACCGGACAGGGCGCGAGGTGCAGGGCGGCGTGCGCCACGGAGCCGATGCGCGGCCCGACGGCCCCGCGCCGCGCCCGTCGGCCGACCACCAGGAGCTGGGCGGCCCCCGCCGAGGAGAGCAGCACCTGTCCGGCGCTGCCCAGCTCGACGTGCTCGGTCACGGGCACGTCGGGGTAGCGCTCGCGCCAGGGGGCCAGGGCCTCCCGCAGCGCCTTCTCCTCGAAGGGGACGAGCCCGCCCGCCTCGTCGGCGAGCCGCATGGAGGCCGGGCTGTACGCGTAGAGGGTCGGCAGGCTCCACGCGCGCACGGCTCGTACGGACGCCCCGCGCGCGGCGGCGGTGGCGAAGGCGAAGCCGAGTGCGGCGGCGCTGTCCTCCGGGCTGCCGAGCTGGCCGACCAGCACGTGGCCGGCGGGCGGTTCGGCCGGTTCGCCGTCGCGGGACCGGACGGCCACCACGGGGCGGGTGGCGCCTGCGATGATCTGCTGCCCGTAGGAGCCGAGCAGGAACCCGGCGACGGCTCCGTGGCCGCGCGAGCCGATCACGAGCATCTCGGCCCGGTCCTCGGTGCCGAGGAGCGCGGCGACCGGCGTGTCGTCGAGCACCCCGGCCGTGAGGGCGAGGTCCGGGTAGCGCCGGGCGAGGGTGTCCCGCGCGTCGCTCAGCAGCGCGTCCGCGACGCGCTCCTGCGAGGCGCGGTCCTGGAGCAGGGGGAGGTCGAGCGGCTCCCACCGCCACGCGTGCGCGAGCCGTAGCGGGAGGTCCCGGTGGAGCGCCTCCCGGGCGGCCCAGTCCGCCGCGGCGAGGCTCTCCGGGGATCCGTCCACTCCTGCGACGATCTCACGACTCATCAGGCTGCCTCCGTGGGTTGCCGGGCCGGGCCGGCCGGACGGCCGGACCCGCACCTCCCAGCTTGGGCCCTTGGGCCGCCGGGGGAGAGGGCCGGACGTCCCGACATGCCGGTCCGTCCGTCCCTTCGCCGCCCCGCCGGCGCGGGGCGGGCCCCTGTCAGGCCAGCAGGGTCAGCCGCGCGTGGGTGCCGTTGAGGTAGTGGTCCCCGATGTCGCGGAGCCGGTGGGCCGCCTGGGTGGGCGCGGTGAGCGCCCGGGCGTTGCGCCAGAAGCGGTCGAAGCCGGGCCCGCCGGAGCGCGCGTCGGCGCCCGCCGTGCCGTCGACGAGTTCGAGGATGCGCGTCGTGATGTGCACGGCGGCCCGCCCGGTGACGGTCTCGGCGGCCGCCACCAGGACGGCGATGTCCGCGCGTTCCTCCACCCCGAGCGACCACGAGGCGAGCAGGCCGTGGGCCAGGGCGTCGGTCGCGCGTTCCACCACGGCCGCCGCCGCGTGCGCGGCCGTCGCCAGCTCCCCGTACGCGAGCAGGAGGTACGGATCGTCCCCGGCGCCCGGCGCCGTCCCGTCCCCGGCCGCGCCCGCCGGTGCCGGGCCGGCGTGGTCGGCGCGGCTGATGTCGCGGGCCTCGGCGAGCGCGCCCTCGGCGATGCCGAGCCCTACGTGGACCAGGAGCAGGCGCAGCAGGAGCGGGGCGAGGGTGGAGAAGGGGGCGACGGCGTGCTCGTCGTGGGGGAGGACGCCCAGGACGTCCGCCGGTCTCACCGGCACCCGGTCGAAGGTGACGCTGCCCGCGCCGGCGAGCCGCTGGCCGACCCGTTCGGCCCCGGGCTCCGTGAACACCCCGGGCTCGGCCGGGTCCACCAGGACGGCGAAGAGGTCGCCGCTGCCGCCGGGGCGGGCCCCGACGACGAGCCGGTCGGCGACGGTCACGGCGGACGCGAAGGCGCGGGTCCCGTCGAGGAGCCAGCCGCCGGAGTCGGCGGGGGTGAGCGTGAGGCCGGTGCCGGCCTCGGAGTGCGGCCCCTCGACGCCCCCGGCGAGCAGCCAGCGTCCCTCGGTGGTCCGCACGTCGAGCGGGTGGTCGTCGCCGGGGAGGGCTCCGGGATCCCGTCCCGGGCCGCCGAGGAAGCGGCTGCTCCAGGACAGCGCGTAGTGGTGGGCGAGGAGTTCGCCGACCGAGCTGTCGGAGGCGGAGATCTCCCGTACGACCGCACAGGCGGCCTGCCACTCGGCCCCGCGCCGGTTGGGACCGGGGGCCGTCAGGAGGGCGGGGAGCCCTGCCTCCTGGAGTCGTGCGACCTCGTCGAACGGCGCCTTGCCCGCCCGGTCCCTGGTGAGGGCGTCGACGGCCAGGTCGTCGGCGAGTTCGCGGGTGACGCGGGGCCACAGGGCGTCGTCGGCGGGCCGGTCGACCGGGCTCTCGCCCGGCCGTTCGGCGGCCCGGGGCACGGGGGCCGCGGCCGGTGCGGAGGCGGTGCGTATCGCTGGTCTCTTCGGCGATCTCCTCGGCGTACTCACGTCACCTCACATGGTTTCCCGTATCCCCACTGGAACAGTAGGGATAGTGGCAGAGGTGGGGTGGTCGCCCCAAGGGGCGTCCGAAAGCTGGACAGCGTCGTCTCGGAGGGTGAGAAGCAGTCAGGTCACCGCAGGTCGTGTGCGGTTGGCCGTGGGCTCAGGGGTTGGTCCACGCCTCCGGATCGTCCGCGAGCGCGACGATCGTGTCCGGCAGCTGGGCCGCCGCGACCTCCGCCAGCGAGACCCCGAGGACCTCGCGGACACCGGCCCGCAGCGCGATCCACAGGGTCAGCAGCGACTCCGCGGGACCCGTGTACGACAGGTCCGGCGGCCGCTCCCCGCGGACCGACACCAGAGGACCCTCCACGCAGCGGATGACCTCCGCGACCGAGATCGACTCGGCGGGCCTGGCCAGCCAGTAACCGCCGTTGCCGCCGCGCTGGCTCAGTACGAGACCGCCCTTGCGCATGTCCCCGAGGATCCCTTCGAGGAACTTGTGGGAGATGCCCTGGTCCTCGGCGATCGCCTCGGCCTTCAGCGGGCCCGCGTCCCGGGCGGCGGCGAGCTGGAGGGCGGCACGCACCGCGTAGTCGGCCCTGGCTGAAATGCGCATGCGCGCATTATCCCGCACACCGCCGGAGGTGGCCCGTACCGCACCCTTGACGCCGCCAGGAGCCGGTCGGACACTCAGGACGGGGAAACCGAGCGAACAGGTAGGAAACCATGGGACGCAGCGGGCGACACGACACGCCACCCGCCGCACCCCTCCCGCGCTCCCTGCCCCTCACGTCCCGCCGCCACATCGACCTGCTCCGGGTCTGCAGCGCGGCGCATCGCCGACACCGCCGGACGGCCCACCCCGCCGGCTGAGGGTCTGTTCGCCGAGGGGCACCGCCCCCGCGGGCGCAGCGTCGCGCCCCACTCCTCCTCTTCCCGTACCTCTGCCGCCTCCGCGCCCCGCGGGGACGCGCCGTCGCGCCTCCGCGACCGGCGCCGCACCGCGCGCCGCCCGGACCCGGCACCGAGCACCCTCAAGGGAGAAGCATGTCCGTCGTCCCGTCCTCGCTGCTGCCCGCCTCCGCCGTGCCCGCCTTCCGCGGCCGGATCGGCCGCGACGTCCACAGCGGCCACTACGCGGTGCCCCACCGCTACCGCCTCCACGTCGCCCCCTACGACCCCGACTGTCTGAGCATCGTCCTGACCCACAGCCTGCTCGGACTCGACGACACGCTCCCGCTGTCCGTCCTGCCCGAGACCCCCGACACGCCCGACGGCGGGTACACCGCCCTCCGCCCGCTGTACGACGCGAGCGCCCACCTCTACGAGGGACCGGCCGCGGCACCCGTCCTCAGCGACGGATGGACCGGACGGATCGTCAGCACACACGTCCCCGACATCCTGCGGGACCTCGCCCTCCGCTTCCGCGGAGACGGCCCCGACCTGCTCCCCGAGCGGCACCGCGAGGAGATCGAGGCGATCGCCGACCTCTGCGAGCGCAGCGTCAACCGGGCCGCCCAGCGGGCCGGCGAGCTCGGACTCGACGGCGAAGCCACCCACCGGGACCCCCTCACCGTCCTCTTCGCGGCCCTCGCCGCCCTGGAGCGGCGCCTCGCCCGCCACCCGTACGTGCTCGGCGACGCGCCCACCGCGGCCGACGTCCAGGTCTGGGTCACCCTCGTCCAGCTCGACACCGTCCACCGCTGGCACCTCGACGCCGCCGCCATGGACCGGGTCGCCGGACACCCCGCCCTCTGGTCCTACGCCCGACGCCTCGCCGCCCGTCCCGAGTTCGCCCGCGGGCTCGACATCGACGGCATCCTCCGCCGCCACCGCACGCACTGCCGCGGCCGCGAGGCCGCCGGCGCGGGCATCCGCCTCGTCGACTGGTCCGGCGCGACCGGCTGACCCGCCGCGCCGCCGGGGGCGTCCGACGGGAGGGGCGCCGGGGGCACCGCACCCGGCCGCCCGGGGACGCGCCCCGGCTCAGCCGATGCGGTGACCCGCCAGCGGACCCGTGTCGTCGCCGGCCCCCGCGCGGACCCCGCGCAGGAACTCCTCCAGCACCGCCGCGGACCCGCGCGACGGCTCCCACTCCAGCTCCTCGCGTGCCCGGTCGGTGGCGAGCAGCGGCATGTGCCGCAGGGCGTCGAAGAGATCGGGCGACGCCGAGGCGAGCCGCAGCCGCCAGGCCGCCGCCAGGGCGCCCCGCACGGCGCCCGCCGGCACCCGCACCGGTCTGGCGTCGAAGAGTTCGCCCAGGACCGCTCCGTCGAGCACCGGATCCGCGGCCAGGTTGAACGCGCCGCGGACGTCCCGCAGCAGCGCCCGCCGGTAGGCGTCGGCCGCGTCGTCCGTGTGCAGCACCTGGAAGCGGAGCCCGTCGAACTCGGGGAGCACCGGCAGCAGATCGGGCCGCAGCAGCTGCCCCGGGAAGAAGCGCCCGGCGAAGATCCGCCGCTGCCCGCTGGCCGACTCCTCCTTGAAGAGGAACGCCGGGCGCATCCGTACCACCCGGGTCTGCGGGTGGTCCCGCTCGAAGGTGTCGAGGACCCGCTCCAGATAGGCCTTCTCCCGCGTGTACGCGGCGCCGGGCCAGCCGTGCGTCGGCCATGCCTCGGACACCGGGGCGCCGTCGGCGGGCCCGGGGGAGTACGCCCCCACCGACGAGGCGTGCACCAAGACCGGCACCCGCGCCGCCGCGACCGCGTCGAACAGGCGCACCGAGCCCAGGACGTTGGTCCGCCAGGTCTCCACCGGATCGTGGGTCGGCCCGAAGCGCCAGGCCAGGTGCACCACGGCGTCCGCGTCGGCGAGATGCCGGGCCAGCAGCGGCTCGTCGCCCTCCCGTGACAGGTCCACCTCCGCCCACTCCACCCCGGGCAGGTCCAGGCCGGGCCGCCGCCGGGCCAGACCGAGGACCGAGCCGACGCGCGGCTCACGCGCCAGGAGCCGGACCAGGCTGGTGCCCACGTTGCCGGTGGCGCCGGTGACGACCACCCGCGAGATGTCGCTCGAGTTCATGTCTCCGACCCTCCGCCATGCGCGCCGGAACCGCACTCCGGGGGGACTCCGCGGACCGTCCCGTCACGGAGCGTGTCCGTGTCGGTCGCGGGGGTGGCCGACGACCGGGACGATGGAGCGACTCAGGAGAAGGAGGACGCCATGCTGCTGCCCGACAGGAACACGGTCGACCGGCTGCTCCGGCACTACCGCGCCCAGGAGCGGACCGTGCTGGACCGGCCGTGCGACCTGTCGGCGCGCCGGCGCTTCGAGGACACGGCGTACACGCTCTGCGTCCTCATGGGGGAGCGGACCGCCAGGGAGGCCGCCGACGCCGCCGAGCGCTTCGTGGCGGGCGGGCGCCCGGCGCCGCGCCAGGCACTGGAGGGCCTCCCAGGAGCCTGACCCGGTCATCGGTCAGGAAGCGAGAAGCGTCCGCGTCCGGCCGCCGCTAGCGTGGCTGCCACGGACCCCGCGATACGGCCGCCGTCGTACGGGACGCACCGCGTCGGTCCGCCACAGGCCCCGCGCGACAGCTGGAGAGACGATGAGCAAGGCCCCCAGGGCGGACAAGCAGCCGCACCCGGCCGACCGGCACGACCTGATCCGGGTCCACGGCGCGCGGGAGAACAACCTCAAGGACGTCAGCATCGAGATCCCCAAGCGCCGGCTCACCGTCTTCACCGGCGTCTCCGGCTCGGGCAAGAGCTCGCTCGTCTTCGACACCATCGCCGCCGAGTCCCAGCGGCTGATCAACGAGACGTACAGCGCCTTCGTCCAGGGCTTCATGCCGACCCAGGCCCGGCCCGAGGTCGACGTGCTCGACGGCCTGACGACGGCGATCATCGTCGACCAGCAGCGGATGGGCGCCGATCCCCGCTCCACCGTCGGCACCGCCACCGACGCCAACGCGATGCTCCGCATCCTCTTCAGCCGTCTCGGCAAGCCCCACATCGGCCCGCCCAGCGCCTACGCCTTCAACGTCCCCTCGGTCAGGGCGAGCGGCGCCATCACGGTCGAGCGCGGCGCCAAGAAGACCGTCCGGGCCACCTTCAACCGCACCGGCGGCATGTGCCCGAACTGCGAGGGCCGCGGCACGGTCTCCGACATCGACCTCACCCAGCTGTACGACGACTCCAAGTCACTCGACGAGGGCGCGCTCACCATCCCCGGCTACACCCCCGGTGGCTGGAACTACCGCCTCTACAGCGAGTCCGGACTCGTCGACCCCGCCAAGCCGATCCGGAAGTACACGAAGAGGGAACTCCAGGCCTTCCTCCACCACGAGCCCACCCGCATGAAGATCGCGGGCATCAACATGACGTACGAGGGGCTCGTCCCCCGGATCCAGAAGTCGTTCCTGGCCAAGGACAAGGAGGGCATGCAGCCCCACATCCGGGCGTTCGTGGACCGGGCCGTCACCTTCACCACCTGCCCCGAGTGCGAGGGCACGCGCCTCGCCGAGGGCGCCAGGGAGTCGAAGATCAAGCGCGTCAGCATCGCCGACGCCTGCGCCATGCAGATCAGCGACCTCGCCCAGTGGGTCCGGGGCATCAAGGAGCCCTCGGTCGCGCCCCTGCTCACCGCGCTCCAGCTGACCCTCGACTCCTTCGTGGAGATCGGTCTCGGCTACCTCTCGCTCGACCGGTCCGCCGGCACGCTGTCCGGCGGCGAGGCCCAGCGCGTGAAGATGATCCGCCACCTCGGCTCCTCGCTCACCGACGTCACCTACGTCTTCGACGAGCCCACCGTCGGCCTGCACCCCCACGACATCCAGCGGATGAACGAACTGCTCCTGCAACTGCGCGACAAGGGCAACACCGTGCTCGTCGTGGAGCACAAGCCCGAGACCATCGCGATCGCCGACCACGTCGTCGACCTCGGTCCCGGCGCCGGCACGGCGGGCGGCACCGTCTGCTTCGAGGGCACGGTCGACGGGCTGCGGGCCGGCGACACCGTCACCGGCCGGCACTTCGACGACCGCGCCTCCGTGAAGGACTCCGTGCGGGAACCCACCGGCACCCTGGAGATCCGCGGCGCGACGACCCACAACCTCCGTGACGTCGACGTCGACATCCCGCTCGGGGTCCTCACCGTCTTCACCGGCGTCGCGGGCTCCGGCAAGAGTTCGCTGGTGCACGGCTCCCTCCCCGCGCGCGACGACGTGGTGTCGATCGACCAGAGCCCGATCCGCGGCTCGCGCCGCAGCAACCCGGCGACGTACACCGGACTCCTCGACCCGATCCGCAAGGCCTTCGCCAAGGCCAACGGCGTGAAGCCGGCGCTCTTCAGCGCGAACTCCGAGGGCGCCTGTCCCACCTGCAACGGCGCGGGCGTGATCTACACCGACCTCGGGATGATGGCAGGGGTCTCCTCGACCTGCGAGGACTGCGAGGGCAAGCGGTTCCAGGCCTCGGTCCTCGAATACCTCCTCGGCGGCCGCGACATCAGCGAGGTCCTCGCGATGCCGGTGTCCGAGGCGGTGGAGTTCTTCGGCTCCGGCGAGGCGAGCACCCCGGCCGCCCAGCGCATCCTCGCGCGCCTCGCGGACGTCGGGCTCGGCTACCTGAGCCTCGGCCAGCCCCTCACCACACTGTCGGGCGGCGAGCGCCAGCGGCTGAAGCTGGCCACCGACATGGCCGAGAAGGGCGGGGTCTACATCCTCGACGAGCCGACCACCGGGCTGCACCTCGCCGACGTCGAGCAGCTGCTCGGACTGCTCGACCGGCTGGTGGACTCCGGGAAGTCGGTCATCGTCGTCGAGCACCACCAGGCGGTCATGGCCCACGCCGACTGGATCATCGACCTCGGCCCCGGGGCCGGCCACGACGGCGGCACGGTCGTGTTCGAGGGCACCCCCGCGGACCTGGTGGCCGCACGGTCGACGCTCACGGGCGAGCACCTCGCGGCGTACGTGGGCGCCTGACCGGACACCCACCGGACGGCCCTCGGCCCCCGACACCGACGGGGGCCGAGGGCCGTCACCGATCAGTCCGCCCGCCGGGCCGCCCGGCGCCGCCGCCCCCACAGGAGCAGCGCGGCCGCGCAGGCCGAGCCCACCAGGCCCAGCGGGAGGCCGGCCGACGCGCCCGAGGACTCCGTACCCTGCGCCGGGGCCTCGGCGGGCGCGGCCACCGCCACCGCCTCGGCACCGGCCCGGGGCGCCCGCCCCTCCGGGCCCGCCGGGCGGTCCTCACGGGCCACCGACACCGGCCGGGTCTCCGCGGTGGCCGCCGGCTTCGGCTGCTCGGGGAGCAGCGAGCCCACCGGCCGGACCCGGTCCGCCGCCGCGAAGCCCCAGTCCAGGAGCTCGCGCGCCTCCTCGTACACCGCGAGCCCACCGCCGCCCTGCGGGTTCATCACCGACACCACCAGCGTCCGGTCGCCGCGCCGGGCCGCCGAGATCAGGGTGTTGCCCGCGTTGCTCGTGTAGCCGTTCTTGATGCCGATGAGCCCCGGGTAGCGGGCGACACCGTCCGCTCCGGTCAGGAGCCGGTTGGTGTTGGCGATGCCGTACGACCAGCTGCCCGCGGGGAAGTCGGCGTAGGCCGTCGAGCAGTACCGGGTGAACGCCGGGTCCTGGAGCCCGGCCCTGCCGAACACCGCCAGGTCGTACGCGGACGACACCTGCCCCGGCGCGTCGTACCCGTCGGGGGAGACCACATGGGTGTCCAGCGCCCCCAGCGACCTGGCCTTCTCCTGCATCCGCCGGGACATCGACTCCCAGCCGCCGTTCATCGCGGCCAGCACGTGCACCGCGTCGTTCCCCGAGCTGAGGAACACCCCGTTCCACAGGTCCGACACCTTGTACGTGTACCCCTCCTTCACCCCGACCAGGCTGCTTCCGTCGCCGATCCCGGTCAGCTCGGAATCGGCCACGGTGTGCTGCTCGGAGGGCTCGTGGCCGGGCAGCGCCGTCAGGGCGAACAGGGCCTTGAGGGTGCTGGCCGGCGGCAGCTTCCGGTGCGCGTTCCGCGCGGCGAGCACCTCGCCCGTGGCCCCGTCCGCGACCACCCAGGACAGCGCGGACGGCGAGGGCACGGCCGGCGCGTCCGGCAGCGGCTGCACCTGCGTGCCCTTCCGGTCGAGCCGGGCCCGGTCGACGGGCCGGCGGACGGGCGGCGTGGGCTCCCGCCGCGCGGTGTCCCGCGACCGGAGCGACGAGGGCACCCCCGCGGAGGCCGCGCGCGGAGCGCCGGTCGCGGAGGACATGGAGGCCGAGGCCGAGGTGGCGGCCGCGGCCGACGGGACGGGAGACGCCACGGCCGAGGGAGCGGGCAGCACGAGCAGCACCGCCGCGGTGCCGGCGGCGGCATGACGGACAGCTGACATGACGATCATTCAGTCACCGTAGGGAGGCGGCGGCGCGCCCGCAGATCGAAGTGCGCCGACCGGGGGAGCGGCTGCGGCGGACGGCGGCGCGTCGTGCGCCCGCACGGGTGGTGCCACCCGCGGTGTCCCGCTGTCGGCGGGGCAGGGCATGCTGGTGACGTGCCCTCACCACCCCACCAGGACAACGCCGTTCCGGCCGGCGGCGCCGGAGCGCCCGCCGCCGCACCCTCCTCCCGGACCGTGCCGGGACCCGCCGGGCCCCCGGCCTCCGGCGGCGGCCCCCTCGGCGCGCCCGCCGGCCGCGCCGAGCGGCCGCCGGCACCCACCGGCACCGGGCACATGATCGTCTGCGGCGACGACGCCCTCGCCCACCGCCTGGCGGGGGAGCTGCACGAGGTGTACGGGGAGCAGGTCACCCTCCTCGTCCCGGTACGGCCCGACGCCCCGCGTACCCCCGCCGCCCGCACCGGCCGGGCGCTGGCCCTCTTCGGACGGGTCACGGCCGCCGTCATCCGCACCACCGGCACCCCCGGCACCGCCGCCCCGCACGGGCCCGGCGCCGACGGCGAACCCGCCGGGGCGCTGCACGTCGTCGAGTCGGCCGAGGCCGACGACCGGGCCCTGACGGACGCCGGCGTGGAGCGGGCGGCCGCCCTGGCCCTCGTCCACGAGGACGACGAGACCAACATCCGGGCGGCCCTCACCGCCCGCCGCCTCAACCCCCGGCTGCGCCTGGTCATCCGGCTCTACAACCGCAAGCTCGGCCAGCACCTCGAAACCCTCCTCGACCAGGCCGCCGCCGTCGCGGAACCGGGCCTCGACCCCGAGGAGCTCGACGCCGCCACCACCGTCCTCTCGGACGTCGACACCGCCGCCCCCGGCCTCGCCGCGGCCGCCGTCGCCGGCACCAGCAAGGTGGTCCAGGCCGGAGGGCTCCTCCTGCACGCCGTGGAGCGGCTGCCCGCCCCCGGAGCGGCCCCCGACCCGGGACGGTGCACGCTGGCCCTGCTCTCCGCCACCACCGGCGACCCGGCGGGCTGCGAGGGGTCCGAGCGGAGCGGCGACGCGGGACCCCGGCTGCTGCCGGACGACCGGACGGTGGCCGCCGCCACCGGCCGCGCCGCCGTCACCCTCGAAGCGGTCACCGCGGCGGGCCCGGCACCCGCCGCCGCCCGGATCGCCGCGTCCGCGCTGCCGGTCGCCTCGCTCTTCTCCCGCCGGCTGAGGTGGTCGCTCGCCGGGGCGGCCGCCGCCGTCCTCGCGCTCGCCCTGGCCTCCACCGTCACCACCGGCGACCACCCGCTGCACGCCGCCTACCTGACGCTCCTCGACATCTTCGCCATCGGCGACCCGGCGGTGGGGGAGCCGACCAGCCGCCAGGTCCTCCAGATCCTCGCCGGGTTCGTCGGGCTGCTCCTGCTGCCGGTGATCGTGGCCGCCCTCATCGAGGGCCTCGGCACCTTCCGCACGGCCACCGCCCTGCGCCGCCCGCCGCGCGGCCTCTCCGGACACGTCGTCCTCCTCGGCCTCGGCAAGGTCGGCACCCGGGTCCTCGCCCGGCTCCGCCGGCTGGACATCCCCGTGGTCTGCGTGGAGTCCGACCCGGAGGCCCGCGGCATCGCGGTCGCCCGGCGACTGCGCGTCCCCACCGTCATCGGCGACGTCGCCGAGGAGGGCGTCCTGGAGGCGGCCCGCATCGACCGCGCCCACGCCCTGCTCGCCCTGACCAGCGTCGACATCACCAATCTGGAGGCCGCGCTCTCCGCCCGCGCCGTCAGCCCCGAACTCCGGGTGGTCCTGCGCCTCTACGACGACGACTTCGCCACGGCCGTCTTCCGCACCCTCCGCACCGCCCATCCGGCCGCGCTCACCCGCAGCCGCAGCGTCTCCCACCTCGCCGCCCCCGCCTTCGCCGGCGCCATGCTGGGCCGTCAGGTGCTCGGCGCCGTCCCCGTCGAGCGGCGGGTCCTCCTCTTCGCCGCGGTGGACGTCGCCGACCACCCCCTCCTGGACGGCCTGACGGTCGCCGAGGCCTTCCACCCCGGAAAGTGGCGCGTCATCGCCCTGGACGGCGTGGCCGTGAGACCCGGTACGGGCCGGGACTGGCGCCTGGACCCCGACCGCGTCCTGAAACCGGAGGACCGGGTCGTCGTGGCGGCCACCCGCCGGGGCCTGGCCGAACTCCTGGGCCGCCGCGGCCGCCCCGCCGCGTCGCCCGACCCCCGACCCCCGGTCAACCCCGTACGAACGGGCCGGGGTTGACCGTAGGATGCGGCTTCACCGACCGCCCGACCCCGGCCCGCCGCCGGGGGCGGCCTCGCGGGGCGTACGGGGGCGGCGCCGCGCGCGACCGCCCTCCCGCCGCGCGGGCCCCGTCCCCGGGGACCGCGGCGCCCTGTTCCCGTACCGCACGCGCCCCCGTCGTCAGGAGCTCCGCCCGTGGACACCTCGTCAGTGAACGCCCCGCACCCCGCCGCCCCGGGCGAGCGCCCGGCCCACCTCATGGACCCGTCCGGCGGCTGCCCCCACGCGGACAACGCCCGCCTCCTGGCCGCCGGGGCCGTCACCCCGGTGATCCTGCCCGGCGGGATCGACGGCATGGCGGTCCTCGGCCACGACGCCCTCCGGGACTTCCTCTCCCACCCCGACGTGGCCAAGGGCCCCCAGCACTTCACCGCCCTGGCCGAGGGCCGCATACCCGAGGGCTGGCCGCTGCGCACCTTCGCCACCGTGCCGGGAATGATCACCGCGGACGGCGCCGACCACCGCCGCCTCAGGACCCTGGTGAGCAGCGCCTTCACGGCCCGCCGGGTGGAGCGGCTCCGCCCGCGCGTCGAGGCGGTCACCGCCGGTCTCCTCGACGGGCTCGCCGAAGCGGCCGCCGCCGGCGACGGCGTCGCCGACCTGCGCCGCCACTACGCCCTTCCGCTGCCGCTCGGCGTCATCTGCGAACTGCTGGGCGTCCACCCCGCGCACCAGGACCGGCTGCACCACCTCTCCGCACTGGTCGTCGCGACCGACACCACGCCCGCGCAGGCGGTCGCCGCCAATCGCGACCTCGTCGAACTCCTCGCCGCCATCGCCGCCGACAAGGCCGCGGACCCCGGCGACGACCTGACGAGCGCGCTCCTCGCCGCGCGGGACGAGGAAGGGGACCGGCTGGACCAGGCCGAGCTGATCGGCACCCTGCTCCTGCTGATCGTCGCGGGGCACGAGACGACCCTGAACCTGCTCACCAACGCGGTCCGGGCCCTCTGCACCCACCGCGACCAGCTCGCCCTGGTCGTCGAGGGACACGCGAGCTGGGCGGACGTGGTGGAGGAGACCCTCCGCTGGGACAGCCCCGTCAGCTACTTCCCGTTCCGCTACCCCACCCGGGACCTGACGGTCGACGGCACCCTGATCCCGCGGGGCACGCCCGTCCTGGCCGGCTACTCGGCGGCGGGCCGCGACCCCGGCGCGCACGGCCCGGACGCCGACCGCTTCGACGTGACCCGCACGGCGACGGCGAAGCACCTCTCGCTCGGGCACGGCCCCCACTACTGCCTGGGCGCCCCGCTCGCCCGGATGGAGGCCACCCTCGCCCTGGAGGCCCTCTTCACCCGCTTCCCGGACCTGGACCTGGCCGTCCCGGAGTCCGCGCTGCCCCGCCACGCCGGCTTCGTCGGCAACAGCGTCAGGACGCTCCCGGTCCGGCCGGGCATCTGACGGCCCGGCGGACGAGCGGCCACACCGGCCGCCGGGCGCCGATCACCCCGCCCTCCCCCACGCATGCGTAGGGGAGGTGCGCAGGGAGGAGACCAGACGCATCAGGCGTGCCTCGTTCCCCACGAGACCGGCGGCCCGCAGCGCCTCGTCCGCCTCGGCCATCGGATGGGTGAGCATCACCCCCGCGTACGGGGCGAGCTGCGGATCGGTCAGCACGGCCTGGGTGGATTCGAGCAACCGCAGATAGGCCTGGGCGGCCGCTCGCTCGCTCGCGGTGATCGTGGTCATGTCGGGCTCCCTCTCGACAGTTCGGCGCTCACCACCCTCTCGTACGGGTCTGACAATCGCGCTCAGCCCCGCCCGTGGATCTGCTCCATCAGCCGGTCCAGGAAGACCCGCTGGCCCTCCACGAGCAGCGGGGCGGCCACCTCGGGGAGGAACCAGCCGACGCGGTCGATCTCGGGGAACTCCCCCTGCACACCGGACCGGGGCGGCCACTCCATGGTGAACGTGCCGGGGGTGATCCCGGCCGGGTCGAGCGTCCCCTCGACGGCCCAGACGGTGACGAGCTTTCCGTTGCGCTGCCGGGACTCGCCGAGGTCCAGCCACGCGCCCTCGGGCACGGGCAGTCCCAGCTCCTCCTCGAACTCCCGGCCCGCCGCCGCCTCAGGGGTCTCGCCCGGCTCGTACTCCCCCTTGGGGATCGACCAGGCCGACTGCTCGCGCGACGCCCACAAGGGCCCGCCCATGTGACCGATCAGCACCTCGACGCCACCGTCCGCCGTACGACGGAAGACCAGCAGGCCCGCACTGCGTTTGTCAGACATGCGGTCCAGTCTGGCCGACCGGGCGGCGCGGCGCGGGCGCGCCTCACCCTTCGGCGCCGACCACCACCGGACCGCCCGCGGGATCCACCCCGTCCGCCCACCCGGGCGGCACCCGCACCGAGCGCCGGGGGAGGAGCGGACCGTCGAGCCGCACCCGCCCGACCGGGCCGCCGTCCTGGGTGAAGGTCAGGACCGGGCGCAGGAGCCGGCGCACGGGCCGCACCAGCAGCGGCGATGCCGCCGGCCCGAGCAGACCGGGCGTCACCCACCGCAGCGGACCCGCCGTCACCACCCCCACCGGCACCCGGCCCTCCGGCCAGGGCCGCCCCGCGAGCAGCTCGGCGACGGCCGCCGCGGCGGCCCGGCCCTCGGCGGCTGCCGCCACCGCCGGCTCCGCACCGCGCAGCAGGTTGCCCACCGCGAAGACCCCGGGGACGGCGGTCCGGAAGGCGCCGTCGACCGCGGGGCCCCGGCTGCCGGACGCGAGCGGCAGGCCGCCGGTCCGGGCCAGTTCGTGGTCCGGGATCCAGTCCCCGGTGAAGACCACGGTGTCGCAGCGCAGGGTGTGCCCGGCCACCCCCGCCCCGGTCCGCACCGCGACCCCGGCCAGCCGGCCGCGACCGAGGAGTTCCGTCACGATCGCACCGGACAGCACCGGCACGGACCCGAACGCCGAGCCTCTCACCGGGTGTTCGCAGACGACCGCCACCACCTCGACCCCGGCGGCGCGCAGCGTCCGCACGGCGCTCCGGGCCACCGGATCGCCGCCGACGACCACCGCCCGCCGCCCGATGAGCCCGGGCCGGGACCCGAAGCGGAGGACCAGCCGCTGGAGCTCGCCGGTGGTCAGCACCCCGGCGGGCCGCGAGCCGGGGACCAGCCGTGCGGCGCGGGGCCGTTCGCGGGCTCCGGTGGCCAGCACGACCGCGCGGGCCCGGATGCGCTCCAGCCCGGTCGGCGCGGTGACGTCGAGGGTGAGCGGCCCGGCCCACCCGGTGGCGGACACCCCCGTACGGACGGCGGCCCCGGCGCGCAGCGCCGCGCGCACCGAGCGGCGCGCGTACCCGGGACCGTCGAGCGGGCGGCCCCGCGCGTCCGCGCCGAACCCCGGGCGGGCGCAGTGCCGCGGAACCCCGCCGGCCGCCCGCTCCCGCTCCAGGACCTCGACGCGCCCCGCGCCCGCCGCGGCGAGCCGCGCGGCGGCGGCCAGTCCGGCGGGTCCCGCGCCCACCACGAGCACGTCGACCGTGCGGTTCACCGGAACCCTCCTCGTACCCGTGCGCCCTCACCCATACGGTTCACCGCGTCCCCCGGCGGTGCTCCGTGTGCTCCTCGAACAGGGCGCGCACCTCCGCGCCGCAGTACTGCCCCTGGCAGCGGCCCGCACGCGCGCGCGTGCGGCGGCGCAGTCCGTCGAGGCCGGCCGGCGGGATCGTGGAGGTGAGCGCGGACCGGATCTCCCCGCGGGTCACCCGCTCGCAGTGGCACACGACCGCGCCGAAGTCCGGGTCCCGGGCGATGAGAGCGGCGTCCCGGTAGGGGCGGGGGAATGCCTCGCCGAGGTTCGGCATCCGGAGCGGGGCGAGCGGCCGCTCGGGGCCGGGGTCGAGTCCGCAGTCGGCGAGCAGCCCACGGACGTGCTCGGCGACGGAGAGGGAGGCGGTGAGCCCGGTGGACCGGATCCCTCCCACGGTGACGTACCGGAGGCCGGGGTGCGCGGCGATCCGGTAGTCCTCCTGCCCGGTGGCGGCGCGCAGCCCCGCGTAGACGGCGGTGACCTCCTCGTCGAGCAGGGCGGGGAGGACGCGGCCGCCCTGCTCGCGCAGCCCGGCGAGCCCCTCCGCCGTGGTGCCGGTGGCGGTCTTGTCGTCCAGGTCCTCGGCGGTGGGCCCGAGGAGGACGTTCCCGTACACCGTCGGCGCGATCAGCACGCCCTTGCCGAGCGGACCCGGCACGGGCAGCAGGATGTGCCGGACCAGGTCGCGGGCGAGCCTGTCGAAGACCAGGAGCTGCCCCCGGCGCGGGGTGACGGCGAAGTCCTCGCGGCCGACCAGTGCGTCGAAGGAGTCGGCGTGGAGTCCGCAGGCGTTGACGAGATGGCGGGTCCGCAGCACTCCGCGACGTGTCACGAGCCGGTGGTGCGGATCGCCCGTGCGGACCGCCTCCACCCGGCACCCGAGGTGCAGGTCGACGCCCGAGCGGACGGCCTGGGTGGCGTAGGCGAGCGTCGTGGTCCACGGGCAGATCACCGACTCGCCCGGCACGGCGAGCGCGGCGAGCGCCCCCGGGCCCAGGTGCGGCTCGCGTGCGCGGAGTTCGGCGGCGCCGAGCGGTTCGGTGGCGCGGTGCCCGTTGAGCGCGGCCTTCGCCGCGAGCCGGGGGAGGGCGGCGCGCTGCTGCTCGTCCCAGGCGACGAGCAGGGCGCCGACGGGCTCCACCGGGATCCCGGTCTCCCGCGCGTACGCGGAGAGGAGGCCGTGCCCCTCCCGGACGAGCCGTGCCTCCAGGGTGCCCGGGAGGGCGTCGAAACCGGTGTGCAGGATCGCGGTGTTCGCCTTGGAGGTCCCGTCGCCGACATCGTCCGCCGCCTCCACGAGGGCGACCCGCAGCGGGTGGCGGGCCAGCGTCCGCGCGATCGCGGAGCCGACGACCCCGGCGCCGACGACCACCACGTCGTACGTGGCGTCGGCGCCCGTGGGGAGGGGACCCGTCCGCGTGACGCTCATGAGGGGCCGGATCCGGAGCCTGTGCCCGCATCGGAGACGGCCGTCGAGCCGGAGCCGGAGCCGGATTCGGCGCCGGAGCCCGTCCGCTCGACCAGCGCCGCCACCTCCGCCCGGAACCGGCCGAGTCGTTCGGCCGCCTCCGCGGCGGAGATCCGCGGTTCGTAGACCGCCGAGGGCTTCCAGTCCGGGACGGCCTCGCCGATCGCGAGTCCCCGGTCGTGTCCGAGCCGGGCGACGGCGCCGACGCCGAGCGCCGTCGCGTCGGGCAGCGAGGAGACCTCGACGGGCCGTTGGAGGAGGTCGGCCTGGGTCTGCATGAGCAGCGCGGACCGGGTGAGGCCGCCGTCGGCGCGCAGCGAGGTCAGCGGGGCCCCGCGGTCCGCGGCGACGGCGGAGGCGAGGTCCACGACCTGGGCGGCGATGCCCTCGCACAGGGCGCGGACCAGATGACCCGGTGTCGTGTCGAGGCCGAGGCCGGTGAGCGAACCGCGGACGTCGCCCCGCCACCAGGGCGCGGCGAGCCCCGCGAGCGCGGGCACGAACACGACGCCGCCGGAGTCCGCGACCCCGCCGCCCACCGGGTCGATCTCGGCCGCGCCGGCGATGACACCGAGGTCGGTGAGCCAGCGCACGGCGGAGGCGACCGTGTACACCTGCCCGTCCAGGCAGTGGGCGACCTGCCCGCGGAGCCGCCAGGCGACACAGCTCACCAGGCCCGAGGACGCGCGCCGGGGCACGGCGCCGGTCTGCGCGAGGAGGAAGGCCCCCGTGCCATAGGTGCACTTGGCGGCGGCCGGTTCGCCGGCGCTCTGCGTGAGCAGGGCCGCCTGCTGGTCGACCAGGAGGCCGGTCAGCGGCAGCGGCGGGCCGAAGGCGGTCGTGGTGCCGACCGGACCGTCGCAGTCCACGACGTGGGGGAGACGCTCGCCGCCGAGGCCGTACAGGTCGAGTGCGGTGTCCGACCAGGCGACGGTGTCCAGGTCGAGGAGCCCGGTGCGCCCCGCGGTGGCCGCGTCGGTCACGAAGGCGCCGGTCAGCCGGTGGACGAGCCAGGAGTCGCTCGTCGTGACGACGCCGGCGCCGGTGGCGTGGCGGCGGATCCAGGCCATCTTGGGCGCGGCGAAGTAGGGGTCGAGGGGGAGGCCCGTCAGCTGTCTCAACCGCGTTCCGTGGAGGGCGAGATCGGCGCAGACCGAGGCGGCCCGGCGGTCCTGCCAGACCAGGGCGTCGGTGAGCGGTTCGCCGGTGGCGGGGTCCCAGGCGAGGACCGTCTCGCCCTGGTTGGCGAGCCCCACGGCGACGACCGGCGTGCCGGCCTCGGCGAGTGCGGTGCGCCCCGCGGCGACCACGGAGTCGTACAGCTCACGCGGGTCGACCTCGACCAGGCCGCCCGGCAGGTGGCGGGGCCGGACGGGGGCCGTCCCGCTGCCGAGGACTCCGCGCCGGGGACAGAGGACGAGGGCCTTGGTGCCCGAGGTGCCCTGGTCCACGGCGAGTACCGGGCCCGTCATCGTGCTGCTCCCGTCCCTGGACGTTCGGTGATCATCCGGTCACCGAAAAGGGTCAGGGTGCCGCCCTCGCCGCGGTCCGTCAAGCCGCGGAGGCCGACCGCGTCAGGTCCACCGACGAACCTGACAGTAAGTCAAATTCAGTCGTTGGCTTGATAATTACCGTCACAAAAGAAAGTGGACCGGTCGCATCCAGAGCCCTCTATAGTGATCGCCGATCAACGGCCGGGACGCCCGCCGGGGGACTGACCACCCCCTCCCATCCACCGAGGACCCATGTCATCCACACCACGCACCACCCCCTGATGGCCGGACACGGCTTCAGACCCGTCTACCACCCCGCGGGCCACGACCACGCCCTGCGCAACGCCGTCCAGGACTTACGGACTGGGCGCTGGGTGGCGATGGCGCGGCTCCTGGACGAGACGACGGGCTGGGACGGCTGGACGCGGCGCACCCAGGTCCTCGCCGCCGTCGCCGCCGGCACCGACGTCGTCCACATGTGGCGCACCGAGCAGCCCGGAAGCCTCGCCGCCACCGTGATGCACAGCCGCGTCACCGTCGAACGGGCCGTCCGGGCCCACCGCGCCGGCCACGCCCGCACCCGGGAGCTCTGGCAGGAGGCCTGGACCGCCTGCCGGGAGGCCGCCGACCTGGCCCCCGACGATCCGGTGCCGTGGATCGGCCTGATCGCCCTCGCCGCCCTCGACGGCCGGCAGCGCATGGAGGAGCACCGGCTGTCCCCGCCGGCCCCCATGCTGTCGCCCGGTCCGTGGGGCCTGCTCGCCGAGGCCGAGAAGCGCGACCCGCACAACCGCGAGGCGCACCACCGGATGCTCCAGTTCGTGTACGCCCGACGGCCCGGCCCCCTCTCCGAGGCCGTCAACTACGCCCACTGGGCCGCCTCCTCGGCGCCCGTCGGCTCCGCCCTGCACGTGCTCCCGCTGTACGTCCGCGTCGAGCGCTACCGGCGCGAGCGCGGCCACGAACGCGCCCTCGACCTGCACTGGGTCGCCGAGGACGCCGTCCGCGAGGCACAGCGGGCCCTCGACGCGTGGTTCCTCTTCTGCGCCACCGAAGAGGCCTCCCTGCTCGACCTCAACCACCTGGCGCACGCCCTGTTCGGCGCTCTCCGCTTCGCCGACGCGGCCCGCGTCCTCGAAGCGCTCGGCCCGTACTACACGACCCTCCCGTGGGCGTACCGGACTCCGCGTCCGGACGACCGCACGCTCGCGGAAGAGGTCTTCCTGCGCGCCCGCGCCCGCTGTCTCGGCGGCTGAGTCCCCGTCATCCGCCCCGCACCGCCCCCCACTCCGCTCACCCCCCGTCCCCGGAGGAACGCATGTCCCGCACGGCCCCCGACCCCACCGACGCGCTGCGCAAACCACCCCCGGCCCAGGACGAGGAGGCGCGGCTCCGGGAACTGGGCTACCAGCCCGTCCTCGCCCGCCGCATGGGCGGCTTCGGCAACTTCGCGATCAGCTTCTCGGTCATCTCCGTGCTCTCCGGGTGCATGACCCTGTACGGCTTCGGCCTGGGCACCGGGGGCCCCGCCGTCATGCTGTGGGGCTGGGTCGGCGTCGGCCTCTTCGTGCTGTGCGTGGGCCTCGCGCTCGCCGAGGTCACCAGCGCCTACCCGACCTCGGGCGCGCTCTACTACATGGCCGACCGGCTCGGCGGACGCCGCTGGGGCTGGTACACCGGCTGGCTGAACCTGCTGGGCCTGCTCGGCGCCATCGCGGGCATCGACTACGGCGCCGCCCTCTTCACCGGCGCCTTCCTCAACCTCCAGTGGGGCTTCGAACCCACCGCGGGCTCCACCTTCCTGATCTTCCTCGCGATCCTGCTGCTCCACGCCGTCCTCAACCTCTTCGGCGTCCGCCTGGTCAGCGTGCTCAACTCGATCAGCGTCTGGTGGCACCTCGCGGGCGTGGCCGTCATCGTCGGCGCCCTGGCGTTCGTCCCGGACCGGCACCAGTCCGTCGACTTCGTGTTCACCGAGTTCGTCAACGACACCGGCTGGGCCAACCCGTTCTACGTGGCCGCGATCGGCCTGCTCCTGGCCCAGTACACCTTCTCCGGCTACGACGCCTCGGCGCACCTCTCCGAGGAGACCTCCAACGCCTCCGTCGCCGCCTCCCGGGGCATCGTGCGGGCCATCTGGGTCTCCTGGCTCGCCGGGTTCGCCCTCCTCGCCGGGCTGACCTTCGCCATCCAGGACTACTCCGCCACGCAGAACAGCGCCACGGGCGTCCCGCCCGCCCAGATCTTCCTGGACGCGCTCGGCACCGGCGGCGCCACCGCCCTGCTCCTCGTCGTCATCGTCGCGCAGCTCTTCTGCGGCAACGCCGAGGTGGCCGCCGCCAGCCGCATGGTCTTCGCGTTCAGCCGCGACAACGCCCTCCCCGGATCGACGATCTGGCGCAAGGTCAGCGGCCGTACCCAGACCCCCGTCCCGGCCGTCTGGCTCTCCGTCGCCGTCGCGGCGGTGCTCGCCCTGCCGTCGCTGTACTCCGCCACCGCGTACGGCGCCGTCACCGCGATCAACGTCATCGGCATCACGCCCGCCTACGCCATCCCGATCTACCTGCGCCTGCGCGCCGGCAAGCGGTTCACCCCCGGCCCGTGGAGCCTGGGGCGCTGGAGCAGGCCGATCGGCTGGACGGCCGTCGCCTGGGTGGCGTGCGTGACCGTGCTGTTCTGCCTGCCGCAGAAGTCCCCGGTGACGGTCGACACCATGAACTACGCCGTGATCGCGCTGGCCGTCGTGCTGGTCCTGGCGAGCGTCTGGTGGTACGTCGCACGCCGCTCGTACGGCACGCCGACGACGTACGGCAACGCCCGCGAGGAGGCGGAGATCTCCGAGGGCATCATCTGACGGAGCACCGGGCCGCGCCCGGACCCGCGCCGTCGGGGGAGCCGGCCCCCGTCCCCGTACCGGACGGGGACCGGCTCGCCGTCAGGCGCTGAACTCGTACGTCCAGGCCGCGGACTGGGCGGAGAAGTCGATGTCCGTGATCTCCAGCGCGCGACCGTGCTGGTCGCTCACCACTCGGTGGACGAGCAGCCGGGCCGCGCCGCCGCCGGCCGCCGTCGCGGTCGGTCCCGGCACACCGACCGACTCCCGGTGCGTGACCCGCAGGCCCGCCTGGTGCATCCAGTGGTAGAGCAGCCGCAGATCGGGCTGCCGTCGCCCGTCGCGCCCGCGCCGGTAGCGGGCGAGCTGCGGGATCTCGGTGAGCGCCGGCCGGGAGAACCAGGACACCGCCCGCTGGAGCGCCGTCCCCTGCGGTCCGAGCACCACGTGCCGGTGGACCAGCGTCGGCTCGCCCGGCGCGAGCAGCAGCCGCGCCGTCAGCGGCGTGGGCGCGGGCTCCCAGGTGAGCGAGGCCCGGACCAGCGCCTCCGCGGCGCGGGGGCCGCCGGGGAAGGTCCGCCGGACGGCGCTGGGGGCCGGGGCGGAGACCTCGCTCCCGCCCTCCGTCCCGGAGGCGGCGAAGGTGCCGCGCCGGTCGGTCACCACGAGTCTCTCGTCCCGGAGCAGCTGGAGCGCACTGCGCACCGTCTGCCGGTTGACGTGGTAGCGCTGGGACAGGGATCGTTCCGAAGGAAGCCTGGCGCCGGGGGAGATGCGGCGGTGGGCGAGGTCCTCGCGCAGCGCGGCGGCGACCCGGAGATAGAGCGGCGCTTCTGCCGCCGCCTCGGATTCGGGCTCGGCCATGTTCAACCCTCTCTTCACTCAACGTGACCACATGGGCCGTGTGGGTGATCAATTCCTATCATTGGTCTAAACCATTTTGCCAGTGCCGCCCCGCAGAGTGGCCGAAACGAGCGAGTCGCCTTGTAATGAGGTGCCAGGTGACGGCGGTGGGACCGCGACCGACGGGAAAGGCGGGTGAGGCCGGATGATGACACCGTCCGCGCGTGCCGAGCGGGGCAGGGCGGCCCGCAAGCGCGTCCCCCGCTCCTCCCACGGCCGCTGGATACCCAGCTCGCAGCGCCCCGACCCGGTCGACGTGCTCGAACGCCAGGCCCTCGACCGGCTGCCCGAGCTGGCACCCCTCCGCTACGGGCGGATGGCGTCCTCGCCCTTCGCCTTCCTGCGCGGCGCGGCCGCCGTCATGGCCGCCGACCTCGGCGCCCAGCGCCACACCGGACTCACGGTCCAGCTCTGCGGCGACGCCCACCTCCTCAACTTCGGGGTCTACGCCTCACCCGAACGGACGCTCCTCTTCGACGTGAACGACTTCGACGAGACGCTCCCCGGACCGTTCGAGTGGGACGTGAAGAGGCTCGCCGCCAGCGTCACCGTCGCCGCCCTCCAGAACGGCGGCAGCCGCCCCAAGGCGCACCGCGCGGCGCTCGTCGCCGTGGAGTCGTACCGGAGCACCATGCGCCGCCTCGCCGACCTGGGGGAACTCACCGTCTGGTACGAGCGGATCGCCGCCGACGACCTCGTCCCGCTGGTCCGGCGCGACGAACGCGCCCGGTTCGAGAACCGGCTCGCCCGCGCCCGCCGGCGCACCAGCCTCCACGCCCTCGCCAAGCTCACCGAGACCGACGCGACCGGCGCCCGGCACATCGTCGACGACCCGCCCCTCCTCGAACGCACCACGGACGTCGACCGCGTCACCCTCGGCAAGATCTACAACGACTACCGCAGCTCCCTCGCCGAGGACCGGCGGGTCCTCCTGGACCGCTTCCGCTTCCTGGAGGCCGCCCGCAAGGTCGTGGGCGTCGGCAGCGTCGGCACCCGCTGCTTCGTGCTCCTCCTCGAAGGCCGCGACGACGGCGACCCGCTCATCCTCCAGATCAAGGAGGCCGGCCGGTCCGTCCTGGAGCCCTACCTGGAGCCGAGCGCGTACGACCACCAGGGGCACCGCGTGGTGTCCGGACAGCGCCTCATCCAGGCCGCGAGCGACATCTTCCTCGGCTGGATGACCGGCCCCGAGCGACGCCACTTCTACTGGCGCCAGCTCCGCGACATGAAGGGCTCCGCCGAGGTCGAGTCCATGTCCCCCGCGATGCTGCGGGACTACGCGCGGCTCTGCGGACGCGCCCTCGCCCGCGCCCACGCCCGCTCCGGCGACCGCATCGCCATCGCGGCCTACCTCGGCGGCTCCGACGTCTTCGACCGCGCGCTCGCCGACTTCGCCGTCTCCTACGCGAGCCAGAACGCCGACGACTACGCGGCGCTCGGCGGGGCCATCGCCGCGGGGATGGTCACCGCGGCGCCCGGCGCCTGAGGAGCCGCCGCCCGCCGGCCGGGGCCTCACCAGGGGCCCCGGCCGGCCGCGCGCCGCTACGCGTCCCGCCGCAGGGGCGGCTCCGAAGGCGTCCCGGGAGCCGGCCCGAACAGCACGGCCCGCGCCACCGAAGGGGCGAAGAGGCGCGTCAGCGGAGCCGTCAGGGTGATCGCCTCGCGGTACGGCGCCCCCACCGCCGGATCGCCCGCGGCCCGCTCCACCACCCGACCCAGGTACCAGCCGACGCCCCGGTCCAGCGGACCCGGCCGGGCCGCGTCACCGGTCGCCCCCGGCATCTTCTTGTCCGCGCCCGCCGAGATGTCCCAGGCCTGCCGCGAGGCGTCCAGCAGCGCCCGCTGCACCCTCCGGGTCGTCGGGGTGCGCTTCGGGTCCGCGAGCGCCGCGCGCAGCGCGACCGCGGTGAGGGCGGCCACGGCCATGCCCTGCCCGTAAATGGGGTTGAACGCGCACAGCGCGTCGCCGACGGCCAGGAAGCCGGCCGGACGGCGGCCCGGGCGGTCGTACCGGCGCCGGACGTTCGCGGTGTTGCGGAAGCCGTACACCGGGGACACCGCCTCGGCCCGCGCCATCCAGTCGCTGATCACCGGGTGCGGCAGCCGCTTCGCGAACTCCTCGAACGCGCCCTCGTCCGTGGGCGGTTCGTCGCCGCGCAGCCCCGATAGGGTCACCAGGTGGTGGCCGTCGCCCAGGGGCAGCACCACACCGCCGTACACCTGGGCGGGGTTGGGCACGATGTAGTAGCCCCGGGCGTCGCTGTCCCCGTCCTCGGCGGGAGCGCGGTACACCCGGGTGCCGTACGCGAGCCCCGTGTCCAGGGTCTCCTCGTGCGGAGCCTCCGCGCCGATCCCCGCCAGCCAGTCGCCGGCCCTGGTGGACCGCCCGGAGGCGTCCACCACCAGGTCGGCGGCGAGCGTACGGGTCTCCCCGCCGGCCCCCTTGCCCCGCTCGCGCAGCCGTACGCCCCTGACCCGCGAGGAGTCACCGGTCAGACCCACGGTCTCGGTGCCCTCGACCAGTTCGATCCGGGGATCGGCCAGCACCCGCCGCCGCACCAGCCACTCCAGCTGCGGCCGCGAGCCGGTGTAGTGGTGGACGGTGGCGGCCGTGCGGCGGAACCACCTGCCGTTCTGCCACTGGACCATGTCGCCCGGAGCGCCCACCGCGGGCGCGCCCAGCCCCGCAAGCTCGTCCGTGAACCCCGGCAGCAGCTCGTCCAACGCCCGCTGCCCGCCGGCGATCAGGACGTGCAGGTGCCGCCCCTGCGGAACGCCCGCCCGCGCCTCCGGCCCCTCGGGCAACCGGTCGCGCTCGACGACCGTGACCCGCTCCGCGTGCTCGGCGAGCACCCGGGCGGCCAGCAGCCCGGCGAGACTTCCCCCGATGACCACCGCGTGACGCGTCGCGCGATGCCCCAAGTCGTCGGCCATACCCGCCCTTTCGTGTCGTGGATCTCCAACGTCCCAGTATCCACGGGGCCACGCGCCGAAGGCCGCCACCACCACACCGTTTCGGCCGCGCGGCGGCGGTCCTACTCCGCGCCCAGTTCCGCCAGCGCCCCCGTCAGCCACTCCACCCAGAAGCGTTCCATCTCGATCCCGCCCCGCAGCACGAGATGGCGCAGTCGGTCGGGTTCCGAGTGGCGGCGCTCGTTCGGGAAGTCGCGCGCCTCGATCGCCAGGTACTCGTCCAACTGCTCCCGGTGCAGCGCGAGGTGGCGGTTCAGCTCGGCGCGCAGGCCCGAGGCGCCGACGACCGCGGCCGCCCGCATCCGGAGCAGCAGCGCGGCCCGCATCGGCTTCGGGTCCTCCGACCTCGCCACCCACGCGCCGAGCTCCTCGCGGCCCGCGGGCAGCACCTCGTACTCCTTGCGCTGCCCCCGCACCGGCACCGGGGAGGGCAGGGCGCGGATGTGCCCCGCCTCCTCCAGCCTGCCCAGCTCGCGGTAGATCTGCTGGTGCGTGGCCGACCAGAAGTAGCCGATCGACCTGTCGAAGCGGCGCGTCAGTTCGAGACCGGAGGACGGCTTCTCTAGCAGAGCGGTCAGGATCGCGTGCGGGAGGGACATGAGCGCATCCTAGGAGCGGCCGGCCACCGCGGTCACAGGCCTGCCGCGAGCCGGGTGCCCTGGTCGATGGCCCGCTTGGCGTCCAGCTCGGCGGCCACGTCGGCGCCGCCGATCAGGTGCGCCGTGCGGCCGGCCGCGATCAGCTCCTCGTAGAGGTCGCGGCGCGGCTCCTGGCCCGCGCAGAGCACGACGGTGTCGACGGGCAGCAGCTGCCGCTCCCCGCCGATCGTGAGGTGCAGGCCCTCGTCGTCGATCCGGTCGTACGACACCCCGGCGACCATCGCGACGCCGCGGTGCTTGAGCTCGGTGCGGTGGATCCACCCGGTGGTCTTGCCGAGACCGGCGCCGACCTTGGACTCCTTGCGCTGGAGCAGGTGCACCTGGCGCGGCGGCGCGGCACGCTCCGGGGTGCGCAGGCCGCCCCGGTTCTCGTAGGAGGTGTCGACGCCCCACTGGCGGAAGTACGTCTCGGGGTCCTGGCTCGCGCCCTCCCCGCCGTCCGTCAGGAACTCCGCGACGTCGAAGCCGATGCCGCCCGCGCCGATGATCGCGACCCGCTCGCCGACGGGCGCGCCGTCCCGCAGCACGTCCAGGTAGCTGAGGACGCTCGGGTGGTCCACGCCCGCGATGCCGGGGGTGCGGGGCGAGACGCCGGTGGCGACGACGACCTCGTCGAAGTCGTCCAGGTCGCCGGCCGAGACCGGGGTGCCGAGGCGCACGTCGACCCCGCGCTCGTCGAGCTGGACGCGGAAGTAGCGGAGCGTCTCGTCGAACTCCTCCTTGCCGGGCACCTTCTTCGCGATGTTCAGCTGGCCGCCGATCTCGGAGGCCGCGTCGAACAGGGTCACCGAGTGCCCGCGCTCGGCCGCCGACACCGCGCAGGACAGCCCCGCCGGGCCCGCGCCGACGACGGCGATCCGCTTGGTGCGGCGGGTGGGGGAGAGGACCAGTTCGGTCTCGTGGCAGGCGCGCGGGTTGACCAGGCAGGACGTGATCTTCAGGTTGAAGGTGTGGTCCAGGCAGGCCTGGTTGCAGCCGATGCAGGTGTTGATGGTGTCGGCGCGGTCGGCTGCGGCCTTGGCGACGAAGTCCGGGTCGGCGAGGAAGGGGCGGGCGAGGGAGACGAGGTCGGCGCGGCCGTCGGCGAGGATCTCCTCGGCGACCTCGGGGGTGTTGATGCGGTTGCTGGTGACGAGCGGCACGGAGACCTCGCCCATCAGCTTCTCGGTGACCCAGGTGTAGGCGCCGCGCGGCACGGAGGTGGCGATGGTGGGGATCCGCGCCTCGTGCCAGCCGATGCCGGTGTTGATGATGGTGGCCCCGGCCGCCTCGATCTCCTTGGCGAGCCGGACGACCTCCTCCAGGGTGGAGCCGCCGGGCACCAGGTCCAGCATGGAGAGGCGGTAGACCAGGATGAAGTCCTCGCCGACGCGCTCGCGGATCCGGCGGACGATCTCCAGCGGGAAGCGGACGCGGTTCTCGTAGGAGCCGCCCCACCGGTCGGTGCGCTGGTTGGTCGCGGCGGCGATGAACTCGTTGATGAGGTAGCCCTCGGAGCCCATCACCTCGACGCCGTCGTAGCCGGCCTCCTTGGCGAGCACGGCGCAGCGGGCGTAGTCCTCGACGGTCTGCTCGACCTCGGCGTCGCTCAGCTCGTTCGGCACGAAGGGGCTGATGGGGGCCTTGAGGGCGCTGGGCGCGACGAGCGCGGGGTGGTAGGCGTACCGGCCGAAGTGCAGGATCTGCATCGCGATCCGGCCGCCTTCGGCGTGCACGGCGTCGGTGATCAGCCGGTGCTCGGCGACCTCGTCCGCGGTGGTGAGCTTGGCGCCGCCGTCCCAGGGGCGACCGGCGTCGTTGGGCGCGATGCCGCCGGTGACGATGAGGCCCGCGCCGCCGCGGGCCCGCTCGGCGTAGAAGGCCGCCATGCGCTCGAAGCCGTGCTCGGTCTCCTCGAGCCCGACGTGCATGGATCCCATGATCACCCGGTTGGGCAGGGTGGTGAACCCGAGGTCGAGCGGGTTCAGCAGGTGCGGGTACGGGGTCATGGGGGCGCCTCCTCGCGCAGGATCGTCGCCCTCAGTTCTAGGGGACCCCCACTCGTTATGCAACTAGTTGCAGAAGATTCGGGACGTGACCTCTACTACTCGGTAGCTTTATCGGGTGGCGCCCTGCGCACGGCGCCGCGCGGTCGCCGGACCGGGGCGGAGCGCCGGGCGGGTGCCCTGTCGAGCACGGGGCGCCGGCCGGCGCCGGGATTCCGGCCGCGCCGGGCGCGTGGCGCCGCGACCTCGGCCTACTCCGTCCCGCGCGACGACGCCGCCGTCCCGAGCCAGGCGTCCAGCTCCTCCGGCGCGCGCGGCTCGGCAGCCCCCTCCGGGAGCAGGCCGTGGCCGCGGAGCAGCCGGGCCACCGCCGTGCCCCAGGGGCGGCGCAGCCGGGCCTCGGCGAGCAGCACGTCGTCCGCGAGGAGCTCCGCGACCGGTCCGGTCCGCAGCCCCGACGGAGCGAGCACCGCGGCCTCGTCCGCCCAGCGCAGCGCCAGGTCCACGTCGTGCGTGGCCATCAGCACCGTCGTGCCGCCCTCCCGCAGCCGCCCGAGCGCGTCGAGCAGCCGCTCCTGCCCGTGCGGGTCGAGACCCGCCGTCGGCTCGTCCATGATCAGGACGCGCGGCCGCATCGCCACCGCTCCCGCGATCGCCGCGCGCTTGCGCTGCCCGTACGACAGCAGATGCGTCGGCCGGTCCGCGAGCGCCGTGATGTCCAGCGCCGCCAGGGCCTCGCGCACCTGCCGCCGTACCTCGTCCTCCGGCAGCCCCAGGTTCGTCGGACCGAACGACACGTCCTGTTCCACGGACGCGGCGAACAGCTGGTCGTCGGGGTCCTGCACCACCAGCTGGACGGTGGTCCGCAGCCGGGTCAGGCCCTTCCGGTCGTACGCCACCTCCGCGCCGTCCAGGCGCAGGGTCCCGCTCGCACACCGCAGGCCGCCGCTGAGCAGGCGCAGCAGGGTCGTCTTGCCGCTGCCGTTGCGGCCGAGCAGGGCCACCGCGCGTCCCTCCGCGACGGCGAAGTCCACACCGGTCAGCACCGGAGGCCCGTCCTCGTAGGCGAAGCCGGCCTTCACCAGTTCCACGACAGGGGTCGGAGACGTCACGGAAGGAGCCTTTCCAGTACGAGGGTGACGGCGACGAGACCGGTGAGCAGGCCGCCCGTCGCGGCGAGGAACGGGCGGGAGACCGCGCAGGCGGGTACCAGGACCCGCAGGGTCCCGTCGTATCCGCGTCCGGCGAGCCCCGACTGCAGGCGCTGGGCGCGGTCGAAGGCCCGCACGAAGGCGGTGGCGCCGAGGCCCGCGAGCGAACGCCAGGTCGCGGCCCGCGTGGTGTGCCCGAGCCGGGCCGCCTGGGCCTGCCGGATCTTGGACATCGCGTCCAGCAGCATGAAGATGATCCGGTACATCACCAGCGCCACGTCCACCACCGGCGCCGGCACCCCCGCGCGTACCAGCCGGGGGAGGACGTCGGACACCGGCGTCGTGAAGGCGAAGAGGAGCACGCCGAGCGACGCCGACGCCGTCCGCAGCAGCAACTCGCCCGCGTGCACCGGGCCGTCGGGAGCGAGGGAGACGAACCCGCGGGAGCCGCCCACCTCGAAGAGCAGCGGAATCGCGCCGGTGACGCAGAACCCGAGCGGGATCCGGAACGCCCGCCACAGCGCCCGGCCCGGCACACCGGCCGGTCCGAGCAGCACCGCGAGCGTGGCCGCCGCCACGAGCGCCGCGCCGGGCCACGGCGGCAGGCCGACCGCGCACAGGGTGAGACCGAAGCCGAGGAACGCCTTCTCGGCGGGATGGCGGCGGCGCCAGCGACTGCTGTGCGCCGCCGCGTCGATCGGCAGCATCCGGGGCTACGCGCCCGGTCCGCGGCCGGATCCTCCACCGGCGGCCGGCCCTCCGCCGCTACCGTCCCCGGCCGCCGTCGTGGCCGTCCGCGAGGCACCGGCGGCACCGGGTGCGCCGGCCCCGGGCAGGTCGGACGCACCGGCCCCGGCCCCTTCGGCCCCGGCCCCTTCGGCCCTGGTCAGGTCGGCCCCGGGCAGGTCGGCCCCGGAACCCTCCGCGACGGCTCGCGCCGCCCCCTGCCGACGGCCGCGGCGCAGGCCGAAGTAGTACGCCAGGACGCCGGCGCCGAGAGCGGCCTGCAGGGCGAACAGCGCGGACTCGATCTCCCCGGACGGGGGTTCGTAGAGCGGGCTGAACCACGGTTCGTAGTCCGGCCGCAGCTCCGTGATCGCGGTCTCGGCCTCCGCGTCCGCCCCGGCGAAGGGCTCCTCCTTGTGGTCGCCGAGCCCCAGGGCGAGCGGCAGCACCGCGAGCGCGGCGACGACGAGCAGCAGCAGGGTGTTGATCTTCGCGTTCCGGCTCATCGCGCGGCCGCCTCCTCGCGTCGCTCCGACGTGCGCCCGGCGAGGACGCCGAGCCGGACCAGTTCGCCCTTGCTGGACTGGGTGAGCAGGCGCATCACCAGCACGGTGAGCAGGCCCTCGCTCACGGCGAGCGGGATCTGCGTCACGGCGAAGATCCCGCCGAACTTGGCGAGCGCGCCGGGGATGCCGCTGCCCGGGTCCGGGAAGGCGAGCGCCAGCTGGACGCTGGTCACGCAGTAGGTCGACAGGTCGGCGACGAACGCGCCGAAGAACACGGCGACCATCAGCGGCGCGCCGAACCGGCGCAGCAGCACGTAGGCGCCGTAGCCCGCCCACGGCCCGACGATCGCCATCGAGAAGACGTTCGCGCCGAGCGTGGTCAGGCCGCCGTGGGCGAGCAGCAGCGCCTGGAACAGCAGGGTGATGGTCCCCAGGACCGCCATGATCGGCGGCCGGAACAGTATCGCTCCCAGACCCGTACCGGTCGGATGGGAGCAGCTGCCGGTCACCGAGGGCAGCTTGAGTGCCGACAGGACGAACGTGAAGGCGCCGGCGGCGCCGAGCAGCAGCGTGGACTCCGGGTTGGACCGCACCTCGCGGGTCAGCGCGCGGACCCCGTGGACGACGAACGGCGCGGACGCGACGCCCCAGGCGGCCGCGTGCACAGGGGGTAGGTACCCCTCGGCTATATGCATGGTCGGGAGACCCTCTCCAGCACCTCGTGGATGGACAACGCACCCTGGCCGGTCTCCTGGCTGACGGTCATTCCGTCCGGCTCCGCCTTCCCACACCACGAGGGTCTCCCGACGTGGTCCAGTGGCTTCCCGAGGGCGTTCCCCGGGGGTGGAGCCGGACCTCCCGATCACAGTGGCGAGGGCCGCACCGGTACCGCACCGGTTTCCCGTACACCAAGGCCCTGCGACATTAGTGCGTTGACCTGCTGGATCACAACAAGGCCGGTACCGGGTGCGGCCCCACGCCCACTCCCCGCAGTCGGCCCGGGCGGCACCGGACGACCGCCGGGGGCCGCTCCCTCCGTCAGTCCTTGCGGTACGCGTACGCCTCCGCCGCGGCGGCCGCCACGGCGTCCAGGTCCCCGCCGGCGCCGGCGGTGACGCAGGCGGCGACCGCGCCCTCGACGAACGGCGCGTCCACGAGCCGGGCGCCCTCGGGCAGTTCGTCGCCCTCGGCGAGGAGGGCCTTCACGGTCAGCACCGCACTGCCCAGATCGACGAGGAGCACCACTCCCGCGCCGCGGTCGGCGGCCTTCGCCGCCTCGCAGATCAGCGCGGAACTCGTCCCGAGACCGCCGTCGGGGGTCCCGCCGGCCGGCACGACCGGGGCGAGGTCGCCGCCCCCGGCGAGCCCGCGGGCCAGCTCGGCGACGGAGGCCGCGACGGCCGCGCTGTGCGACACGAGCACGATGCCGACCGGACGGCCGCGGTCGGTGCCGCCGGTCCCGCTCTCGTCGCTCACACCGTCGGTCCGACTCACGCCGCTCACACCGTCCGTCCCGCTCACGTCACGCACTCCGTCGGTACGACTCACGCCACGCACACCGTCCGTCCCGCTTTCGCCGCTCGATCCGTCGTTCCCGCTCCCGCCGCTCAGCCCTCCGCTCTCGCCCCCGCCGCTCATGCCGTCCCCTCGGCGGCAGGGTGCTCCTCGCCGCGGGCGACCTCGTCGAGGGCGGCGAAGAGCAGCGCCGAGGACGTGGCCCCCGGATCCTGGTGCCCCACCGACCGCTCGCCCAGATAGCTGGCCCTGCCCTTGCGCGCCCGCAGGGGTACGGTCGCCAGGGCGCCCTCCGCGGCGGCCGCGCGCGCGGCGCCGAACGAAGCGCGCAGCCCGTCCACCGCCGGCGTGAGCGCGTCGAGCATCGTCTTGTCGCCGACCTGCGCCCCGCCGAGCTGGGACACGGCGGCCACTCCCGTACCGAGCGCCTCCGCGAGCTGTTCCCGGGTGACGCGCGGGTCGTCCCCGAGGGTCTTGCCGGTACGGCGGAGGAGCGTGCCGTACAGCGGTCCCGAGGCGCCGCCCACGGTGGAGATCAGCTGCCGGCCGGCTGCGGTGAGGGCGGCGCCCGGCGTCGCGGGCGGGTCCTCGCCCAGGGCGGTGGTCACGGCGGCGAAGCCGCGCCGGAGGTTGGCGCCGTGGTCCGCGTCGCCGATGGCCGAGTCGAGCTCGGTGAGCCGGTCCGCCTCCCGGTCCACGGACTCGGCCACGGCGGCCAGCCAGCGCACGAGGAAGGCGGCGTCGAAGGTCTGCGTCATGTCGGGCTCCTGTTCCCTCGTCCGTCTCACCGGCCCCAGCGCAGCGCGGGCGTCGCCACGGGGGCGTCCCAGAGGCGCAGGAGCTCCTCGTCGACCTCGCACAGGGTGACCGAGCAGCCGGCCATGTCGAGCGAGGTCACGTAGTTGCCGACGAGGGTCCGGGCGACCGGCACCCCGCGTTCGCCCAGGACGCGCTGGACCTCGGCGTTGAACCCGTACAGCTCCAGGAGCGGTGTCGCGCCCATGCCGTTCACGAGGGCGATGACGGGGCCCGAGGGGCGGAGGTCCTCGACGACGGCGTCGACGGCGAAGTCGGCGATCTCCCGGGAGGTCATCATCGGGCGCCGCTCGCGACCGGGTTCGCCGTGGATCCCGACGCCCAACTCCAGCTCGCCCTCGGGGAGGTCGAAGGTGGGGCTGCCCTTGGCGGGGGTCGTGCAGGCACTGAGGGCGACCCCGAAGGAGCGGGAGCGCTCGTTGACCCGGCGTGCGATCGCCTCCACGCGCTCCAGCGGAGCGCCCTCCTCGGCGGCGGCTCCCGCGATCTTCTCGACGAAGAGGGTGGCACCGGTCCCGCGCCGCCCGGCCGTGTACAGACTGTCCGTGACGGCGACGTCGTCGTCGACCAGGACCTTGGCGACCTGGATGCCCTCGTCCTCGGCGAGCTCGGCCGCCATCTCGAAGTTCAGCACGTCACCGGTGTAGTTCTTGACCACGAACAGCACGCCGGCTCCGCTGTCGACGGCGGCGGAGGCCCGCACCATCTGGTCGGGCACGGGGGAGGTGAACACCTCGCCGGGACAGGCGGCGGCCAGCATCCCGGGCCCCACGAACCCCCCGTGCAAGGGCTCGTGCCCGGAGCCCCCGCCGGACACCAGCGCGACCTTGCCGTCCAGGGGCGCGTCCCGCCGCACCACGACCCGCCGCTCCACGTCGACGGTGAGCTCGGGATGAGCGGCGGCCATCCCCCGCAGCGCGTCGGCGACGACGGTCTCGGGGACGTTGATGAGCATCCTCATGGTTACCTCCTGATGGGACTGGCAGGCATGTGACTGAGCAGGCTTCTCGCAGGTCAGGGTAGCTGGAGTGACTTATTGATCTTGTCGGTTCGTGTGCCCCGGGGCGGTTTCGCGCGGTACCGATGCCGACCCGTCGCCGACGCGCCTGACCTGTCGTCAGGGGCGGCTTGTCCTGGGTGCACCGGGCATGTGGGCATGATGGGCAATTATCGGCTGAGGGGTGTGGTCGCGCACGGGTGCGTCGCTGCCGGAGAGTCCGGTTCTGCGCCGACCGGCTTCGTGTGGTGGAGGGCCCCCGCCCGGCACGGCGGGCGTTCGCCGGCAGGTGGAAACCGGCCACGCTATATCCCGCGTTGATCGTTTTCCTATCCCCGTGCCCTTTCATCGAGTCCGGGGGTGTGAAGCCCCTCGACACCGCCAGTGATCCAGGGGACAGGAGCCGACGCATGCGTCCGCGATGGAGTGACGACGACCGGCCTCATGAGGGGGCCGCGCCACGGGGCGCCGCGGACGGCGACGCCGACGTCGAACCGCCGGCCGGGGGGACGGAGGCCGGACCGGTGCCGGGCGGGCGGCTGCTGATCGCCGGCGAGGACCAGGTGCTCCGGGCTCTCGCCGGGGCCGCGACGCGGGCCGGGTGCCGCGACGTCCTGGTCCGCCGGACGGGCGGGGGTGACGCGGAGGCGCCCGGCACCACGGAGTGGACGGCGGGGGAGACGCTCAGCGCCGCCGACGCCGTGCTCCACGTCGCCCGGTCGACGGCCGAGTTGGCCGCCACGGCCGACCGGTGCGCCGACGCCGGCGCGTGGCTGGGGCAGGTGCTGGTCTACGGCGACGAACTGTGGACCGGCCCCCTCGGTCCCGCGGACCGCACCGCGGCGGCCTCTGCCTGGCGGCGCCTGCGCGGTCTTCCGTCGCGGGTCCCGCCCGCCGCGCCGACGGGGGCCGCGCCGGTCGACCCCGGCGCCGCGCTCGACCCGGGGCGAGCCGAGTGGATCGCCGACCTGCTCCTGAGCGCCTGGCTGGGCCGCGGCGGCACGGGGACGGCGGGCACCGTGGCGGGCCATGGACCCGCGGGGGCGGGCACGGCGCGCGGCGCTGCGACCCCGGGAGCGGGAGAGGCCGGGGCCCCGGACGCGGGGATCGTCGGGGGGCCGGGGGACGACGGAGGCGTCTGTCTCGTACGGACCGACCTGCGGACCTCGTCCGGCGGCCGGCACCCCGTGGTGCCGTTCCCCCGGCCCGGCCGATCGGCCACCCGCGCGGGCACCGAGACGGGGGCGCGGGCCGCGTTCCTCGGGCGGATCGGCGGTCCGGCCGTCGATCCCGCACGGCTGCTGGAGCGGATCGAGGCGGTCGCGGACGCCAGGACCGGGCTCCTCGGGCCGGTCCCGGAGGCCACGCAGGGGCCGGCCGGCCTGTGGGGGTGCGCGGTCGCGGTGCCCGACCCGTTCGGCCCGCCGTCCGCCGACGCGCCGGGCGTCACCGTGTGGGGTCACGGACGGGACGCCCACGGCGCCCGCCTCGCGGCGCTGCTCGACGCGCTCGCCGCGTACGGAGCCCTGGCCGCCGCCCCGGACGCCCGGGGCGGCGGTGAGGTCTGGGGCCTCGACCTCGTCACCGACCGGCTGCGCCGGGTCCGCGCCGCCGAGGCGTCGCCGGCCCCGGCGCCGGGCGCGCCGTACCGGCTGCCGACGGGCGTGGCGGCCGGGCTCACCTGGGCGGCCGCGGTGGAGGCCGCGCTGACCACGCACTGCGAGGCGCTGGTGGTCCACCGGCTCGTCCAGCCGGACACACGCGTCCCCCGGCTCGTGCTTCCGGACCACGCGGGCCCCGCCGCCCTCCGCGCGCTGCGCGCGGCGGGTGAGCCGGTGGTCCACGACCTGACCGCGCTGGTCTCCGTGCCTGCCTGCGCGGTCCGGCTCGGGGACGACACCGTCGTCGGCGTCGCCGCGACGTGGGACGAGGCCCTCGCGGCGGCCGCCGAACGAGCCCTGCTCGCCAGGGAGAAGGACGTTCCGCCCACCGCCTTGGGCCCTTCCGTCCCGACCGTCCCCTCCGTCACCCCGGACCGGGAGACGGCCGGCGGGCCGCTCCCGGTGGAGGGCGCCGCGTCAGGGCGGGCGGGGCTCGTCGAGGTGCTCCGGGCCCGGGGACGGGCCCCCGTCGCGGTGCTGCTCGACCACGATCCGCAGGCCGTCCGCCTCCTCCCGTATCTCGTCCATGTGACGCTGATGGACGGCTGACGTCCCCTCATGCCCGGTTCGTGCCCGATGCCGGGCACGGGTTGCGAAACATTCCAGGATGTCAGGTGCCGCATACCTGCAGGCCGTGTAATGATCGCGGGGCTGACGCCTGGCGTCGGGTCACTGTGCGACGGGGGGTCGCGTAGCCGCGAGTGCAGAAGGCAGGATCCATGGGGGGGTCGATTCGGTTCCGCGTGCTCGGAGCCGTGTCCGTGTACCGGGACGAGAAACCGATCACCATCGGGTCTCCGCAGCAGCAGGCGCTGCTCGTGGCGCTGCTGCTGCGCTGCGGCAGGGTCGCCTCGACCCAGGAACTGATCGCCTCGGTCTGGGGCGAGGAGTCCCCGGGCTCGGCGCTGGCGAGCCTGCGCACCTACGTGTGGCGGCTGCGCCGGCTCCTGGAGGAGGACTCCGCCGCGCCCCGGCTGCTGCTCTCCCAGCCCGACGGCTACCGCTTGGTCGTGCCGCCGCTCTCGGTGGACCTGCACCGTGCCGAGCAGCTCGCAGCCGAGGCCGGGCGGGCCCGGGCCGGAGGCGACGACGAGGCCTGCGGCCGGCTGCTGGCCGAGGCGCTCGGCCTCTGGCAGGGCGCGCCGCTGGCCGGCGTGCCCGGCCCGTACGCCGAGCAGCAACGGGCCCGCTTCACGGAGCTGCGGATCGGGCTGGAGGAAAAACGTTTCGCGCACGAGCTGGAGGCGGGCCGGCACGGCGCGGTCATCCCCGACCTCACCGTGTTCACCCAGGAGAACCCGCTCCAGGAACGGCCGTACGGCTTCCTCATGCGCGCCCTGTACGCCTCCGGACGGCAGGCGGACGCGCTGGCGGTCTACGCGCGTGCCCGGCGCGTCCTCGCCGAGGAGCTCGGCGTCGACCCCGGCCCCGAACTGACCGCGCTGCACGAGCGGGTCCTCGCGGGCGACCCGCTCCTCGACGTCTCGGTCCGCAGCCCCCGGCCGGCCACGGCCGTCCCCGAAACCCCCCGTCCGCCGACTCCCGAGGATCCACCGCCCTCCCCGGCGTCCCTCGACGCGGACCCCTCCGGCCCTCCCGCCGCCGACCCGCCCGCCCCCGGCACCACCCCCGCGCCCGACCCCGAGTCCGTCGCGCAGACCCCCGCCCGGCCCGCCCAACTCCCCGCCGACGCATTTGACTTCACGGGGCGCGCCGAACAGGTCGAGGAGCTGAGCCGGGTCCTCACCGCCCCCGACCGGACCTCGCTCCCGGTCGCGTCCATCAGCGGCATGGGCGGCCTCGGCAAGACCACCCTCGCCCTGCGGGTCGCCCACCGGATCAAGCACGAGTTCCCCGACGGGCAGCTCTACGTCGACCTGCGCGGCAGCGGTCTCGAACCCGCCGACCCGTCGGCCGTCCTCGGCAGCATGCTCGCCGCGATGGGCGTGGCCCCGCACGCGCTCCCGGCCATGACCGACGACCGCGCCCGGCTCCTGCGCACCCTGCTCGACGGTCGGCGCATGCTGCTGCTCCTCGACAACGCCCGGGACCCCGCGCAGGTGGGTCCGCTGCTGCCCGGCTCGGCGGGATGCGCCGTGATCGTCACCAGCCGCACCCGGCTCGTCGGCATCCCCAGCGCGGTGACCGCCGTCGCCCTCGAGGCCTTCGCGACCGGCGAGGCGATCGAGCTGCTCACCGCGATCGTCGGCGCCGCACGCGTGGAGGCAGAGCCCGACGCCGCGGACGACCTGGTGAGCGCGTGCGGGCACCTCCCGCTCGCCGTCCGGATCGTGGCCGCCCGCCTCGCAGCCCGGCCGCGCTGGCAGCTGGAGACCATGACCCGCCGGCTGGCCGACGAACGCCGCCGGATCGGCGAGCTGCGCGCCGGAGACCTGGCCGTCGCGGCGACCTTCGAACTCGGCTACCGCCAGCTCCCGCAGGAACAGGCGTGCGTCTTCCGGCTCCTCGCGCCGGTGGCCCGTCCCAGCATCGGCCTGGAGGTGGCCGCCGCGGCCCTCGGCCTCGACGCCTACGACGCCGAGGAGATCCTGGAGTCGCTGGTCGACGCGGCCATGCTGGAGGCGCCGCAGCCGGGGCGGTACCGCTACCACGACCTCGTCTGGGCCTTCGCGCTCCAGCTCGGCGTGCCGCCCGGCGACGGCGGCGGCGAGGCCGGCATCCCCGTACTGGCACCGCTCCTCGACCATCTGCTGGCCGTCGGCCGCGCCGCCTTCCAGTGCATGGTGCCCGGCAACCCGGACGGCGTCTTCCTCACCTCCGACCCGGCGCCCGCGCCGCCCTTCGCCGGGCTCGCGGAGGCCCGCGCCTGGGTGACCGCCGAGTTCGAATGCCTCACCCACGCGTTGACGCTGGCCGCCCGCAGCCCCGCCGGGTCGGCCCCGCGGATCCTGCGGGTCGCCGCCGACCTGCTCATCGCCCTCACCCCCTTCGGCAAGGACGTCCCGTACGGGCAACTCGCCTCCGCCGCGCAGGCCCTGGCCGAGACGGCCGCGCAGCGCGGCGACGACCACGTCGCCGGGCGGTCCCGCTTCGTCTGCGGGAACGCCGCGCTGCAGAGCGCCCGGCTCGGCGAGGCCGAGCAGTTCGCCCGGCTCGCGGCCGAGGCGTGCGAGCGGGTCGGAGACCGGGTGATCCTGCGTCAGACGCTCAACGACCGCGGTCTGATCGCGCAGTTCCAGCACCGCTACGAGGACGCGGTGCACTTCTACGACCAGGCCATCGAGCTGGCGGTCGCGCTCGGGCACCGTTCGGGCGAACTGGTGACGCGGCTCAACGCGGCGCAGGCCCGGCTGCGTGGCGGTCGTGCGGAGGAGGCGCGCGTCGCGTGCGACGAGGCGCTGGCCGCGCTGCGGGAGGTCGAGGACCACCACGGTGCCGCCTACGCGCTGTACGTGCAGGGCATGGCGCTGCACGAACTGGGCCGGCACGACGAGGCGGTCGCGAGCTACGCCCGGTGCCTGGACCTGTGCGAGGCCTGGCAGATCCGCGGACAGGAATCGCAGGCCCGCCACCGGCTGGCCGAGACCCTGAGGGTCACGGGACGCCGGGAGGAGGCCCTCAAGGAGGCGGGGCGGGCGTTGGTGCTGTGCGAGCAGCGCGGCGCGGCACGCGACCAGGGGCTCGCCCTCCTGGTGCTCGGCCGGACCCTGGCCGACCTCGGCGACACCGGGGCCGCGGAGGTCCGCGCCCGCCAGGCCCACCTGCTCTTCACCCGGCTCGGGCTGCCCGACGCCGACCACACGGCCGCTCTCCTCACGGCCCTCGGCGACCTGCTGTGAAGCTGCCCCGGCATCCCCGGCGGCAGGAATATATCCCCAGGTCAGAGCGGATATCCAGGATCTATCCAGCGTAGATCGGCAGGCGGCAGAGTCTGACTCGCCAGCACGAACGACGAGCGAACGGAAGACCGAGCACATGCGAGCGACCACCTCCACCCGTCCCACCACCCGCGCCCTGCGCACCGCCTGCGTCGCGATCGCCGCGGTGCTCGGCCTCTCCCTCCTGGCCGTCGTCGAGCACCAGGTCACGGCGCCCGCGACGAACACCGTCGCGGCCGAGGGCCCGATCATCGACGACATCCACGAGTGGGACAGCCGCGGCTGATCACGCCGGCGCGGTCCGTCGCCCACGACGGGACGGACGGCGAAACGAACGACCATGCCATGGGGGAGTCATGACGGGTGGTAGTCCGGCGACGGCGTTGGCTGAACGAGACGTCGCCACCCTGGTCCGCGCCGCGCGGGCCCGCAACGGGGTCAGTCAGCGGGACCTCGCCGAGAAGTCCGGGATCGGTCTGCGGACGCTCCGCGAGATCGAGCGGGGCCGGGTCAGGGCCCCGAGATCCGGATCGCTGCGCAGAATCGCCGAAGCCCTGCACGAACCCGCCCTGCTGGCGCAGGCCGGAGTCGCCGCCGCTGCCGACGAGGACGTCCCCGAGGACGCCCCGCTGGTCCTGAGGATCCTCGGCAGGATGTCCGCCACGCGCGGCGACGCCGAACTGCTCACCGGAACGCCGAAGCAGCGGACCCTGCTCGGACTGCTCGCGCTCAAGGCCCACCAGGTGGTCGAACGCGACGAGATCATCGAAGTGCTCTGGGACGGCGAACTGCCCGACACCTTCGGTCAGTTGATACACACCTACATCTCACGCATCCGGCTCGCGCTGGACGCGCACGCCCTCCCCGACATCGGCCGCACCGCGGTCGTGCGGCACGGCGGCGGCTACGAACTCCGGATCGAGGGGGACAGCCGGCTCGACGTCCGGGAGTTCGTCCGGCTGACGGACGAGGCCGCGCGGGCCCGCGCCGGCGACGACCCGGTCCACGAGCAGGCCCTGCTCTCCGAGGCGCTGGGGCTCTGGCGCGGCCGGCTCCTGGAAGGCGCCCCGCCGCGGCTTGCCCGGCACGCCGCCGCCGTCGAGCACGGCCGGCTGCGCGTCGCCTCCGCGCTGCGCCTCGCCGATCTCGCCCTCGCCCGCGGGCAGCACGAGGAGGTGCTCGCCCAGGTCGGGCCGATCGCCCGGCACGAGACGCTGCACGAGGGCCTGCACGCCCGGCTGCTCGCCGCGCTCGCCGGTTCCGGCCGCCGGGCGGAGGCGCTGGAGATGTTCGCCGCGGTCGCCCGCCGGCTCCGCGCCGAGAGCGGCATCGAGCCCGGCGCCGAACTCCGCGAGGCCCAGATGACCGTGCTGCGGGAGGACGCCCGGGCCGGGACCGTGAGCACGGAGCGGCCCGCCGGCCGTGCCGACGCCCCGCGCTCCGTCCAGCTTCCGCAGAGCGTCGGGGACTTCGTGGGCCGCGTCGAGCACTTCCAGGTCCGTCAGTACCTGACCGGGCAGGGGCCGCTGGCCGCGTTCGGCGCGGCGCCGGTCGCCGCCCTCCACGGGCCGGCCGGCGTCGGGAAGTCCGCCCTGACCGTCCAGATCGCCGCCGCCGTCGCCCGCCACTTCCCCGACGGCGTCCTGCACGCCCGGCTGCGCTCCGGCGCGCCCGACGAGGTCCGTACGGCGCTGCGCGGCTTCGCCCGGGCCCTGGGCGTACCGGCGGCCGGGCTGCCCACCGGACTGCCCGAACTCGCGGCCCTCTACCAGGAGGCCGTGGCCGGACGCCGGGTCCTGGTGGTCGTCGACGACGCGCCGGGGGAGCGCGCCGTGCGCCCCCTGCTGCCGACCGGCCCCGGCGGCGCCGCCCTGCTGGCCGGACGGACCCCGCTGCCCGGCCTGGAGGGCGCCCAGCACTTCCGCGTCGAGCGCTTCACCGCCGACCAGTCCGTCTCCCTGCTCGCCCGGATCGCCGGCGAGCGGCGGGTGCTGGCCGAACGGACGGCGGCCGAGACCCTGGCCGAGCTGTGCGACGGGATCCCGCTGGCCGTGCGGATCGCGGGCATGCGGCTCGCCGCCCGCCCGCACTGGACCCTGGCCCGGCTGGCGGACCGGCTGGCCGACGAGGACCGGCGGCTGTCGGAGCTGGTCGCCGGCGACCTGTCCGTACGGGAACGGCTGACGTCCGCGTACGAGGGTCTGGATCCCGTGCTCCGTGACGCCGTGCGCGCGCTCGCCCGGTCCGAGGGCCGGGCGTTCACCCCGGACGGCGCGGCCGCGGTGCTGCGGTGCGGCGGGCACCAGGCGGAGGACCTCCTGGAACGGCTGGTCGACCACCAGCTGTTCGAACCCCCGGTCGGCGCCGGCGAGGAGTACGCCTTCTCGCCCCTGGTGCGCCTCCACGCCCGGGAACAGTGAACGGCGTGAGGGGACGGTCGTCGATGCCCACCGTCCCCGTCCCCTCACGCGTCCCTCACGGCGGCCGGACGCTCACGCGTCGCGTGTGCGGAGCGTCAGCCAGCCGCCGACCGCCGCCGCCCCCGCCCACACCCCCATGACCAGGACCCCGGTCATGGGGCCGTAGGGCGCGGCGGCGGCGGGGTCGAGCCGCAGTCCGTACTGGCCCGCCCGGTCCGGCAGGTACCAGGCCAGCTCCTGCAGGCCGGGGATCTCCGCCAGTACCGGGGAGACCAGGAACAGCACGGGGATCAGGACGCCCATGGAGAGCATCAGACTGCGCAGCATCGCCGTGAACCCCATGCACATGACCGCGAGCAGCGGGAAGTACAGGGCGCCCACCACGATCGCCCGCACCGTGCCGGCGTCGCCGAGCGCCGCGCCGTGCTCGCCGAGCAGACGCTGCGAGAGGAGGAACGTGGACAGCGAGGCGACCGCGCCGGCCACCAGGGCCAGCACCGCCCCGACGGTGAGCTTGGCCGCGTACATCAGACCGCGCCGGGGCACCGCCGCCAGCGACACCCGGATGGCGCCGTTCTGGTACTCGTTGCCGACCACCAGGACGGCGAAGGCGATCACCACGACATGGGCGAACAGGATGCCGTAGTAACCGAGCTGCACCGGGTCGAAGCCGGGGCCGTCCGCCTCCTCCGGGCCGACCGACCCCGTCACGCCGGCACCGATGCCGACGAGCAGGGCGGCGGCCAGCGGCAGCGACCACAGGACCGCACGCACCGAGCGGATCTTCGTCCACTCCGAGCGGAGCACCGCGTCGACAGACATCGTCAGACCACCTCTCCGAGGGGTCGCCCCCCGTACTCCACCGAATCGGCGGTCATGCGCATGAATGCCTCCTCCAACGAGTCCTCCACCTGGACCAGCTCCAGGACGGCGGCCCCCTCGTGAGCCGCGCAGCGGCCGACGTCGGCGGCCTCCGCCGCGTACACCTCCAGCGCGTCGCCGTCGCCGGGCACCACCCGCAGCCCCTTGCGTTCCAGGGCCCCACGCAGCCGCTCCGGCTCGTCGGCCCGCACCCGCACCCGGGAGCGGCCGTGCTCGGCGGCGAACTCGGCCATGGACACGTCCGCCAGCAGCCGGCCCCGGCCGATCACGACCAGCCGGTCCGCGAGCAGCGCCGTCTCCGTCATCAGGTGACTGGAGATCAGCACCGCCCGGCCCCGGTCCGCCAGTCCCCGCAGGAAGTGCCGCAGCCAGCGGATGCCCTCGGGGTCCAGACCGTTGACCGGCTCGTCGAGGATCAGCACCGCGGGGTCGCCGAGCAGCGCCGCGGCGATGCCCAGGCGCTGGCGCATCCCCAGCGAGAAGCCGCCGATGCGGCGACGGGCCGCGGAGTCCATGCCGACCTGCTCCAGCACCTCGTCGACCCGCCCCGGCGGTATGCGTCCGGCGTGGGCGACGCAGAGCAGATGGTCGCGCGCGGTCCTGCTCGGATGCGCCGCCTGTGCGTCCAGCAGCGCGCCGACGTGGCGCAGCGGCTCGACCAGCCGGGCGTACGGCCGTCCCGCGACCAGGACCTCGCCCGCGGTGGGCCGGTCCAGTCCCAGAATCATCCGCAGGGTCGTGGACTTCCCCGCGCCGTTCGGGCCGAGGAAGCCGGTGACGGAACCGGCCCGCACCTGGAAGGTGAGGTCCTTCACCACTGTCCGGTCGCCGTACGCCTTCACCAGGCCGCGTACGTCGACGGCCGGTGCGTCGCCCGCACCGTGCGCCGTTGCGTTGTCCCTGTTCATGTCCTCAAGCCAACCGTGCGGCGGTGCCGGACGGATCCCCCGGCGGCGGGAGTCACCTCCCCCCGGGGAGGGAGTTGATCCACCATGAGACGTCTGCCGTCGACGCTCTACGACGCCCTGCGCCAGGGCCGCACGTACGCCCGGGGGCTCCACCTGCTGCTCGGAGCGGCCGTCGGGCCCGTCTGCGTCCTGATGTGGCCCGGGATCACGGAGAGCCTGGCGCGCACCCTCGCGGCCTGTGCCCTCGTGCCGGTGGTCCCCCTGCTGCTCCTCGGCCTGGTGCCGGGGGCGCGGCGGGCGGAGGGGATCCAGGCGCGCCTGCTGCTCGTTCCGGACGACGAGGACGACATCGGTCGCGCCCCGGCCCGGAGCCTCTCCGACCGCCTGCGCACCAGCGTCTGGCTGGTGCTGCGCTGCTGGTGGGGACTGCTCGTCGCCAGCGTCGTGGCCCAGCTGCTGTCCGTCACCGGAACGCTGGCGTCCGCGCCCGCCGTCGAGGCCTCCCGCACGATCCTCGGCGTCACCGTCCCCGGCGGCCACCGCCACATCTGGTACCTGGGCCTCGTGCCGCCGCTGCTCGTCGCCGTGTTCGGACTGGTCGTGTGGGCCGGGAACGCACAACTCGCGCTCGCCCGAAAGCTGCTGGGGCCCTCGACGGCCGAACGGCTGGCGGTCGCGGAGCGCCGCGCGGACGAACTCCTGGCCCGCAACCGGCTCGCCGGCGAACTCCACGACTCCATCGGCCACGCCCTCACCGTCACGGTGCTCCAGGCGAGCGCGGCCCGCGAACTCATCGACGCCGACCGTGACTTCGTCCTCCGGGCGCTGACGGCGATCGAGGACACCGGCCGCCGGGCCATGGACGACCTGGAGCGCACCCTCGGCTACCTGAAGGACGAGGAGCGGGGCGTCCGCACCGTGCGGCCCACGCTCGCGGACATCGGACAGCTCCTGGAGGCCAGCCGCGCGGCGGGCGTCACGGTGCGCTCGCGCACGGCCGCCGACGTGGACGCCGTGCCGGGCGTCGTCTCCCGCGAGGCGTACCGCATCCTCCAGGAGGCGCTCACCAACGCGATGAAGCACGCCCCCGGTTCACCCGTGGACGTCGAGCTCGCCATCACCGGCGAACAGGTGAGGCTCACCGTCGCCAACCGGCTGGTCGAGCAGGTGCCGCAGGCCTCCGGCACCGGCAAGGGGCTGCGCAGTCTGCGGGAGCGCGCCGCGCTGCTCGGCGGCCGCGCGAGCGCCGGAGCCGCCTCGGGGCGCTGGACCGTCAGCGCCCGTCTCCCCCTACGCTTGGAATCGTGATCATGGAAATCTCCGTCCTCCTCATCGACGACGAGGAGCTCGTCCGGGCCGGCATGTCCGCCATCCTGGGCAACGCCCCCGGCATCACCGTGGTCGGCGAGGCGTCCGACGGATGCGAGGTCGTGCCGCTCGTCCGCAGGCTGCGCCCGGACGTCGTCGTCATGGACGTGCGGATGCCCACCGTCGACGGCATCACCGCGACCCGCGACCTCATGGCCGCCGTCCCCGACCCGCCGAGGGTTCTCGTGATCACCACGTTCGAACGCGACGACTACGTCTACGAGGCGCTCAGGGAAGGGGCGTCGGGCTTCCTGCTCAAGCGGTCCCGGCCCGCCGAGATCGTCCAGGCCGTCCGTACGGTGGCGACCGGGGACTCGGTGCTCTTCCCCGCCGCGATCCGCTCGCTGGTGCGGGGGCGTCAGGCCCGTGAGCCCGGGGACGCGCTGGCCCGCGCCCAGCTCACCGAGCGGGAGGCGGAGGTGCTGCGGCTGATGGCGCAGGGCATGTCCAACGCGGAGATCGCCGAGCGGCTGTTCCTGGGGGTGCAGACGGTCAAGACCCATGTCAGCGGCACTCTGGCGAAGCTGGGGGCGCGCGACCGGACACAGGCGGTGGTCCTCGCGTACGAGTCGGGGTTCGTCGCCGTGGGCTGACGGAGGCGACAGTCTCGACCGGGCCGGCCGGATCGACCGGGCCGACCGGGCCGGCCGGACCGGCCGAGCTGGAGGACCGAGAGGGCCGGGGCTCCGGGCCCGACGGGGCTACGGGGCTTCGGCGCTCCGTGGCCGGCGGCGCCCCGTCAGCCGGTGATGTCCTTCAGGCGGGAGACCACCGTCGCCTCGGACTCGCCCTCCTGCGGCACGGGCACGACCTGGAGGTGGGTGACCCCGGACTCGCGGTAGGCGTCCAGACGGTCCCGCACGTAGCTCTCCGTGCCGCAGATCGTGGTGGCCTCGAGCAGCGCGGCGGGCACGGCTGCCGCGGCCCCGGCCCTGTCCCCGGCCCGGAACAGGCGCTGGATCGTCTCCGCCTCACGGGCATAGCCGTACCGGCTGACCAGGTCGTAGTAGTAGTTGTGGCGGGGCGCGCCCATGCCCCCGACGAACAGCGCGAGCTGGCCGCGGGCCAGCTCCCGGGCCCGCTCGGCGTCCGGACCGATCGCGAGCAGACCGCCCGCGGAGATCTGGAGCGGTCCCAGCTCGGGCCCGCGGGCCGCTGCGCCCTCCTTGAGGGCCGGGCCCCACACCCGGTCGCACCACTCGGGGACGAAGAAGAGCGGCAGCCAGCCGTCGGCGGTCTCCGCGACCATCCGGACGTTCTTCGGGCCCAGCGCCGCCACCCACACCGGGACGGTCGGGCGGACCGGGGCCGTCAGCAGCCGCATCGGCTTGCCGAGGCCGGTGCCCTGCCCCTCGGGCAGCGGCAGCGTGACCGTGCGCCCCTCGTGACGCACCGGCTCGTCCCGTCGCCAGAAGGCGCGCATGACCTCGATGGTCTCGCGGGTCCGGGCCACCGGGGCGGCGTACGGCACCCCGTGCAGCCCCTCGACGACCTGCGGGCCCGAGGAGCCGAGGCCGAGGTGGCAGCGTCCGCCGGACAGGGCGTCGACCCCGGCCGCGGTCATCGCCAGCAGGGCGGGCGTCCGGCTGAAGACGGAGAGGATGCCGGAACCGATCTCGATCCGCTCCGTACGGGCGGCGAGGAAGCCCATGAAGCTGGGCGCGTCGTAGCCGTACGCCTCCGGCACCCAGACCAGGTCCAGGCCGGCCCGCTCCAGTTCGGCGACCTGACCGGCCGCGGCGACGATGTCGGTGTCGTACTTCAGCTGCATGGAGATCTTCATGACGTGGGCTCCGGGGTGCGTCAGCGGGATGACGGGAGGTCGGGGGAGGCGGTCCGCGGGGCGGTTCAGGCGCGGGGCGCGTCGAGGCGGGGGAGGGAGCCCTCGGCGATCAGCTCCTGGACCCGGAACTTCTGGATCTTGCCGGAGGCGGTCAGCGGCAGCCCGTCCGCGAGGTACCACCGGACCGGGATCTTGTGCGGGGAGAGCTGCTCGCGGCAGCGGGCGACGCACTCCTCGACGTCCGGGCCCTCCGGGCGGTCGGCGGTGGGGAGCAGCACCGCGGCGACGATCTCGCCCCACCGGTCGTCCGGCACCCCCACCACCAGGGCGTCGCGGACGCCCGGCAGCGTGCTGAGGAAGGACTCGACGGGGCCGGGCGCGATGTTCTCGCCGCCCCGGATGATCAGGTCGCTCAGCCGGCCCTCGATCCGGACCGCGCCGGTCGCGTCCATCGACCCGATGTCGCCGGTGTGCAGCCAGCCGTCCGCGTCCACCTTCCGGGCGGTGGCCTCCGCGTCGCCGTAGTACGCGAGGAGCTGCTGGTAGCCGCGGGCGCAGATCTCGCCGGGGACGCCGAGCGGCTGCACCCGACCGGTGTCCGGGTCCACGATCTTGCACGCGACGTGCGGCAGGGGGCGGCCGACGGTGCTGGTCTTGTCCTCGGCGGTGTCGTCCGGCCGGGTCAGCGTGACCACGGACGCCAGCTCGGTCTGCCCGTACAGGTTGAACACCGTGGTCGAGAACAGCTCCTCGGTCTCGGTGATGAGCTGCGGGCGGACCGGTGCCGCTCCGGTGAGGACGGAGGAGAGCCGGGCCGGCGCGCCGTCGGCGGCGCGGGCCACGTCGTTCAGCGCGGTCAGCACCGTCGGAACACTGGTGAGCACCGCGCCGGGGGAGCGGCGCAGCACCTCGAAGAGGACCTTGGGGTCGAAGCGCTCCAGGAGCGTGAAGACGCCGCCGCTCCACAGCGGCCCCAGGCAGGAGATGACACAGCCCGCGGTGTGGAACATCGGCAGCGGGGAGACCACGGTCGCGCCGTCGTGGACACCGAGACCCTCGAAGGTCAGCCGGGCCACGTTGACCACGGACCGGTGGGAGAGCAGCACCGCCTTGGGGAGGCCGGTGGTGCCCGAGGTGAACTGGATCTGCGCCGGGACGGCGGCGACCTCCTCCGGCGAGGGAAGCGGCGCGGCACCCCGCAGCGACTCCCACGCCGCGAGCGGCACGACGTGCCGCAGACCGGGCATGTCCGGGGCCACCGTGGCCACCGTCGCGGCCATGTCGTAGCCCCGGACCGCGTCGGCGTGGATCAGCATCTCGGCCTCGGAGGTGCGCAGGGCGTGGGCGAGCTCGCCGGCCCGCAGCGCCGGGTTGAGCGCCACCAGGGTCACCCCGGCCAGCGCCGCCGCGTACGCCACGATCGGCCACTCCGGGACGTTCGGCGCCCACAGGGCGACCCGCGCGCCGAGTCCGACGCGCTCCCGCAGCCCGCCCGCCACGCTCTCGGCCTCGGCGAGCAGCTCGGCGTACGTCCAGGTGCGCGGTGTGGCGCCGTCGTCGGGGACCGACTCCAGGGCCGGGGCGTCCGGGCGGCCGGCGGCGACCTCGCGCAGCAGGGAGCCGACGGTGTGCTCCGAGAGCGGCGCCGCGGTGTCCGCGGGGCGGAGCGACTCGGCGAGCGGGGCGGCGAGGTGCGGAACCCCGTCGAGCGGCATGTCGGTGCGCGGGGCGGCCGGTGCGGTGCTGAGCTGCATGGTGACTCTCCTCGGCGTGGGCTGCCGGTCCGTCCGGCGCTGGTCCCATCCCACCCCGCGGGCCCCCGGTGCCGGATCCCCCGGCGGCTGGAAGGGGTTCCCTCCGGCGAGGGAACCGCTCGGGGGAGGCAGGAGCCGTGCAGATTCCGTCCAGGGCCCGCCGTCCGGTGGCGGGTAGCGTGCGCCCGCTTGTGCCCGCCCCTCGACCGGAGGCCGCGGGAGCGAAAGGAGTCGCAGGTGGACGTGACGGCGGGCTGGCCGGCCCTGGACGGCGTACGGGTTCTCGATCTCTCACGGCTGCTGCCCGGGGGATTCGCCACGGTGCTGATGGCCGACCTCGGCGCCGACGTGGTCAAGGTGGAGAGCCCGGACGGCGGCGACTACGGCCGGCTGGTCGATCCGGAGACGTTCGCCGCGCTCAACCGCAACAAGCGCTCCCTCGTCCTGGATCTGCGCGAGCCGTCCGAACGGGAGACCCTGCTACGGCTGGTGGAGCGCAGCGACGCCGTCGTGGAGAGCCACCGTCCCGGCGTCCTCGACGCCATGGGCCTGGGCTACGAGCGGCTGCGCGAGGCCAACCCGCGGGTGGTGCTCTGCTCCATCACCGGCTTCGGACAGGACGGGCCCTACGCCGCCCGGCCCGGCCACGACCTCAACTTCCTCGCCCTGTCCGGCTTCTTCGCCGTGCCCCACCGCCCCGGCGAGCGCGTCGACCGGGTGGGCCTCAGGATCGCCGACCTCGCCGGAGCGATGTACGCGGCCCTCTCCACCGCGGTCGCGGTCGCCTCCGCCCGCGCCACCGGCCGCGGCCAGCACCTCGACGTGTCCCTGCACGAGGCGGCCGCCGCCTGGGCCGGACCGCTCGCGCTGCCCCTGCGCACGCTGTCCGACCCGGCCGAGAGCCCTCTGGTCACCGGCGACAACGACGTGTTCACCGCCGCGGACGGCGGCCGGATCGCCCTCGCGACCTTCGAGGACAAGTTCTGGCTGACCTTCCGCAAGGCCTTCGCCGGCGAGTTCCCCGAGCTCGACGACGACGCGTACGACCGCCGTACGGCGCGCACCCGCGCCCGTGGACGGATCCGGGAGATCCTCACCGGTGTCTTCGCCCGCCGCGACCTGGCCTGGTGGTGCGCCGCGCTCGCCGCCCTGGACCTGCCCTGGGCGCCGGTGTACGAGACGGCCGACGCGTTCCTCGCCGACGCGCACGTCGCCGCCCGCGACCTCGTCGGGACCCTGCCGGGATCGGCGACCGAGGAGCCGCGCCGGCAGGTCCGCTTCCCCGTTCTGTTCGGCGAAGGACTGGACTCGCTGCGCGGCGCCGCCCCCGGGCACGGCGAGCACACCGCCGAGATCCTCGCGGAGCTGGTCCGATGAGCGGGCACGGCACGTTCGCGGAGAGCGCCGAGCACCGGGCGCTGCGGGAGGCCGTCGCCGCGTTCGCGCGCGGCCGGGGTGACGGCGGTCCCGACCCGCGCACCCCGGGCGAGCTCTGGACGGAGGCCGGACGGCTCGGCTACCTCGGGGTCAACCTCCCGGAGGAGTACGGCGGCGGGGGCTGCGGCATCACCGAACTCTCCCTCGTCATGGAGGAGTTCGGTGCGGCCGGAAACCCGCTGCTCATGCTGGTGGTGTCGCCCGCCATCTGCGGAACGGTCATCAGCCGCTTCGGCACCCCGGAACAGAAGCGCCGCCTGCTGCCCGGGCTGGCCGACGGCACCTCCCGGATGGCCTTCGGCATCACGGAGCCGGACGCCGGGTCCAACTCCCACCGGCTGACCACCACCGCCCGCCGCGACGGCACGGACTGGCTGCTCACCGGCCGCAAGGTCTTCGTCTCCGGGGTCGACGAGGCCGACGCCACCCTGGTCGTTGGCCGGACCGAGGACGCCCGGACCGGCCGCCTCAAACCCTGCCTGTTCGTGGTGCCGCGCGAGGCGCGCGGCTTCGCCCACCACGAGATCCCGATGGAACTCGGCGCCCCGGAGAAGCAGTTCGAACTCGTCCTGGACGACGTGCGGCTGCCGGCCGACGCGCTGGTCGGCGAGGAGGACGCGGGGCTGCAGCAGCTCTTCGCCGGACTGAACCCCGAACGCATCATGATCGCCGCGTTCGCCGCCGGCCTCGGCCGCTACGCCCTGGACAAGGCCGTGGACTACGCCCGCACCCGGCAGGTGTGGTCCGCCCCGATCGGCGCCCACCAGGCCGTCGCCCACCCGCTCGCCCGGCTCCACATCGAGCTCGAACTCGCCCGGCTGATGACCCGCAGGGCCGCCGAACTCTACGACGCGGGCGACGACATGGCCGCCGGCGAGGCCGCCAACATGGCCAAGTACGCCGCCGCCGAGGCGTGCGCCCACTCCGTCGACCAGGCGATCCACACCCTGGGCGGCAACGGTCTGACGACCGAGTACGGGCTCGCCTCCCTGCTGACGCTCTCCCGGGTGGCGCGGATCGCCCCGGTGAGCCGGGAGATGATCCTCAACTTCGTCTCGCACTACACCCTGGGGCTGCCCAAGTCGTACTGATCCAGGGCGCCCCCACGACCGTGGCCCCCGCCGGTGATCCGGCGGGGGCCACGGTCGTGGGGGCGCCGGGCGCGGTGGGGGACCGCGAGCGGCGGGGGGCCGTACGGCGGGGGGACGCCGTACGGCCCCCGGTTCAGTGCGGCAGGGAGAGGCCGACGCCCTGCTCGACCGCGCGCGCGTACACGGCGGCGGCCAGGGCGATGTCCTGGACGCCCATGCCGAAGGGGTTGATCACCACCCGATCGTCCTCGGCGACCGTGCGCGGGTAGTCGCCGGCGAACAGCTCCGGCAGGGAGGCGTCCACCGAGCGCCCGCCCGTGGGGGCGGCCGTCCCCGGCCCGGAGACGCGGCCGGCCCGGGCCAGCCTGCCGAGCAGCCGGTGGTCGTCGTCGACGACCAGGTCCCAGTCGTCGACGAACAGGTGGTCGCAGCCCAGCAGCAGGCTCTCGGCCGCGTCGTCGAGGGACACGTTGACGAAGGTGCCGCCCGCCGGCACCCACTCCAGCTCCACGTACGGCTCGGTGGTCGTCGTCACCGCGACCGTCACCTGGGCGCGCTCGACGGCGGAGCGGGCGTCCGGGGTCACCGTGACGGCGACCGCCGGGTGGGCGGCGCGCCAGCGGGCGGCGAGCTCCTCGGCCCGGTCCGCGTCCCGGTCGTGGACGATCAGTTCCTCGACGCCGGGGCAGGTGCTCGCCAGGAGTTCCCGGTGGACCTCCGCCTGCCGGCCGCAGCCGAGGAAGGCCACCCGCCGGACGGCCGCCAGGTCGCGCACGGCGCGCAGTGCCGCGATCGAGACGCCGGCGGTGCGCAGCGCGCTGATCCGGCCGCCCTCCATGATGCAGACCGGTCGCGCCGTCTCCGGGTCGTCGAGGACGACCAGCCCGGCGGCGCGCGGCCGGCCGAGGAGGTGGTTGCCCAGCGAGGCGTTGATGATCTTGCAGCCGTAGGCGCCGTCGGCCCAGCCGGGCAGGACGAGGCTGCGCGCCGACGCCCCGGACGGGGTGGTCCAGCGCAGCGCGGCCTCCGGGGTGAGCCCCGCCTCCTTGCGCCGGTAGGCGAGGAGCGTGTCGCGCGCCAGGTCGGCGACGGGCAGCCCGTCGCAGAGCCGGGCCACGTCGGCGCTGTCCAGATAGGTGAGCGTGTCGTCGTACGGTGTCATCAGTGCGTTCCCTTCGGGGGGTTCGACGGTCTCCGCGGGTGCGTCGGCGCGGGCGCGGCGGGCTCCCCCGCCCGCACCCGGTCCAGCAGGTCCAGCGCCGCGCGGATCTCGCCCGCGCAGCCCGGACCGCCGTCGGCGGGGGCGTCGCGCAACTGCGGGTACTTCTCCCCGCTGTCCGGACAGACGCAGGCGATCTCCCGCAGCGACGGGTCGCCGATCGCCCGGGAGACGGCGGCCAGCACCGCGGCGCCGCCGCTGCCGCCGAGGGAGATCCCGGTCCGCCGGGCGATCAGCGCACAGGCCGCGGCGGCCGCCTGGTCCGTTAGCCGCACCACGTGGTCGACGTGGTGCGGCTCCACGAAGCCCGACACCTGTCCGGAGCCGAAGCCCATGAGCTTGAACGGCCGGTCGGAGGGGGCGCCGCCGAGCGCCGAGGAGCCCACCGCGTCGACCGCGACGACCCGGGTGTCCGGGGCGTGGTCGCGGAAGAACCGCGCGATGCCCGCCAGCGTGCCGCCGGTCGACACGGCCACGGCGACCGCGTCGAACCGGCCCTCCGGCGCGGCCTTCATCAGCTCCGCGGCGGTCTGCCACTCGTGCACCCCGGGGTTGGCGGGGCTCGCGTACTGGTCGGTCCACACGGCGTCGGACCCGGCCGAGACGATCTCGCGGACGGCGTCGAGCCGCGCCCCGAGGGTCCGGCCGCCCGGCACCTCGCGGACGGTCACGACGTCGGCGCCGTACGCGCGCATCCGCGCGACGCTGGCCGGCGGCGTGCTCGGCTCCACGACCAGGGTGCACCGGTAGCCGCGCTGTGCGCAGAGGCCGGCGAGCGCCACGCCCAGGTTGCCGGAGGTCGACTCGACCACCCGCATCCCCGGACGCAGGGCCCCGCTCGATTCCAGGGCGTTCAGCAGGGCCTCCGCCGTGCGGGCCTTGATCGACCCGAAGGGGTTCTCGGCCTCCAGCTTCAGCCAGATCCGCACGGTCCGGTCGCGGAACGGGACGACGACCGGCCGCAGGGGCGTGTCGCCGATGGCCGCCAAGGGCGCGGCGGGAACTGTGGTGTGGGTCATGGTGCTCAGTCCTTGAGGCTGTCGACGCGGGTCGTCGGCTGCTGCCGCGCGGGCGGGACGGTCCGCTGGGGACCGATGTCGGCGAGGTCGTAACCGTGCGGGTAGCCCGGGTACGTCCGCGCGGTCGGCCGGGTCATCAGCCGGGCCATGAGCCGCGGCGCGACGCGCTCGGCCCCCGCGTGGCCGCGGAGCCCGGCGCGGTGGACCGCCCGCACCCAGCGGGGCGGGGTGGACATGCCGAGGGCGTCCAGCGCGGGCGCGTCCAGCCGGCACGGCAGCGTGGCCGCGACCAGGTCGCTGACCGGGCGCCGGTACCAGGAGGCGTACAGGCTCAGGATGTTGGTGCCGACGCGGTGGTTGCTCGCGGCCCGCTGGAAGCGGGCCCCCTCGTACTCACGGTTGAACTGCTCGAACGACTCGTAGTCGGTGGGGAGTTCGCGGATGTTCATCCGCTTGCCGACCCCGGTGAAGAAGTAGAAGGCGGCCAGCCGCTCCGTCTCGGAGGTGCGCCGCCAGGCCCAGCGGTCGATCCAGCGCACCGGTTCGAGGATGAACGTCGACAGGACGTACAGCATGTCCTCGTTGGCGATGTCGAACCTGCGGTGCGCCTGGTTGATCTGCCGGATCGCCTGGTGCCCCCGCGGGGAGTCGTAGCCCCCGCGGACCAGTTCGCCGAGCAGGATGCGGGTGTCGTCGTACCGCTTCTGGGCCCGCAGGGCGAACTCGCCGCTGCCGTCCAGGACGTCGGAGATGGCCGGCACGCAGCAGGTGCGCCAGATGGCGACCTCAAGCCCGCGGCCGTAGTCCCAGGGGAACTCGCTGTCGGAGGATATGCGGTGGATCTCCTGGTGATCCGCCTTGGGGTCGAGGGTCTCCAGATGTCTGAGTGTCGCGTAACGGTCTCGCATGCGTACCCCGTTCACGGTGGGTCACGGTGGGGGAAGTCGGTGCAGGCCGCGCGCCTACAGCGGGGTGGAGCCCGCGGTGCTGACGACCTCGGGCCGCGTGGGGTCGAACCGCAGCGTCTCGAAGCGCCACTGGAGCTGGCCGGTGAGCCAGCTCCGCAGCCCCGCGACGTGGCGCTCCAGGCGGTCCGCCGGGAAGAGGGCGCGCTGGGCGGGCGTCAGGTGCTCCGCGAAAGAGGAGCTGAGCGCGGTGAACCGGTCGAAGCGGTCCTGGACCATCTCCCCGACGGCGTCGGCGGCGGTCTGCAGGTCCGTGCCGTGCGCGTGCCGGTGGACCAGGACCAGGTTGTGCGGGTCGCCGAGCAGCGCCTCCTTCTCGCAGCTGAACAGGTCGTTGGTCCACAGGTCCGCGTCGGACAGCGCCGCGTTCATCTCGGCGAAGGCCGGGAGCCCGTAGATCTCCTCCGGCACCTCGAAGTGCGTGGTGACCTCGATGAGGTCGAGGTACGGCATGAGTGCGCGGCCGCGGTGGGCGATGTACTCGTCCAGCCCGGGGACGCGGCCCGTGAGCCGGTTCTCCGACTCCCACACGCAGGTGTCGAAGAAGGCCCCGATGTGGGCGGCGAGGCGCCGGCGCCAGGCCGGCGAGGTGAGGGGGGCGGTGCGGCGCCAGAGGTCCGCGTAGGCGGGGCGGAACACCTCGGTGAGGGAGTGCGCCGCCGGGCCGGCCTCGTCGTCGACGGAGCCGTCCTCGGTGAACCAGCCGAGGACCTCGTCGCAGACCTCGCGCAGCCGCTCCGGCTCCGTGCCGAGGGAGGTCTCGTCGAACTGGTCGTCCAGGACCAGCATGCAGCTGATCCAGTCGGTCACGAGCTGGAGCTCCTCCGCTCCGCTCTGCGGGTACGCCCTGCCCATCAGGGTGCCGAGCAGGGAGCGCTCGTGATGGCGGCGGGCGGCCTCGTCGGGGGCGAGGCCGAAGCGGGCCACGAAGGCCCGGGCTCCCGCCTCCGCCCGGTCGGCGAACGGACTGAGCTCCGGAGGGAACTCCACGCGGAGGTGCGGCATGCGCAGGGACACGGTGTCACCCGTCGTTTCGGTTCGAGGTGCAGGGAAGTGGGGGTGGGGAAGAAAGGGGGCCGGGTGCGGTGGAGTCCACGGTCCCGGTCAGGACGGCAGCTGGACCGCCTTGACCTCCTGGAACTCCTGGATGCCGTGGCGGCCGAGTTCCCGGCCGATGCCGGACTGCTTGTAGCCCCCGAACGGAGCGGCGGCGTTGAACTTCGCGCCGTTGACGTCGACCTGGCCCACCCGCAGCCGCCTGGCCACGGCGACCGCGCGGTCCTGGTCGCCGGACCACACGGTGGCGGCGAGGCCGTAGTCGGAGCTGTTCGCGAGCGACACCGCCCCGTCGTCGCCGTCGAACGTCATGACCGCGAGGACGGGACCGAAGACCTCCTCGCGGGCCAGCGGCGAGGAAGGGCCGACGTCCGTCCACACGCTCGGCGCCACGTAGTGCCCGGTCGCCGGCAGCGCGGCCGCGGCGTCCTGGCCGGCGACCTGACGGGCACCCGAGCGGACGGCCTGCGCCAGATGGCCGAGGACCCGCTCGCGCTGCCCGGCGGAGGCGAGGGGGCCCAGCAGGGTCGCCGGGTCCTCGGGGTCACCCGGCACGTAGCCGGCGACGACCGAACGGGCGATGTCCAGCGCCTCGTCCAGTCGCTCCCGCGGCACCAGCAGCCGGGTGCGGGCGGTGCAGGTCTGCCCCGCGTTGTGCAGGGCGCTGCGGACCCCGTCCTCGACGGCGGCGGCCAGGTCGGCGTCCGGCAGGACCACCGTGGCGGACTTGCCGCCCAGCTCCAGACAGGTCTTCTTGACCGTACGGGCCGCCGCGGCACCGACCTTCCGGCCGGCCTCCAGCGACCCGGTGAAGGACACCAGGTCGACGCCGTCGTCGGCGGACAGCGCGGCGCCCGCCGTCGCGCCCCTGCCGGGCACGAGGTTGAAGACGCCCGGCGGCAGCCCGATCCCGTCGATGAGCGTCGCCAGGAGGTACGAGGAGAGCGGGGCGAGTTCGCTCGGCTTGAGGACGAGCGTGCAGCCCGCCGCGACGGCCGCGCCGATCTTGGCGACCGCCTGGTGCAGCGGGTAGTTCCACGGGGTGATGGCGCCGACCACGCCGACCGGCTCGCGCACCACGAGGGAGTGCCCGATCCGCTCCTCGGCGGTGGCCGCGGCGAGCTCCGCCGTGAAGCCGTCGAGCACCCGCACGGGCAGGCCCGCCTGGACGCGCCGGGAGAACGTGAGGGGCGACCCCATCTCCCGCGTGACGGTCTCCGCCAGCTCGTCCTGGTGCTTCACCAGGGCCTCGCGCAGCGCCGTCAGCGCCGCCGCGCGCTCCTCGACGCCGGTCGCCGACCAGCCGGGCAGGGCCTGGCGGGCGGCGTCCACCGCGTGCCAGACGTCCTCGCTGCCGCAGTCCGGGACCTCCCCGACGATCCCCAGGGTCGCCGGGTTCTCCACGGGGAGCGTGCCGGTGGCGCGCGGGGCGGTCCACCGGCCGCCGACGTAGACCTGGTGCAGAGGGAGGGAATTCATGGCGTGACGAGTCTCTTTCGGCAGGATCGAATGAGCTGAATTCCTCCGGCGACGGGCGGCGGGGAGAGAATTCACGACGTGACGGCGGACCAATGTACGGAGTCCGGACACCCGCGGACTGGATGAATTCTGTATGGCGAACTGCCGCCCGAATCGGGTGGTGACGAGCCGTGAAATGGCGTTAGGGTGCGGTACTTGAAATGCCGGGGCGAGTGAGTTCCCGGCGGTTCGAGAAGCCCAGGGAAGCAGGCCGCCAGTGATGACCAGCCCGGTACGTGCCCCGCATGCCGCGAGCCCGGACGGGCGCTGGCTGCGCCGGCCCCGCCCGGTGACCGCGCCGAGGATCCGCCTGGTGTGCCTGCCCCACGCGGGCGGTACCGCCGGCGCGTTCTACGGCTGGGCCGACGCCCTGCCGGACGACGTGGAACTCGTCGCGGTCCAGTACCCGGGGCGGCAGGACCGCTTCGGGGAGGAGTGCGTCAGTGCCATGGGCCCGCTCGCCGACCGTGTGGCGCGCGAGCTCCTGCCGCTGTTCGACCGGCCGGTCGCGCTGCTCGGCCACAGCATGGGCGCGGCCCTCGCGTACGAGGTCACGCTGCGTCTGGAGGCGCTCTACCGGGCTCGTCCGCGCCACCTGTTCGTCTCCGGACACGGCGCGCCGCTCAGCCCGCGGGGCGGCCGCGCACTCCACCTGCAGGACGACGACGCCATGGTCGAGGGGCTGCTCGCGCTCGGCGGCATGGACCCGGCGGTGGTCGCCGAGCCGGAGCTGCTGGCCCTGCTGCTGCCGTCGTTCCGCGGCGACCTGACGCTGATCGAGACCTACCGGCCCACCGCGGCGCGGCCGGTGACCGTGCCGGTGACGGCGTACGTGGGGGACGCCGACCCGGGCGTGCCCGTCGCGCACGCCGCCGCCTGGTCGGACGCGACGTCCGGGGAGTTCTCCCTGCGGGTCTTTCCCGGAGATCATTTCTCCCTCGTGCTGGGGAGCGAGATCGTCACGGACGTCTCCCGTCTTCTCGCCGCCCCCCGCTGATTCCCCGGCGACCCTCGGCACCGGCTTTTCCCGTCTTTCCCCGACTTCCTTGCGCACCGGTCTCAGGCCGTCACGGAATCTCCCCTCCGGTGTCGTTCCCGCGCGACCCGCACGAAGTCACCCCGACCTGACGTATTTCCTGTTCCAAGGAGCCTTTCGACATGCTGCCCGACGACGACGTGGCCACGAAGGTCCGCGCACTCATGGTCGACGCCCTCGATCTCCGCCTCGACCCCCGGGACATCGGCCCCCAGACGTCGCTCTACTCTCCGATGATCCAGCTCGACTCGCTCAACCTCCTCCAGCTCCTGCTCGCCGTGGAGAACGAGTTCGGCGGCCACATCGAGGACGAGGACGTCATGGAGGCCGACCTGGAGACCGTCGGCGACCTGGTCGCGCTCGTCCGCCGGCACATCGCCGGCCTGCGGACGGAGACCCCGGCATGAAAGCCGTGCGCAACCAGTACCTCCTCGACGAGGACGACGTCCCGACCCACTGGTACAACATCCTCGCCGACCTCGACGTGTCGGCCTCCGACGTCCGCCGGGCCCGGCCCGCCGCGGGACCGGACGCCGACGCGCAGACGGCCGACCGCGGCTCCACCGGCGCCAACATCCCGCTGTCCATGTACCGCGGCAGCGTCGGCACCGAGCGCCACGTGAAGATCCCCGACCCGGTGCGCGCGCAGTACCAGCGCTGGCGCCCCACCCCGCTGATCCGCGCCCACCGCCTGGAGCAGGCGCTCGACACCCCCGCGCACATCTACTACAAGTACGAGGGGGCCAACGCCTCCGGCAGCCACAAGCTGAACTCCGCCCTCGCGCAGGCCCACTACTACAAGAAGGCCGGCGTCCAGGAGATCACCACCGGCACCGGGGCCGGCCAGTGGGGCACCGCGCTGTCCATGGCCTGCCACGCCCTCGACCTCGCCTGCACCGTCTTCATGGTCAACTGCAGCTACCGGCAGAAGCCCTACCGCAGGGTCCTCATGGAGCTCAACGGCGCCCGCGTCATCCCGAGCCCGAGCGGCACCACCGAGGCGGGCCGCGCCCTGCTGGCCGCCTCGCCCGACGGCGACGGCAGCGTCGCCATCGCCAACGCCGAGGCCCTCGAACACGCGCGGAGCGTCACCCGCGGCGCCTTCTCCGTCGGCAGCGGCGAGAACCACGTCCTGCTGCACCAGACGGTCATCGGCGAAGAGGCCCTGCTCCAGATGGAGATGGCGGGCGAGTTCCCCGACGTCGTCATCGGCGCCATGGGCGCCGGCAGCAACTTCGCCGGTCTCGCCTTCCCCTTCCACCGCGAGAAGCTCCGCACCGGCGCCGGGACCCGGCTGGTCGCCGTGGAGCCCGAGGCGTGCCCCAAGATGACCCGGGGCCGCTACGCCTGGGACTACAACGACTTCTCCGGCACCACCCCCATGACGAAGATGTACACCCTCGGCCACACCTTCGTCGCGCCCGGCGTCCACGCCGGCGGACTGCGCTACCACGGCGCCGCCCCGCTGGTGAGCGCCCTCTACGACCGCGGCCTCATGGAGGCCGTGGCCTACGGACAGAAGGAGGTGTTCGAGGCCGGGGCGTTCTTCGCCCGCACGGAGAACCTCATCCCCGCCCCCGAGTCCGCGCACGCCGTCAAGTGCGCCGTCGACGAGGCCGTACGGGCCCGCGAGGAGAACCGGCCGCGCGTCATCCTCTTCAACGTCAGCGGCCACGGGCTGCTCGACCTCTCCGCGTACGACCAGTACCTGGCGGGCACCCTGGAGGACCACGTGGTCTCCGACGGCCACATCGCGGCCTCGCTGGCCGGGCTGCCCGCCCTCGACACGGTCGGCGGCCACCCGTGAACCTCAGCCCCACCGAGGAACAGACCGCCCTCGCCGACCGGTTCCGCCTGCTCGGCCGGGACCTCGGCGCCGACCTCCCGGCCCGGGAACGCACCGGGACGCTCCAGCCCGGCGACTGGCAGCGCTGCGCCGACGCCGGAGTCCTCGGCCTCCCCGTGCCCCGCGCGTACGGCGGCCTCGGCCTGGACCCGCTGACCTGCGCCCTCGCCCTGGAGGGCCTGGGCGAGGGCTGCCGCGACAACGGCCTCATGATCGCGCTCGGCGCGCACATCTGGGCCGCGGAGATCCCGCTGCTGCTCTTCGGGAGCGAGGAGCAGAAGACGCGCTACCTCCCCGGGCTCTGCGACGGCCGGCTGATCGGCGCACACGCCATCACCGAGGCCGCCTCCGGCTCCGACGCCCTCTCCCTGACGGCCACGGCCCGCCGCGACGGCGACCACTACGTCCTCGACGGCGCCAAGCGCTTCGTCACCAACGCGCCCCTCGCCGACGTCTTCCTCGTGTACGCCACCGTCAACCCGGCCCTCGGGTTCACCGGGGTCACCGCCTTCCTCGTCGACCGCGACCAGCCGGGGCTCACCGTCGAGACCCGCTACGAGAAGGCCGGCCTGCGCACCGCCCCCTGGGGAGAGATCACCCTCGAAGGCTGCCGGATCCCGCTCTCCGCCCGGCTCGGCGCGGAGAAGCAGGGCTCCCGCGTCCTCGCCGCGACCATGGCCTGGGAACGCTCGCTGATCCTCGCCCCGCTGCTCGGCGCCATGGGGCGCCAGATCGACGAGTGCGTGCGGTACGCGCGCACCCGTGAACAGTTCGGCCGGAACATCGGCAAGTTCCAGTCCGTCTCCCACCGCGTCGTCGAGATGCGGATCCGGCTGGACGAGGCCCGCCTGCTCACCCACCGGGCCGCCTGGGACCTCGGACGGGGCGTCCCCTCGCACTACCCCGAGGCCGCCCAACTGCGCACCAGCGAGTCCGCCGTCGAGACCTTCCTCGACGCCCTGCAGGTGTACGGCGGACTCGGCTACACCACCGACACCGACGTCGAACGGAATCTGCGCGACGCGCTCGGCACCCGGATCTCCTCCGGCACCTCCGACATGCAGCGGCTGGTCATCGCCGAGAAGCTCGGCCTGACCACCCGCGCCCGCGCCGCGTCCCCCCGCCCCGCAGGAGCCCTCCATGCGCACGCTGAATGAGCTGCTGACCCGCGCCGCGGCCGCCCGGCCCACCGCCGAGGCCGTCCGCCACCGGGGCCGCTCCACCGACTACGCCGCCCTGGACCGGGCCGCCACCGCGCTCGCCGCGACCCTGCGCGAGCAGGGAGTCCGCCCCGGAGACCGGGTGGGCCTGTGGTTCGGCAAGTCGACCGAGACCCTCGTGACCCTCCACGCCATCCTCAAGTGCGGGGCCGCGTACGTCCCGGTCGACCCGGCCACGCCCGTGGGCCGCGCCGCGTACATCCTCGACGACTGCGCCGTCGGCTGCCTGGTCACCGACGCGCCCCGGCTCGCCCTGCTCCACGAGCACGGGCTCCCCGCCGCGCTGCGCACGGCCGTCCTCGTCGGCGACGAGCCGGCAACGGCCGACGCGCCCGCGCGGGCGGACCGGACGGCGCTCCGGACGACGAACTGGGACCGGGCCGTGGACCGGCCGGTGCCGGAAGGGTTCGCGCCCGCGGACGTCGGCCCCGACGACCTCGCTTACATCCTCTACACCTCCGGATCCACCGGCACGCCCAAGGGCGTCATGCTGTCCCATCGCAACGCGGCGGCGTTCGTCGACTGGACCGTGGCCGAGTTCGGGCTGACCGCGGAGGACCGGCTGTCCTCCCACGCCCCCGTCCACTTCGACCTGTCCGTCTTCGACGTCTTCGCCGCCGCGAGCGCCGGCGCCTGCCTCGTCCTCGTGCCCGAGCACCAGCGGGCCCTGGGCCCGGCCCTCAACCGGCTGGTCGCCGAGGAGGGCATCACCGTCTGGTACTCGGTGCCCGGCGCCCTCATCCGGATGCTCGACGCCAGGAACCACGCCCTGCTGGGGACGTCGCGGCTGCGGACCGTGCTCTTCGCAGGCGAACCGTTCGCCCTGAAGCACCTGCGGCGGCTGCGCGCGGCACTGCCGGAGGCGTCCCTGCACAACCTCTACGGCCCGACCGAGACCAACGTCTGCACCCACCACCGCGTCACCGACGACGACCTCGCGCCCCGACGCACCGCGCCCCCGCCCATCGGCCGCCCCTGCCCCTTCGCCGACACCCGGCTGCTCGGCCCGGACGGGCGGGCCGTCCCCGACGTCCCCGGCGCCGAGGGCGAACTCTGCGTCACCGGCGACTCGGTGATGCTCGGCTACTGGGGCCGCCCCCCGCTCGCCGAGGCAGGGGGAGCGGCCAGGACCCACCGCACGGGCGACCTCGTCCGGTCCCTGGAGGGCGGCGGCTACCTCTACCTCGGCCGCCGCGACCACATGATCAAGATCCGGGGCCACCGGGTCGAACCCGAGGAGATCGAGGCCGTGCTGATGCGGCGGCCCGACGTCCACGAGGCCGTCTGCGTCGCCGTCCCGGACGCCGACGGCAACCAGGAACTCCGGGCCCACGTGGTGCCCGCCGACGGCGCGGCGCCCGAGGCCGCGGAGCTGCGCGCCCACTGCGGAGCTACCCTCCCGCGCTACATGGTCCCGGCCGCCTTCCACCTCGCGGGCTCCTTCCCCCGCACCTCGACCGGCAAGATCGACCGCCGGGCGCTGGCCGCCCCCGCCCTCCGGGAGCCGGCGTGACCGCCCGCGTGCTCACCCTGCGCCGGCCCAGCCAACTCATCGGCCGCGACAAGGGCGTCAACGTCGTCCTGCCCGGCGACTACAGCGAGGACGGACCGCCCCACCCCGTCCTGTACCTCCTGCACGGCTACGGCGGCAGCAAGGAGACCTGGCTGGTCAACACCCGCCTCGTCGACCTCGTCGGCGACAGCCGGACCATCGTCGTCCTGCCGCAGAGCGGACGCCGCTGGTTCGTCAACGACCACGCCGGACTGCGCTACGAGGACCACCTCGTCCACGAACTCGTCCCGGAGATCGACGCCCTGTTCCACACCCGCGCCCACCGCTCGGGACGCGCCGTCGGCGGCTTCTCCATGGGCGGGGCCGCCGCGCTCTTCCTGGGGCTGCGGCACCGCGACACCTTCGGGGCCGTCGCCTCGCACGCCGGGGCCTTCGAGGCGCCGCTGCGGACCGGGGACCCGTACGCCGCCTTCCGCTCGGACCCCGCCTTCGCCATGCCGACCGTGGAGAGCCACGAGCGGGTCTGGGGCCCGCCCGGCAGCGAGACCCGGCGGCGGTACGACCCGTACCGCCTCATCGGGCAGGACAGCGGCACCCCGCCGCCCGCCCTGTACCTGGACATCGGCACCGAGGACCACGACCGGATGCGGGCCATGAACCGCCGGGTCCGCGACGCGCTGCGCGAACGCGGCCACGAGGTCACGTACCACGAGCGGCCCGGCGGCCACGACTGGCGGTTCGTCGACGGAGCCCTGCCGGCCTCGCTGGAGTTCGTCGCCCGCCACACACAGGAGCGGACCCGTGAACGCATCTGAACCCTCCCTCCTGGTCACCCGCCCGCTGCCGGGCGTCGTCACGGCCTCCCTGAACCGGCCCGCCCGCAGGAACGCCCTCGACGAGGACCTGTTCGCCCGCCTCGCGGAGCTCTGCGCCGCCCTGCGCGCCGACCCCTCCGTACGGGTCCTCGTCCTGACCGGCGCGGGGGACACCTTCTGCGCCGGGTACGACATCGACGAGGTCGGCCGGATCGCCTCGCTGCCCCCGCTCACCCTGCTCGACCTGCTGCACCGGCAGGCCGAGGCGATCACCGGGCTCACCGGGCTGCCGCAGACCGTGATCGCCGCCGTCGACGGCGCCGCCGTCGGCGCCGGGCTGTCCCTGGCACTCGCCGCCGACATCCGGCTCGCCGCGCCCGGCGCCCGCTTCCGGGCCTCCTTCGTGCAGATGGGGCTCTCCGGCGGCGACATGGGCGCCTCATGGCTGCTGCCCCGGCTCACCGGCCTCGGCTTCGCCTCCGACATGATGCTCACCGGCCGGTTCGTGGCCGCCGACGAGGCCCTCGCCCGCGGTCTGGTGAGCCGGGTGACCGCCCCCGGCGAACTCGCCACCGGGGCACTCGGCCTCGCCGCCGAGATCGCCGCGCACAGTCCGGTCTCGCTGGCCCTCACCAAGCAGGTCCTCCAGGCCAACACCGACGCTCCCTCCCTGGCGGCCGCCCTCGCACGGGAGGCCCCCGTCCAGGTCGTCGCCGCCCACTCGCCGGACGTCCACGAGGCGGTCGCCGCCTTCCGTGACCGCCGCGCCCCCGACTTCGGGGCGGACCGGCCGACGAACCCCCCTCCCGCCGGGGACGCCGTCCCTGCGGCGACCCCCTCCTGAAAGGAACCCCGCGTGACCACCGAGAACGCCTGGCAGCCCCGGATCCTGCGCCCCGCCGACGTGGGCGCCGACGCCACCCCGCAGGGGCTGGAGGAGTACCTGCGGGCCACCGACGTCGGCCGGCTCCTGACCGAGGAACGCGCCGTCTACCTCCGCGGCTTCGGCATCACCGCCGACACCTACGACGGCGCCGCCGACCGGCTGCTGGCGAACCGGCTCGCGTACGTCCACGGCAACTCGCCCCGTACCAAGGTCGGCCGCAACCTCTACACCTCCACCGAGTACCCGGCAGAGTTCGAGATCTCCATGCACAACGAGATGTCGTACGCGCACACCTGGCCCGCGCGGATCCTGTTCTACTGCGACGTGGCCGCCGCCACCGGCGGTGCGACCCCGCTCGTCGACGGCCGCCTGTGGCTGGAGTCCATCGACCCCGAGGTCCGGGCGGCCTTCGCCCCCGGCGTCCGCTACACCCAGAACCTCCACGACGGCATGGGCTTCGGCAAGAGCTGGCAGGCCACCTTCGAGACCGAGGACAGGGCCGAGGTCGAGGCGTTCCTCGACGGGGCCGAGGCCGAGTGGAGCTGGCAGCCCGACGGCACCCTCCGGGTCACCCAGCTCCGCCGCGCGACCCTGGAGCACCCGGTCACCGGCACGGAGGTCTGGTTCAACCAGGCCGACCAGTGGCACATCGCCGGACTCGGCGACGACGCCGCCGCGCTCGCCGAACTCATCCCCGAGGACGAGCTCCCGCAGAACGCGTTCTTCGCCGACGGCAGCCCCATCCCGGCCGACTACATCACCCACGTCCAGGAGATCGGCATGAAGACCGCCGTGGACGTCGCCTGGGAGGCCGGCGACCTGCTGCTCGTCGACAACGTCGCGGTCGCGCACGGCCGCCGCGCCTTCACCGGGCAGCGCCGCATCCTGGTCGCCATGGCCTGATCCGCGACCGCCCGTGCGGACGCCTCGAAGGGCCGGCCCGAGCGGGCCGGCCCTTCGAGGCGTTCACCGTGGGGGAGGGGCCGTCAGGACGCCCACCGGTCGAGGGCGGCCAGGAACGCCGGCACGTCGTCCGCGATCCGGCCGGAGGCCGCGAACCGCCGCGACGGCAGCCCCTCGACGACACGGCGCAGCGTCTCCTCCGTCTCCCGGACGACCGGGGAGAAGTCGAGCCGCAGCAGTTTCGCCACCGCGCCCAGGGTGCTGCGCGGCCCCGCGCCCAGGACCTGCCCGGCGCGTCCCCCGGAGGACGCCGGTGCCTCGCCGTCCCGGTCCACGAAGACCACCAGGTCCACCGGCAGCGGCCGCGCGGGCAGGGGCCCGCCCCCGGGGCGCACCGGAAACAGGTATTCCCGCCCGCGGTGGTCCGCGGGCAGCTCCGAGGCGTGCCCCTCGACCGGCGTCCCGGTGACCCGCTCGATGAGGGCCCGGTCGTCCGGGTGCGCCCGGCACTCCCACGCGCCGCTCAGGAACAGCGGGACGACGGCGCGGTCCGCCGTCACGAACACCAGGTCCTCCGCGACGACCCGCCAGCCGTGGGCGAAAGCCGCGAGCCCGAGGGTGGACTTGCCCGACCCGGACGCCCCGGCGAGCAGCACGGTGAACCCGTCGTCCCGGGTGACGGCCACGCCGTGGATCAGTGCCATCCCGCCGCTCAGCATCAGCGGGGCGATCAACGCCATCCGCGCCAGCTTGCGCCGGAACGCCTCGTGGCTCGCGGACACCTCCACGAGCGCGCCCGGCGCACGGCCGGCGACGGGCGGGGCGCCGGCGGCCTGTGCTTCGCCGGCCGTCCCGCGGCCGGGGTCGGGCGAGGCCGTCAGCAGACCGGCCGTGCCCGAAGACTCCCGGGCCGGCCAGTGGATCCACCGCTCGTCCCCGCTCTCGCCGTACGCGGCCCAGGGCCCTCCCCGCGCGGGCGGCGGCTCCCCGGGCGGCGGGCGGTACGCGTCCACCGCCCGCACCCGCAGCCGGACCGCCCCGGGGCCGGGGACCGGTCCGGCGCCGCGGGCCAGCGCCCCGGCGAAGACGTCGAGCCCCTCGACGGGGTCGACCGCGTCCCAGAACGATCCCGGCGTGCCCGGCGGCACGGCGAAATCCCAGTCCGCGACCACCCGTTCGGAGGCGAGCCGCCCGGAGGCGGCGGGACGCCGACGACCGGACGCGGCCCCGTCGGCGGACGCGCCGTCCACGGACACGCGGTCGGTGGACGCGCCCTGGGCGGCCCGGCCCGGAGCGGCCGGGGCCGGCAGGCTCAGGTCACTTGTCACGGTAGGCGGCCTGCCTCGCCATGGTGTGGAGCGCGGCGGCCCAGTCCGGTTCCAGCGTTCCGCGCACCGCGGCCCGCGCGGTCTCGATCCGCTCCCCGATCACCGCCTCCACCCGGTCGCGCACCCCGGTCCGGACGAGCACCTCGTGCAGCCGCTCGGGGGCGACGCCGGCGAGGTCGTCGCCGACCAGCTCCCGCACCTCCTCCTCGTGGCGCAGCGCGATCGACATCAGCAGCGTCATCTTGTGCTGCTTGAAGTCGAGCTGGGCGGGCTTGCCGGTCACGTCGGAGCTGCCGAACGCGTCGAGCAGGTCGTCCCGGAGCTGGAACGCCTCGCCGAGCGCGAGACCGTACCGCTCGAACGCGGGCTGCAGCTCCGACGCGCCGGCGAGCTGCGCCCCCATGGCCAGCGGACGGTAGACGGTGTAGCGCCCGGACTTGAACAGCGCGATCCAGCTGGACAGTTCGGGGTCCGGCACGAAACGGGCCGCGGCCCGCACGTCCAGGAACTGGCCGATCATCAGCTCCGTGCACAGCTCGCCCCAGATCCGGCGGGCGTGCGGGGGGCAGTCGGCGAGGAGCCGCTCCGCGTACACCAGCGCGAGGTCGCCGGCGAGGACGGCGACGCTCTCGCCGTACCGGCGCGGCTCGCCGCGCCAGTCCCGCTCGGTGTGCAGCGTCGAGTGCACGACGTGCGCGGTCGGCTCGTTGCGGCGCAGCCCCGAGTCGTCCATGACGTCGTCGTGGAGCAGGGCGAAGGTGTGCAGCAGCTCCAGGGCGGCGGCCACGTCGACGATGACCTGCTCCTCCGGGTCGCCGCCGCCGGCGAGATAGCCCGCGACGCAGAACGCCGGGCGCAGACGCTTGCCACCGCTGCCGACCATGCGGGTCACGCAGTCGATCAGCTCGGCCGAGTCCTCGTTGAGCGCCGCCCAGGAACGGCGCTCCTCGGCGAGGAATTCATGAATACGTCGCTCCACCCGCGCCAGGACGCGGTCGCGTGTCTCACGGGCGGCGACACCGGTGAATTCCGGACTCACCGGAAAGGCAATGGACATACGGATCTCCTGATGGCGGATAGACCTCAACAGGCTCTTTCTCGCACACCCAAGCTCCCCCGAAAAGAGGCAGCTTGGCGTATAGGCGCTGTCCAGAGGGGTCGGCGGTGCGCGCACTACCGTTCAGCGCAGTGTGCAGACCACGTCTGCGAGAAACCACTGACCTGATTGTTCTTGCGGTGTGCCAGGAGTCGCCTGTCGCGCACCTGATAGGTGGATGGCGAGGAATCATGGACCGGTCTCAGTCTTTTGCCGACGGCGAGCAGCGGCTTCCGCTGACCGGGGCTCAGGCAGGGGTGTGGTTCGCGCAGGCCGTCGAACCCGACAGCCCGATCTTCCGCGCGGCGGAGTACCTGGAGATCCACGGCACGCTGGACACCGCGCTCTTCGAGCGGGCGCTGCGCCGTATGACCGCCGAGGCGGACGCCCTGCACATCCGGTTCGTCGACACCGACGAAGGCCCCCGCCAGGTCATCGGCTCCGAGCCCGCCTGGACCCTGCGGACCGTCGACGTCTCCGGCGAGGCCGACCCCCGTCGCGCCGCCGAGGAGTGGATGGGCCGCGACCTGCGCCGCCGCATCGACCTGACCGGCTCACCGCTGTTCACCTACGCCCTGTTCAAGGCCGCCGAGGACCGCTGGTTCTGGTACCACGCCTACCACCACATCCTGCTCGACGGCGTCGGAGCCGCCCTCCTGGTCCGTCGTGTCGCCGACGTCTACACCGCGCTCGCCACGGGAGCCGATGCCGGCCCCACCCCCTTCGGCTCGGTCCGCACCCTGCTCGCCGAGGACGCCGCGTACCGCGCGTCGGGTGACCTCGCCGACGACCGGGAGTTCTGGCGCGGCCGGTACGCCGACCAGCCCGAGCCGGTCGCCCTCTCCACCCGCCCGCTGAAGCCGTCCGCCGACTTCGTCCGGCGCAGCGCCGAGCTGCCCGAGGACGTCCGCGAGGATCTGGTCCGCGCGGCGGAGCAGGCCGGCACCGCCCGTTCCCGCGTCGTCATCGCCGCCACCGTCGCCTACATGCACCGCATGACCGGCCTGACCGACATCGTGCTCGGCCTGCCGGTCACCGCCCGCCCCGGGCCCGAGTCGCGCACCGCTCCCGGCATGGCGGCCAACGTCGTCCCGCTGCGGGTCGCCGTCGACGACGCCACCACCGTCGGCGAACTCCTGGAGCGCACCCGGGTCGCGCTGCGCGGCCTCGTCGCCCACCAGCGCTACCGCGGCGAGGAGCTGCGCCGCGACCTCGGCCTGCCCAACGACCACCGCCGCTTCTTCGGCCCGCTGCTCAACGTCGTCCCGTTCGACTACGACCTCAGCTTCGCGGGTCTGCGCGCCGACGCCCACAACATGTCGCTTCGGCTCATCGAGGACCTCGCCGTCTCCGTGTACGACCGCCGCGACGGCGGCGGCATCCGCGTCGACTTCGACGCCCACCCGGAGCTGTACGCCCCCGCCGAGCTCGCCGCCCACCAGGACCGCTACCTGCGGTTCGTCGGCCGGATCGCCCGTGCGCTCGACGAGCCGGGGACGCCCCTCGGCCGGATCGGACTGCTCGGCGAGGAGGAGCGGGACGCGGCCCTCGCCCGCCCCGCCGCGGTCGGGCCCCCCACCGACGGCCCCACGCTCGCCGCCCTGTTCGAGCGCCAGGTCCTCGCCTCCCCCGACGCGCCGGCCCTCGCGTTCCAGGACACCGTCCTCGACTACGCCGAGCTGAACCGGCGCGCCAACCGGCTCGCCCGGCTGCTCGCCGCCCGCGGCGTCGGACCCGAGGACCGGGTCGCCCTGCTGCTGCCGCGCTCCGCCGAGTTCGTCGTCGCGATCCTCGCCGTCGTCAAGGCCGGAGCCGCGTACGTCCCCGTGGACCCGGGCTACCCCGAGGCCCGCGTCGCGCACATCCTCGGCGACGCGGCCCCCGTCCGCGTGCTCGTCGACGCCTCCACCGCCGCCGTCGCCGAGGCCGCCGGGCGCACCCCGCTCGCCCTCGACGACCCCGCAGTCACCGCCGAGCTGGCGACGCTCTCCGGCGCCGACCTCGCCGACGAGGACCGCACCGCCCCGCTGACCGCCGCGCACGCCGCGTACGTCATCTACACCTCCGGCTCCACCGGCCGCCCCAAGGGCGTCGTGGTCACCCACGCCGGACTGCCGGGTCTCGCCGACACCTTCGTCCGGCGGCTCGACGTCCGTCCGGGCAGCCGAGTCCTCCAGTTCGCCTCCATGGGCTTCGACGCGATGGTGCCCGAGCTGTGCATGGGCCTGCTCGCCGGAGCGACCTTCGTCCTCGCCCCCGCCGAGCGGCTGCTGCCCGGCGACCCGCTGGCCGCGTTCGCCCGCGAGGCCGGGATCACCCACGCGATCCTGCCGCCGTCGTCGCTGGCCGTCATGGACCCCGCCGCCGACCTGCCCCCGGGCATGACCATCCTCATCGCCGGCGAGGCCGCCGGCGAGGAACTGGTCTCCCGCTGGGCGCCCGGCCGGCTCTTCGTCAACGGCTACGGCCCCACCGAGACCACCGTCTGCGCCACCATGAGCGAGGCCCTCGACGGCTCCCGCACGCCCCCCATCGGCGACCCCATCGCCGAGACCCGCGTCTACGTCCTCGACAGCGCCCTGCTGCCCGTGCCGCCCGGCGTCACCGGCGAGCTGTACGTCGCCGGCCCCAGCCTCGCCCGCGGATACCTCGGCCGCTCCGCGCTCACCGCCGAGCGGTTCGTCGCCCACCCCTTCGGCCTGCCCGGCGAGCGCATGTACCGCACCGGCGACCTCGTCCGCCAACTTCTCGACGGATCACTGGAGTTCGTCGGACGCGCCGACGAGCAGACCAAGATCCGCGGCTACCGCGTCGAGCCCGGCGAGGCCGAGGCCGCCCTGCTGCGCCTGCCCTCCGTGGCCCAGGCCGCCGTGACCGTACGCCGGTCCGCCGACGGCACCCCCGCGCTCGCCGGATACGTCGTCCCCGCAGCCGGCACGGCGGCCGGACCCGACCCGGCCGCCGTCCGCGACGCGCTCGCCGAGGTCCTGCCCGGCTACCTCGTCCCCGCGACCGTCACCGTCGTCGACGCCATCCCCGTCACGCCCAACGGCAAGGTCGACCACAGGGCCCTGCCCGAGCCGGGCCCGGCCGCCACCGGCGCGGGCAGGGAGCCGAGCACCCCGCTCGAACACGCCCTCGCCGCCCTGTTCGCCGACGCCCTCGGCCAGGACGCCGTCCTCGCCGACGACGACTTCTTCGCCCTGGGCGGCCACTCCCTCATGGCCGCCCGCCTCGCCCGCCGGATCTCGGCCGAACTCGGCCGGGACTGCGGCGTCGAGGCCCTCTTCGCCGAGCCCACCGTCCGCCGGCTCGCCGTCCGCCTCGAAGGAGCGACCTCCGGGCGCCCCGCGCTCACCCCCGCGCCCCGCGACGGCGACCTCGCCCTCTCCTACGCCCAGCAGCGCCTGTGGTTCCTCGACCAGCTCGAAGGTCCCAGCGCCGCGTACAACATCCCGCTCGTGCTCACCCTCGACGGCACGCTCGACCGCACCGCCCTCGGCGCCGCGCTCGGCGACCTCACCGACCGCCACGAGATCCTGCGCACCGTCTACCGCGAGACCGACGGCGTCGCCGCCCAGCACATCCTGCCCGCCGGCGACGCGCCCCCGCTCACCGTCCGCACGGCGAGCGACGACACCCTGGACGCCGAGCTGTCCGCCGCAGTAGCCCACCGCTTCGCCCTCGCCGGCGAACCCCCGCTACGGGCCACCCTGTTCGCCCTCGCCCCCGACCGGCACGTCCTGCTGCTCCTGCTCCACCACATCGCCGCCGACGCGGGTTCCCTCGCCCCGCTGCTCGGCGACCTCACCGACGCCTACACGGCCCGCCGCGCCGGTCGCGTCCCCGCCCGGGCCCCGCTCGCCGTCCAGTACGCCGACTACGCGGCCTGGCAGCGACGCGCCCTCGGCGACGAGAGCGATCCCGACAGCTCCGCCGCCCGCCAGATCGCCTTCTGGAAGCGACAGCTCGACGGCCTGCCCGACCACCTCGACCTGCCCGCCGACCACCCCCGCGGCGCCGGTTCGGCAGCCCCCGCCGACCTGGTCGCCCTCGACCTCGACGCGGCCGCCCACCGCCGCCTCGCCGCGCTCGCCCGCGCCACCGGCACCAGCACCTTCATGGTCGTCCAGACCCTCGTCGCCACCCTGCTGACCCGGCTCGGAGCCGGCACCGACATCGCCCTCGGCACGCCCGTCACCGGCCGCCCCGAGGACAGCCTCGACGACCTCGTCGGCTTCTTCACCAACACCCTCGTGCTGCGCACCGACACCTCCGGCGACCCCACCTTCGCCGAACTCCTCGCCCGCGTCCGCACGAGCAACCTGGACGCCTACGCCCACCAGGAGCTCCCCTTCGAGCGGCTGGTCGAGGTGCTCAACCCGGCCCGCTCCACCTCCCACCACCCGCTGTTCCAGGTCATGATCTCCATGGACAGCTCGGAACGGTCCCAGCCCGCCGTCGACGGGCTCGCCCTCGGCCTGGTCGACGTGCCCACCGGCACCGCCAAGTTCGACCTGTCGTTCAACGTCCGCGAGCACCGCGGCCCCGACGGCGACGAGGCCGGCCTGTTCCTCGCCCTGGAGTTCCGCACCGACCTCTTCGACCGCACCACCGCCGAAGCGGTCCTGGCCCGCCTCGCCCGGCTCGCCGAAGCCGCCACGGCCGCCCCCGACACCCGCATCGGCAGCGCCCCGCTCCTCTCCGACGAGGAGACCCACCGCCTCCTCGTCGCCTGGAACGACACCGCCGCGCCCGAGACCATGACCGACGTCGTGGGCCGCGTCCGCGCCGTCGCCGCCGAGCACCCCGAGGCCGTCGCCGTCACCGACGACCACGGCGACGTCACCTACGCCGCGCTCATGGACCGCGTCGACCGGCTCGCCGCCCGGCTGCGCGCCCGCGGCGCCCGCCGGGACACCGTCGTCGCCGTCCTCGCCGACCGCGGCGCCGCCGCGATCACCGCCTTCCTCGGCATCCAGGCCGCGTCCGCCGCCTACCTCCCCCTGGACACCCGCGCGCCGCACGAACGGAACGCCTCCCTGCTCGCCGACGCCTCCCCCGCCTGGCTGCTCACCGGCCCCGGCCACGAGGAGACCGGCGCCGCCGTCACCGCCGGAACCGGGACGCAGGCCCTCGCGGTCGACGAACCGGCCGGCCCCGCCCCGGCCGCCGACCCCACCGCCCCGGCCGGCGACCAGCTCGCGTACGTCATCTTCACCTCCGGCTCCACCGGCCGCCCCAAGGGCGCGATGGTCCACCACCGCGGCATGAACAACCACCTGCTCGCCAAGGTCGACGACCTCACCCTCACCGGCGCCGACACCGTCGTGCAGAACGCCCCCCTCACCTTCGACGTCTCCGTCTGGCAGATGATCGCCCCGCTGCTCACCGGCGGCCGCGTCCTGGCGGTCGGCCGGCTCCTCGCCGCCGACCCGCTGGGGCTGTTCCGCCTCGTCGGCCACGACGGGGTCACCGTCCTGGAAGTCGTCCCCTCCCTGCTGCGCGCGGCCCTGGACACCTGGGACGAGGGCGCCGAGGTCCCCGCCCTGCCCGCCCTGCGCTGGCTCGTCGTCACCGGCGAGGAACTCCCCGCCGACCTGTGCCGCCGCTGGTTCGCCCGCTTCCCCGGCATCCCGATGATGAACGCGTACGGACCCACCGAGTGCTCCGACGACGTCACCCACGCCGTCCTCACCCCCGACACCCTCGACGAGCGGCGCATCACCGCCCCCATCGGCCATGCCGTCCGCAACACCACCCTCTACGTCCTCAGCGACGAGCGGCAGCTCGTCCCGCCCGGCACCGCCGGCGACCTGTACGTGGCCGGCGTGGGGGTCGGCCTCGGCTACCTCGGCGACCCCGAGCGCACCGCCGCCGCGTTCGTCCCCGACCCGTTCGCCGCCGACGGCGGCCTCATGTACCGCACCGGCGACCTCGTTCGCCACCGCCCCGACGGGCAGCTGGAGTTCATCGGCCGGCGCGACGCCCAGGTCAAGATCCGCGGCCAGCGCATCGAACTCGGCGAGGTCGAGGCCCACCTGCGGGCCCTGCCCGGCGTCACCGACGCCGCCGCCGCGGTCGTCCCCGGACCGGGCGGACACCGCCACCTCGTCGGCTACGTCGTCGGCGACGACGACGTCCGCGCCCTGCGCGAGGCCCTCGCCGCCGCCCTGCCCGAACACCTCGTCCCCGCCGTCCTCGTCGCCCTGCCCGCCATGCCGCTCACCCCGAACGGCAAGACCGACCGCAAGGCCCTGCCGGCCCCCGACTTCACCACGGCCGAACGGCGCGCCCCGCGCACCCCGCAGGAGGAGATCCTGTGCGGCGTCTTCGCCGACATGCTCGGCCTCGACCGGGTCGGCCTGGACGACGACTTCTTCGCCCTCGGCGGCCACTCCCTCCTCGCCACCCGCCTCGTGGCCCGGATCCGCACCGCCCTGGACACGGACCTGGAGGTGGCGGCGATCTTCGAGACGCCGACCGTCGCAGGTCTCGCCGCCCGGCTCGCCGTCGCGGGACCGGCCCGCGGCGGCCTCGCCCGCCGCGAACGCCCCGACCGGCTCCCGCTGTCCTACGCCCAGCGGGGCCTGTGGTTCCTCAACCGGATGGACCCCGCCGACGGCACCTACAACATCCCCCTGCTGCTGCGGCTCTCCGGTCCGCTCGACCACGACGCCCTGCGCCGCGCCCTCGCCGACGTCGCCACCCGCCACGAGAGCCTGCGGACCGTCTTCCCCGAGACCGACGGCGTCCCCCGCCAACTCGTCCTGGACCCCGAGCGGGCGCGCCCCGTCCTCGACGTCGTCACCGCCGCCGGCCCCGACGCCGACGCGCTCGTCGCCGAAGCCGTCGGCCGCGGCTTCGACATCACCCGCGAGGCACCGTTCCGCGCCCGGCTCATCGAGATCGGACCCGAGACCCACGTCCTCGTCCTCGTCGTCCACCACATCGCCGGCGACGGCTGGTCCACCGCCCCGCTCGCCCGCGACCTCAGCGTCGCCTACGCCGCCGCCCTCGGAGGCCGCCTGCCCGACTGGACCCCGCTGCCCGTCCAGTACGCCGACCACACCCTGTGGCAGCGTGAGCGGCTCGGCGACGAGAGCGACCCGGACAGCGTCCTCTCCGCCCAGACCGCCTACTGGAAGGACGCCCTCGCCGGCCTCCCCGAGGAGCTCGCGCTCCCGACGGACCGGCCCCGGCCCGCGCTGCCCAGCCACCGCGGCGGCCTCGTGCCCTTCCAGCTCGGCCCCGAGACCCACCGCGCCCTGCTCGGCCTCGCCCGCGCCCACGGCGTGACCCCCTTCATGGTGCTGCACGCCACGCTCGCCGCCCTCCTCACCCGCCTCGGCGCCGGCACCGACATCCCGATAGGCGGCTCGGTCGTCGGCCGGGGCGACGAGGCCCTCGACGACGTGGTCGGCTTCTTCGTCAACTCCCTCGTGCTGCGCACCGACACCTCCGGCGACCCCACCTTCGCCGAACTCCTGGAACGCGTCCGCGCCGCGGACATCGCCGCCTTCGCCCACCAGGACCTGCCGTTCGAACGGCTCGTGGAGGCGCTCAACCCGCGCCGCTCGCTCAACCGCCACCCGCTGTTCCAGATCAAACTCGTGCTGCAGAACCTGGACCGCCCCGAGGTCGACTTCCCGGGCCTGCGTGCCGAAGTCGCCCCGATCGACCCCGACATGGCCAAGTTCGACCTGCTCCTCTCCGTCGCCGAACGGTACGACGAGCACGGTGAACCGCAGGGTGTCGAGGCCGCCGCCGGCTACTCCGCCGACCTGTTCGACCGGCCCACCGTCGAGGCCCTCGCCGGCCGCTTCGTCCGGGTCCTCGAATCCGCCCTCGACGACCCGCACCGCCCGCTCGCCCGGCTCGCCGTCATGGACGGCAGCGAACGGCACGACCTGCTCGTCACCCGCAACGCCACCGTCCACGACACCCCCGACACCACCCTCCCGCAGCTCTTCGAGGCACAGGCCGCCCGCACCCCGGACGCCCCCGCCGTCGTCTGCGGCGACGAACGGCTCAGCTACGCCGGGCTCGACGCCCGTGCCAACCGCCTCGCCCACCTGCTCCTCGCGGACGGCGTCGGCCAGGACACCCTGGTCGCCCTCGCCCTGCCCCGCTCCGCCGACGCCGTCGCGGCCATGCTCGCCGTCGGCAAGGCCGGCGCCGCCTACCTGCCGCTCGACCCCGAACACCCCGGCGAGCGCGTCACCCGGCTCCTCGCCGACGCCCGGCCCGCCCTCGTGCTCACCACCGCCGCCACCCTGGACGCCGCCCCGCACCTGGCAGCCGCCGGTGCCCGCGTCCTCGTCCTGGACGCCCCCGACACCGCCGACGCGCTCGACCGCGCCCGCACCGACGCACCGGCCGCGTCCGACCGCACCGCGCCCCTCACCCCCCACGACGCCGCGTACGTCGTCTACACCTCCGGCTCCACCGGCACGCCCAAGGGCGTCGTCGTCGAGCAGCGGTCCCTGGTGGACTACGTGGTGCGCTGCGCCGCCGAGTACCCCGGCCTGAGCGGACGCACCCTGCTCCACTCGCCGCTCTCCTTCGACCTCGGCCTCACCACGCTCTACGGCACCCTCCTCGCCGGCGGCTGCCTCCACGTCGGCGACCTCGACGAGACCCTCGACGTCCCCGGCGGCCTGACCTTCCTCAAGGCCACGCCCAGCCACCTGCCCCTCCTCGACACCCTGCCCGACGAACTCTCCCCGACCGCCGAGCTGATGACCGGCGGCGAGGCCCTGCACGCCGAACAGCTCGCCGCCTGGCGCGCCCGGCACCCGCAGGTCGCCGTCGTCAACCACTACGGCCCCACCGAGACCACCGTCGGCGTCCTCGACCACCGCGTCCCGGCCGGCGCCCCGCTCGCGGCCGGACCGGTCCCGCTCGGCCGCCCCATGTGGAACACCCGCGCCTACGTCCTCGACGCGGCCCTGCTCCCCGTACCCGACGGCGTCACCGGCGACCTCTACATCGCCGGGACCGGCCTGGCCCGCGGCTACCTCGGCCGCCCCGCCGGCACCGCCGAACGGTTCGTCGCCGACCCCTACGGACCCTCCGGCGCCCGCATGTACCGCACCGGCGACCGGGTCCGCTGGAACTCCGCGGGCGTCCTGGAGTACGTCGGGCGGGCGGACCACCAGGTCAAGGTCCGCGGCTTCCGGATCGAACTCGGCGAGGTCGAGGCCGCCCTGCTGTCCGCCCCCGGCGTCCGCCAGGCCCTCCCGCTGGTCCGCGAGGACCAGCCGGACGACAAGCGGCTCACCGCCTACGTCGTCCCCGCCCCCGGCGAGCGGCTCGTGCCCGACCGCGTCCGCGCCCACGTCGCCGAGGTGCTCCCCGCGTACATGACGCCCGCCGCCGTCGTCGTCCTCGACGCGCTCCCGCTCACCGCCAACGGCAAGGTGGACCGGGCCGCGCTGCCCGCCCCCGAGTCCGCCGGCGGACCGGTGACCCGCGCCCCGCGCACCCCGGAGGAGGAGATCCTCGCCGGCCTCTTCGCCGACGTCCTCGGTGTCGCACGCGTCGGCGTCGACGACGACTTCTTCGCGCTCGGCGGCCACTCCCTGCTCGCCATGCGCCTGCTCAGCAGGATCGCCTCCACCCTCGGCGTCCGTGTCGGCGTCAAGGCGCTCTTCGACGCCCCCACCGTCGCCGGCGTCGCCACCCGGCTCACCGCCCCCGGCGAGACGCGCCCCGCGCTCGTCCCCGCCGACCGAGGCGACCGCGTCCCGCTCTCCTTCGCCCAGACCCGGCTGTGGTTCCTCAACCGGCTCGAAGGCCCCAACGCCACCTACAACGTGCCCCTCGTGCTCCGCCTCACCGGCACGCCCGACCGGGCCGCCCTGCGCGCCGCCCTCCGCGACGTCACCGACCGCCACGAGAGCCTGCGCACCGTCTTCCCCGAGACCGACGGCGTCCCCCGCCAGCACGTCCTCGGACCCGTCGAGGGCGCCGCCGTCCTCGACGAACACACCGTCCCGGCCGCCGAGCTGGAGCAGGCGATCACCGACACCGTCCTCGGCGGCTTCGACCTGACCGTCCAGCCGCCGCTGCGGGCCCGCCTGCTCACCGCCGACGCCGACGGCGACGGCGTGCTCGTCCTCGTCACCCACCACATCGCCAGCGACGGCTGGTCCCTCACCCCGCTGCTCGCCGACCTGTCCCGGGCCTACACCGCCCGGACCCGCGGCGCCGCGCCCGCGTGGGAGCCGCTGCCCGTCCAGTACGCCGACTACACCCTGTGGCAGCGCAGCGTCATGGGCGACGAGACCGACCCCGACAGCCAGCTCACCCGCCAGCTCCACCACTGGAGGGACGCCCTCGACGGCCTCCCCGAGGAGCTCGACCTGCCCACCGACCGGCCCCGGCCGGACGTGGCCACCTACCGCGGCGACAACGTGCCGCTGGAGCTCGACGCCGAGACGCACGCCGCGCTCGCCGCGCTCGCCCGCGCCCACGGCGTCAGCCTCTTCATGGTCCTCCAGGCCGGCCTCGCCGCCCTGCTGACCCGGCTCGGCGCCGGCGGCGACATCCCCATCGGCACCCCCATCGCCGGACGCACCGACGACGCCCTCGACGAACTCGTCGGCTTCTTCGTCAACACCCTGGTCCTGCGCACCGACACCGCCGGCGACCCGACCTTCCGCGACCTGCTCGCCCGGGTCCGCGAGACCGACCTCGCCGCGTACACCCACCAGGACCTGCCCTTCGAGCGGCTGGTGGAGGAGCTGAACCCGGTGCGGTCGCTGGCCCGCCACCCGCTCTTCCAGATCATGCTGATCCTCCACAACACCGCCCGGGCCGAGATCGACCTGCCCGGCCTGCGGGTCGAGGTCGAGGGCGCCGACGCCCCGGTCGCCAAGTTCGACCTGTCCGTCAGCCTCTGGGAGCGGCACACCGCCGACGGCGCCGCCGACGGCATCCTCGGCCGGATCGAGTACGCCCTCGACCTGTTCGACCGCTCCACCGCGGAGACCCTCGCCACCCGGCTCCAGCGGCTCCTCACCGCCGCCGCACACACCCCCGAGCTGCCGATCAGCGGCCTCGCGGTCCTCGACGACGCGGAACTCCACGACCTCCTCGTCGTCCGCAACGACACCGACCACCCGCGGCCCGAGGCGTCGCTGCCCGAACTGTTCCACCGCCAGGCCGCCCGCACCCCGGAGGCCATCGCCCTCGTCCGAGGCGACCTCGCCCTCACCTACGCCGAACTCGACGCGCGCTCCGACCGGCTCGCCCACACCCTGCTCGGCCGGGGCGTCCGCCCCGAGGACCGGATCGCGCTGCTCCTCACCGACCGGGCCGCCCACGTCGTGGCGACCCTCGCCGTCGCCAAGGCCGGCGGCGTGTACGTACCGCTCGACGCACGCAGCCCCGAGGCCCGCACCCGGCGGATCCTCGACGGCACCGCGACCGTCCTCGTCCTCGCCGAGACGGCCACCGCCGGCCGCGTCCCGGACGGCTCCGCGCCGGTCCTGCTCCTCGACGAAGGGCTCCCGCCGGCCGGCGCGCCCCGCGCCGGCCTCCCCGCGATCCACCCGGACCGGCTCGCGTACGTCATGTACACCTCCGGCTCCACCGGTGAGCCCAAGGGCGTCGCCGTCACCCACCGCAACGTCGCCGGGCTCGCCCGCGACCGCTACTGGGGCCACGGCACCGACGACCGGGTGCTCATGCACTCCCCGCCGTCCTTCGACGCCTCCACCTACGAACTGTGGGGCCCCCTCCTCAACGGCGCCCGGATCGTCGCGACCGACGGGGACGCCACCGACATCGCCGCCCTGGCCGCCACCATGACCCGGCACCGCGTCACCGTCGGCCTGTTCAGCGAGGGCGTCTTCCGGCTCCTCGCCGAGAACCACGCGGACGCCTTCCGCGACCTGCGCGACATCTACGTGGGCGGCGACACCGCGTCGGCGACCGCCGTCCGCAAGGTCCTGGAGCAGACCACCGGCGCCCGGCTCACCAACAGCTACGGCCCCACCGAGACCACCCTGTGCGTCGTCCACCACGCCCTCACCGACGAGGACGTCGCCCGCAACGCCTTCCCCATCGGCCGCCCGCTCGACAACACCCGCGTCTACGTCCTCGACACGGCCCTGCGGCCCGTCCCCGACGGCGTCACCGGCGAACTGTACGTCGCCGGGGAGGGCCTGGCCCGCGGCTACGCCGGCCGACCCGGCCTCACCGCCGAACGCTTCACCGCAGACCCGTACGGACCGCCCGGGTCACGCATGTACCGCACCGGAGACCGAGTCCGCTGGCGGGCCGACGGCGCCCTGGAGTTCGCCGGCCGCGCCGACGCCCAGGTCAAGGTCCGCGGCTTCCGCATCGAGCTCGGAGAGGTCGAGGCCGCCGTCGCCGCCCACCCGGCCGTCGCCCAGACCGTCGTCGTGGTCCGCGAGGACCGCCCCGGCGACAAGCGCCTGGTCGCCTACGCCGTCCCGGCCACCGGCCGGGCGATCGACCCCGACGCGCTCCGCGCCCATGTCGCGGCCCTGCTGCCCGACTACATGACGCCCGCCGCGTTCGTCGAACTCGCCGAACTGCCCCTCACCCGCACCGGAAAGCTGGACCGCCGGGCCCTGCCCGCACCCCGGTACGAGGGCGGCGGCGACCGTGCCCCGCGCAACGAGCGCGAGCAGCTCCTCTGCGGCCTCTTCGCCGACCTGCTCGGCGTCCCCCGGGTCGCCGTGGACGACAACTTCTTCGCCATGGGCGGCGACAGCATCGTCTCGATCCAGCTCGTCAGCCGGGCCCGCGAGGCCGGACTCGTCCTCACCCCTCGCGACATCTTCCAGCACCAGACCGTCGAGGCCCTCGCCCTCGCCGCGACCGCCCAAGGCACCGACACCCCGCACACCCCCGACGACGGCACCGGCACCGTGCCCGCCACCCCGATCATGGAGTGGCTGCGCGGCCTCGGCGGCCCCGTCGAGGGCTTCAACCAGTCCGTCCTGCTCCGCACCCCCGCGGGCCTCGGCGAACCGGCCCTGATCGCCGCCGCCCAGGCCGTCCTCGACGGACACGACCTGCTCCGCGCCCGCCTCGACCGGACCGCGACCGGCCCGTGGACCCTGGAAGTCCCGCCCGCCGGCAAGACCGACGCCGCCGACCGCGTCACCCGGATCGACATCACCGACGTCCCCGACGACGCCCTCGCCCCCGTCCTCACCGACCACGCCGAGACGGCCCGCCGGGCCCTCGACCCCGACCGCGGCGACATGTTCCGCGCCGTCTGGTTCGACGCCGGGCCCGACCGCGCGGGACGCCTCCTGATCCTCGCCCACCACCTCGTCGTCGACGGCGTCTCCTGGCGCGTCCTCGTCCCCGAACTCATGACCTGCTGGACCGAAGCCGAAGCCGGCCGCGGCACCCGGGTCGCCGCCGCCCGCACCTCCTTCCGCACCTGGGCCCGCCACCTCGCCGACCGCGCCGTCACCGGCACCGCCGAGGCCGAACTCCCGCTGTGGGAGCGGATGACCGCGGAAGCCGACCCGCCGCTCGCCGGCCGCCCCCTCGACCCCGCCGTCGACACCCACGCCACCACCCGCCGCCGCTCCCGCACCCTCCCCGCCGACCGCACCGAGCCCCTGCTCACCACGGTGCCCACGGCGACCGGGACCAGCCCCGACGAGATCCTGCTCACCGCCCTCGCCCTCGCCCTCGCCGAATGGCGGCGCGGCCGCAGGCGCGGCGCGCCCGGCGCCGGACCCGTGCTCCTCGACGTCGAGGGCCACGGCCGCGGCGACGACGACGGCGCCGAACTCTCCCGCACCGTCGGCTGGTTCACCACCATGCACCCGCTGCGCCTCGACCCCGGCGTCCGATGGCACGAAGTCCGCGGCGGAGCCCCCGCAGCCGGAGCAGCCCTGCGCCGGGTGAGCGGCCAGATCCGCGCGGTGCCCGCCAAGGGCGCCGGATACGGCCTGCTCCGCCACCTCAACCCGCGCACCGCCGAGCTCCTCGCGGGCGGCGCCGAACCGCAGATCGGCTTCAACTACCTGGGCCGCGTCCGCACCGACCACTCCGCCGGCACCGCCGACTGGGGCGCCGCACCCGAGGACGTACGCATCGCCCCGACCGACCCGGACCTGCCGTTCGCCCACAGCCTGGAGGTCAACGCGGTCACCCACGACCGCCCCTCCGGACCCGAACTGACCGTCACCTGGACCTGGCCCGGCGGACTCTTCGACGAGGCCGACGTCGAGTCACTCACCGGCCTCTGGTTCGAGGCCCTGGACGCCCTCACGCGGTACAGCACCGCACACGCCGCCGCCGCCGGCGGCGCCCCCCGCAGTCTGACGACATCCGACCTCTCCCTGGCAGACCTGGACCAGGACGAGATCGACGAGCTCGAGGCCGACCTGGCCGACCTGGAGGATCTGACGTGACGCACACCAGCCGACCGGCCCGCAAGCCGTCCGGACTCGAGGGCGTCCTGCCCCTGTCCCCCCTGCAGGAAGGCCTCCTGTTCCACTCCCTGCTCGACGACGGCGAGGGCCCCGACGTCTACGCCGTCCAGCTCGCCGTCGACCTGGAGGGACCGCTCGACGCGAACCGCCTCAAGGACGCGATGGCCGCCCTGCTCCGCCGCCATGCCAACCTGCGCGCCGGATTCCGCTCCGTACACTCCGGGAAGCCGGTGCAGTTCCTCCTCCGCGAGGTCGACCTGCCCTGGCGCGAGGCCGACCTCACCCGGCTGCCGGCGGAGGAGAGGGAGGCCGAACTCGTCCGCCTCGCCGACCGGGACCGCGCCGAGCGCTTCGACCTGGCCGCGCCGCCGCTGATCCGCTGCCTCCTGATCCGCCGCGAGGAGAACCTGCACCGGCTGGTCGTCACCAACCACCACATCCTGCTCGACGGCTGGTCCATGCCGGTCCTGCTGCGCGAACTGTTCACCGTGTACGAGCAGGGCGAGCAGGCCCTGCCCCCCGTCACCCCGTACAAGAACTACCTCCGGTGGCTGGCCGCCCAGGACCGCTCGGAGACCGAGCAGGTCTGGCGGCGCACCCTCGACGGCGTCGAGGAGGCCACCCGCCTGGCCCCCGCCGACGCCGGCCGCGAGGCCCGCATGCCGGAGCGCGTCGAGTCCCTGCTCCCCGCCGACCTCGGCGACGGCATCGCGGAACTCGCCGCCTCCGGCGCGGTCACCCTGAACACCGTCGTCCAGCTCGCTTGGGCCGTCGTCCTGGGCCGCCTCACCGGCCGCGACGACGTCGTCTTCGGCACCACCGTCGCCGGCCGCCCGGCCGAGGTGCCCGGTGTCGAGTCCATGGTCGGCCTCTTCATCAACACCGTCCCGGTGCGCGTCGCCCTCGACCACGACGAACCGTGGTCGAAGGCCCTCACCCGCGTCCAGAACGAACAGGCCGACCTCGGCCCGCACCAGCACCTCGGCCTCGCCGAGATCCAGGCACTCGCCGGCGTCGGCGAACTCTTCGACACCACCGTCCTCGTCGAGAACTACCCCGTGGACCCGGCCGCCGAGGGCACCCGGCTCGACTCCGGGCTGCGCCTCGTCGGCGCCAAGGGCCGTGACGCCACCCACTACCCCCTCACCCTCGTCGTCTCCCGCACGGCCGCCGGCGTGCAGGTGCGCCTCGACTACCGCCCCGACCTCTTGGACCACGCGTCGGCCGAACGGATCCTGCGCCGCCTGGAGCGCGTCCTGCGTGCCGCGGTCATGGACACGGACCGGCCCGTCGGCGCGATCGACGTCCTGGACGCCGTGGAGCGTGAGTGGCTGGTGGGTGGTGTGAACGGGACGGGTGCGGTGGTGCCGGTGGATGTGGTGCCGGTGTGGTTCGCGGAGTGTGCGGGGCGGGTGCCGGGGGCTCTGGCGGTGGTGTGTGGTGGGGTGCGTCTGTCGTATGGGGAGTTGTGGTCCCGTGCGGTGGGTGTGGCGAATGAGCTTGTGCGTGTGGGTGTGGGTCGTGGTGCGGTGGTGGCGTTGGCGGTGCCGCGTTCGGTGGACGCGGTGGTGGCGATGCTGGGTGTGGGTCTTGCGGGTGGGGCGTTCCTGCCGCTGGATCTGGACTTTCCGGCCGACCGCATCGCGTACATCCTCTCCGACGCCCGGCCCGCGGTCATCCTCTCCACCCGCGACACCGCGGACCGTCTTCCCTCCGAGACGACAGTGCCGCTGGTGCTCCTCGATTCCGTCGAGCCCGCTGCCGAACTGGTGGTGGAGTGTGCGGTGTCGGGGGAGGACGCGGCGTACGTGCTGTACACGTCGGGTTCGACGGGCCGCCCGAAGGGTGTGGTGGTGCCGCATGGCTCGCTGCGGAACTTCCTGTGGTCGATGGGCTCGCAGGTCGGGCTGTCGGAGGGGGAGAGGTGGCTGGCGGTCACGACGTTCGGCTTCGACATCTCCCTTCTGGAGGTCTTCCTGCCGCTGGTCTCCGGCGCCGTCGTCGTCATCGCGGATCGTGACGTCGTCCGCGACCCGGCGCAGCTGGGACAGCTGGTGCGTTCCGAGGACGTGTCGGTGATGCAGGCGACGCCGAGCCTGTGGCGTGCCCTGATGGAGACGGACCCGGAGGCCGCGCGGGATCTGAGGATCCTGGTCGGTGGCGAGGCCGTGGACGGGGCCCTGGCGGGTGTGCTGGCGCGGGCCGGTGTGTCGGTGTGGAACATGTACGGTCCGACGGAGACGACGATCTGGTCGACCAGCGCGGTGTTGACGGGTGATGGTCGTACGCCGATCGGTGTGCCGATCGCCAACACGCGGGTCTATGTCCTCGACGGCCGGCTGCGTCTCGTCGCTCCGGGTGTGGCCGGTGAGTTGTACGTCGCGGGTGAGGGTGTGGCCCGTGGTTATCTGGGTCGTCCGGGTCTGACCTCGGAGCGGTTCGTCTCCGATCCGTTCGGTGAGCCGGGTGCCCGGATGTACCGGACCGGTGATCTGGTGCGTTGGTCGGATGCGGGTGTGCTGGAGTTCGTCGGCCGTGTCGATGACCAGGTGAAGGTGCGGGGTTACCGGATCGAGCTGGGTGAGGTCGAGTCGGCCCTGTCGACGGTGGAGGGCGTCGCCCGTGCTGTCGCGATGGTCCGTGAGGACACGCCGAACGACCGTCGTCTCGTCGGTTATGTGGTTCCCGCCGAGGGATCGGTGCTGGAGGCGGAGTCGGTCCGTCGTGCGGTGGCCGGGCTGCTGCCGGAGTACATGGTCCCCTCAGCCGTGGTCGTCCTGGACGCGGTCCCGCTGACCCCGAACGGCAAGACCGACCGCAAGGCTCTGCCCGCTCCGTCCGCCTCCGGTGCGGTCCGTCGTGAGGCGCGTTCGGCGCAGGAGGACATCCTCTGCGGTCTGTTCGCGGAGATCCTGGGACTGTCCCGGGTCGGGATCGACGACAGCTTCTTCGACCTCGGCGGCCACTCGCTCCTCGCGACCCGGCTCGTCTCCCGCATCCGCACGGTCCTCGGCGTCGAACTCCCCGTCCGCGCACTGTTCGAGACCCCCACCGTCGCCGCCCTGGCCCGTCACCTCGACGGCGGCGCGGCGGCCGCGCGCACCGCCCTCGTCCCGCAGCCGCGTCCGGCCGAGATCCCGCTCTCCTACGCGCAGCGCCGCCTGTGGTTCATCAACCAGCTGGACACCGACAGCCCGCTCTACAACATCTCCCTGGGCCTGCGCCTGCACGGCCCGCTGGACGCCGTCGCGCTGGAGACCGCGCTGGCCGACGTGGTGACCCGCCACGAGTCCCTGCGGACGGTCTTCCCCGCACCCGGCGGCGTGCCCACGCAGGTCGTGCTCGACGCCGAAACCGTCGCGGGCCGGATCCTGGGGACCGCCGAGGTCACGGAGGACGAGGTCGCCGCGCAGGTCGCCGTGACCGTCCGCCATGGTTTCGACCTGGTCGAGGAGACCCCGCTGAGGGCCACCCTGCTCACCGTCGGCCCGGACGAGCACGTCCTCGTGCTGGTGCTGCACCACATCGCCGGCGACGCCTGGTCCATGCGACCGCTCGCCCGCGACCTGGGCGACGCCTACACCGCGCGTACCGAGGGCGGGGCGCCGGAGTGGGCGCCGCTGCCGGTCCAGTACGCGGACTACGCGCTGTGGCAGCGCGAGGTGCTCGGCGACGAGTCCGACCCCGACAGCGAGGTCGCCCGCCAGCTGGCCCACTGGACGCGGACCCTCGCCGGCCTGCCCGACGAGCTGCCCCTGCCGACCGACCGCCCGCGCCCCGACGCCTCCTCGCACCGGGGCGAGCGGATCCGCTTCGAGCTGGACGCCGCCCTGCACCGGCAGCTCCTGAGCCTCGCGCGGGAGTCCGGCACCAGCCTGTTCATGGTCCTCCAGGCGGCCCTGGCGAGCCTGCTGAGCCGCCTCGGCGCGGGGACGGACATCCCGATCGGCACCCCGGTCGCGGGCCGCACCGACGACGCCGTGGAAGAGCTGGTCGGCTTCTTCATCAACGAGCTCGTGCTCCGCACGGACACCTCCGGGAACCCGTCCTTCCGCGACCTCCTCGCCCGGGTCCGGGAGACCGACCTCACCGCGTACGCCCACCAGGACGTGCCGTTCGAGCGACTCGTCGAGGCCCTGAACCCGCCCCGCTCCCTCGGCCGCCACCCCCTGTTCCAGATCGTCCTCGCCCTGCAGAACACCGCGCAGCCCACCCTGGAGCTGCCGGATCTGACCATCGGCGCCGAGCCGGGCAGCGGCGGCGTGGCCCGCTTCGACTTGTCCTTCGGCCTCAACGAGCGACTCACCGCCGACGGCGCGCCCGCCGGCCTCGACGCCCTCGTCGAGTTCGCCACGGACCTGTTCGACCGGGCGACGGTGGAGGCGATGGCGGAGCGGTTCGTCACCGTCCTGAAGGCCGTGGTCGCGGACGCCGACCGCCGGATCGAGGATCTCGACATCCTCGGTGCCGCCGAGCGCGAGCTGCTGCTCTACGGCTGGAACGACACCGCCCGCCCCCTGCCCGACCTGCTCGTGCCGCGGATGATCGAGGCCCAGGTCGCCCGTACCCCGGACGCGCCCGCCGTGACCAGCGGCGACGTGACGCTGACGTACGCGGAGCTCGACGCGCGGGCGAACCGCCTCGCGCATCTGCTCATCGGGCGGGGCGCGGGTCCGGAGTCGGTCGTGGCGATCGCGGTGCCGCGGTCCCCGGAGATGATCGTCGCGGTGCTCGCCGTGCTCAAGTCCGGCGCGGCCTACCTGCCCGTCGACACCGAGTACCCCGCCGACCGCATCGCCTACATGCTGGCCGACGCCGCACCCGCCCTGGTGGTCACCGCCCAGGACGTCGTGCCGCACCTGCCCAAGGGCGCCACCCAGCCGCTCCTCGTCCTCGACGCCCCGGCGACCGTCGCCGACCTCGCCGGGCAGCGCGCGGACGACCCCGCCGACGCGGACCGCACGGGCCCGCTGCTGGCCGACCATCCCGCCTACGTGATCTACACCTCCGGCTCCACCGGCACCCCCAAGGGCGTCGTCGTCCGCCACGCCGGCCTCGCCGACTACGTCGCGGGCGCCGGCGCCGACTACCAGGGCGTCGCCGGAACCGTGCCGCTGCACTCCTCGGTCTCCTTCGACACCACGGTGACCTCGCTGCACGTCCCGCTCACCGTCGGCGGCCACATCCGGCTCACCGACTTCCTCGAAGGGGCCGTCGAGCAGGACTTCAGCCTGGTGAAGGTGACACCCAGCCACCTCGGCATGCTCGCCGACCCCGCCGAACCGGCCGAGGCCGGCACCGAACTCCTCGTCGCCGGCGAGGCCCTCACCTCCGCCGCCGTCGCCCCCTGGCGCCGCCGGCACCCGGACGGCGCGGTCTTCAACGTCTACGGCCCCACCGAGACCACCGTCAGCGCCGTCCAGCACCGCGCCGCCCCCGGCGAGGAACTGCCCGACGGAGCCGTGCCCATCGGCCGTCCCCTGCGCAACACCCGGGCGTACGTCCTCGACCGGCGGCTCAGCCCCGTCCCGGCCGGAGTCCCCGGTGAGCTGTACCTCGCCGGCGAGGGCGTGGCCCGCGGCTACTTGAACCGCACCGCGCTCACCGCCCAGCGCTTCGTCGCCGACCCGTTCGGCCCGGCCGGCACGCGGATGTACCGCACCGGCGACGTGGTCCGCCACCGGGCCGACGGCAGCCTGGAGTTCGTCGGCCGCGCCGACGACCAGGTGAAGGTCCGCGGCCACCGCATCGAACTCGGCGAGGTCGAGGCCGCGCTCGCCACCGTCCCCGGTGTGGCCCGCGCCGTCGCCGCCGTCCGCGAGGACACCCCCGGCAACCGCCGCCTGGTCGGCTACCTCGTTCCCGTCGAGGGCGCCGCCCCGGACGGTGAGACGGCCCGCCGCCACGTCGCAGCCGCCCTGCCCGAGTACATGGTCCCGTCGGCGGTCGTCACCCTCGACGCGGTGCCGCTCACCCCGAACGGCAAGACCGACCGCAGGGCGCTGCCCGCCCCGCAGCAGACCGCGGTGGCACGCGGCAGGGAACCGCGCACCCCGCAGGAGGCGATCCTGTGCGGCCTGTTCGCCGACGTCCTCGGCGTCGGCCGGATCGGCATCCACGACGGGTTCTTCGCGCTCGGCGGCCACTCCCTCCTCGCGACCCGGCTCCTCAGCCGCATCCGCTCGGTCCTGGGCGTGCAGCTCGGCATCCGGGCCCTCTTCGAGGCCCCGACCGTCGCCGGCCTCGCCGAGCGCCTCGACGGCGCCGGCACGGCCCGCCCGGCCCCCGCCCCGACCGAGCGGCCCGACACCGTCCCGCTGTCCTTCGCCCAGCGCCGCCTGTGGTTCGTCAACCAGATGGACCCGGCGAGCCCGCTCTACAACATCCCGATGGTCCTGCGCCTGTCCGGCGACCTCGACCGCGCGGCCCTCGGCGCCGCGCTCGCCGACCTCGCACGGCGCCACGAGAGCCTGCGGACGGTCTTCCCGGCGACCGACGGCGAACCCCGCCAGGCGGTCCTCGACGCGGAGGCCCAGCCCGTCGGCCTCACCGTCCTGGACGGCCCGGACGGCGGTTCCGCCGGACCCGAAGACGCGCAGGCCCGCATCGCCGCGCTGCTCCGCGACGGCTTCGACCTGACCAGCGAGGTCCCGCTGCGGGCCACGCTGCTCGCCACCGGTCCGGCCGAGCACGTCCTCGTCCTCGTCCTCCACCACATCGCCGGCGACGCCTGGTCCCTCGCCCCCCTGGCCACGGACCTCTCCACGGCCTACCGGGCCCGCCTCCGCGGAGAGGCCCCGCAGTGGACGCCGCTCCCCGTCCAGTACGCCGACTACACGCTGTGGCAGCGCGAGCAGCTCGGCGACGAGACCGACCCGGACAGCGAGATCGCCCGCCAGCTCGCCCACTGGACCGACGTGCTCGCCGGTCTGCCCGAGGAGCTCGCCCTGCCCACCGACCGGCCCCGGCCGCCGACCGGTGCCCAGCGGGGAGCGAAGCTGCGCTTCGCCCTCGACGCCCAGCTGCACCGCCGGCTCCTGGCCCTCGCCGGCTCGACGGGCACCAGCCTCTTCATGGTCCTCCAGGCCGGACTCGCGTCCGTCCTCAGCCGGCTCGGCGCGGGCGACGACATCCCGATCGGCGCCCCGATCGCCGGCCGCACCGACGACGCCCTCGACGACCTCGTGGGCTTCTTCCTGAACACCCTGGTCCTGCGCACCGACACCTCCGGTGCCCCGTCCTTCCGCGAGCTGCTCGCCCGCGTCCGGGACACCGACCTCGCCGCGTACGCCCACCAGGACCTGCCCTTCGAGCGCATCGTCGAGGCGCTCAACCCGCAGCGCTCGCTCACCCGTCACCCGCTCTTCCAGGTGACGCTGACCGTCCAGAACTCCCGCGACGCCGCCCTCGAACTGCCCGGCCTCACCGTGTCCGCCGAGGCCGGCACGTCCTCCTGGGCACGCTTCGACCTCTCCCTCGGCCTCGGCGAACGCCACACCGCGAACGGTGTCCCGAACGGCCTCGAAGGCGTCGCCGAATACTCCGCCGACCTCTTCGACCGCGCCACCGTCGAGACCGTCGTCGCCCGCCTGGAGCGCCTGCTCCGTGCCGCCGTCGCCGACCCCGACCGCTCCATCGGCGACATCGACGTCCTGGACGCCGTGGAGCGTGAGCGGCTGGTGGGTGGTGTGAACGGGACGGGTGCGGTGGTGCCGGTGGATGTGGTGCCGGTGTGGTTCGCGGAGTGTGCGGCGCGGGTGCCGGGAGCTCTGGCGGTGGTGTGTGGTGGGGTGCGTCTGTCGTATGGGGAGTTGTGGTCCCGTGCGGTGGGTGTGGCGAATGAGCTTGTGCGTGTGGGTGTGGGTCGTGGTGCGGTGGTGGCGTTGGCGGTGCCGCGTTCGGTGGACGCGGTGGTGGCGATGCTGGGTGTGGGTCTTGCGGGTGGGGCGTTCCTGCCGCTGGACCTGGACTTCCCGGCCGATCGCATCGCGTACATCCTCTCCGACGCCCAGCCCGCGATGATCCTGTCGAACCACGAGGCTGCCGGCCGACTGCCGGAAGGATCCGCCGTTCCCGTACTGCTGCTGGACGACATCCAGCCCGCTGCCGAACTGGCGGTGGCGTGCGGGGTGTCGGCGGAGGACGCGGCGTACGTGCTGTACACGTCGGGTTCGACGGGCCGCCCGAAGGGTGTGGTGGTGCCGCATGGCGCGCTGCGGAACTTCCTGTGGTCGATGGGCTCGCAGGTCGGGCTGTCGGCGGGGGAGAAGTGGCTGGCGGTCACGACCTTCGGCTTCGACATCTCCCTCCTGGAGGTCTTCCTGCCGCTGGTCTCCGGCGCCGTCGGCGTCATCGCGGATCGCGAGTCGGTGCGTGATCCGCGGCGCCTGGGCGCTCTGGTGCGCTCCGAGGACATCGCGGTGATGCAGGCGACGCCCAGCCTCTGGCGCGCGCTGGCCGAGACGGACCCGGAGGCCGTGGAGGGGCTCAAGGTCCTGGTCGGTGGGGAGGCCATCGACGTGGTCCTCGCTGATGCACTGGCGCGGGCCGGTGTGTCGGTGTGGAACATGTACGGTCCGACGGAGACGACGATCTGGTCGACCAGCGCGGTGTTGACGGGTGATGGTCGTACGCCGATCGGTGTGCCGATCGCCAACACGCGGGTCTATGTGCTCGACGGCCGGCTGCGTCTCGTTGCGCCGGGTGTGGCCGGTGAGTTGTACGTCGCGGGTGAGGGTGTGGCCCGTGGTTATCTGGGTCGTCCGGGTCTGACCTCGGAGCGGTTCGTCTCCGATCCGTTCGGTGAGCCGGGTGCCCGGATGTACCGGACCGGTGATCTGGTGCGTTGGTCGGATGCGGGTGTGCTGGAGTTCGTCGGGCGTGTCGATGACCAGGTGAAGGTGCGGGGCTACCGGATCGAGCTGGGTGAGGTCGAGTCGGCCCTGTCGACGGTGGAGGGCGTCGCCCGTGCTGTCGCGATGGTCCGTGAGGACACGCCGAACGACCGTCGTCTCGTCGGTTATGTGGTTCCCGCCGAGGGATCGGTGCTGGAGGCGGAGTCGGTCCGTCGTGCGGTGGCCGGACTGCTGCCGGAGTACATGGTCCCCTCAGCCGTGGTGGTGTTGGACGCGGTCCCGCTGACTCCGAACGGCAAGACCGACCGCAAGTCCCTCCCTGCTCCCAGCACTTCAAGCGTCGTGCGTCGTGAGGCGCGTTCGGCGCAGGAGGACATCCTCTGCGGTCTGTTCGCGGAGATCCTGGGCCTGTCCCGGGTCGGGATCGACGACAGCTTCTTCGACCTCGGCGGCCACTCGCTCCTCGCGACCCGGCTCGTCTCCCGCATCCGCACGGTCCTCGGCGTCGAGCTGCCGGTCCGCGCACTGTTCGAGACCCCGACCGTCGCCGCCCTCGCTTCCTGCCTGGAACGGGGCGGGGAGACCAGGCCCGCCCTCGTCGCGCGGCAGCGGCCCGCCGACATCCCGCTGTCCTTCGCGCAGCGGCGCCTCTGGGCCCTGAGCGGGCTCGGTACGACGGCCGGTACGTACAACATCCCGATGGTCACCCGGCTCCGCGGCCCGCTGGACGCCGTCGCGCTGGAGACCGCGCTCGCCGACGTGGTGACCCGCCACGAGTCGCTCCGCACGGTGTTCCCCGCGACGTCCGGCGGCACGCCCACGCAGGTCGTGCTCGACCCGGCCGAGGCGCGCCCGTACCTGCACGTCGTCCGGGTCGCCGAGTCCGATGTCGAGGCGGCCGTGGCCGCGGCGCAGCGCACGGACTTCGCCCTCGACACCGATCTGCCGCTGCGCGCGCAGCTGTTGGAGGTGGGCACGGACGACCACGTCCTCGTCCTGGTGCTGCACCACATCGCCGGCGACGCCTCCTCGATGCGGCCCCTGATCCGGGACCTGGCCACCGCGTACACCGCGCGTACCGAGGGCGGGGCGCCGGAGTGGGCGCCGCTGCCGGTCCAGTACGCGGACTACGCGCTGTGGCAGCGCAAGATGCTCGGCGACGAGTCCGACCCCGACAGCGAGATCGCCCGCCACCTCGCCCACTGGACGCGGACCCTCGCCGGCCTGCCCGAGGTGCTGGCGCTGCCCACCGACCGGCCCCGCCCGGAGGAGGCGGGCCACGAGGGCGGACTCGTGCCGCTCACGCTCGACGGCGAGCTGCACGCCGGGCTGCTCGACCTCGCCCGCTCCAGCCGGACCACCGTCTTCATGGTCCTCCAGGCGGCGCTCGCGACCCTGCTGACGCGGCTCGGCGCGGGGGAGGACATCCCGCTGGGCACGCCGGTGGCCGGGCGCGGTGACGAGGCCCTCGACGACCTCGTCGGCTTCTTCGTCAACACGCTGGTGCTGCGTACGGACACGTCCGGCAACCCGTCCTTCCGCGACCTGCTGTCCCGGGTCCGGGAGACCGACCTCGCCGCCTACGGTCACCAGGACGTGCCGTTCGAGCGGGTCGTGGACGCGGTCGCGCCGCGCCGGTCGGCCGCGCACCACCCGCTGTTCCAGGTCATGCTCTCCCTGGACAACGTCTCGCGGGCCGACGTGAGCCTCGCCGGGCTGACCGTCGACGCCGTCGGCGAGCCGGCCGGCGACGGGGCCGGGCGGGCCAAGTTCGACCTGTCGGTGCGGCTCTCCGAGCAGCGCTCCGACGAGGACGGGCCGGCCGGCCTGCACGGCACCGTGGCCTACGCGGCGGACCTGTTCGACCGGGCGACGGTGGAGGCGATGGCGGAGCGGTTCGTCACCGTCCTGAAGGCCGTGGTCGCGGACGCCGACCGCCGGATCGAGGATCTCGACATCCTCGGTGCCGCCGAGCGCGAGCTGCTGCTCCACGGCTGGAACGACACCGCCCGCCCGCTCCCGGACCTCCTGATACCCGGACTGATCGAGGCCCAGGTCGCCCGTACCCCCGACGCGCCCGCCGTGACCAGCGGCGACGTGACGCTGACGTACGCGGAGCTCGACGCGCGGGCGAACCGCCTCGCGCATCTGCTCATCGGGCGGGGCGCGGGTCCGGAGTCGGTCGTGGCGATCGCGGTGCCGCGGTCCCCGGAGATGATCGTCGCGGTGCTCGCCGTGCTCAAGTCCGGCGCGGCCTACCTGCCCGTCGACACCGAGTACCCCGCCGACCGCATCGCGTACTTCTTCGAGGACGCCCGGCCCTGCCTGGTCGTCACCAGCACCCGGGCCGAGGAGCGGGTGCCGGCCGCGGCCGCCGTCGGCCGGATCGTCGTCGACGCGCCGGACACCGTGGCCGCGCTCGCCGCCCAGCCGGCGCGGAACCCGGTCGACGCCGACCGGACCGCCCCGCTGACGGCCCGCACGCCCGCCTACGTGATCTACACCTCCGGCTCCACCGGCCGCCCCAAGGGCGTCGTCGTCGAGCACGGCGGCATCCCCAACATCGTCCTGGCCCGCACGGGCCCGTACGCCATGGGCCCCGGCAGCAGGGCGCTGCAGTTCGCGTCGCTCAGCTTCGACGCCGCGATGTCGGAGATCTGCACCCCGCTCTCCGCCGGAGCGTGCCTGGTCCTCGGTCCGGCCGACATGCTGCTCCAGGTCGCCGAACTGCCCACGCTGCTGCGCGAACAGGGCGTCACCCACGCGACGCTGCCTCCCGCGGTGCTCGCCCAGCTCACGCCGGCGAACCTGCGCACGGTCCGCACCCTCGTGACGGCGGGCGAGGCCGCCCCGGCCGGCCTGGTCGCCACGTGGGCGCCCGGACGCCGCATGTTCAACGCGTACGGTCCCACGGAGACCACGGTCTCCTGCACCATGGCCGGGCCGCTCGCGCCCGAGGCCGGCGTGCCGCCGATCGGCGGCCCGCTGCCCAACACCCGGGTGTACGTGCTCGACGACCGGCTGCGTCCGGTCCCGGTCGGCGTCCCCGGCGAGCTGTACGTCGCCGGGATCGGCGTGGCCCGGGGCTACCTGCGGCGCCCCGGGCTGAGCGCCGAGCGGTTCGTCGCCGACCCGTTCGGGACGGCGGGCAGCCGGATGTACCGCACCGGCGACGTCGTCAGCCGGATGCGCGACGGCCGGCTGCGGTTCGTCGGCCGGGCCGACGGCCAGGTGAAGCTGCGCGGCTTCCGCATCGAACTCGGCGAGGTGGAGGCCGCCCTGACGGGCGCACCGGGTGTCGCGCGTGCCGTGGCGACCGTACGGGAGGACCGCCCGGGCGTCCGTCAGCTCGTCGGCTACCTCGTGCCGGACGCCGGGGCCGGAGTCGACCTCGGAGCGGTACGGACCCACCTGCGGGCCACCCTGCCCGCACACCTGCTGCCGTCCGTCCTCATGGAGATCGAGCGGGTTCCGCTGACCGTCAACGGAAAGACCGACAAGGCGGCGCTGCCCGCCCCCGAGCAGCCCGCGACCGCCCCGGCGGCGAACGGGTCCGCGGAGCCGTCCGCCGGCGACGACCCGCGGGCCCTGCTCCGCCGGATCGTCGGAGAGGTCCTCGGACTGGCCGACGTCGGCGCCGACGACAACTTCTTCGCCCTGGGCGGCGACAGCATCAACGCCATCCAGGTCGCCGGCCGTGCCCGCCAGGCCGGCCTCGTCCTCACCCCGCGGGACATCTTCCGGCACCAGACCGTCGCGGAGCTGGCAGCCGCGATCCGTCCCGCCGCCGCGGACGCCGCGCCCGTCGCCGACGACGGCGTCGGCGCCGTCCCCGGCACCCCGGTCGTCCGCTGGCTCCACCAGCTCGGCGGCCCGTTCCAGGGCCTCAACCAGTCCGTGGTGCTCCGGGTTCCCGGCGGCCTCGGCCAGGACGAACTGACCCGGGCCGTCCAGGCCGTCGTCGACCACCACGACGTGCTGCGTGCCCGGCTCACCGGCGCCGCGCTCGGCCTGCCGTGGAACCTGGAGACCGCCCCGCGCGGCACCGTCGACGCCCGGACCTGCGTCACCCGCGTCGACGTCCGGGACGCGGCGGCCGACGCCGCCGACCTCGCCGCCGCCGTCTCCGCACACGGCGAGGAGGCCCGCCGCCGGCTCGACCCGGAGAACGGCGTCCTGCTCCAGGTCGTCTGGTTCGACGCCGGCCCGGACGAGCAGGGCCTCCTCCTCGTCCTCCTCCACCACCTCGTCGTCGACGGCGTGTCCTGGCGGATCCTGCTGCCCGACCTCGCCGACGCCTGGCAGGCGGCCCGCGCGGGCCGCGACCCCCGGCCCGCGCCGGTCGGCACCACCTTCCGCCGCTGGGCGCAGGCCCTCGTCCTGGAGGCGCAGAACCCGGCCCGAATCGCCGAACTCCCGCTCTGGCGACAGCAGACGCAGGGCGACGACCCGCTCCTCGGCGCCCGCCGCCTCGACCCCGCCGTCGACACCCGGGAGACCGCCGAGCACCTGACGGCAGCCCTGCCCGCGGACCTGACGACGGCGCTGCTCACCGACGTGCCCGCCCGGTTCCGCACCCAGATCAACGACGTGCTGCTCACCGGCCTGACGCTCGCCGTCGCCCGCTGGCGCCGCCGCTGGACCCAGGACGCGTCCCACGCGGTCCTCATCGACATGGAGGGCCACGGCCGAGAGGAGCTCGACGAGACCCTCGACCTCTCCCGCACGGTCGGCTGGTTCACCAGCCGCTTCCCCGTGCGGCTCGACCCCGGCCCCGTCGACCTGGACGACGCGCTGGACGGTGGCGCGGCGACCGTCGCCGCCCTCGGACGGATCAAGGAGCAACTGCGCGCCCTCCCCGACAACGGACTCGGCTACGGCCTGCTCCGCCACCTCAACGCGGACACCGCGCTCGCCTTGGCGGGCGCCGCCACCCCGCAGATCGGCTTCAACTACCTGGGCCGGGTCGGCAGCGGGGCCGACACCCTCGGCGAGGCTGGCCCCGCCGGCTGGTCCAGCGCGTCCGACCTGCGCATCCCGCTGCTCCCCGCCGACCCGGGCATGCCGTTCGGCCACGCGGTCGAGATCAACGCGGTCACCCGGGACGGCCACGACGGGCCGCGGCTCCACGTCACGTACTCCTGGCCCGCCGGACTCTTCGACCGCGCCGAGATGGCGGAGCTCGGCGAGCTGTGGTTCACCGCCCTGCGCGCCCTCGCCGACCCCGGCCAGTCCGAGCGCGGCGACACGTTCACCCCCGGCGACCTGCCGACGTCCGGGCTGACCCAGCCCGAGATCGACGGCTTCGCCGCCGCCCCCGGCGGTCTGGAGGACGCCTTCGCGCTCACCCCGCTCCAGGAGGGCCTGTTCTTCCACGCCCTCCAGGCGGACGACAGCGGCACCGACGTCTACACCGTCCAGCTCGTTCTCGACCTGGACGGCCCGCTGGACCCGGCGGCCCTGCGCGCCGCCGGACAGACCGTCCTCGACCGGCACCCCAACCTGCGGGCGGGCTTCCACCACCGCGCGGACGGCGCGGCCGTCCAGGTCGTGCCGCGCGCCGCTGCCCTGCCCTGGACCGAGACGGACCTCGGCGCGCTGCCCGACGACGCCGCGCAGGGCGAACTCGTCGCGCTCACCGAGGCCGCCCGTGCCCACCGGTTCGACCTCAGCCGGCCGCCCCTGGTCCGCTTCCTGCTGATCCGCCTCGGCGACGAGCGCCACCGGCTGGTCATCACCAAGCACCACATCCTGCTCGACGGCTGGTCCATGCCGCTGTTCCTGCGCGAACTGGTCACCCTGTACGAGAACGGCGGCGACGCGGCCACCCTGCCCGCCCCCGCCCCGTTCCGCGCGTACGTCGACTGGCTCGCCGCGCAGGACCGCACGGCCGGCGAGCGGGCCTGGCGCGACACCCTCGCCGGGGTCGAGGAGCCCACCCTGCTCGCCCCCGGCCGGGGACCGGCCGGGCCCGCGCTGCCCGAGCAGCTCGTGCACGACCTGTCCCCGGAGCTCACCGCCACCCTCCAGGGGCACGCGGCCCGGGCCGGCGTCACCATGAACACCATGGTCCAGACGGCCTGGGCGCTCGTCCTCGGCCGGCACCTCGGCCGCGACGACGTCCTGTTCGGCACCACCGTCTCCGGCCGGCCGCCGGAGCTCCCCGGCGCCGAGAACATGATCGGCCTGTTCATCAACACCCTGCCGGCACGGGTCCGCTTCGACCGCTCCGAACGCTGGAGCGCCGCCCTGGCCCGCGTCCAGGACGAACAGACCGCCCTGCGCACCCACCAGTACCTCGGTCTCGCCGACGTGCACCGGATCGCGGGCCTCCGGCCGCTGTTCGACACCGCCCTCGTCTACGAGAACTACCCGCTGCCCGAGGACACCGAGCGCTCCCCGTCCCGGCTCCGCGCCACCGCGGTGCAGGGCCGCGACGCCGCCCACTACCCGCTGCTGCTCGTCGCGTCGCTGCGCTCGCAGGGCCTGCGGTTCCGTCTCGACCACCGGCCCGACGTGCTCGGGGAGGCGACCGCCCCCGCCCTGCTGGAGCGGCTGACCCGCGTCCTGGAGTCGGTGGCCGCCGATCCCGAGCAGCCGGTGGGACGCGTCTCGGGGCTCTCCCGGGAGGAGCGGCGCGCGCTCGCCGACGGCGGCACGCGGACCCCGCTCGCGGCCGGCGACCACGGCGCCCCCGGCGACACGATCCACGGCCGGGTCGCCGCCCTCGCCGCCCGCACCCCGGACGCCACGGCGGTGTCCCAGGGGGACGAGCGGCTCACCTGGCGGGAGCTGGACGAGCGGGCCAACCGGCTGGCACGGCTGCTGCGCGAGCTGGGCACCGGCCCGGAGGACCGGGTCGGCATCCTGCTCGACCGGTCGCCGCTGCTGGTCGTCGCCTTCCTCGCCGTCCTCAAGGCAGGCGCGGTCTGCGTCCCGCTGGCGCCCGCCCACCCCGCGCAGCGGCAGCGGACCGTCCTGGAGCGCGCCGGCGCGCGCCTGCTGCTGACCGACGCGGCCCGCGCCGCCGAACGGGCCGGCGCGCCCGACGACGGGGTGACGGCCGTCGCCGTCGACACCGACCCGCGTCCGGCCCGCCAGGACCCCACGGACCCGGGCGTGACCGTCGAGCCGGAGCGGCTGGCGTACGTCATGTTCACCTCCGGCTCCACCGGCGTTCCCAAGGGCGTGGCGGTCACCCACCGTGACGTCGTCGAGCTCGCCGACGAGCCCTGCTGGGCCCCGGGTGCCCGGGAGCGGATGCTGTTCCACTCGTCGCACGCCTGGGACGCCGCCCTGCTGGAGCTGTGGGGGCCGCTGCTGAACCACGGCACGGTCGTCGTCGCCCCGCCCGGCGAGACCGACCTGAAGGAGCTGGCCCGGCTCCTGGCCGACGAGCGGGTCACCGGACTCTGGCTGACGGCCGGCCTGTTCCGCTGGCTGGCCGAGGAGGAGCCGGACTGCTTCGCCGGCGTCCGCGAGGTGCGCACCGGCGGTGACGTCGTCCCCGCCGACGCCGTCCGCAAGGTCCTCGCCGCCTGCCCCGGCACCGTCGTCAGCAACGGCTACGGGCCCACCGAGACCACCGTGTTCGCCACCCACCACATCATGCGGGCGGGCGACCCGGTCCCGGACAACGTGCCGATCGGCGTCCCGCTGCACGGGATGTCCGCGTACGTGCTCTCCCCGGAACTGCAGCCGGTGCCCGCCGGAGCCGTCGGCGAGCTGTACCTCGCCGGCTCCGGGCTCGCCCGCGGCTACGAGAACGACCCCGCGCTCAGCGCCCGTTCCTTCGTCGCCGACCCGTTCGGGAGCCCGGGGGCGAGGATGTACCGCTCCGGAGACCTGGCCCGCCGCCGCCCGGACGGCACCCTGGAGTTCGTCGGCCGGGCCGACGACCAGGTGAAGCTGCGCGGATTCCGGATCGAACTCGCCGAGGTCGACGGCGCCCTCGCGGCCCTGCCCGGCGTGGCACACGCGGTCTCCCTGGTCCGTGAGGACCGGCCCGGCGACAAGCGTCTCGTCGCCTACGCCGTGCCCGCGCCCGGCGGACCCGCCCCGGACCCCGCGGAGCTGCGCGCCCGGCTGGCCGAGACGCTGCCGGACTACCTCGTCCCGGCCCGGATCGTCCCGCTCGACGTCCTGCCGCTGACCGCGAACGGCAAGCTGGACAGGGCGGCGCTGCCCGCCCCCGCCGAAGGCGCCGCGCGCACCGGCCGCGGCCCCCGCACCCCGCGCGAGGAACTGCTGTGCGGCCTGTTCGCCGACGTCCTCGGCGTCGACGCGGCCGGCATCGACGACGACTTCTTCGCCCTGGGCGGCAACTCGCTGCTCGCGGCCGGACTCGTGAGCCGCGTCCGCGCCGTCCTCGGCGTCGAACTGGGCATCCAGGCCCTGTTCCTGGCCCCCACGGTCGCCGGACTCGCCGCCGCCCTCGACGGCGAGGACCCGGCCGCCGGAGCGCTCGACGTCCTGCTGCCGCTGCGCACCCGGGGCGACCTTCCGCCCGTCTTCTGCTTCCACGCCGCGGGCGGCCTGAGCTGGCGGTACGCGGCCCTGCTGCGGCACCTGCCGGCCGGCCACCCGGTGTACGGCCTCCAGGCCCGTGCGTTCGCCGAGCCCGGCCACCGCCCGGCGAGCCTGGAGGAGGCCGCCGCCGACTACGTGGAGCAGATCCGCGCCGTCCGGCCGACCGGCCCCTACCACCTGGTGGGCTGGTCGCTCGGCGGGCTGGTCGCCCAGGCGGCGGCGGTCCTCCTCGAGGAGGCCGGCGAGGAGGTCGCCACCGTCGCGGTCCTGGACTCCTACCCGGCGCGGCCCGGCGACCCGTTGACCGTTCCCCCGGCGCCGCAGGTCCTCGGCGCCCTCCTCGACGCGGCGGGCGTCGGCCCGGACCGCGGCGACGAGGAGCTCACCTCCGCGGCGGGCGCCGAGCTCCTGCGGGCCCGCGGCGGACCGCTCGCGGCGCTGCTCGCCGACCGCGTCGGCGCCCTCGTCGACGCGTACCGCACCGGCGTCGAACTGCGGGCGGGCTTCGCCCCGCGCCGCTTCGGGGGCGACCTGATCCTCTTCGTCGCGAACGGCGGTGCGGGCGGACGGAGTTCCCGACCCGGCCCTGAGCCCCTCCCCGCGGCCGCCGCGGCGGAGAAGGCCGACCGCTGGCGCCCGCACGTCGCCGGCACCATCGCCGTCCACCCGGTCGACTGCCGTCACGAGGACATGCTGCGGCCCGAACCGCTGGCCGTCGTCGGCGGCGCGATCGCCGCCCATCTGAACAACCGCACCACACGGAAGGACATCTGATGACCCGGGAGTTGTACGCGCTGGGGGAGACACCGCCCCTGGGCGAGGTGCCCCGCTTCATGCACGCCGGCGTGATCCGCCGCGAGCGGTACGGGCCGCCCGAGCAGTCGATCCAGGTCGAGACGGTGGAGGTGCCCCCGGTCGGCCGCGGGCAGGTCCTCATCTGGGTGATGGCCGCCGGCATCAACTACAACGGCGTCTGGGCCGGACTCGGCACCCCCGCAGACGTCATCGCCGACCGCCGACGGGCCGGCGACCCGCTCGACTTCCACATCGCCGGATCCGAGGGAGCCGGCGTGGTCTGGGCCGTCGGCGAGGGGGTGAAGCAGCTGCGGGTCGGCGACCACGTCATCGTCGGCGGCGTCGCCTGGGACGAGTCGGCCCCCGACATCCGCCTCGGCACCGACCCGACCGCCTCCCGATCCCAGCGGGCCTGGGGCTACGAGTCGAACCACGGCTCCTTCGCCCAGTTCACCGTGGCCGACGAGTACCAGTGCCACAAGAAGCCCCCGCACCTCACCTGGGAGGAGGCCGGCTGCTTCCTCGGCGGCGGCTCCACCTCGTACCGCATGCTCATGGGCTGGCACCCGCACACGGTCCGGCCGGGCGACCCCGTCCTCGTCTGGGGCGGCGCCGGCGGCCTCGGCTCCATGGCGATACAGATCGTGAAATACTTCGGCGGAATTCCCGTCGCCGTGGTGTCGGACGACGACAAATTCGACTACTGTAAGCGCCTGGGGGCGCACGGAGTCATCAATCGGAACGAATTCGACCACTGGGGCCGGCTGCCCGATTCGAGCGACACCGTCGCCTACCGGGAATGGCTTTCGGGGGTCCGTTCCTTCGGCCGGGCCTTCTGGGACGCGCTCGGCGAGCGCAGGGACCCCGCCATCGTCCTGGAGCACCCGGGCCGGGCCACCCTCCCCACCTCGGTCTACGTCTGCGACCGGGCCGGCATGGTCGTCACCTGCGCCGGGACCAGCGGCTACAACGGCGACATCGACCTGCGGTTCCTCTGGATGTTCCAGAAGCGGCTGCAGGGCTCGCACGCCGCCAACGTGCGCCAGACCGCGGCGATCATCGAGCTCGTCGCGGCCGGCCACATCGACCCCTGCCTCAGCCTCGCCCTGCCGTTTGACGAGATCGGCCGCGCGCACCAGATGGTCTACGAGAACAAGCAGCCGCCCGGCAACGTGGCGGTCCTCGTGAACGCGCCGGAACCCGGCCTCACGGATATGTGCTGAATTCTCTCTGAAAAGGGTTGCCGATCTTTCTCGGGTTGGTTAGAAAGAATGGCGACGGAAACAACAGATCGCTTCACAGAAGGAAAAGGGAAAAGAAATGACGAACCCGTTCGAGAACGCCGACGGCCGCTACCTCGTCCTCGTGAACGACGAGGGCCAGTACTCCCTGTGGCCGGACTTCGCCGAGGTCCCGGCCGGCTGGGAGGTCGCCCTCGGGGAGAGCGACCGCCAGACGTGCCTCGACCACATCGAGGCCCACTGGACGGACATGCGCCCCAAGAGCCTCGTCCGCGCGATGGCATCCTGACCCGGTGACCGGCCCCGATGCCGTCACGGTGCTCTGGGGCCCCGTCGCCTCCGGCGAACGGCGCGCGGCGCACACCACGCTGCTGCGCGCCGCCGCGGAACTCACCGGCAGCCCGCTCCACCGCATCGGGTTCGCCCACGACCCCGGCGGCCGCCCCCGGCTCACCGGAGACGCAGCCCGGCTCCACGTGAGCGTGAGCCACAGTCCGGGAGCCCGGGCCGTGGCACTGGCCCGGACCCCGGTCGGCGTCGACATCGAGACCGTACGGCCGCTACCCGCCCTCGCGATGGCCCGGCGCTGGCTCGCCCCCGCCGACGCCGACTGGGTCGGCCGCCTCCCCGCGGCGGACCGGGTCCCCGCCTTCTACTGGCTCTGGACCCAGAAGGAGGCCGTCGGCAAGGCCCGCGGCCACGGACTCGCCCACGGCGGGCTCACCCAGCCGCTGCCCCACCCCGCGCACTGGCCCCCGCCCCCCGCCGCGGACACGCCACCCGCCCTGTGCGCCCTGCCCGGCACGACCGGGGCCGCCTGCACGGTCCTGCCCGCCGGCACCGGCGCGCACGTCCTCGCGGTGGCCGCACTCGGCGCCCCGGGCACCCCGGTCGACCTGCGCCGCTGCGAGGCATGACCCCCACCGCGACCCCACCCACCACCCTCACGAGAGGAGGCCCCGGGATGACGCACCCCACCGACGACACCGACCGGGGTTCCTGGACCGGACGGCTCACCCGCCGCTGTCTGCGCCACCGGCGCAGCGTGCTCGTCGCGGTCCTCGCCGCGCTCCTCGGAACCGCGACCAGCGCCCTCGTCCCCCTCGTCACCATGGTGATCGTCGACGACGTCGTCCTGCGCCCCACCCGGTCCGCCGCCCTGTGGACCGGCGCCCTGCTCGCCCTCGCCGCGCTCGGCTACCTCGCCGCCCACCTCCGCCGCCACCACGCCGGACGGCTCGCCGCCGACGTCCAGCACGACCTGCGGGTCGACCTGATCCGCTCGCTCTCCCGCCTGGACGGCGCACGCCGCGACGAACTGAGCACCGGTCAGCTCCTCGGCCGCTCCTCCGGCGACCTCAACATGGTCTTCGGGCTCGTCTCCACCCTGCCCACGGCGATCTCCAGCGCGGCCCTCCTGCTCGTCTCCCTCGTCCTCATCGCGCTGCTCTCCCCGCTCCTCGCCCTGGTCGCACTCGCCCTCGTCCCCGCCCTGTGGTTCATCGGCCGGCGCAGCCGCACCTGGCTCTACCCCGCGACCTGGTACGCCCAGAACCAGGCCGCCGCCGTCGCCGGCGTCGTCGCCAGCTCCACCGCCGGCATCCGCGTCGTCAAGGGATTCGGCCAGGAACAGCGGGAGAGGGACCGGCTCGCCGACGCCGCCCGGCGGCTCTTCGCCGGCCGGATGCGCGCCGTACGGCTCAACGCCCGCTACGGGCCCGCCCTCCAGTGCGTCCCCTCCCTGGGACAGGTCGGCGCCCTCGCCGTCGGCGGCTGGCTCGCGGCCCGCGGCGAACTCAGCCTCGGCGCCCTCCTCGCCTTCTCCTCCTACCTCGCCCAGCTCGTCGGCCCCGTCAAGACCCTCGCCGCGCTGCTCACCATGGGCCAGCAGGCCGGCGCCGGGATCGAGCGGGTCCTCGAAGTGATCGACACCCGCCCGCTCCTGACCGAGGGCACGACGCGGCTTCCCGAAGAAGGCGCCCTCGGCGTCGAGTTCGACCGGGTCACCTTCGCCTACGGCGCCGGCCTGCCCGTCCTCACCGACCTCTCCCTCCGCGTCGAACCCGGCGAGACCCTGGCCCTCGTCGGCGCCCCCGGGTCGGGCAAGTCCACCCTCGCCCTGCTCCTCTCCCGGTTCCACGACGTCTCCGAGGGAGCCGTGCGGATCGGCGGCGCCGACGTCCGCGACCTGACCTACGCCTCCCTGCGCGGCGCCGTCGCCGGCGTCCCCGAGGACACGGCCCTCCTCACCGGAACCGTCCGCGAGGCCATCGCCTACGGCCGGCCCGACGCCACCGACGCCGAGATCCACGCCGCCGCCCGCACCGCCCAGGCCCACGCCTTCGTCACCGCCCTGCCCGACGGCTACGCCACGGTCCTCGGCGAACGCGGCGCCCTGTCCGGCGGACAGCGCCAGCGCCTCGCCCTCGCCCGCGCCCTTGCCGCCACCCCCCGCGTCCTCGTCCTCGACGACGCCACCTCCGCCGTCGACGCCCGCGTCGAACAGCGCATCCACGACGCCCTGCGCGACCGGGCCGGGGACCGCACCACCCTGATCGTCGCCCGCCGCCGCTCCACCCTCGCCCTCGCCGACCGGATCGCCGTCCTCGACCACGGCCGGATCGTCGACCACGGCACCCACCACGAACTCACCGCCCGCTGCCCGCTCTACCGCACGATCCTCCAGCACGAGCCGGACACGGCCCCGGCCGACGAAGCCGCCGCCCCGCCGCAGGCCCCCGCCGGGCACCGGAAGCGCCCCGCGCCGACCACCCCGAAGACCGCCACCGCCCCGCACTCCGCCGCCGCGCGTCGCATGCACGCCCGCGTCGCGGCGCTGCCGCCGGCCCTCGACCTCCCCGGCGTCGACGAGACGGAAGCCGCCCGCGACCCCCGGACCCACGGCGACGGGAAGTTCGGACTGCGCCACCTGCTGCGCGGCCACCGCCTGCCCCTCGCCCTCGGCCTCGCCCTGGTCGTCGCCGACGCGCTCGCCGGACTCACCCTGCCCCTCGTCCTGCGCCAGGGCATCGAGGGCGGTGCCCACCGCCTCGCCCTCGGCGTCGTCGCCACGGCCTCCCTCACCGCGCTGGCGCTCGTCCTCGCCCAGTACGCCGTCCAGTGGGCCGCCGTCCGGGTCACCGGACGCACGGGGGAGCGGCTGCTGTACGGCCTGCGCATCCGGGTCTTCGCGCACCTGCACCGCCTGGGGCTCGACCACTTCGAGAGCGAGGCGTCCGGCCGCACCCTCACCCGGATGACCACCGACGTCGACTCGCTCTCCTCCTTCCTCCAGACCGGTCTGATCGGCGTCCTCGTCAGCCTCCTCACCCTGGCCGGCGTGCTCGTCGCGCTCGGCGCCGCCGACGCCGGGATGCTCCTCGTCGTCCTCGCCGTCCTCCCGCCGATCGCCCTCGCCACCGTGGCCTTCCGCCGGGCCTCCGCCCGCAGTTACGCGGACGCCCGGGAACGGCTCGCCGTCGTCAACGGAGCCCTCCAGGAGAGCGCGGCCGCCATGCGCACCGTGCAGGCGTTCCGCCGCGAGGACTCCGTCGTCACCGCCTTCACCCGGCACAGCGACGCCTACCGGCGCGCCCGCGTCCGCGGCCAGCTCCTCTCCGCCCGCTACTTCCCCTTCATCCAGCTCCTCGCCGCCTGCGTCACCGCCGTCGTCCTCGCCGTCGGAGCGCACCGGGTGGCCGCGGGCACCATGACGGTCGGCGCCCTCGTCGCCTACCTCCTCTACCTGGACCTCTTCTTCGTCCCGGTGCAGCAGCTCTCCCAGCTCTTCGACGGCTACCAGCAGGCCCAGGTGTCCCTGCTGCGGATCCGGGACCTCCTCCGGCTGCGCAGCACCACCCCGAACGCCGCGGACGCACGCCCCGTCCGCTCCCTGCGCGGCGAACTGGTCTTCGACGACGTCGACTTCCACTACCGCGACGGGCGCCCGGCGCTGACCGGGATCCGGCTGCGCATCCCGCAGGGCCAGACCGTCGCCTTCGTCGGCACCACCGGCGCCGGAAAGTCCACCCTCGTCAAGCTTGCCGCCCGGTTCCACGACCCGACCCGCGGCACCGTCCGCGTCGACGGGACCGACCTGCGGGACCTGGACCTCACCGCCTACCGCAAGCGGCTCGGCGTCGTCCCCCAGGAGCCCTACCTGTTCGCCGGAACCGTCCGCGAGGCCATCGCCTACGGCCGGCCCGACGCCACCGACGCCGAGGTCACCGACGCGGCCCGCAGGGTCGGCGCCCACGACACCCTCAGCGCCCTCGACTCCGGCTACGACCACCGCGTGACCGAAGGCGGACACAACCTCTCCGCCGGACAGCGGCAACTCGTCTCGCTGGCCCGCGCGGAACTCGTCCGCCCCGACATCCTCCTGCTCGACGAGGCCACCGCCGCCCTGGACCTCGCCACCGAGGCCCTGGTCAACCGGGCGACCGAACGCCTCGTCAGCGGCCGCACCGCCCTGATCGTCGCCCACCGCCTCAGCGTCGCCTCCCGCGCCGACCGCATCGTCGTCGTCGACGACGGCCGCATCCGGGAGGACGGCACCCACGACGAACTCCTCGCCCTGGACGGGACCTACGCCGCACTGTGGCGCGCCTCGCAGGGGCACCCACCCGCGGCGTTCCCCGCCCCGCGCCCCGCACCCCGCACCCACGACTCCTACGAACGGAACGCTTCATGAGCGCCACCATCCGACCGGCCGGCCCGGACGCCCCGGCCGACCACCGGCCCCCGCGCGTCGTCCTCGCCCAGCCGCGCGGCTTCTGCGCCGGAGTACGCCGTGCCATCGGCATCGTGGAACGCGCCCTCGACCTCCACGGCGCCCCGGTGTACGTCCGCAAGGAGATCGTCCACAACCACCACGTCGTGGCCGAGCTGGAGAAGCGGGGCGCCCGCTTCGTCGACAGCGAGGAGGAGGTGCCCGAGGGCGCCGTGTGCGTCTTCTCCGCCCACGGGGTCTCCCCGGCCGTCCGCAGCGGCGCCGCCGACCGCCGGCTCGAAGTCATCGACGCCACCTGCCCCCTGGTCTCCAAGGTCCACCAGGCCGCCGTCCGCTACGCCCGCGACGGCCGGACCATCCTGCTCGTCGGCCACGCCGAGCACGAGGAGGTCGAAGGCGTCCGCGGCGAGGCCCCCGAGCGCACCGTGGTCGTCGAGAACGAGGACGACGTCGCCGCCCTCGACCTTCCGGACGACACACCCGTCGCCTACCTCACCCAGACCACCCTCTCCTTCGACGAGACCCGCCGGGTCGTCGACGCCCTGCGCGCTCGCTTCACCGACCTCGCCGGCCCCGCCGACGGCGACATCTGCTACGCCAGCCAGAACCGCCAGAACGCCGTCAAGTCCCTCGCCCGCCACAACGACCTCGTCCTGGTCGTCGGCTCCCGCAACTCCAGCAACTCGATCCGCATGGTCGAGGTCGCCCGCGAACACGGCAGCGCCGCCCACCTCGTCCCCGACGCCGGCCACCTCGACGAGACCTGGCTCGCCGGGGTCTCCAGCATCGGCATCAGCTCCGGCGCCAGCGCCCCGGAGATCCTCGTCCGCGGCCTCGTCGACCGGCTCGCCGCACTCGGCTGGCACGACGTCGAACTGGACGACGGCATCGCCGAGGACGTCGTCTTCTCCATGCCCGCCCGGCTGGCCGACCCGGTCACCGGCCGGGTACCCCGGACCCCTCTGGCCGATGAGGCCCTGTGACCAGAACAGGATCTGTCATGACGTCGATCGCATCGGTCCACGGACCCGACGACCTCCGCGCCCTCACCCCCGCCCAGACCGAGGAGCTCGCCGCGGACATCCGGCGCCTCCTCGTCGAGGAGGTCACCCGCACCGGCGGCCACCTCGGCCCCAGCCTCGGCGTCGTCGAGCTCACCCTCGCCCTGCACCGGGTCTTCGAGTCCCCGCGCGACCAGATCCTGTGGGACACCGGGCACCAGACCTACCCCCACAAGATCATCACCGGACGGGCGGAGGCCTTCGGCACCCTGCGCCAGCCCGGCGGACTGTCCGGCTACCCCTCGCGCGCCGAGTCCCCGCACGACCTCATCGAGAACTCCCACGCCTCCACCGTCCTGTCCTACGCCGACGGCCTCGCCAAGGCACACCGGCTGACCGGTGCCACCGACCGCGCCGTCGTCGCCGTCATCGGCGACGGCGCCCTGACCGGCGGCATGGCCTGGGAGGCACTGAACAACCTCGCCGACGGCGCCGACCGCCCGGTCGTCGTCGTCCTCAACGACAACACCCGCTCCTACGCCCCCACCGTCGGCGGCATCCCCGCCCACCTGGCCCGCCTGCGCACCGAGGACCGCCCCCCGCAGTCCGTCTTCGAGAGCCTCGGCCTCGCCTACGTCGGCCCCGTCGACGGCCACGACATCGAAGCCCTCGAAGAGGCCCTGCGCCATGCCGCCGGACTCGGCCGGCCAGTCGTCGTCCACTGCCTGACCGAGAAGGGCCGCGGCCACGCCCCCGCCGAACAGGACGAGGCCGACCGCTTCCACGCCGTACGCCCCCGCCCCGCCGCCCGCACCACCCCCCGCCCCGCCCCGGAACCGGCCTGGACCGACGTCTTCGGCGACGAACTCGCCGCCCTCGGCGCCCGGTGCCCCGACGTGGTCGCCCTCACCGCGGCCATGCTCGCCCCCACCGGCCTCACCGCCTTCGCCGAGCGCTTCCCCGACCGCACCTTCGACGTCGGCATCGCCGAGCAGCACGCCGTCACCTCCGCCGCCGGCCTCGCCCTCGGCGGACTCCACCCCGTCGTGGCGGTGTACGCCACCTTCCTCAACCGGGCCTTCGACCAGATGCTGCTCGACGTCGCCCTGCACCGCGCCCCGGTCACCTTCGTCCTGGACCGGGCCGGTGTCACCGGCGACGACGGCGCCTCCCACAACGGCATGTGGGACCTGTCGCTGTTCCAGATGGTCCCCGGCCTGCGCGTGGCCGCCCCCCGCGACGCCGCCACCCTGCGCCGCGCCCTGCGCGAGGCCCTCGCGATCCAGGACGGCCCGACCGCGCTGCGCTTCCCCAAGGGCTCCACCGGCCCCGACCTCCCCGCCGTCGCCACCCTCGACGGCATGGACGTCCTGCGCCGCACGGACTCCGACGCCCCGGACGTCCTGCTCGTCTCCGTCGGCGCGATGGCCGGGGTGTGCCTGGAGGCGGCCGACCGCCTCGCGGAGCACGGCTTCGGCGTCACCGTCGTCGACCCCCGCTGGATCGCCCCCGTCCCCGCCGCCCTCGTGGAACTCGGCCTCGGCCACTCGCTGGTCGCCACCGTCGAGGACGGCGGCCGCAGCGGCGGCGCCGGCGCCGCCCTCGCACAGGCCCTCGCCGACGCGGGCGCCCGCACCCCCGTCCGTACCTTCGGACTGCCCCAGCGCTTCCTCGACCACGGCCGCCGCGACGACATCCTCGCCGCCCACGGACTGACCGGCCGCCACATCGCCCGCGCCGTCGTCGAGGCCCTCGCCGGCCGCGACGACTCCGTCTCCATCGGCGACCTGGCACCCCAGCCCGTCGGCGCCGACCAGTGAACCGCCCGGCCCCCACCCCCACCAGAGCAGGAGACACCCCATGACGGTCGCGCTCGGCATCCCGTCGATGCCCGCCCCGGTACTCGCCGCCCGCCGCCCCACCCGCCAGCTCCAGGTCGGCAGGGTCGGCGTGGGCAGCCGGTCGCCGATCTCGGTGCAGTCGATGACGACCACACTCACCTCGGACGTCAACGCCACACTCCAGCAGATCGCCGAACTCACCGCCGCGGGCTGCGACATCGTACGGGTGGCCTGCCCCTCCCAGGACGACGCGGACGCACTGCCCGCGATCGCCGCCAAGTCGCCGATCCCAGTGATCGCGGACATCCACTTCCAGCCGCGGTACGTCTTCGCCGCCATCGAGGCGGGCTGCGCCGCGGTCCGCGTCAACCCCGGCAACATCAAGAAGTTCGACGACCGGGTCGCGGACATCGCCCGGGCCGCCAAGGACCACGGCACCCCCATCCGCATCGGCGTCAACGCCGGGTCCCTGGACGCCCGGCTGCTGAAGAAGCACGGCAGGGCCACTCCCGAGGCCCTGGTGGAGTCCGCGCTGTGGGAGGCGGGCCTCTTCGCCGAGCACGACTTCCACGACCTGAAGATCTCCGTGAAGCACAACGACCCCGTCGTCATGGTCCGCGCCTACGAACTCCTCGCCGAGGCCTGCGACTACCCCCTGCACCTCGGCGTCACCGAGGCCGGCCCCGCCTTCCAGGGCACCGTCAAGTCGGCCGTCGCCTTCGGCGCGCTGCTGCGCCAGGGCATCGGCGACACCGTCCGCGTCTCGCTCTCCGCGCCTCCGGTCGAGGAGGTCAAGGTCGCCGACCAGATCCTCCAGTCGCTCAACCTGCGCCCGCGGAAGCTGGACATCGTCTCCTGCCCGTCCTGCGGCCGCGCCCAGGTCGATGTCTACAAGCTCGCCGCCGAGGTGAGCGCCGGCCTGGAGGGCATGGAGGTGCCCCTGCGCGTCGCCGTGATGGGCTGTGTCGTCAACGGCCCGGGCGAGGCCCGCGAGGCCGACCTCGGCGTCGCCTCCGGCAACGGCAAGGGCCAGATCTTCGTCAAGGGCGAAGTCGTCAGGACCGTACCGGAGTCGAAGATCGTCGAGACCCTGATCGAGGAGGCGCTGCGGCTCGCCGACGCCTTCGACACCACCACCCTGGGCACCGGCGTCCCCGAGGTGACGGCCGTGGGCTGACGCCCCGGGCCTCCACTGCGGCGAGGGTGTCCCGCTCCCCGGGCGGGCACCCGTCCGCCCCGAACGCCCGGAGGAGAGCGGCGCGATGACCGACCCGCCTCACGGGACGAGTGCGTGGTCCAGGAACGCCCGGGCGACCGGAGTGCAGTCGTCGAGAGAGGGCACGGCCAGGGCGAGGGTCCTGCAGATCGGCAGGTCCAGAGGGCGGACGACCGCGTTGCCGAGATCTGTGGGCAGGCCCAGGGTGGGCACGATGCTGACCCCGAGACCGGCGTCCACCATCGCGATGATGGCCGACAGTTCGCCCGCCTCGTAGGCGATGTTGAGGGTGCCGCCGGCCTGATGCACGCCGCTCAGGATGACCGGACGGCATCCGCCGGTCGTCAGGATGAACGGCTCGTCCGCCAGCGCTCGCACGGCGACGGTCTGCGCCGAGGCGAGTGCGTGTTCCCTCGGCAGCAGCGCGACCATGGTGTCCGCGCCCAGCGGCACGGTGTGCACCCCGGGCTCCGGGAGGATGACCACGCCCACCTCCGCGGCTCCGTTCCCCAACCATGCGCGGATCTCCGGGCTGTAACCTTCCAGAACGCGCACGCTCACCTGGGGGTAGCGGTCACCGAACGAGCGCAGTCGAGCGGCGATCAGGGTGCCTGTGGCGCTCGGAAGACTCGCCAGCCGCAGGGAGCCCGCCACTTGCCCGGCCGCGGCCGCCACGTCGGAGCGGACCAGATCGAAGTGCCGGATCGTCTCGCGGGCCCGGGAGACGGCGCGCTGCCCGGCCTCCGTGAGGGCGATGCCTTCGCGACGCCGCAGCAGCAGCGCGGTGCCGAGATCGGCCTCCAGTGCCGCGATCGACCGGCTGACGTGTGGCTGAGACATACCGGTCTGCTCCGCCGCGGCAGTGAACCCGCCGTACTCGGCGACGGCCAGCAAGACCCGCAAGTGCGACAGTTGCACCCACTCCACCCCCTGTGGTTCGACCACTCACCAGCAGGTATGCCGATGGGTCCATACCTGCATGCCGGTGATGGTATTTGACGGGCATATATTCCGGCCAGGAAGGTCATGACCTCGAACGTTGAGTTCACGACTCCGGAGGCGACATGTCGTCCATAGCCGTCACTCGCAAGGCCGTCGACGTGGACGGTCTGCCCGCCAGCTACCTCACCGCGACCGGGCCGGACGGCCCCGCCGGCCGCCCGACCGTCCTCCTGCTGCACGGGACCTACTGGAGCCGGGTGTGGCTGCCGGTACTGACGGATCTGGCGGCGGCGGGGCTGCGGCCCATCGCCGTCGACCTGCCCGGGCTCGGCCAGTCGGCAGGCGAACTGGATGCCGAGTCCGCCACTGTGCCGGCGCTCGCCGACTGGGTGCGACGCTTCGCCGCGGCCGTCGGGGCCGACGAGCCGCTGCGGGTGGCGGGTCACGACATCGGAGGAGCGGTCGCCCAGCACCTCGCGGTCGGAGGGGGCACCGAGGTGGCCGGGCTGGCCCTGGTCAACTCGGTCACGTACGACTCGTGGCCGGTGCCGGGAGTGGAGCGGTTCCGGAACCCCGAAGTGGTGGCCGCCACGACCGTGGAGGAGCTGCTCGCCGCCCGGCGCACGGCGGTCACCGCCGCGCTGGGCCGGCCTGCCGCCGAGGAGGAGATCTCCGATTACCTCGAACCCTGGCGCAGCCGGCGCGTGGGGCGTTCCTGGATGGCCCTCGCCGGCGCGGCCGACAGCCGCTACACCCTCGACCTGGTTGCGGCACTGCGTCGCTCGGAGACGCCGAAGCTGCTCGTGTGGGGAGAGGACGACGGCTTCCAGGGCATCGCGTACGCCGAGCGCTTCGCCGAGGAGATGCCGCACACCGACCTGGTGCGCGTTCCGAACGCCGGGCACATCCCGATGGAGAACGACGCCAAGGCCGTCGCGGCGGCGCTCGCGGCGTTCTTCGCTCCGCACGGGGCGTGACCTGAGCGCGGGACGCGCTCCGGGGAAAGACGCCGAGGTATCAAAGGCGCTATCTCGTGGAATCAATGCCGCAGACCGAATGTGAATCGGAAATGTCCACCTCGGCCTGAAGGCGGAGTTCCATTTCCGCACTTACTGGGAAACCGTCTCGGAAAGCGGACGCCTCTTGACCGTACTCCGCCGGTGATCTAGGTTCAGACCATTGCAGCTGACATATTCCATTCGGACCCTTCGGTGCTGTTCGAGCCATGCGATGAGGCTGGTCGGAAACGGCTTCCGATGTCTGTGCGCATCCTTTGTCAAGGGTTGATCATCGGCGATCGAGTGTTGGCGCTGGCTCCGTGGATTATGGCTCCTTTCTACTAGCGATACCTTGAGGCTGGGCGTACTTTCGCGTATGCCCCGTGCCAATGGCGCCACGTCGGTTCTCAGGTATCTATTTCGGATCTCGAGAAGTTCTGTCCGGGGCCGGGTCGATCGCCCGAAGCCCTGGCGAAATAGATGCTGATCCGGACTGTGGTGAAACCCTGGCGCAAGACGACCGAGCAGAGGCATCGACGTCGCGACAGGTCCCATTGACGTCACGGCACGAATGGTTACTCATATGTACGCGAATGAAGTCGCCAGGGCTCCCCTCACCTTCGGGCAACTCTCGCTTGTGCGCTCCATCCGGAACATCGATCCCCTGGCGGCCAACCTCCCCCAGGTGTGGGAACTGCCGGAGGGGACCACGTCCCGGCAGGTCGAGGAGGCCCTGACCGTCCTGCTGGAGCGTCACGAGGCTCTGCGCACGCGGTACCAGGACCTCGACGGCGAGAACCCCACACAGATCGTTCTCGCGCCGCAGCCGGTCACCATCGCCGGCCCGCCGCAGGAGACCGACGCGACGAAGGCGGCGGATTCCCTCGGCGGCACGCCCTTCGACCTCGCGACCGAACCGCCCTGGCGCATGACCCTGGTCACGGAGAACGGTGCCCTCCGGTGGCTGGCCATCTGTCTCCACCACATCGCGACGGACGGCTGGTCGGTCAACCAGTTGCAGCGCGAGCTCCAGACGCTGCTCACCGTGGGGGCACTCCCCGGCGGTGAGGTCCCGACCTGCCGGGCACTGGCGGAGGAGCAGTGGTCCGACGCCAACGAGACACGCCGAAAGTCGGCCCGCAGGCACTGGCAGAAGGTCTTCCGCGGAGCACCGGCCATGGTGCGCGACCAGGCGCCCGAGTCGGTCAACGGCCGCTGGGGCCGCTACGGCACGGTGGAGCAGACCGAGGCCGTCCACCGGATCGCCCGGGCCCACCAGCTCTCGCTTCCGTCGGTCGTCCTCAGCGCCTACTGCCGCGCCGCCGCCCGGTACGACGGCCTGGACGAGATCATGGTCGCGGTCTTCACCAACAACCGCAGCGACCCGCGCTGGGAGAAGCTGCTCACGACCCAGGACCAGCTCATCCCCCTCATCGTCCCCGTCGGCCGGGACGAACCGTTCGGCGCCTTCGCAACCAAGGTCCACTGGGAGCTGTTCAAGTCCTACAGGCACGGCGAGCACCATGTCGACGACCTGCTGGACATCGCCGCCGAACACGGTTTCACGGGCACCGTGAACGGCTGCTTCGACGGATCGGCGAGCGGTCTCTTCACCTACTTCTTCAACTACATGGGTGAATACCAGAAGGACCGGCTCTCCGTCCCGGAAGGCCTGGAGACCGGCACCACCGGCCGCAACATCGGCGCGCCGCTCTACCTCCAGGTACAGGAGGGCGACGCCGTCGTCTCGACACTCCAGGAGAATTCCTCCTCGGTCGATTACGAGAGGATCACCGGAATTCTCCGCCTGATCGAGGAGATCCTCCTCACCGCCGCCCGGGCAGAGGACGCCCAGCCCGCGTAGTCCCGGCCGCTGATTCCGCGGCCTCCGTCGCGACATCGCCGGCAGACGAGGGCGACGGCTCTCTGTGTGTCTTTCTCTCACTCGGAATGGAGCCTGGGCGGAAGACCGTGACCGCCCGGAGGATTCCGCCTCCGTATTCCACGGCGTCAGGACGGACACAACGCCGCTGACGCCCCCGGGGACGACCCGATTCCCAGCCACCGAAGAGCCACCGACCGGTCGGACCACCAGTCGCGTATCACCGAATGCACTGCCCTGGAGGAATAGTGTCGAACCATGTCATGATCCTGCATCAATGGACCGATCGTTTCGCGGAGTACGAGTCGTACATCGACCACGCCGCCCACACGGTCACGTACATTGCCGCACCATGGTCGATCGACTCGATTCCCGGTACGGCCGCCGCGGTGAAGCAGATCGCCAGCACGGAGGACGCGGCCCTCCTCAGGGGAGCCGTCGACCAGCTCATCGCCGACTACGGCGTGCCTCACCGCATCGTGGCGCTCAACGAATCGGACCTCGACCTCGCCGCCGTCCTCCGCGAGGAACTGGGTGTCCCGGGCCAGACCCCGGAGGAACTCGCGCCGTTCCGCGACAAGCTGGTCATGGCGGAACGCCTGACCGAGGCCGGCGTCGCCGTCCCCGCGACCGCGCACGCTGCCGACCACCAAGTGGTGCACTCGTTCGCAGAGGAGCACGGCTGGCCCGTCCTTCTCAAGCCCGCGTGCGGTACGTCCAGCATCGGCGTCACGCGCCTCGACTCCGCCGCGGACCTCGCCGCGTTCGTCTTCCCGCCCGACGAGTTCCTCCTGGTGCAGCCCTACCTCCCGCACGAGATCCTGCACGTCGACGGGGTCGCCCTGGGGGACGGGGCGGGGCTCGGAGCCTGGCGGGCGTCCCGCTACGTCAACACCTGCTTCGACTACACCAAGGGCGAGCCGCTGGGATCGGTCGAGATCGACGACCCGGTACTCCTGGCCCGCGTGGAGGACTTCACCACGCGCACCACCGCCGCCCTCGGCGGTGGTCCCGTCGTCTTCCACCTCGAGCTCTTCGTCGCCGGCCCGCAGGACGCGCCGGAGGTCCGGTTCCTGGAGATCGGAGCCCGGCCCGGCGGTGCCGAGATCCCGTTCCTGTGGCGCGAGATCCACGGCATCGACCTCATGAAGGCCACCTTCATGATCCAGATGGGGGAACCGGTCCCCGACGAGGCGCGTTCGTTGCCGCCTGTCGAGGAGACCGAGCGCGTCGGCTGGCTGCTGATGAAGACGCCGGAGGTACGGCCCTGCCGCGTCATCGCGTCCGAGCTTCCCCTGTCCGGCGAGGAGGGCCCGTACGAGACCGTCCGCCCGATCCGGGGACAGACGATCGTCGCCACCCCTGGGTACGAGCACGGCTACGAGAACTCCGGAGCGCGCTTCCGGTTCCGCGGGCGCTCCAGCGCCGAGGTGCTGGCCAAGGTCGAACGGACCGTCGCCGCATACGACTTCCGCTGCCGCCCCGTCGACCCGGCAGCGCCCGACCTGGTCGTCTTCGTGGGCTCCGGCGAGCGCGTCTACCGCGAGTACGCGTACAAGGCGGTCGCCGGAGGTGCCCGGATCGCCCTCGTGAGCACCTCGGACGCGACCTGGGAGCACACGTACATCACGGGTCACCGGCGGGTTCCCGACACCGGGCCCGACTCGCTGGTGGAGGCGATCGGCGATCTCTTCGCGGAGCACGACGGCAACGTCGGCGTCATGACCTGGGCCGAGGTCCTCCTGGAGGACACCGCCGCCGCGGCCGCGCGGCTCGGGATGCGCCACATGTCGCCGGCGGCCGCCGCGAACTGCCGGGACAAGCTCTCCACCCGGACCCGTCAGACCACCGGCCTCGTCCGGTTCGCCCGCGTCGACACCGAGGAGCAGGCACTGGAGGCCGCCGAGTCCTTCGGCTATCCGGTCGTCGTCAAGCCGCGCTCCCTCGCGGGCAGCGTGGGCGTGGCCCAGGCGAACGACCGGGAGGAACTCGCCGAGCACTTCGCCATGACCTCGGCGAGCAGCTTCCCCGGACTCACCCCGCTCGGCGGCTCGATCGTGGAGGAGTACGTCGACGGCCCCGAGATCAGTGTCGACTCCGTCGTCTTCCAGGGCGACGTGCAGCCGGTGAACGTGGCGCGCAAGCGCCTCGGCTTCGAGCCCTACTGCCAGGAGGTCGGACACCTCGTCGCCCCCTGGCGCGACGAGGAATGGGCCGACGAGGTGCGGCGCATGCTCGTCCAGACCCACCGCGACCTGGGTATCACCGACGGCGTGACGCACGCGGAGGTACGGCTGTCGGCGTCGGGGCCGAAGCTCATCGAGCTCAACGGCCGGCTCGGCGGCGACTTCATCCCCCTCCTCGGCCACCTCGCCACCGGTGTCGACCTGACGTCCGCCGCGGTGTCGATCGCGCTGGGGCACCGGCCCGACACCGAGCAGTCGCGCGACCGGTGCGTCGAGATCAGGTTCCTCTTCCCGGCCGAGGACGGGACCGTCGAGGCCGTCGACACCGCGGCCGCCGAAGAGCTCGACGGGGTCGTGGAGGTGGTGCGTCTGGTGCAGCCGCCCATCCCGCTTCAGCTGCCCCCGCGCGGGCTGGAGCCGCGGGTGCTCGCCGTCATCGTCACCGGCGACAGCCCCGAGGAGTGCCGCGGCATCCTCGACAAGGCGGAGTCGCTCATCGACATCCGGCTCACCCCGCTCTCGCCGACGGCGGCCGAGCGATGATCAGGAGGTCCGTCAAGAAGCTGGTCGGCGACTACTCGCTCCCCGGGCGGAACCACCGCATCATCGCCGTCGGAGTCGTCGTCAACGCCTCCGGCAGCGGGTTCTACCTGACCGGCAGCACGCTGTACTTCCTGAAGGGCATCGGCCTGACCGCGGCCCAGGTCGGACTCGGACTGACCATCGCCGGCCTCGTCGGATTCCTGACCACGGTCCCCGTCACGCTCCTCGCGAAACGTCTCGGCCCGCTCACCCTGCTGCGGTCGCTCCAGTTGTGGCGCGCCGCCTGGCTGGTGGCGCTCGCCTTCTCCGAGGGCATGGCCACGTTCACCCTGTGCGCCTCCATGGTCATGGTGTCGCAGGGGCCGATCTTTCCCATGGTCCAGATCCTGGTCAACACGACCGCGGGCAGCGCCGACCGTACCCGCATGCTCGGTGTGATCAGTTCCGTCATCAACGTCGGCATGTCGATCGGCACCCTGGCGGCGGCACCGCTGATCTCGATGGGCGGACTGCCCTGGCTGCGGTCGGTGATCCTGGCCGGAGCCGCGTGCAGCGTGTTGTCCTCACTGGTCTTCCGGCTCCTGGACGTCGACACCTCGTCCGCGGAGCCGACCGCGCAGAAGTGGTACGCCGGCCTCGTCGACGTCGCGAAGGACCGCACCTACCTGGCCCTCTCCACCGTCAACGGCATCCTCTTCCTGCACCCCGTCCTCCTCGGCGTCGCCATCCCGCTGTGGCTCGTCGAGGCCACGAACGCCCCCGAGGCCCTGCTCAGCGTTCTCCTCTTCCTCAACACCGTCCTCGCGATCGTCTTCCAGGTGCACTTCGCGAAGAACATCAGGAGCACCGCGGACGGCACCCGCTCCCTCCTGCGGTCCGGCCTGACGCTCGGCCTCTTCAGCCTGGCGCTGATCCCGACGCTGTACACCGACGTCTGGCTGAGCATCGCGATCCTGGTCGTGGCGACCATCCTGCTCACCTGCGGCGAGCTGTTCCAGGGCGCGGGGGCGTGGGAGCTGTCGATCCGCCACGCACCGGAGTCCAAGCGGGCCGAGTACCTGGCCGTGTTCAGCCTCGGTGGTTCCATCGCGAACATCGTGGGCCCCGCTCTCGTCGCGGTGCTCATCACCTGGGGAGCGTCCGGAATGGTCGTCCTCGCGTCGCTCTTCGCCGTCGCGGCCGGTCTGATCACGGCGGTCGGCGGCAGGCTCGCGCGCTCCGAGCCGGCAGAGGCGGTGCCCGGAGCATCCGCCACGGGAGCTCCCTCGGCCGGCGCGCCCTCCGCGGAACCGGCCCCCTGAGAGTCCCCACCCGCCCTCCGGCGGCGACCCCCTGAGTCCAGAGAAGGAAAGAAGACCATGCAGGAAAAGCTCCTCGCCCTCATCCTCGGCGTCATCGAGGAACTGAACGAGAGACGCGACGAGAAGATCCCCACGGACAATCCCATGGAGGTGAGCTTCTACGGGAACTCGGCCGTCTTCGACTCGATGCAGCTGGTGAACTTCCTCGCGCGCGTCGAGGAGGCGATCGAGGACGAGTACGACGTCGAGGTCTCACTGACCTCCGAGAAGGCCGTATCGCAGCGGATCAGCCCCTTCAGCAGCGCCCGCCGACTCATCGAGTTCGCCATCGGTGAGCTCGAGGAGGCCGGCGTCACGGCAGACGCCTGAGCGGCGGCGAGACCGTGGCGACCATGCTGATCACCGGGACCCGCACCGGGATCGGAAAGTCCTTGGCGGAGCACTTCCTGGGGCGCGGGTACACCGTGATCGGTTGCAGCAGACGTTCCTCCACGATCGAGCACCCCGCGTACCGCCACTTCGAGGTGGACCTGACCGAATCGCAGCAGCTGAAGCGCATGTTCCGGGCCGTCCGGCAGGAGTTCGGCCACCTCGACAGCGTGGTCAACAACGCCGGGACCGCGACCATGAACCACTTCATGCTGACCCCCGAGGAAACGACCCGGAAGATCTTCGACATCAACTTCTTCGCGATGCTCGGGTGCAGTCGCGAGGCGACCAAACTGCTGCAGAGGAGCGAACGGGCGAGCACGTCCATCCTCAACATCTCGACCGTCGCCGTCCCGTGGGCCCTCGACGGCCAGCTGGTCTACGCGGCGAGCAAGAGCGCCGTCGAGCAGGCGACCCGGGTCATGAGCAAGGAACTGGCGTCCTTCGGCATTCGAGTGAACGCCCTGGGGCTGCCGATCGTCAGGACCGTCCTGACACGAACGCTTCCGGACGAGGCGAGGGCGAACGCCCTCGCGCGGCAGACCATCGACCGCATGTGCGAGTTCGATGACCTGGTCGGGCCGGTCGAGTTCCTGACGTCGGAGCGGTCCGGATTCGTCACCGGCGAAACGCTCTATCTGGGAGGAGTGCACTAGTGCGCGACACACTGACGGCCCGGCTGAGGAGCCTGGACGACCGCGCCGCCGTCGTCGACCGCGGCCTCACCCGTTCCTACGGGGAACTGGCCGACGAGATCGACCGGCTGGGGGCGCTGTTCGATGCCTCCGGCATGGACGCGGGGGCGACGGTCGTCCTTCATGGCGACTTCTCCTTCTCGCAGATCGCGGCGTTCTACGCCCTCTACCTGCGGCGGAGCATCGTCGTCCCCGTCGTGTCCTTCACCGAGGCCAGCCACGAGGCGGTACGGACCACCTGTCGTGCCGAGTACGTCGTCGACGTGGGCGACGACGTGACCGTCGAGCGCTGCGATCCGGCCGGCGGCGAGGCGTCCGAGCGCGTCGACTCCCTCCGGGCCGGCGGGGAGTCGGGTCTCATCCTGCTCTCCAGCGGCTCGACGGGGAAGCCGAAGGCGATCCTCCACAACCTCGACGCGATCTTCGCGGAGAAGGCGGATGCGCCCGAGCACGTCAGCCGGACTCCCCGCAACGTCCTGCTCTTCCTGCTGGCCGACCACATCGGCGGGATCAACTCGCTCCTCGGGGTTCTGCGTTCGCGGGCGAGCGCCGTCATCCCCGCCGAGCGGACCCCCGGTGAGATCTGCGCGCTCGTCGAGAAGTACGGCATCCGGCTGCTGCCGACCAGCCCGACCTTCCTGAACCTCGTCCTGATCGGCGGGTTCCACGAGAAGCACGACCTGTCGAGTCTGAAACTCATCACGTACGGGACCGAGCCGATGCCCGAGGAACTCCTCAAGCGGGTGCACGCGGCGCTCCCGGGGGCCCGACTGCTCCAGACCTTCGGGACGAGCGAGACCGGCATCTCGACGACCAGCAGCAAGTCCTCCTCCAGCACCTCCTTCCGGATCGAGGACGACGGATCCGAGTACCGCATCGTCGACGGCGAGCTCCAGCTGCGGACGAGAACCCAGTTCCTCGGATACCTGAACTACTCCGACGAAGCCGTCACCGAGGACGGCTGGTTCCGCACCGGCGACCTGGTCGAGGAGACCGGGGACGGCTACATCAGGGTCAAGGGCCGAGCGGCCGAGGTCATCAACGTCGGGGGCGAGAAGGTCCTTCCGCTCGAACTGGAGTCCGTTCTCCTCGGCAGTCCCGAGATCTCCGACTGCGTGGTCTTCGGCATGCCCAACTCCATCACCGGTCAGGCGGTCCACGTCGAGGTGGTACCGGCCGGAGACCTCTCCAAGGCCGAACTGCGGCGCCACATCAGGGACTTCCTCGACGGCAAGGTCGAGCCGTTCAAGATGCCGGCCAAGGTCACCATCGTCGCCCAGACGGCCTTCTCGGCCCGCTTCAAGAAGGACAGGAAGCTGAACCGTGGCTGACGTCGTGCTCCTCGGAGCCTCCAAGTTCGCCGCCGAAGTCGCCCGCTACGTGAGTGGCGCGGGGCACTCCGTCGACCGCTTCCTCGCCCTCCCCGGGGAGGAGATCACCGTTCCGGAAGGACGGTGGGAGGACATCTCCAGGGAGGCGCTGCCCGACGGCACCCCGGTCGTCCTGGCCGTGGCGGACATGCGGCTCCGGGCGGTGGCCGTCCGGGACTACATCGAGGCGTGGAACCTCGACGCCGTCAACGTGGTCGACTCCACCTCGACCGTGGAGGAGGGCGCCCTGCGGGGGGTCGGGAACGTCATCGGCCCCGAGAACTACGTAGGGGTCAACGCCACCCTCGGCAGCTTCAACGTCCTCCACTACAAGTCGAGCATCGGCAACCACTCGCACGTGGGCTCGCTGAACTTCATCTCGCCGAACTTCCACACCGGCAACACGGTCACGATCGGCTCCGGGAACTTCATCGGCATCGGCTGTCAGCTGGCGCCAGGCGTCACGGTCGGTGACGACTGCCGCATCCAGGCGGGGCTCACCCTCTTCGAGGACGCCGTGGACGCCCGTTCCTACCTCGCGCCCAGCCGCATCAAGTCCCTTCCCATCCAGTAGACCCGTAAGGACATCGCGATGAACCAGCAGCGTGTGGCCATCATCGGAGCCGGCCCGACCGGCTGTGCGGCGGCCCTCACCCTGAACAGGCTCGGCCACGAGGCCGTGGTCTTCGAACGGGGCTCCTTCCCGCGCTACCGGGTCGGAGAGTCCTTCCTGCCGGGCTCCCTCTCGATCTACAACCGCCTCGGCCTGGAGGACAAGATCAAGGAGGCCGGCTTCCTCAAGAAGCCGTCGGCGACCTTCCTCTGGGGCAAGGGGGAGGTGCCCTGGACGTTCTCCTTCTCCACCCCGAGGACCGCCCCGTGGGTCCTCGACCACGCCATCCAGGTCGATCGCGGCGAGTTCGACCTCATGCTCGTCGACGAGGTCCGCGAGCGCGGCATCCCCCTCCACATGGACACCCCCGTGACCGACGTGGACATCTCCGACCCGGATCGCGTCACCGTCTCGTACAAGCTCGCGGGCGAGACCACGGACGACACCTTCGACTACGTCATCGATGCCGGGGGCTCCGGCGGACCGCTCGCCCGCCGGCTGAAGAAGCGCCGCTACGACGAGTACTTCCGGAGCTTCGCGATCTGGTCGTACTTCAAGAAGGCCGACCCGTTCGAGGGCGACCTCAAGGGCACCACCTTCTCCATCACCTTCGAGGACGGCTGGGTCTGGATGATCCCGCTCAAGGGCGACGTGTACAGCGTCGGCCTCGTGGTCGACCGCTCGAAGGCCGACGAGGTCAAGGAGCGCGGCTACGAGGAGTTCTACACCTCGACGCTGGCGAAGGCCGACCGCGCCATGGCCATCCTCGACGGGGCCGAGCGCTGTGACCAGGTGCGCATCGTGCACGACTGGTCCTACGACTCGGAGCAGTACTCGGACGCACGCTGGTTCCTCAGCGGCGACGCCGCCGCCTTCACCGACCCGCTGTTCTCGCAGGGTGTCCAGATGGCCGCCCAGTCGGCGGTGTCCGCCGCGGCCGCCATCGACCGCCTCAGCGCACACCCCGACGAGGCCGAGACCGTGCACGCCTGGTACACCCGCGCCTACCAGGAGACCTACGAGAAGTACCACGAGTTCCTGGCCGCCTTCTACACGATGGCCTCGTTCAGCGAACCGGACTCCGAGTTCTGGTCCAAGCGCCGGATCCGCGAGTCCGACGACGACCGTGTCGAGCGCCGCCGCTGGTTCGGCAATCTGGTCGACGCGGAAGACGGCTCGGGATGGTCGGCCGAGGTGTTCCGGGAGCGCGCCACCACGATGATGAGCATCGGGCGCCACCAGCGGGACGGACTGAGCTCCGAGTTCTCCGACGACGAACTCGTCCCCGCCCGCGTGCAGTGGGTCGCGAACCTGAACAAGGCGCTGCGGAAGATCACGCGGCTCGAATGGGTGGGGGAGGAGGTCCTCCTCAAGCCCTACTACAAGATCGACCCGATCGACTTCCGCCTCATGCCCAAGCAGGTGGTCGCGAACGAGTCCGGCCGCGAGATGGTCAAATGGCGCCTGGACGAGCGGCACCAGAAGATCCTCCAGCGCATGCAGCAGGAGAACTTCGGCTTCAAGGAGCTGGAGAGCGAGCTGGCCGGTGCCGACGGCGGCGACGTCAGTTCCCAGATCATCATCCGCCTCTTCGAGGCCGGCCTGCTGCGCGGCTTCGACAAGAACGGCGACCGCGTCGTCATCCAGGACCGCCTCCGGTTCGACGGCGTCGGGACCGAGTACGAGGTGTAGGGAACCTCCCCCACCCTCTCCCCTCCGCGCGCAGCCCACACCTCGGCGGGTCCGTCTCCCCGGTCCGGCGTGACGCCGGCCCCCGGACGGGGCTGAACGCCCCCCCACATGACCGCGACGCGTCACCGCCCGACCGGCGACCTGCCGCCCCCCCACGGGCGGTCGTCGCCGGCCGTTTCCCTCAGCGACATCGACAGAGAGAACACGTATGTCTAGATCCGTGCAGATCGCTGCCGCGGTCACCGACAAGAACCTCGAACTGGTTCTCAAGGTGCTTCCGGCCATCGTCGTCATCATGGCCGCCTCCTGGGCATGTGGCCGCCTCGCCCTGATGGTGAAGCAGCCACGCGTGCTCGGTGAGATGGTCGCCGGCGTCCTCCTCGGACCGACGCTCCTCGGTGCCGTGTGGCCCGATGGACAGAAGTTCATCTTCCCGCCCGAGGTCAAGCCGATCCTCTACGTCCTCAGCACCATCGGCCTCACCCTGTTCATGTTCCTGGTCGGCGTCGGCTTCGACCACAGTGGCGGCACCAACGGGAAGCAGGAGGCCAGACGAGCCGGTCTGCTGGCGGTCTCCGGCATGGTCCCCTCGCTGCTGCTGGGCGGAGCCGTGGGCTGGTTGACGTACGACAGCCTGTCCAAGCCCGGCGTCGGCAGTATCGAGTTCATGCTCTTCCTCGGCGGCGCCCTGTCCATCACCGCCTTCCCGATGCTGGCGCGCATCCTGTACGAGCGGAAGCTGCAGAACACCTCGCTCGGCCGGATGACCCTCCTCGGGGCCTCCTTCGACGACGCGGCCGCCTGGTGCTTCCTCGCCGTGATCTCGGCCATGCACGCCGACGCCGGCGGAGCGAAGGCCCTCGTGACCATCGGCCTCTCCGTCGCCTTCGTGGCCGTCATGCTCCTGGTCGTGCGCCCCCTCCTGAAGCCGCTCGGCGAGCGTGTCCAGCGGACCGGAGAGTTCGGCCTCGACCAGATGTACCTGGTGCTCGGCGTCGTCATCGCCGCCGGCTTCTTCACCGACTACATCGGCATCTACTCGGTGTTCGGAGGATTCGTCGCAGGCCTGGCCATGCCGAATCACCCCGCGTTCCGCGAAGCCGTGCTCAAGCGCATGATGGACGTCGTCACCACCCTGCTGCTCCCGATCTTCTTCACCTTCTCCGGGCTGAACACCCAGCTGAACGGCCTCGGCGGGTGGGCCGTGATCGGGCCCTTCCTGCTCATCCTCGTCGCGGGGTTCGTCGGGAAGTACTTCGGCTGCGGCCTCGCGCTGCGCGGGGCGGGCCTCTCGTGGCGCAAGTCCCTCGCCATCGGGGGTCTGATGAACGCGCGTGGCCTGATGATCCTGATCTTCATCAACATCGGTCTGGCGCAGGGAATCATCGGCCAGGAGGTCTTCTCCATGCTGGTCCTCGTCGCCGTCATCACCACCGCCCTCGCCATGCCGCTCTACCGGTGGGCGATGCCCGACCACGTGGAGCGGGAGATGCTGATCGAGGAGGGAGTGCTCGTGGAGCAGGCTCCGGAGCCCCGCGGCGACCAGCGAGAACTGGTCGGGTCCGCCGGCTAGACCGCTCTTCGTGGCTGCGGGGTGCCGGACCGCTCGGCCGTCGGGCGCCCCGCCCCCGACGCGCGGCAGCACCGCATCCGTATCGGCCGGTCGGTGCGGGTCGTCACGATCGACGTGACATGCGATCCGACACTTCGTCGATTCCCAGAGCCTCGATCGTTCGGCCTGCTCTGCACCCGCTGTTGGAAGGATGTCCGATGATTTACCAGAACGCGACAGAGATCGTTCACGACGACGTCTTCCTGGCGCTCCCTGACTTTCTGCCCGGCTCGGACGTCTTCCTGAAGATCGAGGGGCTCAACCCCGCGAGCTCCATCAAGTTCAAGGCCGCGATCAACCTCGTGGAGCAGGCCGAGAAGGCCGGGACCCTGGTTCCCGGCATGAGCCGGGTCGTCGAGTCCTCTTCGGGAAACCTCGGAATCGCCCTCAGCATCGTCTGCGCGATCAAGGGCTACCCGCTGACCGTCGTCGCGGACCTGAACACGGTCGATTCGGCGGTGCTGGCGATGGAGGCACTCGGGGCGGAGGTCGTCATCATCGACGAGCCCGACGCCAACGGGGGGTTCCTCGTCCAGCGCCTGGCTCTCGTGGCCGAGATGCTGAACGCCGACCCGCACCTGGTGTGGCTGAACCAGTACAAGAGCCGGGCGAACGTGGAGGCGCACAGGGACACCACGGCCCGCTCGATCGACCGGGAGTTCGGCCCCATCGACTACCTCTTCGTCGGTGTCGGCACCTCGGGAACGCTGATGGGATGCCTGGAGTACCGGCGCGAGAACGGCCTGTCGCACCGCATCGTCGGTGTCGACGCCGAGGGATCGATCACCTTCGGCGGCAGCGCCAAGCGCCGCTACATCCCGGGGCTCGGCTCCAGCCGGCTTCCGGAGATCTACTCCGACGACGGCACCTTCCACAAGGTGCTCGTACCGGAGAACGAGAGCGTGGCGCAGTGCCACCACGTGGCTCGCGCGTACGGCCTCCTGGTCGGAGGATCGACCGGCACGGTACTCGCGGGGGTGCGAAGAATGCGGGACGACATACCTCCCGGCTCCCGGGTCGTCGTGATCTCCCCCGACCTGGGAGACAAGTACCTCTCCACCCTCTACTCCGAACGGTGGCTGAACGACCACCCGACCCTGATCAAGGAGCACAGCAGTGTCTGACTTCATCGTCGTCGCCGGTCCCGACATCGCCGGCATCCTCGGCGGCGACAAGGCGAAGGTCCGGGACATCGTCGCGTCGACCTACCGCCTCCACGACGCGGGCGACACCATCAACCCGGACAGCTACTTCCTCCGCTTCCCGCACAAGCCCGACTCCCGGGTCATCGCGCTCCCCGCCTACATCGGGGCCGACGTGAACCGGATGGGCATCAAGTGGATCTCCAGCTTCCCGGGCAACCTGTCGCGCGGCATCCCCCGGGCCTCGGCGGTGCTGATCCTCAACGACTTCGAGACGGGCCGCCCGCTGGCGTGCCTGGAGTCCGCGCACATCAGCGCCGCACGCACGGCCGCGTCGGCGGCGGTCGCCGCGGAGAGGCTGTGCACGAAGGCCGGCATCACCGTGGGCGTCGTCGGCACCGGGGTGATCGCGTCCACCATCCTCGACCACCTGCACAGCTCCACGGTCGACATCGCCCACGTCATCGCCCACGACCTCGACCAGGAGCGGGCCGAGGGATTCGCGGAGCGGGTGCGCGCCGAGACCGGACTGGACGTCGGCCCGGCCGGACTCGATGCGGTGCTGAAGGCCGACCTGGTCGTCTTCGCGACCACGGCGGGCGAGCCCTACGTGGACGTCGACCACCGGTTCACGCCGGACCAGGTGGTCCTCAACATCTCCCTGCGGGACCTGCCCCCCGAGGTCATCCTGGCTTCCACCAACATCGTCGACGACATCGACCACTGCCTGAAGGCCGACACCTCCCCGCACCTGGCAGAACAGGCCACAGGGAACAGGGAGTTCGTCCACGGCACGCTGGGCGGTCTGCTGAACGGGACGTTCGAGGTCCCGAGCGGAAGGCCCGTGATCTTCTCCCCGTTCGGACTGGGCGTGCTCGACATCGCCGTCGGCAGCTACGTGATGGACCGAGCTCTCGAAGCGGGAAAGGCCACCGTCATCGACGGATTCACCGAATGACCGCCGAGGTCACGACGTGGCCCTCGGCAAGGGGGCCGCTGACCGCCCAGCGGCCGAGGACCCTGGGCACGCCGGCAGCCGTGCCCTCCGGCGAGTCCGGTGGCACGCTCGCCGTGAAGGTCCCTGCGGCCGGGTCGATGGCGATGGCGCAGTCGCGGATGTCGAACCACCGCCGGGTCACCGGGAACCACGCTTTGTAGACGCTCTCCTTGGCGCTGAACATGACCCGGTCCCACGCCACTTCCGGATGCTCCGAGCGCAGCACGGCCAGATGGTCCGACTCCTCCGCGCCGGCGATCCTTCTGAGCGCAGGGGTGGGGAGGCGGTCATGGGGCTCGGCGTCGATGCCCAGGGCGAGGACGTCGGCGGTGGCCGCGACGGCAGCGGCCCGGTACCCGTCACAGTGGGTCAGACAACCGGTGTACCCGGATGGCCACGTCGGGTACTGGACCAGGAACTCGGCCCCGGTCGCGGTGGGGATCAGCGGACCGAGTGGTGCGCCCATCGACGCCAGGGCCCGGCGGGCGCACCACCGGACGTCCTGGAACTCGCGGCGACGGAGCGGGGCGGCCCCGGCGATGTATTCCGCCTCAGCCGGGAACAGAGTGAGCTCATGGCCGACCGCCCATGACTCCACGCCTGTGACATCGACCGGAAGGACGTGCGAGAGGAGACGCGCAGCCTGGTCGCCGGAAGGTGGGTGCATGGTGTCGGTTCCTGAGCGAAAGGGGAGGTGAACGGTGTGAAAGCGAAGCCCAAAGGTAGCAAGCAGCTCCTGGCCATCAGTGACCTTCACATCGGCTACAAGGAGAACCGCGCTCTCGTCGAGAGGATGCATCCCGGCTCTGACGAAGACTGGCTGCTGGTGGCCGGTGACGTCGCCGAGACCACGGCCGACGTCCACTGGGCCCTCGAGACGCTGGCGAGCCGATTCCACCGGGTCGTCTGGACTCCGGGAAACCACGAACTGTGGGCCCACCCGCGGGATCCCGTCACGCTGTGCGGCGCCGCCCGCTACGAGCACCTGGTGGACCTGTGCCGTGAGCTGGGTGTGACGACCCCCGAAGACCCCTATCCCGTCTGGGACGGGCCCGGCGGCCCGGTGGCCGTGGCACCGCTGTTCCTGCTCTACGACTACAGCTTCCTGCCCGCCGGCTGCACCGGCAAGGACGAGGGACTGGCCTACGCGAGGGGCACGGGCGTCGTCTGCAACGACGAGTACCTCCTGCATCCCGACCCCTACCCGAGTCGCGAGGCCTGGTGCCGAGCCCGGGTCGCCGAGACCGAGCGCAGACTCGCCGAACTTCCCGACGACCTGCCCACCGTCCTCGTCAACCACTACCCGCTGGATCGTCATCCCACGGATGTCCTGCGGTACCCGGAGTTCGCGATGTGGTGCGGCACGCGACTGACCGCCGACTGGCACCGCAGATTCCGTGCGGTCGCCATGGTCTACGGCCATCTCCACATCCCGCGGACCACCTACCACGAGGGCGTCCGCTTCGAGGAGGTGTCGGTCGGGTATCCACGCGAGTGGCGCACGCGCCAGGAGCCACCAGGCGCGCTCCGCCGGATACTGCCGCTAGAGTCATGACGGGCTGACGGTTCCGCAGGCGGTTCGGGTGCCGCCCGGACGCATGCGTCCGGGCGGCAACGGCTCCCTTGCGGACGGGGAGGGGATTCAGCCCGCGCAGTCCAGTGACTTCCGGACGGCGGGAAGGCAGCTCCCGCTTCCGTACCTGCACGGCGTCGGTGTCCGGCGGGACAAGATCAGCCGTCTTGGCGTGGTTCTGACGTGCAAGGCCGGGTCGGTGTCGCGGGGAGGGCCGACCCCGCCCGGTGTCAGCCCTCCGGGATACCCGGCAGGTGTGCCGAGTCCGGCGTGGGTGTGCCGAGCAGCTCGGCGAGTCCCCGGCGTGTGGTGGCGACGACGACCCGGTCCTCGGCCCGGAGGACATGGCCCGGGTGGAGATCCCACAGGAGTGAGGGATGCCCCTCGTCCTGACCGGAGTTGGCGAGGTCGGGCGACCGGGACCCGGGCCTGGCGGTGTCGAGGGCGATGACGCGCCAGGCGCCGGGTCGGAAGGCCTCGGAGACGGTACGGCCTTCCAGCTGGGGGTGACCGGCGACCAGCAGTGCGGCGAAGAGCAGCACCTTGCGCTCCACGAAGATGGCCCCGAGGATCTGGCGGCCCATCACGGCTCCGGCGAAGGCGGGCGCGGCCAGGTGGGAGACGCTGCGGCTACGGGTGACGGCTTCGGGGTGCGCCGACCGCAGTGCGCGGTACACCGCGGTGGCGAAGTCGTCGTCGTACAACCGGAGTGCGACCCGCAGGTCGTTCTTGATCGTACGGGCGGCCAGCGTGGCCTCCAGGTTGGTGGTGTCGGAGCTGGTGAGGGCGAGCAGGGCGTCCGCCCGATGGACGCGTGCGGTGCCGAGTACCCCGTCCTCGGTGACGTCGCCGAGGACCACCGGGACCCCCAGGTCCCGGGCGAGCGGGATGCCACGAGCCTCCGGGTCCTGTTCGACACAGACGACGGGTATCCCGAGTTCGTGCAGGCGGCCCAGGACTCGGGCACCGATCTTGCCCAGCCCCAACAGGACGATGTGTCCCTGAAGACCCCGGGGAGGACGGCGCAGCGCACCGGTCGTGCGGAAGGTGCCGAGGGCCTCCAGCCCGCCGGCGACGAGGAGGGGGAGCAGGGCCAGGCCGACCAGGCCGGACAGCAGCTGGAGCACCTGCCGTGTGGTGGTCTCCTCCAACGCGGGATCGTTGATGGAGAACAGGTCGAGCAGGGTCAGGTAGGCGGCGTGCACGGGGTCGGCGTCCGTGAGCGCCGTGGTCGTGACCGTGAGTGCGAGAACCGCGGCGACGATCCCCGCGAGCGACCACCTCAGCCGGACGGAGAACATCTCGCCGAGGGGAGCGCCCCGCCGGGAGAGCCGGCGGGCGGGAAGAGCGGGCCCCTCGCGCCGCACCGCCTCCAGAACCACCGTGCCGCGCCCGGTGCTGCTCTCCACGGCCACGTCGGCGGGAAGGAGTTCAGGCCCAGGGGTGCCGCTCGCGTCGGAGCCGTCGGAGCCCGCCGGATCGGCGGTGGTCGACGTGAGCAGGGCCAGGGTGCAGAGGCCGGGGGCGGGAACCTCACCCCGGCCGGGTGCGGGACGCTCGGCGGCGCGCAGGAGCAGTCCGTCGGCCTGGACGACCTTGTTCGTGTCGGCCACGGCGGTGGCCACCAGCGAGGGAGCGGCGGTGTCCGCGTCCGAGAGTACGGTGGTGGACGCCTCCAGCACGCTCCGGTCCATGCCGGGCATGGCCACCAGGGCCGCCTGGTCGAGGAGTTCCTCCAGGTGCTGGCCCAGCTTGCGGTTGTACATGCGGACCACCAGGCGCAGGCCCGGGCTCAGGCGCCGGGCGGCGAGAGCGGCGCGCAGATTGGTCTCGTCGTCCTCGTAGAGGAGGGCCAGCGCGGTCGCGCGGTGCGCCCCGGCGCGCAACAGCGCCTCCTTGGTGGGCGCGTCAGCCGCCACGAAGCGCACGGGCGGTACGGCGAAGCCGGACGCGGGGCCCGTGAGCTCCCCGTCAGGCCGTTCGTCCTGCACGCTCTCCGGGTGGACGAGGACGACGCGCTGCCGGTAGACCCCGCGTAGTTCGGCGGACAGCCGGTGAGCGAGTGCGTCGTCGCCGCAGACGACCATGTGACCACCGGTTTCCGACTCCTCCTGGTGCGGCAACGCCACCATGTTCCCCCCTGACGTCGTGAGACGGTCCCCCCGATCATCCCGTACCTGGGTCGGAGGTCCCTTCGCCTCATGATCGCGTACGCGCGATCGCGTGCCCCCTGTCGGGACAGGACCTGGTGTCCGGCAGCTCTGCGTCAAGGACGCGTGAAGAGCGCGATACCCGGCGCAAAGAACGCGCCAGGACGTGCGGGAACGACTTCGGCCGGGGGACACCCTGAGCGGACCTGAGTGCGAAGGAGAAACCCGCATGTCCGCTCTGACCACCGAGAACGGGGCCACGCCCGTGGCCGAGGAGCCCCCGGATACCGGTGGGCGCCACAAGCTGACCGCTGTCACGGGGCTCGCCGCCCTCTCCCTGGACGCGATGGCCTCGGTGGCGTACGGGCCCGAGGCGATCGTCCTGGTCCTCGCGGCGGCCGGCGGGTACGGGCTCGGTTTCACGCTGCCGGTGACGCTGGCCATCGCGGGCCTGCTGGCGGTCCTGGTGGCCTCGTACCGGCAGGTCATCGCCGCGTTCCCGGACGGCGGCGGTTCGTACGCGGTCGCCAGGGCCCATCTGGGCCGACGCACCAGCCTCGTGGCCGCCGGTTCGCTGGTCCTGGACTACGTCCTGAACGTGGCCGTGGCCGTGACGGCCGGCGTCGCCGCTCTGACCTCCGCCTTCCCCGGCCTGTACGGCGACCGGCTGTGGATCTGCCTGGCCGTCCTCGTCCTGATCACGGGCGTGAACCTGCGCGGGATCGTCGACTCGGCCCGTGCGTTCATCGCCCCGACCGCCGTCTTCATCGGCGCGATCCTGGTGCTGATCGTCGTCGGCCTGTTCCGCGACGCCCCCGTCTCCACGGCCGCGTCCGAGGGCCACGCCTCCGTCCTCGCCGACGACGCCACCACCGTCGGCGCCCTGCTCCTGCTGAAGGCCTTCGCCTCGGGCTGCTCGGCCCTCACCGGCGTCGAGGCGATAGCGAACGCCGTGCCGTCGTTCCGCGCCCCGGCGGCCCGCCGGGCCATGCGCGCGGAGGTCGCGCTCGGCGCGCTCCTCGGCGTCATGCTGATCGGCCTGTCCGTCCTGATCTCCCGCTTCGGACTCCAGCCGGTCGAGGGCGTCACCGTCCTCGCCCAGCTCGCCGACGCCTCCCTCGGCCACAACTGGGCCTTCTACGTGATCCAGTTCGCCACCATGGTGCTCCTGGCACTGTCCGCGAACACCTCCTTCGGCGGCCTTCCCGTCCTGCTGAAGCTGCTCGCCCGCGACAACTACCTGCCGCATGTCTTCGGACTCAAGGCCGACCGCCAGGTCCACCGCCACGGTGTCGTCTGGCTCGCCGTCGTCTCCGCCGCCCTGCTCGTCTTCTCCGGCGGCGACACCAACACGCTCGTGCCGCTCTTCGCGATCGGCGTCTTCGTCGGCTTCACCATCGCCCAGACCGGCATGGTCCTGCACTGGCGCCGCGAGCGTGGTCCCCGGTGGGCCGCGAAGGCCGTGCTCAACGGTCTCGGGGCCGTGCTCACGGGGGTGTCCGCGGTGGTCGTCACGGCCACCAAGTTCCACGACGGGGCCTGGCTGATCGTCATCGCGCTGCCCCTTCTCGTGGCTCTCCTCGAGACGGTCCACCGCGCCTACGGGCGGATCGGCGAGCGGCTCGGCGTCGGCCGGATCCCCGAACCCCCGCACCGCGAGCGCTCCCTCGTCCTGGTCCCCGTCTCGTCCCTCACCCGCCTCACCAGCGAGGCCCTCACCGCTGCCGTCTCCCTCGGCGACGAGGTCCGCGCGGTCACCGTCTGCCACCTCGACCCCGAGGACCAGGCGGCCACCGAGGCCCTCGAACGGGACTGGGCCCTGTGGAACCCCGGCGTCCCCCTCGTCCGGCTCCCCTCCGAGCGCCGCTCGCTCGGCCGGCCCATCACGGCCTACGTCCGCGGCCTGGGAACGACCGAACCCGGCACCCGGGTCACCGTCCTCATTCCGGAGGCGGAACCCGAGCGCCTCTGGCAGCGGGCCCTGCAGAACCAGCGGGGCGCGGTCGTCGCCCACGCGGTCCGCCGCGACACGGAAGCGGTCGTCTGCCGACTCCGCTTCCGCTGCTGACACCGGCCGCCGCTGTCAGCCTTGTCACGGGCAGATTCAGGACGCCGTCGCAGGCGTCCTGACGGGGGATGCCGCTACCCCCGCGTCCACGACGTGATTCCGGCTGATCGTGGCGGGCCCACGCACTCGTCCGGCAGAAGCGCCCCCTCAACGACCCAGGCCGTGAAGGGGCGCGTGGATGGCACGTTCAGCAGCGTGGCACCGTCTTCTGGTCGGCGACCAGCGAGGCGTGGACGAAGCCGATCCAGTTGTTGGTACCACCGGACTGCACAGTCGAGTAGAACCAGCGGTCCGTCGCGTAGTTGCCCGTGGCCCACTGGCCCGTCTTCCAGCACATCATGTCGACCATCCGCCCATTGGGCGCGGTGCCGATGATGGCGCTGTTGGTCGTGGCCTGTGTGCGCACGTATGCCTGGCCGCTGTTGGACGAGATGTAGCTGCCCGTCCAAGCTGACGCCGGAGTGGTGATGCCGAGGGTGGCTGCGCTGACCGCAGCCACGAACCCGAACTTCAGAGACTTGCGCACTGGCCCTCCAAGGTCCCGTCGATCGTGGATGAGTCAGCTAATCGGACAGTCGGCTTTCTGCGGGATGGCGCGTCACGGGGCGCGCGATGCTTCACGAGCGCGTTGAGGGGCGCATTGCGCCTTCGGAGCCTTGAGAGCGGTCGAGCCGGTCCTGCTCGGGAGTCAGGTGGCGGCGGGGCCGGTGAAGCCCTGGCACCTCTGCCGTGCCTCGAGTGGAGCTTGGCCGGCTCAGGGGCCTCGGGGCAGCGATCCTCTCCAGGGCCGGAGGCGCCGAGGGGTGGGGACGGGCCGAGCAGGCTGCCGCTACGATCGACGGGGTCGGTAGCGGCTGATCTCCACATCCTCGACCTGCGCTCCGGATGTCGAGGGGCCCGACAGCTGCCGAGCGCTCACGGTCCTCAATGCCGGAGCGCAGCCCGCGACCGCCCCCTCACGAGATCGACACCCGTGCACGCATGATCCACCCCACACATCGGATTCCGCATGTCCGCTGACACGAGACCATCGCCTCCTGGAACCGCGGACACCGTCTGCAGCCGTTCACGGACCTGGTGGTCGGCCTTGCGTCGCACTCCCGCCACGCTGTGGAAGGACGACATCACCGACTACGCGGCCGCCCTCACCTACTACGCCATCCTGGCGATCCTTCCCTCACTGCTGGTCACCGTCCTGGCCTTCGGCATGTTCAGCCCCGACACGGCCGAACAGTTCATCGGGGGCGTCACCCAGTACGCACCCGGCGAATCCGGCACCGAGCTGCACGGCCTCCTCGTCGGCGCTCTCGACCGGCACGCGGCTGCCTGGCCCCTCCTGGCCGCGGGCACCGCCAGCGCGCTGTGGTCCGCCTCCAGCTACGTGGCCGTCTTCCGGCGCGCTCTGCACCACATGCTGCGCGTGCCCGATCAGCGCTCCACCTGGCGCAAGGCCCACCGCATCCTGGTCACCTCCTTCGCCATGCTGCTGCTCCTCGCCGTCAGCGCCCTCATCCTGATCCTGACCGGTCCCGTCGTGACCTCCATCGGCCGCCTGCTGCACCTCGACAGCGCCGTTCCCCTCGTGTGGAGCCTCCTGCGGTGGCCACTCCTGCTCGTCCTGGTCGCGATCCTGGTGGTCATCCTCTTCCGCACGGGGCCCGCTCCGACCAAGGACCGCCGCCTCAGCCTGCCCGGCGGCGCCCTCGCGGCCGCGCTGTGGCTGACCGTGTCCGCCGGCTTCGCCGTGTACACGTCCCTGCTGGGCACCTACAGCCGCCTGTACGGGTCCCTCGCCGGAATCGTCGTCTTCCTCATCTGGCTCTGGCTGTCCAACCTCGCCCTGCTCACGGGTGCGCAGCTCTCCGCGGAACTCCACAAGGGGCCCGGCGGACGCGAGCAGGACGCCTCTTCGGGCTGAGGCCGTGTTCGGCGGGTGGCCGGCACGCCCGGCCCCGGGTCGCCCTCCCTCAGCGTTCCCGTCCGTTCCCGCTGTCCTCCGCGGTGCGCCGGCCCAGGGACGCCTCCTCGATGCGACCGCCGCGGCCCAGGAGGCCGGTCTGTTCGAAGGGGTGGGCCGCCATCAGGCGGGGCAGTTCCCGGCGTGACATCAGGTCGACCGCCAGCGGGAAGAACGGCCGTCCCAGCTGGGCGAGCCGCAGCCACGGCGGGGCGTAGACGGCGGCGGCGCGCCGGTCGATGCCCCGGGCGATCCAGGTGGAGACCTGCGCCACCGGGTAGACGCGGCGGGCGGGCGCGGGCATGTGGCCGCGCAGTTCCCGGAGGACCGTGTGCCGGTCGACGTCGCGGACCATGTCCGTGTCGGTCCAGTGGAGGTACGCGACGCCGACGCCGACGCCCAGGTGCGCGACCTCCGCGCGCAGCGACCGTGCGAAGGCCTCCGCGCCGGCCTTGGACGCGCAGTAGGCGCTCATCATCGGGGCCGACCCGAAGGCCGCGGTCGAGGCCACCTGGAGGAAGTAGCCACGGGTCGCGCGCAGGCCGGGCAGGTAGGAGCGGGCGGTGATGGCGCTGCCCACGAGGTTCACGTCGACGACGCGGCGCCACGTCTGCGGGTCGGAGGTCTCGAAGGGGCCTCCTTCGGCGACGCCGGCGTTGGCGACGACGACCGACGGAGCGCCCAGGTGCCGCTGCACGTTCTCGGCGGCGAATCCCATCGCGACGTCGTCGGTGACGTCGACCTCGACCACATGGGCCGGCGTACGGAGCGTCTCGGCCACCGATTCGAGTGTCGAGGCCTCCCTGCCGAGGAGCGCGACGCGCATGCCCCGGTCGGAGAGCTGCCGCGCCAGGTCGGCGCCCAGGCCACGGGCCGCGCCCGTGACCACCGCGGCGCGTCCGTCCAGTTTCCAGGAGCCCGTCATGACCATCTCCCTTGCAGACGGGGGCCGTACCGCGCCGGCGGCGCGTCGGCCCCGGTCGTCGGTCTCATCGGCTGCGACCGGTGTGCCGGACGCCCGTCTCCCGGGCGGCCTCCTGCGCATGGCGCTCGCGCCAGTAGGGGTTGTCGTGGGACAACTTGCTCGACACGCGTCCGTACATCCCGAACGTCATGACGAGCAGGCCCATGACGAAGCTGAAGACCACGTTCGTCATGCCGAAGTCGAGGAAGTTCGCCGGCTTGTCGAGGACGAACAGGTGGTAGAAGCCGCTGAGCAGGAACAGCCCGCCCACCAGCATGTTCAGGGAGGAGGCGAAGTTGCCCCCCACGACCGCCCCGGCCAGCAGGGCGAGGCCCACCACGACCGAGATCACGCTGAGCGCGGTGTTGCTCGTCATGCCCGCGATGCGGTCCCCGGAGGTGTCGAAGGAGCTGAGGGCGTTCGCGAAGCCGAGGCCGCCGAAGGTGAGCAGGATGCAACCGCACAGGGCCGCGCCGGCCCGGTACACCGTGGCCAGGTGGTGGTCCACGGGGAGTTCGTCCTGGAGTTTCACGGCCTTCCTCCCGGAGTAGGCACGCCGGCTCGGGGTGAGCCTCACCCGTTCTTCGGCCGGTGGCCCGTTCCGGATGCACGAAGGGGTCAGGACGCCCCGTTCGGCGTCTCGTGCCGGGCGGCGAGTTCGGCGTCGAGCGTCCGCAGGAAGGAGGCGATCGTCGTCAGCTGCGCGTCGTCGAAGCGGCCGCGCGCCGTCTCGGCGGCCCGCGCCAGGGGGCCGGAGTACCGGCGGGCGAGTGCGCGGGCCTCGGGAGGGTAGACGAGGTGGACGACTCGGCGGTCGGCGCTGTCGCGGACGCGCCTCACGTGTCCGGAGCGCTCAGCCGGTCGAGGCGGACCGTCACCGCTCCGCAGCAGGACGGCGTAGGCGAAAAGGTCGTCGGCCTGCCCGCGCGGATCCGGAGGGGCCGGATCTGGAGACGATGGCTGCATACCTCAAGCATAGTGTTACTCAATGATTGAGATAGTTTATGGTCGAGATGGTTTTGCTTCCCTGCACCCCTTTCTCTCACCCGCCCCGTTAGGGAGTCGATGAACAGCGCACGTCGACCGGTCCGATGGCTGGTCCCCCTCGTCCTGGTGGTTGTCTGGCTCGGCCTCGGAGGAGCCTTCGGCTCCTACGCGGGGAAGCTCGGCGAGGTCTCCACCAACGACCAGGCCGCCTTCCTGCCCCAGAACGCCGAGTCCACTCGGGTGATCGAGCAGCAGAAGGCCTTCAACCAGCAGGAGACCCTTCCCGCGATCGTGGTCTGGACGGCCGACGGCGGCGGCGCCGTCTCGCCGGCCCAGCAGAAGGCGGCGACCGCCGCCCTGCAGTCGCTCACGGACACGGAGGGCGTCGAGGGGCCGCCCTCGCCCGCCTTCCGCTCGGAGGACGGGGAGGCGCTCCAGGGCGTCGTGCCGCTCGCACCCGACCTCGGAGAGGAGCTCGGCGACGTCCTGGACGGGATCCGGGCCGCCGCGGACAAGGTGCCCGGCACGCAGGCCCAGCTCGCGGGCCCGGCCGCCACCCAGGGAGACCTCGGCGACGCCTTCGCCGGCATCGACGGAATCCTCCTCGGGGTGGCGCTGGCGGCGGTGCTGCTGATCCTGCTGCTCGTGTACCGCAGCATCCTGCTCCCCTTCCTCATCATCATCAGCTCCGTCTTCGCCCTCGGCGTCGCCAGCGCGATCGTCTACGTCCTGGCCGACCACGACGTGGTCCGGGTGGACGGCCAGGTGCAGGGCATCCTGTCCATCCTCGTGATCGGCGCGGCCACCGACTACGCGCTCCTGCTCACGGCCCGCTTCCGCGAGGAGCTCGCCGCCACCGGCGACCGCGCGGCGGCCGCCTGGGCCGCGACCCGCGGCTCGTTCGGGGCCATCACCGCCAGCGCCGCAACGGTCGCGCTCGGCCTGCTCGCCCTTCTCCTGAGCGACCTGACCAACAACAGGGCCCTCGGACCGGTCGGCGCGATCGGCGTGGTCTGCGCCCTCTTCACGACCCTCACGTTCCTTCCCGCGGTGCTCGCCCTGATGGGCAAGGCCGCGTTCTGGCCGGCCAAGCCGAGGTCGGCCGACGCGGAGACCGGCGGCCACGGCATCTGGCGGCGCGTCGCGCACCGGGTGGACGCCCGACCGCGGCAGTTGTGGATCGTGACCACCGCGATCCTCCTCGTCGCCGCGGCGTTCTTCCCGGCCCTCCAGTCCAAGGGCGTTCCGCTCGACGAGCTGTTCGTCAACGACGCCCCGTCCGTGGCCGCGCAGCAGACCCTGGGCAAGCACTTCCCCGGCGGCTCCGGCCAGCCGGCGGTCGTCATCGCCGACGCCGACCGGCGGGACGCGGTGCGCGAGGCCGCCTCCGACACCCCGGGAGTGGCCCGCGCCGAGGTCGTCACCCGCACCCCCGGCGGAGAGCCGCTCGTCGTCGACGGCAAGGTCCGCATCGACGCGACCCTCACCGACTCCCCGGACAGCGACGCCGCGAAGGCGGCCGTCCAGGACCTCCGCGACGCTGTCCACGCCGTTGACCCGGACACCCTGGTGGGCGGCTACACGGCTCAGCAGTACGACACCCAGCGCACCGCCGAGCACGACAAGAACCTCATCATCCCGGTCGTCCTCGCGATCATCCTCGTGATCCTGATCGTGCTGCTCCGCTCGCTGCTCCTGCCCGTCCTGCTGGTCGCCACCGTGGGCCTCAACTACCTCGCGACCCTCGGCATCGCCGGGATCGTCTTCGAGCACGGGTTCGGCTTCTCGGGCACGGACGCCTCCGTCCCCCTGTACGGATTCGTCTTCCTCGTCGCCCTCGGCGTCGACTACAACATCTTCCTCATGTCCCGCGTCCGCGAGGAGACGCTGAGACTGGGCACCCGGCAGGGCATGCTCCGCGGGCTGATCGCCACCGGCGGAGTCATCACGTCGGCGGGGGTCGTGCTGGCCGCCACGTTCGCCGCGCTCATCGTCATCCCGCTGGCGTTCCTCGCCCAGATCGCCTTCATCGTCGCCTTCGGCGTGCTGCTCGACACCATCGTGGTCCGCTCGCTCCTGGTGCCCGCCCTGGTGCGCGACATCGGGCCCGCCGTCTGGTGGCCGAGCCGGCTGGCGCGCGAGACCGACGACGAGCGGCCGGAGCCCGTCGCGGTCGGAGGCGGACAGAAGGAGGACTGACCCCGACCGGCCGTCGCGTGCGGACCAGCCGCCGCACGTGACGGCCGGTCCGTCCGTACTCCTCAGTCGCCGTGCCCCGTGCCGCCGCTGCCGAAGCCGCCGCTGGAGATGCCGCGCCACTTGCGCTTCTCCTCGCTCGGCGGCTCGGTGTCGGCCTCACCGGAGTTCTTCAGGTTGTACGGCATGAGGCGGTGCTCGCCGTCGGTCTGCGGCATCTCCGCGGGCTTGCGGTACTCCGTCGCCTCGCCCGGCAGCGCACCCGTGTCGGGGCGGTGGGGATGGGACGCGGGGTCGGGGGGCGGCAGCTCCTTGTTCTTCACCCTGATGCCGAAGACGAAGGCGCCGATGAGGACGGCGACCACGATGAGGCCGCCGAGCACCTGGGCGAGACCGGACTGCCAGACACCGGCCGCCAGCACCGAGGTGTCGAGGATGTGCGCGTGCATGAGGCTGTCCCCTTCGTCGAGACCGTTCCGGACACCGTGCGGAGGTCCGGCGGACGGCGCCGCGCTCGGCGCCGACATCCCTCCTTCCGCCCGCGGACCTGCGACGGATGCGCGCCCCGCCCCGTACCGCCCCCGGAAGCCGGCGCACCCCACCAACGGCCCAGCCCGTATGGCGCCCGCCGGGAGGACCGTGGTCCGCTGAACCGGCGGGCACCCCTGGGCCGCGGCCTCGTCCCGAGGGACCCACTACGGCCGGCGGCATCGCGCACCCGCTCCCTTTCCCCGGTGCATCCGGAGACGGCCCGTGTCCGAACGTCCGCCCGCTCCCGAGTGCGGGTACTGCCGAGAACACACCCGGGAGGAACCGCACGGCGACACCGTGCGGGAGGCCTTCGACGCCCTCTACGCGCACTGGTACCCGCAGGTGCTGCGGTGGGCCAGACGCCGCTGCCCCGACGCGCACGAGGCCGAGGACGTCGTCCAGCAGGTCTTCACGGACGCCTGGCTGCACTCGGCCCGCTACTGCCCCCGCCGCGGCGAACTGGGCCCCTGGCTCTACGGCATCACCGCCCACAAGGCGACCGACGCGACGGCCGCCTCCGTTCGCCGGTACGAGGTGTTCCGCCGGCTCGCCCGGAGCCGCCCCGCCGAGCCCGTGGACGACTGCGCGCGGGCGGTCGAACGGCTCGGCATCACCGGTGCCGCGGCGGCCCTGCCTCCCGGGCGCCGCGAGATCCTCTTCCTCGCCCACTACCTGGATCTCACCCAGCCGGAGATCGCCCGCAGGCTCGGCCTGCCCCTGGGGACGGTGAAGAGCCACACCCGCCGCGCGCTGAAGGCCCTCGCCCAGCTCGTCACGGAACGGGACGGACCGGGGCCGCGGTCGCGGCGGCCGTGACCCCCGCTCCCGCCATGGTCCGCACCAGGCTCCGGGCCATCCAGTCCGGTCCCCGGCGCCGTACGGCCCGCGCCCAGCGCGACAGGCCGGCGGGGGGTTCGGCGAGCAGCCGCCGCAGGGCCGTGCCCACCGCGTGCGGGTCGAGGCGCGACGGGTCGAGGGCGAGCGCGAGCCCGGCCCGCTCGGCGTCGTGCGCGATCGAGAACTGGTCGCTGGAGAAGGGCAGGACGAGCGCCGGGGTCGCGGCCGCGAGGCACTCGGTGAAGGAGTTGTTCCCGCCGTGGTGCACCATCGCGTCGACCTGGGTCAGCAGCCACCGCTGCGGTACGACGTCCGCGACGTGCACGTCCGGCCCCGCCGGCTCCGCGAGGTCCGTGGCGCCGTCGCCCGCCGCGACCACCACCGCGCACCCGGGGACCCGGGCGCGGACCGCCCGGACGAGCAGCTCCAGCACGTCGGCGCGGGCCGAGAGGAAGGTGCCGAGAGCGATCAGCACCAGGTGCCGGTGGGTCGCCCGCAGCCGCCGCACCACATCCTCCCACTCCGGACCGGGGGACGGCTCCCGGACCGGCGAGCAGTGCCCTCCGTAGAGGAAGCGGGTCCCGCTCCGCGGCCGCTCCGGAAGCCACGGGAAGCTCGGGTAGTTGAACAGGACCGCGTGCCGCGAGGCGAGCGCGAAGGCCCGCCCCGGCGGCCGTTCCGGGGCGTGGGTCCGGGCGACCTCCGCGAAGCGCCGGGTGAACGCCACGTCGTTGGCCCGGGCGGCCCGCCGCAGTGCGGCGAGACCGTCCTCGGTCGGGCGGATCGCCGGCGGCCAGGCGTACGGCACCCCGAAGAGCGCCTCCGGCGCGTGGGGCAGATACGTCGGATGGCCCGGGCAGAACGTGGCGAACGGGAGACCGAGGCAGTGCAGGGCCAGGGTCACGGGGTAGCTCAGCTGATCCACCACGTACCAGTCGGGGGCCCAGCGCTCCTGCACCTCCCGGATCCCCTCCAGGACCCGTCCCGGGTCCGCCAGCATGTCCTCGCCGCGGTGGCGCGACTGGGTCAGCAGCGCGGCGACGGCGCCCTGCCGGGTGGACCCGAGGAACTCCTCCAGGCGCTCCGTCTCCCGGGCGCCCTGCCGGGTGCTCCGCGCGACTCCGGTGTTCGCGTTGCGCGTCACGGTCAGCGGTACGAACCCCACCCCCGCGGCCTCGGCGAGGGGGGCGAACGCGGGGGCGGACACGAACAGCACGTCGGCCCCCGTTCCGGCGAGCGAGCGGGCCAGGACCGACAGGGGCTGCGCGTGCGAGAGGAACGGGGGGCTCACCACGGCGACCCGCGGTGCCCGGCCCGCGCCGGCGCCTTGAGAGGGCTTCATGCCGCGTCTTTCGGCCCGCCGGTACGCCGTGGATGCACTCCTGCACCCCTGCACCCCTGCAACCCCTGCGCCCCCGCACCCTCCTTCGCCCCGCCCGCGCCACGGGCGCCCATGCGCCGGTCCCGCTCGTGCATCCGTGCGGCGGGGCAGCGGCGAATCACTCCAGGCCGACCGTCGTCGTCGAGGAGAACCCATGTCACGAGTCCCCTCCGCCCCCGCCGTGACCGGCGGCGCTCCGGCCGGTTCCCCGGCGGGGCCGCCCGACCCCTTCGTGGCGGCCCGGGCCGGCGGGCGGACGGGGGCCGCCCAGGGTGCGCCCGCGTGGCGCGGCCCCGAGCCCCGTCTGCTCGCCGAACTCGTCCGGGCCGAGTACGGCCCCCTCGGTGCCGCCGACGGCCCTCCCACGCTGGCGACCCCCGCCGACCTGGCACTCGCCCGGTTCCGGCACCGCGTGAGGGCGGGCCGGATCCCGTCCCCGGCGGAGTGCGTCCGGATCCTCGGCGGCTGCGACCACGGCGCCGCCGCCGTCTTCGACGTATGGCCGGACGTCGTGCGCCGACACGGTCCGGAGCGGGCCGCGCGGGCCCTGCGCGGCTGCCTCCTCGTGGCGCACGGATCCCGGGGGACCGCGCCAGCACTCGACCTGGCCGCGGCCACGGGCCTGCGCCCGATGCGGCGGTCCGAACTGCTCCCGCTCTGCGCGGCGGGGGACCGGGGCATACGGCACGCCGCCCTGCGGCTGCTCACCGCCGACGGCACGGCCCTCTCGGCGCCGGGTGTGACCGGCGCCCCGGGGGACGCGTACGAACGCCTCTTCCACGAGGCCCTGCGGAACGCGCCGCTGCGCCGCACCGGCTCCGTCGGCCTCCGCCCCGGGATGTTCGTCGCGCAGTCCATGCTGATGGGCGACCTCGACCGGCCCGGCGAGGGCGCGAGCGGAGGGCTCGGCGTTCTGCTGGGCTCCCTCGGCGACGCCCTCGCGCGCACCGACCGGGTGGGCGGCGTCCTCACCGTGGTGACGGCCTGCGTCCCGGAACTGGAGGCGGACCCCGCCCTCCTGCGCCGACGCGACCGCGGCCACTGGGTCCTCAGGATTCCCGTCGACAGTCCCCACCCCCTGCGCGCCGACGAGGCGGGACGCCACCGGGAGGCCATGGCCTGGTGGGCGACGCGGCTCCTCACGTCCATCGGCAGGCCGATCGACGTGCTGCACGTCCGCTACGCCGACGACGGCTCCCTCGCCCTCGCCGAAGCCGCGCGGAGGGCGGGCCTCGGCCTGGTCTTCACCGCCACCCCCGACCCCCACCGCCAGGTGACCGAGCGTCATGACACCGCCGCCCCGGACCCGGTCGCGCTCCGGCAGGACCTCCACCGGGTGTTCGTCGCGGACCGGCTGGTCGAGCGGGCCGACCGGGTCGTCGGCATCGCCGGAGGGGGCCGGGGTACGGCGGAGCTCCTGCGGTACTTCCCCCGGCTGGCCGCGCGGGGCCGCGAAGGGGTGCTCAGCGCCCCGCCGGAGGGCATCGCCCCCTACCGGGCGTCCGCCGCCCGGGCCCGGCGGAGCGGGCTGGTGCTGGGCAGGATCGACGCCCTGGCGGCGGCGCATCCGGCGGACAGACCGGTGGTGCTGCTCAGCGTCGGCCGGCTGCACCCCGTCAAGCAGCAGGACCTCCTGGTCCGCGCCTGGATCGAGTCCGGGTGCCACCGGGAGTCGCTGCTCGTGGTCGTCGGGGGGAGCGCGACGTCCACGGACCCGGTGGAACGCGCCATGCGCGCGCGCATGGACGAGGTCCTGGCCTCCTGCGACGAGGCCCGCGAGCGGCTTCTGCTGCTCCCGGCCCTGCCGAACCCCGACGTGCGCATGCTCGAACGGTCGCTGGCCGCTCCGTCCGGCCGGTTCCGCGCCCGGTACGTGTGCCCGAGCGCCAAGGAGGAGTTCGGGCTCGCGGTCCTGGAGGCGATGGAGGCGGGGCTGCTCGTGGCCGGACCCGTGCGGGGCGGTGTGCCCGCCTACCTCGTCGACGGGCACAACGGCATCCTGATGGACACCGGGAGCGCGGTCTCCCTCGGCGCGGGCCTGCGGCGCCTGGTCCAGGTCGAGGACGACCGGGCCCGGTCGATGGCCGCCCACGCCCAGCGCCTCGTCCGGTCCACCTACTCGTCGACGGCCATGGCCCGGGCCCTGGCGCACCACTACACGGCCGTGACCGAACGCAAGCGGCGCAACGCCCTGTGAGGGACAGCGTCTTCTGAGGGGAGGGCTCCGCGGGGGCCCACTCCGGGGGGCTTCCGCGACGCCTCCCGAGCCGTGATCGGGTGAGTCGTACGGTGCCCGGAAACGGCTATGAAGCGGACCCGGGTTCCGTCGCGTCGCGCACCCCCTCGGTGGACCTCGGGCAACTCAAGGGCACTCAGGGGTTGTCAGTGCAATTTCACATTACTATGTTACACCGCACACGGCTTGATGAGTCCTCGTCAAAGACCGTGCGCACCACAACAGTTCTCGTCACATCCCCTTGACGAACCCCCACCCCACATGGAGTTCTGTTGTCCATCCCCAGACGCGTGCGCGCGTCCCTGCTCACCTCCGCCGTCGCGGTCACCCTGCTGGCCTCCTCGGGCCAGACCGGAGTGTCCGCCGCCGACGCGGACGCCCGTACCGCCGCCGTCCCCGCGGCGTCCACCGGCGCCCCGGGACCCCGGGCCGAGCGCGGCGGCAACCCGTACGACGAGGTGGAGCGCCTCGCCACCGCGCCCCGCAGGACCTTCGGGCCCGCCCCCGCCCCCGGGATGCTCGCCACCGGCCGCGTGCCGGGCCGGGCTCCGGCCGAGGCGGCGACCGCCGCCCGGAGCCTCGCCGCCGCCCCCCGGACGACCGCCGCCGGCGTCCCCTGCACCCTCGACGGGATCACCGGGCTCGGCCCCGAGCGGTTCGCCGACTTCCTCGCCGACCCCGCCGTCCTCGCCGACGGCTGTCTGCGCGGACTCGTCTGGACCTGGGACGCCCGGCTCGCTCCCGTCATGTCCGACGCCCACGTCCAGGCCGTCGCACGCCGGATATCAGGTCTGGCCGCGGCCCACGACGGCCGCAACTCCTCCCACCTGGAGGAGATGTTCACCTACCTGCACGCCGTCGCCTACCACGACTACGCACGCGACGAGATCGACACCACCGACGCACCCACCGTGAACGCGGTCCGCCGGGCCGTCGCCGACTTCGGCGACGCGGCACGCACCTTCGACGTCACCAAGAGCAACGCCCTCACCCTGCGCGAGGCCCTCTACGCGGCCAGTGCCCCCGGACTGCGGCAGCACCAGCTCGGACTGATCAAACGGGTCCTCGCCACCATGGACCCCGCCCACCCCGCCACCCACCTCGACCCCTCCTGGGCGGGGGCCGCGCTCGCCGCCCTCTCCGTCAACTACCTGGGGGTCTACCCGGGCAACCAGGACGCCGCCTTCCAGGCCGCGGCCGCCGCCGACCCCGCGTACCGCGCCGTCTTCAAGGCCTTCGTGGGGTACGCCCACCTCAAGGGCACCGTGAACGACTGGGTCGCCCGCGACGCGCTGGGGGAGTACGGCCGCTTCGGCGAGATCCCCAGTCTGCGGACCGCCGTCATCGCGGACCTCGGCGGCCTCCTCGGCCAGGTCGTGAACACCTTCGGCCGGGGCGGTCAGCAGTGGGCCAAGGTCGTCTCCTGGCTCAACTACTTCGACGCGTGCAAGCCGTACGGCGTCTGCAAGGCCGACATCGAGGCGCAGATCTTCCCGTACACGTACACCTACGACAACGGCGCGATCAAGGTCCGCACCGGACTCGACCGGGCCACCGTCGACCAGCTGTACTACGCGAGCAAGCAGGTCAAGGCGCAGTTCCACCGCGTGCTCGGCAGCGAGCAGCCGCTCGCCGGCGACCCCCACACCACCCTCACCATCGTCCTGTACGGATCCCGGGCCGACTACGAGAACTACCACCCCGTCCTGACCGGGATGGACACGAACAACGGCGGCATCTACATCGAGCGCGGCGCCACCTTCTACACCTACCAGCGCCGTGTCCCGCAGGACTCCTCCCTGACGCTCGAGGAGCTCTTCCGTCACGAGTACACGCACTACCTCAACGGCCGCTACGCCGTGCCCGGCTTCTTCGGCGAGGGGCCCTGGTACCAGGGCGACCGCACCACCTTCATGGACGAGGGCACGGCCGAGTTCTTCGACGGCGCCACCCGCGACGACGGCATCAAGGTCCGCAAGTCCCTGGTCCGCGGCATCATCGGCGACACGGCCGGCGGCGGCCCCCGGATGAACCTCCGGCAGATCCTCAACGCCACCTACGACGGCGACGGCTTCCGCTTCTACAACTACGCCGGCACGTTCTTCGAGTTCCTCTGGACCGAACGGCCTTCGCTGATCCGCGAGATGTACACCCATCTGCGGAACGACGACGTCGCCGGATACGACGCCTGGCGCACCCGCCTCGGCGGCGACGCCGGCCTCCAGAGCGCCTACGACCGCTTCCTCGACGCCCAGATCGCCCAGGTCGACAGCCTCTTCGTCCCCCACACCACGTTCACCCCGAACGCGCAGCTGCGGGACTCCGCCCCGGCCTCCGTGAGGTCCGCCTTCGCCACCGCCACCTCCAACACCCCCGACTGCGTGGAGAACGGCGACCCGGGCAAGCGCCGCTTCGTCTGCACCGGCCGGATCACCGCCAACCTGTCCGACGCGGGCAACGCGGACCGGACCTTCAAGGACATGTCCGAGACGGTCGACTACTTCCTGCTCGACCGCGCGGGCGCCGCCTCGAACAACCTGGCCGACATGAACTGCTCCTTCGGCGTCGTCGACATCTGGGCCAACAGGGTCGCCGGCACGTCGAGTTACCGCTGTGAGGGCCCCCTCCGCAGCTGAGCCGTCCCCTCCCGCCCGGGCCGGTCCCCTCCACGGGAGGGGACCGGCCCGGCGCGTCGCCCGCACCGCCCCGGGTGCGGGAGTTCCTCACCGCGGGGCGTACGGAAGAACTCCCGTACCAGTCCTGTCGAGGATCTTGGCAGAGTCAGTGCCATGTGAAATATTACTGCCGTGCCCACGAGAGAAACCTCGGACGTCATCGTCGTCGGCGCCGGCGTCGTCGGCGCCGCCTGCGCCCACTACGCGGCCCTCGCCGGCCTCTCCGTCACCGTCGTCGACCGGGGTCCCGTCGCGGGCGGCACCACCGGAGCGGGCGAGGGCAACCTGCTGGTCTCCGACAAGGAGCCCGGCCCCGAACTGGACCTCGCCCTCCTCTCCACCGCACTGTGGACCGAACTCGCCGACCGGCTCCCGCCGTCCGTCGAGTACGAGGCCAAGGGCGGCCTCGTCGTCGCCTCCGACGCCCCGGGACTGCACGCCCTGCGCGCGTTCGCCGCCCGCCAGGAGAAGGCGGGCGTCGTCGCGCGCGAGGTGTCCGGTGACCGGCTCCACGACCTGGAGCCCCACCTCGCACCGGGCCTCCCCGGCGGCTTCCACTACCCCCAGGACGCCCAGGTGATGCCCGCCCACGCCGCCGCGCAGCTCCTCCGAGCCGCCGGCGACCGGGTCCGCCTCGCGCTCGGTGAAGAGGTCACCGGCCTCCTCACCGGCGCGGGCGGGGCGGTCCGCGGGGTGCGGACCGCCACCCGCGAACTCCACGCCCCGCACGTCGTGAACGCCGCCGGTACCTGGGGCGGCGCCCTCGCCGCCCTCGCCGGAGTCCACCTCCCCGTCCTTCCCCGCCGCGGCTTCGTGCTCGTCACCGAACCCCTGCCCCGCGTCGTCCGGCACAAGGTGTACGCCGCCGACTACGTCGCCGACGTGGCCAGCGGCTCCGCCGCCCTCCAGACCTCCGCCGTCGTCGAGGGCACCCCCGCGGGACCCGTCCTCATCGGCGCCAGCCGCGAGCGCGTCGGCTTCGACCGGACGCTCTCCACCGAGGTGCTGCGCCGTCTCGCCGCCGGGGCCACCGCGCTCTTCCCGGTCCTCGGCGGCGTGCGAGCGATCCGGACCTACCCCGGCTTCCGCCCCTACCTGCCGGACCACCTCCCCGCCATCGGGCCCGACCCGCGCGTCCCCGGACTGCTGCACGCCTGCGGCCACGAGGGCGCCGGGATCGGCCTCGCACCGGCCACCGGACGACTCGTCGCGGCCGCCCTCACGGGCACCCGACCTCCCCTGGACGCACACCCGTTCCGCCCCGAGCGGTTCGACACCGCCGCCCCCTGAGGCCCGCACCCACCGTCACGAGAGGAGGGCCCGTGGCCCGCACCCCCATCGGCCTCGTCGGGGCACAGCCCGACCCGCCGTTCGAGATCACCTTCGACGGCCGGCCCGTCACCGCCCTGCCGGGCCAGACCCTCGCCGCGGCCCTCTGGGGCGCGGGCATCCTGGCCTGGCGCACCACCCGGGACGGAGCACGCCCGCGCGGCGCGTTCTGCGGCATCGGCCAGTGCCACGACTGCCTCGCCACCGTCAACGGAGAGCCCAACCGCCGTGCCTGCCTGGTACCGGCCCGCCCCGGCGACGCGATCACCACCCAGGAAGGACACGGCCATGACCGGCTCGGCGTCTGACCCCCAGGACGCGGCAACGCCCGCCCCGCCCATCGCATCCGCCCCGGGCGCGCCCTACGACCTGCTGGTCGTCGGCGCGGGCGCCGCCGGGCTCGCCGGCGCCGCCACCGCCGCCGAACGCGGACTCTCGGTCGCCCTCGCGGACTCCTCGGAGCAGACGGGCGGCCAGTACTACCGGCACCCGGCCCCCGGGCTGGGCGCGAACCGGCCCGAGGCGCTCCACCACGGCTGGTCCGCCTTCGCCGATCTGCGCCGCCGCCTCGCGGCCGGCCGCGTCGACCACCTGGCGGGCCACCACGTGTGGTCCCTCGTACGGGAGGCCGACGGCACCTGGTCGGCCCACGCCCTCACCGGCCCCGACGGCACCGCGGACACCCCCGTGCGCATCCGGGCCCGTGCGCTGCTGCTCGCGACCGGAGCGTACGAACGCCACCTGCCCTTCCCCGGCTGGACCCTGCCCGGAGTCGTGGGCGCCGGGGGAGCGCAGGCCATGCTCAAGTCCGGCCTGGTCCTGCCCGGCCGGCGCGTCGTCGTGGCCGGCAGCGGACCGCTGCTGCTCGCCGTGGCCTCCTCCCTCGCCGCCGCGGGCGCCCGGGTGCCCGCGCTGGTCGAGGCGGCGGGGTACCTGCGGTACGGGCGGGCGCCCCGCGTGCTCGCGGGCAACCCGCGCAAGGCGGTCGAGGCACTCGTCCACACCGCCGCCCTGGTCCGCCACCGTGTCCCCGTACGCCTCGGCAGCGCCGTGACCGAGGTCCACGGCACCGACCGGGTGGAGGCCGTCACGGTCGCCCGCGTCGACCGGGCGTGGCGCCCCGTCCCGGGGACGGGGCGCCGGATCGCCTGCGACGCGCTGGCCGTCGGGCACGGCCTGGTGCCCCAGATCGACCTGGCCGTGACCGTCGGCTGCGCCACCCGCGCACGGCCCGACGGCACCCTGGGCCTGGCCCTGGACGACCACCAGGAGAGTTCGGTGCCGGGCCTGTGGGCCGCGGGCGAGACCGGGGGCGTCGGCGGAGCCGAACTCGCCCGCACCGAAGGCGAACTGGCGGGCCGGGCGATCGCCGCCCGGCTCCTCGGCGACCGCGCCGGAGCCGGGGCGGCCGCGGGGCTCCGGCGGCGCCGGGACCGCCTGCGGGCCTTCGCCGACCTCATGTCCGCGGCGCACGCCCCGGGCCCCGGCTGGCCGGAGTGGCTGACCGACGACACGGATGTCTGCCGCTGCGAGGAGGTCCCGGCCGGCGCCGTCCGCGCGGCCGTTTCCGACCTCGGCGCACGCGACGCACGCACCGTCAAACTCCTCACCCGCGCCGGCATGGGCTGGTGTCAGGGACGCGTGTGCGGGACCGCCGTGTCCTGCCTCGCGGCCGCCGGAGCCACCCCCGAACCACCTGCCGAACGGCGCCCGTTCGCCGTCCCCGTCCCCCTGGCGACGCTGGCCGCGCTCGACGGCCCGCCCCCCGCCGGAGAACCGGCCGAGCCCACTACCCGCCAGGGGGTGCCGTGCCGACCAGACCCCGCTCCCTGATCCGCCCTGATCGACAGAACCCCCAGCACTCGCACCCCACCGAAAGGATCGCCGCCGTGAACAGCACGCTCTGGACCGCCGACCGCCCCTGGCGCGGCATCATGGTCGCCACCACCCTCCCCTTCAAGGACGACCTCACCGTCGACTACGACGCCTACGCCGAGCACGTCGCCTGGCTCCTCGCCAACGGCTGCGACGGCGTCGTCCCCAACGGCTCCCTCGGCGAGTACCAGACCCTCACCGCCGACGAGCGCGCCCGGGTCGTCCGCACCGCCGTCGAGGCCGCGGGCGACGGCGCGCGCGTCATGCCCGGCGTCGCCGCCTACGGCAGCGCCGAGTCCCGCCGCTGGGCCGAGGACGCCGCCGCGGCCGGATGCGGCTCCGTGCTGCTCCTGCCGCCCAACGCGTACCGCGCCGACGAGCCCTCGGTGCGCGCCCACTACGCGGAGGTGGCCGGGGTCGGCATCCCGGTCGTCGCCTACAACAACCCCATCGACACCAAGGTCGACCTCGTCCCGCGCCTCCTGGCCGGGCTCCACGCCGACGGCAGCATCGTCGCCGTGAAGGAGTTCAGCGGCGACGTCCGCAGGGGATACGAGATCGCCGAACTCGCGCCCGAACTGGACCTGTTGATCGGTGCCGACGACGTCCTCCTGGAGCTGGCGACGGCCGGGGCGGTCGGCTGGGTCGCCGGCTACCCCAACGCCCTCCCCGCGACCTGCGCCGAGCTGTACCGGGCCGCCGTGGCCGGCGACCTGGCCACCGCCCGGCCGCTCTACTCCTCGCTGCACTCCCTGCTGCGCTGGGACTCCAAGGTCGAGTTCGTCCAGTGCATCAAGCTCTCCATGGACATCGCCGGCCGTCGCGGCGGTCCCAGCCGCCCCCCGCGCCTCCCGCTCAGCGGCGCGACGGCGACCGCCGTACGCCTCGCCACCGAGAAGGCCGTCGCCGACGGCCACCGCTGACGGCACCCCCGCGGGCCCGCCGACCACCGGGGAGCCCCGACCGGGGCCGCCCCCCGCCGGGGCGACCCGGCCGCCGGCCGTCCCGACCGTCCACCGAGAGGAACCCCGTGCGTACCCGTCACGTCTTCCACGCAGTCGACTCCCACACCGAGGGAATGCCCACCCGGGTCGTCACCGGCGGCGTCGGGGTGATCCCCGGCGCCACCATGGCCGAACGGAGGCTCCACTTCATCGAGCACCTCGACCACCTTCGGACCCTCCTCATGTGCGAACCGCGCGGCCACGCGGCGATGAGCGGCGCGATCCTCCAGCCGCCCACCCGGCCCGACGCCGACTACGGCGTCCTGTACATCGAGGTCTCGGGCCTCCTGCCGATGTGCGGACACGGCACCATCGGCGTCGCCACCGTCCTCGTCGAGACCGGCATGGTCCCGGTCGTCGAACCGGTCACCACCGTCCGCCTGGACACCCCGGCCGGCCTGGTCTCCGTCGACGTACGGGTCGAGGACGGCGCGGCGAAGTCCGCCACCTTCACCAACGTGCCCGCCTTCAGCGTCGGCCTGGACCGCACGGTCGACGTCCCCGGGCACGGCAAGGTCACCTACGACCTCGCCTTCGGCGGCAACTTCTACGCCTTCGTCCCCCTCGACGACCTCGGCCTGCCCTTCGACCGTGACCGCAAGGACGACCTCCTCGCCGCCGGACTCGCGGTCATGGACGCGATCAACGCATCCCCGGACCGCCCCGCGCACCCCACCCGCCCCGAGATAGCCGGGCTCAAGCACGTCTACCTGACCGCCCCCGGCTCCGACGCCACGCACTCGCGGCACGCCATGGCCATCCACCCCGGCTGGTTCGACCGCTCGCCGTGCGGCACCGGCACCAGCGCGCGCATGGCCCAGCTCCACGCCCGCGGCGAACTCCCGCTCGACCGCGACTTCGTCAACGAGTCCTTCATCGGCACCCGGTTCACCGGCCGGCTCACCGCCGCCACGGAGGTCGGCGGCCTGCCCGCCGTCGTCCCGACCGTCACCGGCCGCGCCTGGCTCACCGGCACCGCCCAGTACTTCCTCGACCCGGACGACCCCTTCCCCGGAGGCTTCCTGCTGTGAGCACCGACAGGTCCACCCTCACGTCCCGCAATCCGTCGGACCCCGCCGACGTCCTCCTGCGCCTGCCGGCGCCGGGCGCGTTCGCCGTCGCCGACGCCGTCGAGCGGGCCCGGGACGCCCAGCCGGGCTGGCTGCGCGCCGGCGCCGCCGCCCGCTCGGCCGGGCTCGGCGCCGTCGCCGCCGCGCTGGAGGCCGCCGCCGACGAACTCACCGCCCTCGCCGTACGGGAGGTCGGCAAGCCCGTCGCCGAAGCCCGCGCCGAGGTCGCCCGCACGATCGCCGTCTGGCGCTACCACGCCCAGGCGCCCTTCGAGCCCACCGGATCCGTCCACGAGACCGCGACCGGCCCCGGGCTCCTCCTCCACCGGCGCCGCCCGCACGGTGTCGCCGGGCTCGTCACCCCCTGGAACTTCCCCTTCGCCATCCCGAGTTGGAAGGCCGCGCCCGCGCTCGCGGTCGGCAACACGGTCGTCCTCAAGCCGGCGCCCGAGGCCACCGCGTGCGCCCTGCGGCTCGGCGAGATCGTCGAGAAGGCCCTGCCGGAGCGGGTGTTCACCGTGCTGCCGGGCGGACCCACCGAGGGCCACGCCCTGGTCTCCACGGCCGACGTCGTCTCCTTCACCGGCTCCACTCCGGTGGGGCGGGCCGTCGTCCGGGAGGCGACGGCCCGGGGAGTCCCCGCGCAGGCCGAGATGGGCGGTCTGAACGCGGCGATCGTCCTGCCCGACGCGGACATCGGGCGGGCCGCGGCCCACATCGCCGCCGCCGTCGCCGGATTCGCCGGGCAGAAGTGCACCGCCACCAGCCGGATCGTCGCGGTCGGCGCCGCGCTCGACCCCTTGCGCGAGGCCCTCGCCGAGGCCTTCCGCGCGATCCGGACCGGCGACCCGGCCGACCCGGTGACCGTCTGCGGACCGCTCGTGCACGAAGCCGCGCGGGACCGGGTGGCCGAGTCCTGGCAGGGGCTCCCCGTCCTCGCCGGCACCACCGTGCCCGACGGACCCGGCTGGTACGCGGCCCCGACCGTGGTCGAGAAGGTCCCGCCGAACGACCGGCTGCTCCAGGAGGAGGTCTTCGGCCCCGTCGCCGCCCTGCTCCCCGCCGACGACCTCGCCCACGCGGTGCGGATCACCAACTCCGTCCCCTACGGCCTCGTCACCTCGGTCCACACCGCCGACCTCGACGCGGCCCTGTACGGGCTGGACCTCGTCGACACGGGCATGATCCGGATCAACGCCCCCACCACGGGCGTCGACTTCCACCTGCCGTTCGGCGGGGCGAAGCGGTCCGGCCACGGTCCGCGCGAGCAGGGCAGGGCGGCCCTCGGGTTCTACACGTCCTCCCGGACGTACACGCTGGCGCCCGCGGGCGCCGGGACGTGACGTCAGGCCCCGTCCCGCGCGAGCTGCGCGGCCGTGTGGTCGAGCAGCATCTCCAGGACCGCCGGGTAGGCGCTGTGCGGCATGCTCCGGGCGAGGTGCTCCGCCGTGGCCGCGATGTGCGGGTGCGAGGCCGCCGGCAGACGCGCGTAGGTCGACCGCCACATCGCCTCGTCCTCGGCGCGCGCCTCGTCGGTCAGGGCCAGTGAACCCGCGTCCAGGGCGGCGAAGGCGAGGCTCTGGTCGATGAACGCGTGGAACGTGCGGACCGCCGCCGGGTCGGACAGCCCGGCGCCCCGCAGGATGCCGAGGACCGTCTCGTCCACCGCGATCTCGCGCGGCCGGCCGCTCACCCGGCTGGCGGTGAGCACCGCCGCCTGCGGATGGGCGAGGTACGAGGCGTGGACGGCCAGCCCGAGGGCCCGCAGGTCCGCCCGCCAGACCCCGGTCTCCGCCCATCCGTCGAGCGCCCGGCCCATCAGCTCGTCGCCGATGGCACGGGTCAGGTCGTCCATCCCGGCGAAGTACCGGTAGAGGGTGCTGGGGTCGGCGCCGACCGCCGTCCCCAGGCGGCGGGCCGTCAACCCGGCGCCCCCGTGCTCCCGCAGCACGCGCAGGGCCGCCCGCACGTAGATCTCCTCCGACAGCACGGCCCCGCCGTGCGTGGGCCGCCGCCGACGGCGCGCGCCCTCCGGTACCACCTGCTTCGCCACGCCCGCTCCCTCGCCTCCGCCGCCCCGTCGCGGGCCCGTCGCCCGGCGGACCCGCCCTCCGTGCGGCGGTCGCGAGCCCCCGAACGCGCGTCCCGGCCCGCGACACGGCCCGCGACACGCCTTATGCCAACGCCATTGACCTTAACCTGTCCCCTCCCGTTGCATCAGCCCTGCCCGGAGGCGTCCGCCTCCCGCAAGGAAGGTTGAATGACGTGCGCGTACTTCTCGTCGGCGCGGGCGGTGTCGGCACCGCCGCCACCCGCATCGCGGCCCGCAGGGACTTCCTCGGTCACATGGTGGTGGCCGACTACGACCTGGCCCGGGCCGAGGCCGCCGTCGCCGCCCTGGGCGGGCACGGCGACCGCTTCAGCGCGCTCCGCCTGGACGCCTCCGACCAGGAGGCGGTGCGCCGGGCGCTCGCCGAGCACGATTGCGACGTGCTGCTCAACGCCACCGACCCCAGGTTCGTGATGCCGCTCTTCCGGGCCGCCCTGGAGGCGGGTACCCACTACCTGGACATGGCCATGTCCCTCTCGGCGCCCCATCCGGACCGCCCGTACGAGGAGTGCGGCGTGAAGCTCGGCGACGAGCAGTTCGAACTGGCGGGGCGCTGGGAGGAGAGCGGCCGGGTGGCCCTGGTGGGCATGGGCGTCGAGCCGGGGCTGTCCGACGTGTTCGCCCGCTACGCCGCCGACGAACTCTTCGACGAGATCGAGGAGATCGGCATCCGCGACGGCGCGAACCTGACCGTCGAGGGCTACGACTTCGCTCCGTCCTTCAGCATCTGGACCACCATCGAGGAGTGCCTCAACCCGCCCGTGGTCTACGAGCGGGAGCGGGGCTGGTTCACCACCGCCCCGTTCAGCGAGCCCGAGGTGTTCGACTTCCCCGAGGGCATCGGGCCGGTGGAGTGCGTGAACGTGGAGCACGAGGAGGTGCTGCTGGTCCCGCGCTGGGTCGACGCGCGGCGCGTGACCTTCAAGTACGGACTCGGCGACGACTTCATCGCCAAGCTCAAGACGCTCCACGAACTCGGCCTCGACTCCACCGCCGAGGTGACGGTGCCCGGCGGGGACGGCCCGGTGGGGGTCTCGCCGCGCGACGTCGTCGCGGCCTGCCTCCCCGACCCGGCGACGCTGGGCGAGCGGATGACCGGCAAGACCTGCGCCGGCACGTGGGTGAAGGGCACGAAGGACGGGGCGCCCCGCGAGACGTACCTGTACCACGTCGTCGACAACCAGTGGTCGATGAAGGAGTACGGCTCGCAGGCCGTCGTCTGGCAGACGGCCGTCAACCCCGTCGTCGCCCTGGAGCTGCTGGCGACCGGCGCCTGGACCGGGCAGGGCGTCCTCGGCCCGGAGGCCCTTCCGCCGCGGCCCTTCCTCGACCTGCTCACCGCCTACGGGTCCCCGTGGGGGCAGCGCGACGACGTCCGGTGATCTCCGGACGCTCCCCGGGCCGCGTCCTGGCGGCCGGGGGAGGGGCACGGGGTCGGTGGACCGGCCGGTCCACCGACCCCGCACCACGGGCTGCGGCTTACGGGGCGTCGACCAGGACCCGGCCGTCGACCGCGAAGCGCGCGGCCGCCCCGTTCGCGTAGAAGGACTCCACCCGGGCCTGCTCGGTCGCGTTGGGGACGGCGTTCAGGCAGGCCGTGCCGGCGCTCGACCCCGACATGAGCTGCGAGCACGGGCCGGGCTTGGTGTCCGGGAGGCCGAGGCTGTGTCCGAGCTCATGGGCGGCGATGCGGGTCTTGTCGTACCCCTGGGTCACGGCCTGGCTCCCGAGTTCGACCCGGACCTGCCGGCCCGGACGCACGGGACCCAGCTGGGCCTGCGGCCATCCGGTGGTCGCCACGATCACGATCTCCGCCCGGGTGCCCGGCGCGGCCTCGACCAGCCTCACGTTGTCGACGTGGGCGTTCCAGGAGGCGACGCCCGCGGCGATGGCGGCCTCCCAGCCTCCGGCCCGGCTGTCGTCGTAGCGAAGTGTCACCACGGCGGCCGCGCCCGCCGTCGCCGGTTCGCCCGTCGGGGCGGGTGCGGCGTGCGCCGTCGTCGCCGTCGCCGTCGCCAGGACGACCGCGACGGAGGCGGTGGCCGTCCTCAGCCATGTGTAGAGCGGCATGCTGCTCCTTCACTCGTGGGGGACCCGGTCCCGGCGGGACCGGGAGTGCGGGAGGCGGGCGTGGGTCCGGTCCGACCCGGGGCGGTCGGACCGCCCGTCCTCCGGGGCTCCTCGACGGTATGCCGCCACCACCCGATCCGTCATGTACCTGTCAGGCCATTCTCGTGGGGCCCGTATGACGGCGGGAGCGGTCGCGCGGGTGTGCCGGAGGCCCGGACTCGTCGAGTCCGGGCCTCGCGGTGCGATCGGTCCGGCGCGGGTCGGACCCGCCCGGGCGAACGCCGTTCTCAGACCAGGCGGTTGCCGAACGGGCCGCCCATCACGTAGTACGTGCTCAGCTCGCGGCGGTAGTCGGGGTCGTGCAGATGGAGGTCGCGCTGGAACTCCGGTGCGTCCTTGATCTGCTCCTTCGTCCCGTCGACGAAGATCTTCCGCTCCTCCGTGTCGATCCGGACCACGGTGCCGGCCGGCAGGAGGATCTCCCTGCCGAAGATCCAGACACCGGTGTCCACGACCAGATAGGCGTCGTCGACCTCGTCGGAGTGCTTGTCCACCTTCCCGATGCTGCCGTCGGTCGCCTCGACCTTGTAGCCCGTCAGATCGATACCGGACAGGTGGCCCGCGCTGGACTTGTAGCTCCACACGTTCTCGGTCACGCGCAATCAACTCCTCCGGTAGGCGGGGGACGCCGGCTGCTGAGCTCCGCCGTCCCCTTCTCCGTGCTCGGTGCGCGGCGGTGCTTCGCCCGCCCGGATTCCGCCTGCCCCGGCCCGGCCGACCCATGCCCCGGCCCGGCCGACCGGCCCGCAGCCTCCCGTCGGCGTCGGACACGCCGCCCGCGGCTACGTGGGGCGCGGAACCGGGGTCTCCGCGGTCCCCGCCGCGCGGGCGGCCGGCAGCGTGATGCCCTGCTCCTGGGCGGCGTGCCCGGGGCGCAGGGTCCAGGGAACGCTGCCGGTACCCGTGAGCCAGCCGTCCCGCACCAGGTGCTCGACGACGAGGCCGCGGACCTCGCGGCTCACCTTCCAGCCCATGCCCCTGCCCAGCTGCCGGAACGACGGGCCGTGGCCGTGCCGGGCGCGGAAGTCCACGGTGAACGCGGCGGCCTCCGGGCCCGGGGCGGGGTGCCCCTCCCGCCACTGCCGGAGACGCACCAGGGCGGGCGGGGCCGCGGGGCCGGCCGGGGCGGACGTCGTGAAGGCCTGGGCGACCGCAGGGACGGTCAACGCGCACAGGGCGCAGCCCTCGACGCTTTCGACGTGCCGGCGGAGGGCGGGGCTGGCGGCGTCCTTCCACGCCGCCCAGGCCTCCGGGTCGAACCGGAACCTCCTGCGCGCGGCGGGGGAGCGGTCTCCCGACCCGGCGGCGTCGTCGTCCTCGGCGGGCACGCGCACTCCCGCCAGATGACCCACCCGCGGGTCGAGGCGGTAGGCGTCGCCGGAGAGTTCGGCGAGGAAGCCCTTCTCCAGAAGGGCCGGAAGGGTGGGCAGGCACGCGGCGGGGAGGTCCGCGGGAAGGGGTGCGAGCCGCCCTGCGGTGCCGTGGGCGGCGAGGTACAGGGCCGCGAGCCGCGCGGCCGGGGGCAGCTTCCTGAGCGGCTTGGCCGACATGGTCTTCGCCGTCCATCCCGACACGCGGGAGCGGCTCTCCCGTCCCAGGGGAAGGGGGTGGTCGACCTCGGTGGACAGTTCGGGGACGGTCACGGGGGTCGGCGGAGCCGCGGGACCGCTGTCGAAGACCGTGTCCGCGATCTGCCATCCGAGGCTTCGGAGGGCGGTGACGGCCTCGTGCGGATCACTCAGCCGGAGGGCGTTCAGGTCCATCCCGGTGACGTTGCCCACGCCGCCCCGCGCGGCCCGGATCGTCACCATGACGGCGAAGAGCCGGGCCTCGGGTCCGGGGAGGGGCAGCGAGGCGACGTGGCCCAGGAGTCTGCGGGCCGCCCGCCCCCGTTCCTCCGAGAGGAGGAGGGGGAGGGGTTCGGGCTCGCCGACCGCGGCGACGGACTGGGGGGCGTGGGCTGCTGACGTCTGCACGCCACGCCCAACGGCTGTACGGGGCCGGGGTTACTCTCCGGCGGTCCGCCGACCGGGCGCGCCCCGCCCGGAGGAGGTCACCAGTAGTGGCGCCGGCCGCCCACGGCGTGTCCGAGGGCTCCGAGGATCCACAGGACGGCGCCGATGGCGACCAGGATGATGCCGATGGTCCACAGGATCGAGATGCCGGCGGCGAATCCGATGATGAGGAGGATGACTCCGAGGAGGATCATGGTGTGCCTCGCTCTCTGGTCTCGTTGTCTCGCGGTTAGCCGTTTTCCGGCGGCGTAAACACCGGTCCCGGCGGATCGGGTGTGGGGGACGGGCGTTCCGGGGCGTCCTCGCCGCGCGGCAGGACGTCGAGGAGTTCGAGCAGGTACAGGAACGCGGCGGCCATGGGCGCGCCGTCGGTCTCCTCGCGTACGCGTGCCCAGGCGACGCGCTCACGCAGCCCGCGGGCCACGGGCAGCAGGGGGCCGAAGTCGCAGTGGTGCTCGGACAGGGCGAGGAGCCGGGAGACCACGAGGTCGGTGGGGTCGAGCACCGGCATGTGGACGGAGTCCACGGGGAGGGTCGCGGCCCTGGCGAGGAGTTCGGCGGTGACCGGCCGGCCCGCGAGGGAGAAGATCAGGTCGATGTTCTCCCCGCCCGAGCGGGCCTTCACCAGCCAGTCCTCGGGAGGGTCGACGATCCGTACGCCGTGCTCGACCAGGGCCGCGGTGACGGCGTCGGCGTCCTCCCGCCGTACGGCGAAGTCGGTGTCGTGCTGGAGGCGGACGGGGATGCCGTGCGCGTACACGGCGACGCTGCCGACCAGCGCGAACGGAAGCCCGGACGCCTTGAGGACGGCGCCGACCTCCTTCGTCGTCTCCAGGATCGCCTGGGTGTGGTCCACGGGCAGCGCGACCGTGCGGTCGCCCGCTCCCCCCTCCGCCTGAGAGGCCCGGCCCTCCACGAGGTTCATGTCCGCTCCCGTCGTAGCGACTGCGTCGACACCGCGCGACTTCCCGGATCGCCCGTCCCCAATCACCGGAGGCGCGCCGCCGGCGTGCGGGCACGCATGAGGGGTGGGGGGACGGGTAGCCGCGGGGGTGACCGCGGCTGCCCGCGAGGTGCGGAGGAGGAAGGGCCATGAGCACGACGGTGAAGCAGACGATCGACGTGGACGTCCCGCTCGGGGCCGCGTACGATCAGTGGACCCGTTTCGAGGACTTCCCGACGTTCATGGAGGGCGTCGAGGAGGTCCGGCGGACCGACGACCGGCACAGTCACTGGCGGACCAGGGTAGCCGGGGTGCGGCGCGAGTTCGACACCGAGATCGTCGACCGGCGCCCCGGCGAACGCGTCGCGTGGCGCACGGTGGCCGGGGACGTCCGGCAGGAGGGCGTCGTCAGCTTCCAGTCCCTCGACGAGGCGCACACCCGGGTCCGGGTCGCCCTGGAGGTCGAGCCCCACGGCATGGCGGAGAAGGCGGCCCATGTGATGGGCGTGCTGGACCGCCGGGTCAAGGGAGACCTGAAGCGGTTCAAGAGCCACGTCGAGGAGCACGCCCACGCGCCCGGCGCCCGGCGCGGTCCGGTCCGCCCCGGTGGGGCCGCACGCGCGGGCGCACCGGAGACCGGCGGCGACACCCCGGTCCGGCCGACCCCGCAGGAGGCGAAGGAGGCGTGGCCGCTGCCGCCCCCGCCCGACGACCGGCTGTGACGAAGGGCCCGCCCGTGCCCCGTACCCGCTCCGGGAACGGTCCGGAGGGGCGCGCCGACCAGGAACACCCGCCGCCCCAAGGAGCCGCAGACATGAACCGCGCCGCGCTCTTCGACGTCGACGGAACCCTCGTCGACTCCAATGCCCTGCACGTCGTCGCCTGGTGGGAGGGACTGCGGCAGAGCGGCCACCCCATCCCCACGCATGCCGTCCACCGGGCGATCGGACTGCCCGGGGAGAAGCTGCTGGACCATCTGCTCGGCCCCGACCGGGACCGGTCGGAGGACGATCGCCTCAGCGCCGCCCACGACACCGTGTACGGCACGTGGTTCGAGCGGCTCCGGGCCTTCGGGGGCGCGGCGGACCTGCTGCGGACCCTCGTGGGCAGCGGCTGGCAGGTGGTCCTGGTGACCTCGGCGAAGGACCGGGAACTGGAGGCCCTGCGCGCGGCGCTGGACGCGGACGACGCGATCGCGGCCACGGCCACCTCCGACGACGTGGCCGAGGGCAAACCCGCGCCCGACCCGATCGAGCACGCGCTCTCGCTGGTCGGCGCGTCGGCGGAGCAGGCGGTGTTCGTCGGGGACAGCGTGTGGGACATGAAAGCGGCCCGGCACGCGGGTGTCGTCCCCGTCGGCCTCCTGTGCGGCGGCCTTCCGCGCGCGGACCTGCGCGAGGCGGGCGCCGTCGCCGTGTACGACGATCCGGCCGACCTCCTCCAGCACCTCGGTACGGCGCCGTTCGCCACCGTGGGGGACGCCGGGGCGTCCCGGGAAGGGAGCGCAGGATGAGCGGCGGGGAGTACGGGTACCAGATCGCCCGGTTCAGGGAGCGGCTCACGCACGGCGAGGTGGCGGAACTCGGTGTCCGGATCGAGGTGCGCGGGGAGGTCGTCCTCCTGACGGGTACCCTCCCGACGGCCGACCGCCGGGACGAGATCCTCCGGATCGCGGAGGCCGAGCTGGCGGGGATCCCGTTCCACGAGGACCTCGTGGTCGCCGGCGCGGATCCGCCCGACCGTCTCGAGGAGCTGCGGTGAGTCCCGGCGGGCCGGGCGCGCCCGAACGGGGCGGAGGACCGGCATCTGGCGGAGGGCAGGGAGCGCACGGGGCGCACGAGGGGCCCGTGGTGCGGGTGGCGGCCGTCGGCGACATCCACCTGGGCGAGGAGTCCGGGGGCCTGCTGCGGCCCTCCTTCGCGACCCTGCCGCTCTGCGCCGACGTCCTCCTGCTCGCCGGGGACCTCACCCGTCACGGCACGGTCGCCGAGGCGGAGGTGGTCGCGGAGGAGGTGCGGAACCTGGGCGTCCCGGTCGTCGCGGTCCTCGGGAACCACGACTACCACGCGGACCAGGAGGAGGAGGTGGCCCGCGTCCTCACCGGTGCGGGCGTCAGCGTCCTGGAGGGCGCGAGCGTGACCCTCCCGGTCGGCGGCGGCACGGTCGGGATCGCCGGTGCCAAGGGATTCTGCGGAGGCTTCGCCGGCCGCAGCGCGGGCGAGTTCGGCGAACCCGTGATGAAGGAGTTCGTCCGGACCGCGCGCCGTGCCGCCGACGGCCTGCACCGGGCCCTCGCGGAGCTGGCCTCGGACGGGTGCCGGGCCAGGATCGCCCTCACCCACTACGCGCCGGTCCCCGACACGCTCGCGGGCGAGCCGACGGAGATCCACCCCTTCCTGGGCAGCTACCTCCTCGCGGAGGCCATCGACGCGTCCGGCGCCGACCTCGCCGTCCACGGACACGCCCACCTGGGCACGGAGCACGGCCTGACGGCCGGCGGCGTCCGCGTCCGCAACGTCGCCCAGCCCGTGATCGGCCGCGCCTTCGCCCTCTACCACCTGCCCCTCACCCGGACGGGTGGCGCGATTGACCCGGAGGCGCGGGGGTAGCCGCCGGACCGAGGACCCCCGGCCATGATGGCTTCGCCAGGAGAGGGCCGGAATCGCCGATGAGCAGGGAGAACGACGTGAGCCACGGAAGCAAGGAAGCCCGGGATGTCGTCGCGGTCATCCTGGAGGACCACCGCACCATGGAGGACCTGTTCCGCCGCATGCGGAGCGTCGAGTCCGACCGCGCCGCCGCGCTGGAGGAGTTCTCCGCCCTGCTCGTGGCGCACGGCGAGGCCGAGGAGGCCAAGGTGTACGGGGCGCTCAAGCGCTTCCGCGACATCGACGACGACGAGGTGGAGCACGGCTCGGAGGAGCACGCCGAGGGGAACGAGGCGCTCCTCGCCCTGCTGGAGGTGGAGGAGGTCGGCTCCGACCAGTGGGACGCGAAGCTGGAGGACCTCGTGGAGGCCGTCACGCACCATCTCGACGAGGAGGAGCGCACGATCCTCAACGGCGCCAGGGAGAACGTCCCCGACGAGCGGCGGGCCGAACTGGCGACGGCGTTCCTGGAGGAGCGCGCCGGTCAACTCGCCTCGGGATGCGGCGACATCGAGAACGTGCGCAAGATCGTGAACAGGTGAGCCGAGGTCGCGCCCGACCGGCCGGGCAGTCGCGAAGCCCCCGGCGGTGCGTCCCTGGGCGCGATGTCTCGTGGACCGTGCACGCGGTGACGCCCCCATGGGCGATCATGGACGGATGGACGCTCGCTTCCTCGGGATCGAAGAACTGACCGACGTGCCGTCGGTGGCGGTCGTGATCGACGTCATGCGCGCTTACACGGTGGCCGCCTGGGCCTTCGCGCGAGGGGCGGAGCGGATCGTCCTCGCGGAGTCGCTCGACGACGCGCTCGCCCTCAAGGCCCGCCACCCGGAGTGGGTGGCGCTCAAGGACGGCCCGCCCGCGCCCGGCTTCGACGCCGTCAACTCGCCGGGCCTGTTGCGCACCCTCGACCTCGGCGGGCGGACCGTCGTGCAGAAGACCACGGCCGGTACGGTCGGCGCCCTCGCGGTCCGGGACGCCTCCCTGGTCCTGTGCGCCGGCTTCGTCGTCGCGGAGGCGACCGCCCGGGTCCTCCGGTCGGGGGGCCACGACCGCGTCACCTACGTGGTCACGGGGGAGGGCGGCCGGGCGGAGGAGGACCTGGCGTGCGCGCAGTACATCGCCCGGAGGGCCGCCGGGACCGCGACCGACCCCGCCGCGTTCCTCGGCCGGGCGGGCGCGTCACGCGCCGCCGCCGAACTGACGCAAGGGGTGCGCCAGGGCGCCCACCCCGACGACGTGGCCCTCTGCGTCGAGCTCGACCGGTTCCCCTTCGCCATGGTCGCGACCCCGGAGGACGGGCTCATGGTGCTCCGCCCGCGGACCGCGCCCGCGCCGGCCGGCGGCACCGCCGGCTGACCCCGCCGGGCCCCGTCGGCCCTCGGCCGCCGCTTCGGATGTAACAAGATCGGATCGGTGGGTGTAGGCGGCGATGTGGCGGGGGAAGACCCGAGTGGCGCCCGTGGAAGGGCGTCGCGACGGCCCCACCCCGGACCGTCGCCGGACTGACCAGAAGGACGAGCATGGCCAGCGGCACCGTGAAGTGGTTCAACTCCGAGAAGGGCTTCGGCTTCATCGCCCAGGACGGCGGCGGACCGGACGTCTTCGCCCACTACTCCAACATCTCGGGCAACGGCTACCGCGAGCTGACCGAGGGCGAAGCCGTGACCTTCGACATCACCCAGGGCCAGAAGGGCCCGCAGGCGGAGAACATCGTCCGGGGCTGACCCGGACCGCCCCGGCGGACTCGTCCTCCTGACGGCGACCGTCGTCGACGGCGCCCGCACCCCGTGCGGGCGCCGTCGCGGTGCGGTGCCACCGGCGGTGCCCCGCCGCAGGGCGGGCGACGACGCGGGGCTGCTCGCCGGCCGGGCCGTGGAGGCCTCCGGTCGGTAGGCTCGTCCCATGGTGCAGAGCAAGGCGGAGGACGTCGACGAATACCTGGCCGAGGCGCCCGCGCCCCAACAGGCCGCCCTGCGGCGGCTGCGGGAGCTGTGCCGCCGGGAACTGGACGGCTTCACCGAGGCGATGGCGTACGGCATGCCGGTCTACACGCGGGACGGCAGCGCTCAGATCGCCTTCGCCGGCCAGAAGCAGTACGTCTCCTTCTACCTGATGCGCGGCGACGTCCGCGACGCCTTCGCCGAGCGGCTCGCGGGGCAGGACATGGGCAAGGGGTGCCTGCGCTTCAGGAAGCCCGAGCACATCGACTACGACCTGGTACGCGACCTCCTGAAGGCGACGGCGGCGCGCCCCGGCCCGGTCTGCTGACGCCCTCCCGCGCGAGCCCGTTCCGACCCCTGTCGCACTGTCACCAGGAGCGCCCGGCCTCGATCAGGAGGTTGCGGACGCGGGTGACGCCGGGGGCGGCCGGGCGTCCCGGACGCTGGACGAGGTAGGCGGTGTTGATGGGCGGGTCGTCCGGCCGGTGCAGGGCGACGAGCGAGCCCGAGGCCAGTTCGGCCGCGCACAGGTAGCGGGGCAGCACGGTGAAGCCGGCCCCCGCGGCCACGGCCGCCAGGACACCGCGGAGGTCGGGCACGGTGACGGCGGCGGGGCGGGAGAGCCGGCTGCCGAAGACATGACGCCAGTACCGGCGAGCCATCGGCACGTCCTCGGCGTACGCGACCAGCGGGACGGCGTGCAGGGCCGCCGGCCCCTCGGCGGCCACCCGGTCCCCCAGGAGATCGGCCCAGACGGGGGCGGCGACGAGGACGAACTCCTCGTCCGTCAGCGGCACGGCGGTCAGCGCCCGCCCGCGCGGCCGGAAGGTCGCGATCACCAGGTCATGGCGCCCCGCGCGGAGTTCGTCGAGCAGCGGCTCGGTCAGGCCCGGTGTGATCCTGAGCCGCACGCCCTCCGCCGCCAGGGGCGCCAGGGCCGGCAGGACCCGGGTGCAGAGCAGCTCGGCGGGGCCCGCCAGGTGCACGGGCGCGGCCGGTTCGTCGGGTGCGCTGTCCTGGCCGGTCGCGGCGGCGAGCGCGTCGAGGGGTGCCGCGACGCGGGACGCCAGATCGTGGGCCACGGAGGTCGGGGCCGCCCCGCGCGGCAGCCGTTCGAACAGCTCGCGGCCCGTCCGCCGCTCCAGGGACCGGATCTGGGTGGTCACCGTGGGCTGCGACAGCCCCAGCAGCCCGGCGGCCGCGGTGAACGAGCCCGAGCGGTAGACCGCGAGGAAGGTGCGCAACAGGTTCAGATCGGGCGCCACCCCACCAGCGCCGTGGGCCGCCCCACCAGCGCCGTGGGCTGGGCGACCCGCTTCCTGGGCCTGGTGTCGGGGCTCGTGAGCCGGGCCACCGGCGCCGTCGGCCGCGCGACCGGCTTCGCGGGCCGGGCCACCGGCTCCGCGGGCCGCCGCGCCGGAGCGGGCGGCGCCGCCCGGTCGTCCATCAGGATCCGTATGCCTCACGCGGGAAGCCTACCGGCGGGCCTATGGGTACGGAGGCGCTTGCACCCCGCACCCCCGTCGGGGTGCGGACCGGCGCCCCGTACCCCGAGGGGTGCGGGGCGTCGGTCCGCCCGGGGCCGCCCGGACGGGCGGCCCGTACAACCGGTCGTCTCAGCCCAGTTCCCTCAGGACCCGGTCCGCGAGCGGGGCCGAGGACGCCGGGTTCTGGCCGGTCACGAGGTTGCGGTCGACGACCACCTTCGGCGCCCACGGCTCGCCGGCCTGGACGTCGACGCCGGCCTCGACGAGCCGGGTCTGCAGCAGCCACTTCGCCTTGTCGGCGAAGCCGGACTGCGCCTCCTCGTCGTTGGTGAACGCGGCCACCTTGTAGCCGGCGAAGGCGTTGGTGCCGTCGTCCCTGACGGCGGCGAGCAGCGCGGCCGGACCGTGGCAGACGACGGCCAGCGGCTTGCCGGAGTCCAGGGCGTCGACCAGCAGCCGGCCGGAGGCGGCGTCGACCGCGAGGTCCTCCATGGGGCCGTGTCCGCCCGGGTAGAACACGGCCGCGTAGTCGGCCAGGTCCACGTCCTCCAGACGGACCGGGTGCCGGAGCGCGGTGAACGAGTCCAGGACGGCGGCGACCTCGTCGGCGCCCTCCTGGCCGCCGTTGAACTCCGGGGCGAGGCTGCTCCGGTCGACGGTCGGGACGACGCCGCCGGGAGTGGCGACGACGACCTCGTACCCGGCGGCCGTGAACGCCCGGTACGGCGCGGCCGCCTCCTCGGCCCAGAAGCCGGTCGGGTGCTTCGTCCCGTCGGCCAGGGTCCAGAAGTCGGTACCGGTCAACACGAAGAGGATCTGCGGCATGAGGGCTCTCCCGGGAGGGTGCGGGCCGGGTTCCGGCCCGAGGAGCGGTGCACCGGCGCCCTCGCGGGCCGCCGGTGTGGCGATGTCCTCGAACGTAGCCCCGTCCCGGAGACCTTTCCAATGCGGAATCCCATGGCTGCCATGGGAAGTCCGATGGCTCAACGGGAATACGTACGGCCCTCCCACCTGCGGAAAGACGCGAGGGAGCCCCGGCTCCGCCGACACCCGCCCGGGCGACCTCCTCGCGGTCCCCGTGGCCGGCGTGTACCACCTCTCGACGGCCTCCTCGTGCAACCTCGTGGGCCGCCCTCCCGTGGTCGCCGTCCTCGACGGCCGCGCGCGCCTCCTGGTGCGCAGGGAGACGCCGGAGGACGTGCGGGCCCGGGACGTCGGACTGTAGGCGCCCCCGGGCCCCGGGAGGACCGGCGGTAAAGCCTTCGCCCCGACCGGCGCCGCGAGCGCTACTCGCTGGTACGGTCCCTCACCAACCGGCGCTCACCCTGGGGCCGCCGGGCCGGGAGGGGTGTGCGGTGACGGTGGAACGTGTGGGGGCGGTCGGAGTACTGCCCGAGGGGCTCTCCGAGGCGATACGGGGGACGGCCGAGGACATCGCCGCGGTGCTGCGCGCCGCCCCAGGCGGAGGCGGCGCCGGGCTGCGCCCCGTGCCGCGGTCCGCCTGGACCCTGGGGGAGGCCGCCGCGCACCTGGCCCAGGCCAACGCACTGATGGCCGACCTGGCCGCCGGGCACGAGCGTCCCTACGGCGACGGCACCCCGGGGAGCCTCGCCGCCGCCAACGAACGCGCGCTCGCCGGTTTCGCGGAGCGGGCCCCCGGCCCGCTCGCCGAGATGATCACCGACCGGGCCGAGGCCTTCCTCACGTCCGTGGCGGAGCGCGACCCGGAGCAGCTCCTCGCCACTCCGCTCGGCGCCCAGCGCCCGGCGGTCCTCGGCTCGTACCTCCTGACGCACATGCTGGGGCACGGCTACGACCTGGCGCTCGCCGTCGGCCGCCCCCACATGCTGGACGCGCGCCGGGTCGCCCTCACCCTGCCGTTCATGATCGAGGCGATGCCCCGGGTGACCGACCCCGCCGCCGTCGCCGGCCTGACCGCCCGCTTCGCCGTGCGGCTGCGTGGCGGGCCGGCCTTCGGCGTCCTCGTGGCCGACGGAACCGTCGAGGTCACCCACGAACCACCCGCCCGCCCGGACTGCACCATCCTCACGGAGCCGGTGGCCTTCCTGCTCCTCGCGCTGGGCCGGGTCGACCCCTGGCCCGTGATCGCCCGGGGCAGGGCGCTCGGCTGGGGGCGCAGGCCCTGGCTCGCCCCCCGATTCCCGCGGCTCTTCCGGGCTCCGTAGGGGGTGTCCTGCCGCCCGGCAGGACACCCCTGGGGCCGTCGGCCCCTCCCGCGGCGTGCCGCTCGGCCCGCGCCGATGGATCCTGGAGGTATCGGAAGGGGCCGCGCCCCGGTCACACGGGGCCGGCTGTGCGAGGAGGCAGGGCCGTGCCCGGTCGTGAGGGGCCCGGCCGTGCGAGGAGGCAGATCATGTCCCGCACCCTGGAATGGACGGTCGGCGTGGAGCTGGTCGAGGACGACGGCAGGACCAGGGCCGAGGCCCGGCTCCTGACCGGCAACTCGACCCTCACGGGTCACGGCTCCGCCCGCTGCAACCCGTCGGACGCCGACGTGCCGGCGATCGGTGACGAGCTGGCCGCGAGCCGGGCGATGAAGGACCTGGCCGGCAAGCTGATGCGCGAGGCCAACCGGGAGATGGAGGCGGCCGGCGCCGGCACGGTGCCCCGGCACACCGGACCCGGCTACGGCTGGCCGGAGGCGGTCTCCTGACCACCCCGCCGCCCGCGTAGCCCGCGGGGCCCGCGACACGACGGCCCGTCGCCGTACGCCCGGCCTGCCGCGTCGGGACTTCTGCGTCCCGACCGCCAGGCCCGGCCCTTGCGTGCCGACCGGTCTCCGCCTCCCCGTGGACGCCTCCTACTGGGTGTCCGCCACCGTCAGGTCGCCCTCCGCGTCCTCGTACGCCAGCCGGTCCACGACCTCCACCACCCCGTCCACGGCCTCGCACAGCCGGACGAGGACGGGGCCGATCCCCGCGCGGTCCAGGGTGCCGCTCAGGGTCACCAGGCCCTCGTCGACGTCGATGTGGACGGCCGAAGGGGAGAGCCCCAGGATGCGGACGACCACGTCCTCGCGGATCTCCTCCTGGATGGAGCGGTCCCGGCGCAGGAAGAGCTGGAGCAGGTCGCTGCGGCTCAGCACCCCGATCAGGCACCCCTGCGCGTCGACGACGGGCAGCCGCTTCACCCGGTGCCGTTCCATGAGCCGGGCGGCCTCGACGGCCGTCCAGGAGGGCCTCGCCGTCACGACGGGGCTGGACATCATCGCCTCCGCGGTGCTGGGCCCGCCCTTCGCCGTGTGGCGCCGCAGCAGGTCGGCCTCGGAGACCACGCCCACGGGCCGGTTCTCCTCGTCGACCACCGGGACGGCGGTGATGCCGTACTCGTCGAGGAGCCGCGCGATCTCCTTGAACGACGTCCCCGGCTGGACCGCCACCGCGGTCGGCGTCATCAGGTCGGCGACACTGCGGTGCCTCATCGTCCGTTCCGTCCCTTCTGCGTTCCGGAGTCCATGATCTCCTACCGGACGCCGGAGCGGGACAAGGGGGCCGACGAAGGGGCGGAAACCGGCGGGTGCCGGCCGGACCGGGGAACGGTCCGGCCGGCCCCCGCCCCTCCGCTCAGGCCCGGTGCACCGCCACCTCGTAGAGCGAGTAGCCCCACTTGGTCGCCCGCCGCTCGCCGTGGATCCGTACGTAACGGGCGGACGTCGACGGGAACGCGGCCGTGTCGTAGCCGCCGTCACCGGCGTCCGTGGACCAGACCGTCCGCCAGTCCGTGCCGTTCTCCGACACGTCGATCCGGTACTGGCGCGCGTACGCGCGCTCCCAGTCCAGGGTGACCCTGCCCACCCTGCGGACGGCCCCGAGGTCCACGCCGATCCACTGGTCGTCCGACCAGTCGCTCGCCCAGCGCGAGCCGGTGTCGCCGTCGAGCGCCCGGCCCGCCGCGTAGCTGGTGAAGGGGTTCCACTCCGAGGAGCTCGCCGAACCGGCCGCGCCCCTGGCGAGGTTGACGCCCGGCTCGTGGTCCTCGGTCGCCTTCCACGTGGTCAGGTACGACTCCGCGCCGCGCGCCAGCTCGTCGACGACGCCCTGCCCGCCGCTGAGCCGGATCTGCTCGACCCAGTCCGGCACCAGACCGTTGTGCGCCGCGCCGTCGGTGTTGAGGTCCCAGGTGCGCTCGCCCGTCACCTGACGGTCGATCACCGAGCCGCCGTCGAAGCTGCGGAAGGGATACTTCACCGCGTTCGGCGCCCCCTCGCCGACCGGGGCCGGCCAGCCGCCGACACCGTTCATGTCGGTGCCGTAGCCGAGACCGACCTTGTACTTCGCCCGCAGCGCGGCCTTCTGGCCCGCCTCGCCGACGAAGCCCTCCGCGCCGTGCATGTACTGGGCGACGAAACCGCCCAGCTTGTACAGGCGCTCCGTCCAGTCCAGGTCCATCCAGCTGTGGCTGGACAGGACGCCCGGGTACTCCTCCGACTCGAGGATGTCGAGCGCCCGCCCGGCGGCCTTGACGCTCATGTGGTCGAGCTCCAGCATCATGCCCCGGTCGATCATGCCCCGCAGGGCGTGCTCACCGAGCCGGGTCAGGCCCCGTGTGTTGCACTTCGCGTCCGCGGCGTACGACGGCGTGGTGACCCCCGGCGGCAGCTTGGCCGCCATCACCGGCGCGGCCGCCAGCCCGATCGGGTTGTCGTGCTGCGGGCCCGCGCACTTCTCCGTGGCCCAGAAGGTGCCCGTGGACAGGAACTGCCCGATGTTGACCGCGGTGCCGATGGCACCCGAGTCGAAGCGGACACCGCACAGCGCGTTGTCGAACTTGTGGCACAGGAACATGCTGCGCACCCCGAGCCCGTACAACTCGTCGAGGCCGCGGTCGATGTCCTCCTTGCTGCACTGGGCCACGTCGAGGATCTGCTTGCAGCCGAACGGCTCCGAGGTCTCGACGCCCAGGACGACCGCGAGCTTGCCCTGCTCGACCACCGAGCGCGCCTGCGCCGCGGACGTGACGATGCGGAACCAGCCCTTGCCGGGCCCGCCGTACATCCCGTCCACGTAGTCCTGGAGTTCGTACGTCTTGCGGGCCTGGAGGCGGATCGACGTCATCTCGTCGCAGCTCCGGTCCCGGGGCAGGATCGAGCAGATGAGGCCGTTCGTCACCAGGTCGTTGACGAGCACCCGCTGGCCGCCGCGCCAGGCCCGCTCCACCCACGCGTAGTAGTTCTGCTGGTGCGTCAGGGAGTTGTGCGCGGGCCAGTCCTTGAAGGTGGGCCAGCCGACCGGGTCGTGGTGGCCGTCGGCCCCGCCGGTGATGTTCTCGAACAGCGCCCCCGAACCGTCGGGATAGTGCTCGGGACAGTCCTTCAGCGCCTCCGCCGCGCCGGCCGGGGAGAAGGTCTGGCCGCAGATGAGCCGGCCGCCGAACCCCTCGTTGGACATCAGGTGGTTGTGGGCGTCGACGAAGCCGCGCACCTTGCCCTGCGCGTCCGTCCCGGTGAACGGAGTGCCCGTGACGTTGATCTGCGAATCGGCCGCGGGCCGTGACGTGGGCTCCCACCATCCGCCGGCGGCGGCCGCCGCGGGGACGGGACCGGAGCCGAAGAGGACGGCGGCCAGGGCGAGGAACAGCGCGAGAAGGGCGGGCCTGCCGCCGGTCCGGCGCGAATCGGGTCGGGTCATGGTCAGCGATGCCTCCGGACGGTGGGGGAGTACCGGGCGCCCCGAGGATCGCGGTGCCGACGGACCGAGTCAATAGTCCGGGACAGATGACCTGTTGATGGTCATGGGACGTCCACGCGGTCGGCACGCCGACCGTCACCCCGCGATGAGGACCACCAGTTGATCCGCCGTCAGGTCGAGCAGCGTCGCCGCCGCCTTCTCGTCCCCGACGACCAGGTACTGGAGCGTGAGGCCGTCGATCGCCGCCGCCAGGTACCGGGCGATCGTCTCCACCGGCACGCCCGGCTCGATGTCCCGCATCGAGCGGACCTGCTCGACGAGCGCGCCCGCCGACGCCACGTACCGCTCGTACTGGGCCCGTGCCAGATGCTCGAACCCCGGCTCCCGCAGGGCGAACTGGGTGAGGTCGTAGGTCAGCATGTGCTCACCGGGACGGGCCGTGACGTGGTCCCAGTACGTCTGGAGCGCGCCCCGCACGGTCTCGCGCAGGGTGGCGCCCGGCTCGACCGCCGACATCACGAGCGCCACGTAGTCGCTGTTGATCGTCTCGATCGCCGCTTCGAGCAGAGCCTGCTTGGAGTCGAAGCAGTAGTGGAAGACGCTCAGCGACACCCCCGCCTCTGCGCAGATCGACCGGGTGGTGGTCCGCGCGACCCCGTCCCTGGTCATCGCCCTGATCGCCGCGTCGACCAGCTGCCTGCGTCGTTCGGCCGACGGCATCCGCCCCATGGTTCCTCCTCGCGTCCGGCGCCAGGGTAACCGCAGGCCGCGAAGCCGCCTATGGAACGTCCACGGCGCCGGCCGCCGGCCACGCGCCCCGCTCCGCGAGCCGCAGGACCAGCGCCGCGATGTTCCATGCGTCGTCCTCGCCCCGGTGGTGCCGTCCCTCCAGGGGCAGCCCGGCGACCTCCAGGGCGCGCGCCATGCCGGGGCGCCGGGGAAGGACGTACGCCTCCGTGAACACCGCCTTGGCGTTGGTGTGGCGGCGTCCGAAGGGGTACGGGGTGCCGGAGACCCGGCACTGGTGGGCGAACTGCTTGCGGTCGTAGTCGCCCCAGCTCGCCCAGGGCCGCACCCCCGCCTCGTACGTGGTCGCGAGGAGCCGGCAGGCGGCGGCGAAGTCCAGCCCGGTGTCGACCTCGGCCTGCGTGAGCCCGGTCAGTTCGGTGCAGAAGGCGCTGACCCGCGAACGGACCGGCCGCACCAGGATCCGGTGCCGCGAGACCCGCTCGCCCGCGCCGGGATCGACCACGGTCAGTCCGATCTCGATGATCTCGCTGACGGCGCCGGGCGGCGGCTGCCCGTCCCAGCAGGTCGCCTCGACGTCCACGATGTTGACCAGTCCCCCGTACTCCATGGCGCGAGCTTAGGGGGTGTCGGGCCGGGCCCGCCCGGCAGTTTCCCCGCGGACGGGTCCGGCGCCCGCCCGGCGGCCCCGCGCCACCGGCGGCACCCGGCCCCGGGGGCTCAGTCCCGCTCCAGGTCCAGGACCTCGCGCAGGGCCGCCACCGCGTGCGCCCGGTGCTCGTCCAGCCATCGGACCGTGGCCTCCTCGTCGCCGTGCCGGAGCGCCGAGATGACGGCGCGGTGCTCGCGGACGGCCTGCTTCCGGTGCGGGGCGTCGGCGTAGTACAGGGAGCGGTAGGCGTCGGTGGAGTCCCAGAGGGTCGCGATCAGACGGACCAGGCGCGGCATCCCCGACGCCTCCACGAGGGTGAAGTGGAAGAGGCGGTTCGCCGCGGCCATCGCCGGCACGTCGCCCTCCTCGGCCGCCCGCTCCACCTCACGCTGGATCCGTTCGAGGGCGGCCACGATGCCGTCCGGCATCAGCCGCACCGCCCTGCGCACCGCCTCCGTCTCCAGAAGCTCGCGGATCCGGTAGATCTCCTCCAGGTCGGCCAGCGACAACTCCGCCACGAAGTAGCCCCGGTGGACGTGGTGGACGACCAGGCCCTCCGCCTCCAGGGCCTTGAGGGCCTCGCGCAGCGGCACCCGGCTCACCTCGTACCGGGCGGCGAGCGCGTCCTGCCGGATCTGCCCGCCGGGCCGCAGTTCGCCGCTGGTGATGGCGCGCCGCAGTTCCTCCAGGACGAACTGCTGGGCGGTCTGCGGCCGCCGCTTCTGCACCGCGCTGCTCATCGCCTGTGACCTTCCGATTCCTCGTACCGCACCGGATGATCTCCCCACCGGTGCCGACCATCTTCCTACGCGTTCCCGGCCGCCGACCCTGCGCTTCCTCCGCTCCGCCCCGCGCGCGCGGTCACGGCCGTTCCGGTCCGCGGCCCTCCGCGGTCCGCCCGAGGGAGGCGCGCACACCCTCCGTGTGCTCGCCGAGACGCGGGGGAGCGGCACGGTACGCCGGCGGGGTCGCGCCGAACCGGACCGGATGGGCGACCTGGCCGGGGCCGGCCGCGGACTCCGGCACCCGCGGGGCGAGCCCCAGCCGGTCGGCGAGGTCGAACGCGGCGGCGAGGTCGTTGATCGGTCCGCACGGCACCCCCGCCGCGGTCAGCTCCTCGAACCAGCCGTCGGCGGTACGGGTCCCCAGCGGCCCGGCGAGCGCGGCCACCAGCGCGTCGCGGTGGGCGACCCGGGCGGTGTTGGTCGCGAAGCGCGGGTCCTCGGGGAGCCCGGGAAGGCCGAGGCGCTCGCACAGCACCCGGAACTGCCGGTCGTTGCCCACGGCGATCACGAGCGGCCGGTCCCGCGCCTCGAACACCTCGTACGGGGCGATGCTCGGGTGCCGGTTGCCCATGGCGCGCGGCACGACCCCGGCCCCGAGGTGGGCGGCGGCCTGGTTCGTGAGGGCAGAGAGGAGGGAGGAGAGCAGGGACACCTCGATCCGCTGGCCCTCGCCGGTGCGCTCGCGGTGGCGGAGGGCGGCGAGGACCCCCATGCCCGCGTGCAGCCCGGTGACGACGTCGACCAGCGCGACCCCGGCCTTCGTCCCCTGACCGTCCGGCTCACCGGTCACGCTCATGAGGCCGCCCATCGCCTGGACCAGCAGGTCGTAGCCGGGCAGCGCGGCGCCCTCGCCGGTGCCGAAGCCGGTCACCGAGCAGTAGACGAGCCCCGGGTTGGTCGCCCGCACGGCCTCGTGGCCGAGCCCGAGCCTCTCCATCGTGCCGGGGCGGAAGTTCTCCACCAGGACGTCCGCCCGGTCCACGATCGCGCGCGCCGTGGCCAGGTCGCCCGGGTCGGTGAGGTCGAGTGCGACGGAGCGCTTGTTGCGGTTCACCCCGAGGAAGTAGGTGGCCTCGCCGCCGGCGAACGGCGGGCCCCACGCACGCGTGTCGTCCCCGGAGCCCGGCCGCTCGATCTTGATCACGTCCGCGCCCAGGTCGGCGAGGAGCATCGTCATGTACGGCCCCGCGAGGACCCGGCCGAAGTCGGCGACGACGATCCCCGACAGGGCGCCGGCCGGCGTCGGCCCCGGCGTGCCCGGCTGGTCTGCGCGCATCCCGCTCTCCCTCACTGGCGATCGGATCCGATCGGACCGTACGGCCGGGATATCGGATTTTCAATACTGGATCCAATATCCGGCTGGGGGCTACGCTTCGCCTCGCCGAGTTGCCACAGCCGCCAGGAGGCCGTCCGTGAAGTCGTCCCAGCCGCAGTCGTCGTCGCAGTCCAGCTCCGCCCCGGTCCACCCCTTCGACCTGCTCGCCGTCGACGGACTGCTGACCGACGAGGAACGCGAGATCCGCCGCACCGTGCGCGCCGTCGCCGACCGCGAACTGCGCCCGCACGTCGCCGAGTGGTTCGAGGCGGGCCGGATCCCGGCCCGCGAGCTCGCCCGCACCCTCGGCGGCATCGGCGTCCTCGGCATGCACCTGGAGGGCTACGGCTGCGCCGGCACCAACGCCGTCGCGTACGGACTGGCCTGTCTGGAACTGGAGGCCGTCGACTCGGGCCTGCGCTCCCTCGTCTCCGTCCAGGGCTCGCTCGCCATGTACGCGATCTGGAAGCACGGCTCCGAGGAGCAGAAGCAGCAGTGGCTGCCGAAGATGGCGGCGGGGGAGTACATCGGCTGCTTCGGCCTCACCGAGCCCGATGCCGGCTCCGACCCCGGCGCCATGCGGACCAACGCCAAGCGTGACGGGTCCGACTGGATCCTCAACGGCACCAAGATGTGGATCACCAACGGTGCGGTGGCCGACGTCGCGGTCGTCTGGGCCCGTACCGAGGACGGCGTACGGGGCTTCCTCGTCCCGGCCGGCACCCCCGGGTTCAGCGCCCCGGAGATCACGATGAAGCTGTCGCTGCGGGCCAGCGTCACCAGCGAACTGGTCATGGAGGACGTCCGCCTCCCGGCCGACGCCGTGCTGCCCGGGGCCAGGGGTCTCTCCGGCCCGCTCGGCTGCCTCAACGAGGCCCGCTTCGGCATCGTCTTCGGCGCCCTCGGCGCCGCCCGCGACTGTCTGGAGACGGCGATCTCCTACGCCCGGGACCGGGTCGTCTTCGCCCGGTCCCTCGCCTCCTACCAGCTGACGCAGCAGAAGCTCGCGGACATGTCCGTCGAGCTCGGCAAGGGCATGCTCCTCGCCCTCCACCTGGGGCGGCTCAAGGACGCGGGCACCCTCACCCCCGAGCAGGTCAGCGTGGGCAAGCTGAACAACGTGCGCGAGGCCATCGCGATCGCCCGCGAGTGCCGGACGATCCTGGGCGCCAACGGCATCACCCTGGAGTACCCGGTGCTGCGCCATGCCAACAACCTGGAGTCGGTGCTCACCTACGAGGGCACGAGCGAGGTCCACTCCCTGGTGATCGGCAAGGCGCTCACCGGCGAGCAGGCCTTCCGCTGAGCCGGTCCTCCGGGGGCCGGCCCGGCGGGTCGCTCCCGGGGCGGATTCACCCGGCCGTCACGCGGTCGACGAAGGCGTCCAGGTTGCCCATGAGGCGGGCGACCTGCTCGTCCACCGTCAGGGACTCCTCCTGGCGCCGGCCGCGCAGCCTGGGCTGCCGCTTGCCCCGCACGTACAGGGAGCAGGCGAGGTCGGCGCAGAGGTACGTCCCGACCGTGTTCCCCTCGCGGCCGCGCGGGCCGGCGAGGGGTGCCACGAGCAGCGTGACGCCGGATGAGGCGTGCCCGGTCAGGCAGACCTGGCACATGCTCGACTTCATGGCGCTGGTCCGTCCGGCGGCCGGGACCCGCAGGCTCACCCCCACCGGACCGTCCGCGCGGGGGACGACCAGATGGGCGCGGAGCGGCGCACCGGGGTCGACCCAGCCGAGGAAGTCCAGGTCCTGCCAGGGGAGTTCGCCGAAGTCGAGCGGCAGCTTGAGCCGGGCCGCCTCGCCCTTGGTGCAGTTCACGAAGGACGAGCGGATCTCTTTGTCGGTCAGTGGTTCCACTCGATGGACGGTACACGGACCCCGGTCGCCGGGCATCTGAATAAGCCGCCGCCCGCAAAGGCCCCGGGTCCGCCGTGCGGCGGACCCGGGGCGACCGCTCAGACCACGGACGGGGTGCCCGCCCCGGCGGCGGACCGCGGCGCGGCCCGCGGACCGGGGGCGGGAGCCGGGGCGGAGTCCGCACCCGGCGGCGCCGGCGGCGAGCCAGCCGCGCTGGACCCGGTCGAGGCGCTGGACAGGCCCGCCGAGCTCTCCGTGACCGGCGCCGACTGCGGAGCCGGCGAGTCGGCCGGGGGCGAGGTGTCGTCCGGCGGGGTGGTGTCCTCGGAGGGCGGCGGCGTGTCGCTCGACGGGGGAGTGTCCGAGGGTGAGGTCGGCGCGGACGTCGACACGGACGGGGAGAGCGTCTCCGGGCACGGCGAAGGCGTCACGCCGTCGACCGGCGCCGGGGTCTCGTCGCCCGTGACCGTCACGCACGGCACCGGGGACGGCGGGGAGACGGACGGGGACGTCGAGGCGGAGGTCGAGGGGGAGGTCGGCGGCTTGGGCGGCTCGGTCGGCTTGTCGTTCCGGCCCCGGTGGTCCCCCTGCTGCCGCGCGAACCAGCTGTCGTCCTGCACGTCGTACACCACGAAGACGTTCACCACGGTCACCGAGGGCGCCACCACGACCACCTGGTCGGCGTCGTAGCCCTGCCAGGGCGTGCCCGTCGTCCGCGGCGACTTCTGCGCCACCGGCGGGGTCAGCGGGTTGCCGCAGGCGCAGCGCACCCGGGGCACCCCGCGGTCGTCGACCAGGACGGCCGTCCCGGCCTGGAGCACCGACTGGTAGGTGGTCGCGGCCCCGTCCCGGTAGCCGTGGTTCGTCACCCGGGTGTCGGCCCGGAGCTGGAGCGGCGTCAGGGAGCGCAGATAGCCGGGCACCTGGTTCGCCTGGATGCCCAGGGTGGAGGCGAAGGCCGCGTTCTTGGCCGGCTCGGCGGAGAGGTAGCGGACCTGCTGCTCCACGTCGCAGCTGGCCACCGACTGCGTACCGCCGTAGAGGCCGGGGGTGGAGCCCGACACCTCGGTGGTCGCCTGCGAGGTGCGGGGCGGCAGCGAGGCGGGCGAGGCGGACGCGGCGTCCGTCCGGGCCGTCGACTTGGTGAACGGGTCGGGGCCCGTCGCGGCCGCGTTCTGGAGGAAGACCTCGCCGCCCCCGGAGCCCGCCGTGTCGTTCTTGTCGTCGGGGCTGTTGGTGAGCACCACGACCAGGGCGACGGCGGCGACCACGACGGCGGTGACGGAGGCGACCTTGGGCACGGACCGCCACCACGGGGTCTTGCCGGGGCCGCCGTTCCCGGACCCGCCCGGGCCGCCGGTGCCGCCGGACCCGCCTCCGCCGCCGGAACCGCCGGAACCGCCGGAACCGCCGGAACCGCCGGACGAGCCTCCGGAGCGCCCGCCCGAGGAACCACCGCCGCCCGGGCCGCCGGGGGGCGGTCCGGGGGGCGGTGGGTGACCGCCGGATCCTGGGCGTGCGCCCGGGCCCGAGAGGGGGCCCGAGGGGGGACCTGCGGGAGGAACCGACGGAGGGCCGGACGGCGGGTGGGACGTCACTTTTTTCCCTTTCTTCCGTTCCGGGCCCATTGTGTGCGCCGATCGGTGGGTACCCGCAAGCGGAGGACCCGACCGGATCCCCCGCCGGGGCGGGGCCCCGCCCCGGCGGGGCCCCGCCCCGCAAGCGGCCGACCGCGACCGGTACTAGCGTGGGCAGGGTGAGCAGTCGGCTCCCCACCTCCCCCGCGCCCGGCACCGGGCCCCTCGCCCGCGTCGGCCTGCACAGCCTGGCCGCGGTGGTCGCCGGTTACGTCGCCATGGGCGTCACCGCGGCCCTCGGCCTCTGGGCGGCCGGTGCGGCCGACCTGCCCGGGGGCTTCACCGCGGTCCTCGCCGCCGTCGTCGTCATGGCCTCGGGCGGCCAGGTCGAACTCTCCGGCGACGCCGGCGCCCTCGCCGGGACCCGCGCCGAACTGACCGCGATGCCGCTCACCGTCACCCTGGTGGGCGCACTCGTCACCGGCTACTGCTTCCTGCGGCCCCTGCGCCACCACGCCGTGGCCGGCACCCGCGAGCTCGCGCTCCGGGCCGCGAGCACGGTCGTCCTCTGGCTCCTCGCCCTGACGGGGGTCTCGGCCGTCGCCCGCCACGACTTCCCCCTGACCTTCGGCGGCGATGAGGAACAGGGCTCCCTGACGGACCTCTTCGGCGAGCTGCTCGACGCGGTGAGCCCCACGGTGGGCTTCCGTACCGTCCTCGGCCCCACCCTCTTCTACGGGCTCCTGTGGATCCTCGGGGTCCTCGTCGTCGCGCTCCTCGTCTCCCGCAGGACCCCGCTGCCGCCCCGGCTCGTCCGCTTCCACGAACCCGTGCGGCCCGCGGCGCACGCGATGCTCCTGCTGCTCCTGGCGTACGTGGTCGTGGGCCTCGTCGCCGGGCTGGTGGTCGCCGCGACGAGGGGCCACGCGGCGGAGACCTTCGCGGTCCTCCTCCTCGGCCTGCCCAACGTCTCCTGGCTTGCCCTCGGCGTGGGCATCGGCGGCTCCTGGGAGGGCAGGGTCGACGGCCCGTTCGGCCTGCCCATGCCGCAGGTCCTGGACGCCGTGCTGCGCCAGGGCGACCGCACGGACCTGTCGACGATCGACCTGGGCTCGCTGGCCGCGGAGGACGCGCGCGCGTGGTGGCTGCTCCCGGTGGCCGCCGTCCTCGTCCTCGCGGCGGCCTTCGTCGCCGCGGTCCGCTCCCCTGCGAGGATCAGGCCGTGGCAGCACTCCCTCCACCTGGGCATCGCCTTCGCTCTGACCATGCTGGTCGTGGCGCCGCTGACCCTGGTCGAGGCGCGGCTGGGCCTCTCGGTCCTGGGCATCGGCGAACTGGACTCCCTCGGCGGCGAGGTGATCCTCCGCCCGAACGTCTGGAGGACGGTCGGCTTCGCCCTGCTCTGGGGGCTGTTCTTCGGATTCCTGGGCGGCCTGCTCGCCACCCGCGTCCGCCGCGGGGGCGCGGTCGAGGACACGGTGAGCCCGCCACCCCCGTCGGCGACATAGCGTGCCGCCCCGCCCGCCGCCCGGAGCCGCACGGCTCGGGGCGACGGGCGGCGCCGCGTCACGCGACGGCGGTTCCCTCCAGTTCGACCACCTGCCCCGGGATCGCCAACCGGGTCACCCCCAGCATGGTGGTGGCCGGAGCCACCCCGGCCGCCCCCAACCGGCCCGCCAGCCCCCCGTAGTGGCGGACCAGCAGGTCCACGTCGGTGGTGTAGACGGTGAGCCGTACGAGGTTCGCGAGAGACATCCCGGCCGCGGCGAGCACGCCCTCGACGTTGTCCGCGCTCAGCGCCAACTGCGCGGCCATGTCCCCCTCGTACAGGGGCTCGCCCTGCTCGCTCATCGCGGTCTGCCCGGAGACGTACAGGGTCCGGGTGTGCCCGGAGACGAGCTCACCCTGGTTGAACCCCCATTCCGTCGACCACGCCACCGGGTTGACCGCCACTCGCTCCATCGCCACGTCAGCTCCGTTCGGTTCGCCGCCCCGCCTCGGGTCGAGGCGGGGGAGTAGGGGCGCCGGCCTCGCGGTCCGCACCGCTCCGACGCCGTGGTGACGAGCCTCCCAACGCATCACGACACCCTCTGTCATGTATTCCGTTAGCGTTCTCGCATGCGCGCCGACCGCCTGGTCTCCCTGGTGCTCCTGCTGCGCCAGCGCGGCCGCCTCACCGCGGACACCCTCGCCGCCGAACTCGGGGTGTCCACCCGCACCGTGCTCCGCGACATCGAGGCGTTGTCCGGCGCCGGAGTCCCGGTCTACGCCGAACGGGGCCGCCACGGCGGCTTCGCCCTGCTCCCCGGATTCCGCACCGAGCTGACCGGGCTGAACCACGATGAGGCCCTCGCCCTGCTGACCGCCGCACCGGGGCGCGAGGCGCGGGCGTTCGGCCTCGGACCGGCGCGGGCCTCCGCCCTGCGGAAGGTGCTCGACGCGCTGCCCGACGCCCACCGGACCAGCGCGAGTGACGCGGTCCGGCGGTTCCTCGTCGAGCCCGAGGCGGACCTGCTGTCCCGCAGGCGGACCGACGACGAGCTGCCCGGCGCCACGATGCTGGAGGTCAGACGCGCGGTGCTGGCCGGTCACAAGCTGCGCATCCGCTACGCGGCCACGGGGCAGGCGCCCGAGTGGCGCACCGTGGACCCGATCGGCCTCGTCACGGTCCGCGACCGCGGCTACCTGCTGGCCACCCGGGCCGGTGAGGACCGCACCTACCGGCTGTCGCGGGTCCTGGCCGCCGAGGAACTGGCCGAGCCGGCGGAACGGCCCGACAGCGTCGACCTGGACCGGGTCTGGCGGGAGCGCTCCGCGCGCTTCCTCGGCGACGGTCACCTGACCGTACGGGTACGGGTGAACCCGGCGCGCCGCGAGGAACTCCTGGACACCGCGGTGGCCGTGCGCGCCGAGGAGGCCGACGGAGACGGCGGACTGCGCCTGGAGCTGACCTACCAGGACGCGCGGCACGCCGAATGGGCCCTGTGGCAGCTCGGCCCGGACGCGGAGGCACTGTCCCCGGCGTCCCTGCGCACCGCACTGCACCGGCGCGCCGCGGCCCTGGCCGCCCGGTACGAGGACCCGGCCTGAGAGGAGCCGGGCCACCGGCCGGCTGCCCGGCCACCGGCCGGCCACGAACACCGGACGACGACCGGATCCCGGCGCCGCGGCGCGGACGCGCGGGACGCACGCGGTCGGTGCACGCGGGCTCGGGCAAGCGGGCTCGTGCACGCGCGCGGGGGCGGTCCGATCGCCGCGGACCGCCCGGCTACAGCCCGCGGAAGACCGGCCGTGCCCAGACCGGCGGATCCCGTGGCGGGGTCAGCGGCTCGGGGCTCCTCGGCACGACCGGCCCGCCACCTCCCGCGATCAGCGCCCCCCGCAGCTCCGCCACGAACTCCAGGCACGTCCCGTACCGCTCCTCCGGCGTCTTCGCGAGCGCCTTCGCGAACACCGCGTCCGCGGCCTCCGGCAGCCCCGGCCGGACCTCGGAGAGCGGCGGCGGGGGATCGTACTGCTGCGCCCACAGCACCGCCCAGTCCGTGTCACGGCGGAACGGCGGCGCTCCCACCAGCGTCTCGAACACCACACAGGCCAGGCTGTACACGTCGCACCGGCCGTCCACCGGCTTCCCCGAGATCTGCTCGGGGGCCACGTAGTCCAGGGTGCCGACGAACTCGCCCACCGTCGTGAACCCGGTCAGCGACAGGGACTTCTTCGTCAGCCCGAAGTCGGTGAGGTAGACGTGCTCCGGGTGATCCCGGTCCGTGCCCTCGGCGACCAGGATGTTGCCGGGCTTCACGTCCCGGTGCACCAGGTCGTGGGCGTGCGCCGCGTCCAGGGCCGAGGCGACCTGGACGGCGATCCGTCCCGCCTTCCCCGGCGGCAGCGGCCCCTCGCGGTCCAGCAGGGCGACCAGGTCCTGCCCCGCCACGTACCGCATCGCGATGTAGAGCACGCCCTCCGTCTCGCCCGCGTCGAAGACCGGGACGATGTGGGGGTGGTCGATCGAGGCGGCGACCCGGGACTCGTGCGCGAACCGCTTGCGGAACGTGTCGTTGCGGGCCAGTTCGGGGGCGAGCAGCTTCAGCGCGACCGTCCGGTCGAGCCGGAGGTCCCGCGCCCGGTACACGACCGCCATTCCGCCGCGGCCGATCTCGCTCTCCACGCGGTAGCCCGCGATCTCCTTGCCGAGGAGCCCGGAGGCCCGGCCCGCGGGCAGCTCCGGCTCACCGCCCGCCGCGCCCGCCATCACCCCTCACCGTCCTTCCGGGGCGGCGGCCGCTCCACCACCTGGGTGGGCGGCGGCGCGGCGGTCTCGGCGGGGGCCGGCGGCGCGGCGGTCGCGGGGGCCGCAGGCGGGTCGCTCCCGGGGGCCGGCGGCGGGTCGCCCAGCACCACCACCTGGGTCGGCTCGTACCCCGGGGAGCCGGCCGGCCGATCCTCCCCGGCCGCCCCCTCCGTTCCGTCGCCCTCCTCCGCCGCGTCGGCCCCGCCGGGCCGTGTCGCGTCCTCGCCCGGGGAGGCCGGGGCGGCCGGGGAGGCGATCGAGGGTGCCGACGAGGCCGCGTACGTACTGAGCCCCACCCCGTCGCAGTACACCCACCGCTCGTGCTCCGCGTCGTACAGCCACACCGACTCGCCGTCGACGACCATGCCCACCCGCAGCCCGCGCGTCCGCTGCCGGAAGTCCTCGCCGTCCAGGCGCCCGGCTCCCAGTGCCTCCGCCGCGCGCCGGTAGCGGCCGAGCGCGTCCTCGGCGCGGGCGATCAGCGGGCGCGGGTCGGCTGTCCTGGCGGTCGGCTGCCCCGCCGCCGGCGGGTCGTCCGGGACGGTGACGAGGAGCCGGGCGTCGACCCAGGCGGTCCAGCCGTTGGAGCAGAGCACCCGCCCCCAGTCGCCGGCCCGCTCCTCCAGGCGCACCGGCAGGAACGCGTCGAGCGGCGTCGTCGGCAGCCCCGGGTCCGGCGCCTGCCACGCTTCGAGCCCGTCGCGCGGGACGACGTGGGTGGGCCGGAAGTCCGGCACGTACTCGGGTACGGGGACGCTCACCTGACCACCTCCGCGTGCACGGGCCTACCTCCGCATGACGACCGGCTCGTGGCGGCGCAGGAGACGTGCCACGAGGAGGCCGATGACGAGACAGAGCACCACCATCATGCCCATGTCGAACAGCCAGGCCGCCGCGGTGTGGTCCATCAGCGGGTCCGCCGTCTTGTCGCTCGGCGAGACGGTCCCGATGTCGACCGTGGCGCCCATCGCCGCGAACGCCCACCGCGAGGGGACCAGCCAGGCGAGCTGTTCGAGGACGGGCGTCCCCCGCACGGTCAGGAGCGCGCCGCAGAAGACCACCTGGACGATCGCGAGGAGGACGAGCAGCGGCATCGTCACCTCCTCCTTGCGGACCAGGGCGGAGACGAGCAGCCCGAGCATCATCGCCGTGAAGGACAGCAGTGCGACGGCGAGGGTGATCTCCACCAGGGGCGGCATCAGGACGCCCTTGCCGCCCGGCACGTTCAGCGGGACGCCGATCAGGGCAACCAGCGTGAGCACGACCGCCTGGACGACCGTGATCGTGCCGAGGACCACGATCTTGGAGGCGAGGTACGCCGAGCGGGACAGGCCGACGGCTCTCTCGCGCCGGTAGATCGTGCGTTCCTTGACCAGCTCGCGCACGGCGTTCGCGGCGCCGGTGAGGACGCCGCCGACGCAGAGGATGAGCAGGACGTTGAGCGTCGACTCCTGGTTGAAGCCGCCCTCGGACAGGGCCCGGGCCATCGCGCCCATCACGAACGGCAGCGCGATCATGATGGCCAGGAACGTGCGGTCGGCGGAGAGCGCGGCCGTGTACCGGCGGACGAGCGTCCGCAGCTGGGAGCCCCAGCTCTGCGCCTTCGGCGGCGGGGCGGGCTCCCGCTCCTCCGCCGCGGATCCCGGCACCGGGACGTTCGGGCGGGCCGTGGCGTCGGCGACGTACCGGCGGTGGAAGCGGGAGGACCGGTACAGGCCGGCCCAGTCCCGGTCCCGGTCGTTCTCGAAGGCCTCGAAGGCCTCCGGCCACTGGTCGAAGCCGAAGAACTCCAGGGACTCCGAGGGCGGCCCGTAGTAGGCCACCCGGCCGCCCGGGGCGAGGACGAGCAGCCGGTCGCAGACGTCCAGGCTGAGCACGCTGTGTGTGACGACGACGACCGTCCTGCCGTCGTCCGCGAGGCCCCGCAGCATGTGCATCACGGACCGGTCCATGCCCGGGTCGAGGCCGGACGTGGGCTCGTCGAGGAAGAGCAGCGAGGGCTTGGTGAGCAGTTCGAGGGCGACGCTCACCCGCTTGCGCTGGCCGCCCGACAGGCTGTGGATCGGCTGCTGCGCGCGCTCGCCGAGACCCAGCTCCTGGATCACCTCGTCCACCCGGGCCCGCCGCTCGGCGGGCTCGGTGTCCTCGGGGAACCGCAGCTCGGCGGCGTAGCCGAGAGCCCGGCGCACGCTCAGCTGGAGGTGCAGGATGTCGTCCTGCGGGACGAGCCCGATGCGCTGCCGCAGCTCGGCGTAGTCCCGGTACAGGTCGCGGCCGTCGTACAGCACCGTGCCGCGGTCGGCGGGGCGCTGCCCGGTGAGGGCGCCGAGGAGCGTCGACTTCCCGGCGCCGGACGGGCCGACCACTCCCAGCAGGCACTTCTGCCCCACGGGGAACGAGACCTCGTCGAGGAGCGTCTTGCGTCCGTGGTCCACCGTGACGGCGAGCGACTGGACGTCGAGGGAGACCTCGCCGGTGTCCGTGAACTCGACCAGCTGGCCGCCGATCAGGCAGAACGCGCAGTGGCCGATGCCGACGATGTCGTCGGGGGTGACCCGGGCGTCGACGACGGGGGCGCCGTTGAGGTAGGTGCCGTTGTGGCTGCCGAGGTCGTGGATCCAGTAGGTGCCGTCGGGGTGGGCGCGCAGTTCGGCGTGCCGCCGGGAGACCACGAGGTCGGGGACGACCACGTCGTTGTCGGGGGCGCGGCCGATCCGGATGCTGTGGGCGGGCAGCGGCCGCACGGAGGTCGGCTGCCGGAAGGTGCCGGTGGCGGCGGGGTGGGAGACGGAGGAGGGGCGGGGCGGGGGTGCGTCCCTCAGGATGCCGGGGGCGGGTGCGGGCGCCTCGGGCGGAGCCGGCGGGGCGGCGGCCACCGGTGTGGGGACGGAGGCCTGCTCCGGCGCCTCGGGGGCCTGCGGAGTCGGCGTCGCCTCCGGGGTCTCCGGGGCCTCCGGAACGGGGGGCGGCGGTGCGGCCCGTACCGGCTCGGGCCGGTCGGCCGGCGCCGGTCCCGCAGCCGCGGGCATCTCGGCCGGCGCGTCCGGGTGGGGTCCGGGAGGGGTGTCGGCGGGCGGCGGTGGGGCGGCCTCCGGTGCGGGTACGGCCTCCGGCGTGCGTACGTCCATCGGGGCGGGCGGTGTCTCCCCGGCGGCCTGATCCTCCGGGGCCGCCCCCGCCGCGGCCTCGGCCGCTCCCGAGGACAGCACCGCCCGGGGCCCGTCCTCCGGATGCCCGAACCGCACGACGGTCCCGGGGCCCACCGCGCGGGGCCCGTCCATCCGCAGGCCGTCGGTGAAGGTGCCGTTCGTGCTGCCCTCGTCCACGAGGGTCCAGCGTCCGGCGGCCGCGCTGAGCACCGCGTGGTGCCAGGAGGCACGGGCGTCCGCGAGCACGATGTCACTGGTGGGGTCGCGCCCGATGCGATAGACACGGCCCGGACTCATCCGGGTCGTGTCCCCGTCGATCTCGAGGACCAGCTGGGGCGCCGCGGGCGCGACGGGCCGCTCTCCCATGCGTGAATTTTATCCGCCGGTGGTCGTCCCTGCCCGGGATGGGGCCGCCGGTAGGGTGGGCGTCCGCCGCAGGACGCGGCCCCGGAACGACGAGGAGGCGCCCGTGCCGAAAGGTGTCACCAGGAGGCGGCCGCGTACCCGCGCGGCGCTGCTGAAGGCCGCCCTGGAGACCTTCGCCGAGCACGGCTTCCACGCCACGACGATCGAGCAGGTATGCGAGCGGGCCGGGTACACCCGGGGCGCGTACTACTCGAACTTCGCGAGCAAGGAGGAGCTCTTCCTCGCCCTCTTCGACGAGCACAGCGACCGGATCGTCCGGCGGCTCGCCGAGTCGATCGACGCGCTGACCGCCGACGAGTACACCCTGGACCGCCTCGCGGAGCTGGCCGCCCGGGTCGAGCCGGACGAGCGGGACTGGTACCTCGTCACCACCGAGTTCACCCTGCACGCCATCCGCGACCCGCAGGCCGCCTGGGTGCTCGCCCGCCACGACGCCCGGCTGCGGGCCGAGATCGCCCGCGGGCTGACCCTCGTCCTGCGCCGCGCGGGACGTGAACTCACCGTGGACGCCGACCGGTTCGCGCGGCTCCTCATCGCCCTGCGCGAAGGCGGACTCGCGCAGAGCTACGTGGAGCCGGCGGAGCTGCCGCCGGGCAGCCTGGAGCGTCAGTTCCTCGTCCCGCTCCTGGAGGCGTCGACACGGCGGATCCCCGGCGCCGACACCGGTGCGGGGGACCGGGGTCAGTCGAAGAGGTCCGGGTCCGACGCCGCGATCTGATCCCACAGCGGGCGCGCCTGAAACCAGCCGGCGAGATGCCCGCCGATCTGCCCGCGGGTGAGCAGGGCCGTCTCGCGGTCGATGTGCTGCGGTGTGCCCGCGGCCGCGGCCATCGCGAGGAGCTGGGCCTGGCAGGAGCGCTCCATGGTGACGAACCACCACACGGCCTCGGCGACGGACCGCCCGACCGTCAGGAGCCCGTGGTTCTTGAGGATGACCGCCTTGAAGCCGCCCAGGGCCTTCGCGACCCGCTCGCCCTCCTCGGTCTCGTTGACGACGCCGCGGTAGTCCTCGTAGAGGCCGTGGTCCTCGAAGAAGGCGCAGGCGTCCTGGGTGATCGGGGCGAGCGGGATCCCGAGGCTGGAGAACGCCTTGCCGTGCAGGGAGTGCGAGTGCGCCGCGGCGATCGCGTCGGGCCGGGCGGCGTGGACCCGCGAGTGGATGACGAACGCGGCCCGGTTCACGGGCCTGCGCCCCTCCAGGACGGTCCCCTCGTGGTCCACCAGGATCAGGTCGGAGGCCTTGATCTGGCCGAAGCTCATGCCGAAGGGGTTGACCCAGAAGGCGTTCGGGTCGCCCGGATCGCGGACGGTGATGTGCCCGGCGACCCCCTCGGAGAAGCCGAACCTCCCGAAGATCCGGAAACCGGCGGCGAGTTGCTCCTTGCGGTACCGGCGTTCCTCCTCGACGGAGTCGAAGGCGGGCGGCAACGGCAGCACGGCCCCTTCGGGCAACGGCCCGACGGCGGCGGCGAGCGCGGGCGGCACGGTGCTCATGACGACTCCTCGATGAGCGGGCGACGCCCCCGAGGCGGGGCGCGCCCCGACGGGGCTGGGCGCGCCAAAAGATACAGAGACGCATCCGATACGACAATGGATCGACATCCGGGTGGGGAGGATCGCCCGTACGTGTGGGGAGGTGCTCCGGCTGATGCGCGGAAGGGCGGTGTTGCGGCCGCGGAGCCCTGGCCGCTACGGTCGACCCCCACGGATAGAAAGCGCTTGCTGTGCGTACAGCCCCCGCACCTCACGTCCCCTCCCGCACCCTCGCCCCGGAGTCACCGCGTGACCAGCCCCGACGTCCTGATCTACACCCGCACCGCGGGCTACCGTCACGCGTCGATCCCCGACGGGGCCGCCGCGCTCGCGGAGCTCGCGGAAGGGCTCGGGCGGGGGGCCGAGGTGTCCGGGGACCCGGGGGTGTTCACCGCCGAGCGGCTGGCCGGGTGCTCCGTCGTCGTCCTGCTCTCCACCACCGGGAACGTCCTGACCCCCGAGGGGCGCACCGCCTTCGAGGCGTACCTGCGGGGCGGCGGTTCCCTGCTCGCCGTCCACGCGGCGGCCAACGCCGAACCCGACTGGCCCTTCTACGGCGAACTCCTCGGCACCCGCTTCGACGGGCACCCCGAGGTGCAGCCTGGCCTCGTCCTCGTCGACGACCGCGACCATCCCGCGACCGCCCCGCTGCCGGCCCGCTGGGCCTGGACCGACGAGTGGTACAACTTCACGTCCGACCCGCGGCGGTGCGCCGTCCCCGGTGCGCACGGGGCCGGGCGGACCGGGACTCGGGTCCTCGCCCGGGCCGACGAGACCTCCTACCGGGGCGGCACCCACGGGGACGACCACCCGCTCGTCTGGTGCCGGGAGATCGACGCCGGGCGGGTGTTCTTCACCGCGCTGGGCCACGCCCCCGAGGCCTACCGCGACCCCGCCTTCCGCGCCCACCTCTCCGGCGCCCTCGCCTGGCTCACCGACTGAGCCGGCACCGGAAGGTCCCCGAGGGCGCCCGGCGGGCGCTCCGGGCCGCACCTTTCGACCGCCGTGTCCGCGCAGGTCGCCGCCGCTTTCGGGTCATCCCACCGCCCCGCCCCTGTTGCGCCGGGCGCCGCTTCGCGGAAACGTGCAGTCGGGGACCGATGTCAGGAGGAGACACGCCATGGCCATCGCCACCGTGAACCCGGCGACCGGCGAGACGCTGCGCGTCTACGAGGCCCACGGGCCCGAGGAGGTCGAGCGGCGCATCGCCGCCGCTCACGAGGCCTACCGCCAGTACCGGACAACCTCCTTCGCCGAACGCGCCCGCCTGCTGCGCGCCGCCGCCGGTCTCCTCGACGAGGACACCGAGGACATCGCGCACACCATGACCGTCGAGATGGGCAAGCCCATCGCCGCCTCCCGCGCCGAGGCCGCCAAGTGCGCCAAGGCGATGCGCTGGTACGCCCGCAACGCCGAGGAGCTGCTCGCCGACGAGCACCCGGCGGAGAGCGACGTCCAGGACTCCGGCGCCGACCTCGCGCGGGTCCACTACCGGCCCCTCGGCCCGATCCTCGCCGTCATGCCGTGGAACTTCCCGCTCTGGCAGGTGATCCGGTTCGCCGCCCCCGCGCTCATGGCGGGCAACACCGGCCTCCTCAAGCACGCCTCCAACGTGCCGCGGACGGCGCTCTACCTCGGCGACCTGTTCCGCCGGGCCGGATTCCCCGAGGGCTGCTTCCAGACCCTGATGATCGGCTCCCGGGACGTGGAACGCGTCCTGCGGGACCCCAGGGTCGTCGCCGCCACCCTCACCGGCAGCGAGCCCGCCGGCCGGGCCGTCGCGTCCGTCGCGGGAGACGAGGTCAAGAAGACCGTCCTGGAGCTCGGAGGCAGCGACCCCTTCATCGTCATGCCCTCCGCCGACATCGTCGGAGCGGTCAAGACGGCCGTCACCGCGCGCGTCCAGAACAACGGCCAGTCCTGTATCGCCGCCAAGCGGTTCATCGTCCACCGGGACGTCTACGACGACTTCTCCGAGCGCTTCACGGCCGCCATGAACGCCCTCACCGTCGGCGACCCCCTCGACGAGTCCACCGACGTCGGCCCCCTCGCCACCGAGCAGGGCCGCACGGATCTGGAGGAGCTGGTGGACGACGCCGTCCGCCGCGGCGCCACCGCGCTCTGTGGCGGCCACCGTCCGGAGGACCCGGAGCTCGCCCGCGGCTGGTACTACCGGCCCACCGTCCTGGCCGGCGTCACGCCGGAGATGCGGATCCACCAGGAGGAGGCCTTCGGGCCGGTCGCCACGGTGTACGCGGTCGGCGACATCGAGGAGGCCGTGGCCGTCGCCAACGACTCGCCGTTCGGCCTCAGCTCCAGCGTCTGGACCCGCTCCCCGGAGGACGTCGCCTTCTTCGTCCGCGACCTGGAGGCCGGCGGCGTGTTCGTCAACGGCATGACGGCCTCGCACCCCGCCCTCCCCTTCGGGGGCATCAAGCGTTCCGGCTACGGTCGCGAGCTCGCCGGGCACGGCATCCGCGAGTTCTGTAACGCGACGACGGTCTGGCAGCGCGCCTGACGCCGCCCCACCGCCCGGCCGGCCGTCCGCGCCACCGCCCGACCGCGCGCGCCACCGCCGGATGCTCAGCTCCCCGCCCACTCCAGCAGCCGGTCCGCGGACCAGGTGTTGATCACCCGCTCCTCCGGCACGCCGCACTCCTCGGCCCGCGCGCAGCCGAGGATCTGCCACTCCAGCTGACCCGGCGCGTGCGCGTCCGTGTCCACCGCGACGTACGCGCCCGCCGCCACCGCGAGCCGCAGCAGCCGCCGCGGCGGGTCTAGCCGCTCCGGCCGGCTGTTGATCTCGACGGCCGTCCCGGACTCGGCGCACGCGGCGAACACCCGCTCCGCGTCGAACTCCGACTCCGGCCGCAGCCGCCCGCCCGCCACCAGCCGGCCCGTGCAGTGCCCGAGCACGTCCATCAACGGGTCGCGCACGGCCCGTTCGAGACGGCGGGTCATGGCCCGCGCGTCCATCCGGAGCTTCGAGTGGACCGAGCCGACCACGAGGTCGAGGCGGTCGAGCAGCTCAGGTTCCTGGTCGAGGGAGCCGTCCTCCAGGATGTCGCACTCGATGCCGGTGAGCAGACGGAACGGCGCCCACTCCTCGTTCAGCCGGGCCACCACGTCCAGTTGCTCCCGCAGCCGCTCGGCCGAGAGCCCCCGCGCCACCGTGAGCCGGGGCGAGTGGTCGGTGAGGACCGCCCACGCGTGGCCGAGCGACGCGGCCGCACGTCCCATGTCCTCGATCGAGGCGCCGCCGTCCGACCAGTCCGAGTGCAGATGGCAGTCGCCGCGCAGGGCCGCCCGCAGCGCCTCGCCCCCGCCCGCCGGATCGGCGGTCCCCAGGGACTCCTCCAGCTCCTCCTCCAGCCCGGCCAGGTACGCGGGGACCCGTCCGTCCAGCGCCTCGCTCACCACCGCCGCCGTCTTGGGCCCGAGGCCCTTCACCGACTGCAGGGTGCCCGCCGCCGCGCGCCGGGCCGCCTCTCCCTCCGGCAGGGCGGAGACCGCGGCGGCGGCCGTACGGAAGGCCCGCGCCCGGTACCCGGGTGCCTGGGCGCGTTCCAGGAGGAACGCGATGCGGTTCAGGGCGGCCACGGGATCCACCGTGCTGCTCCCTTCCTCAGACGCCGTTCACGACGTCGGCCGGCACCTCCGACGGACCGATCTCGCACCACACGGCCTTGCCCTCGCCGCGCGGCTCGACACCCCACCGCGAGGCCAGCGCGTCGAGCAGCAGCAGTCCGCGGCCCGAGGTGGCGGCCTCGCCGGGGGTACGCCGGCGGGGCCAGGCGCTCGACCGGTCCTGCACCGACAGCCGTACCCGCCGCACCGGTTCGGGGAGCACCTCCAGCGTCAGCACCGCGCCGCCCTCGGTGTGCAGCAGCACGTTCACGAGCAGCTCGCCCGTCAGCAGCTCGGCGTCGTCGGCCAGTTCGGTCATGCCCCAGTCGCGCAGCGCCTGCCCCACGGCCGCGCGCGCGTCCGACAGGCCCTGCGGGTCGGCCTGGTGGATGTACTGGTGGATCCGCGGCGCCCGGGGGGTGCCCGGGTCCGGGCTGCGGCGCAGCACGAGGAGTGCCACGTCGTCCCCCGACCCCCAGCGCTCCCACAGGCGCTCGGAGAGGTGGTCGGCGAGCGCCTCCGCCTGCGGGGGGCCGCTGCCGATCGCCCCGGAGAGCGCGGCGAGACCGGTCTCGATGTCCGATCCGGGCTGCTCCACGAGACCGTCCGTGCACAGCACCAGCGTCTCCCCGGGCACGAGGTCGAGCCTTGTCTCCGGGAACTCCTCGTCGCCGAAGACCGTCGCGAGCCCCAGCGGCAGTCCGCCCCGCAGCTTGGGCCGCCCGACCCGCCCGTCGGTGTGCCGGATCAGCGGCCCCAGGTGCCCGGCCCGTACGGCGCGCAACGTGCCGCTCCCCAGGTCGACCTGGGCGTACGTGCAGGTCGCGAAGCGGTTGGTGTCCAGCTCGGCGAGGAAGCGGGAGGCGCGGGCGAGCACCGTCGAGGGGGCGTGGCCCTCACCGGCGTAGGCGCGCAGGGCGATGCGGAGCTGGCCCATGATGGCGGCGGCGTGCGTGTCGTGCCCCTGGACGTCGCCCACGACGATCCCGACCCGGCCGCGGGGCAGCGGGATCACGTCGTACCAGTCGCCGCCGACCTGCCGCCCGCTCCAGGCCGCGTGGTAGCGCACGGCGATCTGGCCCCCCGCGAACTGCGGGATACGGCGGGGCAGCATCGTCGCCTGGAGTCCGGTGGCCAGCTCCCGCTCCTCGTCGAAGAGGATCGCCCGCTGGAGCGACTGGGCGACGATCGCCGCGAGCCCGAGGGCGAGGTTCCGCTCGTCGGCGTTGAACGAGGTGCGGCCCCGGTAGAACAGGGCCATCCCGCCGAGCGAGCGCGCCTGCGCGACCAGCGGGAGGTAGCAGGCTGCCCGGAAGTCGAGCCGGCCCAGGTACGGGGCCAGCTCGGGGAAGTCCCGTCCGAGCGAGGGGAAGGAGGAGGCGAACCGGGGCCGCCCGCTCAGCACCGCCTCGGCGAGCGGCATGCCCCGGTCGAGCCGGCGGACCCGGAAGTCGTCGAGCACGCCGAGGGTCTCGCCGCTGAGCGCGATGATGTTCAGCGAGCCGTTCTCGACGAGCCCGAGCGCCAGGCCGTCCGCGCCGAGCCGGGCGAGTCCGCCCGGGCCGGTCAGGGCGGCCGTCACGTCGTCCACGGTCACCGCGCGCGACAGGGCGGCCGTGGTCCGCTCCACGATGTTCGTCTGGACCTCGCGGCGCTTCTCCAGCTCCTGCACGAAGGCGAAGCGGGTCAGCTCGGCGGTCGTGTCCCGGACGACGCCGACGATCCGCCGGGCCCGCCCGTCCGGCGAGCGGAGGATCCGCGCCTGCACGTGCGTCCAGTGGGGTGGTCCGTCGTCCTGGGGGATGGGGAAGTGCGCGGTGTACGAGACCTCGCCGCTGGTCACCGCCTGCCGGACGACGCCTTCGAGCCGGGCGCGCTCGTCGGGCGCGAGCCGGGCGATCAGCGTCACCGGCCGGCCGTCGTAGGCGCCCGGGACCACGCCGAAGACCAGCAGCCCGGCCTCGTCGACATCGATGGTGCCCGTGTCGAGATTCCAGTCGAAGCTGCCGGTCCGGTCCATGGCGAGCCACTCGGCGGGCCCGATCTCGCCATTGCGCGTACGCCGGTCTTCATCGGTCATCCTCCCCATTGTCGAACCCGCGCCCCGCCGACGCCATGGCGATGACACGGCGTGGCGCGAGTTCCTCGCGGCGGTGGCGGGGGAGACCGGCGGCGGGAGCGGCCCGCGGGTCGCTCCCGCCGCACCGGTCCCGGCAACCACGTGCACCCCACGGGCCCCGCCGCGCCGTCGGGGCAGAATGGGCCGGTGCAGCCGCCCTACCGTGTTCTCGGTCCGTGTCAGGCCCTCCGCACCGACGACGGGACGGAGGCCGTCCTGGGCGGCGCCCGGCTCCGCGCGCTGCTCACCGCCCTCGCAGCGGCCGGAGGACGGGCGGTGGGCACCCGCGCGCTGATCGACCAGGTCTGGGGCGGTGCCGGCGGAGGGGAGCCGGACCGAACGGCGGCGCTCCAGGCGCTCGTCGGCCGGTTGCGCCGGGCGGCGGGCCACGACGTCGTCGTCTCCGGCCCCGGCGGCTACCGGCTGGCCGCGGAACCGGACGCGGTCGACCTCCACCGCTTCGAGCGGCTGGCCGCCGAGGGCGCCGCCGCGCTCGGCGCGGGCGACCCGGCGCGGGCCGCCGGCCTCCTCGACGAGGCCCTCGCCCTCTGGCGCGGCCCCGCCCTCGCGGACCTCCCGGGCCGGGACGCGGACCCGCTGGTCGTCCGGGTCGAGCAGCGGCACGCGCAGGCCCGGCGCGACCGGCTCGCGGCCGCACTGGACCTGGGGCGGGCCGCGGAGGTCCTGGCGCCGCTCGCCGCCCTGGCGGCCGGAGAACCGCTCGACGAACCCCTCCAGGCGCTGCGGATCCGCGCCCTGCGCGCGGCCGGGAGGCCCGCCGAGGCCTTGGCCGCGTACGAGGAGGTCCGCGCGGGGCTCGCGGACCGGCTGGGCACGGACCCGGGACCCGGACTGCGCGCCCTGTACGCCGAGCTCCTGGCGGACGGTACGGCGACACCGGCGGCGGCCACGAGGCCGCCCGGCAGCGGGCCGGAAGACGCTCCCGCGGACGCCGCCGCGGGCGGGCCGGGAGGCGCTCCGGCGAGCGCCGCCGCGGGCGGGCCCGGAGGCGCGACGGCGAGTGAGCCGGGTGGCGCTGCCGTGAGGGGGGCGGTCGGCGCGTCGGCGTGCGAGCCGAGGAGCGCGGCCGCCGGCCGGCCCGGAGGCCGCGTCGCGACCGGGCCGGGCACGGCGGCGGGTCTTCCCGCCCGGCTCACCTCGTTCATCGGGCGTGAGGAGGAGCTGGGTGCGCTCGGCGCGGACTGGGCCGTCCGGCGGCTCGTCACCCTCACCGGGCCCGGCGGCGTCGGCAAGACGCGGCTCGCCCTGGAAGCGGCCGGGGCGTACCGGGACGGGACGGTCCACCTCGCCGAACTCGCCTCCGTACGCGAGGAGTCCGGGGTCGCCCCGGCCGTCCTCGGCGCGATCGGCGCCCGGGGGACGCACGGCTGGCACCGCTCGGGGGTCGTGGTGGCCGACCCGGAGGACCCGTACGCCGAGATCGTCGAGCACTGCGCGGGGCGGCGGATGCTGCTCGTCCTCGACAACTGCGAGCACCTGGTCGCGGCCGCGGCCGAGCTGGTGCACGTGCTGCTCGCGCGGTGTCCGGGGGTGCGGGTGCTGGCGACGAGCCGGGAGCCGCTGGGGGTGCCGGGGGAGGCGGTGCGGCCGTTGGGCCCGTTGCCGGCCGGGACGGCGTTGCGGCTGCTGGGGGAGCGGGGTGCGGCTGCCCGTCCGGGGTTCGCGGTGGGCGAGGACCTCGGCGCGGCGGAGGAGGTGTGCCGTCGGCTCGACGGGTTGCCGCTGGCCATCGAGCTCGCGGCGGCGCGGCTGCGGTTGTTGTCGGTGGGCCAGATCGCGGAGCGGTTGGACGACCGGTTCCGGCTGCTGACCTCGGGGGCGCGGACCGTGCTGCCGCGGCAGCAGACGCTGCGGGCGGTGGTGGACTGGTCCTGGGAGTTGCTGGATGCCCCGGAGCGGACGGTGCTGCGGCGACTCGCGGTGTTCACGGGGGGCGCGGACCTGGCGGCGGCGGAGGCGGTGTGCGGAGGTGCCGGGGCGGGGGAGGTGCTGGAGCTGCTGGGTGCCCTGGTGGACAAGTCGCTGGTGGTGGCGCGGCCGGGCCGGGACGGGATGCGGTTCCGGTTGCTGGAGACGGTGGGAGAGTACGCGCGGGAGCGGCTGGCGGAGTCGGGGGAGGAGGCGGAGGCCGAGCGGCGGCATCTGACGTACTACCGGGAGCTGGCCCGGACCACCGAGCCCGCACTCCGCGGCTCCGGACAGGCCGAGGCCGTCGCTCTCCTGGAACGGGAGCACGACAACCTGCGCGGCGCTCTGCGGACGGCCGTCGCGCTCGGCGCGGAGCAGGAGGTGCTCTGCCTCGTCCACTCCCTCAGCTGGTTCTGGCAGCTGCGCCACCACCAGGCCGACGCCCGCGCGTGGGCCGTGGAGGCGGGCAGGCTCGGACCCGATCCGTTCCGGGAGCCCGTGCGCCCGGCCGAGCCGTTCGACGGCCGGTGCACGGACGTTCCGCCGCCCTGGACCGGCGAGCGCCTCCGGGAGGCCCGGCGTGGCGGGCGGCTCTACGCGCTCGCGACCGAGGGGGGCCGGGGCGCCGCCGCCTTCGAACGCACCGGGACCCGGGCGCGGCTCGCCGCCGTGGTCTCCGCGTACCGTCCCGGCCTGCCCCAGACCTGCCGCCAGCCCGGGACGATGTGGCACTTCGCCCGCCTGATGGCGGGGGAGTCCACCGGCCTCGACGAGGTCCTGACGGCGGTCGTCGACGCCTGTCGCGACCACGCCCCCGGCTGGGACCTGGGCTTCGCCCTGCTCGTCCGGGCCAAGCTCGTCGTGCGCGGCCCCGCCGACGCGGCCGAGGCGCTCGCCCTCTTCGAGGCCGCGGGCGACCCCTGGGGCATCGCCGAGTCCCTCGCCGCCCGGGGCGAGGCCCACGAGCGCGCCGGACGGCTCGCCGAGGCCGCCGAGGACTACCGGCGGGCCGCGGAAGCCGCCGAGCGGGCCGACGCGCGCTCCCAGGTGCCGCTGTCCACCGCGCGTCTGGCGGCCGTACGGCTGCGGCTCCGGCCGGAGGGGGACCCGGCGGCCGAGCGGCTGCTCGTCGAGGCCGCCGACGCCGCGGGCGAGTGGGGCGCGGAGGCCGCCGGCACCGCCCGGATGCTGCTCGTCCAGCACTACGCCCACACCGGGCGGACCGCTCCCGCCCGGGAACAGCTCGCCCGGCTGGCGGGCGAGTTCGGGGAGTCGACCCCGTCGCTCTTCCTGGGACTCGCCGGCGGGGCCTCGGCCTGGCTCGACTGCCTCGACGGCGCCCACGGACAGGCCGTGGAGCGGCTGGCCGGCGCCGTCGCGGACCTGGAGCCCCTGGCCCACCTGGTCGCCCCGTACCTGCTCGTCACCCAGTTCGCGACGGCCGCGTGGGCGTTCGGCGGGCGGGGCGGGCCGGGCGACGCGGAGACCGGGGCGCGGCTCCTGGGCGCCTACGACGCCCACGCCGGCTCGTCCACGGGCGGCGGCTTCCGCCCCTTCACGTCCGGGACCGAGTCCCTGATCAGGGCGCGGGCCGAGGAGACGCTGCGCCGGACGCTCGCCCCGGAGGCGTACACCCACTGTCACGGGGAGGGGAGGGGACTCACCCTCCGCGCGGCGGCGGAACTCGTCGGGGACCGGGCGGCGGCGGGCCGGTGAGCGGTCGCTTCGGGCCGCGCCGGCCCGGACCGGCCGGGCTCGGGGCCCCCGCGGCCGGCCGCTCACGGGGCGCGGCGCGGGCGGGCGGGGGCGCCCTCTGCTCCCGGATGCGGACCTACGGGCCGGACACGAGAATGGCGAGTGCCGGACGAAATCGTAGGAGGCGGCATGAACGCTGAGCCCGACAAGACGTCCCCGGGGGACTTCCCCACGCCCGACCGGCTGCTGCATTCCGGGTCGGAGGGCGAGTTCACGGCCGAGGACCTGGTCCTCGCCTCCGGTCGTGACGTGACTCCCAAGACCCTCGCCTGGGCGGAACGCCGCATGGCGGAGAAGGGTCGCGCCTCCATGGACGAGTTGCTGCCGTAGGCGGCGCCGACCGTCCGCGCCGGTCCGCGGGACAGCGGACGGTCCCCCGAGCACTCCCTCGACCCGCCACCCCCGGCCCCGGTTCGGCAGCTGCGAACCGGGGCCGGGGGCCGTCCGGGACCGCCCCGAGGCTTCCGCATTTGTGGAACACGTTCTACCGTGGCCGCCGTCGCGCGTCGCACCACCCGGGTGACGCCGGGGACCCGCAGGACCGCCGCCGCAGGACAGCCGCCACGGGAGGCCCGCCCCATGCACCTCGCCTACACGCCCGCGCAGAACAGCCTGCGCGCCGAACTCCGCGCGTACTTCTCCGCGCTGGTCCCCGAGGACGTCCACACCCGTTACGCGGATCCGGCGGCGCAGAAGCGCTTCTACCGGGAGACCGTGCGGCGGCTCGGTGCCGACGGCTGGCTCGGGGTCGGCTGGCCCACCGAGTTCGGCGGGCGGGGGCTGACCCCGATGGAGCAGTTCATCTTCTTCGACGAGGCCGCGCAGGCGGGCGTGCCGCTCCCGCTCATGGCGCTGAACACCGTCGGGCCGACGATCATGCGCTTCGGCACCGACGAGCAGAAGGCGTACTTCCTGCCGCGCATCCTCTCCGGCGAGATCGACTTCGCCATCGGCTACAGCGAACCCGACGCCGGCACCGACCTCGCGGCCCTGAAGACCCGCGCGGTCCGGCGGGGGGACGAGGTCACCGGTACGTACACCGTGAACGGCCAGAAGATCTGGACGACCAACGGCGACACCGCCGACTGGGTCTGGCTCGCGGTCCGCACCGACCCCGAGGCGCCGCCGCACAAGGGCATCACGATGCTGCTCGTCCCGACGAGCGACCCCGGCTACTCGTGCACGCTCATCAACACCCTCGCCTCGCACGACACCACCGCGAGCTACTACGACGACGTCGAGGTCCCCGCCTCCCGCCGTGTCGGCGAGGAGAACAAGGGCTGGCGGCTGATCACCAACCAGCTCAACCACGAGCGCGTGACCCTGGCCGCCCACGGCACCATGGCGATCCGCGCCCTCCACGACGTCCAGCGCTGGGCCGCCGCCACCCCGCTCGCCGACGGCCGGCGCGTCATCGACCTGCCCTGGGTCCGCCGCACCCTCGCCCGCACCCACGCCCGGCTCGACGCGATGAAGCTCCTCAACTGGCAGATGGTGAACGCCGTCCAGAACGGCACCCTCACCCCCCAGGACGCCTCCGCCGTCAAGGTCTACGGCTCCGAGGCCCGCCGCGACGCGTACGCGGCCCTCATGGAGGTCGTCGCCGCCGCGGGCGCACTCAAGGAGGGCTCGGCGGGCGCGGTCCTCCACGGCGAACTGGAACGCGGCTACCGCTCCGCCGTCATCTTCACCTTCGGCGGCGGCAACAACGAGATCCAGCGCGAGATCATCTCCTGGATCGGCCTGGGCATGCCCCGCGTCCGCCGGTAGCGGCCGCGCCCGGGGCCCGCGCACGCGCACGTGCCTCCGCCGGCGGGCCACGGCCGGGTCGCGCCCCGGTCCCGGGCCGACCCGAGGCACGGCCCCGAGACCCGCCCGTGACCTGCGGAAAGATCCACAGCCGGGTTTCCTCCGGTTTCGTCGCGACGCGCACAGGATCGTCACCGAACCGACATACCGAGCGGTCGGGATCCCCTTACGAGAGAGCTATACCCATGAGTAACGTTCGCGGACCACCGGCGCCACCCGCCCGCCCCCAGGCGGCAAGGAGCAAGATCGATGTCGTACCACCAGCCTTTCCCCGGCCCACCGCCCGTCCCCCAGCGGAACGCCGGGCGGCACCGCCACGAGGCGGCGCCGCACTCCCGGGAGGGCGGATCGCCGTCCCGGGGCGCCGATCCGCAGACAGGCCGGGAGCCGTCCGCGCGAGCGTGGGAGCCCGCGCCGCAGGCCTGGGAGTACTCGCCCCACGGCGGAGACCCCGCGCGGCGCCACCAGGACGTCGCGCAGCAGCAGCGGGGCTCCGCACACCAGGCCTGGGACTCCGCACACCAGGCACGGGACTCCGCTCGGGAGTCCTGGGACGCGACCCCGCCGCCGCGACCGCCCGCCGCCACCAAGGACCGGGACGATCTGCACCTGCTCGGATCCGCCTACCGCAGGCTCCGCCGCGTCGCCACCTTCACCGCGCTCGGCTACTTCGTCGTCTTCCTCTTCCTGTCCGGCTACGCCCCCTCGCTGATGACCGGCAGCATCACCGGCGGGCTCACCACCGGTCTGGTCCTCGGCCTCCTCCAACTGCCCGTGGCACTGGGCGCGATCGCGGTGTACGAGCGGATCGCGCGCCGCCGCGTCGACCCGCTCGCCGCCACGATCCGCGCACGCGCCGAGCGGGCGGCCGCGGCGGCCGCGCCCCGGCCGGAACGCCCGAGCCGCTCCGCACGTCCCGTGTGGCAGTCCGCCGGAGGTGGCCGCGCATGACCGGCTTCAGTCCCGAGGCCCAGACCATGTCGCTGATCGCGTTCATCGCGGTCATCACCGTCACGCTGCTGCTGTGCGTGATGACCGGCCCCGACCGGGACGACCTGGGAGACTTCTACACCGGATACCGCTCGCTCTCCCCCGTGCAGAGCGGCCTCGCGATCGCCGGCGACTACATCTCCGCCGGGACCGTGCTCGGCACCATCGGCATCATCGCGCTCGTCGGCTACGACGGCCTCACGCTCGCCCTGAGCACCGTGCTCTCGCTGGTCCTGATGATGTTCCTGCTCGCCGAACCCCTGCGCAACGCAGGCCGGTTCACGATCGGCGACGTCCTCACCCGGCGCCTCCCCGGCCCGGCCGTGCGGATCGTCACGGCCGCGGTGACCCTGACCGCGCTGCTCCCGCTGGTGATCTTCCAGCTCGCGGGCGCCGGCGACCTGCTCTCGGTCGTCCTCGGCTTCGACTCCGACGGCTTCAAGACCGGGGCGATCGTGTTCCTGGGCGTGCTGATGATCGCGTACGCGGCGATCGGCGGCATGAAGGGCACCGCCTTCATCCAGATCGTCAAGACCGTCGCCCTGCTCGGCTCGTCCCTCGCGATCGCCGCGCTCATCCTCCACCGGTTCGACTTCAGCCTGCCCTCCCTGCTGGACGCGGCCAAGCGCGGCAGCGGGGCGGGAGACGCCTACCTCGCCTCCGGCCTGCAGTTCGGCGGCGACCGACTCGACATGATCAGCACCCAGTTGACGGTCGTGCTCGGCGCCGCGGTGCTCCCGCACATCACCATGCGCATGTTCACCGCGCGCAGCGCGGCAGCCGTGCGGCGCTCGATGTCCTGGGCCGTGTCGACCGTCGTCGTGACCTGCCTGCTGATCGCCGTCATCGGCTTCGGCGCGGCGGCGATCGTCGGCCACCAGGGCCTCGTCGCCGGCGACCCGCAGGGCAAGACGGCCTTCCTCATGGTCAGCCAGGCCGTCATGGGGGCGGAGCAGACCACCGTGGAGACCCTGCTCTTCACGGCCGTGGCGACCGCCGTCTTCCTCACCCTGCTGGCCTCGGTCGCCGGGATCACCCTCGCCTGCGCCAACACCCTGGCGCACGACCTCATCACCCACGGGCTGCGCCGGAAGACGTGGCTGAAGGGCTCCACGGAGATGGCCGTCGCCCGGATCGCCGCGGCGGGCGTGGGACTCGTGGCGATCGCGATCGCCGCCGGCGCACGGCACCTGAACCTTCAGGCCCTGCTCACGCTGTCGTTCTGCATCGGCGCCTCCGCGGTCGCGCCGGCGCTCGTCTACAGCCTCTTCTGGCGCCGCTACTCCCGTACGGGACTGCTCTGCACCCTCATCGTGGGCAGCGTCTCCGCGTTCCTCCTCATGACGGGCAGCAACCTGGTGTCCGGATCGCCCCAGGCGATCTTCCCGCACCGGGACTTCAACTGGTTCCCGTTCACCACGTCGGGCATCCTCTCGGCCCCGCTGGGCTTCCTCGCGGGCTGGCTCGGCACGGTGCTCCGCGAACGCGATCCGGCCGGCCAGCGCATGAGGTACGAGGCGGTGGAGGAGACGATCCTGGCCGGCACCCCGGTCCCGAACGGCGCCCCCGGGTCCCGCTAGGGGTGTCCTGGCGCCGGGCCCCTCGCGGAGGCGGAACGACCGGAGGAGCCGGGGGCCGTTCACCGGGGCCCGCGCGCTCCGGGAAGGTCAGCGGTACTCGCAGAGGTACGCGGTCTCGACCGCGACCCGCAGCTGGAACCGGCTGTCGCCGGGGACCTTGAAGCGGTCTCCGGCGGCGAAGGTCTCCCACTCCTCGGCGCCGGGCAGCAGGACCGTGAGCGCGCCGCTGACCACGTGCATGATCTCCGCGGCGGCGGTGCCGAACTCGTACGCGCCCGGAGCCATGACGCCGATGGTCGCGGGACCCTGCTCCTGCGTGAACGCGATCGACTTGACCGTGCCGTCGAAGTACTCGTTGACCGTAAACATGGGCATCCTCGATTGAATCGAACAGACGGGGCGGCGGGGGTGCGGGTGCGGCGGCCTCCGGCCACGCGTACCGGCACTGTAAGGGCCCGCGGCGAGCCGGCGAATCCCGGGCCGCTCCGGTCTCACCTGCTGGACCGGGCGCGGCCCCGTTCCGGGTTCCCGGGCTCCGGTTGAGGCCCGGCGCCATCGGCGTAGCGTGGAGATGATTCGAACGAGGAGCGGTGGCCATGGGCAAGCTCTCGAACGACCTGCTGCGCGAACGGGTCCGCGGAACGGTCGTCACGGCCGACGACGAAGACTTCGACGAGGCGCGCACGGTGCACAACGCCATGATCGACCGACGACCCGCCGTCGTCGTGCGCTGCGCCAACGCGGGCGACGTCATGGCCGCGGTCGACTTCGCCCGCGAGAACGGGCTCGACCTGGCGGTCCGGGGCGGCGGGCACAGCGTGCCCGGCTTCGGCACCTGCGACGACGGGGTGGTGGCCGATCTCTCCGGGATGAAGGGTGTCCGCGTCGACCCCGTGCGGCGCACGGCCCGCGCGGAGGGCGGGGCGACCTGGGGCGACTTCAACGCCGCCACGTACCCCTTCGGCCTCGCCACCACCGGCGGGATCATCTCCACCACCGGCGTCGGCGGACTCACCCTCGGCGGCGGCATCGGCTACCTCGCCCGCGGGCTCGGCCTGAGCTGCGACACCCTCGTCTCCGCCGACGTGGTCACCGCCGACGGCCGGCTCCTCGTCGCCGACGAGGAGCAGAACGCCGACCTGTTCTGGGCCCTGCGCGGCGGCGGAGGCAACTTCGGCGCCGTGACCTCGTTCGAGTACCGGCTCGCCCCCGTCAAGGACGTCTACGGCGGACCGATGCTCTTCGAACTCGAGGACGCGGCCACCGTCGTCCGCTCCTTCGCCGAGTACATCGCCGACGCCCCGGAGCAACTGGGCGGATTCCCCGCCTTCCAGATCGCCCCGCCGCTCCCCTTCATCCCGGAGGACCGCCACGGCGACACCTTCGCCCTCGTCGTCGCCTGCTGGGCCGGACCGCTCGACGAGGGCGAGAAGGCCCTGCGGCCCCTCCGGGACATCGCGCCGGTGGTCGCCGAACACGTCGGGCCCATGCCGTACCCGGCACTCAACAGCGCCTTCGACGCCCTCGTACCGCCCGGCCTCCAGCACTACTGGAAGGCCAACTTCGTGTCCGAGCTGACCGACGCCGCCATCGAGGCCCACGTCGAGCACGCCGCCGGGCTGCCCGCGGTGAACTCCACCGTCCACATCTACCCGATCAACGGCGCCTGTCACCGGGTCGCCCCGGACGCCACGGCCTTCGCCTACCGGGACGCCTCGTTCGCCACCATCATCGCCGGCATGTGGCCGGACCCCTCCGCCAACGAGGCCAACGTCGGCTGGGTGCGCGACTACTACGCCGCCACCGCCCCGCACTCCGAGGAGGGCGGCTACGTCAACTTCATGTCCGACGACGACCGCGGCCGGATCAGGGCCAACTACGGGGCGAACTACGACCGTCTCGTCGAGGCCAAGCGGACCTACGACCCGGGAAACCTGTTCCACCTCAACCAGAACATCGAACCCTGACCCCGCAGGACGGGAGCCACCGGGCCCCGGCCGCACGACCGGTTCCGCCGCGCCGGTTCCGTCGTAGCCTGAACGGCATGAGCGAGGACGCTTCATGAGTGCCGACCCGGGGCTCTTCGGACCCCGTTCCGTGACCTGGCAGGTGCACAGCGACCCGGTGATGTGGATCGCGGGGGTGCGCGCGCTCTGGCTGCAGGCGCTGCACCCCGTCGCCGTACGCGGAGTCATGATCAACAGCAGCTTCCGCACGGACCCCTGGGGGCGGCTCATGCGGACCGCGGACTTCGTCGGGACCCTGAGCTACGGGACCACCGAGGCCGCCGAGGCGGCCGGGGCGAGGGTCCGGGGAATCCACCGGCGCCTCGGGGTGGACGACCCGGAGCTGCTGCTCTGGGTCCACTGCGCCGAGACCGACTCCTACCTCTCGGTCGCCCGCCGCTCGGGGATCCCCCTCACCGACGCGCAGGCCGACCGGTACGTCGACGAACACCGCACCGCGGCCCGGCTGGTCGGACTCGACCCCGCCGCCGTCCCCGGGTCCACCGCCGCCCTCGCCGCCTACTTCGACGGGACGCGTCCCCGCCTCGCCGCGGCCGAGGACGCCCGCACCGTCGAGGACTTCCTGCGCCGTCCGCCCGTCAAACCCGTGCTCGTACCGGCGCGCGAGGTGATCTGGCGGCGCGTCGCCGCCCTCGCGTACGACACTCTGCCCCCCTACGCCCACGAGCTCTACGGCCGCCCCGCACCGCCCCCGGAGACCGTCACCCGCCGACTCGTCGCCACGGCGGGCCTGCTCCGCCGCGTCCCCGCCCGCCTGCGCTGGCGGCTGCCGCCGCGGCACATCCTCCGCGCCATGGACCGCCTCGGCCCGGGCAGCCGGCCCGACCCCTTCGTGTACCCCGCCCCGTACCCACTGTCCGAACCGCCGTCCATACTGGAGGAGCCGGGGAAGGCGTAGGAGATCGACGGGGGCGGCAGCACACGATGGGGGACTCCAGACTGATCCAGGGCCGGTACCGCCTGCACGAGGTCATCGGCCGCGGGGGCATGGGCGAGGTGTGGCGCGCCACCGACGAGGCGCTCGGCCGCGGGGTCGCCGTGAAGTGCCTCAAACCGATCGGGCCGCAGCAGGACCCCCAGGTCCTCACCGTGGTCCGCGAGCGGTTCCGGCGCGAGGCCCGGGTGGCCGCCGCGCTCCAGCACCGGGGCATCACCGTCGTGCACGACTTCGGCGAGTACGACGGCGTGCTGTTCCTCGTCATGGAGCTCCTGGAGGGGCGCAACCTCAGCCAGCTCCTCGCCGCCAACGCCCAGCACCCGCTGCCGGTCCAGGACGTCGTCGAGATCGCCGACCAGGTCGCCGACGCCCTCGCCTACACCCACCGCCACGGCGTCGTGCACCGCGACCTCAAGCCCGCCAACATCATGCGGCTCCGGGACGGCACGGTGAAGATCTGCGACTTCGGCATAGCGCGCCTCGGCGCCGACGTCGGCTTCACGTCCAAGCTCACCGGCACCGGCATCGCCATGGGCACGCCCCACTACATGTCCCCCGAGCAGATCGGCGGCGGCGAGGTCGACCACCGCAGCGACCTCTACTCGCTGGGATGCGTGCTGTACGAGCTCGCCACCGGCGTCCCGCCCTTCGACCTCGGCGACTCCTGGGCGATCCTCATCGGACACCGCGACACGGTGCCGAGCCCGCCGCGCACCCACCGTGCCGAGCTCCCCGACTACTTCGACCGGATCGTCGTCGACCTGCTCGCCAAGGCCCCCGCGGAGCGTCCCGCCGACGCGGGCGACCTGCGCCGCCGCATCGTGACCGGGCGGATCTCCCCGCCCCTGCCGGGAGCCGGTCCGGGAGGGCACCCGCACGCCGGGGCGACCGTCGTGCCGGGCCCCGGTGTCCCGTCCACGCCCCCGCCCGGCCCGGGCGCCGACCCGGCGGCCACCGCCCCGATGCCCGCCTGGCTCCGGGCCGTCACCGGCGGACACCGCCCGGCCGAGGCCACCGCGCCTCGCCCGGCCGCGCACGACTCCGCCGCGGCCGTCCTCACCACCGAGTGGACGACCGCCGGAGCGGGGACCGGCACGCCCCCGCGCGCGCTGCCCGCGCCCGTCCCCGCCGCCACCGCCGAGCTGATCGCGGTGCTGGCCGGCCGGTACCGGGCGGGCATGGGACTCGGACGGCTCGGCCGCTGGGACGAGGCCGAGTCGGTGCACCGGTCCGTCGCAGAACACCGCGCGGAGGTCCTCGGCGAGGACCACCCGGACACCCTGGCCAGCCACTACGAGGTCGGCTTCGCCCTCGCCCGGCTCGACCGCCCCGCCGACGCCCTGCGCGTCTTCGGCGCGGTCGCCGCCGCCCGCGCGCGCGTCCTCGGCGAGGACCACCCCGACACCCTCGCGGCCACGCAGGAGCGGGCGTACGCGCTCGGCCGCCTGGGCCGGCACACCGAGGCGCACGAGCTGTACGTCACGGTGCTCGCCGCCCGTGAGCGCACCGTGGGCCCCGACCACCCGGACACCCTGCGCTGCCGGCACAACCTGGCCTTCACCCTGGGCCGCCTGGGCCGCCTGGAGGAGTCCTACCGCGCCGCGCACGAGGTCGCGGAGGCACGCGCCCGGCTCCTGGGCGAGGACCACCCCGACACCCTCGTGACGCGCCGCGAAGTGGCCCACATCCTGGGGCGGCTGGGCCGCGCAGACGAGGCACTCGCCGCGTACCGGGCGGTCGCCGACGCGCGCGCCGCCGCCCTCGGACCCGACCACCCGGACACCCTCACCGCCCGCTACGAGACCGGCGTCCTCCTCGGCCGGCTCGGGCAGGCCGCCGACGCGCTGGGCGTCTGCCGCGACCTCGTCGACGCCCGCACCCGCGCACAGGGAGCCGACGGCCCGGAGACGCTCCGCGCCCGGCACGCGCTCGCCGTCAACCTCGGCCGGCTCGGCCGCTGGCCCGAGGCGCTCACCGCCTCGGAGGACGTCCACGCCGACCGGCGGCGGGTCCTCGGGCCGGACCACCCGGACACCCTGCTGAGCCTCCGCGAGACCGCCGTCGCCCTGGGGCGCCTCGGCCGCTGGGAGGAGGCGCTCGCCGCGCACGGCGCGGTCGCCGGGGCCCGCACCCGGTTGCTCGGCCCGGCCCATCCCGACACCCTCGCCGCCCTGGACGACGAGGCGCACTGCCTGGAGCGCCTGGGCCGTCACGCGGAGGCCGCCGCCCTCCACCTGAGAGCGGCCACCCTCCCGCCGCGGACCTGAGCCCCCAGCCCGGGGCCGGGGCCGACGGGAAGCACCGGGGCGAGAGCCCCGGACCGGGGTGCCCACAGACCCGAGGCGAAGCCCCGCGCCGTCCCCTTTCGTGGTCGCCGCCCCCGTGTGAGCATGAGCCATGACTGCCCCCGACGCGCTCCCGGACCGCCGGCCCGCCTCCCGCTCGTACGACGCCGTCGTCGTCGGCGGGGGCCACAACGGCCTCGTCTCCGCCGCCTACCTCGCCCGAGCCGGGCGCTCCGTCCTCGTCCTGGAACGGCTCGGCTCCACCGGCGGGGCGGCCGTGTCCACCCGGCCGTTCGCCGGGGTCGACGCGCGCCTCTCCCGGTACTCGTACCTGGTCTCGCTCCTCCCCGAGAAGATCGTGCGCGACCTCGGGCTGCGGTTCGCCGTGCGGAAACGGTCCGTCTCCTCCTACACCCCCCAGGGAGACGGAGGCCTCCTCGTCGGCGGGGGCGCGGCGCGCACCCGCGACTCCTTCGCCCGGCTCACCGGGTCCGACCGCGAGTACGAGGCCTGGCAGGCCTTCTACGCCCGCACCGCCCGAGCCGCCCGCCGGATCTTCCCCACCCTCACCGAGCCCCTCCCCACCCGCGCCGTCCTCCGGGACCTGGTGGACGACGCCGACACCTGGCGGATGCTCTTCGAGGAGCCCCTGGGAGCCGCCGTGGAGCGGGAGTTCGCCGACGACCTGGTCCGCGGCGTCGTCCTGACCGACGCCCTCATCGGCACCTTCGCCGACGCCCACGATCCGACGCTCCTGCAGAACCGCTGCTTCCTCTACCACGTCGTCGGCGGCGGCACCGGCGACTGGGACGTACCCGTCGGCGGCATGGGCGCCCTCACCGACGCGCTCGCCGACGCCGCCCGCGCCGCCGGCGCGGAGATCCGGACCGGCCACGAGGCCACCCGGATCGAGACCGACGGACGGCGTGCGGCGGTCACCTTCCGCACCGCCGACGGCGAGGGCACCGTCGAGGCCGGCCACGTCCTGGTGAACGCCTCGCCCCGCGACCTCGCCGCGCTCCTCGGCGACCCGCCGCCGCCCGCCCCCGAGGGCGCCCAGCTCAAGGTCAACATGCTGCTGACCCGGCTGCCCAAGCTCCGCGACCGCTCCGTCGACCCGCACGAGGCCTTCGCCGGCACCTTCCACATCGCCGAGGGGTACGGACAGCTCGCCACCGCCCACGCCGAGGCCTCCGCCGGCCTGCTGCCGTCCGCGCCGCCCTCCGAGATCTACTGCCACTCCCTGACCGACCCGACGATCCTCGGCCCCGGACTCGCCGCCACGGGGCACCACACGCTCACCCTGTTCGGCCTGCACACCCCGGCCCGGCTGTTCGCCGCGGACAACGAGGGCACCCGCGCGGCGCTCCTCGCGGCGACCCTGGAGCAGCTGGACGCCCACCTCGACGAGCCGCTCGCCGACTGCCTCGCCCTCGACGCGGACGGCCGGCCCTGCATCGAGGCGAAGACCCCGCTCGACCTCGAACGGGAGCTCCGCCTCCCCGGCGGGCACATCTTCCACCGCGACCTGTCCTTCCCGTACGCGGAGGAGGACGGGGGCGCGGTCGAGGGCCGGTGGGGCGTGGGGACCCGCCACGCCAACGTCCTGCTGTGCGGCGCGGGCGCCGTCCGGGGCGGCGGGGTCAGCGGCATCCCCGGCCACAACGCGGCGATGGCGGCGCTCGGCCACTGACCCCCGGCCGTCCGCCCGTCCCCGAGCCGTCCGCCCGCCCCGAGCCGGGGCCCGCCCGGGGACGGGAGGGCGCAGGGCCCCGCGGCCCCCACCCGACGGGGGCCTCTCCGTTCGGACGCGTTGACGTCGCCCCGCCCCCGCCTGTGGTGTGAAGCTGATCTGCGAGCGCGGTTAAGAAATCCTCGATGGACCGCGAGCGCTCCGTACGGAAGATTCTCTTCCAGGGATCTTGGGCGCGCTGCCGCGCCCGGACCCGCACATCACAGGACACGCACGTCGGGAGCCGTGGCATTGAAGGCGTTGGTCAAGCTGAAGGCGGAGCCGGGACTCTGGCTCACGGACGTGCCCGAGCCGGAGACCGGCCCCGGAGACGTGCTGATCAAGGTGAAGCGGACCGGGATCTGCGGGACCGACCTGCACATCCGGTCCTGGGACGGCTGGGCGCAGAAGACGATCGCCACGCCGCTGACCGTCGGCCACGAGTTCGTCGGCGAGGTCGTCTCCGTCGGCCGTGACGTCGCCGACATCGCCGTCGGCGACCTGGTCAGCGGCGAGGGCCACCTCGTGTGCGGCAAGTGCCGCAACTGCCTGGCCGGCCGCCGTCACCTGTGCCGGGCGACCGTCGGGCTCGGCGTCGGCCGGGACGGCGCGTTCGCCGAGTATGTGGCGCTGCCCGCGTCGAACGTGTGGGTGCACCGCGTCCCCGTCGACCTGGACATCGCCGCGATCTTCGACCCCTTCGGCAACGCCGTGCACACGGCGCTGTCCTTCCCGCTGGTCGGCGAGGACGTGCTCGTCACCGGCGCGGGCCCGATCGGCATCATGGCCGCCGCCGTCGCCAAGCACGCCGGTGCCCGCAGCGTCGTGATCACCGACGTCAGCGAGGAGCGCCTGGCCCTGGCGCGCAAGACCGGCGTCACGCTCGCGCTCGACGTCTCGGAGCACACGATCGCCGACGGTCAGCGCACCCTCGGGCTCAAGGAGGGCTTCGACGTCGGCCTGGAGATGTCCGGCAACCCCCGCGCGATGCGCGACATGGTCGCCAACATGACCCACGGCGGCAAGATCGCCATGCTGGGCCTGCCCAGCGAGGACTTCGCCGTCGACTGGGCGAAGATCGTCACCTCCATGATCACGATCAAGGGCATCTACGGCCGCGAGATGTTCGAGACCTGGTACGCCATGTCGGTGCTCCTGGAGGGCGGGCTCGACCTCTCGCCCGTCGTCACCGGGCGCTACGCGTACACCGACTTCGAGGCCGCCTTCGACGACGCGGCCTCCGGCAAGAGCGGCAAGATCATCCTCGACTGGACTGCGGGAGCCTGACCCATGTTCGATTCCGTACGCGACGACATCCGCGCCACCCTCGACGAGATCGAGAAGGCCGGGCTGCACAAGCCCGAGCGCGTCATCGGCACCCCCCAGTCGGCCACCGTCGCCGTGACGTCCGGGGGGCGCCCGGGCGAGGTGCTCAACTTCTGCGCCAACAACTACCTGGGCCTCGCCGACCACCCCGAGGTCGTCGCCGCCGCCCACGAGGCGCTGGACCGCTGGGGCTACGGCATGGCGTCCGTCCGCTTCATCTGCGGCACGCAGGAGGTGCACAAGGAGCTGGAGGCGCGCCTCTCCTCGTTCCTCGGCCAGGAGGACACGATCCTCTACTCCTCCTGCTTCGACGCCAACGGCGGCGTCTTCGAGACGATCCTCGGCCCCGAGGACGCGGTCATCTCCGACGCCCTCAACCACGCGTCGATCATCGACGGCATCCGCCTCTCCAAGGCCCGCCGCTTCCGCTACGCCAACCGTGACATGGCGGACCTGGAGCAGCGGCTGAAGGAGGCCCAGGAGGGCGGCGCCCGCCGCAAGCTCATCGTCACCGACGGCGTCTTCTCCATGGACGGCTACGTCGCCCCGCTCCAGGAGATCTGCGACCTGGCCGAGCGCTACGACGCCATGGTCATGGTCGACGACTCGCACGCCGTCGGCTTCGTCGGCCCCGGCGGCCGCGGCACCCCCGAACTGCACGGCGTGATGGACCGCGTCGACATCATCACCGGCACCCTCGGCAAGGCCCTCGGCGGCGCCTCCGGCGGCTACGTCGCGGCCCGCGCCGAGATCGTCGCCCTGCTGCGCCAGCGCTCGCGCCCGTACCTCTTCTCGAACACGCTCGCCCCGGTGATCGCCGCCGCCTCCCTCAAGGTCCTCGACCTGCTGGAGTCCGCAGGCGACCTGCGCGACCGGCTGCGCGCCAACACCGAGCTGTTCCGGACCCGGATGACCGCGGAGGGCTTCGACATCCTCCCCGGCGACCACGCCATCGCCCCCGTCATGATCGGCGACGCGTCCGAGGCCGGCCGCATGGCCGAGCTCCTCCTGGAGCGCGGCGTGTACGTGATCGGCTTCTCCTACCCGGTCGTGCCGCAGGGCCAGGCGCGGATCCGCGTCCAGCTCTCCGCCGCGCACTCGACGGAGGACGTGAACCGGGCCGTGGACGCCTTCGTCGACGCCCGCGCGGCCCTGCGGGGCTGAGGCGCTCGCAGGCCCTCCGGCCTGCGAGACTGGGGGAATGATCGAAGCGCGGCGGTTGCACATCCTCCGTGCGGTGGCCGACCACCGCACGGTCACGGCGGCGGCCGCCGCGCTCTATCTCACCCCCTCCGCCGTGTCCCAGCAGCTCGCCGCCCTGGAGCAGGAGACCGGCCACCGCCTGGTCGACCGCAGCGCCCGCGGCGCCCGCCTCACCCCGGCGGGCGAGATCCTGCTGAGCCACGCCAACGCCGTCCTGGCCCAGCTGGAGCGCGCCGAGTCGGAGCTGGCCGCGTACGGCTCCGGCGAGGCCGGCACGGTCACGGTGGCCGCCTTCGCCACCGGCATCGGGCTCGTGGTGGCCCCGGCCATCAGGGCCCTGGCCGGCACGGCCCCCGGGATCCGGGTCCGGGTGCGGGACGCCGAGGGCGACGAGAGCCTGATGATGGTCCTCGACCGGCAGGTCGACGTGGCCGTCGCGGTCGAGTACCGGGGCGCGCCGGGCGAGGACGACGCCCGCCTCACCCGCGTCCCGCTCTACGCGGAGCCCTTCGACGCGGTCCTGCCGCCGGGCCATCGGCTGGCGGCGGGGGAGCGGGTCGCGCTGGGCGACCTCGCGAAGGACGCCTGGATCGGCCAGTCCGCGGGCAACCCCTGCCACGACGTCACCGTCCTGGCCTGCGAGTACGCCGGGTTCACGCTGAATCCGGAGCACTCGTCCGACGACTTCCGGGCCGTCGTCGCCCTCGCGGCCGCGTCGGCCGGGGTGGCGCTCGTCCCGCGGTCGGCGCTGCGCGGCATGGAGCTCGCGGGTGTGGAGGTCCGCCCGATCGAGGGCGTCGTCCCGACCCGGAGGGTCTTCGCCGCCGTCCGCCGGGGCGCGGAGGACCATCCGCTGATCAGCCCGGTGCTGACCGCCCTGGGCGAGGCGTCGGGTCCCGGCGTCTGACGGAGGGACCCGCCGGGGTCAGTCGGCGGACCTGGTCCAGCCGTCCGCCGCGATCCGGGCTCCGTCCGCCGGTCGCGCCTCGTCGAACACGGGGCGTCCCGCGGCGTCGAGGAGCCGCAAGCGGTCCACGTACACGCCCCGCCCCACGTACCGCTGGTCCGTCGTGTACCGCCAGCGCAGCGGGGACGGGGGCCCGGTCAGCGCGGCGGACACCGTGTGCCAGACGCGCCCCGACCAGCCGCTCGCGGCGCCCGTCGGGTGCCCGGTGCGGCCGTCCGCGGTGAAGGGCACCGGCCGCCAGGTGGTGCCGCCGTCGGCCGAGGCCTCCAGGACCACCGGGTCGGTGCCCGGCTCGGTGTCCCACCACAGCGCGCACTCCAGGCGGGCGGCGCCCGGCACGGGCGGGAGGGTCAGCGTGGCGGTCGCGGCGCTCGCCATGCCGGAGAACCAGGAGGCGCGGCCCCGGTCGGGGCGGACGGGGACGGCGCGGGCCAGCTGGTTCGCCGCGGCGACGCGGGGTGCGGACCCCGAGCGCCAGGAGCGCACCGGGTGCACGGAGTTGCCCAGGACGATCAGGAAGGTGTCGGTGGTCGGGTCGAGGACCAGGCTGGTGCCGGTGAAGCCGGTGTGACCGGCCGTCCGGGGGGTGGCCATCGCGCCCATGTACCAGTGCTGGTAGAGCTCGAAGCCCAGGCCGTGCTCGTCGCCCGGGAACCCGGTGTTGAAGTCGGTGAACATCAGCTCCACCGAGGCGGCGGAGAGGATGCGGGCCCGGCCGTACGCGCCCCCGTTGAGGAGGGCGCGGGCGAGGATCGCGAGGTCCCAGGCGCGGGAGAAGACCCCGGCGTGGCCCGCCACCCCGCCCAGGCTGTGGGCGTTCTCGTCGTGCACCTCGCCCCGCACCATGCCGCGGTCGAGACCGGACCAGGGCGGGCGGGCGTCCTCGGTCGCGGCGATCCCGGGCCGCCAGGAGAGCGGTGGGTTGAAGCGCGTGCGGTGCATCCCGAGCGGAGCGGTGATCTCGTCGTGGAGCAGGGAGTCCAGACCGCGACCCGTGACCTCCTCCAGGATCAGCTGGAGCGTGATCAGATTCAGATCCGAGTAGAGGTACGCCGAACCCGGCGGGTTCGCGGGCACCTCGTCCCAGATCAGCCGCAGCTTCCCCTCCCGCGTCGGCGCCTCGTACAGCGGGATCCAGGCCCGGAACCCCGAGGTGTGGGTGAGGAGCTGACGGACCGTGACGTCCTGCTTGCCTCCGCCGCCGAACTCGGGGAGGTACGCGGTGACCCGCGCCTCCAGCTCCAGCGTGCCGCGCTCGATCTGCTGCACGGCGAGGATCGAGGTGAAGAGCTTCGAGACCGACGCCAGGTCGAAGACGGTGTCCTCCGCCATCGGGACCTGTTCGTCCACCGGCAGTTCCACGCCGGTGTCGGTCCTCTCGTCGTACGCCGCGTACCGCACGGCCATGCCGATCGGCCGGTGCAGGGCCACCGTCCCGCCCCGGCCGGCGAGCAGCACGGCCCCCGCGTACCAGGGGTGGACGGGGGAGGGGCCGAGGAAGGCCTCGGCGTCCGCGACCAGCCGGTCCAGGTGCTCCGGCAGCAGTCCCGCCCGTGCGGCCGACCCGCGCCGCAGGGTGGTCCGGCGCGCGCCGGCGGCACCCCCGCGGGCCGCGTCCCCGCGTGCCGGTCCGGGACCCGGTTCCGGCGAGGCGGCCGCGGCCCCCGGGATCGATCCGATCACCAGCGCACCTCCCAGGGCGAGGACTCCGCCGCCGAACGCCCGGCGGCTCGGGCCCCGGTCCCACCCGGACTCCTCCGTCATGTCCACCCTCTCCCACCGTCCCTTGAAAGAAAACTTCAGCCACGCCGGAAAGATCTGAAACTTTCCTACCGGAGTCGGGGGCGACGGCGGAAGCGTGCGGCGCCGCTAAGAATCTGACGATCCATCAGAAAATCTCTTCCCTCCGTCGCGCCGCTGCGGCATCCTGCCGCCCATGAAGACGGAGCTGAGTCGCACCCTGGGGATCGAGCACGCCATCTTCGGCTTCACGCCCTTCCCCGCCGTGGCCGCCGCACTGACCAGAGCCGGCGGGTTCGGCGTCCTCGGCGCGGTCCGCTACACCGCCCCCGACGACCTCGCCCGCGACCTCGACTGGATGCAGGAGCACACCGACGGCCTGCCCTACGGCCTCGACGTCGTGATGCCGGCCAAGAAGGTCGAAGGAGTCACGGAGGCCGAGGTCGAAGCCATGATCCCGGAGGAGCACCGGGCCTTCGTCCGGGCCACGCTCGCCAAGCACGGGGTTCCCGAACTCGCCGAGGGCGAGGAGTCCGGCTGGCGCATCACCGGCTGGATGGAGCAGGTCGCCCGCAACCAGCTCGACGTCGCCTTCGACTACCCGATCCGACTCCTCGCCAACGCCCTCGGCTCCCCGCCCCCCGACGTCGTCGCCCGCGCCCACGACCACGGCGTCCTCGTCGCCGCCCTCGCCGGCAGCGCCCGGCACGCCCGGCACCACGCCGACGCCGGCATCGACGTCGTCGTCGCCCAGGGCTACGAGGCCGGCGGCCACACCGGGGATATCGCCTCCATGGTGCTCACCCCCGAGGTCGTCGACGCCGTGTCCCCGCTGCCGGTCCTCGCCGCCGGCGGCATCGGCAGCGGCGAGCAGATCGCCGCCGGCCTCGCCCTCGGAGCCCAGGGCGTCTGGCTCGGCTCGATCTGGCTCACCACCACCGAGGCCGAACTGCACTCCCGGGCCCTCACCGCCAAACTCCTCGCCGCCGGATCCGGCGACACCGTCCGCTCCCGCGCGCTGACGGGGAAGCCGGCCCGTCAGCTCCGCACCGAATGGACCGACGCCTGGGACGACCCGGCGGGGCCCGGCCCGCTCCCCATGCCGCTGCAGGGGCTGCTCGTCGCCGAGGCCGTCTCCCGTATCCAGCGGTACGAGGTGGAACCCCTCCTCGGCACCCCCGTCGGCCAGATCGTCGGCCGGATGAACTCCGAGCGCAGCGTCCAGCAGGTCGTGGACGAGCTCACCCGCGGCTTCGAGAAGGCCGTCGAACGCGTCAACCGCATCGCCGGACGGAGCGAGTCATGAGCCAGTCAGCCGCAGCCACCGGATTCTGGGCGCAGGCCACCGCCGACCCCGGCCGCACGGTCCTCGTCGCGCCCGACGGCGAGGAGTGGACCGCGGGCCGGCTCCATGCCGAGGCCAACCGGCTGGTCCACGGCCTGCGGGCGGCGGGCCTGGAGCGCGGGGACGCGTTCGCCGTCGTCCTGCCCAACGGCCCGGAGTTCCTCACCGCCCATCTCGCGGCCGGTCAGGCCGGGTTCTACCTCGTCCCGGTCAACCACCACTTCGTCGCCCCCGAGACCGCCTGGATCGTCGCCGACTCCGGTGCCAAGGTCCTCGTCGCCCACGAGCGGTTCTCCGAGGCCGTGACCCTCGCCGCCGACGAGGCCGGGCTCCCCTCCACCCACCGCTACGCCGTCGGCGCGATCCCGGGCTTCCGCCCGTACGCCGAACTGCTCGACGGCCAGGACGAGGCGCCGCCCGCCGACCGCACCCTCGGCTGGGTCATGAACTACACCTCCGGCACCACCGGACGGCCCCGCGGCATCCGCCGCCCCCTCCCCGGGAGGCTCCCCGAGGAGACCCACCTCGGCGGCTTCCTCGGCATCTTCGGCATCCGGCCGGCCGACGGGAACGTCCACCTCGTCTGCTCGCCGCTCTACCACACGGCGGTGCTCCAGTTCGCCGCCGCGGCCCTGCACATCGGGCACCCCCTGGTCCTCATGGACCGGTGGACGCCGGAGGAGATGCTCCGTCTGATCGACCGCCACGCCTGCACCCACACGCACATGGTCCCCACCCAGTTCCACCGCCTGCTCGCGCTGCCCGAGGAGGTGCGGAACCGCTACGACGTCTCCTCGATGCGGCACGCCATCCACGGCGCCGCGCCGTGCCCCGAGCACGTCAAGCGGGCCATGATCGACTGGTGGGGGCGGTGCGTGGAGGAGTACTACGCCGCGAGCGAGGGCGGCGGTGCCTTCGCGACCGCCGAGGAGTGGCTGAAGAAGCCCGGCACGGTCGGCCGGGCCTGGCCCATCAGCGAACTCGCCGTCTTCGACGACGACGGCGTCCGGCTGCCGCCCGGCGAACTCGGCACCGTCTACCTGAAGATGAACACCGGCGGGTTCCAGTACCACAAGGACGAGGCGAAGACCGCGAAGAACCGCATCGGCGACTTCTTCACCGTCGGGGACCTCGGCCTCCTCGACGAGGACGGCTACCTCTTCCTGCGCGACCGGAAGATCGACATGATCATCTCCGGCGGGGTCAACATCTACCCCGCCGAGATCGAGGCCGCCCTCCTCGCCCATCCCGCCGTCGCCGACGCCGCCGCCTTCGGCATCCCGCACCCCGACTGGGGCGAGGAGGTCAAGGCGGTCGTCGAGGCGGCCGAGGGGCACGAGCCCGGCGCGGCGCTCGCCGAGGAGATCCTGGCCCACTGCGCCGACCGCCTCGCCGGCTTCAAGCGCCCGAAGTCGGTGGACTTCGTCGCGACCATGCCGCGGGACCCCAACGGAAAGCTCTACAAGCGCCGCCTGCGCGACCCGTACTGGGAGGGCCGGGAACGCCCGCTCTAGGGGTGTCCTGCCGGTCGGGCCGGACCCCGCGAGCCCGGCCCGACCGGCGAGACACCCAGGACCTGTCGTCGACCTCCCGTCCGTCCCGCGACGCCGTGCCCTGGTACGCCGCGGAGCGGCACCCGACCCGGCCCCGGGCCGCCGGACCGTGCGGCCCGGGTGGTGTCCTGCCGATCGGGCCGGGCTCGGCAAGATCGGCAGGACACCCCTAGACTTCGTGCCCGAGGCGTCCCCCGCGGTGGCCGCCGCCCTGGTCGGCACGGAGTTCGAGAGGCACCCCACGATGGCGGATCGCGATCCCTTCGTCCTTGACGACCCCGTGGGGGAGTCCCTGCGGGGCCCGCACGCGCACCTCGCCCGCCGCGTCGGCGGGGCCGCGACCTATCTGCCGGACGTCTCGACCTTCGCCGCCGTGTCCGCGGACCCGGATCCGGCGCGTTGGGCCGACCTCGTGGAACTCCTCGGCCGGGACGCGTTCGCCGACCTGTTCAGCTGCCCGGTCCTCCCGCCGTCGGACTGGGAGCCGGTCTTCGTCCTGGAGGGCCGCCAGATGATCCGGCCGGAGGGCGCCGACGCCCTGTCCCCGGGCGACGAGGCGGACGGACCCGTGGTCGAACTCGGCGCGGACGACGTGCCCGAGATGCTGGAACTCGTCGAACGCACCAGGCCCGGACCGTTCTGGTCCCGCACACCCGAGCTCGGCACCTATCTCGGCATCCGGGAGAAGGGCGAGCTCGTGGCCATGGCCGGCGAGCGGCTCCGGCCCCCGGGGTGGACCGAGATCAGCGCGGTCTGCACCGCGCCCGAGGCCCGGGGCCGGGGTCACGCGGCCCGCCTGGTGGGCGCGCTCGCGGCGCGCGTCGAGGCGCGGGGCGAGGGGGTCTTCCTCCACGTCGCCGAGGCCAACACCGGGGCGATCGCGCTGTACGGGAAGCTGGGCTTCGTGACGCGCCGCCCGGTGACCTTCCGCGGCTTCCGCACCCGGTAGCACCCGCCCCCGGCGCCGGGCCGGGCCTGCCGCCTCGCGAGCCTACGGGCGAGGAACGGGCCCGCCGCCCGCGGACTTACGGGCGAGCAACCGGCCCCGTACGGGTCAGCACCGGCACCAGTTGCGCCTCCTCGTGGGCGAAGTGCTCCTCCAGCCGGGCCGCGAGCCGGTCCACCTCCGCCCGGAGGGTCGCGGGAGCGGCGTCCGAGGCGAGGAGTGCCTCCAGCTCCTCCACCGTGCGGGCGACCACCCGGTGCTCCTCGCGCATCCGGTCCAACGCCCCGGACAGCTCGGGGAACTCGCCCTCCAGGAGGTCGAAGGCGCTGTCCTCGTTGTGGTGGTGGGCGTGCAGCGCGCCGCAGAACGCCAGGCAGTGGCGGGCGAGCTGCCCGCCGAGCGCCGGGGTGCTCCGTACCACCGAGGCCGCGCGCGCCGCCGGGCTCCCCGCCTCCGCCGCGGCGGAGTCCAGCTCCTCCCGCAGTGACAGCAGTTCGGCCCGCAGCTCGGCGTGGACCGTGACCAGGCGGTCGGCGATGGCCCGGTGCCGGGCCGGGTCCCCGAGGTCCACCCGGTGCAGGGCGACGACCGGGATGATCCGGTCCGTGGCGGCCTGGTAGGCGGCGAAGCCGGGGTCGCGGGCGGCCTGCTCCGCGTACAGCCGGTCCCGCTCCCCGCCCTCCGTCACCACCGCCGTCGCCCCGAAGCGCTCGACGGTCCCCTCCGGCGTGCCGATCTCGACGGTCACGTACGGGTGGGCAGTGAGGTTGTGGAACCAGGCGGGGTGCTTCGGCCCGCCGGCGTTCGACGCGAAGACGAGCAGCCGCTCCCCGTCGCGCGCGTACACGGCCGGGTTGGTGTGCGGCCGTCCGCTGCGGGCGCCCGTGGTGGTGAGCAGGAGCAGGGCCGCGCCCTCGAACATCCCGCCCACCCGGCCGCCGTCGGCGCGGAACTCCTCGATGACCTGTCGGTTGAGATCAGGCATGGCTGTGCCTTCCGGTAGCATCGATTCCTAAGGATCTATTTGCTTTGAAAGCAAAGCTAAAAGGGAGGGTGCACGGTGTCAACCGCACACGAGGGGGACGAGGCCGCCGCCGGGCCGGAACTCGACGAGGCCGTGCGCACCTTGCTGCTGCTCATGCCTCGGATGGTCTCGCGGGCGAAGCGCATCAGGATTCCCGAGGAACTGCAGACGCTCACGCTCGCGCCCCGTCACCTGTCCCTGCTCGCCTATCTCCTCTTCGACGGGTCGCTGAGCGTCAACGAGCTCGCCGCCCGCCTGGAGATCGCCCCGACGACCGTGAGTCTCATGGTGGGCGACCTGGCGAAGAAGGGCGTACTGGAACGGGTCGAGGACCCCGCCGACCGCAGGCGCAAGATCGTCTCCATCGCGCCGGCGCACGCCGCCGCCATCGACGGCTGGCTCGGCCGCAGCGCCGACGCCTGGCGCTCCGCCCTCGCGCCGCTCGACGCGGCGCAGCGGCGGATGTTCCTCGAGACCCTCACCGCGTACGAGCGCGGCCTCAGCGACCCCCTGGAATGACCGAACCGGGCGAAAGCCCCCTTTGTGGCAGGATGCGGATCATGAGTTCGAGCACGGCGTCATTGACACGGCAGTGGACCACCTGGGGGCCGGTGGTGGCCGCACTTGCGCTTGTCGGGGCCTGGGGGCGCGACCTCCCGGGATTCGCCGTCGGGTTCATCGCGCTCTGCCTCATCGCCGCCGTGCTCGCCGCGGTCCACCACGCCGAGGTCATCGCCCACCGGGTGGGCGAACCGTACGGCTCGCTCGTCCTCGCGGTGGCCGTCACCGTCATCGAGGTCGGGCTCATCGTCTCGCTGATGGTGGGAGGCGGCGAGAAGACGTCGACCTACGCGCGGGACACCGTGTTCGCCGCCGTCATGATCACCTGCAACGGCATCGTCGGCCTCTCGCTCCTCGTGGCCGCGCTCCGCAACCGGATCGCCGTGTTCAACGCCGAGGGGTCCGGAGGCGCACTGGCCACCGTCTGCACCCTGGCCACGATGACGCTCGTCCTGCCCACCTTCACCACCAGCCACCCCGGTCCCGAGTTCTCCGGTGTCCAGCTCGCCTTCGCCGCCGTCGCCTCCCTCTGCCTGTACGGCGTCTTCGTCGGTGTCCAGACGGTCCGTCACCGGGATTACTTCCTGCCCGTCCCGCGTCCCGGCCACGATACGGAGGACGACCACGCGGACCCGCCGACCCGGCGCGACGCCTGGACCAGCCTCGGGCTGCTCGTGGTCGCCCTCGTCGCCGTCGTCGGCAACGCCAAGGTGATCTCCCCGACGATCGAGGACGGCGTCCAGTCGGCCGGCCTGCCCAAGGCGGTCGTCGGTGTCGTCATCGCCCTGATGGTGCTGCTGCCCGAGACCCTCGCCGCCGTCCGCGCGGCCCGCAGAGACCGCGTCCAGACCAGCCTGAACCTCGCCTACGGCTCCGCGATCGCCAGCATCGGCCTGACGATTCCGGCGATCGCGCTCGCCTCGATCTGGCTGTCCGGGCCCCTGGTCCTGGGCCTGGGTCCGCTCCACATGGTCCTGCTCGTCCTCACCGGAGTGGTGAGCGCCCTGACCGTGGTGCCCGGACGGGCCACTCTCCTCCAGGGCGGCGTCCACCTCTCGATCTTCGCCGCCTTCGTGTTCCTGTCGTTCAGCCCCTGACGACCACGACCCGCAGCGCGGGCGAGCGCAGGATGTCCTTCTCGCAGAACCGGGAGGTCACCCAGCGCCCGCCCGCGTACAGCCGCGTCTGGTCGCTGTAGTGCGGCGACGTCGGGTCCGACGACTGCGCGTACGAGAGCAGAGTGCGGGCCACCGGGCACCGGCCGCCGTCCCAGCCGACCGCCTGTACGTGACTGGTCCCGTGCGCGACCTCCGTGTAGCCGCCGCCCGACGGGTTCCACACCGGCTCCGTCTTGTTCCAGACGCCCAGCGACTCGGTGCCGCCGCTCACCGGGATGCGCGTCCCGTTCCGCACCACGAACTGGTGGGCGCCCAGCGGCGCGTCCAGCGCGATCCCCGCCGCCCGCAGCTCCGCCACCGCGTCCGCCAGGGCCTTCGCGAAGCCCGGGGCGTCCGTGTCGAGGGTGTTCGGGGTGCGGACCGGATCCGCCGGAGAGAACGGCACCTTCCACTGCCGGGCCGTCGGCACCGTGGCCGTGAACTTCCGCCAGAACCGGTCGAAGAGCAGCGCGCCCCGGCTGTCCGTGTTCACCGTCCGGTCCCAGGCCCCGATCACCCGGCAGGCCTCGGGGTCGCCCGGCAGCGCCGTCTCGCAGGCCCGCGCGGCGTCCGCCGCCGCCAGGTCGCCGGCCGGGGCGCGGTTGGCGAACTGCTGGCGCTGGAGGTCGGACACCGTCAGGTCGCCCCGCGCGGCCATCGCGGCCACGTCCTCGATCCCGCCCCTCGTGCGCAGCGAGCGCGGGGTGCCGATCGTGCCGAAGATCCGCTCGTAGCCCGCGAGGGGCCGCTCCGCGTTGGTCAGCCAGGCGCTGTCGTTGGAGTTCGCCACGTACGGGGTGTCCCGGAGCACCGGCATCCTCGCCGGACCGAAGACCCCCGGCTGCACCGCGTCCGGGTCCGAGCCGAGCGCGCAGTCCGACCGCGCGCCGTCGAGCACCGCGACCCCCGAGGCGGGGTACGTGGCCCGGCCGAGCGGCGTCGAGCAGCGGGCCGCGAGCTCGTCGGTGATCCGGGGGAGGACCTGCGACTGGCTGAAGAAGGAGTGGCCCGCGGAGTCCGCCGCGATCGTGTTGACCCAGGGCAGCCCCTGTGTGCGCCGCAGGGTCTCGGCGACGTCCGCGGTGGAGCGTGCCCGGCCGAACCCGAGCGCCGTGTCGGAGCCGCGCAGGTTGCTCGCGTTGGGGTCGTTCAGCGCGTACGCCGTGCCCGCCGTCCACGGCAGCGGGAGCTGCGTGCCGAGGCCGCCGACGACCGGGCCGTACCGGGTCCACCACTGGGTCCGGGTGACCGGGGCCGCGCCCCTGACCGGGACGGTCACCCGGCGCGGGGTCATCCGCTCCGGCCGCCCGTCCACGAGGTACGCCGTCGGGTCGCCCGGGACGAGCGTCAGCTGGTGCAGGTTGAGCGGGACGCCGGTGGCCACCGTGTGGCTCCAGGCCACCTTGTCGTTGAAGCCGATGTTGACGACGGTCGTGCCCAGGAGGGAGGCGCCCGAGACGTTCAGTTCGCCGGGGATGGTCTGCTGCGACTGCCAGAACCGGCGGCCGCCCTGCCACGGGTAGTGCGGGTTGCCGAGGAGCAGTCCCCGCCCGTTCGCGGTGGCGTCCCCCGAGAAGGCGACGGCGTTGGAGCCCATCGTGGCGTTCTCGGCGGCGAAGAGTTCCCGGGCGGCCTCCGCCGCCCGCTCCGGATCGGGGACCGGTCCGGAGGCGCCGGCCCGGCCGGCGGCGGTGGCGGCCGGCGGAGCGGCGGCGGTGATGCCGTCGACGGCACGGCCCTGGCCGCCGAGCACCGAGACGGCGAAGCCGCGCCGGGCCACGTCGAGGGCGGTCACCGGGCGGACCCAGTCCGCCCCGGCGCAGGCCGGATCCGAGACGCGGTTCTTGCGCAGCCAGGCGTTGTACCCGGCCGCCCAGCCCCGCATGAGCTCCTTCAGGTCCCGGCTCGGGCCGGCCGGCGCGGGGGTCGCGAGCAGTGCCTCCACGGTCCCGGCGTCCTTCACGCCGCGGAAGTACAGATCGCTGGAGAGGTTGGTTGCGGCGGACGAGAGGGAGCCGTCCGGGGCGGCGTCCGCGCCGAAGTGCCGGGATCGTTCCCCGTTCACCGTCAGGAAGCCGTCGGCGAGCGTGCACACCTGGTCGGCGGCCTGGGCCCAGCCCGTTCCGAACCCGAGGTTCGCGTAGTCGCGGGCCACGATGTGCGGGATGCCGTACTCGGTGTACCGGATGACCGCCGACAGGCCGCGGTCGGAGGGGTGGTGGCCCCGGTCCCCGGTGTCTGCGACCGCCGCGCCGGGCAGCGCGGCGGAGACCACGGCGAGGGCGGACGCGGCGAGCGCCCACTGCTTCAGGCGGGTACGGAGGTGCAAGGTGCCTCCCAACGGACGGACGGGCAGGACGGGTTGGACCATGCACGCAGGTGCGCGGCCCCGTGTCAACATCCCGTTCGGTATCCGAGGTCCGCGCCGGTGCGGCGCGGCCGCACGGTACTTGACCTTCCGCCGGGTGCGCGCGGAGGATCGCGGCATGGACCGACTCCTCAGCCGCACCGTCGACGGCGTCCTGCGCATGAGCGCCCGGCGCGTCCCCGACCGGGTCGCCGTCCGCCACGCCGGCCGGACCTGGACGTACGCCGAGCTGGACGCGGCCGTCTCGACGGCCGCGGCGGTCCTGCGCGCGCCGCACCACGGGCTGAGCCTGCCGGAGGGCGCCCGGGTCGCGACCTACGGCCACAACTCGGACGCCTACCTGATCGCGTTCCTCGCCTGCTCCCGGGCGGGGCTGATCCACGTGCCCGTCAACCAGCACCTGACGGGCGGGGACCTGGCGTACCTCCTGGAACAGTCCGAGGCCTCCCTGGTCCTCGCCGACCCCGCCCTCGCGGGCCGCGTACCGGACGGGTTCGCGGTCAAGGCGCTGCGGGACGCACCCGGTTCGCTCCTCGACGCGCTCGCCGAGCCGGAGGAGTACGACGCCGACCGCGACGCCCGGGACTGCGTCCAGCTGCTCTACACCTCGGGGACCACGGCCCTGCCCAAGGGGGCGGCGATGTCCCACCGCGCCCTCGTCCACGCGTACGCGAGCGCGATCGAGGCGCTGGACCTCCACGAGGACGACCGGCCGGTGCACGCGCTGCCGCTCTACCACTCTGCCCAGATGCACGTCTTCCTGCTGCCCTACCTGGCGGTCGGCGCCGAGAACACCCTCGTCGACGGCCCCGACCCGGCCGTGCTCCTCGACCTGGTCGAGGCGGGTCTCGCCGACAGTCTCTTCGCCCCTCCCACGGTGTGGATCGGCCTCACCGGCCACCCCGACTTCGCGCACCGCGACCTCTCGGCCCTGCGCAAGGCCTACTACGGGGCCTCGATCATGCCCGTCCCCGTCCTGGAAGGGCTCCGCGCACGGCTGCCCGGACTCCGCTTCTACAACTGCTTCGGCCAGTCCGAGATCGGCCCCCTCGCCACCGTACTCGGCCCCGACGAGCACGAGGGGCGGATGGACTCCTGCGGCCGGCCCGTCCGGCACGTCGAGGCCAGGGTCGTCGACGAGAAGGGCGGGGACGTGCCCGACGGCACCCCCGGCGAGATCGTCTACCGCTCCCCGCAGCTCTGCGACGGCTACTGGCGCAAGCCCGAGGAGACGGCGGCGGCCTTCCGGGACGGCTGGTTCCGCTCCGGTGACCTCGCCGTCCGCGACGCCGAGGGCTACCTCACGATCGTCGACCGGGTGAAGGACGTCATCAACTCCGGGGGCGTGCTGGTCGCCTCACGCCAGGTGGAGGACGCGCTCTACACCCACCCGGGCGTCGCCGAGGTGGCCGTGATCGGCCTCCCCGACGACCGCTGGATCGAGGCGGTCACGGCGGTGGTCGTCCCCCGCGGCGAGGTCACCGAGGCGGAACTCCTCGCCCACGCCCGTGCGCACCTCGCCGCCTTCAAGGCCCCCAAGCGCGTCCACTTCCTGCCGGAGCTGCCCCGCAACGCCAGCGGAAAGATCCTCAAGCGGGACCTCCGTGACCGGTACGCGGCCGGTCGGGCCGGCTGAGCCGGTCGTCCCGCCGGGCCGTCCCGGCGTACGGGAGGCTGTCGTCACGCGCGTTCCACCGGACGACGGGGCCCGGCTACGCCGTCTTCCGCAGGTCCACGATCCGCTTGATCTTCCCGACCGAGCGCTCCAGCGTCTCCGGGTCGACCACCTCGACCGCGACCGAGACCCCGATCCCGTCCTTGACCGCGGCCGCGATCGACCGGGCGGCCTCCGCGCGCTGCTCGGACGTCGCGTCCGCGCGGGCCTCGGCCCGTACGGTCAGGGCGTCGAGCCGGCCCTCGCGGGTCAGCCGCAGCTGGAAGTGCGGGGCCACCGCCGGGGTGCGGAGCACGATCTCCTCGATCTGGGTCGGGAAGAGGTTCACCCCGCGCAGGATGATCATGTCGTCGCTGCGTCCGGTGACCTTCTCCATCCGCCGGAACACCCGGGCCGTCCCCGGCAGCAGGCGGGTCAGGTCGCGCGTCCGGTAGCGGACGATCGGCATGGCCTCCTTGGTGAGCGAGGTGAAGACGAGCTCGCCCTCCTCGCCGTCCGGCAGCACCTCGCCCGTGAAGGGGTCGACGATCTCCGGATAGAAGTGGTCCTCCCAGACGTGCAGGCCGTCCTTGGTCTCCACGCACTCCTGCGCCACACCGGGGCCGATCACCTCCGACAGGCCGTAGATGTCGACCGCGTCGATCGCGAAGGCCTCCTCGATCTCCTTCCGCATCGCCTCCGTCCAGGGCTCGGCGCCGAAGACGCCGACCTTCAGGGAGGTGGACCGCGGGTCCACGCCCTGCCGCTCGAACTCGTCGAGGAGCGTCAGCATGTAGGAGGGGGTCACCATGATGATCTCGGGGCGGAAGTCCTGGATGAGCTGGACCTGCCGGGCCGTCATGCCGCCCGAGGCGGGGATCACCGTGCACCCGAGCCGCTCCGCGCCGTAGTGCGCGCCGAGTCCGCCGGTGAACAGGCCGTATCCGTACGCCACGTGCACCTTGTGCCCGGGGCGGGCTCCGGCGGCGCGCAGGGAGCGGGCGACGACGTCCGCCCACAGGTCGAGGTCGCCGTCGGTGTAGCCGACGACGGTGGGGCGGCCGGTGGTGCCGCTGGAGGCGTGGATCCGCCGGATCCGGGACTGGTCGACGGCGAACATCCCGAAGGGATAGTGGTCGCGCAGGTCGGTCTTGGCGGTGAAGGGGAAGCGCGCCAGGTCCGCGAGCGTACGGCAGTCCTCGGGGGTCACCCCTGCCGCGTCGAAGGAGCGCCGGTAGAAGTCCACGTTCGCGTACGCGTGCCGCAGGGTCGCCCGCAGCCGCTCCAGCTGGAGGGCCGCCAGCTCCTCGCGCCCGAGCCGCTCGCCGCTGTCCAGCAGTTCCGTCATCGCGCCACTCCTCCACGGTCGTAAAACGGACGACCGATCATTCGGTCGATCCGTTCCCGGCCAGTAAAACCGGAGGTACCGGGGGGTTGGCAAGAGGCGCGGGTGAGGTTCCCCGCCCTCGTCCCCGTCACACCTTGGGGTCTTTCACCTCATTCCGGGCAGCGGAGGCGGCCCCGCCGGGGAAGGGTGCCCCCGTGACCACCACCAACGACGCGGACGCCCCGCAGGCCCACTTCTGGGCCGTCCCCGACCTCACCGGACTCGACTTCGACCCGCTGCTGGCCAGGCTGCTGCACGAGGACCCGGTGACCCGGGTCCGGCTGCCGCACGGCGAGGGCCACGCCTGGCTCGTCACCCGGTACGAGGACGTCAAGCTCGTCTCCGGCGACCCCCGCTTCAGCCGGCAGGCCGTCCGGGGCCGGTCCATCACCCGGGTGGCCCCGCACTTCGTCCCCATGGAGGGCGCCGTCGGCTTCGCCGACCCCCCGGACCACACCCGGATGCGCCGGGTCGTCGCCCGCGCCTTCGGCCCCCGGCCGCTGAAGGCCCTCCGGGAGCACGCCCAGCAGGTCATGGACCGGCTCCTCGACCGGGTCGACGAGCACGGCGCCCCCGCCGACCTGGTGGCACTCGTCCACCGCCCCTTCCCCCTCGCCGTCGCCGGCGCCCTGATGGGCGTCCCGGAGGGCGACCAGACGCTGATGGCCCGCTGGTCCGACACCATCGGCTCCGCCGTCACCACCGGCCGCAAGGAGGGCGAGCGGGCCAAGGCCGACATGGGCCGCTACTTCACCGAACTCATCGGGCGCAGCCACGGCACCGGCCGCGAGACCCTCGCCGCCGTCCTCGCGGACGCCGTCGACGACAGCACCCTCACCGAGCGGGAGGCCGTCGGGCTGGCCGTCCTCGTCCAGATCGGCGGCGTCCACGCCGTCCGCGGCAACAGCGCCGGCATGGTCTACGCGCTGCTCACCCACCCCGAGCACCTGGCCCGGCTGCGCGCCGATCCCGCGCTCGTCCCGCGCGCCGTCGACGAGCTGCTCCGCTACATCCCGCACCGCAACGCCGTCGGCCTCTCCCGGATCGCCCTGGAGGACGTCGAGGTCGGCGGGGTCACCATCCCGGCCGGCGACCCGGTCTACGTCTCCTACCTGACGGCCAACCGCGACCCCGCCGTCTTCGCCGACCCCGAACGCCTCGACTTCGACCGCCCCTACAACCCGCACGTCGCCTTCGGACACGGCCCCCACCAGTGCCCCGGCGCCGCCCTCGCCCGCATCGAGGCCGAGGTCCTGGTCGACTCCCTGTGGACCCGCTTCCCCGACCTGCGGCTCGCCCTGCCCCCGGACCGGCTCCGCTGGCAGCGCGGGGCCCTGATCCGCGGCCCCGAGGCCCTCCCGGTCACCTGGTGACCGGAGACGGACGACGGACGGCGCGAGACGCCGGGCCCGGCCGAAACCCTTTGCCCGGGCCCGAACCGGAGTGCTGGAGTGACCGGCATGGAACCCCAGCACCTTCGTGACCTGTACGACCGCCAGCTCCGCCGCGAGGCCCGTCCCGACGGCCCCGGCTGCCGGATCGAGCGCGTCGGCGGCGTCGTCCGCCAGACGGGACCCGCGCACGCCTGGAACGGCGTCCTCTGGTCCGGCCTGACCGCCGCCGACGCCGACCGCGCCGTCGCCGCTCAGATCGACCACTACCGCGCCGCCGGCCTGTCCTTCGAGTGGAAGCTGTACGCCCACGACACCCCTGGCGACCTCGGGGCCCGGCTGGCCGCCGCCGGGTTCACGGCCGACCCCCCGGAGACCCTGATGGCGGCCGAGGCCGCCGACCTGCCCGGCTCCGTACCGCTGCCCGACGGCGTCGAACTCCGCGCCGTCACCGACGCGTCCGGGGTACGGCAGGTGGCCGAGGTCCACCAGCGCGCCTTCGGCACCGACAGCAGCCGGCTCGAACGACAGCTCCTGGACCGGCTCGCTGCCGACCCCGACACCGTCACCGCCGTCGTCGCCCTCGCCGACGGCGAACCCGTCAGCGCCGCCCGCCTCGAACTCTGCCCCGGCACCGACTTCGCGGGCCTCTGGGGCGGCGGCACCGTCGAGGGCTGGCGCGGCCGCGGCCTCTACCGCGCCCTCGTCGCCCACCGAGCCCGCATCGCCGCCGAACGCGGCCACCGCTACGTCCAGGTCGACGCGGCCGACACGAGCCGCCCCATCCTGGAGCGCCTCGGGTTCGGCACGCTGTCCACCACGACCCCCTTTCTGTACGGCTGACCGACCGGTCGCCCCGGCTCAGGAAGCCCAGTGCGCGGGACGCTCGAACCCCTCCGGAAGGCGGGTGGCGGCGTCCCCGCGCGCCGCGTTCAACTGGGGCTGCGTCAGGAAGAGCGCGCCGGTCAGATCCGCACCCGACAGATCGGCGTCCCGCAGGTCCGCGCCGATCAGATCCGTGAGCGACAGATCGGCACCCGTCAGATCGGCGGCGATCAGCAGCGCCCCGCGCAGATCCGTGCCGCGCAGCTTCGCCCCGCGCAGCCGCCTGCCGATCAGATCGGCACCGCGCCGGCTCCCGGGCCTCCCGCCGGCGGTGCCGCGGACCAGCTCGCTCGTCTTCAGCAGCAGCCGGTTCACCTCGGCCCGCACCTCCGGCACCGCCAGGGCCACCAGCTCGTCCGCCGAGCCTCCGACGAGGGCCTCGACCCGGGCCAGCGCCCCGCGCAGCTCGCCGTGGACGGGACGGGCCGCCGGCCGGTCCAACGCCTCCGTGAGGTAGCGCAGCAGTTCGTGGAGCTGGCGCATCACCTGGAACACGTCGTACATCAGGCCCGCGGTCTCCGGCGCCTCGCGCCAGGAGACACCGCCGAAGGTCACCTGGGAGACCCGCTGCCCGGCGCCGAAGCAGTCGTACACCGTACAGCCCTGGAAACCGCTCGGCCGCAGCCTGGTGTGGATGCCGCAGCGGAAGTCCTCGCGGAGGTTCCGGCAGGGCTCGCCCGGCGCCTTGTCCACGGCGAAGTCCGCCGATCTGGCGAAGGGCAGAGCCACGCAGCACAGGCCGAAGCACGAGGCGCAGTCGCCCCGCAGCGCGGATTCCCGGGTCTCGGGCACGTCGAATGCTTCCTTCGCTGGTCGGGGACGGTGCGCCCACCGTATCGCGGCCGCCGCCAACCCGGTTGCGAAGATCGTCGGCGGGCGGTGAGGATCGGCCGCATGCCGATGTTCACCTCGTACGACGGAACCGAACTCGCCTACCGGACCGAGGGACGGGGCGAACCCCTGGTGTGCCTCGCGGGCGGACCGATGCGCGACGCCGCCTACCTCGGGGACCTGGGCGGGCTCACCGCGCACCGCACCCTGGTCCTGCTCGACGCCCGGGGGACGGGGGCGAGCGCCGCACCGGCCGATCCCGGCACGTACCGCTGCGACCGGCAGGTCGGGGACGTCGAGGCGCTCCGCCGCCATCTCGGTCTCGAGCGTCTCGACCTGCTCGGCCACTCGGCCGGGGGGAACCTGGCCACCCTGTACGCCGCCGCCCACCCCGAGCGGATCCGCTCGCTCGTCGTCGTCACCTCCGCCGGTCGCGCACTCGGCGTCCACACCACCGACGAGGAGTGGGACGAGGCCGCCGAGGTCTTCGCCGACCGACCCTGGTACCCGCGGGCCAGGGCCGCGCTCGACGCGATCGGCCCGGACACCCCGCCGGCCCGCGTCCGCGAGATCGTCGCCCCCTTCGGCTACGGCCGCTGGGACGCGGCCGCCCAGGAGCACGCCGCCGCCGAGGCCGGGCAGGCGAACGACCTGGCCGCCCCGGTCTACCACGGGGAGGGCGCGTACACCCCGGAGGCGACCCGCCGCGCACTCGCCGCGCTCACCGCGCCGGTCCTCGTCCTCGCGGGGGAACACGACCCGGGCCCCACCCCGGCCAAGGCCGCCGAGGCCGCGGCCTTCTTCCCGAACGCCGAACTCGTCGTCCTGCCCGGCGCCGGGCACTTCCCCTGGGTCGACGACGCCGACGCGTTCGTCCGTCCCGTCGCCGCGTTCCTCGATCCGGAGGTCCGCACCGTCACGGTCCACGGGGTCCGCCTCGCCTACCGGGTGCGGGGCTCCCGGGGCGCCCCGCCCGTGGTCCTGGTCCACGGGCGCGGCGAGGACAGCACCACCTGGGCGCGGATCGCGGCGGAGCTCTCCGCCGACCACCGGGTGTACGCCGTCGACCTGCGCGGCCACGGCCTCAGCGACCGGCCCGGCCGCTACGGATTCGACACCTTCCGCGACGAACTCGGCGGCTTCCTCAAGGCTCTCGGTCTCGCCGGGGCCACGGTCGTCGCCCACTCGATGGGCGGCGGGTCCGCCTGCCTCCTCGCGGCCGCGGAGCCGGACCTCGTCGGACGGCTGGTCCTGGAGGACGTCCCCGTCTTCTTCCCGCTCGACCCGCCGCGCCCGCCGGCCGTACGCCCCGAGGGGCCGCTCGGCTTCGACTGGGAGATCGTCCCGTCCACCGATGCCCAGCTCAACGCGCCCGACCCGGCCTGGCGGGAGGAGCTCAGCGCGATCAAGGCCCCGACGCTCGTCGTCGCGGGCGGCCCGACCAGCCACGTCCGCCAGGACCGGCTCTCCTGGCTGGCCGACCGCATCCCCGACGCCCGGCTCGTCACCGTCGACGCGGGCCACCTGGTCCACACGGACGCGCCGGACGCCTTCCTCGCCGCGCTGCGGAGCTTCGGCCTCTAGAGCCGCACCGGACCGCACCCGTCCGCATCGCCGCGCGGCCCGGCGCGGCGGTCGGTGGCCCGATCGGGCCAGGCGCGCGGCGTGCCGCGGCCGATCGGGCGGGGACCGGGGGAGGATCGGAGGGACGGCGCCCCTCGGACGTGTGTCCGGCACCGTCCACGGCGCGACACGACAGGAGTCAGGTGTGACCACTCGTCTCAACCCCTACCTCAGCTTCCCCGGTGAAGCGAAGCAGGCCATGGAGTTCTACCAGGAGGTCCTCGGAGGGACCCTCACCCTCAACACCTACGGCGGCGCCGGGGGCGAGGCGCCGCCCGGGTACGCCGACAAGATCATGCACGGCATGCTGGAGACGCCCAGCGGCTTCACGCTGATGGGCGCGGACAGCCCGCCCGGCATGGAGCAGACGCCGGGGAACGGCTTCGCGGTGAGCCTGAGCGGCGACGACGCCGGGGAACTGCGCGGCTACTGGGACGGGCTGGCCGCCGGCAGCACGGTGTCCGTCCCCCTGGAGAAGCAGATGTGGGGCGACGTGTTCGGCATGTGCACGGACCGCTTCGGGGTCACGTGGATGGTGAACATCAGCGAGCAGGGCTGATCCGGGCGGGCCGGGCCGGGGGCCGGGCCGGGGCCGGCGGCCGGTCGGATCCGGAGGCGGACCCCGCCCGCCCGGGAGCCTTCCGCCCGGGCCGGCCTTCCTCAGGCGGGTGACGCCCCCTCCTGGTCCGCCTCCACCGCCACGGAGCGGGCCCAGCGGTAGTCCGCCTTCCCGCTGGGAGAGCGCTGGATGTGGTCGGTGAGCACCAGCTGGCGCGGGACCTTGTACCCCGCCAGGCGGGGGCGGCAGTGGGTCTGGAGCTCCTCCAGGCCGAGCGCGGGCGCGTCCGCGCGGAGTTGGACGACCGCGGCGACGTGGTTGCCCCAGCGGGCGTCCGGCACTCCGGCCACCAGGGCGTCGTACACGTCGGGGTGGGACTTGAGGGCCTGCTCCACCTCCTCCGGGTAGACCTTCTCGCCGCCGGTGTTGATGCACTGGGACCCGCGGCCGAGGACGGTGACCACCCCGGTCTCGTCCACGGTCGCCATGTCGCCGAGGAGCACCCACCGGACCCCGTCCGCCTCGAAGAACGTCTCGGCCGTCTTCCCGGGATCGTTGTAGTAGCCGAGCGGAACGTGGCCCCGCTGGGCCAGCCGGCCGATCTCGCCGGGAGCGACGGGGGTCCGGGTCGCCGGGTCCACGACCCGGGTGCGTTCGTTGACGTGCAGCCGGAAGCCCCTGGCCGGACCCGAGTCGTCGGTGGCGCGGCCGTTGGAACCGGACTCGGTGGAGCCGAAGTTGTTGAGCAGCAGCACGTCGGGCATCAGCTCCTGGAGCTGGGCCCGCACGGTCTCGGACATGATCGCCCCGGACGAGGACAGGCTGAACAGGGCGGAGAGGTCCGTTCCCTTGAGCGGCCCGCGCAGCGCGTCCACGAGCGGTCGCAGCATGGCGTCCCCGACCAGGGAGATGCTGGAGACCTTCTCCTTCTCCAGGGTGCGCAGGACCTCTTCCGGCACGTACTTGCGGTGCAGAACGACCCGTTGGCCGTAGTTGAAGGCGATGAACGCGGTCAGCGTGGAGGTGCCGTGCATCAGCGGCGGCGCGGGGAAGAAGGTGATGCCGGCGCCGCCGGCCGCGACCCGCTCGGCCAGCTCCTCGGGGCGCTTCACGGCCTCGCCCGCGGGGTCCCCGCCGAACAGCCCGGCGAAGAACAGGTCCTCCTGGCGCCACAGGACGCCCTTGGGCATCCCGGTCGTCCCGCCGGTGTAGATGATGAACAGGTCGTCGGCCGAGCGGGGACCGAAACCGCGCGCGGGCGAGCCGGCGGCCTCCGCCTCCGTGTACGGGACGCAGTCGAGCGCGGGCGCTCCCCCGGGCGGGGTCCCCACCCGCACGAGGTGCCGCAGCTTCTCCGTCTGCGGCAGCGCCGCCGCGACCCGGTCGGTGAACTCGGCGTCGAAGACGAGCGCGGCCAGGTCGGCGTCCCGGTAGAGGTAGACGAGCTCCTCCTCCACGTACCGGTAGTTCACGTTGACCGGCACGATCCGCGCCTTGAGGCAGGCGAGGACGGTCTGCAGGTACTCGACGCCGTTGTACAGGTGGAGGCCGAGGTGCTCGCCCGGCCGGATGCCCGCGTCGGTGAGGTGGTGCGCGATCCGGTTGGCCGCCTCGTCGAGCTCGGCGTAGGTGAGCCGGCGCTCCTCGCCGGTCCCCGGATGGTCGACGTACACCAGCGCCTCGCGGTCGGGGACCGCGTCGACGACCGATTCGAACAGGTCGGCAAGGTTGTACTCCACCGTTCCTCCTGACCCCGGTTCGCACTGACTCGGCGGTCATTAGAGCGCCGACCGGCGAAGGGCGGAAGGGGGTGCGCAGAAGAATCTGACTGAGTGTCAGAAAACTATTGAACTGGGTCCCGTGCTCCTGCAACCTGTTCCAGAACTGGAGACGGGAGACCCCCATGAGTGGCACCGGCGGCACCGAACACCTCGACGTACGGCGCGAAGGCGCCACGCTCGTCCTCACCCTGAACCGGCCCGAGGCCAAGAACGCCCTCTCGCTGCCGATGCTCGTCGGCCTCCACGACGGCTGGCTGGAGGCCGATGCCGACGACGGCATCCGCTCCGTCGTCCTCACCGGAGCGGGCGGCTCCTTCTGCGCGGGCATGGACCTCAAGGCCCTGGCCGGCAAGGGAATGGAGGGCGAGCGGTACCGGGACCGGCTCACGGCCGACCCCGACCTCCACTGGAAGGCGATGCTGCGCCACCACCGCCCCCGCAAACCCGTGATCGCCGCCGTCGAGGGCTACTGCGTCGCCGGCGGCACCGAGATCCTCCAGGGCACCGACATCAGGGTCGCCGCCGCCTCCGCGACCTTCGGCCTCTTCGAGGTCAGGCGCGGCCTCTTCCCGATCGGCGGCTCCACGGTCCGCCTGCCCCGGCAGATCGCCCGGACCCACGCCCTCGAAATGCTCCTCACGGGCCGCCCCTACACCGCGGCCGAGGCCGCCGCGATCGGCCTCGTCGGCCGCGTCGTCCCCGACGGCACCGCGCTCGACGCGGCCCTCGACATCGCCGAGCGGATCAACGCCTGCGGACCGCTCGCCGTCGAGGCGGTCAAGGCGTCCGTGTACGAGACCGCCGAGCTGACCGAGGCCGAAGGGCTGGCCGCCGAACTGAAGCGCGGCTGGCCGGTCTTCGACACGGCCGACGCGAAGGAGGGGGCGCGGGCCTTCGCCGAGAAGCGGCCGCCGCGGTTCCGGCGCGAGTGAACGGACCCCGCACCGCGGCCCCGGGCCGCCCCACCACGACCGCCACCAAGGAGTGCCCATGACACCCCCGCCGGAGACCCTCCGCGCCCCCCTCGTCGTCGAGTTCCCCTTCACCCGCTCCCTGGGACCCGTCCAGTCCGCCTTCCTCACCGGCCTCCGGGAGCGGACCGTCCTCGGCGTCCGCACCGCGACCGGCGAGGTCCTCGTCCCGCCCGTCGAGTACGACCCCGCCACCGCCGCCGAACTCCGCGACCTCGTCGAGGTCGGCACCACCGGCACCGTCACCACCTGGGCCTGGAACCCCGCCCCCCGGCCCGGACAGCCCCTCGCGACCCCCTTCGCCTGGGCCCTCGTCCGCCTCGACGGCGCCGACACCGCCCTCCTGCACGCCCTCGACGCCCCCGGCCCCGAAGCGGTCCGCACCGGCATGCGGGTCCGCGTCCGCTGGGCCGCCGAACGGACCGGCGCCATCACGGACATCGCGTGCTTCGAGGCGTACGAAGGCGACCCGGCCGCCGGACCCGCCCCCCACGACGGCCGGTTCGCCGACCCCGTCACCGGCATCGTCGCCGCCGCCCGCCTCGACTACACCTACAGCCCGGGCCGCGCCCAGACCCGCTACCTGCGCGCCCTCGCCGAACGCCGGACCGTCGGCGAGCGCTGCCCCTCCTGCGCCAAGGTGTACGTCCCGCCCCGCGGCGCCTGCCCCACCTGCGGAGTCGCCACCACCGACCAGGTCGAGGTCGGACCCCGCGGCACCGTCACCACGTACTGCATCGTCAACATCAAGGCCGCGAACCTCGACATCGAGGTCCCGTACGTCTACGCCCACATCGCCCTCGACGGCGCCGGGCTCGCCCTCCACGGCCGCATCGGCGGCATCCCCTACGACCAGGTCCGCATGGGCCTGCGCGTCGAGCCCGTGTGGAGCGAGGACGGCCGCTACCCCGACCACTACCGGCCCACCGGCGAACCCGACGCCGACTACGACACCTACAAGGAGCTGCTGTGACGCCGCACCGGCCGGACCGAGAGGTGGCGATCGTCGCCTTCGCCCAGAGCGACCACCGCCGCCGCACCGACGACCTCTCCGAGGTCGAGATGGTCATGCCCGTCCTCCACGAGGTCCTGCGGCAGACCGGCCTCAAGACCTCCGACATCGGGTTCACCTGCTCGGGCTCCTCCGACTACCTGGCCGGCCGCGCCTTCTCCTTCACCATGGCCCTCGACGGCGTCGGCGCCTGGCCGCCGATCTCCGAGTCGCACGTCGAGACGGACGGCGCCTGGGCGCTCTACGAGGCCTGGGTGAAGCTCCTCACCGGCCAGGCCGACACCGCCCTCGTCTACTCCTACGGCAAGGCCTCGCCCGGCTCCGTCCGGGACGTCCTCACCCGCCAGCTCGACCCCTACTACCTGGCCCCGCTCTGGCCCGACTCCGTCTCCCTCGCGGCCCTCCAGGCCCAGGCACTCCTCGACGCCGGCGCCACCGACGAACCCGCCCTCGCCGCGATCGCCGCCCGCAGCCGCGAGGACGCCACCGCGAACCCGCACGCCCAACTGCCCGGCGCCCGCCCCCAGGGCGAGTACCTTGTCCGGCCGCTGCGCACCGGGGACTGCCCGCCCATCGGCGACGGAGCCGCCGCCGTGATCCTCGCCGCCGGCGACCTGGCCCGCGAACTCTGCGCCCGCCCCGCCTGGATCCGCGGCATGGACCACCGCATCGAGGCCCACTCCCTCGGCGTCCGCGACCTCACCGACTCGCCCTCCACCCGTCTCGCCGCCGAACGCGCCGGAGCCTTCGAGGCACCCGTCGACACCGCCGAACTCCACGCGCCCTTCACCTCCCAGGAGATCGTCCTCCGCCGGGCCCTCGGCCTCGGCGACGGGGTGCGGATCAACCCCTCCGGCGGAGCCCTCGCCGCCAACCCCGTCATGGCCGCCGGCCTCATCCGCCTCGGCGAGGCCGCCGCCCGCATCCACCGGGGCGACTCCGACCGCGCCCTCGCCCACGCCACCTCCGGGCCCTGCCTCCAGCAGAACCTGGTCGCCGTCCTGGAAGGGGACACAGATGCCTGAAGAGCCCGTGGCCGTCGTCGGCATCGGCCAGACCAAGCACGTCGCCGCCCGCCGGGACGTGTCCATCGCCGGACTCGTCCGCGAAGCCGCCGTCCGCGCCCTGGAGGACGCCGAACTGACCTGGGCGGACATCGACGCCGTCGTCATCGGCAAGGCGCCCGACTTCTTCGAGGGCGTCATGATGCCCGAGCTGTACCTCGCCGACGCGCTCGGCGCGGTCGGCAAACCCATGCTCCGGGTCCACACGGCGGGCTCCGTCGGCGGCTCCACCGCGCTCGTCGCCGCCAACCTGGTCGCCGCCCGGGTCCACCGGACCGTCCTCACCCTGGCGTTCGAGAAGCAGTCCGAGTCCAACGCCATGTGGGGCCTCTCCCTGCCCGTGCCCTTCCAGCAGCCCCTGCTCGCCGGCGCCGGAGGCTTCTTCGCCCCGCACGTGCGCGCGTACATGCGGCGCACCGGCGCCCCCGACGCCATCGGCTCCCTCGTCGCCTACAAGGACCGGCGCAACGCGCTCAAGAACCCCTACGCCCACCTCCACGAGCACGACCTCACCCTGGAGAAGGTGCGCGCCTCCCCGATGCTCTGGGACCCGATCCGCTACTCCGAGACCTGCCCCTCCTCCGACGGCGCCTGCGCGATGGTCCTCACCGACCGGACGGGCGCGGCCCGTTCGCCCCGCCCGCCCGCCTGGCTGCACGGCGGCGCGATGCGCAGCGAACCGACCCTCTTCGCCGGAAAGGACTTCGTCTCGCCGCGGGCGGGGCGCGACTGCGCGGCCGACGTCTACCGGCAGGCCGGCATCACCGACCCCCGGCGGGAGATCGACGCGGTCGAGATGTACGTGCCGTTCTCCTGGTACGAGCCCATGTGGCTGGAGAACCTCGGCTTCGCGGAGGAGGGCGAGGGCTGGAAGCTCACCGAGGCGGGCGTCACCGAGATCGACGGCGACCTCCCCGTGAACCCCTCCGGCGGAGTGCTCTCCACCAACCCCATCGGAGCGTCCGGCATGATCCGCTTCGCCGAGGCCGCGCTCCAGGTGCGCGGCGAGGCGGGCGAGCACCAGGTCGACGGCGCCCGCCGGGCCCTCGGGCACGCCTACGGCGGCGGAGCCCAGTTCTTCGCGATGTGGCTCGTGGGGGACACCCCGCCCACCGGCTGAACCGCGCCGGACCTCCGGGCGCCTACCCTGGCGGCCATGAACGCGGAACGTGACCTGACCCGGCTCCTCGCCGGGATGCGGCCGGAGCTCGACCCCGCCCGTTACGTCTTCACCACGGTGGACGGCCCCGCCCCGGCCGGGGTCGCCCCCGTGGTGACCGTCGCCGAGGACGAGGGCCTCACCCTCGTGGTGCGCCAGGAGGAGGCGGACGCCGCAGCCCTCCCCTACGACTACGTGGCGGGGCGGATCACCCTGCGCGTGCACTCGGCGCTCGACGCCGTCGGCCTGACCGCCGCCGTCGCCGCGGCGCTCGCGGCCGAGGGGCTCAGCTGCAACGTCGTGGCGGGCTTCCACCACGACCACCTCTTCGTGGAACACGCCCGCGCCCAGCAGGCCTTGGCCGTACTCCACCGGCTCTCGGCGGACGGAGGACCCTCCCAGGGGGTGTCCTAGGCGTGCAGGGGGCGCACGGTGCGCCCGCCAGGACCGCACCGACGCCCCTCCGGCCCCGACGGCCCCGAGGGGCAATCGCGTTTCGGCCACCGGCACGTCCCACGGGCCCGGCGGGGCGCGCGGAACGGCGCGCCGGGTATCGGACGTTCCGTCCCGCCCCCGCCGACGGGGAGCGGCAGGTCACCCCGTCCGACGCCACCGTCCTGACCACGGCGGACGCGACCGCGACCGCCGCCGGACGGGTGATCTCCACGGTCCCGCGCCGCGCCGAACGCGCCGACGACGACACGGCGTGCCTTTGCTTGGCCGTTTGACCGTCCCAGCTCACTCCATCGGGCGTACGCTGGGACTTTCGCGGGGCTTCCCGCTTGGCGCCCCTGACCGTGCGCCGGGCGCGCGCCCCCTGTGTGGGGGTGGAACGTGGCACGTCAGGACGGCAGGTCGGCCCGACAGGGGAGCGGCCTGATCGAGCGTGAGGCGGCGCTCACCGCGGCCGAGGAGGCGCTCGACCTCCTGACGGGTCTCGGGGACGAGCCGCCGTGGCCGGTCGCCGTACCCTCGCCGCGCGAGACGCGCGGCCCGCACCTGGTCGCGGTCCCCGACCGCACCGCAGCCGATGACCCCGATCCGGCGACCGGCCCCCGGAGCGCCCACTCCGAGTCCGCCCAGGCCCCCACCGGCCGGGGCGGACTCCGGCCCGTGCCCGACGGCGGCCTCGCACCCGGCCCCGGACCGTCCGCCCCGACCACCGACCGACCCCCGGTCGTCCGCCGCGGCGGCATCCTCGCCTACGCCGCCCCCGCCGGCCTCGGCAAGACCACCCTGCTCACCGAGATCCGCCGCCGGGCCGGCGCCCGCGGCTGCACCGTGCTGTCCGCGCGCGGCGGCGACCAGGAGCAGCGGGTCGCGTTCCACGTCGCCCGGCAGCTCCTCCAGCCCCAGCTGGCCCACGCCTCCGACGCCGAACTGCGCGAACGCCTCGGCTCCTGGTACGACATCGTCGGTCCCGCCCTCGGGCTCCGCGCCTCCGCCGAAGGCTCGCCGCCCGACCCGCAGGGCCTGCGCGACGGACTCGACTGGGTCCTCACCCACCTGGCCGTACGCCGGGCGCCCCTCGTGGTCGTCCTGGACGACGTCCACTGGGCCGACCCCGAGTCCCTCGGCTGGCTCGCCGCGTTCGCCCCGCGCGCCGAGGAGCTGCCCATGCTCCTGGTCGTCGCCTACCGGCCCGACGAACTCCCCGAGGAGGGAGTGGAGTTCACCGGACGCCGATCCGGGCAGCGCCCCCTCGGACTCGCACCCCTGACCTCGTCCGCCGTGGCCAAGCTGGTCCGCGACCGGGTCGGGGAGCACGCCGACGACAGCTTCTGCCGCGACTTCTGGTCCGTCACCGCGGGCAACCCCTTCGAGGCGGTCGAACTCGCCGCCAAGGTCTGCGACCGCGGCCTCGAACCCACCGCCGACGGCGCCCACGAACTCCGCGACCTCTCCGCCGCCCTCAAGGGCACCGGACTCGTCACCCGGCTCGAACGGCTCGGCCCCGCCACCGTCCGCCTCGCCTGGGCCTGCGCCGTCCTCGGCACCGAGATCTCGCCCCAGCTCGCGGGCGCCGTCGCCGCCCTCGGCGGCGAGGCGGTCGCCGACTGCGCCGCCCGCCTCCGCGAGGCACGCGTCCTCGCCGAGGCCGAAGGCGCCGACGACCCGCTCCAGTTCGTCCACCCCCTCATCGCGACCACCGTCTACCGGTCCATCCCCGACGCCACCCGCGTCGCCCTGCACGGCCAGGCCGCCTGGGCCGTCGTCGACGCCGGCCTCGGCCCCACCGCGGCCGCCCGCCACCTCCTGGAGACCCATCCGGAGGGCGACCCCTGGGTCGTCAACCAGCTGCGCGCCGCCGCCGGCGAGAACCTCCGGGCCGGCGCCCCCGACGCGGCCCGCCGCTTCCTCGCCCGCGCCCTGCGCGAGCCGCCCGCCTACGACGACCGGGCCGCCGTCCTCTACGAACTCGGCTGCTCCTCGCTGCTCACCGAGCCCGTCACCACCGTCAACCACCTGCGGGCCGCGCTGGAGGAACCGGTCGCCGACCCGGCCCTGCGCCACGGCATCGTCTACCGCCTCGCCCAGGTCCTCGCCCACAGCGACCGGCTCGTCGAGGCCTCCGAACTCCTCGGCGAGGAGGCCAGGAAGGCGACCGACGCCCGCAGCCGGCTGCGGATGCAGGCCGAGAAGTTCATGTGGGACGCGCTGCGCGCCGACGAACCGGAGTCGCCCGCCCGGTCCCGGCGCCTCGCCGCCCTGGCGGAACGCCTCACCGGCCGGGACGTCACCGAGCGGTACATCATCGGACTCCGCGCCTGGGACGCCACCCTGCGCGCCGAACCCGCCTCCGTCGCCCTCAGGGAGGCGGAGCGCGCCCTCGAAGGCGGCCTCACCTGGGCCGACGAGAGCCGAGGCTTCGAGGTGCCGGTCCTCGTAGCCCTCCTCCACCTCTACGCCGACCGGCCCGGCCGCGCGGAGGAGCTGTTCGCCGCCGGAACCGCCGAATTCGAGAAGCAGGGCTGGCGCGGCGCCCACCTGGCCTTCGCCTACACCCTCATCGGCTACATCCGCTTCCGCCGAGGCCGGCTGATGGAGGCCGAGGACTTCGCCCGCGCCGGACTCCGCCTCGCCGAGCGCGTCGGCGCCCGCACCCCGGCGCTCTGGTACGCGACCGGCGTCATGATCGAGGTGCTCATCGCCCGCGGCCGCACCGACGAGGCCGTGGAGGTCGCCCGCGAGCACGACTTCGGCGAGCCGTTCCCCGCCGCGGTCACGATCCCCGACTGCGAGACCGTCCACGCCGAACTGCTGCTCGCCACGGGCCGCACCAAGGAGGCGGCCGAGGCGCTGGCCGCCGTCGGCCGACGCCTGGACCCGCGCGGCAAGCGCAACCCCTCCTGCTGCCCCTGGCAGCTGCACCTCGCGCTCGCCGAGGCCGCGACCTCCCCGGCGAAGGGCCTCGCCACGGCCCACGAGGCCGTCGCCCGCGCCCGCCAGTACGGCGCGCCCTCCGCGATCGGCCAGGCGCTCCGCGTCACCGCCGAGGTGTCCGAGCCCGCCGACCGCGTGAAGCTCCTGGAGGAGTCCGTCGACTGGCTCGACCAGTCGCCCGCCGCCTACGAGCTGGCCCGCTCCCTGGTCGCCCTCGGCGCGGCCCTGCGGCGCACCGAGCGCGCGGCGGAGGCCGCCGAGCACCTCTACCGGGGGCTGGAGGCCGCCCAGGACTGCGGGGCCGACGCGCTCGTCGAGACGGCCCGCGCCGAGCTCGCGGCCGCCGGACTGCGACCGCGGGCCCTGCACCCCGCCGGCACCGACACGCTCACCGCCCGTGAGCGCGCCGCCGCCGACCTCACCGTCCGCGACCAGGACGCGTCCGCCGTCCTGGGTGTCGACGGCCCTGCCGTGGCCCGGCTCCTCTCGGCCGTCTACCGCAAGCTCGGCACCGACCGCACCGGCCTCGCGGAGGCCCTCAGGAACACCGGACGGGAGCCCCGGGACCCGGCGGGACAGGGCTGACCGGCCGGAGCCGCCCGGCGCGTCGCATCGTGCGCCGGGGCACGTACCATGGCCGTATGTCCTTCCTCCGCCGCCGCAGCGCCGCCACTCCCGCGGGCCCGGACTTCGATGTCCTGGCCATGGACCCGGGGGACTGGCCCGGCAATCTCGGTGCCGGCCTGCTGCCCGCGCCCGACGGCTCCTGCCAGGGCGTCTTCCTCCGGTACGACCTGTTCGGCGGCCGTGGTCCCGCGATGATCATCGGCAATCTGCCCGAGGGCTCGCCGGCGCGCGAGCTGGCCGACGGACAGGTCCCCTTCGAGGTGGCCCAGCTCCTCGCCGCCCTGGAGAACGACGAGCCGGTCGAGGTCCTCGACACCGAGGACGTCCCCGTGATGCAGGGCGACAACCTCCTGATCGTCCGCCGCCTCAAGCTCTCCGAGAGCCGCATCTCCTGCGTCCAGTTCGACCGCAGCGACAACGTCCTGGTGACGATCGCCAGTTGGGACCGGCCGATCACCGACGACCTCTACGCGCTGCTCAAGCCGCTGCCCGCCGAGCTGTTCCAGCAGGGCTGACGGGGAGGCAGGGGGCCGATGAGCGCACGCGTCGACAGCTGGATCTGGGCGGTCCGCCTCACCAAGACCCGGGCCCAGGCCGCGGCGGCCTGCCGGGCCGGGCACGTCAAGGTCAACGGCGAACGGGCCAAGCCCGCCCAGTCGGTGAAGCCCGGCGACGAGGTCCGCGTCTTCCACGGCGGCAGGGAGCGGATCGTCGAGGTCAAGGAGCTCCACACCAAGCGGGTCGGCCCGCCGGTCGCCGTCGAGGCGTACGTCGACAACAGCCCGCCCCCGCCGCCGCGCGAGCACGTGGCCGTGGCCGCCGTGCGGGACCGGGGCGCCGGGCGCCCCACCAAGCGCGACCGCCGCGAACTCGACGAGCTGCGCGGCCGCAGCTCCTGACCGCCGGGGCGCGGAGCCGTCCACGGAACCGCTCCGCCCCCCGTCCGCGCCGCTCAGACCCTCACCGGGCCCAGCAGGTCCGCCATCCGAGCCGCCGACGTGCCGAGCCCGGTCGGGCCGCGCCGCAGCAGCGCCGCCCCGCTGCCCGCGTACACGTCCGCCGCCCCGTAGCGCCGTACCATCCGGTGCCAGTGCAGGATGCCCGCGAGCCAGTCCTCCAACTCCCGCAGGTACGCCTCGAAGGCGGCGCGCTTTGCCGCGTCGAGCCCGAAGTCCTCGTACATCACCGGGACCTCACGCGCCTTGAGATGCTCGTACTGCCGCAGCCGGCCCCGCATCAGGTCGTCGACCATGGCCACCGCCGTCGGGTAGTCGCAGTCGAAGAACGTCTGGAGCACCAGCACCCCGTTGTGGACCTCGCCCTCGACCTCGATCTCCTTCTGGTAGGAGAAGAGGTCGTTGATCAGGGTGCCGTAGTCCATCACCGCGTTCTCCAGGGCGCGCACCGTCCCCGAGCGGTACAACTCCGGCGGCAACACCTCCTGGTGCCGCAACCGGGCCATCAGCGTGGTCAGTTCGGAACCGAAGGTGCTGCGGCGCATCTCGATGTAGTCGACGGGGTCGGGCACCCGGTGCTGCGCCTGGTTGTGCAGCTCCCACAGCCAGCTGTCCAGCATGACGTCGAGCGCCTGGCGGAGCTGCGTGCGGGCCCCGGCCGTCATCGGGCCCGCGGTCCGGGCCCACAGGTCGGCGAGCGAGCGCTCCAGCGGATTGGCGGCGAGCGCGGCCCCCGCCACCGGATCCTCCACCGGCAGGCAGGACTTGAGCCGTGCGGTCTGCTCCTTCGCGCCCCGCAGGTCGCGCGGGCGGCCGAAGACGGCGGGGTAGTAGTCGTCCCCGTAGGTGCCCCAGGTCAGCCACTCGGCGCTGAGTTCCAGCTCCTCCGGGGTGGCGTCCGGGTCGAGCCCCGCCGAGCAGAGCGCCAGGTCGAAGCCCTCGGCGGTCGGCCGGTCCCAGAGGTCGTCCAGGAGCCCGAACCGCTCCGCCCAGTCGAGCGACAGCCGGCGCGCCTCGGCGTGGTGCGGGCTGAGGGCGAGCGGGTAGGGCAGGTCGAACTCGGGGAGCAGCGAGGCCCCCACCCGCTGGTGCGGCACGTGGGTGAGGGACCGCAGCCGTGACGCCGCCGGGCGCCCGAAGAGGGTGCGGATGTCGAGCGCGGAGGTGCCGAGGACCCCGTCGAGGTGCGAGGGGCCGCCCACCATGCCCTCGTTCATGTACCGGCTGGAGCGCATGTGCCACTCGTGGCCGCCGGACTGCCAGTCCTGCAGCCCCTTCGCGTACGCGGCGACGGCCGCGCACTCGGCCGCGTCCAGGCCCTTCTCGGCGGCGAGGAGCGGGACCTCGGTGAGGGCCGTGTTCTCGAACTGCTGGAGCCGTGAGGTCAGCAGGTCGTTGACGGCGTCCGCCGCCTCCTGGGTCGTACAGCCGAGGAACTTCTCCAGCACGAGCACGCCGTTGCTGTTCTCGCCCTCGTCCTCCACCTCGCGCTGGTACGAGAACAGGTCGTTGCGCAGGTGGACGGCGTCCGAGAAGGCGTCCCTGAGAACCCGCAGCGGGCGGGAGTACGCGACCCGGGCCGGCACCTCGGCCCCCGCCGCGTACTCGACGAGCCCGGCCGACCAGGGCGCGCCGCCCACCTTGCGCCGCATCTCGATGTACTCGACGGGGTTGGCGATCCGCCCGTCGTTGATGTTGTCGAGCTCCCAGAGCGACTCGTTCAGCAGGTGCTCGGTGGCCTCCGCGAACCGCACCCGCCAGCCCTCCGACATGGAGGGGACGGTCCGGAGCCAGAGGTCGGCGAGCCCCGCCTCGACCGGGTTGGTCGGCTCGGGCATGCCCGCCGCCGGGTCCGCCGGCATGAACAGCGGCAGCCGGTCCAGGTACGTCTTGCCGCCCGCCCGGTCCTGGGGCCGCTTGAAGACCTCCAGGAAGTGGTCGTCGAAGAAGAAGACCCAGGTGTACCAGTCGGTGACGAGGTTCAGGGCCTCCTCTCCGCAGTCGGGATGGGTGTACGCGCAGAGCAGCGCGTAGTCGTGCGAGTCGAGGTCGTGCTGCTCCCAGACCCCCGAGCCCTCCAGCATCCCCATCGACCGCGCCCAGTCACGGGTGTGGGTGCGGGCCGCCTCCACGTGGGGGTTGAGCCGTGCCGGATACGGGACATAGAAATCCGGCATAACGAAGGGCTGAGGCATCTGCTGGTGGGCCTTCCGGTGAGCGGGGGGTGTGTCGGGCCCACCTTTACCCGTGACCCGTACGGCGCACGCGATCTCCTGAATAGTCCTATGAACGCCGGAGAGGTGGTGCCGGACCGCTCCTCCGGCGCCACCCCTCGGCTTTCGGCCAGGCCCTGGTCAGGCCCGGAAAACCCGCACGTCAGCAGCCTTGACGAAGGCCACGCGATGGCCGAACTGGATCTGGTAGTACTCCTCCTGGCCTCGAACGACCGTATGCCCGCTGCTGTCGAACACCGGAGCGAAGTAGTACTCGCCCGGGGTCCGGTCACCCACCACGTACCGCTGGCCGGCGAGCAGCGCGTACGGCAGCGGCGACACCGCCTGGACCGGCACGCCCGCCGGGTACGCCGAGGCCTCCGGGTACGCCCGCCCGTACACCGGGACCGACGCCAGGCCCTCGCGGGGCGTCAGGACGAGCCCCCGCGCGTTCACCGCGGTCGGCTCCTTCACGGGATTGCGGAACCAGGCCTTCTGCCCGAGGTACCAGACCGCCGTCCAGTCGCCCCTGCGCTCCGCCACCGCGTAGCTCTGCCCGGTCGAGGCGCGGGCCCCCGTGTCGTTGACCCCGGTGGTCGAGTCCTGCCCGCCCGGCCGCAGACCGATGTCCCTCACCAGCGGCGAGTCGGCGCTCGGGGCGGTGTGCAGCCGCACCGCCCCGCTGCCGTGCGGCGCGCACGCCTCGCCCGCCGAGACGCAGCCCGTGTAGACCGGCCGGTGGTCGCCGTAGTCGGGCCGGATCGTCACCACGCCGGCCCGGGGACCGGCGCTCGGCGTGATCGGCCGGCCGAGCAGCTCGAAGTAGTGGGCCCAGTCCCAGTACGGCCCCGGGTCCGTGTGCATGCCCGCGATCGTGGACGCCACCGTCCCCGGCACGTTGTCGTGCCCGAGGACGTGCTGCCGGTCGAGCGGGATGCCGTACCGGGCGGCGAGATGGCGCACGAGCCGGGCCGACGAGCGGTACATCGCCTCCGTGTACCAGGAGTCCGGCGCGGTGAGGAACCCCTCGTGCTCCAGGCCCACGGACTTGGCGTTCACGAACCAGTTGCCCGCGTGCCAGCCGACGTCCTCGAGCGCCAGGTGCTGCGCGACGTGCCCGTCGGACGAGCGCAGCGAGTACTGCCACGAGACGTACGTCGGATCCTGCACCAGTTGCAGGGTGACGTCCCAGGTGGCCTCGGTGTCGTGGATGACGATGTAGTCGATCGACTGCGAGGCGGGCCGGTTCGCCTTGTCGTGGTTCCCGTAGTCGCCGTCGCCGAACTCCTCGTACGGCGCCGGGATCCACTCGCAGGCCACCGTGCGCGGGCACTCCACGGGGCCGTCGGCGGGCGGCCGCAGACCGAGGCCGGCGAGCTGACCGGTGTCGGGCGCGACCGCGGGGGCGGCCGCGAGGGACACCGTCTGCCCGGTGTCCGTGGTCCGTGACGCACCGGACCGGATCACGTCGAACACGTCACCGGCGTACGTGGCGGCGGTCGCCGAGTCGTCGGCGCCCGAGTACGCCGCCACCGCCCCGAACCAGTCGGCCGGGTCCGTGCTCGCCGGCCGGCCCGACGCCCGCTGGGCGGCGGCGAGCAGCGCCGCCCCGCCCTCGATGTTGGCGGCCGTGCGCGTCCGCAGCTCCTCGGCCGGGATCCCGGACAGCTCCGAGGCCCGCTCCAGGGTGCGCAGCCGCGCGGGCAGGGCGGAGGCCGACGGGACGGTGGCGGGCCGGGGCGCCTCCGCGGCGGTCCGCGCGCCGCGCGAGGAGTCCCCGCGCGCGTCCTCCGTCCCCTCCGAGTGGTGCGGGGGCGCCTCGGTCAGGGCGGTGACCGCGTCCGTCAGGTGCATCGGCCCGTAGCCGCCGGTCACGCTCGGCGCGCCCCCGTGGGCGTCCCACCGCGACTGGAGGTACGAGACGGCGAGCAGCACGCTCTCCGGTACGCCGTGCCGTGAGGCCGCCCGCGCGAACTGGTCCTGGAGGGCTCCCGGCTCGGCCGCGTCGGCACCCGCCGGCGGCGCGGCGGACAGCAGCGGGAGCAGCAGGGCGGCGCAGGCGAGGACGCCCGCCGCCCTCGGCGCACGGCGCCGCGGTGCGGATCCCGGGAGACCCGGGGACGTGGAACGGGGCAAGGCAGCCTCCAGAGGCGGGGGGTGACACCGGGGCGTGCGGGACCGAACCCGTACAGGGGTATCGGGTCCCGGACGATCCGTCAATCACCCGGTCCACGGCCGAAGTTCCCACGTCAGCGCGGGGATGGAGGCCGTCCGGAGGAGTTTCGCGGAGACGGGTCCCGGGCCTGGGACGCGTCAGTGGAGTGGACCAATGGCCCGGTCTCCCGCCGGGGCGGGAACGCCGGTGCGCCGCGTCCCGGTGTGTCGGCACCGGGGCACGGCGCACCCCCCGTTTCGTCGGCCGGGCCGCCCTTCAGCGTGTCCCGACCGCCGCGCGCACGGCCCGCCGTGCCATGGCGCAGTCGTCGTGCAGCCGCCTCAGCAGCAGCCGCTGTTCCTCGCCGGGCGCGAGCGCGCCCGTGGGCACCGGTACGGAACCGGCCGGCGGAGCCTCCTTCATGGTGCGCTGCACCGCCGTCTCGTAGGTCCGGATCTCCCGCGTCAGCACGATCATCAGGTTCACCAGGAAGGCGTCCCGGGAGGCCGCTCCCGCCTGCTGGGCGAGCTGGCTGATCTGCCGCCGGGCGAGCGGGGCGTCGCCGAGCACCGCCCAGAGGGTCGCCAGGTCGTAGCCGGGGAGGTACCAGCCCGCGTGCTCCCAGTCGACGAGGACGGGTCCGGCGGGGGAGAGGAGGATGTTGGAGAGCAGGGCGTCACCGTGGCAGAACTGGCCCATGCCCTGCCGCCCGCCCGCGTGCGCCAGACCGTGCAGCAGCTTCTGCAGGTCGTCCCGGTCCCGGTCGGTGAAGAGCCCGAGCTCGTGGTAGCGGGCGATCCGTGCCCCGTAGTCCAGCGGAGCGTCGAACGTCCCCGCCGGCGGGCGCCAGGCGTTGAGCCGGGCGATCGCACCCAGCGCGGCCCGGACGTCGGCCTGGGGCGGCGCCTCGACCGGGTGGCGTGAGAGTGCCGCCGCCCGCCCGGGCATCCGCTCGATCACCAGCGTGCAGTTCTCCGGGTCGGCCGCGATCAGCCGCGGCGCCCGCACCGGCGGACGGTGGCGGACGAAGGAGCGGTAGGACGCTATCTCGTGCTGGAACCGCTCGACCCACGCGGGGGAGTGGTCCAGTAAACACTTCGCGACCGCCGTCGTCCGCCCGGTCGTCCCGACGATCAGCACCGACCGCCCGCTGCGCCGCAGCACCTGGACGGGGTTGAACTCGGGGCAGATGCGGTGGACGGACGCGATCGCGATCTTCAGCTGCGCCCCCTGGGGGCCTGACAGATCGATTCTTCCGCTGATCGGCTGGGTACCCGTGCCGGCCACCCAGCGCCGCGGCCGTACGGCCTGCGGGGCGGGTGCGAGGTAGGGTCCGCCGCCGGCCGGGACGATGCGGTGCTGCGGCCGGGGCGGGGCGGACACGGAGGACGATGCTGTGTACATGGAGGTGACAGATCCCTTCGTGCGCCGACGAGTTGCGTGCGTCGCCCCGCCCGCCCCCGGTCCGCACCCTGGGGAATGAGGGCCGGTCGGCGGGGCGGGGTGGCGCATTCCTACCTGACACCCGCGCGCGGGTGGCGGAACATCTCGCGGACCCTGGCGAAGCCTGGCGAATTGTCGCCAGGCCTATGACAGGGGGCTACTGTCAACTCAGCCGAGAACCTGGGGGCTTAGACGTGACCGGACAAACCAACACCCGCCTGGCAGACCTGTTCGGCCTGGCCGGATGGTCCAAGGGCGAACTCGCGAGACTGGTCAACCGGCAGGCGGCGGCCATGGGCCACCCCCAGCTGGCGACCGACACCTCGCGGGTGCGGCGGTGGATCGACCGGGGCGAGACCCCGCGCGATCCGGTCCCCCGGGTGTTGGCAGCACTGTTCACCGAGCGACTCGGCCGTGTCGTGACCATCGAGGACCTCGGGTTCGTACGACACGGGCGCAGCGGAAAGCGGCAGGACGTCAGGAAGACGGAGAACCCTGACGGGCTGCCCTGGGCACCCGATCGTACGGCGGCGGTCCTCACCGAATTCACGGGAATGGACCTCATGCTCAACCGACGCGGCCTGGTGGGCGCGGGTGCCGCGCTTGCCGCCGGCTCCGTACTCAGCAACGCCATGCACGACTGGCTGCAGACCGACCCCGCTCGCCAGGGTGTCTCCCAGCGGGCCTCCGATCCCCTCCACGCCGACCCCGCCGGGTTCGACCGCTACGAGGCCGCCCCCATCGGGTCGGAGGAGATCGAGGCGCTGGAGCACTCGGTGGAGGTGTTCCGTGCCTGGGACGCGTCCCGGGGCGGCGGTCTCCAGCGCAAGGCGGTGGTGGGCCAGCTCAACGAGGTGGGCGGCATGCTCGCCTACCGCCACGCCGACCACCTCCAGCGGCGCCTCTGGGGCGTCGCCGCCAACCTGGCCGTCCTGGCCGGCTGGATGTCCCACGACGTGGGCCTGGAACCCACGGCGCAGAAGTACTTCGTGATCGCCGCCCACGCGGCCCGAGAGGGCGGCGACCGGCCGAGGGCCGGTGAGGCCCTGTCCCGGGCGGCCCGCCAGATGGTGCACCTGGGCCGGCCCGACGACGCCCTCGACCTGATGAAGCTCGCCAAGGACGGCTCGGGCGAACGCGTCTTGCCCAGGACCCGGGCCATGTTCCACACGATCGAGGCCTGGGCGCAGGCCTCGATGGGCCGGGGCCAGGCCATGCGCCGGACCCTCGGCGAGGCCGAGGACCTCTTCGTGTCCGACCGGCGCGACGAGGAGAACCCCAGCTGGATGCAGAACTTCGACGAGGCCGACATGCACGGCATGCAGGCCCTCGCCTACCGCACCCTGGCCGATCACGATCCCGCCGCGGCCGTCCCCGCGCAGCGCCACGCCAAGCTGGCGCTCGAACTCCGGCGCGGCGGCCACGACCGCTCGAAGCTCTTCGACCACATCTCGCTCGCCTCGGCCTGCTTCATCGCCGACGACCCCGAGCAGGCGGACCGGTACGCGCGGCTCGCCCTGATGTCCATGGGGGAGACCTCGTCCCACCGCACCTGGGACCGGCTCCGCGAGATGTACCGGCTGACCGGGCAGTACGCCGGCTACGCGAGGATCGAGCACCTGCGCGAGGAGATCGAGCTGGCCCTGCCGCGCTCCCCGGTCAACCGGCCGAGGACGGGGCAGGCCTGAGGGCCCGGGCGCCGGCCCACCGGCCCCTCGTGCGGCCGCCGCACGCGCGCGTCGCCGGGCCGCCGCGGGGCGGCTCGCTGGAGTCGTCGCGGTGCCGAGGCGGGTCGACGGGCGGGCGGGACGGGTGGTTCAGCGGCCGACCCGGACCACCATCACGCAGGCGTCGTCCTCGCGCTGCTCCTCGCCGAACTCCTCGACCACCGCGCGGACGCCCTCCTGGGCGTCCCGCGCCCCGACGAGCCGTGCGCCGAGGGCGAGCAGCCGTCGGGTGCCCGTGTCGTCGTCGGGGCCGCTGCCCCGGGTGAGCCCGTCGGTGTGCAGGACGAGGAGGTCGCCCGGGGCCAGCGGGGTCTCGGCCTCGCCGTACACGGTCCCCGTCGTCGCCCCGAGGAGCACGCCCTCGGGGCGCCGCAGGACGTGGCCCGTGCCGTCGCGGAACAGCAGTGGGGCGGGGTGGCCGGCCTGCGCCCAGGTCAGCTTCTGGGTGACCGGGTCGTAGCGGCAGCACATCGCGCTGCCGAGCGCGGGCTGGACGGAGGTCTCCAGGAGCTGGTTCAGATGGGCCATCAGGGCGCCGGGCCGGATCCCGGCCACCGCCATCCCGCGCAGGGCGCCGAGCAGCATCGCCATCGAGGAGGTCGCGGCGACCCCGTGGCCCGTCAGGTCGCCGACGGTGAGGAGCGCGTCCCCGTCGGGCAGGGCCAGGGCGTCGTACCAGTCGCCGCCGATCAGTCCGGTGCTGGCGGCGGGGAGGTAGTGGGCGGCCACGTCGAGGGGTGCGGGGCCGTCGTGGGCGAAGCGGAGCGAGCCGCGCCACGGCGGGAGAACCGCCTCCTGCAGCTCGACGGCGACCCGGCGCTCGGTCTCCTCGATGTGGCGGCTGCGCTCCAGGCTGTCCCGGCTCTCGCGGACGGCCCTTTCGCTACGCCGTAGTTCGCTGACGTCGCGCAGCACGGCCCACATCGAGGCGGTGCAGCCGTCGGCGTCGAGGACGGGCTCGCCGGTCATGTGCACGGTGCGGACGCAGCCGTCGGTCCGCACGATGCGGAACTCCCCGTCGATCGGCTTCCCGTCGATCAGACAGTCCGTCACCATGCCCTGCAGGACGGGCTGGTCCTCGACGAAGACCATCGTGGGCATCTCGTCCAGCGACATGGGACCGTTCTCGCGCGCGCGTCCGAAGATCTGGAACAGTTCTTCGGACCAACTGACCTCGTCGGTCAGGAGGTTCCACTCGGCGCTGCCGACGCGGGACAGCAGGGATCCGGTGCGCTGCGGGGGCAGCTCGCCGTAGGCGGTGCCGGGATCGGTGGGGCGCGCGGTGTCGAGGGCCGGCTCCGCGGGCCCCTCGGTGTCCACGGTCCCGGTCTGTTCGGGAACACCCGTCCGGAGTTGCCCCAAGTGTGCGCCGAGGTCGTCGAGTTGGTGGACGGCCAGGTCGCAGAGAGCGCGCTGCCAGCGCTGCTGGGGGTCGTCGTCGTTCACCACGGCGTCCCGGCGCACGGCGACGAGCTCGCCGCGCAGGCGGCGGGTCTGCGAGATCAGCGCGTCGACCGCGCCCGGCTCCGGCTGCTGGGCGGGGTGATCCGCGAACAGTGGGGACGGCATGTCGTACTCCGATACAGGCGCGGCGCGGCCAGGCCAGGTGTGAAGGTGAGGCCCGTACACGACTGTTGCACAGCCCGGGACGGCCCGTAAGGGATTTGGCAACACTCGATCCGGTGGTGCTTCCGGCATATGTCAAAGGCCCAGCGAATTTCGGCCGGTGGACGACGGGTTACGGTGCGGGGGTGGTGAACGACGACGGAAACGGCACGGTGAGCACGCGGACAGCGGCCACGGGCGGGGCGGGCACGGGAACGGGAGCGGGCACGACGGGGTTCTCCGGTACGGCAGTGACGGGTGTGGCGAACGGGGTGCCTAAGGGTGGGACGGCACCGGCGGGAGTGACGGGCACGGGCGGCCCGGCGACCCCGACGACTCTTCCGGCCGCCCCGATGACTCTCACACCGACCCCCGCGATTCCCGCGGCGCCCATCGCCCCGATGGCGGGTGTCGCGCCGGTGGTCATGGCGTCTCCGCCGACGGTCGTGGCGTCGTCGCCGGCGGGCGCGGCGCCCCCGCCCCGGGCCGGGGCGCAGACGACGGCCGCCGGCACCGCGTTCCTGCTCGCCGCCGCTCCCGCCGGCCGCGGGCGGGCGATGGACGCGGCGTCCGTCCTGCCGGCCCTCGCCGCCGTGCCGCCCGGCGTCCTCACCGGCACCTCCACCGCGACCCTCGTCGAACTCGCCGACCCGCTCGACCCGCAGACCGTCCTCACCCGTCTGCGGGCCGCGGCGGCGAGCCCCGGCCCGCTGGTGGTCTGTCTCGCCGGGCAGCTCCATCTCGACCGCCGACAGCAGCTGACCCACCTCGCCCTGGCCCGGACCACCCCGGCGACCCTCCGCTACACCGCGCTGCCCTGGCACTGGCTCGCCGTCGAACTCGCCGTCCGCGCGCCCGGCACGACGACCGTCGTCGCGGACCTCGCCGCCGACCCGGCGGTCTGGGAGCGCCTCACCGCCGACCCGGGTCTCCTCAGGCTGGGACCCGGACCGACCCTCTACGGGAGGGTGGTCCCCGCCCAGCGCCGCGGCGAGCCCCTCGCCCCCGCCTACCTGCGAGCCTGGGCCGAACTCCGGCGCTCCGGCGCACGCCTGCCGTACGCCACCCTCCACACGGAGTCCGCCGCCCAGGCGGCCGCGGCCTCCCCGGAGTCGGTCCTCCTCGCACCGGCCCCCGCCCCCGCGCCGGTCGCGGAGCAGGACCCCCACCCCGCGATCCTGGCCGCCGCGGCGGCGGGACGCCACGGCGAGGCGGCCGCCGTGGCCTCGGCCTGGGAGAGCGAGGCCCTGCGCCGCCACGGACCCCGCTCCCCGGAGGCCGTCCACTGGACGGAGGTCCGGGCCGACCTCGCCCGCCTCGCCGGGGACCCCGCCCGCAGCTGCGAGTTGTGGCTCTCCGCCGCCGAGGCCCGGCTCGGGCTGGGGCAGCCGACGGACGACACCGACGTCGAGGGAGCCGTGGACCGCGCCCATCACCAGTGGGAGCGGATCGGCGACCGGGCGCGGGCCCGCGCCCTCGGCCCCCAGCTCATCGCCCTGCGCCGCCGCGTCCCGGGCCGCCGGCCCGGAGCGCTGGCCGCGCTGACGCGACGCATGGCGGAATGAGCCCGCGACGGTCCTCCCGTACGGAAGACCTCCCGGGCCGCGTCGACGACCGGGGCCGACGGGCGGCTGCCCGGGCTGAGATGATCGGAGGCATGGCCGCCTCGCCCACCTCCGCCCCGACACCCGGAACCGCGCCCCTCGTCACGGAGCGGCTCCTGCTGCGCCCCGTACGCACCGCCGACGTGCCGGCGGTCACCAGGCTGTGGACGGACCCCGAGGTCAGACGCCATCTCGGCGGCCCGGTCACCGGACAGGTCGTCCGGATCCGGCAGCGGAGGGTCGTCGGAGCACCCGGCGTCCACGCGGTGGTGCGGTCGGCCGACGACGTCCTGCTCGGCCTCGTCACGGTGGAGCCCGCGGCGCGCGAGGGGGAGACGGAGGTCTCGTACCAGTTCCTGCCCGAGCACTGGGGGCACGGCTACGCGCGGGAGGCGGTCGGTGCCGTCGTCGAGGCGACCCTCCGGGACACCCCGAGCGTGGTCGCGCTGACCCAGGAGGCCAACGTCCGCTCCCGGCGCCTCCTGGAGGCCGTCGGCATGGCGCACGTCTCGTCCTTCGTCGAGCACGACGCCCACCAGGTGCTCTACCGGCGCCGCCGCTGAGGCGTCCCGGCGCGCCTCACCGCACCTTCTCGCCCGCCGCCATCGCCGCCACCATGCGCTCCAGCCGCTGCGCCCGGCCCTTCTCCGTACAGGCCTGCCAGAGCCGCATGATCACCAGGTACTGATCGGTCCTGCCGAGCCCGTCGAAGAAGGCCTTCGCGCCGGGGTCGGCGGCGAGGGCCGCCGCGAGGTCGTCCGGCACGGTCGCCTCCGCCTGTGAGGGATACGCGGACTCCCACCGGCCGTCCGCCTGGGCGGCCCGCACCTCCGCAAGGCCCGGCTCACGCATCCGGCCCGCCGAGGTGAGCACCGCGACCTTGCGGACGTTCACCTGCGACCAGAGGCTCCGGGCGCGCCGCGGCGTGTACTTCTGCAGGTAGTAGGCGTGGTCGCCGCCCTTGCGCTGCCCGTCGATCCAGCCGAAGCAGAGCATGCAGTCGAGGATCTCCGGATTGGTCAGGGACGTACCGCCCCCGCCCTTCTTCGCGATCCTCAGCCAGACCCCCGCCCGGTCCGCGTGGTGGTCCTCCAGCCACGCCTCCAGCTCCTCGGTCCCGGTGACGGTCATCAGCTCGAGTCCCTCGTACTGCTCCACCGGAGCGGTCCCCCTGTCGTCGCCGGCCGTCGCCGGCCTCGCGTTCCGCGCGCGGGCCGTGGCGGTTCTGCGCCGCCCGCCGCCGCTCCGACCCCGCGGGGGAGCGCCGGTGACCACGATAGGGCGTCGGGCGCCCGTGGCGGGGGACGCCCCGGCGGCGCCCGCCGCGGCCGCGTACGATCTGCGGACCGTCCGCCAGGGGCGCCCGCGGCGAGGTCCGCCTCGACGGGCACCGCATCCTCGACAAGGAGCCGCGACCCATGTCCTTCCTGGTGATCGGCGAGTGCGTCGCCGACATCGTCCCCGCCCCGGCCGGCTCCGGCGCCGCCGACCGCGTCCACCCGGGCGGCAGCCCCGCCAACGTCGCCCACGGCCTCGGGCGGCTCGGCCGGGACGTCACCCTGCTCACCCAGCTCGCCGACGACGACGCCGGACGGCTCATCGAGGCCCGTCTCAGGGCCGCCGGCGTACGGGTGGAGGTCGGCGAGCGGCCCCCGCGCACCCCCTCGGCGGTCGTCGGGCTCGACGCGGACGGCCGGGCCGCCTACCGCTTCGACATCGCCTGGACGCTGACCGGCGGAGCGCCCGCCGGCCCGGCACCCGACCACCTCCACATCGGCTCGATCGCCGCCGTCACCGCGCCCGGCGCGGCCGCCGTACTCGCCGAGACGGAGCGGCTGCGGGCGCACGCCACCGTCAGCTACGACCCCAACGTGCGTCCCGCCCTCATGGGCGGGCACGGGGCGGCCGTGTCCCGCGTCGAGCGCTGCGTCGCGCTGAGCGACGTGGTGAAGGCGAGCGACGAGGACCTGGCCTGGCTCTACCCGGACGAGGAGCCGCGCGCGGTCGCCGCCCGCTGGCGGGGCCTCGGGCCCGCCCTCGTCCTCGTCACCCGGGGCGCGGCCGGCTCGTTCGCCCTCGGCCGGGATCACCTGGTCGAGGCCGAGGCGCTCCCGGCCGCCGTCGTCGACACCGTCGGCGCGGGCGACTCCTTCATGTCGGCCGTCCTCGACGGGCTCGCCGGACGGGGCCGGGACGCCCTGGGCGCGCTCGGCGCCGACGACCTCGACGCGCTCCTGCGGCGCGCGTCCGCCGCGGCGGCGGTCACCGTCTCCCGGGCCGGCTCGCAGCCGCCGGACCGGGCCGAACTGGAGGCCGTGCTCCGGGGGGACGCCCTCAGGTCCGGGCGTGCGAGGTGATGTCCGAGGCGAACTGCTCCACCATCTCGGGGGTCACCGTGGGCCGGCACTCCCCGATGGCCGCCAGGTAGTCCGCCGTGCTGGCGCCCGGTGCGGGACCGTCCCCGCCCCGGGCGCCGACGGCGAGCAGGTCCCGCTCGAAGGAGGCCTGGGCGGCGATCCGGGCGGCGTGCTCGATGTCGGCCGGGGTGAACAGGTCGCTCGCCAGGACCAGTTCGTCGACGTCGACCTCCGGCCTGCTGTCGGTGTACCTGGCCCAGATCGCCGCCCGCGCCGCCTTGTCGGGGGTGCCGATCGGGATGAGGTAGTCAAACCGTCCGGGCCGCAGGAACGCCGGGTCGAGCGAGCGGATCGAGTTGGTGGCGCAGACCAGCAGCCGCTCGTCCCGCTCCCGGAACCCCGGTATCAGCTTGAGGAGTTCGTTCGTCACCCCGTGCATGCCGCCCGGTTGCGCGGGCTCCGAGCGCACGGGAGCGATCTCCTCGACCTCGTCGATGAAGACGAGGACCCGCTCCAGCTCCGCGATCCGGGCGAACGCCGACCGCAGCGCGGCGGCGAGGTTGCCCTCGTCGGCCAGGCGGGACGGGAGGATCTCCACGAACGGCCAGCCGAGCCGGGAGGCGATCGCGCGGGCGAAGGTCGTCTTGCCGGTGCCGGGCGGGCCGAACAGGCATATCGCGCGCGGCGGCCGCACCCCGTGCCGGCCGGCCCGCTCCGGTTCGGCGAGCGGCAGCACCACCCGTCGTTCGATCAGGTCCTTCTCCCGCTCCATGCCGGCGACCTTGGTCCAGAGGTCGCCGGGGAGCAGCCGCCCGCCCAGGTCGTCGAGGAGTCCTGCGGCGGGGCCGTGCAGCGGCTCCACCTTCTCGAAGTACGCCACGGCCGGCTGGCGGGTGTACCCGGCGTTGAGGAGGCCCTCGCCCAGGAGTTCCTCCTCCGGCAGGACGTACGCGATCCTCCCGACCCGGGCCGCGACCAGCCGCCGCTCCAGTTCCACGAGGAGCGCGCTGGCGAGGCCCCGGCCGCGCCAGGCCGAGGCGATCGCGATGCGCATGACCCACGCCCGCTCGCCGGAGACCGAGGCGAGCGCGGCGCCGATCGGCACGCCCTGGTGGACGGCCACCACGGCCGGCTGGCGGCCGGTCAGGGCGCTGATGCACTCGGCCAGCGAGAAGACGGACTCCTGCCCGAGCTCCGCGGTCGTGTCGATCAGATGGACGACGGCGGCGAGATCGCTCTCGCGGTAGTCGTGGATGTGCCAGTTCACCGGTGGTACCGCCCCTCGTTGGTGCCGTTGCGGCGAGGCTAGGCGGGGGTCCCGGTGCGGGTCGTGCGCCATCCTGCACAAGGGGACCCGGCCGAACGCGCCGCGGCGGCTCTATGCGGCACCGGTCCGCACGGTGGGGCGGCACGTGGCGCCGGGCCGGGGATGCGGAGGAAACGCGGAAAGGCCCCCGGAGGAATCTCCGGGGGCCGTACACATGGGCCTTCAGCAGGCCGTTCCGAGGACCGCGGCCTTCAGGGGGCCGGGGTCCGCGGCGGACCGTGGCCTTCGGCGGGGCGGGGCTTCGAGCGACCCGGACCCGTCGGGGGCCGGGACCGTCAGTAGGCCGGGGCCAGCTTCGGGTTCGGGCCGTGGGCGTTCTGCTGCTGCTCGCCCTCGGAGGCCGTGAAGACGATGAGGATGATGAAGCCGACGAGCGGCACCAGGCCGATGAGGACCCACCAGCCCGAGCGGCCGGTGTCGTGCAGACGGCGGACGGTGACGCCGAGGGACGGCAGGAGGACGGCGAGCGAGTAGATCGTGCTCAGCAGCGAGAAGTCGATCGCCGTGCCGATGATCGCGAGGACGATCGAGACGATGATGTTGAACAGCTGGAACATCCAGAATTCTTTGCGCCGTGCCCGGCCGCTGAAGACGGCGTACTTCTTGATGACGTCGAGGTACCAGTTCACTTTGTCCCCCCAAGGACCGGGTATGCGAGCGGGAGAGCCTGTCCCTGTGGAGCAAGCTTTACGCAGAACTTAGGTGGCTGAAACCGCGTGGGTCAATTCGTTACCGGGCAGTGGCCGTTCCGGAGGCGGAGAAGAGCGAACGGCGGCACCTCCGGGAGGGGAGGGGCCGCCGTTCCGGAAGGGGATCCGGCCTCACGTCCTTCGCTTGGTCATGAGCAGTCCGCCGGCCGTGAGGGAGAACAGGCAGACGCACGCGCCGGTGATGACGTTGCTGAGGACGGTGCCCGTGTCGGGGCTCGACCCGACCACCCACGGAGCGATGATCAGCCACGCGCCCATCAGCAGGACGACGAAGTTGAGGTCCTGGGAACGCTCGGGAACCATCGACATGCACAGGCCGAGCACCGCGAGGGCGATGCCGACGACCAGGTTCGCGGTGGCGAGCGCGGGCTGGGTGGCGGAGAAGTGAACCGTCCACGCGGAGATCGCGGCGTAGATGCCGGCGAGGATCACGAGCTCCTCGACCGCCGCGACACCTCGGGTCTGGAGCATACGGGCATATCGGTCCCGCATTTCCGGCGCATCGGGGTGTCCCGCGATATCACCGGGACGGTGAGAGACGTCGGCCATACGACTCGCCTCCTTCTGGCGTCATGCACGTCTGACCGCACTTGCGGCGAATGCTGCCGCTGCTTCATTGTGCTCTTATCTGGCCTTTATGTGTAGGTCTGTCCGGTAAGGGATATGCACAGAATTCGAGCTCCGCATATGCGCGGATCCACCAAAGGCAGAGCGCTGTTCACAGAGGTCCCGGCAGGAGACGAAAGGGCCCTTCTCGCGGCCGTGTGCGCCGCGGGGCCCGGGCGTAGCCTGGAAGTGGACTCGGGGCCCGACCTCTCCACCGCCGGGAGCCGATGATGACCGGCATCGTCAGAAGGAACTTCGACGCAGCGGACGAGACCCGCCCCTTCGAGGACGGCAAGGGCAGGCTCGACCTGCTCCACGGGGAACGCGGCCCGGTCGGCCGGGCGGTGTTCGAGCCGGGCTGGCAGTGGTCCAAGCACGTCGGGCCGATCGCCGGCACGGAGAGCTGCCAGGCGTCCCACGTCGGGTACGTGGTCAGCGGCCGGATGAAGGTCGTCATGGACGACGGCGAGTCGGCGGAGTACGGCGCGGGGGACTACATGGAGGTCCAGCCCGGCCACGACGCCTGGGTCCTCGGCGACGAGGCCTGTGTCGCGGTGGACTGGACGGGCTTCGGCGACTACGCCCGGCCTTCCGGCTGACCGTCGCGGCGGCTGACGGGCGCCGATCGCCGGAACGGTGAAATCCGCAGGCGGGAGCGAGGATCACGGCGGCACAATGCCCGCATGACCATCCAGGATCAGCGCGCGACCGTGCCCCGCACGGGCGACGAGCGCGCCACGCTCACCGCCATGCTCGACTTCCAGCGCGACACCCTCGCCCTGAAGTGCCGGGGACTCTCCCCGGATCAGCTGCGCAGGCGGGCGATCGCCCCCTCCGGACTCTCGCTCCTCGGACTCGTCCGCCATGCCGCCGACGTCGAGCGCGGCTGGTTCCGGAACGTCCTCAACGGCGAGGGGATCCCCAGCCACTGGACCCCGCCCGGTTCCACCGACTGGGCCGAGTTCGACGTCGACGGGGCCGACCCGGACGAGGCCTTCGCCGTCTGGCGGAAGGAGTGCGACCACTCCCGCGCGATCGTGGCCGCCGCGCCCTCCCTCGACGTCACCGGGACGCACGAGGCGGAGACGTACTCCGTGCGCTACGTCCTGGCCCACATGATCGAGGAGTACGCGCGGCACAACGGCCACGCCGACCTGCTGCGCGAGCGCCTCGACGGCTCGACGGGGGAGTGAGCCGGGCGCCCGCGATGCCCGCGACGCCCCGGCACCTTGCCGCCCGTCACCGCCCCGGCACTTCGACGCCCGCGGCGGCGCCTCGGTCCCGACGCCCCAGGGGGCCTCGCGGTCCCGACGCCGCTCCGGCGGCCCGGGGTTCGCGTCCTGCCGTGCGGTGACGGGACCCCGCGGAGGCACCCGCCGCGGAGCGATCCCCTGACGGGGCGCCGACATTCAGCCGAAGGCGTCCGTGACGCAGTCGGCCGCGCAGCCCCCGTGCTCGAACCGCCGGCGCAGCGCGGCCGCCGCGTGCCGCCGCTCCACCTCGGCGTACCCGTAGCGGTCCTGCGTCGTGCGGACGACCGCCTCCACGGTGACGATGGCCGGTTCGCCCTCGCCGGCGGACCGGCGGGCCCGCTCGATCACGTGGTCCGCGGCCCGCTGCAGGTCGCGGGCGTACTCCCGCTGCGCCACGGACCGCGCCCGCGAGGCGGCGAACGGCCGCACCGCGCGCCCCTTCCAGACCACTCCGGCGACGATGAGTCCCACGCCGAGCAGGAAGACGAGCGCGCCCACGACGGCGTCGGGCTTCCACTCCACCACCGGCCGCCTTCCGCTCCGCCGCGACTCTGCCGGGCGTGCAGATTCTAGGGCTCCGGGGGCTGATCGCGGGGCCGTGCCCAGTCGGGTGTCCAGATGTCGCCCCGCTCTCCGTCCGACGGCGTCGCCCCCGGCGCCCCGGGAGAGGCGGCCAGGTGCGCGCGGAGGGCGAGGAGCGCGGGGTGAGGGTTGTCCACGACCCACAGAAGTGAGTGCGGGTAGACCGGAGTCGGCCTGTGCACGGGGACGCGCCGCAGGTCGTGGCCGGCCGGCCAGACGAGACGGGTCCCCGCGCCGACGAACGTCGCCAGCTCGGGGGAGTCCGCGATCGTGTCGAACAGGGCCTCGGGGCCGAAGTCCGGGCCCGTCACCTCGATGGTGAGCCCGAACGCGGCGGCCAGGTCCGCGTAGTAGGCCGCCCACTCGGTCCCCCCGACGATGCCGGGAATCCAGATCCGATGGCCCGCGAGCTCGGCGAGCGGCACCGAGCGCGCGCCCGCGAGCGCGTGCCCGGGCCCCGTCAGGAGTTGCAACGGCTCGTCCAGGACCGGCCGTGCGCCGATGCCCTCGGGCAGCCGCCGGCCCGGCATGGTGACCGCCCGGAAGGACGCGTCGATCGTGCCGGCCGCCAGGGCGGCGACGGCCGCGTCGGCGTCGAAGAGGGTCACGACGTCCAGCTCGGTCTCCGGATGCGCCCGGTGGAACCCCCGCAGCAGGCCCGCCGTCGCCAGCCTCCGGCCGATCACGTCGACCCGCAGCGCCCGCCGCTCGGGCCGCACCGAGGCCAGCGCCCGCGTCTCGGCGTGCAGCAGGGCGCGCGCGTGCGGCAGGAAGGCCTGGCCGTCGATCGTCACCTCCGCGCCGCGCGCGGTGCGGGCGAGCAACCGCACGCCCAGCTCCCGCTCCAGCGCGGCGATCCGCTTGGACACGGCCTGCTGGGTCACCGCGAGCTCGGCGGCCGCGTCCCGGAACCGCCCCGAGTCCACCACGGCCAGGAAGGTGCGCACGGCGTCGAGGTCCATACCCGCAGCCTAGGGGTGTCGTGTCGATCAGGCCGGGCTCGCGGGGCCGGGCCTGATCGGCACGACACCCCCCTACGGACCCGCCGTCGGGCGCCGCGCGTCCCGCCTCCCCTCGTTTCGACTCGTTCCGACACGTCCGACAACCACGGGTTGTCCCGCAGCCGTCCCGTGGTTGTTTGATCTGCGGCTGCTCCCCTCGCTTTGATGGGCGGCCGGTGGCGTGCGGTGGCGCGGACCTTCGGCGGAGAGGCGCGGGCATGGCGGGCGGAACGTCCCTCGGGCGGGACTTCGGGTGGCTGTGGGCGGCGTACGCGGCCGGCACCCTCGGGACCTGGGTCGCCTTCAACGCCCTCCCGCTGCTGGCCGTCACCGTGCTCCACGAGGGCTCCGCTGAGGTGTCCGCGCTGGCCGCCGTCGGCGCGGCCGTCGGCGCGGCGGTCGCCCTGCCGCTCGGCCCCTGGGTGGAGTTCCGCCGCAAGCGCCCGGTGATGGTCGCCATGGACCTCGTGCGCTGCGCGGCGGTCCTGAGCGTCGCCGGCGCGTACGCGCTGGACCGGCTCGGCTTCGCCCAGCTGCTCCTCGTCTCCGCCGTCGTGGCGGCCGCCGACATCACCTTCGGCGCGGCCTCCGGCGCCTGCCTCAAGGCCCTCGTGCCCGCGGAGGGACGCCTCCTCGCGCAGGCCCGCCTCGAATCCACGACCTGGACCGCGACGGTTCTCGGCCCGCCGCTCGGCGGCGCGCTGGTCGCCCTCCTCGGCCCGGTGGCGACCGTGCTCGTCGACGCCGTGAGCTATCTGCTCTCGGCGCTGGGCATCCGGGCCATCCGGGCGCACGAGCCCGTCCCCACCCGCACGCGGGGTCCGGCGGCGGGCCTGGGCGACCTGCTCGAAGGGTGGCGTCACCTCCTCGCCCAGCCCGTCCTGCGGCCGCTGTTCCTCAACGCCGTCCTGGTCAACGGGCTCATCATGGCGACCTCGCCGCTGCTCGCCGTCCTCATGCTCGGTCCGCTCGGCTTCGCCCCCTGGCAGTACGGGCTCGCCTTCGCGGTGCCCTGCCTCGGCGGCCTCGTGGGCGCGCGGCTCTCCCGGCCGCTCGTCGCGCGGTACGGGCGACACCGCGTCCTGCGGGTCTCGGGGACGCTCCGGGCGTGCTGGCCCGTCGGTCTCGTCCTGGTGCACCCGGGGGTGACGGGGCTGCTCCTCGTGATGGCCGTCGAACTGGTGCTGATCACGTGCATCGGGGTGTGGAATCCGGTCCTGGCCGCCCACCGCCTCGACCTGACGCCGGCCGACCGCGTCGTCCGCACCCTCACCGCCTGGTCCGTCGCGGCGAAGGCCTCGATCGCCGCCCTGACGGCGCTCTGGGGGGTCCTCGCGGCGATGGTCGGAGCGCGGGCGGCGATCGGCCTCGCCGGTGTCCTGCTGCTCACGACGCCTCTCCTGCTGCCCCGGCGGGACAAGGCGGCGATCGCGTGCGTTGACACGTGTAAGTGAACAGTGGCAGGCTCCTGCCGGGCCTCGTGTGCCCCCGCGCAGAAGGAGCAGCACCCATGAGCAGCACCGGCAGCACCGCCACGACCGGCACCCCCGCGTCCACTGCCGCGCCCGACAGCACCGGCGCCGACGGCACCACCGTGACCACCGACCGAGGACCCGTCCGGGGCGCCCGCCGGGCCGACGGCAGCCTGCGCTTCCTCGGCATCCCGTACGCGCAGCCGCCCGTCGGCGACCTGCGGTTCGCGGCGCCCGTGCCGCCCGAGCCGTGGACGGAGCCCCTGGACGCCACCGCGTACGGCCCGACGGCCCAGCGCCGGCCCTTCGCGGAGATCACCACGATCCCCGAGCCCACCGTGCCGGGCGCCGGGATCCTCAACCTCAACGTCTTCACCCCCCGCGCGGACCCGGCCGCCGGGCTGCCCGTCCTCGTCTGGATCCACGGCGGCGGGTACGTCGCCGGATCGGCCGCCAGCCCCTGGTACGACGGGGCCGCCTTCAACCGGGACGGCGTCGTCCTCGTCTCGGTCGGCTACCGGCTCGGCATCGAGGGCTTCCTGCACCTGGACGACGCCCCCGACAACCGGGGCGTGCGCGACTGGATCGCCGCCCTCTCCTGGGTCCGGGACAACATCGCGGCCTTCGGCGGGGACCCCGCCAAGGTCACCGTCGCCGGGCAGTCGGCGGGCGGCGGCGCCGTCCAGACCCTGCTCGCGGTCCCCGCCGCCCGGGGCCTGTTCCGCGGCGCCCTCTCCGTGTCGGGCGCCGTTCCGCGGCCCGACGGCCCCGAGGCCGCCCGGGCGGCCGCCCGGCTCCTCACCGCCCGCACCGGCGTCCCGGCCACCGCGGCCGCCCTGCGCGACCTGGCCGACGACGAGCTCCTCGCGCTCCAGGACCGTCTGAACGAGCCGGGCCCCGACCGCGAGGGCCTGCCGCCGATGCTGTCCTTCGCCCCCTTCGCCGACGGCGAGCTCGTCCCGCTGCCCGTCCACGAGGCCCTCACCACGGGCGGGGCGGGCGCGGACGTGCCGCTGATGCTCGGGTTCACCGAGCACGAGTTCACCCCGTTCCCCGCGCCCGGACCGGAGGGCCCGCCGCTGCCCGTCCTGCTCGGCGGACTCGGCCTCGCCCCGGACCGGGTCGACGCCTTCACCGCGGCCTACGCGGAGACGGGACCGGAGCGGCTCTTCGGCCAGGCCCTGACCGACGCCACCTTCCGGGCACCGAACCTCGCCGTCGCCGAGGCCCGCGCCGCCCGCGGCCGGCCCACCTGGCTCTACGAGTTCGCCTGGCGCTCACCCGCCGCGGGCCTCGCCTTCCACTGCGTCGACCTGCCCTTCGCCTTCGACCTCCTCGACGCCGACGGCGTCCCGGCCGTCGCGGGGGACGCGCCGCCGCGCGGCCTCGCCGACGCGATGCACCGCGCCTGGGTCGCGTTCGTGACCGACCAGGACCCCGGCCCCGACTGGCCCCGCTACACCACCGGCGGGCGCGCCACGCGGATCTGGGCCGCGGAACCCCGCGTCGAGGAGGACCCGCTCGGCCCGCTCCGGGCGCTCTGGCTCGACTGAGGACGGGGCCCCCGCGCCGTCAGGCGCGGGACTCCGGCGGCACGCACAGCACCGGCACGGTCGACATGTGGAGCAGCTTGTGAGGCGTGGAGCCCAGCAGCGCGCCGCGCATCGGACTCTCCCCCCAGCTGCCCACCACGATGACCCGGGCCGCGTGACGGGTCGCCGCGTCGATCAGGGCCTGGGCCGGGTTCTCGTCGAGCACCTCCACGACCGTCGGGACACCCGCGCGGTCCGCCTCCGTGACCGCGTGCTCCAGGCCCGCGCGACCGGTCTGCCGGATGGCGTCGTAGTGGGACCGGTACTCCTCGCCCAGCGGACCGGGCGCCGCCGCGCCGTAGACCAGGACCAGCCGCTCGTCGAAGGCGGCGGCCACCTCGACCGCGATGCGCAGCGCACGGGCCGCGCCGGGGGACTCGTCGTAACCGAGCACGACCGACATCTCAGCGCTCCTTGCCGTGCACCAGGTCGGGGTCGGCCACGCTCGGCCGCTCCTCCCAGAAGACGGGCGACCGCAGCCGCCACACGATCATGATGACCACCCCGGTGAGGGCGATGCCGATACCGATGACGAGCGGCGGCCCGAGGCCGAACCACGAGGTGCCGCTGTACGAGTTCGCGGGATCGGACATGTCGGAGACCGACCTCACCAGGAGCCAGGTCAGGAGCCCGGCGCCGACGAGCGGGCCGAGGCCGATGAGCAGGAAGTTGTGGACGCTCTCGAACAGGTGGCGCCGGTAGTAGACGGCGCACGCGATGCCGGTGAGCGCGTAGTAGAAGGCGATCAGCAGCGACAGGGCGGTCAGCGAGTCGAAGAGGGCGTTGGTGCTGATCTGGTTCACCACGAGGTACCAGGCGATGGCGATGCCGGCGACCCACCAGGTGCTCACGTCGGGGGTGCGGAACCGAGGGCTGATGTGGCCGTAGTGCGCGGGCAGCGCGCGCCGGCGGGCCATGGACAGCGCGGTCCGGGAGGCCGGGATGATCGTCGTCTGGGTGGAGGCGATCGCGGAGGTCGAGACGGCCAGCAGCAGGACCCAGTCCCAGCCGCCCAGCACGTCGGTGGCGAGCTGGGCGAAGATGAACTCCTCCTCGCCGGCGTTCTCCGCGAGGAACGTCGGACCGGCGTACGCGACCACCGCGAACCCCACCGACACGTAGGTGACGAGCAGGATGACGGTCGACCAGAGGCCGGCCTTCCCGGGTGCGGTCGCGGAGTTCTCGACCTCCTCCGTGAGGTTGACCGCGGACTCCCAGCCCCAGTAGATGAACACGCCGAGCAGCAGCCCGCCGGTCAGCGCCGCGCCTCCGGCGCCGAAGGGGTTCAGCCAGCCGAGGGCCGGTTCGACGGAGTCGTACGCGCTCGTGCCGTCGTACACCTTGTACAGCGCCACACCCACGAAGACCAGCAGGAAGGCGACCTGCGCCAGGATGAGCACGTTCTGCACGTGGGCCGACAGCTCGGTGCCGATGACACAGACGGCCGTCATCACCAGGATCAGGAGCACGGTGAGGGACTGCCGTACGAAGTCGTTGTCCACCCAGCTGTCGAGGCCGAAGGAGAGCAGCGCGAAGCTGACGGCCACGTCCGCGAGGGAGCCGACGACCAGGACGCCGGTCATCGCGATGGCCCAGCCGCCGAGCCAGCCGGCCCACGGCCCCATCGCGCGCGTGACCCAGGAGAAGGTCGTACCGCAGTCCTGGTCGACCTTGTTCAGGTAGTAGAACGCGGACGCGATGAGCAGCATCGGGACGAAGGACGCGAACATCACGCCGGGCGCGTAGATCCCGGCGAGCGCGACGATCGGGCCGATGACCGCGGCCAGGGAGTACGCGGGGGAGGTGGAGTTGAGTCCGATGACGAGGGCGTCGACGAAGCCGATCGCGTTCGCCTTCAGTCCCGCCGGGCGTTCGGCGGGCCGGGAAGCGTCCTCTGCGGCCATGGTGCCTCGCTCTGGAGAGGGGTGACTTCATCGTAGGGAGGCGCCGCCGGGCCTGCACGCCAGGAGCGCCCGGCCGGGTGCTCCCGGCGGGGGCGGGCCCCGCGGAACGGCGCCCGGTAGCATCGCGCAGCCCGGCCGTACCGCACGCGTCACCGAACGGAGCGCCCCATGCCGCAGGATCCGGTCGACTTCACGGAACTCTCCACCCCGCTCGTCGCCGACGCCTGCGTGCGCCTCGGGGAACCGCTGCGCGCCGCGCCGGCCGGGATCCTGCCCGTCGCGGCGGGGCAGCGGGTCGCCGGGCGGGCCCTGCCGGTACGGCACTACGGCAGCGTGGACGTCTTCCTGGAGGCCTTCACCCTGGCCGGACCCGGTGACGTGCTCGTCATCGACAACGCCGGCCGCCGCGACGAGGCCTGCATCGGCGACCTCGCGGTCCTGGAGGCGCGAGCCGCGGGCGTCGCCGGGATCGCCGTCTGGGGCCTGCACCGGGACACCCCCGACCTGCTCCGCATCGGACTGCCCGTCTTCTCCTACGGGCGGTACGCGCCCGGCCCCGTACGCCTCGATCCCCGGGACGCCGACGCGCTGACGGCCGCCCGGTTCGGCGAGCACACGGTGACCGCGGAGGACGTCGTCCTCGCCGACGACGACGGCGTGCTCTTCGTGTCGGCCGTCCGGGTGGGGGAGGTCCTGGAGACGGCGCGCACCCTGGCGCGTACGGAGCGGGAGCAGGCGCGCCGCATCGGGGCGGGGGAGACGCTCCGCGCCCAGACCCGGTTCGACGCCTATCTGGCGGCCCGGGCCGCGGACCCCGCCCGCACCTTCCGGCAGCACCTGCGCGCGACGGGCGGCGCGATCGAGGAGTGAGCGGGGAGCACGGCCGAGCGCCCGGGCGGGTACCGCGAAGCGGCCGCCCCGGCCCGCGGGTCAGCCCTCGAAGCCGACGGTGCCGTCCGGGAGGATCGCCTCCACGCGCGCGCCGTGCTCCACGGTCCGGCTGACCGTGCAGAACTTCTCGTGGGTCAGCCGCACCCCGCGGGCGAAGACCTCCGCCGCCTTCGGGTTGCTGTCCGGGAGCTCGAACTCGTAGCTGACCCGGATCCGGCCGATCCGGCCGTCGTCCTCCGGCCCGGAGACCGACTCCACCACGATCTTCAGGTCGTCGTGGTCCACGGCCCGCGCGGTCCGGTCGACGACGAGGCCGCCGCAGCCGCCCATCGCCGCGAGCAGCAGCTCGACCGGGGTGAAGGAGGGCTGCGCGTCGGCGTCGTCCGCGGCGGCCATCCGGACCTCCGCGCCCCGGTCGTTCCGGGCGGTCCAGTTCCGGTACCCGGTGCGGACGGTCTCGATCCGGTAGTCGGCCATGGCGACGGTCTCCTTCGTTGGGGGGTGCCTCCCCGTACGGTACGACCACCGGGGCGCGCCGCCGCACGTGCGGGGGTGGTGGTGCGGGGTGTGCGCCGGCCCGGGTGCTACCGCCGCGGGTCGGCGAAGGCTCCGACCACCGCGCCCCAGGCCTCCGCCACCGTGCCCCACACCGCGCGGAGCACGGGCTCCGTCTCCCGCACCGAGGCGACCGCGGTCGCCGGGTCGAGGCCCGCCTCCCGGATCCGAACCCCGTCCTCGGCCGCCCACCCCGCGACGGTGCCCCCGTCCGCCTCCGGATGGAACTGCACGGCCCACGCGGCGGCGCCGACCCGGAACGCCTGGTGCGCGCACGCGTCGCCGGTGAGCAGCGGGACCGCGCCGGGCGGCAGCCGGTCCACGTCGTCCCAGTGCCACTGGACGGCGGGTGCGCCGTCCGGCAGCCCGCCGAGCACGGGGTCCCCGGTCGCGGCCGGCAGCCTTCGGAGCGGCACCGCGCCCACCTCCGGCGCGTGGGGGCGCGGTACGACCGAACCGCCCAGGGCATGGGCGACGATCTGGCCGCCCAGGCAGATCCCGAGCAGCGGGACCTCCGTGGCGACGGCCTCGCGGACGAGCGCCCGGGTCCCGGGCAGCCAGGGGGCCGCGGCGTCGTCCTCGCAGTTCACCGAACCGCCCAGGACCAGCAGACCCGCGTGGCCGCCGAGGTCGTCCGGCAGTTCGTCGCCCTCCCAGGCGCGCACCACGTCGAGCCGGAGACCGCACCGCGCGAGCCGCTCGCCGACGATCCCGGCTCCCGCCTCCTCCTCGTGCTGCACGACGAGGACGGCGGCGGGCCGGGGCACAGGCACGGAGGTGAGGCCGGTCGCGGCCGCGTCGGCCCCGCCCCTTGTGCTCGGGCGGGACGTCGTACTCGGCCCGTCCGCCGCACGCAGCCCGTCCGCCGGCGCCGGCACGTCCGCCGACGCGGCCCCGCACCCGGGTGCCGACCCGCCCGTCCATGCCGTGCGCGCCGCCTCCTCGGCCCCTGCCGCCGCCACTCCTGTCGTCTCCGTCGTCACGGTGCCTCCGCCTCCGATGCTCACCCTGGTGCCCGACCCGCTGCTCCACCCGTCCACCGGGCACACGCGGTGCGCCCGGACCCCCGAGCATCACTGAAGAATCGTTTGTGCGGGAGGCCCTGGCGGGAGTTCCCGCGCGCCCGCGGCTGAGTAGCGAGGCGCGCCGGTCTGAGTACCCGGACCGATACCCCGCCCACCCGCGTCCTGCTGGACTGTGACCATGAGCTTCGACGTCCGCCGAAACCGGCCCCTCCAGCGCGCCACCGCCACCGGCGCGGCCCTCGCCGTCGCCCTCGGCCCGGTGGTCGTCGGCGCGTTGCTCGCCCGGTCGGTGGGCGGCGACCCGATGGCGTCCGTCAACGCCCTGATCGCGGGCGGCGGTCAGCGCGCGCGGATCGCACCGGCCCAGCTCCGCCCGACCGCGCTGCGCCGCTCGGCGGCACGCCTCCGCGCCCGGGCGGACCGGGGAGGCCTCCGCCCGCGCCGAGCCGCGCACAGGGCTTCGCTCGCCGGTCCCGCCCGCGCGACGCGGTTCCCCCGCAGGGCGGCCGGGTCGGCGAGCCGGTTCGCGCGGCAGGAGGAAACCCTGCGGCGTCTTCTCGTCGGCGTGCGGTCCTAGACCGCCTCCCACCGGCCCCGACCCGCACACCCCGCGTACCACTCGGTTCCGCGCGGGCGCGCTGCCCGCTACTGCGCCCAGTCGAAGACGCCCGACTCCAGGTCGATCTGGGCGTTGCCGCCGCCGAAGTTGACCCCGCCGACGCCGTCCTCCAGCTCGAAGACGTACGGCGTCAGGCCCTCCGGCAACGTCTGGCAGGGCATCACCGTCCCGCCGAGGTGCGAGACGCCCTCGACGGACGACCAGAACGCGTCGAGATCCTTGTCGTCCGAGGACCAGGCCTCCACGTAGCCGCCCTCGCCGTCCTCCGCCGGGGCGATGCCGGTGTTCGGGTCGCCGGTGCGCTCCCCGATCCAGACCGTGGTCTCGGGGGCGCTGTCGTCCCAGGCGTTCTGGCCGCGGCTGTACTTGTCGCCGAGGCCGTCCGGCCGGATGTCGGCCGGGGGATCCGTGCGGGGCGCGGCGAACTCCGCGGCGGTGAGCCAGATGAGCGCGTGCGCGCCGCCGATCATGTCCTCCAGGTCCTGCTGACGGGGGTGGCGGGCCGCCGCCGTCGCGGCCACCGCGGCGAGGAACGGATCGGCGGCCTGCTCCGGGGTGGGCGCGGTGCCCGCCAGCAATTCGTCGACGCCCTCGATGTCGTCGGCGACGTGGTCGTCGGCGTGGAAGAAGGAGACGGCCACCAGGTCCTGGCCCTTGCGCCGGTAGTCCTCCGGCAGTTCGAGGGTGATGACATGCGTCATCGGCAGTCCCGTGACAGGGCTCCGGGGCCAGGAGGCCGCTCCGATGCCGGGCGCACGACCGCCGCACCACCCGGCGACGCGGGCCCCGGGCAGATCGATCTCGACGAGCTTGCCGGGCCGGACCGACAGCGCGTCCACGGACTCTCCGAACCCCAGGTCGTATGCCTTCACCGTGTTCCTCGTTCATTCCGTTCGACTGCGACGGTGCTCAACCTACGCGAGGCCTCCGACAGTCCCCGTCCCCGTCGTTCCCGCTCGGTCCCCCGAGCACCCGAACCACCGGGGCACCTGGCCTGACCGAAGCCGACCCGCCCAGGGGCCAGGCCCGGGCCGGCGGGTCCGGGCGCCGGGCAGGCGGGTCAGGCCGGGGTCCCCGGCGCCGCGCCGGGGCCCTTGAGCAGGGCCAGCGTGGACTCCAGTTCCGTACGGGCGAGCCGGGCGGCCTCCTCCGCCTCGCCCGACTCCACCGCGGCGACCAGCGCCGCGTGCGCCTCCTCCCCGTGCCGGGGGTCCCGCCCCCGCAGGTCGAGCAGGTCGAGGAGGTCGATCAGGCCCTGGCGCAGCACGGGGGCGAACTCCGCGAACAGATCGGTGAGGACGGGGTTGCGGGCCGACGCCACGATCGCCGCGTGCAGGGCGATGTCCGCGTCCACGAACCCCGCGTCGTCGCCGCCGCCGGCGGCGCTCCGCCGGCCGTCGAGAGCCTCCCGCATCGCCGCCACGTCCTCGTCGGTCCTGCGCAGCGCGGCGAGGCGGGCCGCCTCCACCTCCACCAGCATCCGCACCTCGTACACGTCCGTCACCGCGGCCGCCCGCAGCCGGGTCGGCCAGTCCTCCGCCGGCCGGGTCGCGGTCACGAAGACCCCCGCGCCCTGCCGCGGCTGGACGAGACCGGCGCCCGCGAGCGCGCGCAGCGCCTCGCGGACGGTGGAGCGGCCCACGCCGAGTTCCTTCGCGAGGGTCGTCTCGCCGGGGAGCCGGGTGCCGACGGGCCAGTGCCCCCCGGTGATCTGCTCGCGCAGCCGCTGGGCGGCCTGCTCGACGAGGGGGCTGGGACGCAGGGCGCCGAGCGGCATGGGAGTCACCTGATTCTCCGGATCGCGGAAGCACGGGAACGCGAGAGCGCGAGAGCGCTGCCGTGAATCTATCCCGGAACTTGTCTGAGGAGTACTTGTCTGAGGAGCTGAGGGGTGGGTACGGTGACGGCCATGATCCGCAACCCCCAGCGTCCCGGCCCCATGCCGTACCACCGCTACCGCCCCTTCCAGGAGCGCGTCCACGTGCCCGCCCTCGACCGGAGGTGGCCCGCCGCCCGCATCGACCGCGCTCCCCTCTGGGTGCCCGTCGACCTGCGCGACGGGAACCAGGCGCTCGCCGAGCCGATGGACACCGACCGCAAGCACCGCTTCTTCGACCTGCTGGTGCGCACCGGCTTCAAAGAGATCGAGGTCGGCTACCCCTCCGCCAGCCGCGCCGACTTCGACTTCGTCCGCCACCTCGTCCGGCTCACGGCCTCCGGCGCCGTCCCCGACGACGTCACGCCCGTCGTCTTCACCCCCGCCCGTCCCGAGCTGATCGAGCGGACCTTCGAGGCGATCGACGGGCTGCCGCGGGCCGTCGTCCACCTCTACATCGCGACCTCGCCGGTCTGGCGCGACACGGTCCTCGGCCGCGACCGCGCCGAGGTCCACCGGACCGTACGGGAGGCGGCGACCCTCATGGCGCGGCTCGCCGCCGCCCGCCCCGACGCCGACCTCCGCTTCCAGTTCTCCCCCGAGACCTTCAACCTGACCGAACCCGACTACGTCCTGGAGGTCTGCGACGGGCTCACGGAGCTCTGGGACGCGAGCCCCGACCGGCCCGTCACCCACAACCTGCCGGCCACCGTCGAGATCGCCACCCCGAACGTGTACGCCGACCAGATCGAGTACATGCACCGGAACCTCGCCCGCCGCGACGCGGTGATCCTCTCCGTGCACCCGCACAACGACCGCGGCACCGGCGTCGCCTGCGCCGAGCTGGCCGTCCTCGCCGGCGCGCAGCGGGTCGAGGGCTGCCTGTTCGGGAACGGTGAGCGGACCGGCAACGTCGACCTGGTGACCCTCGCCCTGAACCTCTACGCGCAGGGCGTCGACCCGATGCTCGACCTCTCCGACATCGACGCCGTGCGCGAGGTCGTCGAGTACTGCAACCGCCTCCCCGTCCACCCCCGCCACCCCTACGCGGGCGAGCTGGTCCACACCGCCTTCTCGGGCACCCACCAGGACGCCATCAGCAAGGGCCTCGCCCGCCATGCCAAGGACGCCGCCGAGGCGGGCGTCCCACCCGAGCTCGCCCCCTGGAACGTGCCCTACCTGCCGCTCGACCCCGCCGACCTCGGCCGCGGCTACGAGGCCGTCATCCGCGTCAACTCCCAGTCGGGCAAGGGGGGAGTGGCCCACCTCCTGCGCACCGGGCACGGCCTCGACCTGCCGGAGCGGATGCGCCCCGACGTCTCCCGCGCCGTCCAGGCCGTGACCGACGACAGCGGTCGCGAGGCCACCTCCGACGACCTGTACGCGGTCTTCCTCGCCTCCTACCTCGCACCGGGCCGCGGCGCGGGCCCCGTCGTGCTGGAGAAGTGGAGCACCGGCCACGACGCGGAGCACGGGCACCGCTTCACGGGGGTGCTGACCGTCGACGGACGCGGGGCACCCGTGGAGGGCCGGGGCAACGGCCCGCTGTCCGCCCTGACCGACGCCCTCGCCGGAGCCGGAATCGCCGTGGACGTCCTGGACTTCACCCAGCACGCCGTCGGCGCGGGCAGCGGGGGCGAGGCCGCCGCGTACGCCTCGTGCCGGGTCGGCGCCCGCACCGCGTGGGGAGCGGGCCTGGACACCTCCGTCCTCACCGCCTCCGTGCAGGCCGTGGTGTCGGCCGTGAACCGGGCGTACGCCCGATGACGGGGCTCGCGCCGAGGCCGTCGCCACCGGCACACACGCGGCCGACCGTCGAGGACCCCCCGCGGGACCCCGGATTCGGCCCCGCACCCGCCCCCGGGCCCGGCCCTGGATCCGAGCTCGGGCTTGGCCCTGGACCCGGGGCCGCACCCGGGCCGCCGGGCGCGCGGACGACTGCGCCGCGCCTCACGGCGGCGGCCGCGTCGGCCGGCCCCAGTCCCGGCCCCGGCCCCGAGGTCGAGGCGGCGGCCGGCCCGGGCGCGGGTGCTCCACCGGTCCTCCGGGCCGAGAGCGCCACCGTCGTACGGGACGGCGTCCCGATCCTCGACGACGTCACGCTCACCGTCCGGCCCGGTGAGCACTGGGCGCTGCTCGGGGCGAACGGCGCCGGGAAGACCACCCTGCTCGGGCTCCTCGGCGCCCAGACCCATCCCACCCGGGGCCGGGTGGAGGTCCTCGGCCGGCGCCTGGGCCGGGTGGACCTGCGGGAGCTGCGCACCCTCATCGGCCACGTCACGCCCCGGCATCCGCTCCGCTCCGCCCTCGCCGTCCGCGACGTCGTCCTGACCGGGGCGACCAACTCCGTGGAGCGACCGCCCCGGTGGCGGCCGACGCCCGCCCAGGAGGAACGGGCCGACCGGCTGACCGACACCCTCGGACTCGGCGACCGGCGGGCCGCCCGCTGGCCCACCCTCTCGCAGGGCGAGCGCGGCCGGGCCCTGATCGCCCGCGCGCTGATGCCCGAGCCCCGGCTCCTCCTCCTGGACGAACCGGCCACCGGTCTCGACCTGCCCGGCCGCGAGCAGCTGCTCGACGCGCTCGACGCCCTGGGCGCCGGACACCCCTCCCTGGCCACGGTCACGGTGACCCACCACCTGGAGGAACTCCCCTCCGGCACCACCCACGCCCTGCTCCTCCGGGGCGGGCGGGTCCTCGCCCAGGGGCCGGTCGGCGAGGTGCTCACCGGTGAACTCGTCGGCGCCTGCTTCGGGCTGCCGCTCGCCCTGGAGCGGCACGGCGGGCGCTGGAGCGTACGGACCGCCCGCGGCGCGACGGGGGTCAGGCCGGCGACTCCGTCTTCCCCCGCACCGCGTCCAGGTACTCCGCCACCGCGTCCCGGTTGCGGGTGAGGCAGCGGATCCGCTCGGTCATCCGGTCCCGCTCCTGCTCCAGGGTGGCCAGCATCTCCGGGGTGGCGTCCGGGAAGTGGATGATCCGCGGCTTGTTCAGGCAGGGCAGGATCTGCTTGATGATCCGGGTCGGCAGACCGGCGTCCAGCAGGCCCCGGATCTGCAGGACCCGGTCCGGGTTCGACTCGTCGTAGTCCCGATAGCCGTTCGGCAGCCGGTCCGCGACGATGAGGCCCTGCTCCTCGTAGTAGCGCAGCAGCCGGGGCGGTGTTCCGGTGCGCTCCGACAGTTCCCCGATCCGCATGGGCGCCCCTCCAGGGACTCGCTTGACCTTCACACCGATGTGAGGGTTCGAGCATAGATCCATGGCCAACGACTCGACAGCGGCGGCCCGTTCCGCCGCGCCCGCCGCCCGGACCTCCACCGCCCCGCCCGCCGCGGAGCCGGCCCCCGCCGCCCCGTCCGACGCGCCCGCCCCGCCCGCCGCGGACCGGACCACCGCTCCCGCCCCGGCAGCCGCCTCAGGGCGGCTGCCGCTGCTCGCGCTGCTCGCCCTCGCCACCGCCGTCTTCGTCACCAGCCTGACCGAGACCCTCCCCGCCGGAGTCCTGCCCGCCATGAGCGCCGACCTCGGGGTCGGCGAGGCCGCCATGGGACAGGCCGTCACCGTCTACGCCCTCGGCACCGCCCTCACCGCCGTCCCGCTGGCCGCCCGCACCGCCGCCTGGCGCCGCAAGCGCCTGCTCCTCACCTCCGTCGCCGGATTCGCCGCAGCCAACACCGTCACGGCGCTCTCCTCCTCGTACGCCCTCACCATGGGCGCCCGCTTCCTCGCCGGGGTCGCCGCCGGCGTGGCCTGGGCCCTGCTCGCCGGCTACGCGCGGCGCATCGCCCCGCCGCACCTCCAGGGCCGCGCCGTGGCCGTCGCCATGACCGGCATCCCGCTGGCGCTCTCCCTCGGCGTACCGGCCGGGACCTTCCTCGGCGAGGCGGTGGGCTGGCGGGCGGCCTTCGCCGCCATGACCGTGATCGCCGCCGTACTCCTCGGCTGGATCGCCCTCGCCGTCCCCGACCTGCCGGGCGGGGAGCGCGGCGGGCGGGCACCGGTCGCCCGGACGCTGCGGGTGCCCGGTGTCCTCCCCGTCCTCGCCGTGACGTTCACCCTCGTCCTGGCCCACACCGTGCTCTATACCTACGTCTCCGCCTACCTCGGCCATCTCGGTCTGGCCGGCTCCACCGGGCTCGTCCTGCTGGTGTTCGGCGTGGCCTCGCTCGCCGGGATCTGGTTCACCGGACGGCACATCGACCGCCGGCTCAGGGCCCTGACCCTCGGTGGCACGCTCCTCGTGGCCGTGGCGGCCGCCGCGCTCGCCGTCCCGGCCGGCGGCACCGCACTCGTCCTGGCGGCCGCCCTGCTCTGGGGGCTCGGCTGGGGCGGCGCGCCCACCCTCCTCCAGACGGCCGCCGCCGAGGCGGGCGGCGCGCACGCCGACACCGCCCAGACCCTGCTGGTCAGCCTCTGGAACGCGGCCATGGCGGCGGGCGGCGTCGCCGGCGGCCTCCTGCTCGACGCCCTCGGGGCGGGCGCCCTGTCCTGGAGCGTGCTCGTCCTCCTCGTCCCCGTCGTGGCGATCGTGGCGGGCGCGCGCGCCCACGGATTCCCGGCCCGCCGGTGAGGCGCCCGGGGAAGGCCCGAAGGCCCCCACCGCGCCGATGCGGTGGGGGCCTTCGAGTGGACGGGGCCGACCGGTCAGGCGGCCGGCGGGACCCGCGACGGGCGGCCGCCGCCGCGCGTCAGCACATAGCCGCCGATGCCGGCGAGGGCCGCGAGTATGCCGCCCGCCGCGGTCCAGAGCCAGCGGTCGGACCACCAGCCGGAGGACCAACCGTCCTCCGGGGCCGCGGCCTCGACCGCGGACGGGCGGCCGGCCTCCTCGTCGGCCTCCGCCAGGTCGGCGGTCTTCGCCCCGGGCACCAGGGGCGCGGCGAGCGCCCCGTCGGTCGCGTAGGCGCCGCCCTTGTCGACGGTGCCGACGCCCAGCCGCGCCGTGAACGGCTGACCGAGGTCCTCGTCCGGCAGCGCGGCCGCGGTCAGCCGCACGTAGTAGCTGCCGGGCAGCGGATCGTCCGACCAGGCGTCGGCGGAGGCGCGGACCGGGCGCAGCACGCAGGTGAGCCGCACGGTCGCGGTCTCCTTCGCCGCGGCACGGGACTGCGTCCCGTACATGCAGGGCTGGCGGCGCCGCAGCCCGTCGTAGACGTCGACCCGCCAGGTGGCGGAGCCGTGCCGCAGGGCGGAGTCGGGCAGGGTGACGGTGGCGTCCACCGTCGGCCGCTGCCCGGTGTCCGCGGGAAACACCCAGTACAGGTAGTCACCCGTGGCGGCCTGCGCCGTGGCCTGCTGCCCCGGGAGGAAGCGGGCCGCCGTGCGGAAGGTGGTGCCGGCCTCGGTCGGCCCCGCCGTGGAGCGGCTGTCCTCGCCGGACGACGGCGAGGGGGACGGGGAGTCGGCCAGGGCCGCCGGGGCGACCGGCCCGAGCAGGGCGGCTCCCGCGAGGGCGGCCGCGGCGAGCGCGCGTACGGTACGCATCAGTGGGTCCTCCAGACGGCCACACGCCAGCGGGACAGCCAGCCCCAGAGCAGACCGGCCACGAAGCCGACGAGCACCAGCGCGCCCAGCAGCCACCAGCCCCGGCCGAGGCCGAAGGAGGCCACGTCCGAGGCGGTCGACGGGCCGTCGACGACGTCCACCGTCAGCTCGACGGGCATGCCCGGGGTCGTCTTGACCGACGGGGGAGCGGAGAACGAGTTGCTGACCTGGAGGCAGACGGCCTCGGCGGCCGGCTTGCCGTCCTCCGCGTCGTCGAGCTCCGGCTTCGGATAGCGCAGACCGGTCGAGATCACGTCGGTGCGCCCGTCGCCCGCCTCGGAGCCGCGGACGATCTCCCGGCCGTGCCGGGTGACGGCGCGCAGCAGGACGCCGTAGTCGTTGTTGACGGCGCGGTCGGCCGACACGCTGACGGAGGCCCGGAGTTCCTGGCCGGGCAGCAGGTCCACCCGGTACCAGCGGTGCTGGCCGAAGGACTCGCGGTCGGTGTACAGGCCGGGCTTGAGCTGCGGCGCGTCGGCGCAGCGCAGCGCGCCCTCGGTGGCCACGGGGGTGACGACCGGGTCGGCCGCGCGGTCGACCAGCTGCCGGACGCGGCGCGAGAGCTCCTCGGTGCGGTGGACGGAGGTGTACGTGCCCCCGGTGGCCTCCGCGATGCAGGTGAGCTGCCGGCGGGTCTTGGCGTCGGGCACCAGCCCCAGGGTGTCGATGACGAGGTGGATGCCCTTCGCCGCGATCTCGCGCGCCACCTGGCACGGGTCGAGCGGGGCGCAGGTGTCCTCGCCGTCCGTGATGAGCACGATCCGCCGGGTGGCCTCACCGCCCTCCAGGTCCTCGGCCGCACCGAGGAGCGCCGGGCCGATCGGGGTCCAGCCCGTCGGGGCCAGGGTGGCCACCGCGGTCTTCGCCTCGGTCCGGTCGAGCGGGCCCACCGGGTAGAGCTGCCGGGTGTCCTTGCAGCCCCGCTTGCGGTCCTGGCCCGGATAGTCGGCGCCCAGGGTCCGGATGCCGAGCCGGACCTCCTCGGGCACCGCGTCGAGGACCTCGTTGAAGGCCTGCTTGGCCGCGGCCATGCGGGACTTGCCGTCGATGTCCTCGGCCCGCATGGAGCCGCTGACGTCGAGGACCAGCTCGACCTTGGGGGGTTCCTTCTCCGCCGGCGCGTCCGCGGTCGCGCCCGTCGGCAGGAGCGCGACGCTCAGGGCGGCGAGCAGCGCGCAGGCCCCGGTCGCCAGCCGTTTTCTCGTGATCATCGCCGGATCGTATTGATGATCCTCCGACAATCCAAAACCGGGGGTGGGCGCCGGAGGCCGGAGTGCGGGTGTGTGGCGGTCGGGTGAGAGGCTTGTGGGCGGGCGCGCCGAAGTGTGGGGGGAACACGTGGGTTTGCCGACGACGACCGATGTCGCCGAGGTGGGGGAGGACACGTTCGACTGGTTCCGCGAGACGGTGTCCCGGGCCGTGATGCCCGTCATGCTCAGCACGCGCCGTGCCTCCGACTTCCGGGCGAGCATGGCGGACCTGGACCTCGGCACGGCGCGGCTGGCCGCCGTGGCCTGCTCGCCCGTGGTCTCGCGCCGCACCCCGACGCACGTCCGGCGTGCGGATCCCGAGCACCTGCAACTGGCGCTCGTCGGCAGGGGCGAGGCGTGGATCTCCCAGCACGGCGGCGCATCGCTGGTGTCCGGCGCCTTCGTGCTCACGGACACCTCGCGCCCGAGCGAGGGGGTGTGCACGGCGGAGCGGACCGAGACGATGGTCCTGCAGATCCCCCGCCGCGCGCTGCCGCTGCGCCCCGACCGGGTGGACGGCCTGCTCGCACGGAGCCTCGCCGCGGACACGGGGTCGGGCGCGATCCTCGCCGACTTCCTGAAGACCCTGCACGCGCGCGGCCCGCAGTGCCGCCCCGAGGAGCTGCGCTCCATGGGATCCGTCGTCCTCGACCTCGCCACCGCGTTCCTCGCGCGGCAGCTCGGCGACCCCGGGGAGGCGACCGCCGAGGCGCGGGCGCAGGAGACGCTGCAGCGGATCTACCGCTTCGTCGACAGCAACCTCGGCGACCCCGCCCTGACGCCCGAACTGATCGCCGACCGGCACAACATGTCCGTGCGGGGCCTCTACCGCCTGTTCGGCGACCAGCCCCGGACCGTCGCGGCGCACATCCGGCAGAGCCGGCTGGAGCATGCCCACGCCGACCTCGCGAGCGCGGAGCTGAGCAGCCGGCCCGTTCAGACGATCGCGGCCCGCTGGGGCTTCTCCAGCGCGACCGGGTTCAGCAGGGCCTTCCGCGAGGCCTACGGAATGACCCCCGTCGAGCACCGCACGCTGTCCCTGTCCGCACCGTGGCACGCAGGGGACAGAGATCCGGCAGGCCATGCACACCACCGCGCGTCCCACGCGCCTACATTCTCCGCTGGAGACAGCGCCACAGTGTGAACGGAGGCACGGGACACCAGCCCCGGCCCGACGCCCGGCACGCCATCGACAGTGGCACCGGCCTGTGACAGTCGCGTCTCCAGGCCCCTCGCCCTCTCGCGAGGAGGCATCCGGGATCCAACCGCATGGGGGACGAGCATGAGCGTGCGCACGAAGGCCACCACCACGGTCGCGGCAGCGGCCCTGGCCTTTGCCGGAGTGCTGGGATCCGCCGGCCCGTCGGCCGCCGGATCGAACGGCCAGCAGATCCACTTCCACGACGCCGGCACCGTCGTCTACTCCGTCCGCGTCCAGGGCTACAACCAGAGCGGCGAGTCGGTGTCGGGCTGCTTCACCACCCCGAGCCGGGACACCTGGATCAGCGGCTGGTGGTGGAAGGGGGAGGCCAGGGTCACCTTCTACCGGAACAACTCCTGCTCCTTCGCCACGTACCACGGCGAAGAGACGGTGTGGGTCCCCGCCGTGCAGAGCGGTGACTGGACGACCGTCTCCTCCTGAGGCGGCGCTGATCCACCGAGACGAGAAGGAGATCGGAATGCGTATGACGACCGCGCCCGGCGGACTCGTCCGCCGGGCCGTCGGGCTGATCGCGGCGAGTGTGCTGGTGTTCCTGTGCCTGCCCGCGTCGCCCGCGTCCGCCGCGATCGGCAGCGACTGGCAGCGGCTCACCAACCTGAACGCGAGCAAGTGCCTGGAGATCGCCGACTGGAGCACCGCGAACGGCGCGGCGGCCCGGCAGTGGGGCTGCCACCTGGGCCACAACCAGCAATGGTGGTTCGCGGGCAACGGCACCCTGATCAATGCCAAGAGCGGCAAGTGCCTTGAGATCGCCGACTGGAGCAGGGCGAACGGCGCTCCGGCCCGCCAGTGGGACTGCCACGGCGGGGCCAACCAGCGGTGGGAGTGGGCCGGTACCACCACGCCCGACGGACTCGACGTGATCGCCCTCTTCAACGTGAACAGCGGCAAGTGCCTGGAGATCGCGGACTGGAGCCGCGCCGACGGCGCCGCGGCCCGCCAGTGGGACTGCCACTACGGGGACAACCAGCTCTGGTACGCCGGAGACATCCCGTAGGACGCCGGCGGCCGCCGAACCGACGCGGCCGCACCGCACGAGTCCACCGGCCGGGACCGGGTCCCGAGCCGTCACCTCACCCACCACACCTTTCACCACAGCCGTGTCATCGGCATGGATCGAGAAGAGAAGACCTCATGATGAGACGCGTTTCGGCGATGGTTGTCGCCGTCGCCTCCCTGTTCAGCGCGGGCGTCACCCTGGCCGCGCCCGCGCAGGCCTACACCTGCACCCCTGACAACGCCTGTCTCTACTCGGACTCCGACTTCACGGGGTACGTGCGGGACGACTACAGCTCCCGTACCAACTGGGGGAACATCTACTACTCCGGCACCCCCAGCATCCCGCTCTACGCGGGCGACAACTTCCTGTTCAACGTCAGCTCCATCGACAACTGGGACGCGGACACCCGGGTCTCGGTGTACTACAACTCCGCGCACTGGGGCCCCTGCTTCAAGATCGCGGCCTACGGCTACGTGTCGAACATGGCCTACATCACGCTGAGCAACGGCAAGTCCGCCAACGACGTCATGAACTCGCACCTCTTCGGCGACAACTGCTCGGGCACCGTCTACAACTTCTGACCGCCGGCCCATGACCGCGGTGGGGCGGAGGCTCATTCCGCCCCACCGCACATCCACTCTCTCCAGGGGTTTCCTTGCGTTACACGCGTCTCGTCATCGCCGCCGGGGTCGGCACACTGCTCCTCACCGGGTGCGCGGAGAGCGGCCGGGAAGACGCGGACGCCGACACCCGCGGGGGAGCTTCGGCGGTCCGGGAGGTCGTCACCGAGGCCGACATCGTCCTCCCGGTGTCCGCCTACTTCTTCACCCCCGAGCAGCAGGCGCGAGTGGACACCGCGCACGCCACCCTGGCCGCCGACTGCATGAAGCGGTTCGGGTTCGACTGGCCGGTCGCGAAGGCCCAGCCCGCAGAGGTCGTCAGCCGCCGGTACGGCGTGGTCAGCGAGAAGGTCGCCGCCGAGCACGGCTATCACATGATCCCGGTCGCGGGCGGTGACGAGCACGCGGAGGGCGCGGTGTCCGGCGGCGCCGAGCTCCCGCCCGAGGCGTACATGGTCTACGGCGCCAAGGGAGGGAAGGCGAGCCCGGGCGGCAGCTACCGGGGCAAGGACGTTCCCGAGGGCGGCTGCGTGGGCGAGGCCAGCCGCACGCTGGGGCTCGACAAGGTGCAGAACCCCAAGAAGGGCAGGATCGGGCTGCTCAGCATCGACTTCACCAGCTTCGGGCAGGCGCAGCGGATGCCGGAGTTCACCAGGGCGGAGGACGCCTGGGCCTCCTGCATGAAGAAGGCTGGCTACCGGCACACCGCCTTCCTGCAGCCCGGTGAGAAGTACACCGGTCGGGGAAGCACCGCCTCGCCGCAGGAGAAGGCCGTGGCCAAGGCCGACGTGACGTGCAAGCGGGACACCAAGCTGGCCACCGTGCTGCTCCGCCTCGAAACGTGGATCCAGAACGACTACATCGAGCAGAACGCCGCCGGCTTCGCCGAGATCAAGAAGGACCAGGTCGCGGTCATCAAGGCGGCGGACAAGGCACTGGCGAACTGAATGAGCAACGACACAGAGCCCTCCCCGGGGGTGTCCGAGGCGAGCGGCTGCATGGACGACGGCACACGCAACGGGCGACGCCGGCTCGCCCTCATCGCGGCGGGCGCGGTCGCGCTCACCGGCGCGGGCTTCGGCGCCTCCCTGCTCGTCAAGTCGCCCGCCCAGGCCGCGGCGGACTCCCGGCCCCCCGCCCCGTCCGTGATCACCGCGCCGGTCGAGTACCGGACCCTGGCCTCCTCGGTCATCCTCCGCGGCACGGTGGTCGCCGGCCAGAGCGTCGAGATCGCTCCCGGCGGCGCGGCCGAGGGAGGCAGTCCCACCGTCTCCAAGCTGCCCCTGAAGGCAGGGGACCCGGTCCGGGCCGGGCGACTCCTGGTCGAGATCTCCGGCCGCCCCGTCATCGCGCTCCAGGGCACCGTCCCGCTCTACCGGGACCTCAAGCCGGGCGCCCAGGGCAGTGACGTGGGCCGGCTCCAGGACGCGCTCCACCGGCTCGGCCACTCCACCTCCCCGGACGACCGGGGGCGCTTCGGCGAGGCCACCAAGGCCGCGGTCACCGCGCTCTACACCTCGCTCGGCTACGAACCCGTCGAGGTCGGCGGAGCCGAGGGCTCGGCCACCGTCACCGCGGCCGAAGCACAGGTGACGGCGGCCGAACGCGCCGTGGACGACGCCGAGGACGCGCTGAGGACCGCCGAGACCGCCGAGGCCGCCGATCGGCAAGCGGAGGCGGCGGAGGCCGGCTCCCGCTCCGGATCCGGCTCCCGGGGCGCCGGGGGCGACTCCGACGCCCACGCGGCTCCCGGCGACACCGCCTCGGGGGACGCCCCCGCCGACTCCGGACGGGACGCCGCCCGGACGGCCGGCTCCACCGCGGGTTCGACCACCGCGCGGGACGGCGGCGGGCGCGATCTGAGCGCCCTGCGCAAGGCCGTCGCACGCGCGCGCGAGGACCTGGCCACCGCCCGAGAGGGTCTCGCCGCCGCGCGGGCGGCCTCCGGACCCATGGTCCCCTCCGGAGAGGTCGCCTTCCTGGAGAGCTTCCCGGCACGGGTGCAGGACCTCCCCGTACGGCTCGGAGCGAAGGCGCAGGGCGCCGTGATGACCGTCGCCGCGGGCCCGCTGGTGGTGCACGGATACGTGCCCGACCACCAGAAGGGCCTCATCAGGGCGGGCCAGAAGGCCGAGATCCTCTCCGAGGTCGACGGCGCCGACGCCACGGCCTCCGTACGGTCCGTCGCCACCACCCGTACGACCCCGCGTCCCGACGGCGACCCGCAGGAGGGACAGCCCGCCGGTCCGCAGGCCGACGCGGACGGCTACCTCATGACCCTGGCGCCCGCCCGGCCGCTGGACGCCCGGTGGACCGGGCAGAACGTCCGCCTGACCGTCCAGGCCGCCACGACCCGGGGCAAGGTCCTGGTCGTCCCCGTCACGGCGGTGTCGGCCGGCGCCGACGGCTCCACCGCGGTCACCGTGGTCGAGGCCGACGGCACGCAGCGCCGCGTCACGGTGCGGCCCGGCACCTCCGGCGACGGGAACGTCGAGGTGATCGCCCTGGACGGCGGGACCCTCGGCGAGGGGGACCGGGTCGTGACCGGCGTCCCGGCGGACACCGCCGCGCCGGAGCCGACCGGATGACCGCGTCCCCGGCCCCGTCCGCACCCCCCGTCATCGAGTTCCGGCAGGTCGGCCTCACCTACCCGGGCCCCCCGCCCACGCAGGCCCTGCGACCCGGTGATCTCACCGTCCGACGGGGCGAGTTCATCGCCGTCGTCGGACCGTCCGGATCGGGCAAGTCCACGTTCCTGAACATCGCCGGACTCCTCGACACCCCCACGACGGGCACCCTCCTCCTCGACGGCATCGACACCGGCCGGCTCGGGGACGCCGAACGCACCACTCTGCGCGGCCGCCGCATCGGCTTCGTCTTCCAGGCCTTCCACCTCCTGCCGCACCGCAGCGCCCGCGAGAACGTCGAACTCGCCATGGTGTACAGCGGTGTTCCGCGCGAGGAGCGGACCCGGAGAGCCGGCGAGGCGCTGTCGCGGGTCGGCCTCGGACACCGGACCGAAGCGCTTCCCACCCGGATGTCCGGCGGCGAACGCCAGCGGGTGGCCATCGCGCGCGCCCTGGCCGCCCGGCCTTCCCTGCTCCTGTGCGACGAGCCGACGGGCAACCTCGACACCGGAAACGCCGACGCGGTGCTCGGGCTCCTGGAGGCCCTCAACGCCGAGGGCATCACGATCGTCCTCATCACGCACGATCCCGCCGTGGCCGCCCGCGGCCGACGAACCGTCACCATCCGGGACGGCGTCCTGACCGAGAACGAGCAGGCCCCCGCATGCTGACCCGCACCCGGGAGGCGACCCCCGCCGCGCCGCCGGCGCCCGTCGGGCGTTCCGCGTTCGCCCCGCGCGACCTGCTGGCCGAGGCGCTGGCCGGCATGCTCCAGCGCCCCGCCCGCTCCGCGCTCACGATGCTGGGCACCGTCCTCGGCGTCGGCGCCTTCGTCGCCGTGCTCGGGCTCACGGCCACCGCCTCCTCGCAGATCGACGCCCGGTTCAACGTGCTCTCGGCGACCGAGGTGACCATCGAGGACATCGCCCGCGAACAGGACGAGTTCGCCGACGCGGCGTTCCCCGACGACGCCTCGGACCGTGTCGAGCGGCTCAACGGCGTGCGGCACGCGGGTGTCCTGTGGTCGGTGCAGTCCCGGGGGACCGGCACCGGACTCACCGTCGCCGCCGCCCCGGTGGGCGACGCCGCGGGCGAACCCCTCAACGTCGTGGCCGCCTCCTCCGGCGCCCTGCTGGCGGCCGAGCCCCGGCTCTCCCAGGGGCGGCTCTACGACGACTTCCACACCGCCACGCGCCAGCGGGTCACCGTCATCGGCTCGGGCATCGCCGCACGGCTGGGGATCACCACCCTGGAGACGAGACCGGCGATCTTCATCGGCGGACAGCCGTTCACCGTGGCCGGCGTCGTCGAGGACGTGCAGCGCCGGCCGGACCTGCTCCTCGCCGTCCTCGTGCCCGAGACCACGGCGGTCGAACTCTGGGGCCGGCCCGCCCAGGGCGCCAGGATGCTGATCGCCACCGAACTCGGCGCGGCCGGTCAGGTCGCGGGTGAGGCCCCGACGGCCCTGCGCCCCGACCACCCGGAGTACTTCAGGGCGATCCCGCCGCCCGACCCGAAGAGCCTGCGGTCCTCGGTGACCTCCGACCTCGAACAGCTCTTCCTGCTGCTCGCCGCCGTGTGCCTGGTCATCGGGGCCGTCGGCATCGCGAACACCACCCTGGTCGCGGTCCTCGAACGCACCGGGGAGATCGGCCTGCGGCGCGCGCTCGGCGCCCAGCGGCGGCACGTCACGGCCCAGTTCCTCGCCGAGTCGGGGACGCTGGGCGGATTCGGCGGGCTCGTCGGTACGGCTCTGGGCACCCTGGCCGTCCTGGCGGTCGCCCTGATCAGGGAATGGACGCCGGTCATGCATCCGGCGGTGCTGGCCACCGCCCCGCTCATCGGCCTCGCGACCGGGGTCGTCGCCGGGATCTACCCCGCGCGCCGTGCCGCCTCCGTACAACCGGCGGAAGCGCTCCGCGGCTGACGGGGGACGCGCGGCCGACGGCGCTCCGGACCTCCGCTCCGGTCCGTGCTCAGCGGTGCTCGGGGTTCTCGAAGTCGAACCGGCAGCCGGCGTCCCACTCGGCGCGCTGGTTGCCGTGGGCGGGGATGCCGCCGCCGTCCTTGAGCATCCTGGCCAGGTGGAGCTGGTTCCAGGTCATGAAGGTCGTGTTGCGGTTCGTGAAGTCGTTCTCCGGCCCGCCCGAGCCCTCGTCGAGATAGGAGGGGCCGGGGCCGGCCGGGCCGACCCAACCCGCGTCCGCCTGGGGCGGAATGACGTAGCCGAGGTGCTGGAGGCTGTAGAGGACGTTCATCGCACAGTGCTTGGCGCCGTCCTCGTTGCCGGTGATCAGACAGCCGCCCACCCGGCCGTAGTAGGCGTACTGACCGTGCTCGTTGAGGATCGACGAGCAGGCGTAGAGCCGCTCGATGACCTTCTTCATGACCGAGGAGTTGTCCCCGAGCCAGACGGGCCCCGCCAGGGTCAGGATGTCGGCGGCCATCACCTGGGAGTAGATCACCGGCCATTCGTCGGTCTCCCAGCCGTGCTCCGTCATGTCCGGCCAGACACCGGTCGCGATGTCGATGTCCACCGCCCTGATCACGTCGACCCGCACGCCCTGGCGTTCCATGATCCCGGTGCTGAGGTCGATCAGCCCCTGGGTGTGGCTGCGCTCCGGGGAGCGCTTCAGGGTGCAGTTGATCACCAGGGCGCGCAGGTCGGCGTACGACGTCGTCGGGTCCGGCACGGATTCCTCCTCCATACGCTCCGGGCGGACGGGCGGCACCGGAGATGTCCCGGTACAGCTCAGCAGCCCTTCGGGCCGGGCGCTCGTGGAGCTGGGCCGGTCGCCTGACGGCCCGGCCGCCGTGACCGGCCCCGCGAAGCCGCTTCCGGGTGGGGAGCCGCTACGCGGGCGGGTGCGAGGGCACCGCGTCGACGAGCGCGGCGAGGGCCGCCCCGAGCGCCTCGACCCCGGGGCCCGGTCCGCCCCCCGGCGCGGTCGGGTAGAGGTCGCGGCGGATCTCGATCATGAGCGCGGCGACCCGCGGATCCTTGCCGTAGCAGGACAGCGGTACGTACGTCCCGGCGAACGGGGTGTCCGTGGCGAGGCCCCCGAAGCCGCCGAACGCCTCCCGGGCGGCGTCCAGCAGGGCGGGCGGCGTGTGGAAGGCGTCGGTGCCGAGGCAGATCGGCGGGCGCGCCCCGTCGCCGTGCAGTTCGTACGGGAGCGGGTCGGCCGGGTACGAGTGGACGTCGACGACGACGGCCCGGCCGGTCGCCGCGAGCCGCTCGGCGACGGCGGCCTCCATCGCCTCGGCGTACGGCGTGAAGTAGCGGTCGAGCAGGGGCGCCGGGTCGAACTCCGTGGGCCGGAGCGCGGCACGGTGGGTGGTCCGCGTGTACACCGCGCCCATCCCCACGGCCAGCATCTCCTCGCGCTCGTCGGGGAACCGCTCGGGGTCGACCACCAGCCGCGACAGGCGGTTGACGAACCGCCACGGGGTCGCGCCCGCCGAGGCCGCGGCGAGCGCGGCGATCTCCGCGGTGTGCGCGTCGGTGATGTGGTCGAGCTCCCGCTCCAGGCCCGCGTCGTCGAGCAGGATGTCCGCGCGCACGTCCGGGGGTATGACGCGGGAGGAGTGCGGGACGTGGAGGAGGACGGGGGAGTCCGGGGCGCCGGCGAGGACGTCGTACGAACGTGAGGTCATCGGTCCACCCTTCCACAGCCCGCCCGCGCCGCGGTGGTCACAGGCGGTCGACCGTGACCACCGCGTGGACAGTCTTCCCGTCCGGTCCCGACTCCACGGTCACCTCCCGGCAGAGCCGGAGCACGATCGGCCAGCCGTAGCCGCCGGGGTGCAGATGCTCGCCCCGCTGGTACCGGGGCTCCTCCGGGCTGGCGTCGGACACGGACACGGTGACCCGGTCGCGTTCGACCCCGATGCCGAAGCCCGTGACGCCGCCGGCGTGCCGGTGGGCGTTGGTGACCAGCTCCGACGTGACGAGGAGCAGGTCCTCGATCTGGGCCGGACACAGGGGCCCGAGTCCCGCGAGGGTGTGCCGGACGAACTGCCGTGCGTCGGCGGGGGTGCGGACCGTCGACGTGCCTTCGTCGACGGCGTCGAGCGGGTCCGCCCCGAGGGCCGGGGGCAGGGTGTCGCTCCAGGTCTTCATCACGGATCCCTTTCTTCCTGTTTCTGACGCTTTCCTCATCAGGTGATGCGTTTCGTCTTCCCGGTCGGCGTGGAGTGAAGCCTCCCTCCCGCCGTGAACGGGCCGCCGAATCGGCCCGGGAGTGACCGCCGGAAGCGGGGGTACGCGGACCCGGATCCCTGATTTCACGGCGCCGCGGGAGACCGGTCGAGCCGAGGGGGGCGGGACGCGCTGAGGGGCCGGTGCAGGCCGGAGAATCGGCCTGCACCGGCCCCTCAGCGGGCCGGACTCGGGTGGCGGACGCCACGGTGGTCACCTCCACCGCCGTCCGCCGTCGCCCTCGGGGGCGCACGGAGCGTCAGGAACCGTCCCACGACGGCGCCGCGATGTACGAGGGCCGCCGGACGGGCGCGGAGAAGGGCGCCTCCGGCTGGTTCTCGACGCTGTTGAAGACGAGGAACACGTTGCTGCGGGGGTACGGGGTGATGTTGTCGCCCGACCCGTGCAGGGCGTTGCAGTCGAACCAGGTCGCGGAGCCCGCCGGACCCGTGAAGTGGCGGATGCCGCAGGCCTCGGCGAAGGTGGTCAGCGCCTCGTCGGACGGCGTGCCGGCGTCCTGCATCTGCAGCGACTTCTTGTAGTTGTCCTTGGGCGTCTCGCCCGCGCAGCCGAGGAACGTCCGGTGCGAGCCCGGCATGATCATCAGGCTGCCGTTGGTGGTGTGGTTCGGCGTCAGCGCGATGGACACCGACACGGTCCGCATCCTCGGCAGGCCGTCCTCGGCGTGCCAGGTCTCGAAGTCGGAGTGCCAGTAGAAGCCGCTGGCCCCGAAGCCGGGCTTGACGTTGACCCGGGACTGGTGGACGTACACGTCGGAGCCGAGGATCTGGCGGGCGCGCCCGACGATCCGGGGGTCCTCGGCGAGCCGGCCGAAGACCTCGCTCATCCGGTGGACCTCGAAGACGGAGCGGATCTCCTGGGAGCGGGGCTCGACGACGGAGCGCTCGTCCGCCCGCACGAGCGGGTCGGAGACGAGCCGGTCCAGCTCCGCCCGGAGCACCTCGACCTCGTCGGGGGTGACGATCTCGTCGACGGTGAGGAAGCCGTCGCGGTCGTACTCCTCCAGCTCGCGCGTCCAGAAGGGGCCTGCCATGCCGGGCTCGGACCACACCACGGGGTCCTTGCGGCCGATCAGCTCTTCCTTGGGGCCACGGGTGGGGTACAGGTCGACGGGGCGGGTGGGTGCGGAGGGCATGAGGGAGCGTGGTTCCTTTCGCTCGGGAAGCCGGTGCGGCGTTTCGGTGTCGGTGTCGTCCGGTGTCGTCCGGGCTCAGGCGTCGTCGGACGCGGGAGCGGGCTCGGTCAGCAGGGGGTAGACGCCGTTCTCGTCGTGGTCCTCGCGGCCCGTCACGGGCGGGTTGAAGACGCACAGGCAGCGGAAGTCCGACTTGACCTTGAGGGTGTGGCGCTCGTGGCCGTCGAGCAGGTACATCGTGCCGGGCACGATCGTGTACGTGCGGCCCGTCTCGTGGTCGGTGAGCTCGGCCTCGCCGGCCGTGCACACGACGGCCTCGACGTGGTTCGCGTACCACATGGCGGTCTCGGTGCCGGCGTAGAGCACCGTCTCGTGGAGGGAGAACCCGACGCGTTCACGGGCCAGGACGATGCGCTTGCTCTCCCAGGTGCCCGACGCGGCCCGCACGTGCCGCTCGGTGTTCTCCAGCTCGTCGAAGGTACGGACGATCATGGGGTGGGGCTGCCTTTCGGTTCGTGGGTCGGTTCGTCGGTTCGGAAGGGGTCAGGCGGTCCGGCGGACGGCGCGGGCCAGGATGCCGAGGCCCTCGTCGAGCTCGTCGTCCGTCGCGGTCAGCGGCGGCAGCAGCTTGACCACCTCGCTGCGGGGGCCGGAGGTCTCCACGAGGAGGCCGTTCTCGAAGGCGTCGCGGCACACGGCGTCGGCGCGCTCCCCGTCGGCGAACTCCATGCCCCACACCAGACCGCGGCCGCGGACGGACAGGGCCATGCGTCCGTCGGTGCCGCACAGGTCGAGGAGGGCGCGCTCCACCCGGTCCGCCCGCTTCAGGGTGCGCCCGCGGAGGGCGCCGTCGCGCCAGTACGCGTCGAGGGCGGCCGTCGCGGTGACGAAGGCGGGGTTGTTGCCGCGGAAGGTGCCGTTGTGCTCGCCGGGCTGCCAGACGTCGAGCTCCGGCCGGAACAGGCAGAGCGACATCGGGAGGCCGTAGCCGCTGATGGACTTGGAGAGGGTGACGATGTCGGGCGTGATGCCCGCCTCCTCGAAGGAGAAGAAGTCGCCGGTGCGGCCGCAGCCCATCTGGATGTCGTCGACGATGAGGAGCATGTCGTGGCGGCGGCAGAGCTCCGCGAGAGCGCGCAGCCACTCGGCCCGGGCGACGTTGATGCCGCCCTCGCCCTGGACGGTCTCGACGATCACGGCCGCGGGGTGGTCGAGACCGGAGCCGGCGTCGTTGAGGAGGCGCTCGAACCACATGAAGTCGGGGAGCTGCCCGTCCAGGTAGTCGTCGAAGGGCATGCGGATGGCGTGGTGCAGCGGGACGCCCGCGCCGGCCCGCTTGGCGGCGTTGCCGGTGACGGCGAGCGAGCCGAGCGACATGCCGTGGAAGGCGTTGGTGAAGGAGACGACCGTCTGCCGGCCGGTGACCTTCCGGGCGAGTTTCAGCGCCGCCTCGACGGCGTTGGTGCCCGTCGGACCCGGGAACATCACCTTGTAGTTCAGGGCGCGGGGCTCCAGGACCGTGGAGTGGAAGGTCTCCAGGAAGTCGCGCTTGGCGGTGGTCGACATGTCGAGCCCGTGGGTGACGCCGTCGCTGCCCAGGTAGTCGAGGAGGGCCCGCTTGAGCACGGGGTTGTTGTGGCCGTAGTTCAGCGAACCGGCCCCGGCGAAGAAGTCCAGGTAGGGACGTCCGTGCTCGTCGTACAGACGGGTGCCGCTGGCACGCTCGAAGACGACGGGCCAGGCGCGGCAGTAGCTGCGGACCTCGGATTCGACGGTCTCGAAGACGGTGGGCGTGGCGATGTCGGTCAGGGTCACGAAGTCTCCAGAGTGTGGTTCGAATGTGGCGTTCGCGGGCGACGGATCAGGAGCGCGGGGGACCGAGCGGGCCGATGCGGTACAGCACCTCGGACTCGTGTCCCGCCGCGGGGAACGCGGAGGCCGGGAACAGCTCCTCCTGCGTCACCTCCGCGCCGTGTCGGCGTGCGAACGACCGGAACAGCCGGTCGGAGGCGAGGTTCCCCGGGGTCACGGTCGCCTCGATCCTGCTGATCCTGTGCTCGGCCGCGACCTGCGCGGACAGAGCGTCGAGCAGGGTCCCGGCTACCCCGCTTCCCCGGTGCGAACCCTCGACGGCGATCTGCCAGACGAAGAGGGTGTCGGGCTGGTCGGGGCGCAGGTAGCCGGTGACGAAGCCGATGGGCCGGCCGGAGGCGTCACGGGCGACGGTGGTCGTGTCGGCGAAGTCGCGGCACCACAGGAGGTAGCTGTAGGGCGAGTTGAGGTCGAGTTCGCCCGAGCCGCGTGCGATCCGCCAGAGCTCGGCGCCGTCCGCGATCGTCGGGGGAGTGGTGCGGGCGGTCGTGGTGGTCAGGCCTGTGGTCAACGGGGTCATGGGCGCCGAAGCTACCGAGTGGATCTCGGAACTTCCTGGTCCGAGGGGGTTGTTGTGGACGCTCCTGTGTGATAGATGCGGCGACGGCTTTTGCAGCGCGAAATGTGTCCTGCGTCTCACGGAAAAGGGTGACAGAAGGGGGCGAAGTGACCGTTTATAACGGGTGGGTAACGCCTTCCGGGTGTGTCGCCCCTTCGCGCCAAGGGCGTGAGAACATCCGCCATTTCACGTTTGAAGGGGGCCGCAGTGGTCAGGCGTAGGGGCCCGTTCGCGTAGGTGGCCCGCGGGGGCAGGCCCGGAACGCGGCGGAGCCGGGCCGGGTGCGACGACCCGGCCCGGCTCCGCACGCTGCTGCGGCCCGCGGCCTACCAGATGGCCTCCACCCACTCCGGGTGGTCGATGAACGGGTTCCGGTTGCCCTGGTAGGTGTTGTAGATGACGTCGTTGCGGCGCTCCTCGAAGGCGCTCGGCGGGTCCTGCTCGTTCCACTGCTTCAGGACCGAGAGGCGGCCGTGGAAGCGGACGCTTCCGTTGGTGGTCGACTCGTTGGGCTCCAGGTCGGCCCAGGCGTCGTCGCCCTCGTACCGGACGGCCATGTAGAGGATCATCCGGGCCACGTCGCCCTTGTCCGCGTCGCGCGGCTCGAAGGAGTTGCTGTCCGTGTAGCTTCCGGGGGCTCCGCCGACCGGGCTGCCGCCGTTGTCGAAGTCCTTGTTGCCGCGGATGCTGTTGACCTGGACGTCGGCCGCGCGCAGATGGTGCAGGTCGGTGCCGGGGCCGGCCGAGGTGCCGAAGTTGCCGTGGGACTGGGCCCAGGTGTGCTCGCGGTTCCAGTCGCCCACGTCGCCGCCGTTGAGGCTCTTGCTCCGCGAGGTCCCGCTGTAGAGCAGGATGACGTTGTTCGTGTTGGCGGGGTCCTGGTCGGCGACCTTCAGTGCGTTCCAGACGGCGTCGTACGAGATCTTGCTCTGGCTGCTGATGATGGTGTGCAGCGAGGACTTGAGGCTCGTGCCCGTCTTGCCTATCGCGTTCTTGTAGTAGGTGCTGTCGTACGCGGTGGTGGTGGCGCCGGCGGGGGTAGCGGCGACCGTGGGGAGCGTGACGCCGACGAGGGTGGCGGCGGCGGTCGCCGCCCACACCTTCCAGCTGCCGATCCGCACAACGGACATGGGGGGCCCTTTCCCGGGGACGGTACGCGGGGACGGCGGCCGTCGGCTCAACGGTGACGCTGTCTACGCGTGTTGACTTCGTGTCACCGGGAGAGTGGCACACGACAGGTACCTGTCATGTAACGGGGAGGGGGCTGTTCCATGACGAGTTCGTATAGGGCGGAACCCCAGGCCCCGTCGCCGGACGAGTCCCCGCCGGCCCGGGTTCCGGGCGCGCCGAGCCGGCGGCCTCAGTCGCCCCGGACGTCCACCGGCATGCCCTTGGGCTCCTTGATGCGCTTCATGATGATCTGCGAGTTGACCTCGGTGACCCCGGTGAGGGTGGTGAGCCGCTCGATCCACAGCCGCTCGTACGCCGCGAGGTCGGCGACCGCGATCCGCAGCAGGCAGCCGGGACTCCCGAACAGCCGGTAGGCCTCGATGACGTCCGGCACGTCCTGGAGCGCCTCCTCGAAGGCCTCGACGGTCTCCCGGTCGCGCCGCACCTCCACCGAGACGAGCACCTCGAAGCCCCGCCCGAGCGCCTCGGGGTCGATGATCGCCCGGTACCCCTGGATGACCCCGTCCTGCTCCAGCTGGCGCACCCGGCGCAGGCAGGGTGAGGGGCTGAGCCCCACCCGCTGGGCCAGTTCCTGGTTGCTCAGCCGGCCGTCGTCCTGGAGCTCGCGCAAGATGTGGAGATCGATTCGGTCCATGACGCAATTATCTACCACGATGAAACGGTACTGCGGCGGATTTCGCAATCGTATTGCGCACCTTCTGTTCTATCGTTGCCGAGCAGGTTGATTCAGGTGCGGAACGAGGGCGGCAGGCATGAAGCGGACGAACGACGGGGGAGCGCGCCGGATCGTCGTCATCAGCACCGGCGGCACCATAGCCAGCCGCTGGCAGGGCACCGGTTACGCGGCCGACGCCTCCGGCGACGACGTCCTGGCCACCGCCCCCCTGCCCGAGGGCGTCACCGTCGAGGTCGTCGACCTCTTCAACGTCAACAGCTCCCGGATGACCGCGGCCCACCAGCTGGCCCTGCTGCGGACCGTCCACGAGACTCTCGCCGACCCCGGCGTCGACGGCATCGTGATCACCCACGGCACCGACACCCTCGAAGAGACCGCCTTCTTCCTGGACCTCCACCACACCGACGCCCGGCCGGTCGTCCTCACCGGCGCCCAGCGCCCCTTCGGCACCGGCGACGGGGACGGTCCCGGCAACCTGTACGACGCGCTCCAGGTCGCCTCCTCCGTCAGCGACCTCGGTGTGCTCGTCGTCTTCGACGGACGCGTCCACGCCGCCCGCGGCACGGTCAAGACCCAGACCCTCGCCGCCGACGCCTTCTCCGACCCCTCGGCCGACCGCCTGGGCCGGGTGGGCTTCTCCCGTGTGGACATCGAGCGGCAGCCGGAGCGCCCCGCGCCGCTGCCGCTGCCCGCCGCCGCGGACAAGGCCGACCCCGGCGCCCCCGGCGCCGTGCCGCTGCCCCGGGTCGCGATCGTCACGCACCACTCGGACGGCGACCCCTTCCTGCTGAACGCGGCCGTCGACGCCGGTGCCCGCGGCATCGTCCTCGTCGCCACCGGTGCCGGCAACGCCACGCCCGAGATCGCCGCCGCCGTGGCCGACGCGGTCGCCCGCGGCGTCCTGGTGGCCGTCACCACCCGGGTTCCCGCCGGCCCGCTCGCCGAGATCTACACCGGTGGCGGGGCCGTCGACCTCGTCGCCGCCGGAGCCCTGCTCACGGGCACGCTCCGCGCGGCGCAGGCGCGGATCGCGGTCCTGGCGACGCTGCTCGCCGGGGACGGCCACGGCGCGGGCGACACCGCCCTGCTGCGGCGGCTCCTCGACGGGCCCGTCCGCGCGGAGCCCGCCCTCGCCACCGGCGGCTCCCGCTCGGCCTCGGCGGTCGCCGCCCGCGCCTGACCCGGCGCACCCCAGAACCCCGGCTCGCGGGCGGCGCACCCCCCCCCGCCCGTCCGCGAGCCGGAGCCAACCTCCGCAGCCGGCGCCCCCGCGGTCACCCGACCGCGCCCGCCGCGGCGCCGAGCCGCGCCCGCCCGTCCGCGTCCGCGCTCCCGGTCCGCCCGCCCGCGGCACAGGACCCGCCTCCATGGCGCCCGCACCGGCCCCGCAGCCCGCCCCCGTCCGCCGCGAGCGCGACCTCCTCGGCTACACCGCCGCCACGGCCATCGCGCGGGAGGCGCTGGCCACCGGACGCGGAGTCGTCGCACTCACCCTGGAGAAGGGTGTGCTGCCCGCCGACCGGCTCGCCGAGCTGCTCACCCCCGAGCGCCTCACCGGAGCCCCGGGTCCGGCCCGGGCCTGACCCTCCCGCTCCCGGCCCGGAGCCCCGGGCCGGAAGAGGGGCTCCGGGCGGCCGGCCGCCACGCTCCGGAACCTGGCCGGAAGTTACCCGTCGGTTTCTCGTGACTTCCCCGATGGTCGACAGTAGAACAAGTTCTCATTCGCCCCCGAGTGAGGAACGTCACATGAGCGAAAACCCCCTGCCCGCAAAAGGATTCGGCGGCGTGAGCCGCCGCCGCTTCCTCGCGGGAACAGGTTCTGTTCTCGGTGCTGCCGCCCTCGTCGGCCCCGGCACCCCGGCCCAGGCCGCAGCCCGCCTCGCCGACACCCCCATCCCCACCGGCGCCCACGTGCCCGCCCTCGTCATCGGCACCGGATACGGCGGCTCGGTGGCCGCCCTCCGGCTCGCCCGCGCGGGCGTCGCCGTGCACATGGTCGAGATGGGCATGGCCTGGGACACCCCCGGTCCCGACGGCAAGATCTTCGCCAACACCACCCGGCCCGACTACCGCTCCTTCTGGCTGCGCACCCGCACCAAGCAGCCGCTGAGCAACTTCCTGGGCTTCCCCCTCGACAAGGACGTCCCCCGGTACACCGGCATCCTCGACGCCGAGGACTTCGCCGGCATCACCGTCTACCAGGGCAGGGGTGTCGGCGGCGGCTCCCTCGTCAACGGCGGCATGGCCGTCACCCCGCGCCGCGAGAACTTCGCCGCCATCCTGCCCACCGTCGACGCCGCCGAGATGTACGCCACCTACTATCCGCGCGCCAACGCCGGACTCGGCGTCACCGGGGTGGACCAGGCCTGGTGGGAGAGCGCCGCCTGCTACCAGTACGCCCGCGTCGGCCGCAAGCACGCCCAGCGCTCCGGCTTCCCCTTCGTGTTCGTCCCCAACGTCTACGACTGGGACTACATGAAGCGGGAGGCCGCCGGCGCGGTCCCGAAGTCGGCCCTCGACGGCGAGGTCATCTACGGCAACAACGCCGGCAAGAAGACCCTCCAGAAGACCTACCTGGCCCAGGCCGCCGCCACGGGCCGCGTCACCGTCTCCGCCCTGCACAAGGTCACCTCCGTCACCCCCGCGGCCGGCGGCGGCTACACCGTCGCCATCGACCAGATCGACACGACCGGCGCCACCCTCGCGAGCAAGACCGTCACGGCCGACAAGGTCTTCTTCGCCGCCGGAAGCATCGGCACCAGCAAGCTCCTCACCCGCCTCAAGGCGACCGGAGCGCTCCCCGCCCTCAACAACGAGATCGGCAAGGGCTGGGGCGACAACGGCAACGTCATGTGCGGCCGCGCCAACCACATGTGGGACGCGACCGGCAAGCTCCAGTCCGCCATGCCCACCGCGGGCATCGACAACTGGGACGCGGGCGGCGCCTTCGCCGAGGTCGCCCCGCTGCCCACCGGAATCGAGACCTACGCGTCCTTCTACCTCTCCATCACCAAGACGCCCCACCGTGCGGAGTTCACCTGGAACCCGGCCACCGGCAAGGTCGACCTGAGCTGGGACCGCGCCTGGAAGCAGACCTCCATCGACGCGGCGAAGACCATCTTCGACAAGATCAACTCCAAGGAGGGCACGATCTACCGCACCGACCTCTTCGGTGTGTACAAGATCTGGGGAGACCACCTCACGTACCACCCGCTGGGCGGCGCGGTCCTGGGCAAGGCCACCGACAACCACGGACGCCTCCACGGCTACTCCGGGCTGTACGTCATCGACGGATCCCTGATCCCCGGCAACGCCAGCGTCAACCCGTTCGTCACCATCACGGCCCTCGCCGAACGCAACATCGAGCGCATCGTCGCCGAGGACTTCTGAGCACCGGGGACGGCCCCGCGCGCGCCGTACGGGAAGGGCCGGCCGGGAAGCACCCGGCCGGCCCTTCCGCACCCGATCAGTGGGTCGGCAGCACGCAGACCTCGTCGAGCCCCAGCACCCGGTTGAGCCGCCCGAACGCCAGCCACGAGCCCAGGCTCATCGTCAGCTCCACGATCTCCGCCTGGCTGTACCGGGCCGTCATCCGGGCCCAGAACTCCTCGTCGAGCCCGTGGTGGTCCAGCGCGTACCGCTCCGCGTACTCGGCTGCCAGCCGCGTCCGCTCGTCGAAGGACTCCGAGACCTCCGTCTCCCGCCACGCCGCGACGACCTCGTCGAAGCCCTCCTCGACCTTCACCCCGTCCCGGTCGGTGCGCCAGTCCAGGCAGAAGCCGCAGCCGTTGATCTGCGCGATCCGCAGCCGTGCCGCCTCGAACTCGCGCAGCCCGAGCGTGGTGTGGGCGTACACCGACAGCGAGAAGTTCGCCGCCGCCGTCCCGATCTCCGGGACCATGTCGCCCCACACGTACCCGATCGGCTCCTGGCCCCCGGGAATGTCGATGATCATCGCGGACTCCTCCCCAGCTTCCCCACCGCCGGCCGCAGCGGCACGTCCAGCGCGTCGTACAGTCCCGGCTCCGCGGCCACCAGCCAGTCGATCGCGCCGACCAGCCGGCCCACCGCCGTCGCGTTCCCGCCCGCCGAGCGGTTCTCGCCCTCGGCGGTCGCCGCCACGGTCACCTCGATCCGGGGGCTCCCCTCCACGATCACCCGGTGCGCCCCGGCGCCGTCCGGCGGCACCGGCCAGTCCGGCGCGCACGAGGAATGGATCCGGGTCACGTGCTCGATCACGATCCGGGGCTCCCCGCCGACGATCCCCTGCACCTCGAAGCGGATCGCGCCCTGCGTGCCCGCCTCGAAGACCCCCATCGTCCGCGTCTTCACGGTCGACTCCAGCGGGCGCCGGGCCACCGTCTCGCGGATCTCGTCCAGCTCGGCGCCGAGCGCGCGCGCCATCAGACGTATCTGCCCGCCCCACACCATCGTCGGCACCGACGGCAGCAGCATCGGCGGCTCGTACTCCAGCGGCCTGCCCATCCCGATCAGGTCCCGGACCGACTCCTCCTGCTCGTACGTCGAGTAGTCGAAGATCTCCTGGCAGCGGATCACGTCCACGGTGCTGCCGAGCCCGCTCACGAGCAGCGGCAGGACGTCGTTGCCCCAGCCGGGGTCCACCCCCGACACGAAGAGCGAACCGCCGCCCTCGGCGACGGCCGCGAGCACCGGATCCCGGAACTCGGGCGGCGCGTTGCGCTGGTCGTAGAGCGGATACAGCGCGGGGGTCACCACCACCGCCCCCGACCGCACCGCGCGCGCCACGTCGTCGAGCGCCCCGTCGGGCCGGGTGTCGCCCGAAGCCGCGTACACCACCGCCCCCGGCCGCCCGTCGAGCACCGCGCCCACCTCGTCGACGGCCGCGACCCCGAGGTCGCGGCCGAGTCCCGCCAGCCGGCCCGCGTCCCGTCCGACCTTCGCCGGATCGGAGACCAGCACCGCTGCGAGTTCCAGCCCTGGATGGGCGTCCACGGCGCGGATCGCCGCGCGCCCGACGTTTCCGGTACCCCACACCACCGTCCGAATCATGCGCGGAGGGTAGCGCCGGGCACCGGAGGTTCCCATACCCGCGACGGAAAGATCTGACGAATCGTCAGATCTGTTGGCGGGGGCGGCCGGACATCAGGGAAGCCGCAGCGTCACGAACGGCACCGTGTCGCCCGGCAGCAGGTAGCGCTCGACCTCCACGAAGCCGCGTGCGAGCGCGAACCGCAACCCCTCCTCGTTCGAGGCGAGCACCACCGTCTCCACGCCCTCCCCGCTCAGCGTCCGGGCGTGCGCGAGCCCCCGCTCGTACAGCGCGGTCCCCACGCCCCGCCCCCGGAACCCGGGCAGCGTCCGCGCGATGACCGTCGCCGCCGCGGTCTCCTCGTCCGGCGGCCGCACGGTCGAACAGCCCACCGCCGTCTCGCCGAGGTACGCGACGTCCAGCCGGTTGCGCCCGGCGCGCTCGCGCACCTGCTCGGGGGAGAGGACGGCCGTCGGGATGATCGTGTTGTGGACGGCCCGCCAGTCCGCGAGCCGCGCCTCGCCGAGAGCCGGCTCGATTCGAAGATCGTTCATCGGAGCAGGAAAGCGCGCCTCAGCGACCCCGGTCAACCACATGGCCCACCGCCCCGGTCGACCGCACGGCCCACGGCCCCGGTCCGGCCGCACGACCCCGCCGGACGCGGCCGTACGGGTGAGGGCGCGGGACCCGCCGCAGCGCCGCCCGCCGATCGGGTACGCATCCACGCATTGCCCCCCGGCCAGGAGGAACCGTCCATGCCCGTCCACAAGGGCGCCACCGCACTGCTCGGCGCCGGCACGCTGTGCGCGGCGCTGCTGCTCAGCGCCTGCGCGAGCACCGCGCCCCCCGCCCCCGCCGCACCCGCGGCCACGGCCGCCTCCGTCCCGCCCGCGTCCGACGCCCGCCCGGCGGGAGCCGCGCCCGGCGGCCCGGGGGAGCCGGCGAGCAGCATCGCCTCCGCGCCCGTCCCCGACCCCCGGATCCCCGGCATCGGCCCCGCCACCCAGGCCCTCGTCCCCGACGGCACCGGCCAGGCCCTCGTCGTCACCGGCTCCACCGCCGACGACAACACCTCCACCGCGACCCTCTACGAGCGGAACCCCGGCGGCGGCTGGACCGCGACGGCGGGACCCTGGCCCACCCACAACGCGCTGCGCGGCTGGACCGCCGACCACACGGCCGGCGACCTGCGGACCCCCATCGGGGTCTTCCGGCTCGACGACGCGGGCGGCCGGCTGTCCGACCCCGGCTCCCGCCTCCCGTACGACCAGGACCCCGAGTTCGCCATCAGCGGCACGGGCCTCTCCGGCGAGCCCCTCGAAGGCTCCTTCGACCACGTCATCGCCATCGACTACAACCGCGTCCCCGGCCGGAGCCCGCTCGACAAGGAGCGTCCGCTCGGCGCAGAGAAGGGCGGCGGGGTCTGGATCCACGTCGACCACGGCGGCCCCACCCAGGCCTGCATCACCCTCGAACGCGAGCCGCTGCGCCGTCTCATCCGGGCGCTCGACCCCGCCGAGGAGCCCGTCATCGTCATGGGTCCCGCCTCCGACCTGGCCGGCTGAACCGCTCCGGCGGACACCGCGGGCGCGCGCCGGGCGGGCACACCCGGCGCGCGTGCCCTCACTTCCCTCCGCCGCTCCCGACCGCCCCGCGGAACGGGCCGGTGTGCAGCCGGACCTGCTCAGGGGTCAGATACGCGTCGGTGTACTCGAAGTCCCGCAGCGTCCCCGACTTCGACGCCAGGAACCCGGTCCGTACGAAGTCGTCCCCGGCGACGGCGTTCAGCAGCCAGTTCGTCATCACCCGGGTCTTCGCCACGTTGGTCCGCAGCGCCCCCCAGTGGTAGGCGCGGGCGACGGCCTGCGCCGGCGCCCCGTGCAGTTCCACGCCGAGCGGCTTCGAGACGCCGTCCATCCCGCCGAGGTCCACCACGAGCCCCAGGTCCTTGTGCACGTACGGGTGGGTCGGCTCGCGGCGGAGCGTCGACACCAGGTTGTCGGCGACGGCCTTGCCCTGCCGCATCGCGTGCTGGGCCGTCGGCGGGCAGATCGCACCCTCCTCGCCCTTGGCGAGGTCCGGTACCGCCGCCGCGTCCCCGAGCGCCCACACGCCGTCCAGCCCCGGCACGGCCATCTCGGCCGACACCACGAGCCGCCCCTTGAAGGTCTCGGCGCCGAGCGTGCCGATCAGCGGGCTCGCCGCGACCCCGGCCGTCCAGATGAGGGTCCGGCTGGGCAGCACCCGGCCGTCCGTGAGCGTCACCGCCTCGTCGTCCACCGAGGCCACCGACACGCCGAGCGACACCTCGATGCCGCGCTTCGTCAGGATGTCCGTCGCCGCCGCGCCCAGCTTGTCGCCCAGCTCGGGCATGAGCCTCGGCGCGATGTCGACCAGGTGCCACTTGATGAGCTTCGGGTCGATCCGCGGATACCGCTTGGCCGCGTTGTGGGTGAGCAGCTGGAGGCAGGCCGCCGTCTCCGTGCCCGCGTAGCCGCCGCCGACGACCACGAACCGCAGCCGCGCGGCCCGCTCGTCCTCGTCGTTGCTCGCGTCCGCCAGGTCCAGCTGGGCGATGACGTGGTCCCGGATGTACACGGCCTCGGCGAGGGTCTTCATCCCGCGGGCGTGCTCGGCGAGCCCGGGGATGTCGAAGCTGCGGGTCACGCTGCCGGGCGCGAGCACCAGGTGGTCGTAGGGCTCGGTGACGTACTCCCCGGCGATGGTCCGCACCACGCAGACCTTCGCCGCCGTGTCCACGCCGACCACGCCGCCCGGCACGATCCGGGTGCGGTGCCGTTCGCTGCGCCGCAGTGACAGGGCGACCGACTGGGGGGTCAGCACCCCCGCCGCCACCTGGGGGAGCAGGGGCAGGTACAGCTGGTACGAGAACGGGGAGAGGAGCGTGAGCTGCGCCTCCCGCTCCGCGAGGCGCCGTTCGAGCCGCCGTACGCAGGCGACTCCGGCGAATCCGGCGCCCACCACGAGAATCCTCGGTCGCGTCACGCTGTCCGCCCTTCCGTAGGAGCGTGCAAGAAGCCATCGCATCGGGATGATCAAGCCGCAGAGGAAATTTTCATCCGACTACCCGGGATGCACCCTTTCTATCGCCAAAGGCGGCGGATCGCCCTTCGGAGCGGTCCGCCGCGGTCCCGGCGGCCCGGTCGCAGCGGCGCCGGGTGCGGGTTACGTTGCCGAAGGCCCCGCGCGGGCGGCCGGACCCCTCCCGGAAGGCGGAACACCACGCATGACCACGTACAAGGTCGGCTACTTCGTCGGCAGCCTGTCGAAGGACTCCATCAACAGGATCCTCTCCCGGGCCCTGCTCCGGGTGGCGCCGCCGGGAATGGAGTTCCAGGAGATCCCCATCAAGGACCTCCCGCTCTACAACCACGACTTCGACGCCGACTACCCGCCCGAGGGCCGCGCCCTCAAGGAGGCCATCGCGTCCGTCGACGCCGTCCTCTTCGTCACCCCCGAGTACAACCGCTCGCTGCCCGGCGGCCTCAAGAACGCCATCGACTGGGCCAGCCGCCCCTGGGGCACCAACTCCTTCACCCACAAGCCGTCGGCGGTCATCGGAGCCTCGCCCGGCAAGATCGGCACGGCCGTCGCCCAGCAGAGCCTCCGCTCGGTCCTCAGCTTCTGCAACTCCCCGCAGATGAACGCCCCCGAGGCCTACATCCAGTTCGTCCCGGGGCTCTTCACCCCGGACGGCGAGGTCACCGACCCGACGACCCAGCAGTTCCTGACCGACTTCATGGCCGACTTCAAGACCTTCATCGAGCGGGTCCTCACCGTCCTGCCCCAGCGCTGACGGGGCAGCGCACCGGCGCCGCGAGGCTCAGAGGACGACGATCCCCAGCGGCCGGGAACCCGCCGGGAGGCGCCGGGTGTCGCCCGACTCCAGGTCGACGACGCTCAGGCCGTCCCAGAAGCCGTCGCGGGTGAACCCTCCGGTCACATAGGCGGTGCGGCCGTCCGCGGAGACCGCCACGTCCTCGTGCGGCCCGTCGAGCGGGTAGACCCGCTCGACGCCGTCCGGCCTCCGGACGGTCAGCGAGGGTCCCTCGTCCTCGTCCGGATCGATCGGCCCCGTGCCCACCGTCAGGAGCGTGCCGTCGGCGGTCACCGTGGTGCCGTGCTGGTGGGTGTCGGCGGTCATCGGCTCGACGGTCGTCCGGCCCGTCCGCGGGTCGACGACCGCGAGCCGCTCGCCCTCGAAGGGCAGGAGCAGCTTCCCGTCCGACGGCCGGACGGCCGTGTAGTGGGGCTTCAGCCAGGAACCGAGTCCGCCCTCCGTGCCGTACGGGGCGACCTCCACCCGGCGCGGTACGAGGGTCCCGGCGTCGACGACCGTGACGTCGAAGGAGTCGTGGTTCGTCGCGTAGACCTCGCCGCCGTCGCGGGACACGTCCACGTCGAAGGGGCGCCGGCCGACCGGCACCGTGTCCGTCACCCGCAGGGCCGCCGTGTCGATCACCTCCAGGGCGCCGTTCCCGCCCGGCACGTTCACCCCCACGTACACCCGGCGCCCGTCCGGCGCGAGGGCGATGCCCATGCCGCCGCCGCGGTACTCGCCGGTGGTCGCCGGACCCGTGGCGGTCTCGTAGCGGACGAGCGCGGTCCGCTTCCGGGTCGCGGTGTCCACGACCGCGACGCCCTCGGCGGTCGCCACCCAGGCCCGCCCGTCCTCGCCGAGCGCCAGGCCGTAGGGCGCGGTGCCCACCTCGACCGAGCCCGTGGCACCCCGCGCCGGGTCGACGAAGGTGACGGTGTCGGAGCCGAAGTCGGTGACCAGCAGGGTGCCGGCGACGGGCCGGCCGGCGGGGGAGTGCGTCCCCGCCGCGGGAGCCCGGGAGGCGGAGGGGGTGCCGCCGGCGGATTCGCCGGCCGGTGACGCGGGACCCGGCGGGGAGGACGCCTCCCCGGACCCCTGCCCGCAGCCGGCGAGCAGGACCAGAGCCACGGCCACGGGCAGGAGCACCCGGGCGGTACGGGGCGCACGGCGGTTCTTCGGCATGACGGACTCCTCGCGACGGCGGACACGGGCGGCCCGTCCGGGGACAGGTCCGCACCCTGCCCCGATCCTCCGGCCGCCTCAGGCCCGGTACGGTCCGCCGCCCGGCCCCGGTCCGCCCGCGGGACGGACGACACGGGGGTCGACCGATCGGACGACCCCGGCCGGGCCAGGCGGTGTCCGGCCGATCGGGCCGGATCAGCGCGCGACGCCGTCCAGCAGGCAGAGCGCCCGCTCCAGGCAGAGCGCCGTCGCCTCCGGCGCGAAGGACGGCGCCCCGCGCTCGGCGAACAGATGCGCGTCCCCCGGGTACAGGAAGAGCCGCCGGTCCGCGGCGTCCGCGACCAGCGCGCGGGCCGCCGCCAGATCGCCGTCGTCGACGAAGAAGGGGTCGGCGTCCATCCCGTGCACCTGCACGGGGACGCCCTCAGGCCACTCCGCGCCGAACTCGGACACCGGCACGCAGGCGCTGAACAGCAGGGCCCCGAGTGCCCCAGGTCGCGTCTGCGCCAGCTTCTGCGCGGGCAGCGCGCCGAGCGAGAACCCGGCGTAGACGATCTCCGCGGGCAGCTCCGCGGCCGCCTGCTCGCCGCGCCCCAGAAGGGTGCCGAAACCGACCTCCTGGGCGTGCCCCACGCCGCTCGTGAGGTCGGTGAAGGTCCGGCCCTCGTAGAGGTCGGGAGTGTGCACGGTGTGCCCCGCCCGCCGCAGCTCCTCGGCGAACGCGCCGACTCCCGCGGTCAGCCCGAGACAGTGGTGGAAGAGCAGAACCTCGGCCATGTCGTCATCCCCAGTCGTCCGTACGCGGCCCCGCCCGTGCGGCACGGACCGTCCGCCAGCAGCATGACCCATGGCACCGACAACGCCCGGAACGAGTGTGAGGGGCGGCCCCGGGGGCGACCGGCTAGCGCATCGGCCGGTGCGGCAGGACGGCGCCCGCCTGGCCCACGACGCCCGAGGGCCCGCCGACCCCCATCGGACCGCCGACGCCGGGGTGCGGAGCGGCACCCTGGGGCGCCACGGCGCCCTGGTGCACCGGGAGCGCGCCCGCCCCCGCGTGCGCGACGACGCCCTGCTGCGGTCCCTGGGCGCCCTGCGGCGGCACCTGGATGACCCGGCTCAGGTCCCGCATGACCTCCTCGGCGGCCTGGCGGACGTCACCCGGAACATCCCCCCGCTCCCGTATGAGCTCGGCGTAGATCGGTGCCGTGCCGTCCGCGTGGTTCATGGGGCTCGCTTCCTTCGTCTGCGCCGGTGAGGTCACCGACGGGGAGACGGCGAGTCTACGGGGCACCACCGACAGCCCCCGGAGCGAGCCCCCGCACACCGCCCGGCGCAGCGCCCCGGGCCCCCGAAAACCGCTGTCCTCCCCGGCTCCGAACGCCGACAATGGATCATCGAACACCCGGGAGGGACCCCATGAGCCAGGCGACCCTGACTCTGCACGACCTGATGCCGTCCGAAGAACTCGCCGCCGCGCTCGCGGACGGGCACGTGACGCGCAAGAGGCACCCCGAGCTGCCGCTGTCGATCTACACGTACACGCGCGCGTGCCAGTACGCCCAGCACTGGAACCGGGCCACCACCCGCTGCCGCGGCCTCGTCGCCGACGACACCACGGGACGGATCGTCGCACTCCCCCTCCCCAAGTTCTTCAACGTCTCCGAACACGCCGCCGGCCGCCCCTACGCCCCGCCGCTGCCCGACGAGCCCTTCGAGCTGTACGACAAGGTCGACGGCAGCCTCGCCGTGGTCTTCCACTACGACGGCCGCTGGCACGTCGCCTCCAAGGGCTCCTTCACCAGCGCCCAGGCCACCTGGGCGCAGCGCCGGCTCGACGCGGCCGACACCGCGGGCCTGGCGCCGGGTGTCACGTACCTCGCCGAGATCCTCTACCCCGGCAACCGGATCGTCGTGAACTACGGAGGGCGCCGCGACCTCGTCCTGCTCGCCGCCTTCGGCCGCGACGGCACCGAGGTCCCGCTGGCCGAGGCCGCCGACGGCTGGCGGCCCCTGGGGTCCGTCGTCCGCACCTGGCCCGCCATGGGCATCGCCGAACTCGTCGCCCTGACCGAGTCCAGCACCCTCCCCGGCGGCCACCGGGCCACCGGCACCGACGCCGAGGGCTTCGTGCTGCGCTTCGCCTCCGGCCTGCGGGCGAAGGCCAAGCTCGCCGAGTACGTGCGCCTCCACAAGGTCCTCACCGGCGTCACCGAGCGCGACATCTGGCGCGGCCACGGCATCCAGCGCTTCGCCGCCCTCCCGGCCGGCGAGGTCGCCAAGGGCATCGGCTGCTCCGTGGCCGAGGTCGAGGCGGACGGCGGCAAGCCGCTCGACGCCCTCCTGGAGCAGGTGCCGGACGAGTTCGACGCCTGGGTGCGGGAGGTCGTCTCCGGCCTCGAAACGGCGGCGGCCGAGCGCGAGCGGGCCGTCGAGGACGCCTACGCCCGCCTCGCCCACCTCGCCGGCGACCGCGGTGCCTTCGCCCGCGCCGCCGCCGAGGTGCCCGACCGCGGACTGCGGGCCGCCCTCTTCCTGCGCCTCGACGGGCGCCCGACCGACCTCCTCGTCTGGCGCGGACTGCGCCCCGAGGCCTCCGACCCCTTCGCCCACGACCAGGAGAACTGAACCGTGCCTGTCGTCCACGTCATGACCGGCCTCCCGGCCTCCGGGAAGACGACGGCCGCCCGTGCCCTGCAGGCGGCCGCCGAAGGGAACATGCGGCGCGTCAACCTCGACGACCTCCGCGCCATGCTCGACATCCCCTCGCCGGACCGGGAGCGGTCCCACCGGCACGAGCAGACCGTCCTCGGCATCCAGGACGCCGCCGTCCGCGCCGCCGTCGACGACGGCTTCGACGTCGTCGTCGACAACACCCATCTGACCCCGTACATCCCGAAGCGGCTGAAGGCCGCCGTGGGCGGTCTCGCCACCTTCGCCGTACACGACTTCACCGGCGTCCCGGTCGACGAGTGCGTCCGGCGGGACGCCGAGCGCGAGCGGCCGGTCGGCGAGGAGATCATCCGCATCCTCGCCGCGAAGCACGCCAAGGCCACCCGGGGCGGCTGGCGGCTCACCGCGGAGTGGCTCGGCGACCGCCCCGCGCTCGGTGCCCCCTACGTGCCCGACCCGAGCCTTCCCACCGCCGTCATGTGCGACATCGACGGCACCCTGGCCCTGCGCGTCGACCGCGGCCCGTACGACTTCACGCGCTGCGACCGCGACCTGCCCAACGCCTCCGTCCGGGACGCCCTGCGCGCCTTCCGGCAGGCCGAGGGGGACCGGGTCGTCCTCCTGTCGGGCCGCAGCGAGGACCACCGCGAGATCACCGAGGCCTGGCTCGCCCGGCACGGGGTGCCGTACGACGAGCTCTGGATGCGGGCCTCCGGCGACGGCCGCGGCGACGACCTGGTGAAGGCCGAGCTGTTCGACGCCCATGTGCGCCACCGGTACGCCGTCCGCGTCTCGCTCGACGACCGCGACCGCGTCGTCGCGCTCTGGCGCCGGATGGGACTGCCCACCTGGCAGGTCGCCTACGGCGACTTCTGACCCGTACCGCACGGCCCCGGGGGTGGGACCGCCCACCCCCGGGGCCGTGTCAGGATCGTGGGATGGGAGAAAAGATCATCGCGGCGTGCGACGGCGCGTCGAAGGGAAATCCCGGGCCCGCGGCCTGGGCATGGGTCATCGGCCGCGCCGACGGTGCGATCGACCGCTGGGAGGCCGGGCCGCTCGGTCGCGCGACCAACAACGTCGCCGAACTCACGGCTCTGGAGCGACTGCTGGAGACACTCGACCCGGCGACGCCGGTCGAGGTCCGCATGGACTCGCAGTACGCCATGAAGGCCGTGACCACCTGGCTCCCGGGCTGGCGGCGGAAGGGCTGGAAGACCTCCTCGGGCAGCCCCGTGGCCAACAAGGACCTGGTCGTCCGGATCGACGCGCTCCTCACCGGCCGCTCGGTCGACTTCGTCTACGTGCCCGCGCACCAGGTCGACGGCGACCCCCTCAACGACGCGGCCGACCGCGCGGCCAGCCACACCGCACGCACCCAGGAGCCCGCGAGCTCGGCGGCCGGAGCCCCGCTGCCGCCCCCGGAGAGCCCGACACGCGCCTCCGCGCCCCGCACGCGCTCCTCAGCGCCGTCCGGCTCCGCCGGTGCCTCCGCGGCCGGGTCCGCAGTGGGCTCCGGCGGAGCTTCCGGCGCCCGCCGGACGCGCTCCTCCGGGGCCACGCTGAAGGCGAGGTTCCCGGGCCGCTGCCGCTGCGGCAAGGCCTACGACAAGGGCGAGACCATCGCGAAGAACCCCGACGGCTGGGGTCATCCCGCCTGCGTCTGACCCCCTCCCGACCCGGTGGCCGTCCGACTGGCGGGCGGCCCCGTCCGGTGCTTGAGACCGGCCCGCGCGGGCACGGGCCGGTCTTCACCCAAGCGTGTCACCGGGTTCGCCGGGGGTTCTGTTCTCCGAGCGCCTGTGGCTGCATACTGTCCTCCTCGCCACCGGTGACGAACCGTTTTACCTGCTCATTTGTCGCTCTCTGACGTGGTCGGCACCGGCGAGAACCTCCCTCCTGCTGCCGCCGCGGCGACCCCTCGGCGGAAGCTTTCCCTGCCCGTGAAAGACCCGAGGTTCCGTGCCAGTACCTGTTCTCCTGACCGGGCGCTCCGTGCGCCTGGAGCCGCTGGCGATGCGGCACGCCGAAGCCCTCGCCCGGGCCGGCGGGGCGGACCGATCGGCCTACGCCTTCACCCCCGTACCCGACGGCCTCGAATCGGCCCTCGACTACATCGCCCGTGCCCTGACAGATCAGGCGGCAGGACGATCCCTGCCCTTCGCTCTGGTCAGTACGGCCGACGAACGGGTCGTCGGCTCGACCCGGTTCCTCGAACTCGACTACTGGCGGGGGCCGCTGGTCTGGCCGCCCGTCCCCGGCATGCCCCACGGAGACCCGCTGACCTCCGTGCCGGACGCCGCCGAGATCGGCAACACCTGGATCGCGGGCGACGCCCGGGGGACCGGCATCAACACCGAGGCCAAGTACCTCATGCTCCGGCACGCCTTCGAAGCCTGGGGCGTACGGCGCATCACGATGCGCGCCGACGCCCGCAACACCCGCTCCAGAATCGCCATCGAGCGCCTCGGAGCGAGCTGCGAGGGGGTGCGCCGCGCCCACTCGCGCGGCCTCGACGGAGCCGTCCGCGACACGGCCTTCTACTCGATCCTCGACGAGGAGTGGCCGACCGTCCGCGACATCGTCGAGCTCCGCCTCTCCACCCCCCGCCAGGTGCGCGTCCCGCAGGACCTGCTCCCGGCCTGAACCCCTCCACGACCGCCGCGACGGACGCCCCGCTCCCCGTCGCGGCGGTCGACCCCTTCGCGGCCCCTCCGCTCCGGCGCCCGCCGTCGGACGCCCCCGCGCGGGGCGACTGACCAGCGCGGATCCCTCCCCATGACCCGCTGGGCCGCGGCCCGACCCGCCCGGTACCGTGAGCGCGACAGCCACCCGCGCCACCGAAGGGACCGAGCGATCGTGCCGACCGGAACCGCCGACGTACTCCTCCGCACGGAGGGCCGGGCCGGCTTCCTCACCCTGAACCGGCCTCGCGCGATCAACGCGCTCACCCACGCCATGGTCCTCGCCGCCGACGAGGCCCTGACCGCCTGGGAGCGCGACCCGGGCGTCACCACCGTCGTCATCGAGGGCGGGGGAGAGCGCGGCCTCTGCGCGGGCGGCGACATCCGCGCCATCCACGACGACGCGCGCGCCGGCGGCTCCGCCTCCGCGGACTTCTGGCGGGACGAGTACCGGCTCAACGCCCGCATCGCCCGCTACCCCAAGCCGTACGTCGCCCTCATGGACGGCATCGTGATGGGCGGCGGCGTCGGCCTCTCCGCCCACGGCTCGGTCCGCGTCGTCACCGAACGCTCCCGCGTCGCCATGCCCGAGACCGGCATCGGCTTCGTCCCCGACGTCGGCGGCACCTACCTCCTGGGCCGGGCCCCCGGTGAACTCGGCACCCACCTCGCCCTCACGGGCGCGCCCGTCGGCGCCGCCGACGCGATCCTCACCGGTCTCGCCGACCACTTCGTCCCCTCCGCGGAACTTCCCTCCCTGGTCCGGGACCTGAGCCGGCTCCCCGCCGACGAGGCCGTCGCCCGGCACGCCGCCGCCGCCCCGCCCGGCGTCCTCCCCGACCAACGCGACTGGATCGACGCCTGCTACCCGGCCGAGAGCGTCGAAGCCGTCGTGCGGCGCCTCCTCGACTCCGGCGTGCCCGCCGCCAAGGAGACGGCCGCCACCCTCCTCGCGAAGTCCCCGACCGCCCTCAAGGCCACCCTGGCCACCCTGCGCCGAGCCCGGACCCTCACGACCCTGGAAGAGGTCCTCGACCTGGAGTTCCGGGTCTCCTGCGGCTCCCTCACCGGCCCCGACCTCGTCGAGGGCATCCGCGCCCAGGTCGTCGACAAGGACCGCAACCCCCGGTGGACCCCGGCCACCCTCCCCGAGGTCACGGACGAGGCGGTCGAGCGCCTCTTCGCCGAACCGGCCGGCGGCGACCTCGGACTCGCCGCCGCCCGGCGGGCCGCCGCGGAGCGAGGACCACGGGACCGCGTGTGACCACGACCGCCACCACCTCCTTCCAGCCCGTCCTCGACCGCATCGCGGAAGAGGTCGCCGCCCTCACCGACCGGGGCAGCCCGGCCGACTACATCCCCGCGCTCGCCGCCGGCGACCCCACCGACTTCGGCATGGCCGTGGCCGGACTCGACGGCACCGTCTGCGGGGTGGGCGACTGGCGTCGCCCCTTCTCCACCCAGTCCGTCACCAAGGTCTTCACCCTCGCGCTCGCCCTCGCCGGAGAGGGCGACGCGCTCTGGGCCCACGTCGGCCGGGAACCCTCCGGCGATCCGTTCAACTCCCTGGTGCAGCTGGAGTACGAGAACGGCATCCCCCGCAACCCGTTCATCAACTCCGGCGCCCTCGTCGTCACCGACCGCCTGCACCGGCTCACCGGCGACGCCTCGGGGAGCCTCCTCGCCTTCCTGCGCGCCGAGAGCGGCAACCCGGGGCTGGCCTTCGACACCGACGTGGCCGCGTCGGAGGCCGCCCACGGGGACCGGAACGCGGCCCTCGCCCACTTCATGGCCTCCTACGGCAACATCACGGGACCGGTGCCCGACCTGCTCGACGAGTACTTCCGCCAGTGCTCCCTCGAAGCGTCCTGCGCCGACCTGGCCCTGGCGACCGGTTTCCTGGCCCGCCACGGCGTGCGCTCCGACGGCACCCGGCTGCTGAGCCTCAGCCAGGCCAAGCAGGTCAACGCCGTGATGCTCACCTGCGGGACGTACGACGCCGCGGGCGAGTTCGCCTACCGGGTCGGCCTCCCGGGCAAGAGCGGGGTCGGCGGCGCGGTCGTCGCCGTCGTGCCCGGGCACTGCACCCTGTGCGTCTGGAGCCCCGGCCTCGACGCCCGGGGCAACTCGGTCGCCGGCGTGACCGCCCTCGACCGCTTCACGACCATCACCGGCCTGTCGGTCTTCTGACCCGCGGCCCACCCCGCCCGCTCCCGGCCCGTCCCCGCGGGCGCGGCCCGGATCCGCCCGGCCCCCGCCGCCCCTCCGCGGTCCGGGAACGGGCATTTCCCCCGGTCGGGGTGGGCATGCTGCCGGGGTGTGCTGGACCGCCCGGACCGAGGAGGACCCGTATGACCGTCCCGACCCGTATCCGCACCTCCGCGAAGGCCGTCGTCCTGCACGAGGGAGCCATCCTCCTCACCCGGAACCTCTGGAACGGCAGGGAGTGCCACTTCCTCCCCGGAGGCGGCCAGGAGACCGGCGAGGTGCTGCCCGACGCGCTCCGCCGGGAGGTCCTGGAGGAGACCGGACTGACCGTCGAGGTCGGCCCGCTCCTCTGGGTCCTGGAAGGCTGGACGGAGGACACGGCCGGCCTCGCCTCGGAGAACTTCCACCGGGTCGAGATCGTCTTCCTCTGCAGCGTGGAGGGCAGCGCCGAACTCGTCGGCGGCACCGAGCAGGACATCGACCAGATCGGCCTCGACTGGGTCCCCCTGGAGAGGATCGCCTCCCTCGGGACCCTGTCGCGCCGCTACCGCGACCACCTGACCCCCCTGACGACCGGCACCGTCCCCCGCGCCGCCTACCTGGAGCGCTGAGGGGCCTCCGGCCTGCGGGCCTCCACCAGGGTCCGCGCGGAGTGGGCCACGAACGGACCCTCCGCACGGATCAGCCCGTCGAGTTCGCGCAGCCGGGGCAACCGGGACTCCACGGTGAACCCCGGCACGATCCAGACGACCTTGCGCAGGAACCACACGACCGCCCCGATGTCGTGGAACTCCATCCGCAGCCGCTCGGAGCGCAGGCCGACGATCTCCAGACCGGCCTCCCGCGCCGCCGCGGCCTCGTCGTCGGGGTGACGGTGCCGGGCCGCCTCGGGCTGCGGACCCAGGAAGTACTCGACCAGCTCCCAGACGCTCGCGGGGCCCACGTGCTGGGCGAGGTAGGTGCCGCCGGGCCGCAGCACACGGGCGATCTCCGCCCACCAGACCGTGGCCGGGTGACGGCTGGTCACCAGATCGAACGCGGCGTCGGCGAAGGGCAGCGGCGGCTCGTCGGGATCGGCGACGACCACGGCTCCCCGCGGGTGCAGCAGCGCGGTGGCCCGCGCGAGGTTGGGCGGCCACGACTCGGTGGCCACCATCGCCCGCGGCAGCGCGGGAACACCGGCGAGGACCTCCCCGCCTCCCGTCTGGACGTCGAGGGCGGCCGAGGCACGGGCGAGCCGGTCGCCGAGCAGCCGGTGATAGCCCCAGGAGGGCCGCTGCTCCGTCGCCCGTCCGTCGAGCCAGGAGAAGTCCCAGCCGTCGACGGACGCCTCGGAGGCCTCCGAGACGAGTTCTTCGAAGGTACGTGTCATCCCCTCATCATCCGTGCGGGACGGCGGCACTGCCCCGGCGACCTGCCGGAACCCGCCCGAGGGAGGCGCCGCCGACGGCGTCAGCGGGCCGCCGGCCGCGCGGCCGCGTCCCACCCGTCCACCACTCCGGGGAGCTCCACCCGGGAACGGATGCCCAACCGGGCGAACACGCCGCGGAGATGGTGGTCCACGGTGCGGGGGCTGAGGCACAGGTGGTCGGCGACCTCCTGGTTGGTGGCGCCCCGCGCGACCAGACGGACGATGCGCTGCTGCTGCGGGGTCAGCTCCCGGGGCGCACCGGGCCCCGCCGCCCCGCCCGAGGCGCCTCCCGTCGCACGGAGTTCGGAGCGCGCGTGCGCGGCCCAGCCCTCCGCCGCCGCCCGCTCGAAGGTCACCAGGGCGTCCCGCAGCGGACCGCGCGCGTCCCCCGGCCGCCTCCGCCGCCTCAGCCACGCGCCGTACGCGAGCAGGGTGCGGGCCCGCTCGAAGTCGTTCCCGGAGCCGTCGTGGTGGCGCACCGCCTCGCGGAACCAGTACGCCGGAGCCTCGCCCTCGGCGAGCAGGGCACGGCAGCGCGCCGACTGCGCCCGCGCCGGCCCGTCGACGCCCAGGGCCGCCCAGGCCGCGTACTCCCCGGCCGCCGCCCGCGCCTCCACGACCCGGCCGGCCGCGACCGCGGCCTCCACGAAGCACGGGACCACCAGCATCCGCAGCGCGAAGTGACCGCCCCGGGGACCCGGCCGGACCAGCGGCACGAGCCGCGCGGCCGCCTGTGCCGCCAGCCCCCGACCCAGTTCGTCCCGGGCCAGCGCCCACTCCGCGAGCGTCGCGGCCTGCACGAGGCCGTGCGGTCCCGCGGTCGCCAGTGCGCGCCCCGCGTGCTCCGCGACGGCGGGACCGTCGCCCTCCACGGACGCCACCAGCGCCAGGACGGCGTGCTGGTGGGCCGCCACGTTGTACTGCCCCGTCGACTCCGCCGTCCGCAGCCCCTCCCGCGCCGTGCCCGCGGCCCGGCCGTACCGCCCGGCCCGCAGTTCGGCGTAGGCGAGCTGTTCGAGCGCGTGCGGCAGCAGGGCGGTACGGTGCTCCGCCCGCGCCCGGACCAGCGCCCGGGCGTGGATCCGGGCCGCCGCCGCGGTGTCGCCGATGACCAGCGCGGCCGACCCGGCCCGGAGCAGCAACCGGGGGTCGTCCGTGCCCCCGTCCCCCTCCACCACCCGGGTCAGGGCCGTGCGGGCCTCGTCCAGACGTACGGTCAGCGCCGCGCTCAGCCCCTCGGCGAAGTCGCGCTCCAGCCCGCGCACCTCCTCCCCGCCGTCGAGGGCGGTCAGGCACGCCGCCACGTCGCCGCCCGCCCAGGCCGCCTCCATCGCCAGGAACCGGGCGTCGGACGCCTCCACCGGCGCCCGCCCGCGCAGCAGTTCCGCCGCCTGGAGGAGTGCCTCGTGGGCGTGCATCACCGGGCCGCCGGCCAGGGCGGCGAGTCCCCGGACCAGTTGGGCACGGCCCCGGGCGAGCGGCGAGAGCCCGCGGACGCCCGCGGGCGGCCCCAGCCGATCGGCACGATGACCCGCGCCCCGCGCGAGCGCCGCTCCGACCGCCGTACGGTCCGCCGGAGGTGCCTGGCCCACGGCCGTACGGTCCGCCGGGTCCGACCCGTCCGCGGCGGGGCCGAGCGGCGCGGGGGAGGCCGGGTCCCCGGGCGGGCCGGGGACGCGGGGCCCCTCCCGCCAGGGCGTCCGCGCCGAGGCGAGCGCCGCGCGCCCGAGGAACGGGTCGTCGAAGCCGACCGCCCCGCCCCCGCGCCGGCACAGGAGTCCGTCCGCGACCAGTCCCTCCAAGGGCTCGGCCGGGGCGTTCCGCCCCCGCGCCCGGGTGGCCGCCGAACCGCCGTCCCCGCCGACGGCGGCGGCCGCCGACCCCGTGCCGCCCGACCCGGTCCGGCCCGCGAGAGCCACCACCGCGACCGTGCCGAGCAGCCGGCGGGACGCGGCGGGCAACCGCGCCAGGAGACCCCCGTATACCTCGACGAGCACCGAGTCGTCGACCGCGGGCCGCGGCAGGGGCAGCGCCCCCGTCAGCTGGGGCGGGGTCAGCCGGCGTACCGTCGCGGTCAGGACACCGGGATGCCCCGCCGCCTCGTCGAGCAGCCGCTCGCCGACCGGCCCCGCGGCGGCGACCAGCGGGCACAGGTCGTCGAGCAGCGCCCGCGCCCCGGCCGCGGTCAGCCTGCCCAGCCGCACCGTCGCCGCGCCGGGCACCTCGGGGAGCCGGTGGTGGCGCGCGGCCGACACCAGCCACCCCGTCCGGTCCGGCCGGCCGCCGGACTCCTGCCAGGCGGCGGCCAGGGCGGCCCGGGAGTGCGCGTCCCACAGGTGGAGGTCGTCCAGACAGATCAGTACGGCCGTCTCCCCGGCGACGAGGGCGGCGACGGCGCGGGCGAGTCCGCCCTCGCCCCGCGCGACCCGCAGCGCCCGGCGCCCGGCTGCCGGGGTGGGGGCCAGCGCCGCGAACAGCGCCCGCGCGGCGCTCCACGGGCCGCGGTGGTGGGGCGCGGCGACCCGGTGGGCCGTACCGGGAAAGTCGTGCGCCGCCCGCGAGAGGAGGGCGGTGCGCCCCTCTCCGGGACTGCCCGTGACGAACAGGACGCCGCCGCGTCCGGCCGTGACGCCGGCCGACAGGCGGGCCACGGCGGCGAGTTCGGCCGCTCGGTCGTACAGCCGCGGGCCGGCGGTGTGCGTCGCTCCGCTCACGGCGGTCACGCTACCGACCAGCGGGGGACGGCGGAAGGCTCCCGGGTCTGGGCAGCGGCCCAGACCCGGGAACCGGGCTCTGTGACGGTGCACAGAGCGTCAGGAGCCGAGCGGGCAGGTGCCCCGGTACTCGTCGATCGTCAGACTCGGCCGCGGCAGCGGGCACAGGAACTGCTCGTAGCGGGTGTCGTCGTCGACGAAGCGCTTCAGCCAGGACAGGCTGTACTTCGCGATCGTCGTGTTCGAGGAGTTCGGGGTGAAGTGCGTGGCGCCGTTGAGCTCCAGGTACGCCTTGTCGAGGGAGCCGGGCAGGCTCTCGTAGAACGGTTCGGAGTGGGTGGCGACGGGGGCGATCGTGTCTCCGTCGGCGCCGATGACCAGCGTGGGCGTCGTGATCTCCGGCCAGGTCTTGTCCGTGTTCCACGCGGTGAGCGGGACCGCCGCCTTGAGCGAGGGCCGGCTCTTGGCCGCTTCGAGCGTGCCGCCGCCGCCCATCGAGTGCCCCATCACACCGAGTCGGCCCGCGTCGACGCGGCCCCGTACCGCGCTGCGCTGGGTCAGGTAGTCGAGGGCGGCGAGGAGTTGCCGTCCGCGGCTGTCGGGCTGGTCGACCGTGGTGAGGGTGTCGATGGTGAAGACCACGAAGCCCTGCGAGGCCAGCCGCGGCCCGAGCCAGGCGATGGAGGACTGGTAGGCGGTGAACCCCGGCGAGATCACCACGGCGCCGAAGGTCCCGTCGCTCGTGGACGTCGGGTAGTAGACGGTTCCGCCGCCGAAGCCGCTGACCGCGAGCGAGGAGACGGAGGTCTCGCCGACGGCGTACGGGCCTCGCAGGGCTTCGACGCTGCTCTGGGTGGGAGCGGGACCGCGCTCGTACGGATTGGCGGCGGTGGCGCCCGCGGGTGTGGAGCCGGCGGCCTGGGCGCCGGGGGCGAGCAGCAGGGTCAGGCAGGCGGCGGCCGTGGCCGCGCCGAGGTGTCGTGTCACGACGGAGTCGTCCTCTCGTGTCGTGGGGCGGCCGCCGCCCGAGCATCCGGGCGGCGGCCGCGCCGTGATCTGGCCCGGCCACTGTCCGGGCGGCCCGCCCCGGAGGCATCGGCAGAACCACCGGCCTTCTCCGGACACGGCGGGCGGACCCCGCCCCCGTCCCGGGGCGGGCGCCCGATGACGGGAGGACATCGCGAAGACGGGCAGCGGGACGACGGGACGATCGCCGGCCCTGACCCGCGGCCGCCGCCCCTATCCCCGCAGCCGGACCGTCACCGTCTTCGGGCGCTGGTACTCCTGGAGGGCCAGCGTGCTCAGGTCGGTGCCGTGGCCCGACGCGCCGCGTCCGCCGTGGGGCAGTTCCGCCGTCTGCACGAGGTGGCAGTTGACCCAGGTCTCGCCCGCGTCCAGGGCGGCGGTCAGCTCCAGACCGGCCGTCAGGTCGGTGGTCCACACGCTGGCCGCCAGTGCCTGCGGGACGCCGTTCGCCAGGGCCAGGGCGGCCGCGACCGACTCGGCCCGCTGCACGGTGAGGAGGGGGCCGAACACCTCCTCGGTGACCGCCGGGTCGTCGTCCGGGAGGTCGGCGAGCACCCGCGCCGGCCGCCAGATCCCCGCCTCCTCGCCCGGCGCGGGCGCGATGCCCGCGGCCGCGTTCCGCTCGGCGCCGGACGCCGCGACGAGCCGGTCGTACCGCTCCGCCTGCTCGGGGTTGTTGAGGGGACCGAAGTCCCGGCCCGCCAGCCTCCCGCCCATCGCCGCCGTCAGGCCCTCGACGGCGGCCTCGTAGTTCTCCGGCAGCGTGATGACCCGCGCGGGGGCCGCGCAGCTCTGCCCGGCGTTGTACGTGACGGCGTCGGCGAGCGACTCCCAGGTGTCGGCGGGCGCGTCCGGGAGGACGATCGCCGGCGCGTTCCCGCCCAGCTCCAGGCTCACCCGCCGGGTCCCGGCCCGGACCGCGACGTCGGCCCCCGCCCGGCCGCTTCCGGTGAACGCCACCATGTCCACCGCGGACTCGACGAGCAGCCTGCCCGTCTCCCGGTCGCCGGGGAGGTGGACGAGGACGTCGGGGCCCAGCGCGAGCGCGGCGTGTTCCGCCAGCAGCTCCAGGCCGTCCGGTGTCGTCTCGGCGGACTTCGCCACCACCGTGTTCCCGGCCGCCAGCGCCGGCGCGCAACGCCAGGCCGCCATCAGCAGCGGGTAGTTCCACGGCACGACCACGCCCACCACACCGACCGGCTCCCAGCGCACCCAGCTCTCGTGGCCGGCCACCAGCCGGCCCGCGGCCGGCGCGGTACGGGTCCGCGCGGCCGTCGCGAAGAACCGGAAGAGGTCCGCGACCTGCTCGATCTCCCCTGCCGTCTCCGCCTCCGGCTTGCCCGTCCCGGCCCCCTCGCGGACCGCGTACTCCGCCGCGTGCTCCTCGACGAGTCCCGCCAGCCGGTCCAGGCGCCGGCCCCGCTCCCTGGGGGTCAGGGCGCTCCAGCCGGGCAGGGCGGCCCGCGCGCCGGCCACGGTGGACCGGACCTCGGGCAGCCGGGAGAGCACCGCCGTCCCCCTCGGCGCCCCCGTGCGGGGGTCGGTCAGCGCGGTCACGGCGGGGGAGCCGGTCGCATCGCGGGTCGTCCGGGCGTCGGTGGTCATACGGGGCCTCTCGTCCTTCGGGTGGTGCGGGTTCAGATGTCGTACGAGCGCAGCCAGAGCTCCAGGGTGAGCACCAGCCACAACTTGCCGCCCTGCCGGGGCAGCAGGGCGACGCCCTCGCCCCGCAGCCAGGCCCGGACGGTCTCCGGCCGGAACAGCCCGCGCCGCCGGGACGTCGGCCCGAGGAGCAGGTCCTCGCCGAGCTCGCGGAGCGGCCCCGTCAGCCACTGCTGCACCGGGACCCGCATGCCGCTCTTGGGCCGGTCGACCACGGTGCCCGGGAGCAGGTCCCGCACGGCTTCCTTGAGGATCCACTTCTCGGCCGTGCCGCGGAGCTTGAAGGACGGCGGGGTGGCGAAGGCGTGGTCGACGACCGCGCGGTCGAAGAGCGGGGAGCGGCCCTCCACCCCCTGGGAGGACGTCAGCCGCTCCACCTTGGTGAGGATGTGGTGGGCGCCCTTGGTCCGCAGGTTGCAGTGGAGCAGCTGGTTCAGGAGGTGCCCCATCCGGTACGGGCTGCCGCCCCCGGCCGTCAGGTAGGGCGCCACGTGCCGCTCCAGCGGAGGGGCGTCCCGCAGGGCGTCGAGCGCCGGACCCGTCAGCAGCTCCGGGAGATCGGTCCAGCACTTGCGGTACGCGCGCAGGTACGCGGTCGCCCGGTCCTCGTCCCACGGCGCTCCGGGGGTCCGGTGCATCTCCTGGACCAGCATGGGCAGGTTCTTCGGTCCGCCGAAGACGGGGTCCCCGCCCTCGCCGTTGAGGACGACGGAGGCGCCGTCCGCGGCCACGGCCTCGGCGAGCATCAGGTTCGGCACGGTCAGCGGGTCGCCGACGGGGCTGTCGAGCAGCGCGGCGGCCTCGGCCAGGCGGGCGGCCACCGCCGCGCCCGAGACGTCCAGGACCCGGTGCCGGGTGCGGCAGTGCGCGGCCACCAGGCCCGAGTAGCCCAGCTCGTTGGGCAGGTCGTCGCCGAAGCTGATCGAGTAGGTGTGGACCGGGTGGCTGTGGAGCTTCGCCGCCAGGGCCGTGACCAGGGAGCTGTCGACGCCGCCCGAGAGCAGCACGGCGGCCGGCTCGGCGGCGGGCAGCCGGTTCGCCGTCGCCCGCTCCAGCAGGGCCCTGAGCTCCAGGACGTGGCCGGTCGGGTCCTCCGGGGGCGGCCCGTCGATCCGCTCCCGGGGCTCCCAGTGGACGGACTCGGTGGACGTCCCGTCCCGGTGCAGCCGCAGCACCCTGCCGGGCAGCACCTCCCGTACGCCGGTCAGCAGGGTCTCCTCGCCGGGCAGGTAGGCGAAGGTGAGGAAGGAGCGCACCGCCGACAGGTTCATCGAGGTGCCCAGGGCCGGCCAGCGGCGCAGTGCGCGCAGCGAGGTGGAGGCCGTCCAGGTGTCGTCGGCCCGCGCGTAGAACAGGGTGCGGGCACCGACGTGGTCGCGGATCAGGACCAGGTCGGGACCGTCGAGCACCGCGAGCGCGAACATGCCCTCGGCCAGCGCCACCCCCGCCTCGCCGAGCAGCGCCCAGCAGTGCAGGAGCAGTTCGGCGTCCGGGCAGTCGGGCGGCGGCGGGGCGGCCCGCTCCGCGAGGGCGGCGAGGAGCACCGGACGGTTGTGCAGGGTGACCTCGCCGACCGCGGTCCGCCCGTGAGCGGTGAACGGGCCCTCGGCGCGGCCGTGTTCACCGGGGAGCAGCGCGAGCTCGGCGCCGGCGACCCCGACCGGGATCCGGCCGGGCCCAGGGCCGCCCATCGCGTCGAGATGGGCGCGGGCCCGCCCGGTGGTGGGGGCGAGGCAGACGCACAGACGTGCCACGAACTGCTCCTCAGGAGGCTGTTACCGGTGGTGCGGTGGACGGCGGGGCGGGGACGGGCCCCGAGCCGACGGCGCGGGGGCGGCGGGCGGGACCTCGGATGCGGGGGCGTGATCCGCGCCGGGGCGTCCTCGGTCCCCGGCGGCGGACGTGCGGGCGCCGCGGCCCGGGTCGGCCGGTGGTGTCGGTCAGCCGAAGTCGTCGTCGTTCCAGGCGTCCCCGTCGCCGTCCCAGTCGGAGTCCCAGTCGTTCCCGTCCCCGGAGCCGTCGGACCCCGCGTCGGAGGATCCGCTGCCCCCGTCGCCTCCGCCGCCGGACTGCTGGGCCTGTGCCTGCTGCTGCCGCAGCTCCTCCTCCTGCTCGGGGGAGAGGCTCAGCGGCGGGAGCTGGGCGGCGGTCACGGCGAGGGAGGCCACCCCGAGCCCGGCGAGGACGACCCCCATCCGGCCGCCGAAGGAGCTGCGGTTGACCAGGAGCCGCTCGCCGCGCCCCCACAGCGTCCGGCCGTAGCCGATGTCCCGCGCGTAGGTGACGGTGCCGTCGGCGAGGCTGCGCTTGATGATGCGGTCGCCGAGGAGCTCGTCGGTGCCGGAGCCGCCGCGGTCGTCGTGCCAGTCCACGACGTGCGGACGACCGGGGGTGCGCCGCCGCCACTCCTCCGGGCCGTTCTCGTAGCGGCGGTGGACGGTGCCGTCGGCGAGCAGTTCGTCCGTGTAGCGGATCTCTTCGGGACGGTTCATGGTGTGCGTACCTCGGGTCGGTGGGAGGGGGCGCCGGGACGGGTCACGCGGCGGGCCAGGTCATGAAGCCGGTTCCACGCAGTCCGCGCAGGCCGCTCCAGAGGGAGTCGCGGGGAGGGCGCGGCCCGCGGGTCAGACGGAGCACCGTGCGTACCAGCCGGCCCGGGGGCACGGCCGCCAGCTCCGCGAACCGGCCTCCGGCCAGCCAGTCGGCCTCCCGTGCCCGCAGCGCCGCGGGCAGGGCGGCCAGTTCGGCCGGACCGGGCGCGGGACCGCGGCCGGCGGGCAGCCGCAGGGCGGCCGCGTGACGCGGCACCAGACCGAGGGACACCACCCGCACGCCGGGTGCCGGGCCCAGGCCGGACCGCACCCGGGCGGGGAGTGCGGCACCGGCCGCGGAGGCGTCGTGCAGGACGTACACGGTGGCGCCCTCGGCCCGCCGCAGGGCGGCGAGCAGCCGGGGATCGAGCGGAAGCGCGTCCGTCGCGGCGAACACCGGGCAGGCCGCCTCCAGATGGACGTGGTTGGCGAGCAGCATCCCGGCGATCGAGCGGTCCTGGCAGAGCAGCAGCCGGGGCAGTCCGTAGTCGTAGAGGTCGGGCTCGGCGGCCCCCGGCCCCTCCGGGTGTCCGGCCGGACCCGCCGCGGGGGCGGGCCGGAGCCGGGCGACCGGCGGGGGCGGGAGGAGCCCCGGCACGTTCTCCCGCCCGTACGCCTCCAGGGCACGGGTGAAGACGGGCAGCCGCAGCACCGGGGCGGGCGTCCCGGGGAGCCGCCGCAGGAGCGCCTCGCCGGGGCTCAGGACGCGGCAGGTCTCGTAGTACAGCTGGCGCTCGGTGAAGCGCAGCCCGCCGGGCGCCGCGGCGCGGGCCGCGGCCGCGGCGATCGCCCGGCCGGTCAGCCCGTCCACGGTCCGGGCGACCGGCCCCCGGGCGGGGCGCGGGGTCGTAAGGGGGCGCTTGCTCATCCGGAGGTGGCTTCCTTCGTGGAGGACGGGGCGTCGGTCCCGGCCGGCGCCCCGGCCGGCCAGGTGAGGAACCCGTCGGTGGAGCGGAGTGCGGCGGGCCGGGCGGTGAGCGCCCGTGCCACGGCCGCGGTGACCGCCGATTCCAGGCGGAGCGGGGGGACCGCGGCGAGCGGGCTCCAGAGACCGTCCGCCAGCCACGCGGCGTCCGCCTCCGGCAGACCGGCGACGGCGCGGAGGTCCGCCGCGTCCACGGACGTGCCCGACACCCGGTGGACCGCGCCCTCGCGGGTCCGGACCGCGGCGACGGGGAGACCCGCGTCCACCACGACCCCGCCCGGCCGGGCGAGGCGGAGCAGCGGGGCGAGGAGTGCCCCGAGGGCGCTGGCGTCGTGGAGCACGACCACGGGGAGCCCGGCCGGCACGTCCGCGAGGGACGCGTGCGCGATGTTCGGCGGGGACTCGACCAGCCGTATCCGCAGTCGCGCCGGCAGGTCGTTGGCCCGGAGGAACACCGCGACCGCGTGATCGGTGCAGAGGAGGACGGCCCGGGGCCGTCCGGTGGCGGACGCGCGGGGTTCGGGCGCCCGGGGCCCGTCGTCGACCACGCCCGGCGGCAGTTCCCCGTACGTGCGCTGCCAGGGGCCGGTCATGAGCTGCCGGAAGACGGACTCCGTGGGGGAGACGCTCCACCAGGCCGCGCTCGCCGGCCGGTGGCGCAGGGACGAGGCCACCACCACGGCGATGACGGTGGCCGTGACGCCGAGGGCCGCCGCCCAGCCCTGGACGAGCAGGCCGACGCCGAGGGCCGGCAGGGCGACGCCCAGGGCGACCGCCCAGCGGACGCCGGGCCGGATCCCGCGTGCGGGTTGCGCGGCCATGACGGCGGAGGACGTCCGGCAGAGGTACCAGAGCTGGGTGACGGTCACCTTCAGCCGGCCGCCGTCGGTGGCCTGTTCGGCGATCCGCCGGATCCGGAGGTCGTGCATGCCCCGGCCGTGGACCCGCGGATCGAGCGCGAACAGACGGCGGCAGCGGGCGCACCGCTGGCCGGTCCGTTCCCGGGCGGTCAGCCGCTCGGCGCAGTGCGGGCAGATCACCGGCCACCCACCGGATCCGGCCCGGCCGCCTCGGGCCAGGTGAGGAAGCCGAGTTCGGCGGCGCGCCGCCGCTCGGGGTCGGTCCCGCGCCCCACCCGTTCGGCGACCCGGTCGACGACGGCGAGCAGCCGGGCCGGCGGCAGCCCGACGAGCGGGAACCGCCAGCCCTGCCCGAGCCACTTCAGGTCCTCGGGGGAGTAGCCGCCCTGCTCGGCGAGGAACCGCAGGTCCGCCGGGCGCGGCTTGCGCCGCGGGTCCCGGTACGGAACGGCCGAGGGCAGGGCCCGTACGGTCCGCAGCGGGGGTCCCGCGTCGAGGACGGTCCGGCCCGGCAGGGCCTCGCGGAGGCGGGGGACGAGGAGTTCGCCATCCGCGTCGGTGTCGTGGAGCGCGAGGACCGGCCCGTTCGACGGCGCCGCCACGGCCTCGGCGACGCTCCGGACCACGGCGAGGCCGTGGCGGGCGGGCAGTCCGTCGGCGACGAGGAAGGCGATGACGGCGGGGTCGGGGCAGACCAGCACCGCGGTCGTCCCGGCCGTGCCCGGCGGGCCCCCGGCGGGACGCGCGGGGTCGAGCACACCGGGCGGCAGCGCCCGGTACACCGACCGCCACGGGGAGAGCACCTGCCTCGGGAAGGACTCCCGGGAGACCGGCGGCAGGCCCCGGCCCGCGCCGAGGGCCCGGGCCGCGGCGACGCCGAGGCCGACGAGGAGCAGCGCGGCGGAGCCGATCAGGAGGAACGGCTCCTCGGCGAAGAAGGCGATGACGGTGACGAACCCGGCGACCAGGAAGGCCGTGCCCATGCAGCCCTCCCCGTACTCGGTGCCCCGGAGGCGCTTGCGGGAGAGGGCGTACCAGAGCTGGTCGGGGACGATCCCGATGCGTCCGCCGTCGGTGAGGGCGGTGGCGACGCGGCGGACCCGGAGGTCGTTGAGCCGGAGCGGGTTGGTCTTGGGGTCCAGCGCGTAGGCGCGTCCGCAGTGGCCGCAGCGGTTGCCGGGACGCTCCTTGCGGAGCAGGTTGCGCTCGCAGTGCGGGCAGATCACCGGGGCACCTCCAGGGCGGTGGCGACCCGGCGCAGCCGGGCGGCCAGCCGCTCGCGGACCGTGGTGGCGGCGATGCCGTGGATCCGCTGGGCGCGCTCGATGTCGCGGAGTTCGGCCGCGAGGGCCCGGTAGTCGGTGAGGAGGTCCATGACCGGCGCGGTCCCGCCGCCGGCGCGGGAGCCGGCGGTCGCCGCCGCCCGCCGCTCCGCCTCGTCGGCCGTGATCGCGTAGTCCTCGTGGTCGATGCCGTAGCCGGTGTTCGCCGCGAGGATCGTCAGCGGGGAGTCGCCGCGGTTGGCGAACGAGTGCGGCATCATCTCCGGGATCCGGATCAGCATGCCGGGTGCGAGCGGGACGTCGGCGACCCGCCCGCGGGTCTCGTCGTACAGCCCGCAGGAGGCGTGGCCCAGGCTCAGGACGAAGTGCTCACCGCCGTGCGCGTGCGGGGTGAAGGCGCTGCGCGGACCCACCACGCCGAGCTTCACGGTGGCGTTCGAGGGGCGCTCCGGCGAGGTGGCCGCGTCCCCGACCAGGTAGTGGGCGAACTGCCCGTCGTCGATGAACCGCAGGAACTCCCGCTCGGGCCCGAGCTCCCGGCTGCCGTCCCGGTCGGCGAGCAGGATGCCGCCGTCCGGCCGCAGGTGGTACAGCTCCACTCCGCCGGGCAGGTCCCGCGGAACCCGGCCCGGTTCGTCCGGTATCCGGTCCTCTGCTCGTGCCGGTCGTACGCGTCGTGCCGCCATCGCGCCTCCCCCTGACGCCCGTTGTGCGTGCTCTCGCACCCTCGCCGATGGTAGATCGCCGGCTGCCGACAGCGGGAGTCCCCCGAGTGGCCCCGGGGTGGCCCCGGGGTGAACGGCCCTCTTCGGGCCGGGTCCCCGGGTCCTGCTCAGCCCCGCCCGTCCGCCGTCGCCGCGGGCTCGCCGAGCGCCCCGGCCGCCGTACGCCAGGCCGCCGTGACGGCTCCGTGGGCCAGCTGCGTCGCGGTCGTCACGTCGGAGGGCAGCCGCAGCGGCGCACCGATGTGGACGTGCAGGCACGGCCGACGGACCGGCGCGGTGAGCACCCCGGCGATCTGCTTCACCCGCCCGCCCGAGGTGATGCGCCGGGCCCCCGCCTGCCCGATCGGCACGACCGGGCGCCCGGTCGCCCCGGCGAGCCGGGCCAGTCCGGTGCGGAAGGCCTCCGGCGGGTTCTCGCCGGAGTCCGGCCGCGTCGGGATGCGGCCCTCGGCGTACAGCATCACGTGCCGTCCCGAGGCGAGCGCCACGGCCGCGTGGTCGAGCGCCGCGGCGGCGTGGGCCGAGCCGCGGTGCACGGGCACGTACCCCTCGCGGGAGAGGGCCCGGCCGAGCAGCGGGATCCGCCACAGCCCGGCGGTGGCGAGCAGCACCGGCTCGACGGCGAGCCGCTTGCGGAGCGCCGCCAGGACGAGCGCCGGGTCGGCCGTCGAGGTGTGGTTCACGACCAGGATGCTGCCCGGTTCGAGGCGGGCCGCGGGGTCGGCGGTGACGGTCAGTCGGCAGAAGAACGGGACGACGTGGGCGGCGAGACGGCTGAGCACGAGGGGCCCCCTGGCTCCGAGGACGGGCTGACCCGCTCATCGTGCGAGAACGGCCCGGCCCCCGCATGAGCACGCGTACTCAGCTCCCGTACTCGGTCGGCGCGGTGGCGGGCGCGGTGGCGCTCGCCCACACGGGGCGGGCCGGACTCGCCGTCGAACCCCTCGCGGTCCGGGGCGGACGGCCGGGCGACGACAGGGTCTAGGCTGAGGCCCGGGAATCCGGGGCCTTCGACGGGCCGTGGGAGGGGAGGGGCACGGTGGGTCGTTCGACGCGGCGACTCGTCGCCCTGCTGCCCGCGATGCTCTGCGCCGTCTGGTCCCTCCTCGTCCTCCCGGCGGCGACACCGACCGGCCACCCGGCCGCGGCCGGCCACGCGCCGGCCGGGACGCCGGTCTCCGCCCCGGCCGGGACACCGGTCTACGCGCCGGCTGGCACGCCGGTCTACGCCCCGGCCGGCACGCCGGTCTCCGCGCCGACCGGGACGCCGCACTCCGCGCCGGCCCACGGCGCCGGCGCCCGCGCCTCCGCTCCCGAGCCGCACTTCGCGCCCACCGCCGTCGTGCGCCTCCCCGCCGCCGTCGAGAACCCCGTACGGATCCCCGTCACGCCCCCGGGCGCGGCCGCCGTACCGCTCGACCTCTCCCTCCCGGCCCGCGGCGTCCTCGCCGGCGACCCCCGCCGCGAGCGCGCACCGCCCGGCGCGGCCCACGACCCGCGGGCCCCGCGCGGCCCTCCCTCCACCCGGCACAGCTGACGTTCCCCGCGTCGCCGTCCGGGCCCTCGGCATGCCCCGGACCGGTCCACGACGCGCATCCACCCACACGTCCGGCACGGCCGGCGCGCTCCGCCCCGCTGCGGGCGCGCGCCGCCGCCGTGCGCCGCCCGTTGGAGCCTCTGTGTCCTCTAAGTCCTCTCGTTCCTCTCGTTCCTCTCGTTCCTCTCGTTCCACGATCTGGCGTGCGCTGCTCGCGCTCGCCGTCGTCGCCCTGTCCCTCTGGATCACCCTGACCACCCCGCCCCGCCTCGGACTCGACCTCCGCGGCGGGACCCGCATCGTCCTCCAGACCGAGGACGGACCCACCGTCCGCGCCGACGCCGCGTCCACCGACCGCGCCCTGGAGGTGCTCCGCAAGCGCGTCGACGGGCTGGGGGTCGCGGAACCCTCGCTCGCCCGCTCCGGCGAGCGCCGTATCGTCGTCGAACTCCCCGGACTGCGCGACCCGCGCCAGGCCGCCGAGGTCATCGGCCGGACGGCCCAGCTCACCTTCCACGCCGTCACCGGCGAGGCCCGGGGACCGGCCGGCCCGGACGCGAACGCCGGATCCGGCGGCCGGAGCGGGGCGTCGCGCGTCCTCGCCGACCCCGACGCGCCCGGCCGCTTCCTCGCCCTCGCCGCACCCGCCCTCACCGGCGACGGCGTCAAGAGCGCCGACGCCGTGCTCGACACCACGAGCGGCCGCGGCTGGACCGTCGACCTCGTCTTCCGCGACGGAGCCGCCGGCACCTGGGCCGGGCTGACCGGCGACGCCGCCTGCGCGGCGCCCGGCGACCCCGCCCGCAGGGTCGCGATCGTCCTCGACGACCGCGTCGTCTCCGCCCCGGCCATGCAGACCGGCGTCCCCTGCGGCTCCGGCATCGGCGGCGGGTCCGCACAGATCACCGGCGGATTCTCCGCCCAGGACGCCCGCGACCTCGCGGCCCTCGTGCAGGGCGGAGCCCTGCCGGTCCCGGTGACGACGATCGAGCAGAGCACCGTGGGCCCGACGCTCGGCGCCGAGGCGATCCGCGCCAGCGCCTGGGCCGCGGTGATCGGTCTCGCCTGCACCGGGATCTTCGTGATGGCGGTCTACCGCCTCCTCGGCGTCCTCGCGACCGCCGCGCTGCTCCTCTACGGCCTGATCTCGTACGCCGCCGTGGTCGCCCTGGGCGCCACCCTCACCCTTCCCGGCCTCGCCGGCTTCGTCCTCGCCATCGGTATCGCCGTCGACGCGAACGTCCTCGTCTTCGAGCGGGCCAGGGAGGAGCACGCGGCCCTGGGCCGGGCCGGGAACGGCCGGGACCTGCGGCGCCCGCTGACGACGGCGTTCGGCAAGGTGTGGAGCGCCGTCGCCGACTCCCACGTGACCACCCTGCTCGCGGCGGGCCTGCTCTTCGTCTTCGCCACCGGCCCCGTCAAGGGCTTCGGGGTCACCCTGGCGATCGGCGTCCTGACCTCGCTCCTGACCGCGATGGTGGTCACCCGCCTCCTCGCCGACCTCGTCCTGCGCCTGCCCGCGGTCCGCCGCAGGCCGGCCGTCACCGGCATGGCCGGACTCGGCCGGCTGCGCACCCGGCTGACCCGCCGGGTGCCGCGTCTGATGGCCCACCGGCGCCGCTGGCTGCTCTCCTGCGCCGGACTCCTGCTGGCGGCCCTCGCCGGAATCGGCGTCCGGGGCGTGGAGTTCGGCGTCGAGTTCACCGGCGGCCGCGTCGTGCAGTACGCGGCCGAGCGGCCCGTCGACGCGGACGCGGCGCGAGCGGCGATCACGGAGGCGGGCTTCCCCGACGCCGTCGTGCAGACGACCGGCGACGGCGACGTGTCGGTCCGCGTCCGGGAGAGCGGCGACGGCGAGCAGCGGGAGATCCGGGAGGCCCTCACCGGCGTCGCGGGACCGGTGGAGGTGGAACGCGACGATCTGATCGGCCCCAGCCTCGGCGGCGAGCTGCGCACCCACGCCCTCCTCGCCCTCGGCCTCGCGGTCGCCGCCCAACTCCTCTATCTGACCGTGCGGTTCCGCTGGACGTACGCGACGGCGGCGGTGGCCGCCATGACCCAGGACGTGCTGCTGGTGATCGGCCTGTTCGCCTGGCTGGGGAAGCCGGTGGACAGCGTCTTCCTCGCCGCGCTCCTGACGGTCGTCGGCTACTCGGTCAACGACTCGGTGGTGGTCCTCGACCGGCTGCGCGAACTGCGGCGCCGGGGCGGCGGCGTCCCGCTCGCCGACCTCGCCGACCGGGCCGTCGCCCAGACCCTCCCCCGTACGGTCAACACCGGTATGGGCGCGCTGTTCGTCCTGGTGGCGCTCGCCGTGCTGGGGGGCGACTCGCTCGCGGACTTCTCCGTCGCCCTGCTCGCCGGTGTCGTGCTCGGCATGGCGTCCACGGTGTTCACGGCGATGCCGCTGGCCGTGGTCCTGGAGTCGGGCGACCCGGCGGCGGCCACGGCCTCGGGCGGCGAGTCCGACCGGCCGCGGCGCGCGGCCGGGGCCCGCGGCCCCGACCGCTCGGGCGCGGTGGTCTGACCGGGGCGGGGCGGGCGGCGCCCGTTCGTCCCCGTGCGGTCCGCACCCACGGGGAGGAAGGGGCACCCGCCGACTCCGGCGGGCTCGGCTCCGGTCGGCCCGCCGCCGCCCGGTTCGGCTTCGCGCGGGTCACCGTCCCGTGAGCTCGGCCTCGATCAGGTCGGCGGCCCGGCGGGTGCCGCCCTCGCGGGCCATCGACTCCCGGATCTCGCGGGCGCGGCGCGGTACTTCGGGGTCGCCGAGGAGCGCGAGCAGGTCCTTGCGCAGCCGCTCCGGGGTGACCTCGTCCATGGGCAGGTGCCGCGCGACGCCCAGGGCCTGGAGCATGTCGGCGTTCCCGAACTGGTCGACGGCCTGCGGGACGGCCACCATGGGCGTGGCCGTGGCCAGTCCCTCCTGGCTGCCTCCCGCGCCCGCGTGGGTCACGAAGGCGTCGGCCTGCCGGAGGATCGCCAGCTGGGGGACCCAGGAGTGCACCTCGACGTTATCCGGGACGTCGCCGAGTTCCTCCGGGTCCACGAACTTCCCGATCTGGAGGACGACATGCCAGCCGGGGAGGCCGGCGAAGGCCGCCACGCAGTCGCGGTAGAAGCCGGGCTGCTTGGTGAAGGAGGAGCCGAGGGAGACCAGGACCACGGTCTCCGCGCCGGCCGGCCGCTCCCAGCCTCCCTGGTCGGCGCGCTCACCCTGACAGGCGCCGACGAAGGTGTGGACGGACTCGTCGACCCGGTCGGCGTGCGGCTGCAGGGCCTTGGGGATGAGGACGAGCGCGCGGCCCGGGCGGGCGACGAACCTCTCCGGGTCGGTGTCGATCCCGTGCTCGGCCAGCCAGGCCTCGAACCGCGCGTAGTACGCCCTGCCGCGCGGTGAGGCCTTGAGCTCGGCGGTCATCGGCGCGGCGACCTCCTCCTCGTACCCCTCCCACGGCACCAGGTTGGGCCAGAGGGAGACCGCCGGTACGCCCCAGGTGTGGGCGAGGACGCGGGCCGGATAGGAGGTGATGTCGTGGAGGACGAGGTCCGGCTCGTCCCCGTCGAAGGCGGCGGCGAGCTGGGGGAGGGCCTGCACGGCATCGCTCAGGAAGGGTTCGAGGTTGTCGATCAGTTCGGTTCCCCAGGCGTCCGGGTCGTCGTCGGTCGGGAGGGTCGAGGTGTAGACGACGGGCGTGGCCCCCGTCTCCGCGACCTTCTCGGCGAAGGACGCGGGGACGGCGTAACTGACGCGGTGGCCGCGGGCGACGAGCTCGCGGATCACCTCCAGGCTCGGGTTCACGTGGCCGTGCGCGGCGATGGAGAACATGGCGATGTGCGCGGGGGACGCGGTGGTGGTCATGACGCCCACCATAGATGAGACGATACGTCTCGTCTAGTCGAATCCCGCGGACGGGGCATCGGGTTCGCCGTGGATTCGGTCCGCGTTCGCGGTCCGGCCCCTCCTGTGAGTGATCTGTCCATGCCAAGATGTGGGCTGTCGCATCATGCCGCCCGACCCAGGGGACACAGTGAAGACACAGGTGTACGCCACCAGGGGCGCCCTCGCCCTCGCCGCCGCCCTCACGATGACCATCGCCCTGCCCGGCAGTGCGTTCGCCGCACCGCCCCCCGCCCTCCCGGCCAACGCCGACGCCCTGGAGCAGACCTTCCAGCCGGCCTTCGACTACGACACCGACGGCTGCTACTCCACCGCCGCCATCGGACCCGACGGCACCCTCAACGCCGGGCTCAAGCCGTCCGGCACCGTGAGCGGCCAGTGCCGCGACTCCTGGGACCTCACCCAGACCAACGGCTACTCCCGCGCCAAGTGCAACAACGGCTGGTGCGCGATCCTCTACGGCCTGTACTTCGAGAAGGACCAGGCCGTCTGGGGCAGCGGCCTCGGGGGCCACCGCCACGACTGGGAGCACGTCGTGGTCTGGGTCCAGAACAACCAGGCCCAGTACGTCTCCACCTCCGCCCACGGCGACTTCAACACCTACGGCCGGGACTCCATCCGCTGGGACGGCACCCACGCGAAGGTCGTCTACCACAAGGACGGGATCGGCACCCACTGCTTCCGCCCGGCCAACTCCAACGACGAACCGCCCGAGAACCACCAGCACGCCTGGCAGTTCCCCGCCCTGGTCGGCTGGAACGGCTACCCGGCGGGCCTGCGCGACAAGCTCACCCAGGCCGACTTCGGCAGCGCGACGTTCGGCCTGAAGGACGGGAGCTTCGCCTCCCACCTGGCCGAGGCCAAGCCGGCCGGCATCCCCTTCGACCCGTACGCCTGACCTCGCCGCCCGGGTCCCGGACGGGCCTGACCTGCCTCAACACCCCCGGATCCGCCGTGCGATCATGCGAGGGCCCCGGGGGTGGGCCACCCGGTCGGGTGTGTGCGATACGAGGAGTGGGCCGTGAACCGGCGTGGGGAACAAGGCGATTCGTCCCACCGGACGACGTGTGGGAGCAGTTCCTGAAGGACTCCGTGGCGGGCGTCGCCGACGCGCCCGAGGAACCGTCCGCCCGGGCACGGGAGGTGACCGAGCGCCTGCGCAACACGCCCTCGGACGAGAATGGTTGGCGCACCTACACGACCACCCCGGCCCGGCGGCGCGGGAAGGGCCGGTACCTGTTCGGCCTGCTGGCCGCCGCGGCGCTGCTGGTCGCGGCGTTCGACCCGTGGGACGTGATCGGCTCCTCGGACGACGGGACGGCCGGCGCGCCGCTCGCCCAGGAGTCGGAGCGTCCCACCGGCGCGCCGCCCGTGGAACCGGCCCGACTCGCCACGCTCGACCAGCCGTTCAGGGGATCTCCGGCCGCCCGCTGGGCGGACGGCGCGGCCGGGATCAGCGTCCCACCGGCCCGGGCGACCGGCTGGATGAGCACGGCACAGGTGGAGAAGGCCCTCCGGCAGACGCGCGACTTCCTCGTCGCGTCGAGCCTGGACCCGGCGGTGCTCCGCGGCGAGCGCCCCGCCCGGGCGATCGCCCTCGTCAACCCGCACCAGACGGACTTCAAGGACTACCTGGCCGCCGCGTTCACCGCCCCGACCGAGGACGACGACCCGCTCCTGCTCTTCAGCCGCTTCCAGCCGTCCCACGCGCGCCCGGTCGGCGACGTCGTCAAGGCCCGGGGACGGATCACCTTCCGGGAGGGCGAGCGCGGCGCCCTGCTGGTGACCACCGACGTCACCTACGTCTATCCCGTCGTGTCCGCCGCGCCCGGCAGCGACGAGGTGGTGCGCACGATCGTCCGGCGCGAGGTCGTGGTGAGCTGGGACGACCCCGCGAAGGTCGTCACCGAACGGGGCACGCTCTCCCTCGTCTCGTACAAGGTCGACATGACCAACGGCGGCTGCGACACCGGCGCCGGCTGGTTCGCCCCCGAGTTCGGCACGCGGCGGGCCGGGGACGGCGCCGACGGTGAGACCGTCGATCCCTACGACCGGAGCAAGCCGGTGTTCGGCGACCCCGGCAGCCCCGACGACGGATGCAGGACCGCGTCCCGCTCCTGACCACCGCCCCTGCCCGGACCCTCCCGCACGCACCCCGTACATTCCCGGCCGCCGTTCCATGGTCACGGGCGCGCGCGGAGGGCACGATGGGGGCCGACCGCGGCCGGGCGACCCGGGCGCGCCGACAGGAACCGGAAGGGACACGTCACCCCATGCCCCAGCACTACGGCGACTACCAGCACGAGATCTACTTCGACGGACTCTTCGGCGTCCTGCCCACGCAGCCGATGACCTTCGCCGAACTGGAATCGAGGGCGCGGGCCGCGCTCCCGCCCTCGCTGTGGTCGTACGTGGCGGGCGGCGCGGGTGACGAACTCACTCAGGAGGCCAACGCCGACGCCTTCCGCGCCTGGGGGCTCGTGCCGCGCATGATGGTCGGCGCGGACCGGCGCGACCTGTCCGTCGACCTGTTCGGTCTGAAGCTGCCGTCCCCGCTGTTCATGGCGCCCGTCGGCGTGATCGGCCTCTGCGCCCAGGACGGCCACGGCGACCTGGCGACCGCCCGCGCCGCCGCCCGGACCGGCGTGCCGATGGTCGCCTCCACCCTCACCGTCGACCCCATGGAGGACGTCGCCGCCGAGTTCGGCGACACTCCCGGCTTCTTCCAGCTGTACACGCCCACCGACCGCGACCTCGCCGAGAGCCTCGTGCGCCGCGCCGAGGCCGCCGGCTTCCGGGGCATCGTGGTCACCCTGGACACCTGGATCACCGGCTGGCGGCCCCGCGACCTCGCCACCGGCAACTTCCCCCAGCTGCGCGGGCACGCGCTCGCGAACTACACCTCCGACCCCGTCTTCCGCGCCCGCCTCGCGAAGAGCCCCGAGGAGGATCCCCGGGCGGCCGTCCTGGAGTGGGTCGGCATCTTCGGCAAGCCGCTCGTCTGGGAGGACCTGGCCTGGCTCCGCTCCCTCACCGACCTGCCGATCGTCCTCAAGGGCATCTGCCACCCCGAGGACGTCCGCCGCGCCAGGGACGGCGGCGTGGACGGCATCTACTGCTCCAACCACGGCGGTCGCCAGGCCAACGGCGGGCTGCCCGCCCTGGACGCGCTCCCCGACGTGGTCGCCGCCGCCGACGGACTCCCGGTCCTCTTCGACTCGGGCGTCCGCAGCGGCGCCGACGTGGTCAAGGCCCTCGCGCTCGGCGCCACGGCCGTGGGGGTCGGGCGCCCCTACGCGTACGGTCTCGCCCTCGGCGGCACCGACGGCATCGTGCACGTCCTGCGTGCGCTCCTCGCCGAAGCCGACCTGATCATGGCCGTCGACGGTTACCCCACCCTCGCCGACCTCCGTGCGGACGGCGCCCTGCGCCCGGTCCGCGCGCGGGCGCGGGAGTGAGCGCGAGCGGGCCGACGTTCCGGAGCCCGGCGCCGCTGCCCCCTTCGGACGCCCTTCTCCGTGCCCTGCACGAGCCGCCCGATCCGCCGCTGCGGCCGCTCCCGGCGACGGTGGCGGACTCCTTCCCGGTGTCCGCGTAGCGGCGCGGGCGGTGGGGGCCGCCCGCGCCGCGCGGGATCAGGCGAGGGCGGCCGTGGCGGCGACCGCGAAGGAGTGGTCCTGCTCGGGTGCGCCGCCGCCGACCCCGACGGCGCCGACGAGGACGCCGTCCCGGTGGACGGGGACGCCGCCGGCGATGAAGAGCAGCGGGCGGTCCAGGGCCGTGGTCAGCGAGTGGAAGGGCCCGTCCGGCTTCACCAGGTCGACGAGACCGGCGGTGGGGGCGTCGAGCTGGAGGGCGGTGTACGCCTTGCGGGTGCTCGTCTCGCCGGAGATCAGTACGGCGCGGTCGTCGCGGCGGAAGGCGAGGAGGTGGCCGCCGGCGTCGAGGACGGTGACGCTGACGGTGACCCCGGCGGCCTCCGCGGCGTCACGGGCGGCGGAGAGCAGGGTCTCGGCGTCCTGGGTGGTCAGCGGGGCGACGGCGGTGCGGGCGGTCATGGCACTTCTCCTGGGAATGGGATGGGGATGGGGGTGGGGGTGGGGATGGGATCGGGTGTGAGGTGGGCTGTGGGCTGTGGGCTGTGGGCTGTGGGTAGGGGGTGGGTCAGCGGCGTGCGGGGACGAGGGCCTCGGCGTCGCCGCCGGCGGTACGGCCCGAACCGGCGCCGTTCGCAGCGGAACCGGCGGTCTCCGCGGAGACCGGGCCGGACACGAGGGCTTCCGCGCTCGCGGGAGCCCGGCGTTCCAGGGCCGCGGACCAGAGGGCGAGGCCCAGAGCGGCGGCGGCGAGGAGCGCGCCGACCCAGTTCGGGGCGGTGTAGCCGAAGCCGGCGGCGATCACGAGGCCGCCGAGCCAGGCCGCGAGGGCGTTGCCCAGGTTGAAGGCCCCGATGTTGACGGCGGAGGCCAGGGTGGGCGCGCCGTGGGCCTGGTCCAGGACGCGCTTCTGCAGCGGCGGGACGGTGGCGAAGCCGAGCGCCCCGACGAGGAGGACGGTGATCGCGGCGAGGATCTTGTGGTGCGCGGTCACCGTGAACAGCGCGAGCACCACCGCCAGGCCGCCGAGGGCCACGTACAGCATGGGCATCAGCGCACGGTCGGCGAAGCGGCCGCCGAGCAGGTTGCCGAGGAACATGCCGATGCCGAAGAGGACGAGCAGCCAGGTCACCGAGCCGTCCGCGTAGCCGGCGACCTCGGTCATCATCGGCGCGATGTAGGTGATCGCGGCGAAGACACCGCCGAAGCCGAGCACGGTCATCGCCATCGCGAGGAGCACTTGCGGGTTACGGAACGCCTTCAGCTCGCCGCGCAGGCGGGCGCCCTCGGGGCGGGGCATGGCCGGGACGAGCTTCGCGATACCGAGCAGCCCGACGACACCGAGCGCGGCGACGATCGCGAAGGTGGTGCGCCAGCCCAGGGCCTGCCCGATGAACGTGCCGAGCGGCACGCCGACGATGTTGGCGACGGTGAGCCCGGTGAACATGGTGGCGATGGCGCCTGCCTTCTTCTCCGGCGCGACCAGCTCGGCGGCGACGACCGACCCGATGCCGAAGAACGACCCGTGGGCGAGTGAGGCGACGACGCGGCCGGTCAGCATCACTCCCAGGTTCGGGGCGAGCGCAGACAGCAGGTTGCCGAGCACGAACAGGCCCATGAGCAGCATCAGCATGTGCTTGCGACTGACCTTGGCCCCGAAGACGGTGAGCAGCGGCGCGCCGATGACGACGCCGAGGGCGTAACCGGTGACGAGCAGGCCGGCAGCAGGGATGGAGACACCGTAGTCGGCGGCGATGTCGGGCAGCAGTCCCATGATCACGAATTCGGTCGTGCCTATGCCAAAGGCTCCGACCGCAAGAGCGAGTAGTGCGAGCGGCATGGCTCGCCCCCTTCCTGAATTGCTTGAGGCATCTCTTTACGCGCCTCAACAATAATTGCACACGCGCCATATGTGCAACCGCAGGTAGTCGGTGTGCTCTCGGTGGTGGGGGCTGGCGGCGAAGGTCCTGGCGCGGGGCCGGCGGCGGCTGAGCGGGACTCGGCACCGGGCTCGCGCGATCCGTACCGTCCCGCATCCTCTCCTCGGGCTGCTACCGCGGACCGGGGGTGCGGAGCGCGGTGAGGGTCTGCTCGCACTCGGCGCTCCGCGGCGGCGCGGGGCGACCGTCGTGGGCGGGCGCGGTGGCGTTGACGGTCATGCAGTAGAGCAGGGTGTCGCGGGCCCGGCCCTCGGGCAGGAACGCGCAGGCGTCGGGAAGGTGTTCCTCGGCAAGGGCGCCGAGCTGGCGCAGGCGCGTGTCGAGGGGAACGGGGCGGTTCGCGCAGGCGCCGACCGCCGTGGCGAAGGCGGGCAGCCGGGGAGCGACCAGGGGCAGGGCCTGGCAGCGTCCGGGGCAGTCGGCGCAGCCGGGGAGTTCTCGGGGCGGCCGGGCGGAGATGGTGGCACCCAGGGCCTCCCGCACCTCGGCGAGCAGCTTCCGGGCCGCCGTGTCGAGCCGCTCGGCTGTGAGCCAGCCGTCGCAGAGCCTGGCGAGGTGGCGCGCGGCCCGGTCGCGTGCCAGGAGGTGTTCCGCAGCGTCATCGGCACCGGTCGGGCCGTCGGCGGCGGGCAGCAGGGCGGCGAGGTGTCGCCAGGCCGCCTGGGCGAACGTGCAGTAGGCCGCTCCGTGGTCCGGTGTCCGGGCCGGTTCGGCGTGGAGGCCGTCGCGCCAGCCGGTCCAGCTGTCCCAGAGCTGTTCCGGGGTGCCGAGGAGCAGCCGTGCGAAGAAGGGAGCGAGGGCCCGGTCGGTGGCCGGCCGACGGCCGGGGCGGTCGGCGAGGTGCAGGACGGTGCACGGTGCGGGGCAGTGGCGGCAGCCGCCGTGGCGGTGCAGATAGGAGCGGTCGGCGCGGGTGAGTGCGCCGGTGGTACCGGACCCGCTGTCCGCGGCGGGGACCGTCGGGCCCGGCGTCGTGGGGCCCGCATCGCTGCCGCCGGGAGTTCGGGGCACGCGGACGAGGACGGCGGAGCCGATCCGTTCCTCGTGCACGACCGCCACGCCCGGCGGCAGGGTGGCGAGGTGGCGGCTCTGCTGCTCGGTGAGTCCGACCGCGGCGGCCACGACCGCGCGGTCGTCCACGGCCGCGAGCCGGTGCAGGATCTTGACGTTGGAGTTCTTGACGACGTCGGGTGCGAGTTTGGTGGGAACCTGGTCGGCGACGATGAACCCCTCGCCGTGGGCGCGCATCTCCGCGAGCATGTCGGTGAACATGGCGACGGCCTTCGCCTGGGCGTCGGGCACGTCGGCGCCGGAGGGCTGGCGCGCCGCCCGCAGCAGCCGATGGGCTTCCTCGATGAGGGTCAGATGGCGCAGTTCCTCCCCGTCGGCCCCGCCGTCGGCCCCGCGCGACTCGGCGTACTCGTGGAGCCTGCACAGGAGCAGGGCCATGACGAAGGCCTTCTCCTCGTCGTCGCCGAGGTCGCGCAGCTCGATGACGGCGGGCCGGGTGAACAGGTCCTCGACGGGTACGGAGCGTCGGGTGTCCAGGGCCATGCCCTTGGCGCCCACGAGCAGGCTGCCGAGTCGGGAGCGCAGGGCCGCGCCGAGGTTCTGGTGGACCTCCCTGCCGTAGCCGCGCCGGTCGAGAACCTCCTCGATCTTGGCGTGCAGGTCTCGGATGCTGGGGGTGAGAGCGGCGACGTCCGGGGCGGAAGGACGGCGTCCCAGGACCTCGTTGGCGGAGGTGTGGAGGTCCCAGCCGCGTTCGCCGTACACCTCCAGCATGGCCTCCTCCAGGACGTAGGACATGCCGGCGAACATCGGGAAGGACGCGTTGAAGACCGCTTTGAGCAGGTCGATGTGGCGGGACAGGGGGATCGAGGCCACGGGCACGAACGGGTTGAGGCGCAGCGGCAGTTCCGCGTCCGGGCCCATTCCGTACACGCGGAGCCGGCCGCGGAGCGCGGGGTGGCGGGCCAGGTGCCGGTACTCGGCCTTGGCCGGTTCGATGACCAGGAACGGGATGCCCAGCTCGGTGTAGGCGTCCAGGAGCAGGTTCTTGGCGGTGGTGGTCTTGCCGTAGCCGGTCATCCCGGCGATGAGGACGTGCCGGTTCAGGGCGGGGCCCGACAAGGTGACCGGTGCGTGCTCGTGCCCCCGGGAGTCCAGGAGCCGTCCGACGGTCACGGCCGGACGGACGGGCGGTGGGGCGGACAGGGCGTACTCGGCGATGTCGACGGTGGGCAGGCCGGGAACGGGGCGGCGCGGCATGCCGACCAGCAGGGCGAGTTCGGCCGAGGTCATACAGGTGGCGAGGGCGTCGTAGGCGGGGCCCAGCGGGTGGCCGGGGCCGCCGCTGGGGGTGAGCGTGAGGATCTCGCCGCCCGTCACGGCCGGGCGCAGGGTGCCGGCGGGCAGGGTCAGGACGCGCAGCGGGTCGAGGGCGGTGGCCTCGCCGCTGCACATGCCGCGCAGAGCTCCGGCCGCCAGGGCGAGGGTGCCGTCGCTGTCGGCGGCGAGATAGACGGCGGTGCGCCACCAGCCCTGGGCGCGTGCGGCTTCGAGCCGTTCGATGTGCCGCTGGAGCAGTTGCTCGCACGCCTCGGCGGTCACGTTGAGGACGTCGATGCCCTCGCTCGTGGAGCTGGAGTGGCTCTTGGTGGTCTGCACTGCCGCGCGGGCGCCAGGGGCTCCGGTGGCGAGCTGGTGCAGCACGGGGGCCGCGGTGCGTGCCATGTGCGCGCCGGGCAGGACGCCGACGATGGAGCAGAAGGCGGCCAGGGCGGACAGTTCGGCGGTCAGACCATGGGCGGGAGCGGCGGACTCGCCGGTCGAGATCGAACTGCTCTCCGCATGCTGCTTGCTGACGGTCCGTCGGACGAGTGCATGGATCTCGCTCCGCATCCGGCGGCAGTGGTCCAGGGTCCGGTCGAGATCGTCGGCGGGGAGCGGTTCCGCGGCGACCACCAGGGCGTAGCGGCGCGCTCCGAGTACGGTGGCGAGGTGGTCCAGCGACTGGAAGGCGGCGGGGGTCCGGCCGTGCAAGGGCGCGGGGATGCCGGTGACCAGGGCGAGGGCCGGCGCGGTGCGCAGGAAGGCCGAGAGGCCCGCGTAGGAGCCCTCGTCCGGGGCTTCCGGCGGACCGAGGACGAGCCCGGGGACGTGTGCGCCCAGCACTCCCGCCTGGGCCTGGAGGAAGTCCTCCGTCGAGCCGCGCGAGGCGCCCGGCAGCCGCCGTCCGCCCCAGTGGATCCGGTGCCCGTGCCCGTCGCCGTGCATGGCGACGCTGAGCAGGTGCCCGGCGCCGTGGCACGCGGTGAGCGCCTGAGGGACGGCATCGGCCCAGGCGTACTCGGCCGGGGGCTTGCCGAGGGCGCGGATCTCGTGCAGGCGGGGGTGTGCGGCGGAGGGTGTGGTCGCGGAGGTGTGGCCGGGGGCGCCGATGATCCAGTGGGCGGGGTCGAGGTCGGTCAGGTAGCGGCGTTCCAGCATGGCGAGCAGCAGGGGTGCGAGGTTCTGGGCGGCCTCGTCCGCCGGAGCCGGCGCCGGTCCGACGGGTGTGCCGGGGGAGGCCGCCGTGGAGACGAGGGCCTTGTGGGACGGAGGCGGGGCACCGTGACCCTGCGGTGGCACGGACGTCATCGGAACTCCTTCGGAGATGGCCCGGCCGTCGGACCGGGGTGGGGATGCCTCGCGTTCTGGGGGGCGGGCGCGGCTCCCGGGGGCCGGGCGGGAAGGGAAGGCGGAATCAGCGCAGCCACGGGGGCAGGTTCTCGTCGTCCTTGCGCCGGTCGGTCCCCTCGTCGACGAGGTGGCCGGTGTGGTCGCCGAGGACTGCGGCGGGTGTCGTCCCACCGGAGCCGGAGCCGGAGCCGGAGCCGGAGCCGGAGGCCGCGGCTGCGGTGAGGTCCACCGCCGTGTCGGCGGACGGGGCGGTCAGGTACGGGGCCGTGGCGGCCGGGTGGAAGTACTCGCGCAGCTCCGGCCATCGGGCGGCGCCCACCGCGAGGTCGGTGTACGGGTCCGGGCTGCGCCAGACGGGGGCCGGGCCACGGAGGGCGTCATGGACGAACGGCCAGGCCGCACCCGCTCCACCGAGCAGGATCAGGCTCGGACGGGAGGCCGTACCGGATACGGAGGCGACGCGTTCGGCCACGGTCCGCAGCGCTTCGACGGTGTCCGCGACCTCGGGCCGCCGGGCGAGGTCGTCGCGGCTCAGGACCAGCCGCTCGAACAGCTGTCCCGCGAGCGCGCCGGCCCAGGGAACGGGTGCGCCGGAGTGGAGTTGAGCGGCGTACTCCCGCACCGAGTCCAGCAGGGGCAGCAGATCGCCCGCCCTGGCATCCTCCCGGCAGCGGGCGAGAACCTCCCGAGCCACCATGAAGCCCCACGGCCCGGCGCCGACGTCGAGGAGGGATGCGCCGGCGGGCCGGAGGCGGAGCGGCCGGCCCTCCGCGCACTGCACCTGGTAGGCCTCGACCGCCGTCGACCGTTCGGCGCACACCACCGCGAGCAGGATGCTCCGGTCCGGCAGGGTGCCTCCGCCCGCGAGCCAGCGGCAGGCCAGCGCCTGAGCGGGGCCGATCCCGACCGGGGTGCCGAGACCCGCCTCTTCCAGGCGGCGGGCCGCGTCCTGGGGCGTGCCCGGTCCGGCACACAGGACCGGCCGGAGAGCGGGCTTCCGGTCGCTCCGCGGCAGGCCGAGACAGCGGGCGGTCCGCTCGCGCACCCCGTCCAGAAAGTCCGGGGACCAGGGGTCGGTGCGCCACACCGTCAGCAGGTTGGCGTCGGCCGGGCCCTCGCCCAGCGCACGAAGGGCGGCGGGACTGCCCCAGGTGCGCTCCGAGGATCCGGGCTCGTGACGGCAGGCGTTGGGTACCAGGGTGCGGAATCCGTCGCCTAGAAGGCAGACCCGGGTGCCGCCGGGGACGGGCCGCCCCTCGCCGAGCGCCAACGTGCTCCAGGTGTACTGGAGATCGATGCCGAGCACGCCGCTCATCCGGTCCCCTCCGATCGGTCCGGGACCTGGGGGCAGTAGGAGGCGGCACGGTCCACCAGGTGGTGTCGCAGTGCGTGCAGCGCGTCCGAGGCTCGCGGCCGGCCCTGGAGCAGTGCCTCGGTCTCCTCGGCCGCAGCCTGGAGCAGGGTGGCCACCCTGCCGTCGCGGGCGGCGGTCACCGCCGGAGCTCCCAGGCGGGAGACACCGTCCATCAGGGCACGGGCCTGCGGGCCGCCGTACCCGTCGCGGTCGGCCGCCGCCGCGCGGGCACTGACGAAGGCCAGCTCTGTGGGCAGGGCACCGTCCAGTGCCGTTTCCAGGCGGTCGCGGTGCTGTTGCGCCCGGGTGGTGAGGTACTCCTGCCAGCGTCCCGGGGTGTCCTCCGCCAGGAAGACGTTGACCAGCACGGCGACGGAGTCCGGCCCGTGCCGCTCGCGGTGGCCGCGCAGGAACTCCTCCTCGACGGTGGACATCGGCTGCCGCGAGTTGACCACCCACACCAGCACGTCGCTTTCGGCGGCCATCGCGAGGGACCGGGCCGTCATCTCCGCCGTGTCGTTGATGCCCGGCGAGTCCATCCAGCGCGTCTCGGGCGGGAGCGGCGAGCGGGCGAGTTCCAACAGCAACCGGCGCTCACCCCCGACGACCTCGGAGCGGTAGAGACCGCTGCGTGAGATCAGGGAGACGACCCTGGCGATCGATTCGGTGGTGCGCAGCAGGTCCTGACTACGGTGCCCGTCGAAGAAGGTGAACCGGTCGACCGGACCACTTCTGATCTCGCACGGCACACCGGTCTCGGGGATCTCGCCGACCGGGAGCAGCGGGCGGCCGATCAGACAGTTGATCAGGGAGGACTTGCCGGAGCTGAAGTGGCCGCCGAACACCACCGTGACCGTCCGGGCGTCCAGGACCTCCTGGGCCCGGGCCAGGGCGGGCGCGATCCGGTCGCGGTGGAACGCGGCGTGGTGGCGGGCCAGATCCTGGGCGAGCCCCGGCGGGAGGGCGAGATCAGGGCGCGGGCGCGGGGGCTCGGAGACGGCCGGCCGCACCGGCCGACCGGTGACGAGCGCCTCCTGGAGCCGTCGCAGGCGACCGGCGACCGCGGTGCCGATGCCGGTGAGGCGGGCCTGCTCCCGGTCGAGTTCCGCCTGCCGCTGCCGACACCCGTCCACCAGGGCGCGGATCTCCCCCTCCACCCCGGCGACCGCCTCGGTGACCTCCGCCGTCAGCGTGGCCTCCAGGGCGTCGACATCCCGCCGGAGCCGTACGACCACGGCTGGGATCAGCTGGCGGCACAGGTCCCGCAGGGCGCTGCCGCCGAGGGAGACGGCCTGTGCCCTCAGCCGCTGCTCCCCGTCCGTGTCGCCGACCCCGTCGCCGTGCAGCGCGGCCGAGGCCGTGGACGCCCCGAGTCCCCGGGGGCCGGCAGCACCCGCCGCCGGACCCGCCGCGGACGACTCGGCCATGAACCCGTCGCCGACCACCCCACGCGCCCAGCCCGCCGGGGTGTCGGCCGCGGCGGCGCCGGGTCCCCGGAACCCGGCGGGGAGGAAGCCGCCCGCCGCCGACAGCCACCGCGGGCGGAAGCCGGCCGGCGGTTCTTCCCCGGCCGCGGACTCCAGCCCCGTCAGCTCCCGGCGGAGGACCGCGTACGGGCGGGCGATCGCGGTCAGCTCCCTCTCCAGGTCGCCCGACAACTCCTGAGCCAACGGGACGAGCACCGCCTGGGCGTCCTCCTCCGCCCACCGCGCCAGACCGTCGGCGACGTACTCCCGTACCGAGTGCGCGATCGCCTTCGCCGTCCCGTCCTGCGGCGCCGTACCCGGCACCGGGCCGAAGGCCGCCCCGGCACCCGCCACGAAGGGCCCCAGCCCGTCGCTCAGGACGTCGAAGCGCCGTTCGAGGCGGGCCGAGAGGGCGGCCTCGGCCTGGGTGCGGTAGCGGCAGAACAGCGCGGGCAGCGCCGCGGGACGGTTCCCCCTGTCCGCCAGGCCGGTGAGCGCCGACGCACAGGCGTCGCGGAGCCGGGACTGCTCGGCACGGGCCGCCCGGATCCGCTGCCGGACGTGCTGCTCGACGGGCTCGGCCAGGCGCGCGGCCTGGGCGGCGTACTTCCCCAGACGGGCCGGACGCCGCTGCTCCAGCAGGAAGTCGGCGAGCCGCCGCTCCAGTTCCGCCAGACCGGACGCCTCCACCTCGGCCCTGTTCCCCGCCTCCACGGCTGCCCGGGCCCGCTCGGCGTCCACGAAATGGATCCCGTACGAGGCCGGGTCCTGCCCCGACCACGCCGGACCACCCAGCTGATCACGCACGTGCATGTTCCACACGTATCCCTTGACACGATCGTCGGCCGGCCGTCCGTGGTAGAGGTTGACCACCCTGAAGACCTTCGTCCCCTCGGGCGCCGGATCCGAGGCGCCGGCCGATCGGATCGCCCCGCTCAAGGCAGCGCAGTGGTACACCCTCAACACCGCGTCGCAGTGCTGCACGGCCCTGTCCGCGATACCGGTGAGGGCCGGACGTCCGGCCGGACCCGAACCCGAGACCTCACGGAAGACGACCCCGGCCTGGCGCGAGAGCGCGGCCGTCAGGGTCGACTTGCCGCTCCTGAAGCCCCCCACCACCAACAGCTCGAACGTGTCACCGTCCAGCTGCTCCGCCGTCGCCTCCAGCCCGGCGGCGGTCTCCGCCATCTCCAGCTCCCGTGCCGATACGGCCAGGTCCCTGATCGCCGATCCCACCTCCTGGGAGGTCTGCCGCGCAGTCCCGTCCACCCTCTCGGCAAGCGTGCCGCTGCTCTGCTGGTCCATCACGGATCCCTCCTCCGCGCCCGTATGTGCCCGGCCCGTGTCCCGGGCGCCCGCCCCCCTGATGCGGGCGACGGGCGCCGTGGCGGGCCGTGTCGGTGCGGATCGGCCTCGGTGCCGCGCGGAGCGCGCGTGCGGCCGACCCGGAATCGCTACGTCGTCACACCTGCTGTGCGGTGCTCAGCGCCTTCTGGAGCTGGAACAGATGACCGGCGACCGCGGCCTTGAGCTCGCCGAGCCGGGCGAGCTGCTGTTCACGCGCCTGCTGGTCGCGCTGGTTCTCCTCCACCATGAGGCGGATGCTGCGCTCCTCCTCGTCGATGGCCGCCACGATGTCGGCCGTCACCAGGACCTCCAGATCGTCGAACTGACCCCGGATCTTCTGGCCCACCTCCCCGATGAGCTGCGAGGGAAGGTCCCGAAGGGCGTTGTCGGCGTCCGCGACGGCCTTGTCCTTGAGCCGCCTCTCCAGGTTCAGGCTGCCGACCCCCAGACTGCCGACCAGCGACGCGGCCATGACCACGGGGATGACCACGGGGGCCGCGGGGCTGACTCCCAGCACGCCCAGCAGGAAGGCGGCGCCGAACGCCCCGCCCGCCCCGCCCGCGGCGCCCCGCCAGCCCACGGTGCCCCCGGCGACCGCACCGCCGAGACCGCCGACCAGGAAGCCGCCCGCCGCCGACGCCCATCGCTCGAGGGTGCCGACCAGAGGCTTGTCGCCGGAGGCGAACTCCCAGCCGGTCAGCTCCAGATGAAGGGCCTCGAACTGCCGGCCGATCGTCGCGATCTCCTTCTCCACCTCGCTCGACAAGTCCTTCAGCAGTGGCGCGAGCACCTCCTGGGCGTCCTCCTCCGCCCACTGCGCCAGACCGTCCGAGACGTACTGCTGGACCGACTGCGCGACCACCGACGCCGCCTTCTTCTGCTGCACCACCCCGAGCATCCGGCCGAGATTGACCTCCACGTCGTTCACATGGGCGCTCAAGCCCTTGCGCATGGCGGCGATGCGGCTGATGAGGCTGCTGGCGAGGGCGTCCTCGGCCTGGGTGCGGGAGCGGCTGAACAGCGCCGGCAGCGCCGCCGGACGGTTCCTGATGCTCGTCAGCTCGGGCAGCACCGCCGCGTACCGCTCGCGCAGCCGGGACTGGTCGGTGCGGGCCGCCTGGATCCGCTGCCCGATGTGCTGCTCGATGGGCTTGGCCAGGTGCGTGGCCTGAGTGGTGTACTTCTTCAGATGGACGTGGTGCCGCTCGTTCAGCAGGAAGTCGGCGAGCCGCCGCTCCAGTGCCGCCAGACCGGATGCCTCCACCTCGGCCTTGTTCCCCGTGTACACCCCGACCCGGGCCCGCTCGGCGTCCACGAAGTAGATGCCCTGCGAGGCCGGGTCCTGCCCCGACCAGGCCGGACCACCCAGGTGATCACGCACGTACTTGTTCCACACGTATCCCCTGATCCGGTCGTCGGCCGGCCGCCCGTGGAAGAGGTTGACCACCGTGAAGATCCCAGTCCCCTCACGCACCAGGTCCGAGGCGTTCATCAACTCGTTCTGGCCCATCAGCACGTCGCTGCGGTACACGATCAGGGCCGCGTCGCAGCGTCGCATGGCCTCCTGCGTGACCTTGGTGCGGGTCGGATGCTCGTCCAGGCCCGGCGAGTCGAAGATCATCACACCGGCCTTGCACAACCGGGCCGGGAACCCCATGTCGAAGGCACTGATGTTGCGGAACCGGCGGTCGTTCTCCGCCTCGTCCACGTCCAGAACGGACTCCCGCAGATAGCGCTCCAGGGACCACCGCTCGGGCTTGCCCTCGAAGTGGTACGCCTCCACCTGGGGCTTCTCGCTGTAGCGCACACCCGTCAGGACGGCGGTCGCCGGCAGGTCGTCGACGACCATGGGCCCCTGGTGCCCCTTCAGGTCGACCGGGTGGGTGACTCCTCCCAACAGGGCGTTCAGCAGGGTCGACTTGCCGTTCTTGAAGCGCCCCATGACCATGAGGTTGAACGTGTCGGCCCTCAGCTGCTCCGCCGTCGCCACCAGACGGTCGACGGTCTCCCGCATCTCCAGCTCCCGGGCCGACGCCACCAGTCCCTCGATCGCCGAGTGCGCCTCGTCGGTGGCCTGTCGCGCGGCCTTCTCCATCATCTCCGCGAGCGTGCCGTTCCTCTGCTGTTCCATCACGGATCCCTCCTCTGGGCGGGCGGCCGGACGCGTCCGGCCCGCCCGTTCCGGCGTGCTGACGACGGCCCACGTACGGGGCCGTGTCGGTGGTCGTGGTCGTGAGAGCGCTGTGGACGTGCCGTAGGGGTGCTGCCGGGCGGGCCGCCGCGCAGGGGTGGCGGCCCGCCCGCGTGGGGCGGAGACGGGTCCTGCCTCGTGGGGCGGAGCCCCGGGAGGGCTCCCGGGTCAGAGCACCGCGGCGAGGCGGGTCCGCAGGTCCGCCAGGTCCGCCGCGGCCTGCGTGGACGCCTCGGCCGGCCCCGGCTCCGGCCCCGTGTCCGGCCGCGAGGCGGACGGGCCGTCGGTCGCCGGGACCAGGGCGTCCACCGTCCGTACGCAGCGCTCCAGGGTCCGCTCGACCTCGCGGCGCACGGCGTCCGACTCCCGGCGGACCGTCGACGACAGGGTGCCGGTCGCGGCGGCCATCGCGTCACGGATCATCCGCCTGCCCCGCTCGCCGCAGCGGGCGACGTGGTGACCGGTCTGCGTGCGGCGCAGCGCACCCCCGGCCACGGCACCGACGCCCGCCCCGAGGACGGTGCCGACACCGGTGGTGACGGCGGCTCCGGCGATCGCGGCTCCCAGCACACCGCCCAGCACCACCTGCGGGGTCAGGCCTCCGGAGCGCCCGCGGTCCGACGGAGCCGCCGCCGCGCCGGTCGGCAGCGCGGAGTCCAGGGTCAGCACGGGAGGGCGTCCCACGGTGCCGGGGTCGGCTCCGCAGCCGACCAGCGCCTGGTCGAGGTCCCGGTAGAGACTGCTCATCGCGTGGTCGGCCCGGGCCGCGTGTGCGCGCAGCCCGGGGCCCGCGGTGACGGCCCAGTCGTGGACCCGCCGATCCAGCAGACCGCCGATGAGGCGGTCGGCCCGGGCCCGGTCGGAGAGTTCCTCGCGGTGCTCGCGCAGGAACGGTTGCAGGTCGCGGAGCAGGTCCTGTTCCAGCATCTCCAGCGTCGCGACGGCCTGGCTCTCGGCAGCGGAGGTCTCGGCGGCGAGCCGGCGCAGGAGTTCCGCGCCGCCGTCCGCCAACAGGCTTCGGGCCGAGGCCGCGCGGCCGGCGAGCCGGGCGTCCTCCGCGGTGACGGCCGCCGCGGGCGAGGGACGGGTGTGGTCGTCGGACTGCTTCACGGCACTGCCGGCGAGGTCGAGCAGCCGGGCCGCCCGGGCTGCGCCCAGCAGGGGCGGAACGCTGCCGGGGTTCGTCAGCCGGTCCACCAGCGTGGCGGAGTCCTCGTCCAGGCGTTCCCGTACGGCCGCGGACGTGGGGGCGTCGCTCGCCCAGAGGAGGCAGCCCGGAGCCGCGGGGTCGTGGCCGGTCGGCTGCCCGCCGGACCCGTCGCCGAGCATGCGCCGGGTGCGTCGTGTGGCCCGCTCCAGGTCCTCCGGGCCGTCCAGTACCTCGGCGCCGGTGAGGACCACCAGAACGGAACCGCCCGGTCGGGTGGCCAGGGCGGCCGCGGCCTCCGCGGCCGGCAGGTCGAGGAGTTCGGCGCAGCCGAGGGCGAGAACGACCCGGTTGGCGTGCAGCGCCGGGGTGTCGTCGACGTGCAGCGATGCCAGGGGCAGCGCGCGTACTGCGATGCCGTCGAGCCGGGAGCGCAGGTCGGTGGCGAGAGCCTCGGCATCCGCCATCGGTGAGGCGCAGATCAACACGGTCGGGTCGTCGGGCGCGGGCAAAGCGGCGGCGGCCTCGGCGACGGCGGTCCATCCGTGGCGTTCGGCCGCCGCGGCGATGTCGGTCTGGAGGGCCTCCAGGAGAGCGGCCGGGGTCGCCGCGTCGCTGTCGGCGGCGGTGCGTACGGGGTCGGGTTCGGGGCGGTCGGTGTCGGCGGCGGTGCGTATGGGATCGGGTCCGGGTCGGTCGGTGTCGGCCATCACTGCTCCAGCCAGGCGTAGAAGTCGGGTGTCAGGGCTCGGGACCAGGCGCGGCACTCCGCAGGGAGCACCAGGCCGAGCACCGCGGACAGGTCGGCGCGCAGGTCGGCGTCACCGGAGTCGGCGTCGCCGGCCAGGAAGAGGGGGAGAGCGCGGTCCATCAGGGAGTCGAAGAGCCGCTGGTCCTCACGGACGGCGGACAACCGGCGGCCGCCGGACGGGACCGTGACGGGGTCGCCGAGCGGGGTGGCGGTGAAGGGAGCGACGGAGACCAGGGCGTAGGCGAGCAGCCGGGGGTTGCTGATCCCGACGGCCCACCAGCGGTCGGGCGGTGCGATGCGCATCGGCTGCCGCGGTGCCCGGACGGCGGGTGCGGCGAAGACCGCGTAGGCGGGTTCGCCCCAGCGGCCGGTGGGCAGCGGGGGACAGACGTAGTGTTCCAGCGGTACTTCGGCCGTGTGGGCGGCCGATTCGGCGAGTTGTGCGCGGGCGTTCCCGTAGGGCGTGAGGGGGAGGCGCCGCTGCGGCGTGTCCGGGGTGCTCACGGCTGTGTCCTCTCACCGGCGTCGGTGGTGGTGGTCGATGTCGTGGGTGGTGTCGCGGACGCGACGGGTGGGGCGGTGCCGTCGGCGGTCAGGGTGTGGACCAGGTCGGTGACGACGCACCGACCGCCCGCCGCCAGCCAGGCTTCCGCCATGGTCGTCGCGTCGACGAAGCGGGCCGCCTCCTGGGAGCTGTCGTTGACGATCATCCCCCGTATCTCGCCGGTGTCCGGGTTCCGGGCGACGCCGATGGGGACGACCGCGTGGTTCGCCCTGCCGCCCTCCCAGTAGTCCGCGTCGTCCCACAGCACACCGGCGTTGGCCGCGATGACGACTCCGTGGCCGTGTTCCAGCCGCTCCGCCAGGTCCTCCAGGGAGTCCGCGGTCTCGACATGGGCGGGCACTCCGAAGTCGGCGAGGATGCGGCACTGGTCGCTCGGGGTGGTGCCGCCGCGCATCTCGGCCGGCCCCTTGGTCTCGCACAGTCCCCGGGCGATGGCGTGGGCCACGACGTCGGCCTCGGTGACCTCGATGCCGAACTGCCTGAGCACGCCCTCGCAGCTGCACAGTCCGCAGGTCCCCAGGAAGCCGAACGGATTGTCCCCCTGCCGGTGCGTGTGGTCGGCGAAGGTCTCGACGTCACCGATGATCACGATCTCCCGGCCGTCGGGAAGGGTGTCGAGGCGGTACGGAACGTCCGGCACCAGTTCCGCGAGGGAATCGGCGAGGTCCGACGGCAGTTCGCGCAGCTCATCGAACGGTTCCGGGGATGACTCTGACTCGTAGTCCACTGTCCCCTCCGTAGGCGGTGGTCGGTTCGTCGGTGGTCGCGGCTTCGGTGTGCGGGCTCTCGGCTCGTGAGGTGTGCGGGCCTTCGCTCTGTTTGGACCCGGGCCCCCGGTGTGCCATAACCGACTTCGCGGAATTCCCCGGAAAACTTTTCCGGGGAGTTCCGGCGGGTGCTCCCGGAGGGTTCAGAGGGCGTCGACGGAGAGCTGACCGGCGACCTTGCGGCAGGCGGCGCGCAGGACCGTGAGCCAGTTGCGGGGACGGCGGTCGGCACGGCGTTCCAGGACGACGCTCCGGAACACCTCGTACTCGGCGGTGGTCAGGGGATCCTCCGGTGCCGCCCGGGCCCGCCGCGCCGCACGGGCGAGTTGATCCGGCCCTCCCAGCAGCTCCGGGTGGTGGACGAAGAGCGCCACCCGCAGTTTGCCGACGGCCCGCGAGTGCGTCACCGCGCAACTCGCACCCGGCAAGCCCAGCTGCGCGCCCACGCGGTCCCAGTTGTGGTCGGGCAAGGACAGCCGGGCCCGGACGACGGCGTACTCGGTGGGGTTGAGCCCGCCGTCCTTCCAGGCCCGCTCCGCCAGTTCGAGCAGCCGCCCCTGGAGCGGCGGCCCGGCCGGCTCCGGCGCCTCGGCCGGGATCTCCGACTCCTCCGCCCCCAGTGGCACCTCCCGCTGACGGAGGCGCTGCTGACGGACCGCCAGTCTGGCGCTCTCCCGCACGGCGATCGCCATGACCCAGGTCGGGAACGAGGCGTCACGACGGAACGTGGCGTAGCCCCGCCAGGCCCGGACGGCCACCATCTGGCACAGATCCTCGGCGTCCGCCTGGTGACGCATGCGGGCCCGGGCGTAGGCGAGGACCTGAGGCCGGACGGCTTGCCACTCCCGTGCGAAATCGTCGTTCCGGGCGCTTAATCCACCCTCGCTGGACGTGTCGCCGCCCCCCCAGTTCCATCCCCGCTCCGGACGGCACGACGACCATGCGCGTCCGCAGACCCCCTGCACGTAGGAAGCCGACCGCACTCGGGCGGCCTTGGCAGGAGACCAGGATAGGGGGACATGTGCCGCCTTCACGGTGTTCTTCACAAGTTCGGTCTCAGCCGGGTGGCGGACGCCTCCCACGGCGGCGCCCCCCTCAACCGGCGGTCGCGGGCGGGTGGCCGGCCGACCACGACAACCGCCAGGCCGTCGTCGGCCGCTCGCTGCGATCCGCCGGCCCACGCCGGGCGGTGTGCGGCGTGGGCCGTCGGCCCGCAGGTCCAGTCGTGGCGGCGCCCGCCGGTCAGTCCTCCTTGAGGAGGGCGCAGGCGAAGTCCTCCTGCACGGTGCGCAGTCGGGCCAGCAGAGCGGGCTTCACCCTGGGGCTGGTCTGGGTGTTGATCGAGAAGGTCAGCGAGCGGGTGCCGTCGGGGCTGGCGGCCATCAGCTGGGTGTAGCCCGCCGTGTTGCCCGTGTGCCCGTAGAGCACTCCGCAACGGGTCGTGTACTGGAAGATCGCCAGCCCGGCGGCGTTCGTGCCGGGGCCCGGCGGCTCGGAGGTGTCACCCGGCCGGAAGGCGAGCTGCTCCTCGCGCGTGCGCCGCGAGAGCAGGCCGGGGCCGGCGTAGGCGCGGATGAAGGCGGTCAGGTCACGCGGGGTGGAGACGATCCCGCCGGAGGCCCAGGCCCCGGAGGCGCCGAACGCCTCGCTCACGTCCTCCGGGCCGGCCGGCGGGTCCACCGCGTAACCGTGCAGGTAGGGCCGCGGGAGCCGGTACCCCAGCGGGAGGCTGGTGCGGCGCAGTCCGAGCGGGCGGTACACGAGCTCCTTGAGGAGGTCCTCGTACGAGCGGCCGGTCGCCGCCTCCGCCATGAGCGCCACCGCGATGTTGTCGGAGTTGGAGTACTCGTACAGCGCGCCCGGACGGAAGAGCAGCGGCTCGTCGGCGACGAAGTCGAGGAGCCTGCGCGGGTCGAAGACGTGGTGCGGGTCGGCGGTGAGGATCGCCGCGAACTCGGGGGAGGCCGAGTAGTCGGGCAGCCCGCTGGTGTGCGCGAGGAGCTGGCGCAGCGTCACGGCGCCCCAGGCCGCGGGCTGTCCGGGCAGCCGGTCGGCGATGGTGTCGTCGAGGGAGAGCCGGCCCTGGTCGACCAGCCGGAGGGCGACGGCCCCGCTGAACGCCTTGGCGGCGCTCGCGATCCGCATGTGGTCGTCGGGGCGCGGCGGGCGGCCGGTGGCGGTGTCGCCGACGCCCGCGGTGTACACCTGGGTTCGGTCGTCCCTGGTGAGCAGGGCGATCACGCCGGGCGGGCCGTCGGCCTGGGCCACGAGCCGGTCGAGCTGCCGCTGCAGGCGCGGGTCGTGGTGCGGCGGGTGGCCGCCGGCGGCCTGCGCGGGCTGGAGCAGCGTCGCACCGAGCGCGGCGGCGGTGAGGACGACGGCGGCCGCCAGCGAGCGGGGGCGGCGGCCACGGGTGCGGAGGAGCACGTGCGGATCTCCCTGGGTGCGAGGGGCGGGCCGGCGCCCCCGGCCCTGGGCCCCGGGCCGGGGACACCCGGCCGGGGTATCCGCCTGCCTAGCAGAGCGCGAGCCGCCCGCGTCGGCGGCACGCTCCGGCCAGGGCCGGTCGGCCGACGCGACCCACCGGAACGGGGCGCCACGGGCCGTGCGCCCCGCCCGGCCCCTCCCGAGTCGGAAAGTCCAAGCGCCGCGGCGATTCGTCCCTATGAGGCGTGACGCGGGTGCGAGCAGTCTGAGTGCCGCCACGCACGGCCGTGCCGCCGGGTGCGCAGCGGACGGAGGTCCCGCCGCGTCCCCGGCCGGCCCGGCCCGGCCGTCCACCGCCCCTCCCCGCGCCCTCCCCACTCCTCGCCCTCCCCGCGCTTCCTCCCCTCGTCGTCCAGCCCCGCGCCGCACCCCGCGCACGTACGCCCCCACCTTCACCCCCGCCCGGTCGCGCCTCCGTCCGACCGTTCGTCGGCCGTCCCCGAGGACACCGCACCGTCACGGAGCCCTCCCCCTCCGGGCTCCTCCGAACAGGGAGAACCATGCCCATGCGTCACAGCAGACTCGCCGGGACCCTGGCCGCCGCCGCGCTGGTCGTCACCGGCGGCAGCGCACTGGCGACACCCCCCGCGTCCGCGGTCCCCGCGGCGCCCGAGGCCGCGACCTACACCGTCACCGTCGGTGCCAAGGGCTCCTGGACCCACCCCGACGACACGCCCGCGGGCACGTACATCGACAAGGACGGCACGTTCTACTTCCAGCAGGCGCACGCGCTCTACGGCGCGAACGACCCCCGGAAGTGGACCTTCTACACCGGAACGAACTTCGACACCGCCACCCGGTCCGCCGCCCTCAGCGACGCGGTGAACCCGGCCAACCCCGACGACCGCAACGACGACACCACCTGGCGCTGCGACAACAGCCCCACGGGAGTGGAGTCCACCCCTGCGCCCTCCACCGGTTCCTACGCGCACCGCAACTACTGCGACCTCGCCGGGGTCTGGGTCGATCCGGACACCGGTGACTGGTACGGGCTCGTGCACAACGAGTTCACCCCGCAGCCCTTCGGCGACGGCGTCCACTACGACGGCATCGACTACGCCGTCTCCAGGGACCAGGGGCGGACGTGGAGCATCAGGGACCACGTCATCACCTCGCAGCACAGCACCGCACGCGGCGACACCACGGCCTTCCCGCGGCAGACGTACCACTACGGCACCGGTGACCAGCGCCTGTTCGTCGACACGGCGTCCGGCTACTTCTACGCCTTCTACGGCTCCCGGATCGTGAACAAGGGCGGCGGCTGGGCCGCGTTCTACGGGCACGTCGCCCGCGCCCCGATCGCGTCCAAGATGGCCCCCGGATCCTGGCGGAAGTGGTACGACGGAGCCTGGTCCGAGCCCGGCGTCGGAGGCCGGGAAAGCACCATGGTCCCGGTCGGCACCGGGAGCACCACGGGGTACACCCCGCCGTCGAAGGAGTACGACCCGGCCAACACCGGCACCGTCGCCCAGCAGGTGGCCGCCGGCCTGACACCCCCGACGTCCCCGCTGTTCGTCATGGACATCACGTACAACGCCCACCTCGGCCTGTACATCGGCCAGCCCCAGGCGGTCGACCAGAGCGGGAACGCCTCCCAGGAGATCTACGCCACCGACAACCTCGCCACCCAGAAGTGGTTCCGCCTCGGTGACACCGGCGGCTACAGGAACGCGTCCTGGTACCGCTGGTTCCTCGATGCCGGGAACAGGACCGGCTCCGGCATCGTCGGCAAGGACTTCCGCTCGTACTGCTCCTTCGGCTGCTCCGGCGGCGCCTCCGCCGAGTACGTCAACCTGACGATCCGCACCACCGAGCCCGCCGCGCCCGTCGACGCGACCAGGGCCTACCGCATCACCAGTGCCGGCGGCCGCGTCCTCGCCGAGGCCGCGGGCGGCGCCACGACCTCGCTCGCCGCCGCCACGGGATCCGCCCTCGAATCCTGGATCTTCACCCCGAACGGCGACGGCTCCCACCGCATCGCCAACGCCTCGTCCGGCCGGCTGCTCGGCGTGAGCACCGCCTCCACCGCCACCCGGGCCTGGGGCACCAGGCCCACCGTCACCGCCGCACCGGCCGGCGGCCCCACCGTCGGCCAGCAGTGGTTCGTCCTGCGGGGCACCTCGCCGACCGACGGCACCCCCACCGGCACGTACAGGATCGTGAACCGGTACAGCGGACTCGTCGTCGGCCTCTCCGCCGACTCCGCCCGGCCCGCCGAGACCACGCCCACCCGCACCTGGAGCAACACCACGGGGAACGCGGTCGGCGGCACCCGCACGGCCGGGGAGCAGACCCTCACCCTGACCCCCACCGGCCAGGCCCCCGAGACGGTGACGGTGACCCATCCGGGCGATCGGGCGACCACCGTGAACAAGGCCGTCTCCCTCCAGATGACGGCCGTCGACTCCGCCGCGAAGCCCCTGGCGTTCACCGCCTCGGGGCTGCCCGCCGGGCTCGGCATCAGCACCGGCGGACTGATCACCGGAACCCCCACGACGGCGGGCACGTCCACGGTCACCGTCACCGCGTCCTCCGGCACCGCATCCGGCACGGCCACGTTCACCTGGTCGGTGACGGCCGCCCTCGACGGAGTCCGCACCCTCACCGCCGCGGGCAAGGCGCTCGACAACCCCGACCACAGCACGACCGCCGGCACCCGGCTCATCACCTGGGCGCCGACCGGCGGCGCCAACCAGCAGTGGAGGTTCACCCAGCAGGCGGACGGCACGTACGAACTCAGGAACGTCGAGTCCGGGCTCTGCGCCGACGTCGAGGGCGGCTCCACCGGCGCGGGCGCCCGCGTCATCCAGTGGACCTGCACCAAGGGGGCCAACCAGCGCTGGAACGTCGTCCGCCGGTCGACGGGCACCCACACCGTCGCCTCCGCGGCGAGCGGGCTGCTCCTGACCACCGCCTCGGCCGCCGACGGCGCCGCGGTCACCCAGCAGCCCGACACGGGCGCGACGTTCCAGTGGTGGACCATCACCTGACGCGCCCGGCGCGTCCTCGCCGAAGAACTCGGCGTCGACCCACCGCCGTGCCCGGCCCGCCGGTGCCCCGGTGAACCACCGGGCCCCGGCGGGCCGCCGCCGCGCCGGGCGGCCGCCGACGGCCCGCTCACCCGTTCGGCGTAGTTGAGCGATCGCCTCAGCGGCGGCGGCCGGACGATGACCCCATGAGCCAGAACACCGCACCCCGCCCGCCCGGCGCCGACGCAGGCGCCCGGGGCACCGCCGGGGGAACCCTGTTCGCCGGTGTCCTCCTCGCGGTCATCGGCATCCTGGACGTCCTCCAGGGCATCGTCGCGATCGCCAAGGACGACGTCTACGCCGCCGTCGGCGACTACGTCTTCGAGTTCAGCCTGACCGGCTGGGGCTGGACCCACGTCATCCTGGGCGTCCTCGTCGGCCTCTCCGGCGCCGGCATCCTCATGGGCTCCGAGTGGGGGCGGATGGGAGGCATCACCCTCGCCGGTCTGAACACCGTCGCCCAGTTCCTCTTCCTGCCGTACCACCCCTGGTGGTCGCTGTTCTCGATGGCCCTCTCCATCGTCGTGATCTGGGCGCTGGCCACGGACCACACCAGCTTCGGGAAGCACGGCACCTCCTGACCGCCTGACCGGCTGCCGGCGCACCGCGCCGCGAACGGCGTACGGCCCCGATGCCCCGGAGCCGTACGCCGTCGTCGTCCTTCGCCTCGCCCCACTCCTCCTGCGTGGCGAACAGCCTTCCGTACACCGTCCCGAACACGTCCTGCCCGGCCGCCGCCTCGATCGCGAGAGCGGCGGCCGTGCTGTCGTGCCGGCCCGGCACGGGGACGTGACGGGCGACGAGGCCCCCGCCGAACGGCCCGGCGGCGCGCCTGCCTTCCGGCCACGGGGAGCGCGGACGCCGGGGGGCCGCGGGCGTTGTCAGTGGGCGGGGTTAGGTTCGTTCCTGTTCCGCCGCAGCGGTGTGAACATCCCCTTCGACGTGCATGGGAGAGGTACGTTGCCGGTCTGGGAGCAGTCGAGTACGGCGCGGGTGGTACCGCCCGCGCGACCGAGGAAACTCGCCAAGGTGCCGTTCGTCGAACTGGCCGACGGACGCCTGCAGGGCGTCGTGTCCAGCGGGTCCGACGCGGGGCGCGTGTACGTGTCCTCGATCGCGACCGGGACGTACACGTTCGCCTGCAGCACGAACAACAACCGTCCCTGCGGCGGCGCCCGGGGCGGCTTCTGCAACCACATCCGGGCCCTCGTCGCCGAAGCCGTCCTGCAGTACGGGGCCGACCGCGTCGCCCGGTACCTGAAGGCCGACCCCGCCGACCCCGGCGCCGACGCCCACCAGCTCGTCGCGCTGATGACCGCGACGCGGCCCGCGCAGGGCGACACCGCCGCGGCCGCCCCGGTGTTCAGCCGCTTCCTGCGGCACCTGGCCTACCTGGAACTGGCGCCGTCCACCGCACCGCTGCCCGAGATGCAGTGGTTCCCGCCGACGAGGACGGTCGCCTGATGCGCACGGACCTGTTCACCGACCCCGTCGACGGGCTCGACGAGGCGCTGTCCGCCGTCGACTCCTTCGACCGGGCACTCGTCTCCGGCCTCCTCCGGCCGCAGCCCGACCAGGCCGCGGGCCTGGCCGCGCTCGCCGCCGCCGTCGGCGGCACCCCGCTGGCCGCCGCGGTCGCCGAAGCGGCCGACAAGGCCGCCGCCGGAGCCGCGGGCGAGGACCACCTCGTGGCGCTCGCCGCCGCCCGCACCGCCCTCATGGGCTCCGTCCACGACGCCCTGACCGAACGCGTCGCGGACATCACCGGCCGGCACCCCGCCGAACGGACCGACCCGCGGGCCCCGTCGGAGGAGCCCGGCGCCAACGTCCTCGCCGCCGCCCGCGCCTGGCTGTGCGACCTCGCCCGCGCCGGCTGGCAGGGCATCGACCACGAACTGGTCGCCGGCGCCGCGCCCGTCGTCTCCGCGATGCTGCCGGACCTCCGGATCCGCCGGCAGGCCACCCTCCTCGACGGCTTCGCCGCCGAACTCGCCGCCTCCTGCCCCGGGGCCACCCTGGACCGCGTGCCGGTGCGCCGCTGGGCCGACCTGTGGACCCGCGCCCTCCTCCTGACCCTCCCGGGTGCCACCAGGACCCCTGCCGCGGCCCCCGCGACCGGCCGCCTGCTGCCCCTCGGCATCGACCTCCAGGAGCACGCGACCGCGGTACAGGCCCAGGTCCACGCGGTGTTCGAACCCGCCGACGGCACACCACCGCGCCTCGTCCGCGCGGCGGTGTCCGCGCCCAAGCCCGACACCGTGGTGGGCGCGGGCCTGTGGCAGCTGCTCAGGCCGCACATGTCGCTGCTCGGCGCCGTGGGGGAGGGCCGCGCCGTCGCACTCGACGGCATGCCCCTCACGGACGAGGGCGACCTCGTCTGGGACGACGAGCGGGCCCGTACGGGAGAGCCCGCCGACCCCTTCGGCACGGCCCGCGTCGCGCTGGCCACCGCCACCGACCCGGTGACCGCCCCGCTCGACCGCCACCCGGCGCGGATCGCGGCCCCCGTCCTCCTGGAGGGCTACACGGCGGAGGAGGACGGCGAAGGCCGCCCGGTCCTCGCCCTCGCCGGCCACCGGCTGCCCGTCGACACCGACCGCATCCCCACCGCGGGTCCCCTCACCCCGGAAGCCGTCGCCGCGTCCGGAGCGTGCCTGGGGCTGCTCCGCTGGGACGCCGGGGAGTTCGTCCTCCAGCCGCTGGCCGTCGAGACGACCGTCCGGAAGAAGACGGTCGCCGTCCACGCGGGCGCGTGGGCCGGAGGCACCGCCGACAAGACCGGCGCCCGCGCGGAGAAGGCGGCCACGGACTCCGTCGCCGTCCTGCGCGAACGAGCCGGAAAGCTGCTGCGCGCATGACCGACCCCGCGTCCCCCGACCTCCCGCCGCTCCGGCCGTCCGCGCCCGACCCCGACGACAACCGACGCCAGGTCCTGTACTGGCGCCTCCTCGCCCGTCTCTTCGACCCCGAGGAGCAGGCCGCCCTGGAGTCGGCGAGCCTCGCCGTCGTCGAGGACATCGGCCTGCCGTCCGCACTGCTCGACCCGGGCGCGTCCGTCGACTCCGTCGTCCAGCGCCACCCCGAACTGGCCGACGAGCTCGACGGGCTGATGACGCCGGACCCCGAACCCGACGGCGCCCGCGACCGGGCCGCCGAGGTCCGGCGCGCCGCGCTCGCGTCGAAGCTCCTGCTCAACGTCTTCTCCACCGGATCGGGCACGGTCTCCGCCGGGCAGCTGGCCCGCTGGCAGTCGGACGCCGGCTGGCTGGAGCGGTCCCTCGGCCGCCCGCCCGGCGGGCTGCGCGGCGGCCCCGGAGCGGACGCCGACGGCCCCGGAGCCGGGCTCGAACTCGGCGACGTCGAGGCCGACCTCGTCCGCCGGATGCACCTGCGCGAGGTGCTGGCCGATCCCGCGCTCGCCGCCCGGCTCACCCCCAGCATGTCGCTGATCGAGCAGCTCCTCCGGGACAAGGGGAACCTCTCCGGCGTCGCCCTCGCCAACGCCAAGGCCCTCATCCGGCGTTACGTCGAGGAGGTCGCCCAGGTCCTGCGCACCCAGGTCGAGAAGGCCACGGTCGGCGAACTGGACCGCTCCGTCCCGCCCAAGCGGGTCTTCCGCAACCTCGACCTCGACCGCACCATCTGGAAGAACCTCACCAACTGGAGCCCGGAGGAGGAACGGCTCTACGTCGACCGCCTCTACTACCGGCACACCGTCCGGCGGACCACCCCGCAGCGCCTCGTCGTCGTCGTCGACCAGTCCGGCTCCATGGTCGACTCCATGGTCAACTGCACCATCCTCGCCTCGATCTTCGCCGGGCTGCCGAAGGTGGACGTCCACCTCATCGCGTACGACACCCGTGCGATCGACCTCACCCCCTGGGTGCACGACCCGTTCGACGTCCTCCTGCGCACCAACCTCGGCGGCGGCAACGACGGCCCCGTCGCGATGGCCATGGCCCGCCCGAAGATCGCCGAGCCGAAGAACACCGTCATGGTGTGGATCTCCGACTTCTACGAGTTCGACCGCTCGCAGCCGCTGTTCGAGGGCATCGAGGCGGTCCACCGGTCCGGAGTCCGGTTCATCCCCGTCGGCTCGGTCACCAGCTCGGGCCGGCAGGAGGTCAACCCCTGGTTCCGGGAGCGGTTCAAGGCCCTCGGCACCCCGGTCGTCTCCGGCCACATCGACAAGCTCGTGCACGAACTCAAGACCTTCCTCACCTGAGCCTGCCCAGAAAGGCCTTCCCATGTCCGACCTGCTCCGCGCCCCCGCCGAGATCAAGTACGCCGAGGAACTCGACTGGCTCGAGTCCATCGACGACAGCCCCAAGCCGTTCTCCTGGCGCCTCTCCCCGAAGATGGTCCGCCTCTTCATCCTCGGCTCCGAGCGGGCCGACGGCCTGGACCGGGAGGTGACGCAGAAGTGGTTCGGCGACCGCAGCTTCGTGGAACGCTCCATCGTCACCCTCGCCTCCGACCGCGGCCTGCTCCTCATCGGCGACCCCGGCACCGGCAAGAGCTGGCTCGCCGAACTCCTCTCCGCCGCGATCAGCCGCAACTCCACCCAGGTCGTCCAGGGCACCGCGGGCACCACCGAGGACCACATCAAGTACTCCTGGAACGTGTCCATGGTCATCGCCAAGGGCCAGTCCCGCGAGTCGATGATCCCCTCCCCGATCATGACCGCGATGGAGACCGGCACCATCGGCCGCTTCGAGGAGCTCACCCGCTCCCCCAGCGACGTCCAGGACGCCCTCATCTCGATCCTCTCCGAGAAGTACATCTCGGTGCCCGAACTCGACAGCGCGGGCGGCGAGAACATCGTCTTCGCCCAGCCCGGCTTCTCGATCATCGCCACTGCCAACAGCCGCGACCGCGGCGTCAACGACCTCTCCTCCGCGCTCAAGCGCCGGTTCAACTTCGTCCGCATCCCGGTCGTCACGAACAAGAAGAGCGAGGCGGAGATCGTCCGCTTCCGCACCGAGGAACTGCTGCGCCGGCACGCGATCGAGCTGGACGTGCCGCCCACCCTCCTCGACGTCCTCCTCCAGAGCTTCGCCGACCTGCGCGCCTCCGCCGCCGCGGCCGGCAGCGACGACGAGAAGCTGGAGTCCGCCCTGTCGACGGCCGAGCAGATCGGCGTCCTGGAGGACGCCGTCCTGCACAGCGACTTCTTCGGCGAGCGCACACTGACGGCCCGCGCCCTCGCGTCCTCCCTGGTGGGCACCCTCGCCCGCCGCGAGCCCGAGGACCTGGCCATCCTCAACAAGTACCTGCACGGCGTCGTCGAGCCCCGGGGCAAGGAGCAGGGCGGCTCCTGGCCCGAGTTCCTCGAAGGCGGCCGCGAGGCGATCGCGAAGCTGGCATGAGCGACACGACCGAGAGGCCCGCGAGCCCCTCCTTCGCCGCCCTGCGCGGGCAACTCCACGACGCGGCGGCCGAGTTCGCCGGAGGCCGGGACGCGCTGGAGGAGATCCTGCTCGGCATGGTCGACGACGTCGACCGGGCGGCCGCCGAACCGCTGGAGATCTTCCCGGTCTGCCACCACTCGCCCGCCTCCGCCCTCGCCATGGCGAGCCGGCTCCGCGAGAAGCAGCCCAAGGTCGTGTACCTGGAGCTGTGCGAGGACATGGGGCCGCTCCTCACCGAACTCCGCAACTGCCGGCTGCCGGTGGCCGTGCAGGCCTTCGCGAGCGAGATCGACGGCTTCCCGCCCGACTGGGCCCCGCTCTCGGTCGTCGCCCCGATCACCGAGGCCTCCGCCGAGTACCAGGCCATCGCCTACGCCCTCGACACCCCCGGTGTGGAGCTCGTCCTCGTCGACCGCTCGTCCGACCACGTCTTCCAGTGGGACACCCGGCGGCCCGCCGACGACGGTACGCCCGCTGCCGAGACCGGGGCGGAGCCCGAGGCCGCCCTCCACGGGGAGGCCGTCGGCGTCGAGATCGGCGACCTCCGCCCGCGCTTCGCCGAACTGGAGGAGCACCTCCTGCGGCACGGCAAGGTGCGGCACTGGTCGGAGTGGTGGCACCAGTACGTCGAGGTCCCGCTCGGCGACAGCGACCACGACACCTACCGCCAGGTCATGTTCCTCATCGGCAGCCTGTTCCGGCGGCTCGCCCCCGGCGGGGGCGACCGGGTACGGGTCGACGAGGACCGCGAGCGCTACATGTGGACCCGGATGCGCGAGCACCTCGCCGCGACCGGCACCGACCCCGCCGACTGCCTGTACGTGTGCGGGGCCTTCCACGCGGCCAGCCGCGTGACGGAGTTCGGCATCGGCGGCACCGGCGACTTCACCGTCTCCCCGCGGACCGCCACCACCTGGCAGTACGGGCTGATCCCCTCCAGCCACGCGGCGATCGAGGCCCAGTTCGGCCTCGCCTCCGGCTCGGTGTCGATCGCCGCGACCGAGTGGGCGAAGAACCTCAAGCGCACCCGGGTGCGCCCGTACCGCCTGGAGGGCCAGGCCGGCGCGCGGAAGACGGCCGCCCGGAAGACGGCGGCGAAGCCCCCCGCCCCCGCGCCCACCCCCGTACCGGCGGAGGACCGGCTCACCGGGTTCCTCCGGCAGCCGCCCGTCCTCCACGGCCTCGACGAGGCCGAACTCCTCGGCTGGTCGGTGGACATCGTGCGCGCCGCCCGCCGCAGCGGCTACCAGGCCTCCACCGCCGACGCCATCGCCGTCTTCGAGACCTCCATCCTGCTCGCCGGAATGCGGGACCGGGCCAAGCCGACCCCGTACGACTTCCAGGACGCGGCGGTCACCTGCATCGAGAAGGACACCGTCCCCGGCCGCCGGGACGTCCGGCGGCTCGTCGAGATCATGATGGGCGGCGACCGGATCGGCCAGGTCGGCTACGAGGCGCTGCCGCCGCTCGCCCGCGACGTGCACGACCGGCTCGTGCCCCTGGAACTGAACCTCCAGCAGCGCGGGGTGCGGCGGGCGCTGCTCGACATGGCGTCCCGGCCCGAACTGCGCGCCTGCTCCGACGTCCTGTGGATGCTCCGCCGCCTGCTGCCGCCGGGCGCGGCCCGCACGGTCATGGGGGAGCGGCGCCTCGGCGAGCGCTCGATCCAGGAGTCCTGGGACCTGTCGCTCGGCACCCACCAGCGCGCCCTCATCGAACTGGGCTACGAGGGAGTGAGCCTGGAGCAGGTCCTGGAGCAGCGGCTGCGCCGCACCGCCTACGGGCCGCGGGCCACCACCGCCGAGGTCCTCGCGGCCGTCGAGGACGCCACGCTCCACCTCGGCGGCCGGCGCCTCGCCGACGAGCTGGGAGGCCGGGCCCTGGAGGTCCTCGTAGGCGAGCGCACCGTGGACGGAGCACCGGAGGTGCTGCGCCGGGTGCGCGGCCTGCTGGCCTACTACCGGACCAGCGAGCCGGTCCTCCCGCCGTGGATCGAGTCCTTCGTCAGGGCCGGGTACGCGCACTACTGCACGCTGCTGCCGACGGCCTTCCGGGACGAGGACGCGACCGTGGGACAGGTGGCGGCGATGCTGGGCTTCCTGTTCAGCATGGAGAGCCTGGCGCTGTCGCTCGGCTGCGACCGCACTCAGCTGGAACTCGCGGTCGCGCAGTCGCACCCGGGCGACCCCGCGAAGACCGCCCTGCTGTGGGCCGCGGAGGTCCAGCTCGGGACGCTGTCCCGGGGCGAACTCCGCGGCCGCTGCGACGAGCTCCTCGGCAACCCCCTGGTAGTGCCCTCGTACCCCCGCTACCTCAGTGGCTTCGTGCACGCGCTCGAGCCGGTGCCGGGCCTCGCGGACGTCGTCGTGGAGGCCGTGTCCAACGCCTTCGGACGACTCCCCGACCCCGTCCTGCTGCCGTGGCTGCCCACCCTCATCACCACACTGAGGTCGAACGCCGCCGATCTGGCCCCGCTCCTGATCCGCGAGGCCGGCCGGATCTTCCCGGCCCGGCTCGCGGCCCTGGACACCTGGATCCCGCCGTGGCGCGCGCACCCGGTGGCCCCGGCCCCGCCGGGCGCCACCACGGCCCGCGGTGCGGCGCTGCTCCCGCGGCATCCCGGCACCTGCGACGCGCTCGCGGACCTGCTGGGCGTCACGGACGGGTGGGGCCCGGCGGGCGCGCCGCCCGAGGACCCGGCGGGAGCGGCGCTCCTGTTCGCCCACCCCGCGGCCTGCGACGCTGTCGCGGATCTCCTGGGCTGCGACGGGTCCTGGGCGGCGGGGGCCACGACGGCGGGCGCGCCGTCCCTCACGGCCCGGCATCCGGCCACGGCGCACGCGGTCGCCGCGCTCCTCGCGGCGCCGTGACGGCGCACCGGCCGCCGGACGGTCGGCGGCCGGTGCGGGCGCGAGGCGAGCCGGGGGTCAGTGGTCGAGAGCCTCCAGGACCGCCCCGAGGTCGACGAACTTGAAGCCGGTCGCGGGGCGGTGGCCGTCGCCGGGGGTGTCGTGGCCGTCCTGCACGACGAGCAGCCCGTTCGGGTACTTCGGGCCGAGGGGGGCGTTCAGGGCGGCGGCGCCGTCGCACTCCTCGGACCCGTCGAGGGCCCCGCTCGCGGACCCGACGCGGAAGCCGCCCTCGTACTCGTTGCGGTCGGCGAGCTCCCGGTCGTAGGCGGCGAAGGTGTCGTCGCCCTGGCTGGAGGCGAGCAGGTGACCGTCGCCGCCGCGCTCGGTCACGAGCGTCAGTCCCTCGACGTCCGAGGAGATCCGGGTGCCGCCGTAGCCGGGGTCGGCGCCCGGCGTGCACTCCTCGGTCTCCTCGTCGTAGACGCCGGGGACGCCGTACTCGCGGACCCGGTCGACCAGCCTCGGGGTGCCGGTGAGGTCGGCGCGGAGCCGCCAGATCCCGACGTCCTCCTGGCCCGCGTACAGGATGCCCGCGGCGGGGTCGACGACCATGCCCTCGACCTGCGGCTGTTCGCCGGGCTCGCCGCACGGGGTCCACGACGTGCCGTTCGGCAGCCGGAACGAGGCGGGCAGCTCCAGGGTGCGGACCGTGCGGTAGGAGACCTTGCCGCCCGCGGTCGGGAGGAGCCGGAGCAGGGTGACGGCGGTCCGCTCGCGCCGGCTGACGAGGGCGTAGGCCGTGCCGGACGCCGGGTCCGTCCAGGTGGCCAGGCCGTACGCGGTGCGCTGGTCGTTGATCTCGGCCTGGTCCCGGGAGAAGACGGCCGGGGCGGCGGGATCGGTGACGTCGGTCAGCGGACCGCCGGCGCGGTCGCGGTCGATGCGGTAGAACCGCAGCCGGTCGTGGCCGCGGTCGCTGGTGACGGCGAGGTCGGCGCGCCCCGAGGAGAGCCGGAGGCCCTGGACGAGGTCCACGTTGTTGAACCGGCCGGGGGAGTCGTCGGGTCCGGCCGCGGGCGGCGCCGCGATCGTCTGGACCGGTCGCGCGTCGAGGTCGTAGACGCGCAGCCCGCCCTCCTTCGCGGTCGCGACGACGAGGCTGCGGGCGGGGGCCGCGGGGTTGCGCCAGATGGCGGGGTCGTCGGCGTCGGCGTTGCCGCCCGCCTCGTCGTCGTGCAGTACCGGGGTCTCCGCGCGCGGCACCACGACCGGCAGGGAGCGGGCGGGTCGGTGGTGGCGGGCGTCGGCCCGGGCAGGCACGGCGAGGGCGGCCGCGGCGAGCGCCGTGGCGGCGGCGAGCACGAGCGGTCGGACGGTACGGGGGCGAGTCACGCAGGTCTCCTCTGAAGGGGGCTCGTACGACCTGCGCGAGCGTGCTGCCCTTCCGTGTCCGCCCGGCGGCCACCGCCCGGCCGGAGCCGCGAACTCCAGGTGCACGCCCGATGAACCGGGCACGGGCAGCGGGGGGCGACACCCCCTCGATCCCAAGACCCCGAACCCGCAACCCTCCAGCTCGGTAAGGGTTCCCCGGGACCGATCGGGGGGAACGGGCCGCAAGCGGCCAGGAACACGGACGACCCGTGGGCCTGGTCCCGTCCGCTCGAGTTCGGACGGGAGCCGGCCGGATAACCGGCGGCCCACGGGTCGGGTGACTGCGTGGTTTTCGGCAGACGACCTGCCGAGGTGCACAGAGTGCGACGGCAGGCCGTTAGCCCGCAGTCACCTCACGAATCCGAAAAGAAACCATGTTCTCGGATCACCTCCTTTCAGCGTGTGACCACAGCCTAGGAAAGGCCGCGGCGGCGCTCAAGCGATTTATTCGAGCGATTTCCGAGCCGGGTCAGGGACGGCCCAGTTCCGCCGCCACCAGTGCCGCGGCGTCGGCCACGAGGGCGTCGACGGGCGCCGCGTCCTCCGCGAACCGCGTGGACAGCACGGTGAGCACGACGGGCCCGCCGTCCGGCTTCCAGGCGACGCCCGCGTCGTTGTTCCCCCCGTAGCGGCCGCCGCCGGTCTTGTCGGCGAGGAGCCAGTCGGCGGGCAGTCCCTTGCGGAACCGCTCGGTACTGGTCGTGTTCGCCAGCATCCACGCGGTGAGGCGTTCCCGGTCGTGCCGGGGGAGCGCGGTGCCGAGGATCAGGCGCCCGTAGCTCCGGCCGGCGGCCCGGGGGGTCGTGGTGTCGGTCTCGCGCCAGGGCTCGGCCGAGTTCAGCTCGGGCTCCCAGCGGTCCAGGCGGGTCGTGCGGTCCCCGATCGAGCGGGCGAAGCGCGTGACGGAGGTCGGGCCGCCCAGCTCGCGGAGGAGCAGGTTCGCCGCGGTGTTGTCGCTGAAGCGCAGCGTGGCGTCGCAGAGCTCGGAGACGGTCATGCCGTGGGCGATGTTCTCGGCGCGCTCCGTCACGGGGGACCAGCCGGAGCGCTTGACGTACTCCGCCGTGTAGCGGATGCGCCGGGCGAGGAAGGAGCCGTCCCGGTCGAGGTCGCGCAGGACGGCGGCGACGGCGAAGGTCTTGAAGACGGAGCACATGGGGAAGCGCTCGTCGGCGCGGTACGCGACGGAGCGGCCGGTCCGCACGTCGTGGGCGAACACCCCGAGCCGTGCGGCGTGCCGTTCCTCCAGCTCGCGGAGCCGCGTGACGAGGCCCTCGGCGCCGGGCGACGAGGCGGACGCCGTCCCGCCGAGCGGTATCGCGACGGCGAGGGCGGCGCCGGCCCCGAGGCCGAGCACGCCGCGACGGGACGGATGGAATCCGGTGATGGACAAGGTGTTTCCCTTTCCCGAGCGATCACTGCACAGGAAGACACGCGCGGGCACCCCCGGCCGGTTTCGCCGGGCCGCACCCGGGGTCGTGACCGCGGCCGCTCCGGGGAAGCCCTCGCGTCGACCCCGGGGGACCCGCCGCGGGGCCCCGGCCCGGATCCGCCCGCGCCGACGTCGCCGCGGGCGCTCAGCCGCAGGTCTGCTTCAGGTGGACGTCGGGTGTGCGTCAGTCGGTGCGGAACGCCCAGGACTCGATGTCGCGGTACCGGATCGGCCCCGGGCCGCGCCCGAAGTCGCTGCCGACCAGGTGGAGCCGCTCCGCCGGCCAGCTGCGTCCGGCGAAGCCGGTCAGACCGGCGGCCAGGGCCGACGCGCTCGACGGGTCGTCGCGGCGGGCGCGGGCCAGCGTCAGGTGGGGGCGGAGCGGCCGGTCCTCGAAGGGGATGCCGCACGCGGTGACCACACCGCGGACGTCGGCGGCCAGCCGGTGGAGCCCGTCCAGGTCGCCGTCGATCCCGCTCCACAGCACCCGCTCGTCGAAGTGCCCGCCGCCCCGCAGGGACAGCTCCACCGGTCCGCGCGACGCGGCGAGGTCCGCGAGGGGCGTCCGCAGCGGCGGTACGGCGTCGACCGGCAGCTCCCCGAGGAAGGCCAGGGTGATGTGCCAGTCCTCGACGCGGTTCCACCGCATCCGCGGGTGGGTCTCGTACGCGGGGCCGAGCACCCGCTCCAGCTCGTCCTTGGCCTCGTCGGGCGGTGCGAGGGCGACGAAGACGCGCACCGTCGCCGCCCGGTCCGGCTCGCCCGCACCGGTCGCCGCGCCCGGCCTTCTCCGCACCTCGGCCATGTCCCGTTCCCCGCTCACGCCGCCCGTCCTCCTCGCCCGGCCCCCTCCGGGCCGGGCGGGGGCGGTCGTTCCTGACGTGAGCGTACGCGCCGACCGGGCCGTACCCGCCGGGGCCCCGGCCCGCCCGGGTCCCGCGGTGCGCGTCCGCGCCGGGCGCGTACCGGTGCCGGGCGCACCTCGCTCGCCGGGCGAACCGCCCCGCGGTCACGTAGGGTCGTGCTGCCACTACGACAACGGCGGTGGTACGACGAGGAAGGACCCTCGTCGCCGCAGGCGCGGGCGGGGGCGCCGCCCGACCGATCCGGGGTGCCCCGTGACAGGACAGTTCGAAGCGACGTTCGAGGTGGACCGGCCGGTGGAGGAGGTCTTCGCCTTCCTCTCCGACGGCCGCAACGATCCCGAGTTCAGCCCCCGGGTGCTCGGGATCGAGCGGGTCCCGGACGGCCCGACGGCCGTCGGGACCGTCTTCCGGAGCACGGTCAAGGACGCCGGGATGAAGACGCGGAGGGAGTTCCGCATCACCGCCCTCGACGCCCCCGTGAAGATCCGCTGGGCCGAGGAGTCCAAGAACCTCGTGACGGCCCGCGAGGGCGGCTACGACCTGGAACCGCTCGCCGGAGGCCGGACGCAGGTGCGGATCTACAACGTCCTCGAGGGTCACGGCCTCGGCAGGCTCCTCACGGGCCTGGCGCTCTCCGCCGCCCGCAAGGACGCCCCCGGCTTCGGCGCCCGGATCAAGGCGGCGGCGGAGGCGGGGATCGCCCCGCGCTGACGCGACGGGCGGACTACCGGTCCGCGTCCCTCTGCCGCGGGACCCGCGGGACCCGCGCGCCGCGCGGGTCCCGCGGCGGGGCACTGAAGCGGACCGGGACGCCCGGCGAGTACAGGACGCTGGCGGGCGGTCCGGCCGGCCGCTCCAGGCCGGCGGCGGTGAGCAGCGTCTCGTCGCAGTCGAGCAGCCGGGCGCGGTGCAGGGGCCAGCGCGGGTGGGTGTTCGGGAGGTAGAGCGGCCGCCCGCGGAACGAGCTGTGCATGCCCCAGCGGGCGGTCAGGAAGTGTTCGAGGGCGGTGGGCTCGGCCACTGGTTCGCCGACCTCCACGCTGATCGCGCTGCGCGCGCCGCGCGGGCCGGGCCAGCGGCGACTGCTCGTGTACGTCACGGTGGGGCCGTCGCTCCGGACGCTCATCCTGGACCAGACGTAGGGGATCCGGAACGCCCACCGGCCGACGGCCACCGGGATGAGGCGCGACGCGTCGAGGGAGCGGAAGACGACGCCCCGGCGTCCGTGGGCGTCCACGGAGTACAGCCGGACGTTCGTCTCGGGGAAGGAACCGAGGTAGGGGACGCCGGGGAGCCGGAACCAGCCGACCCGGTGCATGCGGAAGGCGACCAGGCCCACGTAGGTGACGCCGTCGTGGGTGTCGGGCACGGTTCCGGGCGGCAGGAGCGGGGCCACGTCGGCGGGGTCCGCGGCCCAGTGCAGGAACGCCAGGTCGAGCCAGGACTGGGTGAGCAGGGTGCGGTCCGGGCGGTGCGGCGGGTCGGCCGATATCGGCTCGGGGAGCGCGGCGGGCTGCGGCGGCATGCCGACAGTATCGGACACCGCGCACGCGGAGGTGGCCCTCCACGGGTGTGTGGAGGGCCACCTCTTCAACGGGCGCCGGGGGCACGGACGACCCCGGCGTTCGTGGTGGTGCGGTTACGGCGTGACCTTCAGGAGCTTGTTGGCGGTGCCCGCGGAGGCGTTCTTGATGGCGTCCGGGGTGGCCGCACCGGTCAGTGCGGTGGCTGTGTCGGCCGGCGTGGCCGACGGGTTGGCCGCCAGGTAGAGAGCGGCGGCACCCGCGACGTGCGGGCTGGCCATCGACGTTCCGGAGATCGTCTTGACGCCGGTGTCACTGTCGTTCCAGGCCGAGGTGATGTCCGAGCCGGGAGCGTAGATGTCGACCACGGACCCGAAGTTCGAGAAGTCCGACTGCTGGTCGTCCTTGGTGCTGGAGGCCACGGTCAGCGCCTCGGGCACCCGCGAGGGCGAGCCCTGGCCGGCGTCCGAGGACTCGTTGCCGGCCGCCACCGCGAAGGTGACACCGGAGTCGATGGCCCGCTTGACCGCCGCGTCCAGGGCCTCGTCGGCGCCGCCGCCGAGGCTCATGTTGGCGACCGAGGGACCCGAGTGGTTCTCGGTGACCCAGTCGATGCCCGCCACGACCTGCTCGGTGGTGCCGGAGCCGTTGTCGTCCAGGACGCGGACGGCGACGACCTTGGCCTTCTTGGCGACTCCGTGGGAGGTGCCGGCGATGGTGCCCGCCACGTGCGTGCCGTGGCCGTTGCCGTCGTCGGCGGACTGGTCGTTGTCCACGGCGTCGAAGCCGTGGGTGGCCCGGCCGCCGAAGTCCTGGTGCGAGATGCGGACGCCGGTGTCGATGACGTACGCGGTGACGCCCTCGCCGCCGTTGTCCGGGTACGAGTACTTCTGGTCCCCGGCGGTGTCGGCCTGGTCGATCCGGTCCAGACCCCAGGACGGGGGCTGCTCCTGGGTCTCCTTGATGCTGAAGCGCTTGTTCTGCACGACGGTGCCGACCGCGGGGTCGGCGGCGAGGCGCTTGGCCTCGTCGACGGACAGGTCGGACGCCGAGAAGCCGTTCACCTCGGAGCCGTAGGAGCGGACGAGCTTGCCGCCGTACTTCTTGGCGAGGTCCGCCTTGTTCGCGGATGCGTCGAGGATGACGACGAAGCTGCCCTCGACGGCGCCCGGGGCGCCGAGTCCGTGGACGGTGCCCTCGGCCGGAGTGGCCGCTCCGGCCAGGTTGCCCGCGAACAGCGCCGCGGCGGCCGCGGCCGCCGTGCCTGTGGCTATGGCCGCGTTGCGAAGTCCGTGGGATCGCTTGTGAGTTGCCATGAAAGTGGATCTCTCCTCGTGTTGACGTGTGGGGCGTCAAACGTTCGAGAGAACCCTGTTCGGATTGGCAGGAGCAAATCAAGACCGAACCCGGGGTAAAGCGATATTCAACAAGGTTTCTTAAACAGCTCTCCGCATCGCCTTCACGACCCACACGCCCCCTGGCCAAGTCCTCCCTGAAACGGTCACGTTCGACGGCGCAGCGATCAGCGGGCGCCGGTCGCCCCGGCGGCGCATCTCACTCCGTCGGTCCCTGTTCGGCGGGATCCGGCCCCCGCCGGGCCGGAAAGCCCGCGAGGTCGTCGTCCTCCGCAGCGACGGCATGGCCCAGCAGGTGCAGCGGACCCGCGGTGACCCCGGCCGCCGCCATGCCCCGCCAGTAGGCCCCTGCCAGCCGCGCGTCCACCAGCCCGTGCACCAGCGGCAGTTCCGGATCCGCGGCGTGCAGCAGCGACTCCAGGCGGCACGAGGCGATCGTGCCGGGAAGCCACGAGCGGGCGGCGTATGCGGCCGCGACGGCGGGCGGCAGCCCCGGTGCCGTACGACGGACGACGGCCTCCCCACGACCGGCGGCTCCGCCGGAACCGTCCGCCCCCACCGGGCCCGGGGCGCCGACGGACAGCAGGCCGCCCCCGACGATCAGGACGTCGCGCCGCTCGCGCATCCGCGCCAGCGCCTCGGCTGTGTCGAAGCAGTGGGGGAAGGAGTCGTCGACGACGATCGTGCCCGGCCGCAGCCGTGACACGTCGAGGACCGCCCGACCGCCACTGACGGCCGTGACGAGGAGGTCCGCCGCGTAGACCGCTGCCGGAAGCGCGGACGCCCCCGACTCGTGGACCTCCACGTCCCCGGCGAGCCCGCGGCCGGCCAGGTCCTCGGCGAGCGCCCGCAAGCGTGCCGCGCTGCCCTCGACGTCGCACAGGATCAGCCGCGCGGGCGGCACGGGCGCGAGAGTCAGGAAGAGTTCGAGCGACGAGCTCCCGATGGAGCCCAGGCCCACGACGGCGACGGTGAGATCCCCGAGATCCCCGATACCGCTCAGGTCGTCGTGCTCGCCGTGGCCCCCGAGGCCACCACGGCTGCCGGCCCCGACGGCACCCTGAGGATCCCCGGCGTGGTCGAGCCCTTCACCGGCGTCGGACCCTCCGGTTCCCGCGAGCGAGCGGCCCGTTCGGGCGAGGGCCGCGTGGACGGTCTTGACCACGGACACCGCGGTCGCCGCGTGCCCGGTCGTCACCGCCGTCGGTCCCTCCGTCTCCCGCAGCACCCCGAAGCCGTACGCGGTCAGCGACGGGATCATGCCGGCGAGCGAGACGGACCGGGCCCCCAGCGCCGCCGCGTGTTCCACGGCCCGCGCCGTCCGGGCGGCGAGGTCGGGTGTCGACGCGAGCTCGTCGGCGAAGAGCGGAAGGCACACGAACCCCGAGCGACCCAGGGGCGTGTCGATCTCCTCCACGAGCCGCGCGTGTCCGTCCGGGAAGAGCGCCTCCCGCAGCCACTCGCGCGGATCGGTGACACCGGCCCCCGCCTCGCCGCCCGCGCGGAGGCCGCCGGCCCCCGCCGGCGCCGACAGCTGAGCGGGCGGCGGGAGGTACCCGACGAGCGCGGAGTCCAGGACGTCCCGCGCCGGGTGCGCGTCGGGAGCGGAACGCCGTACGTCCTCCGGCACCGCGTCGCACGCGGCCATCGCACCCCGCAGGGCCTTCGCGAACGCGGTGAACGCCGTGTCGTCGGGGAACGCCGTCGCCGACGCGCGGAGCGTCACCCGCAGCTCGCCCTCCCCGACCGGACGCACCGCCAGGAAGGTGTCCGTGCCGACCGGCGGCGGCGCGAGCTCCGCGTCGGTCTCGTCCCACCGCACCCTCAGTGTGTCCCCGCTCATCGGCCCCAGGGCGGAGAAGTCCAGGAAGGTGAAGAAGAACTGGGCCGCGGACGGCAGTCCGCCGCCCTCGCCCCCGAGCGGCGGAACGCCCTGGGAGCGGGCCGCCTCGACCTCCGCCACGACCGCCCGGAGGTCCTCGGCGAACGTGCGGTCACCGGTCCCGGGGCCTGCCGGGGAGCCCGGCCCGGCGGGCCGCAGTTCCCTCCCGCCGCCGGGCCTCAGGGGAACGGCGGCGGCGTACGGACCGAACGCCAGGTGCGCGTCGGGATGCGTGTCGTCGCGGCCGGAGACCGCCAGCCCGAGGATGAGGTCCGTCTGCCCCGTCGCGTCGGCCAGCGTCCGGTAGTACGCGGTCAGGACCGGGGCGAAGAGCGTCGTACCGGCGCCGGTCGCGCACCGCCGCAGCGCGGAGACCGCGGCTGCGTCCAGGGTGAATCCGGTCGAGCGGTGGGGCCCGGCCGCCGCGGGGCCCTCGGTAGGCGACCGTTCCGCGGTACGGGCTCCGAGGACGGGCCGGGAGTACGGTCGGGCGAGCCGGTCGGCGCGCTCGGAACGCCCGGACGGGACGACGCCGGACGCGTCACCGGATGCGGGGGCGCGGTCCCGGAGGGACCGGACATGGTCGCGGAACGTGCCGCGCAGCGGCGGGAGTTCGCCGGGCTCGCCGCGGAGGACACGGTCATAGGCGGCGAGCAGCTCCCGCCCGAGCAGCGTCACGCTGTAGCCGTCGCCGATGAGGTGGTGGGCGTGGACGACGAGCGCGTGCTCGTCGGGCCCGAGGGTGAGCACCCGCAGGCGGAGCAGCGGCCAGGCCCAGGTCTCGAAGCGCCGTTCGCGTTCCTCGGCGATCCGTGTCGCGAGGAGGTCCGGCTGCGCGAGGGTCTCGAAGGCGACCGGCAGCCGGAGGCTGGGCGGCAGTTCCTGCTGGACCGGCGGCCGCACTCCGGCGGGGAACACGGTCCGGAGCATCGGATGGCGCGCGACACAGGCGTCGACGGCCTGCTGGAAGACCTCCGGCCGCAGGGGGCCGTCCACCCGCAGGCAGGCGAGCCACGCCGTGGGCGAGTCGGGCGCCATGGCCTCGGCGAGCAGGAACCCGCGCTGGGACGGCGACAGCGGGAAGGGCGTGGGGAACGCGGTAGGGACGGGGGAGTGGGCAGGGGAGTCCGCGGGTGAAGGGGAGGGGCGGGGCGGGCCGCCGTGCGCGCGTGGCTCGGTGCCCGCGTCCACCGCAGCGGTCCCCTCGGGCCCGTCCGCCGGGCCCCGGTCGATCGCGGCGGCGAGCGCCGCGAGTGTCCGGTGCGCGTACACGACGGTGGGCCGGGGCAGCGCGGGAATCGTCTCGCGCAGCCGGGCGAACACCTGGAGCACCAGCAGGGAGTCGCCGCCGAGGGCGAAGAAGTCGTCCTCGCGGCGCAGCGCGTGGACCTCCGCGTCGAGGAGTTCGGACCAGACGCGGGCCAGTAGCACCTCGGTCGGCGTGGCGGGCAGGGATCCCGCCGACGGACTCAGGGATCCGTCGGTGTCCCCGGCCGGGGGCTTCAGGGCGGCGCGGTCGATCTTCCCGGTTCCGGTCAGGGGCAGGTCGTCGGCGAGGTGGATCCGGTGCGGCAGCATGTAGTCCGGCAGGGTCCGCGCCAGGTGGGCGCGGAGCGCCGTCGACGTGGGCCCGGGCACGCCCGGCAGGCACTGCACGAAGGCGGCCAGCCGTTCGTCGCGGTGGACCACGGCGGCCCGGGCCACCGCCGGATGGCTCAGCAGCACCGACTCGATCTCGCCGAGCTCCACCCGGTGCCCGCGGATCTTCACCTGGTCGTCGAGCCGTCCGAGGAACTCGACGACGCCGTCCTCGCCGCGCCGGACGCGGTCGCCGCTGCGGTACCAGCGGCGCCCGTCGCGCACGGTGAACGCGGCGGCGGTCAGCTCCGGCGCGTGGAGGTAGCCGGGGGTGAGCCCGACCCCGGCGATGAGCAGTTCGCCGGGCTCGCCGGGCGCGCAGCGCCGCAGCCCGTCGGGCGTGACGACGTCGACGTCCGTGCCGGTGAGGGGGGTGCCGATGGGCAGGGTCCGTACGTCGTCGGCGGGTCGGGTGTCGATGAGGTGGAAGGTGGCGTTGATGGTGGCCTCGGTGGGACCGTAGAGGTTGGCGATCCGGTGCCCCGGCCCGAACAGGTCGTACCAGCGGCGCACGTGGGAGGGCGGGAGCGCCTCCCCGCCGACGTGGATCCAGCGAAGGGCCGACAGGTCGGGTGCGGGCCCGCCCTCCCGGACGCGCGCCTCGGCGGCCTCCAGGAGGCGGGACCACAGGCTCGGGACGGAACTCCACACCGATATCCGGGCCTGTTCGACGCGGTCCAGCAGGGCTTCGGGGTCCCGGAGGAGCTGCCGGGGGAGGGTGACGACGGCGGCCCCGACGAGGAGGGGCGCGAGGAGCTGGCGCACCGACGCGTCGAAGCAGAGCGAGGCCGTCTGGGCGAGGCGGTCGCCCGCGTGGTAGCCGAAGGTGTCCAGGGCCCAGTCGAGGTAGTTGGTCATGGAGCGGCGCGTGATGGGGACCGCTTTGGGGCGACCGGTGGAGCCGGAGGTGAAGATGACGTACGCGAGCGAGTCGGGATCGTGGGAGGGCGACGCGTCTTCCGGGGCCGCGTCGCAGGGCATCGGCACCGGGGCGGTGTCGTCGGCCGCGACCAGGGCGAGCCCCGCCTCGGCGGCGAGCCCGGCCGCCGCGTCACGGGTCGCCGCGTGGCACACGAGCACTCCCGCGCGGGACCGGCTCAACTGGTCGGCGAGGCGTGCGGGGGGATGGGCGGCGTCCAGCGGAACCCAGCCGGCACCGGCGCGCAGGATGCCGACCACACCGGTGACGGCGTCGGCGCCCGGCTCGACGAGCAGCCCCACGAGGTCGCCCGGGACCACACCGCGAGCCCGCAGGCGGGCGGCGAGGGCGGCGGACGTCCGGTCCAACTCGGCGTAGCCGAGGGTGTCTCCGTCGGTGTCGACGGCGATCGCGTCCGGTGTGGCCCGGAACCGGGCGAGCAGCCGGGCGACGATGTCGCCCGACGGGCGCGGGCCGGAGTCGACCTCGCCCGGGATCGCCGTGTCCGGGCCCCCGGTCGTGGCCGGAGCATCGACCGCCGTCGTGGCTGTCGTAGTCGCCGCCCGCGCGATCGGGGCGGGCGCCGGAGTCGGAGCCGGAGCTGGAAGCGGCGCCGGACTCGTAGCCGATGCCGAGGCCGGACCCGTAACCGATGTCGAGGCCGGACCCGTAGCCGAAGCCGAAGCCGGAGGCCCGCCGAGTCCGGCCGCCCCCGTGAGTTCGGCGAGGTGCTCCGCGGCGAGGCGCGCGACGGTGGCCGGGGCGAAGAGCCGGGCGGGGAAGTTCCAGGAGAAGGCCAGCTCCCCGTCGGACTCCCAGCACAGCAGCCCGAGCCGGGTCGCCGCGGAGGCGGTTCCGGCCGACGTCGGGCGGACCTCCACGGGGCACCGGGGATCGAGAGCGACCGGGAAGCGGGCGAAGCTGAAGGACGCGGGCGCGGCGGTACGGGGCCCGGCCCCGTCCGCCGGCAGCAGCCGGGCCAGGTCGAGGCTCGTGAGCAGGCCGTGCCGCTCGCTCTCCGGCCACGCGTCACGGAGCCGTACGGCGAGCGCGTGCACCGAGTCCTCGGGGCCGACGAGGACGGGAACCGGGAGGGTGTCGGCCAGCGGTCCCACCAGCCGGTCGATGCCCGGCAGTCGCGCCTCGCGACGGGCCCTCGCCACGTTCACGGTGACGTCCTCCCGGCCGCCGCTCCACCGCGAGAGGCAGCGCGCGTACGCCGCGAGGAGCAGGTGGAAGAGCGACACCCCGTGGGCGGCGGCCGTCTCCTGGAGCGCGGTCGACAGCGCGGGCCCCGGGGTCACCTGGTGGGCGAGGAGCGGGGGTTCGGGGAGGCCCAGCGGATCACCGTCGTACGGGAGGGCGAGCGGCTCCCCCTGCCGGCCGAGGACACCGCGCCAGTACGCCCGGCTCTCGGTGAGGGCCGACTCGGAGCGCGCGGACCGCTCATGGGCGTGGAACGCGGCGAAGTCGGTAAGGAGCGGCGGGAGTTCGGGCGTGGCACCCTGTGCGAGGGCGGTGTAGAGAGTCCAGAGTTCCTCGCCGAGGACGTTCAGGCTGAAGCCGTCGGCGGCGGCGTGGTGCACCACGAGCACGAGCCGCAGGAACGCCTCGCGGGCTTCCCCGGTGACGGCTGCCTCTGCGGTCCCGCGGGCCTCCGCGGTCCCCTCGGCCTCGGTGGTCTCATCGGCCTCGCGGCGTCCGCCGGGGACGCGGGTCCCCCGCGTCCCGCGCGCGAGCACGGCGCGCAGGGGCCCCTCGGCGGTGAGGTCGAACGGCCGGTTGCGGAGGGCCTCTTCGAGCTCCGCGAACTCCGCCTCGGCGTCACGGTCGCCGGGCAGGTCGCGGACCTCGTACCAGTCGGGCATCCCGTCGTGACCGTGCGAGGCCGGTACGGCGGACTGGACGGGGCCCGAACCGCCGGGGAGGACCCGGATGCGCAGCATGGCGTGCCGGTCGGCGAGCGAAGCGAGCGCCCGGCCGAGCAGACCGGGGTCGAGGGGGCCGCGGATGTCCTGGGAGACGTACCCGTAGGCGGGCACGTCCGGGTACAGGCCGCCCTGCGTGTGGAAGGCGAGCTGGACCGGAGTCAGGGGGAAGGGGGCGCCGTCGTCGGGGGAGGGCGCCGCGGCGGGGCGCGCGGGGGCGGGGGAGAGGGGTGCCGAGTCGCCGAGCGCGCGGGCGAGTTCGCCGAGGGTCCGGTGCTCGAAGAACAGCGTGATGGGCAGGGACCGGTCAAGCTCCCGCTCCAGTCGCTTGACGAGGTCGACGGCCATGAGCGAGTCGAGGCCGAGAGCGAGCAGCGGCACGTCGTCGCCGAGGACGTCGGCGGAGACGTGGAGCGCCTCGGCCAGCAGCCGCCTCAGGAGGGGCGTCACTCCGCCGGCGCCGATGCCGATGCCGGTTCCGGTGCCCGTCGCCTGCCCGGCGGGTACGGGCACGGCTGCGGGCCGGGTGTCGAGCGCCGACGCCGCCACGGGGGCGGACGGTTGCGTCGCCACGGCCGCGGCCCTCCGCGTGGACGTCGACCCGGACGTGGCCGTGTGCGGGGAGCGAGGGACAGCCTGTGCGCCGGTGGGGGCCGGTGGCCGGGGTGCCGTGGCCCCGTGTCCGAGGTCGGCGACGAGGAGGTGAGCGGCGTCGATGCCGCCGGCGGTGTGCAGCGCCGCCAGCGCCTCGCCGGTCGTCAGCGGCCGCGGCCCGCGCGTGCCGCCGGAGGCGAGTCCCGTCCCGGCGAACGCCGCGAAGCCGACCGCCTGCCAGGGCCGGCCGGCGGACCGTTCGGCGGCGGCGAAGGCGTCGAGGTAGGCGTTGGCGGCGGCGTAGTCGCCGATCGCTCCCGCGAGCCCGGGAAGGACGGCGGAGACCGAGGAGAACGCCACGCACAGGCCGGGGCGCAGGTCGTGCTTGACCAGGCCGCGGGCGAGCAGGGCGGTGCCCCGCGTCTTCGCGGCCAGGGCGTCGGCGATCTCGTCGGGCGTCTTGGCCCGCAGCGTGCCGGGCCGTACGACTCCGGCGGCGTGGAGGAGGACGTCGAGTCGCGGCAGAGCCGCGAGCAGCGTGTCGACGTCTGCGGGGCGGGAGACGTCGGCGGCGCGGTACTCCACGGTGGCGCCGAGCGCCCGGAGTTCCCCGAGGAGCCCTGCGGGCGGCTCGGCCGCACGGCCGGTGAGCAGCAGGGTCGGCCGGCCCCTCCCCGCGAGATCGCGGGCCAGCGCGGCTCCGACGCCGCCGGTGCCGCCGGTGATCAGGTACGTCCCGTGGGGCGGCAGCGCGGACTCGTCCGAGGCGGCGCTAGGGGCCGCGGGCCGGGTCGTCCGGCCCAGGCGTCGTCCCGCCCGCCAGGCGACGGCGGGCGCGGGACGGAGGTCCCCGGCGTCGTCGGACACGGCGGGCCCGGAGGTCAGTTCGCGGTCCAGGGCGTCGAGCCGCGCGTCCGTCCCGTCGAGGGAGGAGAGGTCGACGCTGTGGGCGAGCACCCCGGGGTACTCCTCGGGCAGCGCCAGGGCCAGTCCGGTCAGGACGGCCTGGGCGGGGTTGGGCCGCTCGGCTCCGGCCCCGGTGACGTGGACGTCCTCGGTGACGAGGAGGACACGCGGCCGGTGCGCGGCGAGCTCCGGCAGCAGTCCCCGCAGGCGGTTCGTCAGGGCACGGTGGGCCGCGTCCAGGGCGTCGGCGTCGGGGCCGTCGGCCGGATCCGGCGCGGGGCCGGGACCGGCGAGCAGCACGACGACCTCGGGCGCGACGGTCGCACCCGGAGGCGTGTCACCGGTCGTGACTGCCGCCGGGTCGGCCGGCCGGTCCTCCGCGTGTAGGACCGCGACTCCGCGCGCCTCGAGCCGGTCCGCGAAGGCCCGGGAGAGCTGCGAGTCCGGCCCCGCGAGGAGGACCGAACGCGGCCCGGGCGCGACGGTCGCCGGGGCGTCGTCCCACTCGATCAGGTGCAGCAGCGGCCGTGCAGCGGTGGCCGGCCGGTAGCGGCGCCTCTGGAAGGGATAGGTGGGTACGGGGATCCGCGTCCGTCCGGCGTCGAGCCCGGCGCGGTCCAGAGGCACGCCCCGCTCCCAGAGCCGGCCGACGGCCTCCAGGAGCCCCCGGGCGCCGTCCCGGTGCCCCGCCGCGAGGGCCAGCGCCCCGCTCCCGCGCGGGTGCGCGGCCGCGACGGCGCGCACGGAACCGCCGAGCGTGGCGGCGCCGAGCTCCACGAAGGCGTCGTAGCCGTCGTCGAGCAGCCGCTGCACGGTGGCGCCGAAGCGCACCGGCTGCCGGGCGTGGGCCCGCAGATGGGCCGGGTCCAGGACGGGCTGCCAGTCGGCGGTGACCGTGCTGATCAGGGGCGTCGCCGCCCCCTGCGGCCGGAGCGGCGAGAGGCCCCGTGCCGCTTCGGCCAGCGCGTCGAGCGCCGGATCCATGAGGGACGAGTGGAAGGCCCGGGACACCCCGAGCCGACGCGCCGCGACGCCCCTGCCGGAGAGGACGGCCACGGCGTGGTCGACCGCGGCCGGCGTCCCGGCGAGGACGACCTGGTCGGGACCGTTGACGGCCGCGATGTCCAGGCCGCCCCGGGCGGCGGCCACCACGTCCGCGACCGCCCGCTCGTCGCAGCGGACGGCGGCCATCGCGCCCGGGGGGCACAAGTCGGCCATCAGACGGCCGCGTTCGGCGGCGAACCGCACGGCGTCGGCGAGCGGCAGCGCCCCCGCCACGCACGCGGCGGCCAGCTCGCCGACGCTGTGCCCGGCGACGGCGTCCGGGACGACGCCCCAGGCCCGGACCTGACGGGCGAGCGCGACACCGTAGGCGACGAGGAGGGGTTGGGCGACGTCGGTGCGGGCCGCCGCGTCGGGCGACACGTCGTCGAGGCACCAGGCGGCGAGGCTGCGCCCGGCGATCGTCCCGGCATGCCCGGACGCCTCTTCCAGCGCGGCGCGGAAGGCGGGCGCCTCGTCGTGGAGCACACGGGCCTGCTCCCGCGGCCGTACGCCCTGCCCGGGCAGCAGCAGGACGAGGCGGGCACGTGACCGTACGGGCGTGCGGAACGGCCGGTCCCCGTCGCGTACGGAGCCGGGTCGAGCCGAGTCCGGCTGTACGACGCCGGGCCGACCCGAGTCGGGCCGTACGAAGTCGAGCCGTGCGGCTTCGAGTCGGGCGGCCAGGTCTCCGTCGGCGACCAGTGCGAGACGGTCGGGACCCTCGTCGCGCGCCTCGGCGACGGCCGCGCAGACGTCCCCCTCGTCGAGTCCGGGACGCTCCCTGAGATGGGCGGCGAGGTCGGCGGCTGCGGCGCGCAGCGCCTCGTGCCCGTGCGCCGACAGGGTGAGCAGCCGGGGCTGCCGGGGGCCGGTACCGGCGCTCCGGCCTCCCGCGAATCCGCCCGCCGAGGGGCCTTCCGAGCCGCCCGCCGAACGGTCCTCCGAGCTGCCCGCCGAACGGTCCTCGGAGCTGCTCGCCGAACGGTCCTCCGAGCTGCCTGCCGAGCGGTGCGCCGTCCGCTGCCCCGCAGGCGCCCGCCGCTCCGGGAGGCTCCGGACCGGGGCCTCCTCCAGGACGGCATGCGCGTTCGTCCCCCCGAACCCGAAGGCGTTGACGCCCGCGAGGAGCGGTCCGGGCGCCTCCCAGGCGCGGACGGCTTCCACCAGCTCGAATCCGGCGCCGGCCAGGCCGGGCGACGGCGCGGGCGGCGCGGTCCGCAGCGGTGACGGGGGCAGGCGCCGCTGCCCGAGCGCGAGGACCACCTTCACCAGGCTCGGCATGCCGGCGGCGTTGAGCAGATGGCCGATGTTCGCCTTGACCGAGCCCAGCATCCGGAGCCGCCCGTCGGGCAGCGGCGGAAAGGCGTGGGCGAGCGAGCGCACCTCGACGGGATCGCCGATCGGCGTGCCGGTTCCGTGCGCCTCCACGTACGACACGTCCTCGGGTGCGACACCGGCGTCGCGGTACGCCTCCGTGATGACCTCGCGCTGGGTCAGGGGGTTGGGCGCCATCAGGCTGAGGGAGCTGCCGTCGTTGTTGACGGCGGTGCCGCGCAGCAGGGCGAGGACGGGGTCCCCGGCCCGCTTGGCCTCGTCGAGCCTGGTCAGCACCAGCGCCGCGCCGCCCTCGCCGGGGACGAAGCCGTCGGCCGCCGCCCCGAAGGCGTGGCAGCGCCCGGTCGGGGACAGCGCCTGGGCCTTCTCCAGGAGCGCGTACCCGGCCGGGGTGAGGTTGAGATGGACGCCGCCGACCACGGCGAGGTCGCACTCGCCGGCCTGGAGGCTGCGGCGCGCCAGGTGGAGGGCGACGAGGGCGGAGGAGCAGGCGGTGTCGACCGCGAGGGCGGGCCCCGTCAGGTCGAGGCAGTGCGCGACGCGGGCGGCGACCATGTTGGGGAGGTTCCCGGTGAGGGCGGCGGCGGGCAGCCCGTCGGGGCCGTGGGCCTCTTCGAGGATGCGCCGGTATCCGCTGTCACCGGCGGCGACGAACACCCCCACGCGCCGCCCGCGTCGCCGCGGCCCGGCGTATCCGGCCCGCTCCAGGGCCTCGTGGGCGAGCTCCAGCAGGATCCGCGCCTGCGGGTCGGTCGCCCGCGCCTCCTCCTCCCCGATGCCGAAGAACCCCGCGTCGAAACCGTCGGGTTCGTCGAGGAACGCGCCCCGGCGGGCGGGCCCTTCGGCCGCGCCGGTCCACCTCCCGACGGGTACGGGGGTGACGGCGTCGTAGCCCTCGAGAAGCCGTTCCCAGAAGGCCTCGGGCGTGTCGGCGCCGGGGAGGCGGCAGGCCAGCGCGGAGACGGCGATCACGGGCTCGACGGTCCGCCCGGCCCCGTGCGGAACCTCCTGCCCGGACGCACGGCGCGGACCCGGCAGCCCGCCGGAGCAGCCGTGCGACGAGGAGCCCGCGTCCGTCGTGTCGCGTGGCGGCACCCCGGCAGCCCCCGGTCCACCGGACGTGCCTCCGGCGAGGACCAGTCCGGCCAGGGCGGCCACGGTGGTGTGCTCGCGGACGTCGGAGGGCCGCAGCTCCAGGCCGAACGCGTCCTCCAGTCCCGCCAGCACCTCCATGGCCTTCAGGGAGGAGCCCCCGAGGGCCCGGAAGTCGTCGTGCGCCCCGACGGCCCGCTCGGGCAGCCCGAGCGTCCGCGCCCAGACGTCGCGTACGACGGCTTCGACGGCGGGACGGGACAGGGGCACGGCAGGCGAGGCGGGGACACCGGGCGCGGCTGACACGAGCGGGGCCCCCGGGTCGGCCGTGGGGCGGGAGTCGGTGACCGGGTCGGCCGTGGGGCGGGAGTCGGTGACCGGGTCGGCCGTGGGGCGGGAGTCGGTGACCGGGTCGGCCGCGCGGCGGGAGCCGGTCACCGGGTCGGCTGTGGAACGGGAGCCGGCCATCGGGGCGGCGGCCGAACCGAGGTCGGCGACCGTGGCGGCCTCCGAGCCGGAGTCGGTGCGAGCAACGGCCCGCAGGGAGCCGGTGACCGTTGCGGCCGCCGTCGGCGCAGCCGTGGACTCCGCCGCGGGTTCCTCCGGCCCGGGGGCGGTGAGGGAGCCCCTCCCCGACACCCCCAGCGCGGCCCGTTCCGCGATCTCCGGGTACTCCCCGCCCTCGAAGCGTTCGCGCAGCAGCCCGCGCCGGACCTTACCGCTCGTCGTGCGCGGCAGCGCGCGCGCCGGCAGCGCCAGCACCCGTACGTCGTCGTGCCCCAGGGCCTGCCGCACCCGTTCGCGGACGGCACTCAGGAGGGCGGGGGTCACGGCCGGGAGGGGAGTCGCGGGGGCGAGGAGGACCACCACGCGCTCGCCTTCGCCGCCGGGGCCGGCCGACCCCACGACCGCGACCGGACACCTGTCCAGTCCCGGTGTGCGCGCCGCGACCTCCTCCAGGTCCGCGGCGTGCAGGGTGCGGCCGTCGACGAAGAGGACGTCCTTGGACCGGCCGGTCACGCAGAGGCGGCCCTCGCGCAGGAACCCCAGGTCGCCCGTGCGCAGCCATGCGCCGCGGAACGATTCCGCCGTCGCCTCCGGGGCGCCGTGGTAGCCGCGGGCCACCTGGGGGCCGCGCACCTCGATGTGGCCGACCCGCCGCTCGCCGACGAGGTGTCCGGCGTCGTCGGTGATCCGCACGGAGCAGCCGTGCACGGGGCCGCCGACGTCCATCAGCTCCACCGCGTCTGGGCCGGGCGCGGTGTCCACGGCGAGGCCGCTGCCGAGCGCGGCCCTGTCCAGGGCGAGCGGCCGGGCGATCTCGCCCGGCGGCGGGAAGGTGACGGCGAGGGTGGACTCGGCGAGGCCGTACACCGGCGTCGGCGCGCTCGCCGGGAGCCCCGTCGGACGCATCCGACCGGTGAACGCCCGCCACACGGACGGCGAGATCGGCTCCGCGCCCACGAGCATCATGCGGACGCAGGAGAGGTCGAGGTGCCGGAGCGCGTCCGCGGGCACGCGCCGTTCGACGAGCGCGAGGGCGAAGTTGGCGGCCGAGAGCAGCGTGGCGCGGTGCCGTGCGGCGGCCTCCAGCCACCGCAGGGGCCGCTTGGCGAACGTCAGCGGTTCCAGCCGCACCTGCTTGACACCTGCCGACAGCGGTACGAGGTGGGTGCCGATGAGCCCCATGTCGTGGAAGTAGGGCATCCACGTGGCCAGCACGTCGGCGGGACGGATGCCGGCCGCGGCGCGGATCTGCGCCAGGTTGGCGAGCACGGCCGCGTGCGTCAGCTCGACGCCCTTGGGAGCGCCGGTGCTCCCGGAGGAGAACTGCAGGAAGGCCACGTCGTCGGGGGCCCGCTCGGGCAGCCGCGCGGGTGCGGGACAGGCGCGGAGGTCGTCGAGGAACAGGGGAACGGAGGAGGCAGGCAGGTCGTCGAGGAGTCGTACGGTGGACCGGCCGACGGCCACCGGGGGCTCACCGAGGAACTCGGCCACGGCCCGTACGCGCCGCGGGTCGGGGGCGAGCGGCACCGGGACGAGCCCGGCGGCGACGGCACCCCAGAAGAGCGGCAGGAACTCCTCGCTGCGCTCGACCGGCAGCAGGAGAGGGCTCCCGGGCGCGAGGCCGGAGTCGAGGAGGCCGCCGGCGACGCGCAGGGCGGCGTCGAGCAGTGCGCGATGGCTGACGGAGTGCTCCGTGCCGTCGCCGCCGACGTGGACGATCACCTGGCCGGGCGCGGCGTCGGCCGCTCCCGCCAGCACGTCCAGCAGTACCGTCCCGCCGTTGCCCCGCATCAACGCCCCCGTGCATCTGCCCGCGGGTGGGCCGCTCCCGCAGTCCCTGCGAGGAGGACCGCCCCCGGTCGTGTCTGTTCAGATCTGTAGCTGGATTGAACCGGTGTGAACCAGATCGGTCTGGAGTGGTCCGTTCAGGTCTGCGGTCATCATGACTGATCAACGAGCCTGCCGTAGCCACGGACCAGGGCCGAGCACCGGTGGGCCGTCGGGATCGGCCGGGCCCACGCGCCACAGGGCCTGCCGTCGACCGCGGCTCGTGACAGGCCGGGCCCCAGGACAGTCCCCGACCGAGGCCGTCGCGTGACCTCTTCGGCGGCTCCGCGGTTGAGGCCCGGGGCGGCGCCTCCGCGCGGCCCCGTATCCGTCTCGCCCGGTCGGCCCGGGACCGGCCCCCGGGTCGCACCCGACCCGCCGACCTCCGTCACCCGGAGCCTTCCTTGCCGCGTTTCACAGGCCCTGCCCTCGCCCTCGCGCTCGCCCTCGCCGCCCTCTCCGCCTCCGCCACCACCGCCCCGACGGCCGCCGCCGACCCGGGCGCCCCGGCCTCCGCCGACCGTCTGACCCTGTCGGTGACGCACAGCGGCACCCCGGCCGCCGACGGCACCGTCCACCTGACCTGCCACCCGGCGGGCGGGACGCACTCCGCGGCGCAGGCGGCCTGCGACCGGCTCGACGACCTCACCACCTGGGGCACGGATCCCTTCGCGCCGGTGCCGCCGGACTCGCTCTGCACGATGCAGTACGGAGGGCCCGCCACGGCCCGTGTCACGGGCACCTGGGCGGGCCGACCGGTCGACGCCGTCTTCTCCCGGTCCGACGGCTGCGAGATCGCCCGCTGGGACGGGTTCGTCCCCGTACTGCCCGACCTGGCGGGCGCCTGACCGGAAATGAGTCCGTTCTGTCACAGCCCGGCGATTCGTCCCGTATGACCTTGCCCGCTCGTTCGCTGCGTCCGCAGACTCCCTGCCGGGCGCGACAGATCGGACCTCCACGAACAGGGAGCGGGCCAGAACCATGCATGTCATCCGAAACCGCCGGACGGCGGCCGCCGCCGGCTTAGTGGCCTCCGTGCTGCTCGCCGGGCTGCCGACCACGGCCGGCTCCGCGTCAGCCGCCCAGAACCCGCAGCCTGCACCCGCGGCGCGGGAGGCGGGGCCGGCCCGGCCGGCACAGCCGCCGCGGACGGCACCGGTCGCGCCGTCAGTCCGCGCGTCCCAGGACGCGCCGTCCGCACACGACCCCCGGGTGCCACGCCGCCGGGGCGCCCTACCCGCCCTCGGCCGCGTCCTCGTCAATCCGGCCACCGTCGACATCAGGCTGCCCTTGGACAGCGTGACCGACACGACGGCGGAGTGGCGTGCGTCCGCAGTCGCCCAGAACCGGCTGACCACCCGGTGCATGGCGCGGTACGGCATCCCGTACGTCCACCCGGATCCCGCGCCGGTCACCGGGCCCGACGATCCCCACCGCTACCTCTTCGGCTTCGCGGACCCGGTGTTCGCGGCGGCGCACGGCTACGACCGGACCGGCGGCGTACCGCGTCCGCCGCGTCCGGAGGCGCCGCCGCTCACCGACGACGGCCACACCGCGCTGTACGGCCACCGGCCGAGCGACCCGCCCCCGACGACGGGCCCCCTCTCCGAGGAGGAGGCGCGGGAGACGAACACCGGGATCACGGTCGGAGGCCTGAGCGTGCCGGTCCACGGCTGCGCGGGCGAGGGCTACCGGACGCTGTACCTGCCCATCCGCACGAGCATCGACTCGCCCTTCCCGTTCATGCTGTCCTCCGAGGCCCACGCCCGCGCCAAGGCCGATCCGCGGATGCGGCGCGTCTTCGCGCTCTGGTCGCGCTGCATGGCCCGCCACGGATACCCCGGCATCACGGACCCCTACGAGGTGACGGCGGTGTACGACTTCGGCGACGACCCCGGCGGGCCCGCCGCCGTCGCCGCGGCCGTCCGCGACGTCGCCTGCAAGCAGAAGGTCAACCTGGTCGGCCTCGGTGCCGCCCTGGAGACGGCCTACCAGAAGCAGGTCGCGGCGGAGGTCGCGGACGACCTCGCGGCCTACCGCGTTCAGCGGGCGGCCCGGCTGGCACGGGCCGCCGTGCTCGGCTGACCCCCGCGCGGCCGGCGCCCCGCCCGGCCGACGCCCGGTCCGGGCCCGACGGGGCCGGCTCCGTCCCGCCGGTACTCCGGGCCTCACCCGGTGAACGTGGCGGACGGCGGGGTCCAGCGGCGGGCGCGGGGCGGGCCGTCGGGGACGCCGTACTCCTTCCTCAGCTGTTCGGGGATCGCGTAGTGCATGACGCGGCCCCGGGTGAGCGAGGACAGTTCGAAGACCGTGGTGAGGTGCCCGAGCCGGTCCAGGGCCCAGGCGCCGAGCGGTGAACGGTCCTCGATGGTCTCCAGGACGCCCAGCAGCCGGGGCACCGCCTTGACGGCGGTGTCCCAGGGCGTGCGCGGGACCTCCAGCCAGTCGGCGCTCGTGTCACCGATCAGGTACCGCACGAGCGCCGACACCACCGGGTCGAGCAGCGTCCCGGGAACGACCTCCTCGTAGAGGTCGATCAACTGCCGCGTCAGCCGGGCCCCTTCCGGCGACGGCCCCATGTACCGCACCATGTACAGGTCGAGGAAGCGGCGCGCGTCCGCCAGGGACGTGGGCACGGCCTCCTGGTCGACCCCGAGCATCGCGCCGACCACGCGCCAGGCGTAGAAGTACGCGTCGGCCCCCTCCTCCGTCAGGTGGATGCCGAGCCGGTGCAGACTGTCGAGGACGAGCAGCGAGAAGAACATCTGCCCGCCGATCATGTCCTCCTGACAGATCGGCACCCCCAGCGTCCCCGTGTCCCAGCGGTCCTCGCGCCTGAGGTGGTGGCGAATGGACGCGTGCAGCAGCCGGACCTTCTGCGCGGCCGGGATGAAGCGGCTGCCGGCCTCGAAGGCGTCGGGCCGCATCAGGTAGACCGTGAACTGTCCGGTCGCCGCCATCCGGGTCGACGGGTAGTCGAGGCCGTGGGTCGCCGACAGCAGCTTCGCCACCCGGGGGACGAGGTAGCAGGCGGGCATGGACGCGAACGACAACGCCGTGGCGATGTGCACGTTGTTGTCGACGAAGAACAGCCGCGCCCGTTCCATCTCGTCCCAGTCCACCCAGGAGGGCGGGGCCTGCGTCGCCTCAAGGTACTCCCTGGCGACATCGGGCAGCCCCTCCGGAACGGGCGATCCGGCGGTGGAGAAGAACCGCATGAGGGTGTTGAAGGTGCCCGTCTCGCCGCGCTCGAAGAGGGTGGCGACAGTGGCGTCGGCGAGTGCGTCGCCGCTCTCCCGGAGGGCGTTCATCGAGGTCTCGGTGTGGAGCACGGTGGAGTCCTTCGTGTGCGTGGGTTCCGACCCTGGTCAGGAGGCGCGGACCGCGGCCGCACGGGCCAGGGCGGTCAGGGCGCGGGTCGCGGGCGCCGGTACGGCCAGCTCGTCGAGGGCGCCGAGGGCCTCCTCGACCCGGGCGGCGATCATGCTCTCGACCCGCTCGGGTGCCTTGAGGCGCCGCATCACGGCGCGTACGGACTCGAGTCCCTCCTCGTCGAGGTCCTGCCGGCCCAGCAGGGCGCGCAGCCGCTCCCGCTCGGGCCGTTCGGCGACGCGCCACGTCTCGGCGAGGAGCGCGGTGGGCCGGTGGCCGCGCACGTCGTCGGCGTTGGCCTTGCCCGTGTGCCGCGCGTCGCCGAACAGCCCCAGCAGGTCGTCCCTCAGCTGGAAGGCCTCGCCCAGCGGCAGCCCGTACGCGCTGTACCCCGCGCGCAGCCGGTCACCCGCCCCGGCCAGCAGGCCGCCGATCAGGAGGGGCTGCTCGACGGTGTACTTGGCCGTCTTGTAGCGCACCACCTTGAGCGAGGCCGTCGTGTCGGGGGCGGCGCCGGTGTGCAGGATCTCCAGGCACTCCCCGGCGATCAGGTCCCGGGCCAGCGCGGCCCACAGCGGACGGGCCCTGCCGAGGTAGGCGGCGGGCAGGCCGCTCGTGGCGAACAGCTGACCGGCGAGCGACACGAGGAGGTCGCCGACGAGCATCGCGAGCGACCGGGCGGCGTCGACGGGCCGCGGGTGGTGCCGCACGGTCTCCCGGAGGGCCGTGTGCGCCGTCGGCCGCCCGTGTCGCAGCGGACTGTCGTCGATGAGGTCGTCGTGCACCACGGCGGCCGCGTGCACCAGCTCCATCGAGGCCGCCGCCCGCACCAGCGCGTCGCTGTCGGGCTGACCCGCGGCCCGCCAGCCCCAGTAACAGAAGGCCGCCCGGAGCCTCTTGCCGACCGCGACCGACGCCTCGACCTCACCGGCCACCGGGCCGAGCGCCGGATCGACCGCCGCCAGCAGGTCGGCCTCGTCGGCGACGAACCGGTGCAGGACCGCGTCCACACGCGCCCTGAACGCGCCCGGATCCCAGCCCTCAGTCACTCTCGGCCGCCCGCCGGACCAGGGCGTGCCGGGCGAGCACCTCCAGGTGCGCCGGGGGCGCGGACGCGTAGCGGTCCAGGACGAGCCGGCCGCGTGCCGTGAGGTCCCGCTCGGCCTCCGCGACGAGCTCCGCGGCGTCCGAACGCCGGGCGAGCCCGCGGACGGCTCCGAGCGCGGACCCCAGCGCGCCCGCGGCGATGTCGGCCAGTCCCGCGGCCAGGAGCACCGCCTGCTCCCCGGGACTCCCGCGGTGCCCGGTGTCTCGTGTCATGGCGACTCCCCCTCAGCAGTGGCCGGTACGGCGGCACGGCGGCACATCGAGGTGTCGACACGGCGTTGTGCCGACCCCGCGACATGCCGACTCCCCGACGTACCGACATGGCGACACGGCGATGAGGCGACGCCGGTCACGCGCCGCCGGTACCAGCGTCCCGGGAGCGCGGGCGGGGTCGGGCGGAAACTCACGAACGAGTGATCACTCCGATGGGGCGTACGGATTCGCGGATCGACGCCGCCCAGGGGCCGGCGGCCCGGCCGGCCCGGAGGTCCGCCCGGAGGCCGCCCCGGTGGCGGGGGCCGGCGACCGGACCGGGTCCCGGCTAGGCCGTGGTCTCCTCCCGCTGCCGGCGCAGTGTCGCGACCATCCGCGCGGCGACCGGCTCGGGCAGTCCCGGGTTCCGGGCCGCCTCGGCCGCCGTGTCGCTGCTCCGGAGCAGCGGGACCAGGGTCCGGGCGGGCAGCGCCGGATGCCTGGCGGCGGCGTGTCGCACGTGCTCGTGCGGGTCGTCGAGGAGCCACACCGCCGACGCGGCCGACAGCCGGGCGTCCGTGGCGGCCCGGAACCGGACCTCCTCGTTCGGGTCCCGGCTGAGGCGGTCCACGAGCTCCGCCGTCGACTCCGGGTCGTCGAGGGCCAGTTGCCGCATCCGAGGGTTCGGATCGTCGGCGTACCGGAGCAGGTCACGGCGCGGGAAGTTCGGGTGGCTGCGGGGGCGGCCCGGAGCGCTGAGGCTGCCGTTCCACCACTGCCACACCCGCAGCAGCATCTCGGCGGGCGCGTCCTCGCACGACTCGGCGAGGAAGAGCTGCACGACGCGGTCCTCGTCGTGCGCCAGCGACGCGACCACGTCCGGGGGCAGCCGTCGGGCCCGCGCGACGCTCCGGCGGACGAGCGGATGCGTGGACGCGGCCAGGCGCCGCATGGCGTCCGGGTCCTCGTGCAGCGCCTGCACCCAGTCGAGCGTGTTGCTCCGCGTGCGGGGGTCGAAGTCGACGGCGATGCCCGCCCGCTGCTCCTCGGTGAGATCGGGACGCGTGGCGACCACCGACCGTACGCCTTCGTCGGGATCACGGGCGAGGACGGCGAGCAGGTCGCCGTCCAGCCACGGGTTGCCCGCGAGGGCACGGCGCCGGCCGGGATCGGAGTGACGGGCCAGATGCTCCGCGAAGTCGCGCGCGAGCAGGCAGTGCTCCACCGCGCCCGGGCCGAGCCCCGCCGACTCGTGGACCGACCGGGACAGCGGGTGGTCCCGGTGGTGCCGGAGCAGCGCCGCACGGCGGACCGCGGCGTCGGGGTCGTCGACCAGGGCGAGCCGGACCGCGGCCGGCAGTCCGGACCAGGCAGCCCCGTCGCACGCCGAGGCGCGGACCGCGGGGTCGGCATCGCCCGCCAGCACCCCTAGCAGGTGCGCGGGCAGACCCGTCAGCCGGGCCGCCTCCTCCCGCACCTTCGCGGACGGGTCCCCGGCGAGTCGTGCGTACGCGGGGGCGGTGAGCTCGACGCGCCGGTCCGCGGCGAGCAGGGTGAGGATCCAGCGCTGCCGGTCGTCCTCCTCGGCGAGGACCAGCCGCGTCCACTGCTCCGCGGTGAGGTCGGGCTGGACCTCGGCCAGCAGCCCGCGGACCTTCCAGTCCGGGTGCGCGATCGCGGCCTCGACCACCGGCGCCGGGAGGGGGCGCCACAGGAGGTGGTGCGTCAGCCCCAGCAGGTCCGCGCGGAGTTCGTCGGAGACGGCCGGGTTGCGCACGAGGCCGTGCGCCCATTCCTCGCGCGCCTTCACGGCGGGCCCGGGTCCCCGGAACAGCCGCTCCCAGGCGGCCTCGCGCTGCTCCGCGGTCTCCGTGGCCTCGGCGCGGGCGCTCGCCTCCCGCTGCGCGACGAGACCGTCCAGTGCGACGAGCCAGACGTCGTGCTCCTCGCAGGTCGCCCCGACCAGGGCGTCGCCGTCGGTGGAGAGCGTCACGAACTCGGGCCGCCCCGGCCGCTCGCCGAGGACTCCGGCGAGGTCCCAGTGTTCGGTGAGCCGGACCCGCGTCCAGCGCCGCGGTCCGTCGCCGGACGACCCTTCGGCGACGTCGACGAGGAACGCGCCGTGCGCCCCGACCACTCCGTGCTCGACCGCCAGCCGGTGCCACTGACGGTTGAGCTCGGCGACGAGCTCGGGGGAGTCGTAGGGGACGGCCACGGCCGGCGTCGCCTCGATCGAGATGACCGGGCGCCAGGCGGCCCACGGCCTCATGACCTCCTCCACCCGGCCTTCGCCGACGATCTCCAACCCGGCCCGCCGCAGCCGCTCCATCCGTCGTTCCCGTCCGCCCGTCATGTTCCTCATCCTGCCGTAGCCCCCGCCCCGACCTGCGAGGGACCCCGACGGCCGACGGCGGGACCGGCCGAGCGCCGCGGTGCGCCGGACGCCACGTCAGGCGGGCACCGCCCGCGGTGAGAGCCCGTGTCCGCCGGTCGTCACCTCTGCTCCACCGCCCCGCGAGGCGGGCCGGTGCGCCGAGCGTTCCGGGGGCCGTACACGACGACAGGCGGCCAGCACACGAAGACAGTCGGGCAGCACACGACGACAGGCGGCCAGCACACGAAGACAGTCCGGCAGCACACGACGACAACCGGGCGTACCCGACGACAAGCGGGCACCGGCCCCGCGAGGGACCGGTGCCCGCCTGCGTCACTCCTGGTCCACCGCCCCCGCGAGAAGACGAAGGCCGTCGGCCCCGCCGCCTCGGCGGGGGTCGGCGCGCCGCCTACGACGCGTCCCGCACCCGCCCCGTGAACTCGGGCCCCGGGACGGGCTCCCAGCCCGCGTCGTAGGTGGTCAGCCGGGCCCGCAGCGACTCGACCGGCTCGCTCAAGCCGTCCCGCGCCGTCGGCAGCCTCACCTCGGCGGTCGTCGCGCCGACCGGAACGGACACCGGCAGGTTCAGCCCGCCGAACGCGATCCCCGACAGGGGGACCGGCGGGCTCGGCAGCTGGCCGAGCTGCTCCCGCAGCCAGGTCGGGTCGAGGTCCGCCGTGGACAGCTCGGTACCGTCGGCCGGCGGAAGGAACTCGACGTGCCCGCCGATCTCGGCGTCGGCCGGGGCCGACAGCGTCACCCGCCACACCAGCGGGGCGCCCTCCGCGACGTCGTCGGCGACCGGCGTCACCCCCACCGTCGGCATGGGGTCGTCGTTCCGCACGGTCACCCCGCCGCGGTGCGCCCCGACCACGGTGCCGCGCACCGCCTTGACGAAGGCGTCGTGCGTCACGTCCCGGCCGAAGCGGTCGTTGCCCCGTACCCGCACCGGGACGACGATGTCCTGCCGCCCCGGGCGCACCGTCACCACGCGGGAGGTCTGCTCGCCCGAGGCGGGATCGGCGACGAACAGCCGGACCTGGCCACCGCCCCGGCCGGACACGCGCACCGGCACCCGGTAGGTGCGGACCCCCGAGTCGCCCTCCGCGACCGTCAGGCGCCCCACGTCCACCCGCGCCGCCGGGGCGGGACGGACCGCCGGAGTCCCGGGGCGCCAGCCCCAGGCGTCCATCAGCCACGCGCGGCCGGAGGCCCCGCGCGGAGTCAGTTCGAGGGCGGCGACCCGCTTCAGGTCGAGACCTGACCGGGTGGCGGCGGACAGCGGTACGCGCACCTCGCGCGCCCAGTACGAGGTGGTCCGCTCGCTGCCCGGCAGCCCGTCCACCCGGACACGGCCCAGCTGCGCCCGGCGCCCCGAGGCGTCGGTCACGGCGACGTCCAGCTCGGTCCCCGCGGTGTTGGGCGGGACGATCACCCGGAGCGCCAGGAAGGAGGAACCGGTGAGGGAGACCGGCCGCGCGGAGCGGACCGCGACCGGGGTTCCGGGACGCGACCACGTCAGGGCCACGGCGTCACGGCCCGGTTCGGGGACCGCATCCCAGTACGCGAAGTGCGGTGAGGAACCGCCTGCGTCGCCGGCCAGACAGGCACGGTCGGAGTCGGGCGCGACCTGGGCGCACAGCCTGCCGCCGCTGCCGGAGACGGTGAGCGCCGAGGAGCCGGGCACGAAGGCCGGCGTACGGTGCGCGCCGACGGCGTGTGTGAGGGCGCGTACCGGGCCGGCTGAGGGCATCCGGCGGCCGGTGCCGTCGAGGAGCGGACGGGCCCGGTCGTCGCCCGCGACGAACAGGCGGGCGGCCGCGGCGATGTAGGAGGCGCCGGCGGTCTGCTGCTCCGCGGCGGTGAGACGGGTCCTCGTGCCGGGCGAGCAGACGGGATCGGGCTGCTCGTCGGACCAGAAGTCGTCGGAGGCCGGCGCCTGCGCCTGGCCCGGGGTCCACTCGCTGTTGAAGAAGTTGTGGTTGGCGCCGACCATGTAGACCGCGCTGTGCAGCGCCGCGCCCCGGCTCACCCCGCGGGTGCCGTCCACGAAGTTCTGTCCCTGGAGGTCGGAGACGTCGCCGTCGCAGCCCGGCAGGACGGTCATGGAGGGCACGTCCGCCGCCGGGTTGTTGCCGAAGATCGTGGGTCCGATCGGCACGGTGCCCAGGATCTTCCACCGGACGGGGCCCCGGTGGCCGTCCTGGTCGGCGGGCGGCGGGGTGAGGCTGTCGACGGCGGCCCGGTTGACGCCCTCGCCGCCCCGGGAGTGGCCCACGAGCAGGACCCGGGACAGGTCGGCGGCGGAGGTGCCCCGTACGGCCGCGGGGGCGGAGGCGCGGTCGGCGGACCAGTCGGCCCACTGCGCCAGGTGTCGGCGTATCAGCGACGAGCGGGCCTGCGCGCCGCCGTCCTCGGCGCGGAAGTCCTGCCCGTTGATGCCGTTGGCGGATATGGACAGGGTCACGTAGCCCTGGGAGGCCAGCAGCCGTTGGGCCCGCAGGTACCCCTGGTGGCTGGGGATCGGCTTCGATCCTGCCGCGCAGGGCCAGTCGCCGGTCACCTCCTCCGTCCCCGGGATGTAGCACGTGGCGTGGCGGCCGTGGAGGAACAGCGCGACGGGCCGCTTCCCGGGCGCCCCCGCGGGGCCGACGACCGTGGCGCGCATCTCGACGGGCTCGGGGAACCCGGGCAGCCGCACGGACTTCAGGTCGTACGCGCCGGTGACGGTCCGGTAGCGGCCCGGAGCACCGGGGTCCACCCCGTTCGCGGGAAGCGGCGCGCCCGGCGCCGCGGCCCGGGCCGGGGGAGCGAGGCGCGCGGAGCGGCCGGGCCCGGCCGCGTCGAGGCGGCGCCCGGCGGCCGTGACCCGCAGCCCGGTGGACTCCGTGAGCCGGGTGTCGCCGAGGGGCAGCCGGAAGGAGCGCCCGTCCCGGTCGGCGACCGGGTGCCCCAGGAAGCGGTTCCCGGCGTGGAAGGCGAGGCGGGAGTCACCCATGGGGACGGGCTCGGGGGACGTCCACACCAGCTGCCGGTTCGCCCCGGCACCGGTCAGCCGCCACCCCTCGGGCAGCCCGGAACCGCCGGGCAGGCCGCCCGGCGCGGCCGGGGGCGCTCCGGGGGACGGCGGGCCTGCGGGCGGCGAGGGCTGCGCGTACGCCGCCCCGGACGCCACCGAGGCGAAGGCGAGTAACGCCGCGGCGGCTGCCACGCCGCGTGTAGCACGTATCACAACGGTCTTCCTCACGGTCGGACTTCGTGGGGACCGGGAGGCACACGGCGCGCCGCGCACCCACGTCGCACGAGCGCCCCGCCCGTTGCGGCCGCTTCGCCCTCCCCGGCTCCCTCTCTCGCCCCCGGAGGATGCGGAGGACGGCCGCCAGGTTGCCTGCGGTCGGCAACGCCGGGGCGGATGACGGGGATCGGAGGCCCGGGTGGCGGGATTCTCGCCGCGCATCCGCGCTGCGGCGTCCGCCGCTCGACCTCCTGGGCGAGGTCCGGTCCCGGGAGTTCGGGTCTCGCGGTGGCCGGCGACATCACGCCGCGCGGGTACGAGCCGAGTGCGCGGCGGTCGGCACCGCGGTCGCTCGCCGCCACCGCGACCGCGTGGTGGTCAGGGCCCGCGACTTCGCGGCCGGTACCTGGCTGAAGCAGATCATGGTCCCGCTCGCGACCCGGGTGTGACGACCGGGGGCCGCCGACCGGACGGGCCGCGCCTCCCGCTACGGTCTCCGGATGACCGAACTCACCAGCCTGGGCCCGACCCGTGACGCCTACGACGCCGTCGCCGCCGTCTACGCGGAGCAGTTCCACGACTCCCTCCGCGACCGTGCCGTGGAGCGCGCCCTCCTGGGCGCCTTCGCGGAACTGGTGCGCACGAACGGCGACGGCGAGGTCGCGGACCTCGGCTGCGGGCCGGGCTACGTCACCGCGCACCTGCACGGCCTGGGTCTGCGGGCGTTCGGCGTCGACGCCTCGCCGGAGATGATCGGACTGGCACGCGCGGCCCACCCGGAACTGCGTTTCGAGATCGGTTCGATGGGGGCGCTCGCCGTCGCCGACGGCGCACTGGCCGGTGTCCTCTCGCGCTGGTCCGTCATCCACCTGCCGCCGCACGAACTTCCGCCCGTCCTCGCGGAGTTCTCCCGGGTCCTGGCCCCGGGCGGGCATCTGCTGGTCGACTTCCCGGCCACGGACGGCCCCGAGCACGAGACGCAGAGCTACGACCACACGGTGGCCACGGCCTACCGCTGGAACCCCGACCGACTCGCCGCCCTCCTGCGGGAGCACGGCCTGACGGAACTGACCCGGACGACGATCGCACCACGTGCCACGGACCGCAGGCAGTTCAACGAGATCCAGCTCCTGGCCCGCAAGGAGTCCTGTTAGGGTGCGCCGATGTCAACGATCAGGCAGATTCAAGTGACCATCGACTGCGCGGAACCCGCGCGTCTCGCCGCCTTCTGGTGCGAGGCGCTGGGGTACGTCGTGCCGCCGGTCCCGACCGGGTTCGACACGTGGGAGGAGTACCACCACTCCCTGCCGCCCGAGGAGCAGGTCGTCTACTTCGCCTGCAGCGACCCCTCGGGTGTGGGCCCCCGTCTGCTCTTCCAGCGCGTTCCCGAGGGGAAGATCGTCAAGAACCGGGTGCACATCGACGTACGGGCCGGTCTCGGACTCGTGGGCGACGAGCGGCTGGCCACGCTGGAGGCCGAGTGCGCCCGCCTGATCGCGCTCGGCGCCGTCCATCTGCGCACGATGCTCGCCGACGGCGAGAACGAGTCCTGCATCGTGATGCAGGACATCGAGGGCAACGAGTTCTGTCTCGACTGAGACGGGCCACGACACGGCCGCGCCGCCGCCCGGTCCGGGCAGCGGCGGCGCGACGTCGCTCTTCGTCGGTCCGGGGCTCAGTAGGCGTGTCCCACATGCGCGATGGCCTGCTTCAACAGCGCCCCGCGGCCGTCCGGCATCTCGTTCTGCACGGCCGGGGAGGCGGCCTCCTGGGGGCTGAACCAGACGAGGTCCAGGGCGTCCTGCCGCGGCCGGCAGTCCCCGCTCACGGGCACGATGTACGCCAGCGAGACCGCGTGCTGACGGGGGTCGTGGTACGGCGTGACCCCCGCGGTCGGGAAGTACTCGGCGACCGTGAAGGGCTGCAGCGACGGGGGGACGCGCGGCAGGGCCACGGGCCCGAGGTCCTTCTCCAGGTGGCGCAGGAGGGCGTCCCGGACGCGCTCGTGGTGCATGACCCGGCCCGAGACCAGGGTGCGGCTGATGGTGCCGTCCGCTCCGATCCGCAGGAGCAGACCGATGCTGGTGACTTCGCCGCTCTCGTCCACGCGCACGGGCACGGCCTCGACGTACAGGATCGGCATCTGGGCCCGAGCCGCGTTCAGCTCGTCGGTGCTCAGCCAGCCGGGCGTGGTCTCTGTCATGTCGGACATCGCTTGATCATACTTACCCGGATGCCCCTCGGCCTAGGGCGCGTGTCTGCCAGGCGGGTGGGAGTCCCCGCGGACCGGTGCGTCCCGCCCCCGGTCCGCTGATGTGTTCGGCGGGCGATCCGCACACCCGGGGCGGCACGGTGCACGGCGGAGGAGCGGTCGCTGCCGCGGCGAGCGTCGGGAAGGCCGGTCATGGTGTGGTCTCCTCGGCTTCCTCACGGGCGCCCGGGACGCCCGGGGGGTTCGTGGGGTGTGCGGGGCGGGGCGGTGTCGTGGGGCGTTCGAACTGGCGGGCCTGCAACTCGTACGCCTCCCTGAACGTCCCCGTCCCGGTGGCCGGGTCCATGAGTTCGGCGAAGGTGCCGCGCTCGACGACCCGGCCCTCGTCGAGGACGTAGATCATGTCGGCGTGGCGTGCGCTCGCCAGGCGGTGGGTGATCAGGACGGTCGTCTGGCCCTGGTCGGACAGCTGGTGGATCTGGTCGAAGACCCGCTGCTCGGCGGCCGCGTCCAGGGCGCTGGTGGGCTCGTCGACGATCAGGACCGCGCCGTCGCGGTGCCGGGCCCTGGCCAGCCCGAACTTCTGCCACTGGCCTCCGGAGATCTCCTGCCCGCCCTTGTAGCCGCGGGCGAGGAGCGAGTCCCAGCGGCGCGGGAGTCCCGTGACGACCGCGTCCGCCCCCGAGTACACGGCGGCCGGTGCGACGGCCGCGTCGTCCATGGGGGCCGACGTCCGCCCGATGCCGATGTTGACACGGGCGGTGAACGGCCACCGGAAGAAGTCCTGGGCGACCATCGCCACGCGCGCGAAGACCTGCGCCCGGTCGGCCTCCGCGGTGCTCACCCCGCCCCACAGGACCCGTCCGCTGTCGGGCAGCCGGGCCCCGCTGAGCAGGCTGATCAGGGTCGACTTCCCGGCGCCGTTGCTCCCGACCAGGGCCACGGTCCGGCCCCGGGGGATGCACAGGTCGACCTCGGTGAGCGAGGGCCTGTCCTTGCCGGGATAGGTGAAGGTGACGCCCTCGAACCGGATCTCGTCCACCTGCTCGGGAAGGTCGCGACCGCCGGTGGGAATGGCGCGCCGGACGGCCTCCGTGCACAGCGTCTCCAGGTCGGCGACGAACAGCGCCTCCTCCTGGACGTCCGTGACCCGCAGGACGAGGTCGGTGATGCCGGCGGAGCCGGTGCGGATCGCCAGGACCGCGGTCCCGGCCACCGCGAGGTCCATGCGGCCGTGCCACAGCAGCAGTCCGAGGACGCCGTAGGTGGCGACGGTCGCGACGCCGCGGGCCGAGTCCGCCAGGACGTGCGTCCGCGCCCCGGTCCACGCGAGCCGCGTCTGCTCGCGTTCGCTCGTCCGCGCCATCTCCCGGAAGTGGGTGAGGAGGAAGGGAGCCACGTCGTGCACCCGGATCTCGGCCGCCGCCCGCTGGTCGATCAGGAGCTGGCTGATCAGTTTGGCGGCCCGGACGTGCTGGACGAAGCGGTGCCAGCTGACGTACCGGTGCCGGGCCATGGTGAGCGAACCCCACGCGCTGGGGAGCGCCATGCACACCAGCAGCGGCAGGAGCGCCCAGTGCAGCACCGCGAGGACGCCCGCGGCCGCGGTCAGGGAGATCGCGGAGGTCACCACGGCGGTGCAGTAACCGACCATCCGCCGGGCCGAGTCGGCGCCCCACTGCGCGGAGTCCATCAGCTTGTGGAAGGCGTCGTCCTCGATGGCCTCCAGCTCCACCCGGGCCACCAGCCCGAGATAGCGTTCGGTCGCCACCCGCTGGGCCTTCGGCTCCAGGATGCCGATGGCGGCGGCCGATGCGGACTGGAAGGCCGAGCCGAGCACCGCGAGGAGGGCGACCAGCGCGAGCGACGGAAGCGCCGCGCGGAGCCTTCCGGTGATGTCGCCCGACGCGAGCAGTTCCACGAGCAGGGAGTTGACCGCGATCAGGGACACGGCCTGGGTGACGCCGCGGGCGACCTCGCAGACGGCGACCGTGGCGAACGCCCTCTGGTCGGCCTCCCGGGCGAGTCGGATCGCGACCGCGACCTGCCGGGGGAGTGCCGCGGCCATCTGCCGCAGACCGAGCCTCAGCCAGGCGCCGTCGTGGCTGCCCCAGCCGAACTCGTAGGTGAGTTCGCCCCCGAAGAGCAACTCCTCGGAGGGGGAGGGGCCGTCCGCCGAGGCGGGGGCGTCGACCTTGCCGTCGGTCATCCCCACCACCGCCCGCCCGGTCGGGCCGTGCGGGAGACCCGAGCGGTACGACGGGGTCGCACCGGCCCGGACGAGGGCAGGAGGGGCACGGGATCGGCGGCGGGAGGAAGAACGGTCCGGGGATTCGGAAGGGGGTACACGGCGGCCTCCGGGAGGGTGCGTGGGGGTTCACCGGGCTCAACGACGACCCCCTCCGTCTCGAACACATGACTTTTGGACGGGCTGCGCACCCCGACTCCCGGCGAAAGCACGTTCGTTCCGGCTACACCGACCCTTGCCCGGTCTGCCTCGGGCCCGGACCCGGGCGTGGCCGAAACGCCGATGCCGCGCCCGGCGACCCGTGTCCCGCGGAGCCGTTCCGCTCCGCGGGACACGAGGGTGCCGGAGGGGAGAGCGGTCAGTGGCGACCCGTGTGCGGGGCGACAGGCGCGACAGGCGCGGCGGGGGTCTGCCCCGGGTCCAGGACCATGAACTGGCCCATCATTCCCTGGTCTTCGTGGTACAGCATGTGGCAGTGGTACATGTACGGCACGGTCGGATCCGCGTAGTCGGCGAACCGCATGACGAGCCGCATCGTGGTGCCCGGCGGCAGGAGGACGGTGTCCTTCCACCCGGCCAGGTGCGCCGGGGGTGTCCGGCCGTCGACGGTGAGCACCTGGAACTGCACGTCGTGCACGTGGAAGCTGTGGAGCGTTCCGTCACCGCTCCGGACCTCCCAGACCTCGGTGGTGTCCCTGAGGACGGTGAGATCGACGCGTTCCGGCGACATCCGCCGTCCGTTGATCGTGTGCTCGGCCAGTTCGAAGACCCGCCGCCGGCCCGCCTCGTGGGCCGGGATGCGCGGTACGTCCGCGAGCCGTGCGGGAAGGCGCGCGGAGGGGATCAGGATGTCGGCCGCCCGCAGCTGGAGCACGTCGAAGCGGTCCGCGCCGCCGTCGCGCTGGACGAATCCCGCGCCGGTGTCGGGATCGGAGCTGCGCAGGACGACGCGTTCGCCCGGTGTGAGGGCGACGACGATCTCGGCACGTTCTCCCGGGGCGAGCTGGACGTGGTCGGTGCGGTGGGGTGCGGCGAGCAGCCCGCCGTCGGTGGCGACCAGGTCGAAGCCGCGCCGGTCGGCGAGGTGGAAGCGGAAGACGCGCGCGGTGGAGCCGTTGAGCAGGCGGAGCCGGACGCGCCGGGTCGTCACGTCGAGGTAGGGGCCGAGCGTGCCGTTGACGAGGATCCGGTCGCCGAGGAATCCGGTCGTCCCGGCCATCGGCTCGTCGGGATCGAGCACGCCGTCCGGGAGCCGGCGGTCCTGCACGATCAGGGGGATGTCGTCGATCCCGTATCGGTGGGGCAGTTCCGGCGGCGCCGCGTCGTCGTCGATCAGGAACATGCCGGCCAGGCCGCGGTAGACGTGCTGTGCGGTACGGCCGTGGGGGTGCGGGTGGTACCAGAGGGTGGCCGCCTGTTGGCGCACCGTCCAGGAGGGCGACCAGGTGGAGCCCGGCCGGATCGTCTGGTGCGGTCCGCCGTCCATGGAGGGCGGCAGGTGCATCCCGTGCCAGTGCAGCGAGGTGGCCTCGTCCAGGGTGTTGGCGGCGTTGATCCGTACCGTCTCGCCGCGCGCGGCGCGCAGCGTGGGACCGAGGTGGGCGCCGTTGATCCCCCAGGTGCGGGAGGGGCGGCCCGGCGTGAACTCGGTGCGGCCCGCGGCGATCGTGAGGTCGAAGACGCGCCGTCCCCGCGCGTCGGTACGGGAAGGGGCGAGGGGCGGGGTGCGGAGCGGCCGGTCGAACGCCACCCGGCCCCAGGTGTCGACACGGCGGCCGGCCCAGGAGGCCGCGCCGCCGAGGACGGGCAGGGCGAGTGCGGATCCGCCGAGGATCCGCAGCAGGGTGCGCCGGGGGAGGGTCATGCGGCCGCACCCGCGTTCCGTGCCGCGACCGGTGACGGTGGCCGGGCGTGCAGCGGGGGCAGGGCGCGTATCCGCATGAGCGTCATGACGGAGACGCCGAACATGAGGACCCCGAGCGGGACGTGGAGCTCGCGGACGTGGGCGAAGCCGAGCGCGGCCTGCGCGAGGGTGAACAGCGGCAGCGGCGCGGCCTGGAGGACCGTGCGCGTCGCGACGGCGCCCCGGCGCCGGGCGGCGACGGCTGCCGCGAGGTGCAGCGCCACTGCCAAGACGACGGCTCCCGCCATGGTGCCGTGCGCCGAGCGGCCGACGGGAACGGAGGCCAGGAGCAGGCCCGCCGACACGGCCTGGACGAGGAGGACCGCGGCCTGCGCCGCCGCGGTGGCCCGCAGGACGCGCAGGACGCGGGGCGGGCGTGGGGGTGGAGCGTGCTGTTCCGACATGGGTTCACTCACGTTCGTCAAGGAGGGAGAGGAGAAGGGAGGGAGGGGAGGCGAGGCGGGAGGGGCACGCGGTCTGCGGTCTGCGGTCTGACGTCAGACGGCAGACGGCAGACGCCGGAGGTGCGTCGGGCGTCGGGAGGCGCGCGTAGCGCGTCCGTCGTCGCCGGGGGTGTCAGCGGGCCTGGCGCACCCCGCGCCGCCAGACCTCGGCGATGGCGCGGACGGCCGTGACGTCCCGGGTGGGGTCCCCCTCGACGAGGAGGAGGTCGGCCCGCAGGCCCGGGGCGATCCGGCCGCGGTCGCGGAGCCCGAAGTGCCGGGCGGGGGCGGCCGTGGCGGCGTGCAGGGCCTGGACGGGAGTGAGGCCGGCCGTCGTCAGGAGTTCGAGTTCGCGGTGCATGCCCTCGCCGTGGAGGGGGGCGAAGGGTGTCGCGTCGGTACCGGCGAGCACGGTCGCTCCGGCCGTCGCGAGGGCCGCGACGACCTCGGTGGCGTACGCGCCGCGGTCGGGTCGCCCGGCGCCGGAGGCCTCGGCGTAGGAGAGGGTGCTGACGACGAACGCGCCCTGCTCGGCTGCCTGTTCGGCCAGCTCCCGGGTGGGAGGCGCGCCGGATCCCTCGGCCCACCAGGCGTGCGCGAGGCCGTCGACCCCGGCGGTGAGCGCCGTCGCGGCCTCGGCGGCCGTGGCGGCGTGGGCGATGGTCCGCAGCCCCGCGTCGCGGGCCGCCGCCACGAGGGCCGCCGCGGTGGCGGCCCCCAGGACGGGGAGGCGGCTTCCGGCCGTCTCCCCGTCGTCGATGACGATCTTGAGGTAGTCGCTGCCCTCGCGGACGCGGGCGGCGACGAAGGCGGGTGCGTCCTCGGGGCGGGAGACGGTGTCGAACGGGCCGACGGCGTCGCCGAACCCGTCGGCCATGAGGGACATGAGCGGGGCGGGGTGCCCGCCGGGGGCGGTGGCGAGGACCCCGGAGCTGCGCAGGTCGGCAACGTCGTCGCGCGAGGCGGCCAGGGCCCGCTGGCGGCGGAGGTTCGCGGGCAGGCAGAACATGTCCAGTTCCGTCGTGACGCCGTGACGCAGGGCGGCGGCGAGGCTGCCGTCGAAGGTGTGGGTGTGGGCGTCGATCAGTCCGGGGAGCAGCGTGCGCCCGGTTCCGTCGATCTCCACGTCGGCGGGCCGTGCGCGGTCGGGGACGGCGATCCGGTCGCCCTCGACGAGCACGTCGGCGCGTTCGCGGACGCGGGCGCCGTCGTAGACGCGGACGTCGCGGATCAGCGTGCGGGCAGGGGTGGGCACCACGGCCTCCTGGAGGGTCGGCAGTTAGTTCGCTCGCTGATAGTACTCCCGCTAACTATCTCCGGGTGAATAGGATGGGGGCATGAGCGGAGACGAGGGCGCACCCGGCGGCGAGGGTCGCGGCGAGCGCGACGACGAGGACGTGGTCGACCGGATCGCGGCCGACTGGAAGCGCGAGCGCCCCGACCTCGATGTGACCCCGCTGGCCTTCGTGGGGCGGATCGCGCTCGTCGCCGAGACCCTCGTCGGCCCCGTGGGCGAACGGGCCGTGGAGCGCCACGGGATCAACAAGGGCGACTTCGACGTGCTCGCCACGCTGCGCCGGCGCGGAGCGCCCTACAGCGTGATCCCGTCGGTGCTGTCGGCGGAGTTGATGATGTCCCGCGCCGGGATGACGAAGCGGCTCGACCGTCTGGAGGGGGCCGGTCTCGTCCGGCGCACGCTGGACGCCGAGGACCGGCGCAGCTTCCGCGTCACCCTCACCGAGGAGGGGCTCGCGGTGGTCGACGCCGCGCTCACCGGTCTCGTGGAGTCCCTGGGGGATCTCGTCGCGGACCTCGACCAGGACGAACGGCGGCACCTCGACGACGCCCTGCGCACGCTGCTGCGTTCACGCAAGGGCTGAGCGGCCCGGCGGAGGCCCGGGCGCGCGGGGCTCCCCGGCGCCGGCGGCCGGGGAGTTCCAGGGCGCGGGCCGTCGCCCGCGCGGGCCGAGCGCGAGGGTCCTCGCCGGCGCGGGCCGAGGGGGTGGGCCCGGGGTGCGGGCCGGCCTCGCGGTGGTCCTTCGGCTGTCAGGCCCCGGTGCGGCCGACGCTGCGCGCCCACAGGATCAGGGGGACCTGGAGGGGCAGCCGGCCGTAGGCGATCGCCCGCGCCTTGGGCGAGCGATCCCGCCAGTCGTACGCCATCTTGACGTGGGCTGGGAAGACCCCGGCGAAGAACAGGGCCGTGGCGCGGGCGCTCGCCCCGCGGGTCGCGGGCACCGCGAGGCCGGCGGCGAGGGCCAGTTCCACCACCCCGCTGACCTGGGTCCAGGTCCGCGGTTCTCCCGGCAGGGACTTCGGCACGATGGCGTCGAACTGCTTCGGGCGGGCGAAGTGGGCGACCCCCGCCGTGGCGAGCAGGCCGGCGAGCAGGAGGGCGGAGCGGGTGGACCGTGACATCGGATTCCTTCGGGGGCGAGGCTGCGGCCGACGGTGACCCCCGTACCCTACCGGCCGGTAAGTACGGAGCGGACGTCCCCCGGCACGCAGACGGCTCCGCCCGTACGCCCGGCCCGAGGGGCCGAGGACGTACGGGCGGAGCAGCTCACTGGTGGCGCGGGACCGGCGCCGCCCCGCGGGTCACGGCTTCTGCTGCGAGTGGAGGGCGGCCACCTCCTCGGAGGTGAGCGCCTTGTCGAAGGCGCGGACCTCGTCCACCGAGCCCTTCCAGAAGTCGACGTTCCCGCCGCCCCACTTCGCGCGGCCCACGGACAGCGGACCGGTGCCGACCTCGGCGGGGCCGGGGGTCGCCGTCGCCACGAGGGCGCCGTCGACGTACAGCCTGATCTCGTTCCTCGCGGTGTCGCGGACCCCGACCAGGTGGTACCAGCGGCCTGTCTCCGGCGTGGTCGCGTAGCGGGCGCGGATCCCGCCGGGCGTGCTGAAGGCGAAGGCGCCCTGGCCGTACTGCAGGTAGAAGGGGTTCTCCTGGCGCCGGCCGTCCTGGCTGACCGCGGTCGCGTAATTGCCCGGCAGGGAGTCCAGCGTCGCCCAGGCCGACACCGAGTAGTCGGCGGTGGTGTCGATCACGGGACCCGCGGTCTCGGCGTACCGGCCCTGGCCGTCGAACCTCAGCGCGCTGCCGCGGACCCCCGGCGCCCAGGCCGTGCCCTCGGACAGCTTCAGGTCCGCGGCGTTCGGGCCCGCGTCCCGCGCCGTCGTCCCGGTGCCCTCGTCGAGGGACCACGACCCGCCGCCCGTCAGCCGGTCGCGGTCGCCCGCCGCCGCGCCGGCCGCGATGACCTTCCGGTTGATCTCGCGGACCCGCCCCGGATCGACCTTGATCTCCCTGCGGTCGTACGTGTACAGGCCGTTCAGCTCGTTCTCCAGGTCGGAGATCTGCGTGTAGATCGAGCCGGAGAGCTCGGCGCCGGCGGCTTCGAGGTAGTACTTCTCCGTGTTCTCGACGTACTTGCGGGTGAGCGCCTCCTTGTCGGCGACGCCGCTGTAGATCACGGTCGGCGCGCCGGGCCACATGTGCCCGGGGGCGCGCAGGGTGAACCCGCCGTGCTCGCCGTCCATGGCGGCCCGCCGGGCGTCGGGGAAGGCCGGGTCGGTGTTGTTGTAGTCGTGGTGGTCGATGATGTCGCCCTTGCCCGAATCACCCTTCGAGTTGCAGCAGTTGACCCCGCTGTGGGCGTTGACGACGCGGGACGGGTCGGCAGCCTTCACGGCCTCGGCGATCCGCCCGGACTCCTCGCGGTCCCACTCGCCCCAGCCCTCGTTGAAGACGATCCAGCCGATGACGGAGGGGGAGCTGTGGTGCTGGCGCATCATCTCGCGGCCCTGGTCGACGAAGGCCCGGTGGCCCGTCTCGTCGGTGAGGTCGCCCGAGACGAAGTCCTGCCAGACCAGCAGGCCGAGCCGGTCCGCGTGGTAGAACCAGCGCGGCGACTCCACCTTGATGTGCTTGCGTACGGCGTTGAAGCCGAGCTTCTTGTGCGCCTCCAGGTCGAAGGCGAGGGCCTTGTCGCTCGGCTGGGTGTAGAGGCCGTCGGGCCAGAACCCCTGGTCGAGGGTGGCGAGGGAGTAGATCGGCTTGCCGTTCAGCACCAGTTTCTGGAAGCCGCCGACCTTCTCCACGGAGATCTTCCGCATGCCGAAGTAGCTCTCGACGGTGTCGCTGGACCGACCCTGGACCAGCTTCACGTCGAGGTCGTAGAGGTACGGGTCGTCCGGGCTCCAGAGCCGCTGACCGGCCACCGGCAGCCGGAGCTCCGTGTTGGCCGGGCCGCTGACCCGGCCGACGACCTTGCCGCGGGCGTCCCTGGCGACGGCCTCGACGCGCGCGCCGGACGTGGCGTCGTCGGACGCGACGGTGACCGCCAGGCTGCCGGTGTCGATGTCGGGGGTGGTGACGACGTCGTCGATGGAGACCGGGGCGACCGGTTCCATCCAGACGGTCTGCCAGATGCCCGACGACTGGGTGTAGAAGATGCCGCCCGGGTTGGTGGACTGCTTCCCGGTGGGCTGGTTCCGGCCGCCGGTGTCGGTGACCGCGACGACGACCTCCTGGGGGCCGGTGCCCTTGATCGCGTCGGTGACGTCGGCGCTGAAGCCGTTGTAGCCGCCGGTGTGCTCGGCGACCTGCTTGCCGTTGACCCACACCCGGGCCTGGTAGTCGACGGCGCCGAAGTTGAGCTTGAGCCGGTTCCGGGTGCCGCCCGTGCCGACCTTCCAGTCCTTCGGCACCTCGACGAGGCGGCGGTAGAACATGTGGTCCTCGTGCCGTTCGACGCCGGAGAGCTGCGATTCGACCGGGAACGGCACGACGATCTTCTCGTCCAGGTCCTTGCCGAAGACCGGCTGTTCGCCCGCGTCGGCGCCGGCGAACTGCCAGGGGCCGTTGAGGTTCTTCCACCTGCCGCGCACCTGCTGGGGGCGCGGGTACTCGGGGAGCGGATTCCTCTCGTCCAGCCGGTCGCCCCACTCGGTGGTGAGCCGGTGGGTGGAGGAGTTCTTCGCGGAGCGGACGATCTGCGGGACGGTCTCCCCGCCGTTCCTCAGGCCGCCCTTCCCGTCGTAGTCGACCCTGACCCGCTGGCCCTTCTGGATCGGCTCGGAGAGCGTCACGAGGACGGAGTTCCGGTCGCCCGGGGCGACCGCGACCGAGCGGATCGGCATGGGAGTGGTGTCGGCCTCGACCGTGAGGTGCTCCTTCACGGCGGCGAGGCCGGAGACCCTGCCCTCGAACCGGGCACGCAGCCGGCGCCCGCTCCCGTCCACGGTCAGGTCGACCGGATAGACCTCGAAGTCGGCGGGCGGGGTGAAGGCCGACTCCGGTACGAGCTCCTTGGCCGTCGTCGGTGTCGACCAGCGCAGGAACATGTTGGCGCCGCCGGTGTCCTGGAACATCTCCAGGCGGAAGTCGTGCTTCTCGCCGGCGGCGAGCCGGATCGCGGCGCTCGTCTGCTCCTTGTCCCAGTCGGGGACCCAGTGGTCGATGACCGGCTCGCCGTCGATGAAGAGCCGGAAGCCGTTGTCGCCGATGCCGTAGAAGGTGTAGTCGCCGGTGGCGGGCGCCTCGATCCGGCCCGTCCAGCGGGCCGTGGTGTGCTCCGAGCGGCCGGTGAGGTTCTGGAAGGTGCCGGTCAGGCCGGAGAAGTCGACCTGCGGGTCCAGGGACGTGCCGCCGAGCGTGGCGAAGTCCCGGGCGCCCGGCGCGGACATGCTGTAGTACTCGCCCTTCAGGCCGTGCACCTCGATGGCGGCGTTCTCGGCGGGGGAGGCGCTCGTGCCGCGGGGCTGTTCGGCCGCCGCGGCGGCGGGGAGCAGGGCGCTGCCGGGCAGCACCAGGGCCGCCGCTGTCAGCAGGGCCCACAGTCTGGTGCGGGAGTGTCGTGGTGTCATTCGGTCTTTCCTCGTGGCGGAGGGGAATCGGAGCCGTACCGGACGGGGGCATGGCGGCTTAACCGCCGTGCCGTGCCGCGGGGTCGCGAGGCGGGCGGGGAGGGGAAGAGGGGGCGGGTCGGTGTCGGCGGGCGGTCGGGCCGGCGGGGCCCCGTCCCGGGCCGAGGCGCCCGCGCGGTCGGCGTACGACGGGCGTGCGGAGGCCGTGCGGAGGCCGTGCGCGGGCCGGGGGAGTCGTGCCGGGCGGCGGACGTGGTGTGCGGTGGCCGGACGGGGGTGTCGGATGGTGCTGTACGGAGTTCCCGTACGGGGTCGTGCGCGGCGTGCTGAGTTCTCGTGCGGAGTTCTCGTGCGGCGCCGGTGCGGCCCGTACGGGGGCGTGCGGGGTGGTGCGGCGCGCCGGACCGTGGTCGTCCGGCGGTCGTGCGGTGCCACCGCGGGGGTGTCCGCGGTGGCGGGGAACCGACGGTGTCCGAGCACGACACCGTGCGGGCACGGGACGGCCGACGGCGATGGCCGACCGTCATTCCAACGTTGGAAATCGGCGTGCAGCGGAATGACAGCACGCCGTCCGGCGCCTGTCCAGACCCCTCGCACCCTTCCGTCGGGCGGGCCCGGGGCCCACCGTCCGGCGGCGGGACCGGGGCGTGAGAGCGCGTTCAGGAAACGTCGTGCCGAACCCTTGCCGAGCGCTCCACGGCGCGGTTATAACGTTGTAAAGCCGCCGACGCCGCCCGGTCATCCGAGGGTATCGAGGCCGCGTTTCCGCAGTTCGGGCTCGTCACGGCCGGGCAGGCACGTCCTTCCCCGGGCAGGACGACAACGTTTCCCATCCCCGCGCGACCGCACGCCACTCGGCGGTGCTGTCCCCCGCCAAGGAGTGTCTTGACATGCCCCTTCCCAAGAGAACTCGCGTGCTCTCCCTCGCCTGTCTCGTGGCCGCCACCACCACGCTGGCGCTCAGCGGCTGCGCCAAGTCCGAGACCTCCGACCAGGCCGGCGGAGACAGCAGCCAGGGCGCGCAGGTCGTCCAGACCCCCACGGCGTCCGCGGCCACCGGATCCGGCTGCTCGCTGACCGCCTACGGCGCCCCCAAGCTGGACCTCAAGAACGCGGTCGTCGGCTTCTCCCAGTCGGAGAAGGAGGCCAACCCGTTCCGCATCGCCGAGACCCAGTCGATCAAGGACGAGGCCGCGAAGCTCGGAGTGAAGAAGCTGCTCACCACCAACGCGCAGTCGCAGCTCTCCAAGCAGATCAGTGACATCCAGGACATGCTGGCCCAGGGGGCGCAGTTCCTGATCGTCGCCCCGCTCAACTCCGACGGCCTGGAGCCGGCCCTGCAGGCGGCGGCCGCCAAGAAGGTGCCGGTCCTCACGATCGACCGCAAGGTGAACGCGACGGCCTGCAAGGACTACCTGGCCTTCCTCGGCTCGGACTTCGTCGAGCAGGGCAAGCGTGCCGCCGACGCGATGATCAAGGCGACGGGCGGCAAGGGCAAGGTCGCGATCCTCCTCGGCTCCTCCGGCAACAGCGTGACGACCGACCGGACCAAGGGATTCGTCGACCAGATCGGGGCCGAGGCGCCCGGCATCGAGATCGTCGCCCAGCAGACCGGTGAGTTCGCCCGTGACAAGGGCCAGCAGGTCATGGAGCAGCTCATCCAGTCGAAGCCCGACATCACCGCCGTCTACGCGGAGAACGACGAGATGGCCCTGGGGGCCGTGACGGCGCTCAAGGCCGCCGGCAAGGCACCGGGCAAGGACGTCAAGGTCGTCTCCATCGACGGCACGCGCAACGCCGTCCAGGCCCTCGCCAACGGCGAGCTCAACGCCGTCATCGAGTCCAACCCGCGCTTCGGCCCGCTGGCCTTCGCCACCGCCCAGAAGTTCTACGCCGGTGAGGGCATTCCCGAGGACGTCATCATCTCGGACCGCTCCTACGACCCGTCCAACGCCAAGGCGTCGCTCGGCGGGGCGTACTGACGCCGCGTCCCCTGCCCCGGCAGTCCCCGCGGTGACCAGGCCCTTCCGGCCCCCGGATCTCTCGCTCACCCGGCACCCCGGTCACCGGGCCGCGTGGTCACCCGGCCTCCTGGAACGGTGACCGGAGGCGGGACGGGCGGGCGGCCCGGGTCACCACCGCCGAGTCGGCTCGGGTCACCACGGCCGGGCCGGCCCGGGTCACCAGGGCCGGGGCAGCCGGCCCGGGTCGCCGCGGGACCTCCCCGCCCGTGGTGCCCGGGGCGCGGCGTATGCGTCTCCACGCCTCCGGCGCCCGCCGCCCGGCGCAGCCTCCGGGGCCGGTCCCGCCCCGTACGAGACTCCCGCCCGGCGTCAGGCCGGGCGGGCGGCTCCTGGACCGGGCGGGACCCGGCCCCGGCCGGCAGGCGCGACCCCGTTCTCTCCCCTGTGCGGTGCGGTCACGAAGGGCCCGCCCCCGCCCCCCGCCGGCACCCCACCACACCCCCATCCACACCCCCACCCTCACCCACACGAACCACTCCGGAAGGCCACGCTCATGGCACCCCCCGAAGCGGCCCCGTCCGCAGTGACCGGCACCGCGCCGTCGCTCGCGCCGACGGTGCTGGAAGCGCGCGGCGTCGGGAAGCGATTCCCCGGCGTCGTGGCCCTCGACGACGTGTCGTTCACGCTCCGCGCCGGCGAGACCCATGCGCTCGTCGGTGAGAACGGCGCGGGCAAGTCCACCCTCATCAAGGTGCTCACGGGCGTCCACCGACCGGACAGCGGCGAGCTGCTGCTCGCGGACCGTCCCGTCCACTTCTCGCGCCCCTTCGAGGCGCAGCAGGCCGGCATCTCCACGATCTACCAGGAGGTGAACCTGGTTCCGCTGATGAGCGTCGCCCGCAACATCTTCCTCGGCCGCGAGCCCCGAACCCGCCTCCGGCTGATCGACTTCTCGCGGATGCACGCCGAGGCCTCGGCCCTCCTCGACGGGTTCGGCGTCGACGTCGACCCGCGCCGTCCGCTGCACACCCTGGGCATCGGCGCGCAGCAGATGGTGGCGCTCGCCCGCGCGGTGTCGGTCCGGGCCAACGTCGTCGTCATGGACGAGCCCACCTCGTCCCTGGAGCCGCGCGAGGTCGAGACGCTGTTCCGGGTGATCGGCGACCTGCGCCGGCAGAACATCGCCGTCGTGTACGTCAGTCACCGGATGGACGAGCTCTACCGGATCTGCGACCGGGTGACGGTGCTCCGCGACGGCAGGCACATCCACACCGGCGATCTGGCGGCGCTCGACCGGATGCAGCTGGTCTCCATGATGCTGGGCCGGGAGCTCTCCGAGGTGCGCAGGCACGGCACGACGAGCTTCGCCGGCGAGGGGCACGACATCGCCCGCAAGCCCGTCCTCACGGCCACCGGCATGGTCAGGAGGCACCAGCTCGACGACGTCTCGCTGGAGCTCCACCCGGGGGAGGTGCTGGGGCTCGGCGGTCTGCTGGGCTCCGGCCGGAGCGAGACGGCGAAGGCGCTCGCCGGCGCCCTGCCGCTGGACTCGGGGCGGATCGCGGTCGGCGGCGCGCCGCTGGAACGGTTCTCCTCCGCGAGCGCCATCCGTGCCGGGATCAGCCTGCTGCCCGAGGACCGCAAGGCCGAGGGCATCGTGCCGGGCCTGTCGGTGCGCGAGAACATCGTGCTCGCGGCGCTGCCCCGGCTCTCGCGGGCGGGCATCGTCTCGCGCGCGCAGCAGGACCGCGTCGTCGACGTCTTCATGCGGCGACTGCGGATCAAGGCCTCCAGCCCGGAGCAGAAGGTCGGCGAACTGTCCGGCGGGAACCAGCAGAAGGTGCTCCTGGCGCGTTGGCTCTGCCTCGAACCGAAGGTGCTGCTGCTCGACGAACCCACCCGCGGAATCGACGTCGGGGCCAAGGCGGAGGTCCAGGCCCTCATCGACGAACTCGCCCAGGAGGGGCTCGCCGTCCTCCTGATCTCGTCCGACATCGAGGAACTGGTCGAGGGCGCGGACCGGATCGTCGTCCTCAGGAACGGGGCGACGGCGGGTGAACTGACCGGGGACCAGGTGTCGGAGAGCGAGCTGCTCGCCGTACTCGCGGACCACGCACCACCCCCCGAACCCCCTGCCGCCGAGACAGCCGCCCCCGCACCCCCCGCCCCCGCACCCCCCGCCGCGCCGGCCGTCGCCGAGACGGCCGTCACCAAGGCCCTCGCCCCCCAGCCGGCCGTCACCACGTCCGGCGGCGCCACGCCCGAGGACGCCGAGGAGGACCTCCGATGACCACCCAGGTAACCGCCGCGCCGCCGGCCGGCGCCGCCGCGCGGCGCAGCGCCCCGGCCTGGTTCCAGGAGTACGGCGTGTACGCGGCGGTGGCAGCGCTCCTGCTGTTCAACGCGCTCTTCACCGAGCACTTCCTCACCGCCGACAACCTCCGCACCCAGCTCATCCAGGTCGCCCCGATCGTCATCGTGGCGCTGGGCATGGCGCTGGTGATCGGCACCGAGGGGGTCGACCTCTCCGTGGGGTCGGCCATGGCCCTCGCGGCGGCCCTGCTGCCGCTGTACCTGGGCTACGGCCTCGTCCCCGCCCTGCTGATCGCGCTGCTCGCCGGCGCCGTCGTCGGAGCGGTGAACGGCGCCCTCGTGTCCGTCGTCGGCCTGCAGCCGATCGTCGCCACCCTGGCACTGTTCGTCGGCGGACGCGGCCTCGCGCTCGTGATGGCGGACGGTCGGCTCAAGCAGATCGTCAACCCGGACCTGCTGTCGCTGGGCACCGGAAGCGTTCTCGGCATCCCGCTGGTCGTCCTGATCGCCGTCGCCCTGGCGCTCGCGGTCGCCTTCCTCGTCCACCGGACCACCTTCGGGCGCCAGGTCGTCGCGATCGGCGGCAACCGGTCGGCGGCCGCCCTCTCCGGACTCCCCGTCAAGCGCGTGCTGACCGGGGTGTACGTCCTGTGCGGCGTCCTCGCCGCCCTCGCGGGCGTCCTGGCCACCGCGCGCCTCACCGCGAGCGACCCCTCGTCCCTCGGCACCCTCATGGAGCTGTCCGCGATCACGGCCGTGGTCGTCGGCGGAACCCCGCTCAGCGGCGGGTCCATCCGGGTGCTCGGCACCGTCGCGGGCGCGCTGCTGATGCAGCTGCTGCGCGCCACGCTCGTCAAGCACGACCTGCCCGACTCCACCGCCCAGATCGCCCAGGCGGTCATCATCATCGCCGCCGTCTACGTCGCACGGGAGCGCCGATCCCGATGAACCCCACCTCCTCGCTCGCCGCTCCGGGCACCGCACCCTCGGCGCCCCACGGGAGCGGCGCCGCCGCCGACCGCGGGCGGGCCGACGTCTCCGGCCGGGAACGGCTCGCCGCGCTCGTGCAGCGCCAGGGCGTCCTCGCCGTGCTGCTGCTCGTCGTCGTGATCGCCTCCTTCGTCTATCCCACCTTCGCCACGCTGGACAACGCGCGGGGCGTGACGGTGCAGGCCTCGTTCCTGGCCGTCGTCGCGCTGGGCATGACCCTGGTGATCATCACCGGCGGCATCGACCTGTCCGTCGGCTCGGTGTTCGCGCTGGGCGGCGTGCTCGCCGCCTGGGCCTCGCAGTGGGGCATCCTGCCCGCCCTGCTCGTCCCGCTCGCGGTCTGCGGGGCGATCGGACTGGTCAACGGCCTGCTGATCGCCCGGGCCGGCATGGCACCCTTCATCGTCACGCTCGCCTCGCTCCTCGGGGCCCGAGGACTGCTGCTCGCCCTCACCGACGAGGGCGCCACCACGTACCTGGTCCCCAAGGACTCGGCGTTCGCCGAGCTCGGGCAGGGGAGCGTGGCGGGCTTCGGCTACCCGATCCTGGTCGCCCTCGCCCTGTTCGGCATCGGCGGGCTCGTGCTCCAGCGCACCTCGTTCGGCCAGACGCTGTTCGCCGTCGGCGGCAGCAGCGACGCCGCCACCCTCATGGGCCTGCCCGTGGCCCGTGCCAAGGTGACGGTGTACCTGCTGAGCGGCCTGCTCGCGGGTCTGGCGGGAGCGATCAACGCGGCCCGGCTCTCCTCCGGCGTCACGATCATCGGCGCGGGCATGGAGCTCGACGCGATCGCCGCCGTCGTCATCGGCGGGACGCTGCTGGTGGGCGGCGCCGGCTCGGTGAGCGGGACCCTGTGGGGCGTCCTGCTGCTGGCGGTGATCCAGAACCTGATCAACCAGATCGGCACGCTCAACTCCTCGTACCAGTCGGTGGTCAGCGGTGGATTCCTCATCCTCGTCGTCGTCGCCCAGCGCTACCTGTCGCGGAGCCGAAGTACCGTCTGACGAGGGACGGATCCTGCTCGGCCCCGCCCGGTCCGCCGGCGGTCCGGGCACGGTCCGGGCACGTCCCCGGGGCGGGAGCGCACCTCCGCCCCGGGCGTCCCGGGCCCCTCCCGCCAGACCCAGAGCAGATCCAGTGAGCGGATCCCGAGCGGATCCGGAGCCGAAGCAGAGGAGTGCCGTGGGCGTCAGCCTCAAGGACGTCGCGCAGCGGGCGGGCGTGTCGATCAAGACCGTGTCCAACGTCGTGAACAACTATCCCCACGTCACGCCGCAGATGCGCGCCAAGGTGCAGCAGGCCATCGACGAGCTCGGGTACCGGCCGAACCTCACCGCCCGGCACCTGCGCAAGGGACGCACCGGCATCATCGCCTTCGCCGTGCCCGAGCTGGGCAACCCGTACTTCGCCGAGCTGGCGGGCGCCATCATCGACGCCGCGGCCCAGCACGACTACACCGTCCTGGTCGACCACACTGCGGGGCTGCGCGAGCGGGAGCTGCTGGTCTGCCAGGAGTTCCGCTCGCACGTCATCGACGGCCTGATCCTGAGCCCGATCCACCTGGAGACCGCGGACCTGGTCGCCCGCCAGGAGACCTCGCCGCTGGTGCTGCTCGGCGAGCGGGAGTACGAGGCTCCGTACGACCAGATCGCCATCGACAACGTGGCGGCGGCGCGCGAGGCGGTCCGCCACCTCGTGGGCCTGGGCCGCCGCCGCATCGCGTTCCTCGGTTCCCGGACCGGCCGCGAGCGGCAGCCGGCGCACCTGCGGCTGCGCGGCTGGCGGGAGGAGCTCGTCGCCTCGGGCCTGGATCCGGCTGAGACGCTCGTGGTCGCCACGGACGGATACGGCCGGTCCGACGGTGCCACCGCCATGGCGGAGCTCCTGGACCGGGGGGAGCGGCCCGACGCGGTCTTCGCGTACAACGACCTCATCGCCCTCGGAGCCCTGCGGACGCTCACCGAACGCGGTCTCCGCGTCCCGGAGGACATCGCCGTGGTCGGCTTCGACGACATCGAGGAGGGCCGCTTCGGCGCGATCAGCCTCACCACCGTCGCCCCGGACAAGCACGCCATCGCCCGGCTGGCCGTGGACCGCCTGGTCGAGCGCCTCAGCGGCCGTCCGGCGTCCGAGCCGCGCAGGATCAGCCCCGGGTACGAACTCGTCGTCCGGGAGTCCACCGGGGGCGCTCCCGCCCCCGGTCACACCGCCGCCGGCCCTGCCGACCCCACCCCCACCGACTCCGGCCCGGCCGACGCCGACCGGCCCGCCCCACCCGCCTGACGCCGCCGCGGCCCCGTGCCCGCGGAGGCCCGCACGGCACACCCGACCGCCCCCCGCCCCCGCGCGGAGCCCCGCCACCCCGTCGCGACCCACCGCCCCACCCCCTTGCCCCGAGGACTCGCCATGCTCCGACCCACCGTCCGCCACCGGCCGTTCGGCACCGCCCCGAGCGGAGAGGACGTCGGCCTCTGGCGGCTGGAGTCCCCCTCCGGCGTGTACGCCGAGGTCCTCACGTACGGGGGCGTCCTGCACGCCCTCGGCGTCCCCGGCCCCGGGGGCGGCACGGAGAACGTGGTGCTGTCGCTCACCTCCGTGGACCAGTACGCCGAGAAGGGCCCGTACCTCGGTGCGCTCGTCGGCCGGTACGCCAACCGCATCGCCCACGGTCGCTTCACCCTCGACGGCACGACGCACCAGGTGCCGCCCAACGACCGCGGCCACGCCCTGCACGGCGGCCCCCGGGGCTTCGACGGCAAGGTGTGGGAGGCGCACCCCGTGACGGACGGCGAGACGGCCGGCCTCCGCCTGTCCCTGCACAGCCCCGACGGCGACATGGGGTTCCCCGGGGCCCTCGACGCCACCGTCACGTACTCCCTCGACGCGGCCGGCACGCTCGCCGTCGACTGCACGGCCACCACCGACCGCCCCACCGTCGTGAGCCTCACCAACCACGCCTACTTCAACCTGGCGGGAGCCGGAGACGTCCTCGGCCACACCCTCCAGGTCGCCTCGGAGGCCTACCTGCCCGTCGACGAAGGCGGCATTCCCCTCGGCCCTCTCCACGCCGTGGCGGACACCCCGTTCGACCTCCGGTCCCCCCGGCTCCTGGGGGAGTGCGTCCGGTCGACCGACGAGCAGGTCGCCCGGGCCGGCGGCTTCGACCACTGCTGGGCACTGCCGGGCCGCGAGCCGGGACCCCTCCGGTACGCCGCCCGGCTGGCGGCGCCGGCGGGCACGCGCGTGATGGAGGTGTGGACGACGGCGCCGGGCGTGCAGGTCTACACCGCCAACCACCTGGACGGCTCCCTCTCCGACGGCACCGGGCGCAGCCACGAGCGGCACGGCGCGGTCTGCCTGGAGACGCAGCACTTCCCCGACGCGCCCAACCACCCCGAGTACCCCAGCGCGGTGCTCCGCCCCGGCGGGACGGCCCACCGGCGCACGGAGTTCCGCTTCCCGCACCTCACGAGCGCGCCGGAACAACAGCCGAACTGACCTCGCGGGCACGGCGTACGGGAAGCCGGCAGGACCCCGCCTCCGGAGGGGTTCGGCCGCGAGGCGTGTGAACGACGCGATGGAGGCCCTGTGGACGTGCGGGCCCACCGCCCCCGCACCGCACGCCGCCAGGCACCACACCCCGGACCCCGTTGGACTACCTGAACAGCCAGGACGGAGACCTGACGGTCGAGCAGCGAAGGCATCGATCCCAGACGCCCTCAGCCTCTGGGCCGGCAGCTTCGGCCATGCCCTGCGGGCGGGGGCCTGGCGACGTCAGCACGTCTTCCCGATCTTCAACGCTCGTGCCCGCTCTCCCCGGTTCTCCGGGTGGATGCGCTCGGCCAGGCAGTGCCGGTGGGAGATGAGCGTGTGGCTTCCCGGACCGTCGCTGCTGCGCGAGTCCAGGACGAGGGCGTCTCCACCCGGGCCCAAGGTGATCGCTTCACCACAGAAGTCGCAGCCCCAGACCAGCGACTCCAGATCGGCAGGTCGGATGGTGAGCCGCACCGACACCGGCGGATGCCACCGGTGGATCTGCTCGACCACCGCGTCGATCCGTGAACCCACGGGTGGAAAGAGCGCGAGCAGTTCGTCGTAGCTGCTCGTGGTACCGGAGAACTGCTGGATCATGTCGATCGAGGCCGACAGGCCGGCGTTCTCGTACCCGACGATCTCGACGAGCACCCCCCACGGGTGATGGCTCATGACGCTGGCCTGCACCTTCTGGCCAGGCATGAGTGCCAGACTTTCCGTCTCGAATCTTTCCAACCGCTTTCCCATCCCTCGGGCCGGACTTCGTCGCCTGCGACGCCTGTGAGAGCCGACCCCGTCGCAGGACCCGGCAGAGTCGGGCGGCCTTCGACCGCTGCCAAGTGGCCTTCCGCGCCAAAGATGTGCGATCCGCGCGGCGGTTTATGGCCGGGCTCCATCCTGTCCCGGAGCGCGCCGGCCCCTAGCATTCGACCATCCCCGCTCGGACCGGCGGGGTGGCCGGACAGAGCTCATACGCATGATAGTTCAACCGTTGTCCGTTGGACTACCCCGCTGCGTATCCCGGCCCTTCCGATCTCTCGCGCCAGGTCCCGCCGTGGTGCTCCCCCGAGGACCGCCGCCGGGGCCCGGCGCGCCGCAGCCCGGCCCGTGGCACGGACGCAGCTGTGCGTCCCCGCCCGCCGGGCAACGAAGCACCGGATGGGAGAAGCATGAGATTTCCCCTGCTCGTGACCGGGGCGGCCGTCGCCCTCTTCGCCTCGGCCCTGCCCGCCGAGGCCGGCCCCTCGTCGATCGTCGACCCGCCGCCGGACAGGATCGTCATCGACATCGCCACGGTCAACGGCTCCGGCTGCCCGCTGGGCACCGCCGCGATCGCCGTCTCCGAGGACAACACCGCCTTCACCGTCACCTACAGCGAGTACCTCGCGCAGGTGGGCGGCGGCTCCTCCCCGACCGCGGCCCGCCGGAACTGCCAGCTGAACCTGCTGGTCCACGTCCCGCAGGGATTCACGTACGCCATCGCCAGCGCCGACTACCGGGGATACGCCTCGCTCCAGCGCGGGGCGAGCAGCACGGAGAAGGCCTCGTACTACTTCCAGGGCTCGCCGAGCACCGCCTCCCGCACCCACACCTTCCGGGGCCCCTACGAGGACAACTGGCAGTCGACCGACGACACCGACTGGGCGCAACTGGTCTGGGCGCCCTGCGGCGTGCAGCGCAACTTCAACATCAACACCGAACTCCGGGTGACCGCGGGCACGTCGGCCCCGGGCTCCACCAGCTACATGACGATGGACTCCACGGACGGTGACATCAGCACCGTCTACCACCTGGCGTGGAAGGAGTGCCCGGCCGGCTGACGGCCCGCGGCGGCCGCGGCGCCCCGCGCGCCCGGCCGCCCGCCGCCCGTCTCCCGGGAGCTCCCTCGCGCACCGCACCCGCGTACATCTCGCTGGGGACTCCCGTGCCCCGCGTCGTACTTGAGGAGGACCCGGCCGCCCCCACGGAGACGGAGATCGCGACCGAAGCGGAACCCGGGCGCCCCGACTCCGTCTTGATCCTCGCGTCGGCTTGATCGTCGAGTCGACCCGAGGAGGTTCTGATGGCAGGTCAGGTGACGGAGCATCCGGCGAGGGCGTCGGCGCCGGAATACCAAGGGGCGCTGGGGTCGCTCTCGGTCAACGCCTCTCTGCCGGAGGTGCTCGACCGCGGCGTCCGGGAGCTCCGCGCGGCGGAGGAGGCCGGGGACGCCCGGGAGGCGGCCCGTTGCGGACTGGCGGTGGCCGAGGCGTGCCGCAGGCTCGGCCGCGTCGAGGACGCCGACCGGGCGTGGAAGGCGAGCTTCCGGGCGGCGCGCTCCGCGGGCCACGAGGGAGCCATGGCGTGGGCCTTGTGGAGCGGCGGAACGCTGGCCCGCCAGCGCGGCGCGCTCAGGCTGGCCTACCGGCTGCTCGGTCTCGCGGCCGAGGCCGGCGAGCGGGGCGGGGACGTCGTCGTGCGGGGCTACTCGCTGGCGGGACTCGCCGAGACCGGCCGCATCCAGGGCGACTACGAGGCGGTCGGACGGCTGCACGAGCAGCTGCTCGCCGAGGCCCGCCGCCGGGGCGAGGCCCGGCACACCGTCTGGGCCCTGGAGGGCATCGCCCAGATGCACCGCAACACCGGTTCCTACGACCGGGCCCTGGCCCTCTTCGAGGAGGCCGCCGACACGGCGGCGCGCGCCGAGGACCGCCGCGGCTGGGCCTGGGCGCTGCGGGGCATCGCCGACGTGGTGTCCGTGCGCGACGGGGACGTGGAGCGGGCCCTGTCCCTGCTGACGCGGGCCGAGGAGGCCTGCCGGGAGGTACGCCTCGCCGGAGCCCTCGCCTACAACCACAAGATGCGGGGCAACGTGCTGTACCGGGCGGGGCGTTACGCGGAGGCCCGCGAACTCTACGCCCGGGCCCTGGAGGAGTTCCGTGCGATGGAGGAGCCACGCGGAGCGGCCCTTTCGCGACTGGGACTGGTCAAGGCCGACGCCCGGCTCGGCCGCGACGCCGCGCACACCTCCGCCGAGCTGGCGGCACTCCGCACCACGCTGGACCGCATCGGACTGCGGCACGCCCGGAACATGGTCGACAAGGCCGCCGCCGAACTCGGCCTCGGGCCCCTCCCCGAGACGGCGGGGGAGCCCGGAACGGTACTGGCGGACGTCGGCGAGGCGGCCCTGCGGAAGGCCGACGTGGAGGGGCTGCGGTGAGGGCCCTCCCGACGCCTGTCCCGGTGGCTCGCACCCCGTTCGGAGCCCCGACCCCGGCGGGCCCCGTCCGGACGCCCGGGATCCCGGCGACCGCTCTTCTGGGACGGTGCAGCGACCAGGTCCGGCCCGCGCTCGTCCAGGCCGTCGGCCGCCTCCACCCCTGGACCGGCGAGATGGCGGCGTACGCGCTCGGCTGGGCCGACCGGGACGGAGCCCCGGACCCCGCGGGGTCCGAGGGCAAGGGGGTGCGGCAGACCCTCGCGGTGCTCGGCGCGGAGGCCGTCGGCGCGGACGGCGCCGTGGCCGTCCCGGGAGCCGTCGCCGTCGAACTCGTCCACACCTTCTCCCTGCTCCACGACGACATCATGGACGCCGACGCGCTGCGCCGGCAGCGCCCGGCGGTCTGGAAGGCGTACGGGACCGGCCCCGGCGTCCTGGCCGGAGACGCGCTCCTCGCCCAGGCCGTCACGGTCCTGGCCGAGACGCCGGGCCACCGCACGGGGGAGGCGGTACGGAATCTGTGCCGGGCCCTGAACGACCTGGTGTCGGGCCAGGCGGAGGACCTGCGCTTCGAAGAGCGCCCCTGGCGCGGCCCCGGAGCGGTCCGGCCCGAGCAGTACTGGTCGATGGCCGAGCACAAGACGGGAGCCCTGCTGGGCTGTGCGCTGGCGCTGGGCGCGATCCTCGGTGGCGCGCCCGAGCGGACCGTGGCCGTGCTCGAACGCGCCGGCCGCCACCTCGGCCTCGCGTTCCAGGCGGTCGACGACCTCCTCGGCGTCTGGGGCGATCCGCGGGTGACCGGCAAGCCCGTCCACGCGGACCTCCGGCAGGGCAAGAAGACCTATCCGGTCCTCGTCGCCCTCGCCGACGGGGGCGCCGCCGCCCGCGAACTCGGCGTGCTGCTGGACTCCGTCGGGCCGATCGACGGCGAGACCGCCGAGCGGGCCGCCGCGCTCGTGGACGAGGCGGGCGGCCGTGCCGGTACGCGTGAGGAGGCGCGCCGTCACCTGGACGCGGCGCGCCGGACGCTGCGGGAGGCCCTGCCGGCGGGGCGGGCGGGACTCCCGGCCGGACACGCGGCGCTCGCGGCCGGCCGGGCGGCGCGGGAGCTGGACGCGCTGTTCACGCAGTTGCTCGACCGCACGTGGTGACGACCCGAGCCGTCCCGAGCCGTCCCGGGCCGACCCGACCCGACCCGACCCGAGCCGGCCCGGGCCCGGCCCGCCCGCGGCCCGGGAGCGGACCGTCGGCGGTCGCGCGGCGCCCGGACCGGCCGGGCGCCGTCAGGAGGGACCGCCGGGGGGCGCGGCGGCGAGGTTCCGGCGGTGAGCCGCCACGCGCTCGCGCGTCGCGCACCTGCGGGAGCAGTATCGGCGCTCGGGACCGCTGCCCTGGGCGACGAAGACGTTCTGGCAGCCGGGCGAGGCGCAGACCCTGCCGGGCGGCCGCTGGCGGTCCCAGACGAGGACGGTCAGCGCCATGCACGACGAGGCGAGGAACCACTCCTCCCAGGGAGCCTCGTCGTCGGGGTCGAGATGGGGGTGCCAGGGGCTGTCACCGTCGTGCGAGGTCAGGCGGAGCGGGCCGGTGTGCTCCCGCAGGAGGCGGTTGAGGGCCGCGGCGGCCTCGTCGACGTGCTCGGCGGCGAAGACCTGCCGCAGCAGCGACGCCGCCGCGCGCATGCCGGCGACGTCGCGCGGGGTGAGCTCCAGCGGGTCGCTCTCGCCGTACGCCCGCAGGACGGCGGCGACTTCGGCCGGGTCGGGGGCTTCGTCGGCGAGGACGTTGAGCAGGGCGGCGGTCCGCTGCGCGGTGGCCTGCACCGAGTGCCGGGTGGACCAGTCGTCACGGGGAGGGGACATGGGGTGAATGTAACGCATCTTGATGAGTTTTCAGTTACCTGCGTAACGTCACGCTCATGATGAAGCGTTACTCGCTGCCCGGCTATCTGGCCGGCGCGGTCGCGGCCCGCGCCGGCGACGAGATGTCCGGACCCGCCCTGATGCTGACGGGGTTCGCCCTGACCGGCTCGTCCGGCGACGCGGCGTCGCTCCTGGCGGCGATCACCGTCTCCGCCGCGGTGGGCGGCCCCCTGCTCGGGGCGCTCCTCGACCGGGCGGGACGGCCGGGACGTCTGCTGGCCGCGGCCCTGCTCCTGTACGCGCTGGGGCTGGGGGCGACCCTCCTCGGACTCGGCCGGCTGCCCTTCCCGCTCACCCTGCTGATCGCGGTCCTGACGGGCCTGTGGGGGCCGGCCCTCTCGGGTGGGTGGACGGCCCAACTGCCCGGTGTCGTCCCCGGGGACCGCCTGCCCCGGGTGAACGCCCTCGACGCCATGACGTTCAGCGCGGCGAGCCTGGCCGGCCCGGCACTCGCCGGCGTCGTCGCGGAGGCGGCGGGCGCGCCGACGGCCGTCGTGGCTTCCGGCGCCCTCGTCGCCACGGCCCTGCCCGCGGCGTGGTTCCTCCCGTCCCGTCCCGCCGGGCCGCGGGACGTCCGGCGGGCCTCGGTGCGCGAGGACCTCGCCGCCGGACTGCGGGTCATCGTGGACCGGCGCCCGCTGCTCGGGGCCACCCTCGCCTCGGTCGTCACCTGCGTCGCCCAGGGCATGCTGGCGGCCTGCCTCCCGCTGCTGGGCGAGCGGGTCCTGGGCGGCGCCGGCCGCGGCGCGCTGCTGCTGTCCTGCGCGGCCGTCTCGGCCATGGCGGCGACCGCGGTCCTCGCCCGCTTCCCGCGCGTGACCGCCCCCGACGTGATCGTCCGGGTCGGCGCCCTGGTGCAGGCGGCCGCGCTGCTCCTGGCGGCCTCGGGCCGACCGGTCCCGCTCGTGGCGGCCGCCCTCCTGCTCGGGATCGGCGAGGGCCCGCAGCTGGCCGCGCTGTTCACGGTCCGTCACCGCGAGTCCCCGGAACACCTGCGCGGCCAGATCTTCACCACGGGCGCCAGCCTGAAGATCACCGGCTTCGCCGTGGGCGCGGCGCTGGCCGGCCCGGCCGTGACCCGGTCCCTGACCGGCACCCTCGTCCTTGCGGCGGGGGTGGCCGTCGCGGCGGCGCTGGTCCACCTCCTGCTCCTGGCGTCCACCGCGAGGCGATCCGTGGACCGCGTGGCATCGGGCTGAGCGCCCGGTCTCCGCTCAGGACGCCCGGCGTGCCCCGCGGGGAACCGCCAGGTCCGCCAGGCGGGCGTCGCCCGCGCCGAGACCGGTCCACGTCCCGTGCCAGGTGAGCACGGCGATCGCGGAGGTGGGGAACTTGGTACGGACCCGCTCCAGGAGGCCGGCAGGCCCGGGCGGGGCCGCGTCCACCCCCGCGGCCCGGGCGGTGCCGTCCGCAGCGGCTGTCACTTCCCCGTCGGCCGCCTTCTCCGTCCCGGCGGCGAGCAGCGGCACCAGTTCCTCGAGGCCCGGATTGTGTCCGACCAGGAGCAGGGTGCCGACCTCGTCGGGCACGCCGTGGAGGACGTCGAGAAGTTCCGCGGCGTCCGCTCCGTACACCCGCGGGTCGAGACGGGTCGGCACCGGACCGTCCAGTGCGGCGGCGGCCAGTTCCCAGGTCCCGCGGGCGCGCCGGGCGGGGGAGCACAGGACGAGGTCGGGCCGCCCGGCGCTTTCCGCGAGGAACCGGCCCGCGGCCGGGGCGTCGCGCAGTCCGCGCGGGCCGAGGGGCCGGTCCCGGTCGGCGACGCCCTCCGGCCAGGCGCTCTTGGCGTGGCGCATGACGAGGAGCCGGCGCGGACGATCCCGGACGGCGCCGGGCTGCTCGGGAGTCTCGATGGAGGACGACACGTCGGGAGCGTACGGGCCCGGCGGCCGTCGTGCTACGACCGGGGGAGTGCGGGCTACGGGCGGCCGACGGGGCGCGGTGCCACGATCGGGGGAGTGCGGGCTACGAACGGCCGACGCCGTCACAGCTCGCGGAGGGCCGGCAGCAGCTCCGTCTCCGCCCAGCGGAGGAAGGGCAGTTGCTGCGCACCGCCGATCTGCACCAGGGCGAGGTCGGTGAAGCCGGCCTCGGCGTAGGCGCGGGCCGCCTCGACGACCGCCTCCACGTCGTCGCCGCACGGGATGCTCTTCGCCACGTCCTCCTCCCGGGTGTGCGCGGAGGCCTGCTCGAAGCCACCGGGCAGGGGGAGCTCGGCATTGAGCCGCCACCCGCCGAGCGCCCACCGGAACTGCTCGTGGGCGCGGGCGATCGCCGCGTCGCGGTCGGGGTCGTAGCAGACGGGCATCTGGCCGATGCGGGGCTTGCCCGCGCCCCCCTGGGCGGAGAAGTCGTCCAGCAGCGACGACTTCGGCTCGGTGGCGATCAGCAGGTCCGCGTGGCGCCCGGCGAGCGCGGAGGAACGGGGACCCGAGACGGCGATGCCGATGGGCGGAGGTGTCGCCGGGACGTCCCAGAGCCGGGCGTCGTCGACCTGGAAGTGGCGACCGTGCCGGGTGACCTGGTCGCCCGAGAACAGGTCTCGGATGATGCCGACGGCCTCGTCCAGCATGTCCAGCCTGACCCGGGCCGAGGGCCACCCCCTGCCGACGATGTGCTCGTTGAGGTTCTCGCCCGAGCCGAGACCGAGCCGGAACCGGCCCTCGGACAACAGCTGGAGCGTCGCCGCCTTCTGCGCGACGACCGCCGGGTGGTACCGGAAGGTCGGACAGGTCACGTACGTCATCAGCGGGATGCGGGAGGTGGCCTGCGCCGCGGCCCCGAGGACGCTCCAGGCGTAGGGGGCGTGTCCCTGCGAATCCAGCCAGGGGAAGGAGTGGTCGGAGATCACGGAGAAGTCGAAGCCGACGCGTTCCGCCGCCACCACGTGGTCGACCAGTTCACGCGGGCCCGCCTGCTCGGTCATCATCGTGTACCCGATCTGCATCATGCTGGGCTGCTTGCCGCGATCGCGGATTCGAAACGGGCATATCGGCTCTTCGGGGTGATTCCTGTCCAGTGCCGGGTGCTCCGGTGTACGCAGACGGCCGCCCGCCCCCGAACGGTACGGGGGCGGGCGGCGGACGTCGTAGGCGAGGCGCCGGAGCCGGCCGACTCAGACCGGGCCGGGACCGCGGTGGTCGCCGGGCGTGGGCCAGGCCCCCGGCGCATCCGGGGACGTGCTCGTCGGACCGGGCGCGCCCATCGGGCCGGGAGCCTCGCGCACCGGCGCGTCGGACGGCGTCGCCGTGCCGGTGTGGCCTCCGCCGATGTCCGAGGGGCTGACGCGGCCGCGCCAGCCGCCGGTCTCGTGGCCCTGCTCCTCGATGAAGCCCTTGAAGCGCTTCAGGTCCTCCTTGACCCGCAGATCGAGGATGCCGAGTGCGTCGCCCGCCTTCTCGGCGAGTCCGTGCGGCTCCACGTCCATGGCGAGGCTCACCCGGGTGTGGCTCTCGTCGAGCCACTGAAAGGTGACCACGCCCTTCTGCTGCACGTCGCCGCCGACCGTGCGCCACGAGATGCGCTCGTCGGGCAGCTGGTCGACGATCTCCGTGTCGAACTCACGCCGGACGCCCGCGATCTTCGTCTGCCAGTGGCAGTGCCGATCGTCGATCTGGGTGACGTCCTCCACGCCCTCCATGAAGCTCGGGAACTCCTCGAACTGCGTCCACTGGTTGTACGCGTTGCGCACCGGGACGTCCACGTCGATCGTCTGCTTCACCATGCTCATGGCGGTGTCTCTCCTGCCCGAGTCGGGAACAATACGGTGTCTTTCCGCGCGTACCCGACGATGTCGGCTGCAATCCCTGCGATGCGCGACTCGCGCTCTCAGGGGAGCGGCCGGCGGTCCGGGACGAAGGAGAACAGGCGGAGGGTGCCCGTGCGCAGGAACAGGTGGTGGAGGTGACGGGGGACGGGCCCGAGCAGGAGGAGGTTCCGGTGGGAGAAATGGGCGGTGAGCAGTTCGTGGAGGAAGGCCGAGTCGCCGAAGGTGACGCCGGCCAGGTCGAGGACCGTATGGGGAGCCCGGTCGAGCCGGGCTTCGCTGAGGGCCTCGTGCAGACAGGCCACGGTGCTGACGCCGAACGAGCCGACCAGGGTCAGGACGACCGTCCCGCGGCCGGACGCGGCCTCCCGCACCACGAGGGCCTCGCCGTCGACCCGCGGCTCCGGCGGGAGCGCCGTCACCGCCGGCGGAGGGAGGGTCATGGGGGAGGGGGGTCGGTTCTGGGTCACGGTGCTCGCATCCGGCGCAGGAGTCGGTCGATCCGGAGGGGCCGGGAGCGTGCGGCGCCCGGCCTGGGACGGTGACCCCCGGGCGGCCACCGTCTACGCGCGCGTGGTGAGCGCTTCTCCCGGGCGCCTGCCCCCTCCTCGTCGGCGCAACCGTCACCGGAGCGGTTCTCCGGTCCAGGCCGACTGCTTCCGTACGCACCCGCCGGAACGACCGGGGAGGGGAGGGGCGCCTCCGACGCGGCGGATCACCTGACCGCTCTCGTGCGCCTGTCGGACCTGTCCGACCTGTCCGATGTGCCCTATGGGCTCGCCGGTGCGTGGGGCGGCGAGGAGCGGGCAGCAGGGGAGAGAGGCAGGCGGTCCGGCTGGAGTCACCCGGTATCCCGCCCTCCGTGGAGCGTCGCCGTGTCCGCCCCGGCCCCGCGCACCGTGGCCCCCAGGCCCTCGGGAGAGGGCACGAGCCCGCCCCGGGACGGCGGCCGATCGGGAACCGCCCGGACGCCCCGGACGAAGCCGCACACCAGCAGGGAGAGAACATGTCACTCGAAGGCAAGAACGTACTGATCCTCACGACGAACTTCGGCACGGAGCAGGACGAACTGGTCCGGCCGGCCGCCGGCCTCCGCAAGGCCGGAGCCGCCGTCACCGTCGCCGCCCAGAAGGACGAACCGGTCCAGACCGTCGTCTCGGACCGCGACCCGGGTGCCGTCGTCCCGCCGGACACGACACTCGCGAAGGCGTCCGAAGAGGACTACGCCGCGGTCGTCGTGCCCGGCGGCACCGTGAACGCCGACCAGTTGCGGACCGACGCGGACGCGCGCCGCCTCCTCGCCGCCTTCGCCGAGGCCGGCAAGCCCGTCGCGGCGATCTGCCACGGGCCGTGGCTCCTCGTGGACAGCGGCCTCGCCCGGGGACGCGACCTCACCTCGTACGCCTCGCTCCGGCCGGATCTGGAGAACGCGGGCGCCACCTGGACGGACCGGGAGGTCGTCGTGGACACCTCCGGAGGGCACACCCTCATCACCTCCCGCGATCCGGGAGACCTCGACGCCTTCACCACGGCGATCGCCGACGCCCTTCGTGCGGGCGGTGGCGGGGCTCGGAACTGACCCGGACCGCACCGGGACGGAGCCGGATCCGGAGACGGATCCGGCTCCGCGTCGCGTCGAGAGGGCCGGCGCCGGTCGGCGGCCGGTCTTCACAGGTGCCTCCGAGGGGAGGACCGCGCGTCGGAGGCACCCGCCGTCAGGGGGGGGCGTCGCGCGGGCGGACGGTGCGCAGCCGGTCGAGGTGGCCGATGGCCGGTGTCGCGCCGATGCCGTGGAGGAGGACGGACAGGGACACCGTGACGGCGGTGAGCGCCCACAGGTCACGTGCCTGCCCCTCGAACCCGTGGTGGCCGAGCGCGTACGCGAGGTAGAAGAGGGAGCCGATGCCCCGCAGTCCGAAGACCGCCGTGACGACCCGCTCCCTCGGTCCCGTCACGAAGCCGAGCTGGGCGAGCCATCCCGTGAGGGGACGGACGACCACGATGAGCGCCACGGCGAGCAGGACCATCTGCCAGGTCAGGGCCGCGAGTCCGGTCGCCACCAGGTAGTGGCCGAGGAGGAAGAGCAGCCCGGCGGTCAGGAGGCGCTCGATCTGCTCGGTGAACCCGTGCAGCACCTTGTGGTAGCCGTGGCCGCGCTCCGCGGCCCGTACCGCGCAGGCGGTGACGAAGACGGCGACGAAGCCGTACCCCCGGGCGAGTTCGGCCAGACCGTAGGCGAGGAACGTCGCCGCGAGGGCGACGAACCCCTCCATGTGCTCGGACAGCCTGAGGGACGGTGCTCCCGCACGGAAGAACATCCGGCCGAGCAGCCGGCCGAGCACCAGACCGACCGCCACACCGATCGCCGCCTTCGCGACGAGGTCGACGCCGAACCACCGCGCCCAGTCCACCTCCGCCCACGTGCTTCCGGCGGCGCCGAGCGCGAGCGCCGCGAGGACGAAGGGGAACGCGAGCCCGTCGTTGAGCCCCGCCTCGGCCGTCAGCGTGAAGCGGACCTCGTCCTCGTCGTCCTCCTCGTCCGTCGGCTCACCCACGCGCACCTCCGCCGCCAGCACCGGGTCGGTCGGCGCGAGCAGGGCGCCGACCAGCAGCGCGCTCGCCCAGGGCCAGTCGAGGAGCAGCCAGGCCAGCGCCGCCGTCGCACCGACCGTGAGGGGCAGCGTGATCCCGATCAGTCTTCCCGGACCGGCCCAGGAGCGGAAACCGAAGGGCCGGTTCAGCGCGAGGCCGGCCCCCATGAGGGAGACGATCACGCAGAGCTCGGTGAGGTGCTCCACCCAGACACGGTTCGCCGACGGGTCGAGGTCCGGCACGGGGAGCGGCAGCAGACCGGAGAGCGCACCGGCCGCCAGGAACACGATGGGCATCGACAGGGGCCTGCGGCGCACGAGCCGGGGCAGGACGGCGGCGGCGAGCGCTCCGAGCCCCAGGAGCGCGTAGAGGACTCCGGTGGTCCCGGCTCCCGCCGCGAGGGTGTGGGTGGTGGACAAGCTGCGCCTTTCGTCACGGACACCGGCCCGTAAAGGCGGGATCCGGCGTCGGATCCCGCCCGTACCGGTCCGGCGGGATCCGCGCCGGGGGATCCGGTGCGCGGTCGTCCTGCCGTACCGCGCCCGAGCGGTCGCGGAGGGGGGAATCAGTCGGTCGGCTCGCCGGGGGCGGGGTGTTCGGGATGGACCGTGCCCCGCCGGGTGCGGCCCGCGGGTCCGGTACCCGCCTCGTCCGTGTCCGGCAGTTCGCCGTCCGGCCCACCCGCGTCCCCGGTCTCCCCGGGCTCCGCGCGTCTCCCGGCCTTCTCGGCCTTCTCCGCCTTCTCGGCGGGCTTCGCCTCTCGTCTGCCGCCGGCGCCCTTCGCGGGCTCCCGGGCCTCCACGGGCACGGTGATGGCCAGCGGATCCTCCCCGGCCTCGGCCTGCTGGTCCTCGCGGTCGCGCGGTATCGGTCCCTTCGACCGTTCCGCGGTCCGGGCTTCACGCATCGTGTTCACCTTTCGCCTCGTCGGTGGACGCGGCCCCCGCCGACCGCGTCGTGCGCGGATCCCCGACGGCCCGTCCGTGGGTCAACGGCCCGGTGTCAGTACCACCTTGACCATGCCGTCCTGCCTCGCCTGGAACCTCTCGTACGCCTGGGGGGCCTCGTCCAGCGGAAGGACGTGGGTGGCGAAGTCGTCGACCCCCAGCGGATCGCCGTCGTCGAGCAGCGGGAGGATGTCGTCCACCCAGTGCCGGACGTTGGCCTGCCCCATCCGGAGCTGGACCTGCTTGTCGAAGAGCGTGCGCAGGGGTACGGGGTCGACGGCGCCGCCGTAGACGCCGACCAGGCTGATGGTGCCGCCGCGCCGCACGGCGTCCACCGCCGTGTCGAACGCCGCCATGCTGTCCACGCCCGCCCTCACCATCAACCGCTTGCCCAGGGCGTCCGGGAGCATGCCGGTGGCCCGCTGGGCCGCCTTGGTGAAGGGGGCGCCGTGGGCCTCCATGCCGACGGCGTCGATGACGGCGTCCGTGCCACGGCCGTCGGTGAGGTCCCGTACGCGGTCGCCGAGCCCGTCGCCCAGCTCGCCGAGGTCCAGCGTGCGCACACCGTGCTTCCGGGCACGCGCGAGCCTCTCGGGCACGAGATCGACCCCGATGACCTCCGCGGCGCCCCGGTGGAGGGCCACCCGCGCCGCCATGTCGCCGATGGGGCCGAGCCCGAGCACCGTGACGCTCCCGCCGGGCGGGACGGCGGCGTATTCGACGGCCTGCCAGGCGGTCGGCAGCACGTCGGAGAGGTACAGATAGCGCTGGTCGGGGGCGTCGTCGGGCACCTTGACCGGCAGGGTGTCGCCGAAGGGCACCCGGAGGAACTCCGCCTGTCCGCCCGGAACCTGGCCGTACAACTTGGTGTAGCCGAAGAGGGAGGCCCCCATCCCGTACTCCGTCACCTGCGTGGTCTCGCACTGCGACTGCAGCCCCTGGCCGCACATCCAGCACGTGCCGCAGGAGATGTTGAAGGGGACCACGACCCGGTCGCCCGGCGTGAGCGTGCGGACGTCGGGACCGACCTCCTCCACGATGCCCATGGCCTCGTGCCCGAGGATGTCGCCGCTGTCGAGGAAGGGACCGAAGAGTTCGTACAGGTGGAGGTCCGAGCCGCAGATGCCGGTCGAGGTGACCCGTACGATCACGTCCGTCGGATCGGCCATCACCGGATCGGGGACGGTGTCCACCCGCACGTCGCGGTGCCCGTGCCAGGTCAACGCCTTCATGGTCCTCTCCTCACGCTCGACGGCTCCCCGAGGTTCGACAGACCCGATACGTCGCGCCTGCCCGACCCGGAGGGACATATGCCACGCCACCGCGTGCGGGTGACCGTGACGACGGCTCCGGCCCACGCTCCACGGGGACGCGGGCGATAGGAACACGAGAGGCGGGTAGCCGCTGCCCCATGAACACCACCGAGACCACACCGCTGCGTGCCGTCGCTCTCGTCTGCACGCTGTCCCCCTCCCCGGCCCGCTCCAGCTCGCAGCTGCTGGCCGAACAGACCATGGAGGCTTTGAGCGAGCACGGGGTGACCGGCACGGTGATCCGCGTCGCCGACCACGACGTGCGTACGGGAGTGGCGACCGACCTGGGGGAGGGCGACGCCTGGCCCGAGATCCGGAGCAGGATCCTCGACTCCGACATCCTGGTCCTGTCGACCCCCATCTGGCTCGGCCACCCCGCGAGCGTCACCCAGCGCGTGATGGAGCGGCTGAACGCGGAGATGGGCGAGACCGACGACCAGGGGCGGATGCTCACGTACGGCAAGGCCGCCGCCGTCTGCGTCGTCGGCAACGAGGACGGGGCGCACAAGGTGAGCGCCGACCTGTTCCAGGGGCTCAACGACGTCGGCTTCTCCCTCGCCCCGAACGCCGTCACCTACTGGGTGGGCGAGGCCATGCACAAGACGGACTACCAGGATCTCGACGAGACCCCGAAGGCCACGGCGGACGCCACCGCGGCCCTGGCGGCCAACACCGCCCACCTGGCCCGCCGCCTCAAGTCCGCCCCCTACCCGCCCGCCTCCTGACCGGAGGCCGGGACACCGCCGCCGTTCCCACGGGCCTCGGCGGCCCCGCCCGTGATGACGGACCCGCTCCCGGCCGCCGAGGCGCGCCCCGGGTGCGGGGCCGACCCACCCCGTCGCCCCGACCCCGTCACCCCACCCCCTCAGTCCACCCTGATGGCCAGGACGCACGCGTCGTCCTCGTGGCCCGCGAACTCGGGGTCGGCCAGCAACGAGTCGATCAGCCCCTGCGGATCCCGTGGGGCCGCGGCCACCGCCCGGCCCAACCGCTCGATCCCCTCCGTCACGTCCTCGCCCCGGCGCTCCACCATGCCGTCCGTGTAGAGCACCAGCAGATCCCCCGGGCGCAGCCGAGTCGACGCGGTCTCGTACGCGTACCCGGGCAGGGCGCCCAGGAGAGGGCCGCGCCGGTCGGTCGTCAGGGGCTCGACGCCTTCTCCGCGGAGCAGCAGGGGCGCCGGGTGCCCGGCGTCGGCCCAGTGCAGGACCTTCTCCTCGTCGAGATGGCCGACGACGACCGTCGCGGTCTGCCCGGCCGGATCACTGCACACCAGCTCGTTCAGCCAGGTCGTGATCTCGCCCGCGGACGCCCCCGTCTGCGCGAGCCCCGCCATCGCGTGCCGCTGCTGCGCCATCCGGGCCACGGCGTCCAGACCGTGGCCCGACGCGTCGCCGATGGCGACGAGGACCCGCCCGTCCGGCAGCAGCCGGCACTTGTACCAGTCGCCGCCCACCGCGGCGTCGGGCTCGGCCGGCCGGTAGGAGGCCGCGACCGTCAGCCCGACGGCGGCCAGGGCCTCGGAGTGGGTGGGCAGGAGCGCCTCGCGCAGCGCGTCCGCGACCCTCCGCTCGGCCTCCGACTGCCGCCGCAGCCGGTCGGACTCCCGTTCCGTCTCCGCGAGCCGCCGTCTGCTGCGGATCTGCGGTGTCAGGTCGCGGGCCACCAGGTTGACCGCCCACGCCCTGCCGTCCGTCCCGGTGACGGGCCGCCCCAGCAGGTCGAGCGTGCGGAGCTCGCCGAGCACCAGGAACCGGATCCGGGTCCAGGCGGGCTCCTCGCCCGCCAGGACCGAGCTCAGGAACTCCGCGAGCGCCGTGAGGTCGTCGGGCAGCAGCGCGTCGCACAACTGCTCCAGCGTCCACGGCATGCGCACGTCGGCGTGGAAGATGCGGCTGAGCCCCTCCGACCACGTGATCTTCCCGGACAGCAGGTCCCAGTGCCCCCACCCCATCGACGCCAGGAACTGCGCGTCGATGGTGAGCAGCTCCGCCTGGGTCTGCACGGGCTGCCACGTCGCCAGCACCTGTACTCCGCAGCGAGCCGCCGAGTACAGCAGCGGCGCCCGGTGGATCCGGCCGAGCCGCTGCTCCGTGTAGTCCACGACCAGCCCGTCGAGCGGTTTGCCGGTGTCCACGACGTCCGCGAGTGCCGCCAGGAGCCCCGAGGACGCCGCGCCGGGACGCGCCTCCAGGAACCGCTGTCCGACCTGGTGGTCCGGCGCCTCCAGCCAGTCCGCCGACCGGACGCGGTTGCCGGCCACGATGCGGAAGTCCAGCACGGCCCCCGTGTCGTCCTGGATCGGCTCGAGAAGCAGGGCCGACGCCGGAATGGCGGCCAGGACCGAGCAGAATCCGCTGCCGCCCGGCTCGTGCACCCCGCACAGGCACGGGGCCGCCCCACCTGTCTCCGGCGAGGCCGGAAGCACGGAGAGGGACTGCACCGGCGAGGCGAGCTCGTTCCCCGCCGACGTGCCGAGCGGGCGCTCAGCGTGCCGGCGCACCGCCGCGCGCAGAGCGGTGATCTCTCGGCCGATCATGTCCTTGAGCGCGTCGACGCTGTCGGGCAGGGGGAAGGTCATCGCTCGCCTCCGCGAACTTCACGACACGCCCACGGGACCGGCGCCCGCCGGGCGCCGTCCAGGGCTGTGACAGCTCAGTGGCCCAGTGACTGCTTGAGCTCGGACTTGTTCATCGAGGAACGCCCGTGGATGCCGCGGCGCTTCGCCTCCTCGTACAGCTGGTCGTACGTGGGGCCCTTCGCACCGCCCGACGAGCGCTGCCCACCACGCTTCGACGACGACATGTCCCGGGTGGAGGTCCTGCTCGCGGTCTTCGACTCGCCGGAACGCGCCCGCTCCTTGTTGACCGTGCGCGCGGCGATCTCCTCGGCACGCTTCGGGCTCTCCCCGCGGTCCTCCGCGCTCTCCTTGATGTGCTCGTACTGCCGTTCTCGCTTGGGGCTCGATCCGCGAGGCATGACGACTCCTTCCGATCTCCGCGACGTGGCACCCGACGGGCACCGCCGGCTTCCGCCCTGCCGCTGCCCCCAGGAGGGGACGCCAATCACCCGACCCTGACATCGCGACCGCCGGGGGGCGAGGCGAGTGGGCATTCGGCGGTCAGGATCGCCCGCCGCCGTGGTCGGCCCCCAGGAACCCGGAACCCGGGATCTCCGCGTCCCCGAATGAGCCGGTCAGCACGGGGCAGCCGCAGCCTTAGCCCGCCGAGCGGCCCGCCGACGGCCGCCCCGCCCGATCCCGGAGGTACGCGATGTCCACCACGGTCCGGACCCCGGAGGCGCTCCCCGGCGGCCTGGTCGCCCTGCCGAGCGTCTACCGGCCGCAGGCGGACACCCGACTGCTCGCCGGGGCGCTCGCCCGCGAGGAGGTCGGTCCGCGCACGGACGTCCTGGAGATCGGCACCGGGACCGGCGCGCTGGCGCTGAACGCGGCGCGCACGGGCGCCGCCGTCACCGCGGTCGACGTCTCCTGGCCGGCCGTCGCCACCGCCCGGCTGAACGCCCTGGTCCACGGACTGCCCCTGCGGGTCCTGCACGGCGACTTCGCGACACGCACCCGGGGAAGGCTCTACGACCTGGTGGTCACGAACCCCCCGTACGTCCCGGCGCCCGCGGCGCGGGTGCCCGCCCGGGGCGCCGAGAGGGCCTGGGACGCGGGTCCCGACGGACGCCTGGTGATCGACCGGATCTGCGGGGCCGCCCCCGCTCTGCTGCGCCCCGGGGGAGTGCTCCTGATGGTCCACTCGGAGATGTGCGGGGCGGAGACGACCGTGGACCGGCTGACGGACACGGGTCTCGCCGCCGAGGTCACGGCACGAGCCTCCGTCCCCTGGGGGCCCGTGCTGCGCTCCCGACGGGCCTGGCTGGAGCGCCGGGGCCTGGCGGACGCGGCCGAGGAACGGGAGGAGCTGGTGGTCGTCCGGGCCTGCCGGCGCTGAGGACACCGCGCCCGCCGCGTGTCCGCGGACGTGCCGGGGCCGGACCCACCGTGGTGGGTCCGGCCCCGGCACGGCTCGTCGTTCAGCCCTCTTCGGGATCGTCCTCATCGTCCCGGGCGGGCAGGAACGCGATGCACTCGACGTCGATCTGATCCGCCAGGTCGCTGAGGGAGCGGGCCAGGGTCAGGGCGGTCCGTGGGTCGAGGTCCGTCTCGCCCCGCTCCGCCGCGCCCAGCCACCCGGCCGCGACGCCTCGCAGCAGGGCGGTGACCCGCTCGGCCGGGACGAGCAGACGGTCGTCGGATGCGGAGACCAGGGGGATGAGTGCGTTCATGGAGAACCGCCCAGGGGGTGAATGCGGACAGGCGTCGGTCGAGGTGCGACTACCCGGGCTGCGGCCAGGTAGACGTGTGCCCGTCCTTGCGGCGTCCGGCCGGTCGCTGACCACGGCGGGCCGGACGCCGTGCCGGCAGCCCCTTGCCCTCCCGGCCGTCCGCGGCCGGTTCAGGTCAGGTCTGCGGCGAGGAGGTCCATGAGCAGGCCGTCGTGCCAGGTGCCGTCCGCGCCGCGTTCGTACTGCCGCATGATCCCGACGGGACGGAAGCCGACCTTGGTGTAGCAGCGGATGGCCGGGGCGTTGTCGGCGGCGGGGTCGATGACGATCCGGTGGAAGCCGAGGTCGTGGACGAGGTGCCGGGCGAGGGTCCGGACGGCGTCGGAGCCCAGGCCCCGGCCGTGGACGGCGGGGTCCAGGAAGAGGTCGATGCCGGCGTGCCGGTAGTCGGGCTCCTCCTCCGCGTACCACTGGATCATGCCGACGATCCGGTCCTCGTGGTGGATCGTCAGGCAGGTGGTGTCGGGGTCCGACAGGTCCTCCGCGACCTCGGCCTCCAGGTCGGGGTCCCCGCGCCAGCGCGCCCGCACCTCGGGCGTGGCGCGGATCGCGGCGAGGCCGGGGACGTCGTGGGGCCGGGAGGGCCGGAGTTCGAGGGCGTCGCCACGCAGCACGGTCATGTCCCGGAGCCTACGGTCGAAGGGCAGGGGGCGGCGGGTGATTTATCCGCGCCACCCTGCCGGCTTCACGGGCGGTCACAGCCCGGTGTCACCGGTCACCGCGGCGGCACACCTGTCGGGTGAACCCCCGGGATCACCGTGCCGGGGCATGAGGTGCCCCGAGCGGGGCAGCCGCAGCCTGAAGCCCGCGTCCGGGGCTCTTGCTCACGGCCGGGCGCGAGCACCGCTCCCACCCGCGGAGGAGGTACGCCGTGCCGACACCGGACACACCGCCGGAACCCGACCGGACGCCCGCGCGCCGGGTGTCCGTGGATCCGCAGGGCCCGGTCCTCGTGGAGGGCCCGGTGGAGATCGTCCTGGACGACGGGACCGTCGCCCGGTCCGACCGCTTCACCGTCGCCGTCTGCACGTGCCGTCGGAGCCGTACGTACCCCTGGTGCGACACCAGCCACCGCCGCCGCGAGCGGACCGCCCCGCCGACCGACGACAGGAACTCCTGATGCCCCTTCCGGTACGTGCCCCGGCCGCGACCGCCAGGACGGCGGCGTCCCCCCGCCTCCCGGCGGGCCGAGGAGAGCTGTCCGACGCCGTGGTGGAGGCCCTGCGCACGGCCGGCCCGCCGCGCAGCGACCCCGCGGCCGCGGCGCGCGCCGACCCCTGGGGCGAGGACCTCCAGCTCGCCCTCTACCTCCTCTACGAGCTGCACTACCGGGGCTTCGACGACGTGGACGACGCCCGCGAGTGGGACCCCGACCTGCTGCGGCTGCGCCGGGCGATGGAGGACCGCTTCCTCGACGCCCTGCGCGGCGCACTGACCGACGGGCCGCGGACCGTCGAGGACGCCTTCGCGCCCCTCCTGGTGGAGCCCGTGGACCTCTCCGGCAGCCTCAGCCACCGCCTCGCGACCGACGGGGAGCTCTGGCACCTGCGCGAGTACGCGGCCCTGCGGTCCCTCTACCACCTCAAGGAGGCCGACCCGCACGTCTGGGTCGTCCCGCGGCTCACCGGAGAGGCCAAGGCCTCCATGGTGGCCGTCGAGTACGACGAGTTCGGCGCCGGCCGCGCCGAACGCGTCCACGCCCGGCTCTTCGCCGACCTCATGGACGACCTCGGCCTGGACCACTCCTACGGCCGCTACCTGGAGCACGCCCCCGCACCGCTCCTGGCGACGGTGAACCTGATGTCGCTCCTCGGCCTCCACCGCGCCCGGCGCGGCGCCCTCGTCGGCCACTTCGCCTGCGTCGAGATCACGTCGTCCCCGGGATCGCGGCGCCTGGCCAAGGCCATGCGGCGGTGCGGGGCGGGAGCGGCCGCCGAGCACTTCTACGCCGAGCACGTCGAGGCCGACGCCGTCCACGAGCAGGTCGTGCGCCACGGCGTCGTCGGCGGACTCCTGGCCGACGAGCCCGGCCTGGAGCCCGACATCGCGTTCGGCTGCGCCGCGACCGTCCTGCTGGAGGACCGGCTCGCCGACCACCTCCGCGGCGCGTGGGACCGCGGGCAGAGCGCGCTGCGGCGCCCGCTGGACTAGATCTCCCGTCCGGGACGGCTCACGGCCCCGCCGCGGGTCGCAGACGGCCGGCAGAAGCGCGCGGGACGCGACGGGGCCGCGCAGGGGCCTGGGCGGGTCCTGCGCGGCCCCGGCCTCGCCCGGTCCCGCCCGGCTTCGCCCGGCCCCGCCCGGCCCCGTCAGGTCCCGCCCGGCCTCGCCCGGTCCCGCCCGGCCCCGTCAGGTCCGTGGCGCCGCCGCCCCGCTCACAGCCCCTCCTCGGCCTCGTCCAGCGCCGTGTCGACGTGCATCGCGGCCTCCTCGGCCGGCGCGGTGCCGTCGTCCAGGCCCACGTCCCGGGCGACGGCCCGGTCCAGGGAACCCGAGGGCGTGTCGACCGCCGTGAGCCGACCGGCGCGGGTGGCCCCCGCCTGCTCGTCGACGGGCTCGCCCTCGCCCCCGGGAAGGTCCCCGATCCCGTCGCCCTCCGGAAGCGTTCCGTCCGCGAGGTCCGGAACCTCCTGCGCGAGACGCTCGTCGAGCGACTCCCCCTCCCGCTGCTCCCGCTGGGTGGTGCCGTACCGGGTGGCGCCCCGGGGGCGCTCGGGCGGGGAGTAGCCGGGGACCGCCATGTCGTCGATCGGGTCCGTCATGAGCGCGTTGTCGGGATCGAGATCGCCGGACGGGTCGGCCCCTTCGAAGGGCTGGTAGACGTCGTCGCCGCGGGCCTCGGACGCGGACGACTCGTCGCCGCCCGTGGGGGAGGGGGACTCGTTGCGGGCCATGACCGTTCCTTTCGCTGTGGCGTCACCGATGCCGGGCGAGGCCTGCTCCCAGTCTCGCGCGGCTCGGCGGGGGCTGCCGAACACCGCCCGGCCGGTCAGCCGCCCAGGGCGGGCAGCACCTTCTCGCGGTAGGCGGTGAAGAACTCCTCCTGCCCCTGCCCGATCTGGCCGACGTACACCTCGTCGAATCCGGCGTCCACGTACGCGCGGACGGCCGCGACGTGCTCCTCCACGTCCGGGCCGCACGGTACGGAGCCGGCCACCTGCTCCCGGGTCACGAGCGCACTGGCCTGTTCGAAGTGGGCGGGCGTCGGGAGGATCTGGTTCAGTTCGCCGGGCAGCTGCTCGGTCGGCCACATGCGGTGGGCCGTCTCGACGGCCACCTCGCGGTCCTGGTCCCAGCAGACCTTGAGGCCGCCGACGACGTGTTTGCCCTCTCCTCCCGCCTCGCGGAAGGAGGCCAGGGCCTCCTCGTCCGGGCCCATGGTGACGAAGCCGTCCCCGATGCGCCCGGCGAGCGCGGCCGCCTTGGGGCCGAAGCCGGAGACGAGGATCGCGGGCGGTGCCGCGGGGACGGTGTAGAGGCGGGCGTTGTCGACCGTGTAGTGCCGGCCCCGCCGGCTGACGTCGCGGCCGGTGAACAGCTCGCGCATCACCTCTACGGCCTCCTCCAGCATCTCGGCGCGCTCGTCGAAGGCGGGCCACCGGTCGCCGAGCACGTGCTCGTTGAGGGCCTCGCCGGTGCCCACGCCCAGCGTGAAACGGCCGTCCAGCAGGACACTGGACGTCGCCGCGGCCTGGGCGGTCACCGCCGGGTGCAACCGCACGGTCGGGCAGGTCACGAGCGTGGTGACGGGCAGGTCCACCGTCTGGGACAGGGCGCCGATCACCGACCACACGAAGGGGCTGCTGCCCTGCGTACTGGTCCACGGGTGGAAGTGGTCGGAGACGGCCAGGCGGGTGAACCCCGCGTCCGCGGCCAGGCGTGCCTGGCGCAGCAACTGGTCCGGGGTGAACTCCTCGCAGGACAGGAAGTAGCCGAAGGACGTCATGCCGCGCTTCCCTTCATCTCGGTCCCCCCGGATGTCTCGGTCCCCCCAGGCCCGGCTACCCGGGCGCGCCGTCCCGAAGCTCCGGAAGCCCCCGAAGCCCGTCCGCGCCCCGCACGCGCGGCCCGACGACCGCCCCGGGTTTACGGTGGAAGGGTCCCGTCCCGCCTGTGCGAACCGAGGGTGACGGCCGTGTCGACGTCGAGCCACGAGATCGCGGGCGCCCCGTGCTGGGTCAGTCTGATGACCCGGGACCTGGAGGCCGCCAAGCGCTTCTACGCGGGAGTCCTCGGCTGGCGGTTCCGGGCCAGCGGCCTGGGAGACGGCTTCGCGGTCGCGCTCCGGGAGGGCACCCCCGTCGCGGGGATCGGCGCCCTCGCCGAACCCCTGGACGTGCCGGTGGCCTGGACGCCGTACTTCGCCGTCGAGGACGCCGACGTCACCGCGGGCCGGATCCGCGAACGCGGGGCGACGATGGCCGTGGGACCCCTCACCTTCGGCACCGGTCGGGCGGGACTGGCCGCCGATCCCGCCGGAGCGGTCTTCGGCTTCTGGGAGGGGGCCGTGGTCCCCGACTGGTCCGTGGGGAGGGGCAGCGCCCCCGCCTGGCTGGACCTCCACACGCGCGACGCCCTCGCGTCCTCGGTCTTCTACGGGCAGGTCCTCGGCTGGGCGGGGGAGGGACCGGGCCGGTGCGTGGCGTCCCACGAGCACGACCACGTCGTCCTCCGCCACGGTTCCGACGACGTCGCCCACATCAGCGGCAGTGCGGCCGAGGGGGCGTCCGACGCCGCGATCAGGCCCCGCTGGCGGGTCCACTTCCCCGTACCGGAGCTGGACGCGACGATCACCTCCGCCGTCGGGCGGGGAGGCTCCGTCGCCTCCCCGGTGGGCACCTCCGCGGCGAGCCGGTGGGTCGAACTGGCCGACCCCGACGGCGCCCGCTTCACGGTGGTCGCGCCGCACTCCCTCTCCGGGGGGACGGCGCGGACGGGCGAGGGACGGGCGGGGCCCGCCATCCCCTGACGGGCCGGAGCCCGGCCGTCGACTACGCCGCGCGTACCCGGGCAGACGGTACATCCCAGCGTCGTGAGGAGGCATCGCCATGAGTGCCAAGGAGAAGGCCAAGGCCAAGGCCGAGCAGGTCATGGGCAAGGCCATGCGGAAGACCGGCCACATCCGCGGCAAGAAGACCACGGAGATCAAGGGGGCCGCCCTCGGGCTGCGGGGCAAGGCCCGGGAGCGCAAGGAGAAGGCGAAGGACTACTTCACGAGGTGACCGCCTCCTCGTCCGCGGCCGACAGCGTCTCCCGCAGCAGGGCCGCCTCCTGCTCCAGGTGGTGCAGCAGAGCCCGGAGGGCGGGGGTGCGGGTGCGGTGGGCCGCCTCCGTCGTGCCCACTGTGCGCCCCACCGAGGGGAGTTCGACGGGCAGGGCGGCCAACCGCTCGTCGGCGCGCAGGACGAGCTCCGGCAGCAGCGCGACCATGTCCGTCTGCAGCAGCAGGGCCCGCATGGTGAGGATGGACGTGCACTCGACCCGGTCGGCGGGCAGCGCCAGCCCCCGGTCGGCGAACAGGGCCCCGAGCTCCTGGCGCAGCGCGGTCTGCTCGACCGGAAGGATCCACGGGAAGTCGAGGCAGTCCGTCAGCGTGACGCCGCCGGTCTCCACAAGAGGGTGGCCGGACCGGACCGCGAGCCGGATGCGCTCCCGGTAGAGCCGCCGCTGGCGCAGCCCGTCCCCCTCCTTGGGCGCCGGTCCCACCCGGCCGACGATGACGTCCAGTTCCCCCGCCAGCAGGGCCGGAGTGAGGACGTCCGGCGTGCCCTCCCGTACGACCACCGTGACCCGGGGCCGCTCCCGCTTGAGCTGCGCCACCGCCCGGGGGAGCAGCACGTTGGTGCCGGCGAGGAGCGCGCCCACGGTCACGGTCCCCTCCCGGCCCTGACGCAGACCGGTGAGGTGCTCGCCGGCCCGCCGCATCTCGGCGATGACGGCGCGGGCGTGCTCGGCCAGCGCCTCCCCGTAGAGCGTCGCCCGCATGCCGCGCGGCATGCGGACGAAGAGCGGCAGGTCGGCGATGCCCTCCAGCTCGCGCAGGGTGCGGGTGGCGGCGGGCTGGGTGAGATGGAGCGTCTCGGCCGCACGGCCCACGCTCCCGTGGTCGAGGATCGCGACGAGCAGGGTGAGATGCCGGAACTTCAGCCGGCCGTCCAGCAGGTCCATCGCCGGGGCTCCTCTCCGGGGGGGCGGTCGGACGCGCACGACGTTCGCATACCCGAATCGGTATGGGAAGAACGCCGTTTGGCATTGGTTGGGTATGGCTCGGTGGGTGCACGATACCGGCACACGCCGGGGCGACAGATCCGCAACCCCGGCCCGGCAGCGGAGGTCTGCAAGGTGCGCTCACCTGTGCGGCATTACGTAGGGGGCGGGTTCGACTCCTCGGGGGTCCCGTTCCCGCTCATCGACCCGACCCGCGGGACCGTCGTCGGCGAAGTGCCCGCGGCCTCACGGGAGCTGGTCGACCGTGCGGTGGGCGCGGCGCGGCAGGCCTTGCGGGGCCCCTGGGCCTCCTGGAGCCCCGCGGACCGGGCGCGGCTCCTGCACCGGGTCGCCGACGGCATCGAGCGGCGCTTCGAGGACTTCGTCACCGCCGAGTGCGCCGACACGGGCAAGCCCCGCGAGCTCGCCTCGACGGTCGACATCCCGCGGGCCGTCGCCAACTTCCGGGCGTACGCCGACCTCCTGGCCGGGCGCGCCGAACGGTCCTGGCACACGACCACCCCCGACGGCCGCGGCGCCCTGAACTACACGGTGCACAAGCCGCTCGGCGTCGTCGCCGTGATCTCGCCGTGGAACCTGCCGCTGCTGCTGCTCACCTGGAAGGTCGCGCCCGCCCTCGCCACGGGCAACACGGTGGTGGCCAAGCCCTCCGAACTGACCCCCGGCACCGCCTGCCTGCTCGCCGAGGTCATGGCGGAGGCCGAGGTGCCGGCGGGGGTCTTCAACCTCGTCCACGGCGGCGGCGCGAACGCCGCAGGCCAGTGGCTCACCGAGCACCCCGGCGTGGACGCCATCGCCTTCACCGGGGAGTCGCGCACCGGCGGGACCATCATGCGGGCCGCCGCCGCGCGCCTCGCCCCGGTCTCCTTCGAACTGGGCGGCAAGAACGCGGGACTCGTCTTCGCCGACGCGGACCTGGAACAGGCCGTGGCGGGCACCCTCCGCTCGTCCTTCACGCACAGCGGGCAGGTGTGCCTGTGCACCGAGCGGGTCTACGTGGAGCGGCCGGTCTTCGACGCCTTCGCCCGGCAGCTCGCCGCCGGCGCCGAAGCACTGACCGGATACGGCCCGATGATCTCCGCGGCCCACCGCGACAAGGTCCTCGGCCACCTCGACAAGGCCGCCGCCGACGGCGACGTCCTCGCGGGCGGCGGCGCGCCGCGCTTCTCCGACGACCGCGACGGCGGCTTCTGGGTGCGGCCGACCGTCCTCGCCGGCCTCCCGGAGGACCACCCGGCGGTCCGCGAGGAGATCTTCGGCCCCGTCGTCCACCTGGCGCCCTTCGACACCGAGGAGGAGGCCCTGGCCCTCGCCGACGCCGGCCCGTACGGGCTCGCCGCCACCGTCTGGACGGGCGACGTCAGCAGGGCGCACCGGGTCGCCCCCGCCCTCGACGTCGGCATCGCCTGGGTCAACACCTGGAACCTGCGCGACCTCCGCACCCCCTTCGGCGGCGTGAAGGCCTCCGGGATCGGCCGTGAGGGCGGCGACCACTCCCTCGACTTCTTCTCCGAACCGATGAATGTGTGCGTGAAACTGTGAGCACGCTGCACCCCGCGGTGGCCCGCGCCGCCGAACGCCTCGACACGGCGCGCCTCACCGGCGTGCCCTGCGAACCCGTTCGCGACCTGCTGCCCCCCGGCGACCTGGCCGCCGCATACGCCGTCCAGACGGCGCTCGCCGACCGACGGCGCGCCGAGGGCCGCCGCGTCACGGGCTGGAAGATCGGGCTGACCTCGGCGGCCGTGCAGGCCCAGCTCGGCGTCGACACACCGGACTTCGGCCGACTGACGGACGACATGGCCGTACCGGACGGCGCGGAGATCCCCTGGGGCACCGTGCTCCAGGCGCGGGCCGAGGCCGAGGTCGCCCTGGTCCTGGAGCACGACCTCACCCACGACCGGCACACCGTCGCCGACGTCATCCGGGCGACCGCCTTCGCCCTGCCCGCCGTCGAGGTGGTGGGCAGTCGCATCCGCGACTGGGACATCTCCGCCGTCGACACGATCGCCGACAACGCCTCCAGCGGCGCGTACGTCCTCGGCACCCGCCCCGTACCGCTGCGCGCACTCGACCTGCGGACCGCCGGCATGGTCCTCGAACGCCACGGCGAACCCGTCTCCACGGGCGCGGGCGCCGCCTGCCTCGGCCATCCGCTGCACGCCGCCGTCTGGCTGGCCGACACGCTCGTCCGGCTCGGCCACCCGCTGCGCGCCGGGGACACCCTGCTCACCGGGGCGCTCGGCCCCATGACGACCGTCGAGCCCGGTGACGTGCTCGAAGCCCGGATCGACGGCCTCGGATCGGTGCGCGCCCGCTTCGGCAGCACCGGCCCGGAGGGAGACACCCGATGAACACCACGGCACTGGCCGAAGCGCTCGACACGGCCGCACGCGAAGGGCGCCCGCTGCCCGGCGGAACGACCGGACTGGACGACACCGGAGAGGCCTACGCCGTCCAGGAGGCGCTGGTCGCCCGGCGACTGGCCCGCGGAGAGCGGATCACCGGCTTCAAGCTGGGCTTCACCAGCCGGGCCAAGATGCGGCAGATGGGCGTGTCCGACCTGATCCACGGGCGGCTGACGGACTGTATGGAGACCGCCGACGGCGGGCGGCTCGACGTCTCCGGACTGATCCACCCGAGGGTGGAGCCCGAGGTGGCCTTCCTCCTCGGCGACACCCTGCGCCCCGGCGGCGACCCCGCCGCCGCGGTCGCCGCCGTCGCCCCGGCACTGGAGGTCATCGACTCCCGCTACGACGGCTTCCGGTTCTCGCTCCCCGAGGTGATCGCCGACAACACCTCCGCCGCGGGCTACGCCGTGGGGACCTGGACCTCCCCGCGCGACCTCGGCAACCTCGGTGTCCTGCTGGAACTCGACGGGCGCCTCGCCGAGACCGGCTCCACCGCGGCCATCCTCGGGAACCCGCTGCGCGCCCTCGCCGCCGCCGCCCGCCTCGCCGGTGAACTGCCCCCGGGGACGGTGATCCTGGCCGGGGCGGCCACCGCCGCCGTACCCCTGCCGCCCGGAACCCACGTCCGCGCCACGGTCGCCGGCCTCGGCGCCGTCGCCCTCACCACCGAGGGGGACGCGTGATCGTGCCCGGCGCCGCCCCGCCCCGCGGCCGCTTCCCCCACCTCCGCCGCGCCGGCGACCTGGTCTTCGTCTCCGGCACGAGCTCCCGTCGCCCCGACGGCACGTTCGCCGGCGCGAGCGCCGACACCATGGGGGTGACGGACCTCGACATCCGCGTACAGACCCGGGCCGTGCTCGACAACATCGCACGGCTGCTGGCCGCGGCGGGCGGCGGCCTGGAGGACCTCGTCTCCGTCACCACGTACCTCGTCCACATGAACGACTTCGGCGGCTACAACGAGGTCTACGCCGAGTACTTCGACGAGACCGGCCCGGCCCGCACCACCGTCGCCGTCCACCAGCTGCCCCACCCGCACCTGCTGATCGAGATCAGCGCCGTCGCCCACATCCCGCGGAACACCGCGGCACCGCAGATCCGGAACGAGGAACCGCGCCCATGACCATGAGACCGTTCAACCTCCAGGCCTGGATCGAGGAACACCGCCACCTGCTCGAGCCGCCCGTCGGCAACGTCCAGATCTGGCAGGACGCCGACCTGATGGTGACGGTCGTCGGCGGACCCAACCGCCGCACCGACTTCCACGACGACCCGATCGAGGAGTTCTTCTACCAGCTCAAGGGCGACATGGTGCTCCGCGTCATGGACCAGGAGGGCAGCCCGCCCCGCGACATCCACATCCGCGAGGGCGACGTCTTCCTCCTCCCGCCGCACGTGCGGCACTCCCCGCAGCGCCCCGAGGAGGACAGCATCGGCCTGGTCGTCGAGTTCGCCCGCCCGCGGGGACGGCTCGACGCCTTCGAGTGGTACTGCACGGACTGCCACCACCTGGTCCACCGGAGCGAGGTCCAGCTCACCTCGATCGTCGACGACCTCCCGCCCGTCTTCGACGCCTTCTACGGCGACGAGACCGCACGCACCTGCGGCGCCTGCGGCTCCCTGCACCCCGGCAAGGACTGGCCGGAAGCCCTGCGCCCCCGCACCCGCCGCGAGGAAGAGGACGGCGCATGACCGTCGTCGACATCCACGCCCACGTCTTCCCGGAGATCGGCCGCGCCGAGTCCCGGCGGCTCACCGGCTCCGACGACGGCCCCTGGCTGCGCACCACGGACGGCCCCGACGCCGGGATGATGATGGCGGGGTCGACCGAGTACCGGCCGGTGCGCCGCACCCTGTGGGACCCCGCCGCGCGGATCGCCGACCTCGACCGGCTCGGCGTGGACGTCCAGGTCCTCTCCAGCACCCCGCTCCTCTTCGGCTACGGGCTGGACGCCGGCCGCGCCGCCGACTGGTGCCGCACCGTCAACTCCCGCCTCCTCGCCTACGGCTCCCACGCCCCGCACCGGCTGGCCCCCCTCTGCCAGGTGCCCCTCCAGGACACCGAGACGGCCTGCGCCGTGCTCAGCGAGGCGATGCGGCAGGGCTTCCACGGCGTCCACATCGGCAACCACCTCGGCGACCGCGACCTCGACCACGGAGCGCTCCTGGAGTTCCTCACCCACTGCGCCGAGGAGGACGCGGCCGTCCTCGTCCATCCCTGGGACCTCCCGGCCGGCCCGAGGTTCTCCCGGTACATGCTGGCCTGGCTGGCCGGCATGGCCGCCGAGACGCACCTGACCATCCTGTCGCTCATCCTGTCCGGCGCCTTCGAACGCCTGCCGGCCTCCCTCCGCCTGCTGTTCGCCCACGGCGGCGGCAGCTTCCCCTACCTCCTCGGCCGGGCCGACAACGCCTGGCACCGCCGCGACATCGTCCGCGCCGACAGCCCCCACCCGCCCTCGCACTACACCCGTCGCTTCTCCGTCGACTCCGCCGTCTTCGACCCGGGCGCCCTCCGCCTGCTCGTGGACGTGATGGGCGCGGAGCGGGTGCTCCTCGGCTCCGACCACCCCTTCCCGCTCGGCGAGGAGGACATCGGCCGACTGGTACGGGAGAGCGCCCTCACCCCCGAGGAGACGGAGGCCGTCCTCGGCGGCAACGCCGTCCGCTTCTTCGGCCTCACCCCGCTCCTGAAGGAGGCCGTCCGATGAAGGCAGCCGTGATCGGGTCGGGCAACATCGGCACCGACCTCCTCATCAAGATCGTCCGTGGGGCCGGGAACGTCACCGCCGCCGCGATGATCGGCATCGACCCGGAGTCGGAGGGGCTCGCCCGAGCCCGCCGGCTCGGCGTGCGGACCAGCGCCGACGGCGTGGCGGGCCTGCTCGCCCTCGACGACTTCGCCGACATCGACCTCGTCTTCGACGCCACCTCGGCAGCCGCCCACCACCGCAACGCGGCGGCCCTCGCGCCCCACGGCAAGCAGATCGTCGACCTCACCCCGGCCGCCCTCGGCCCCTACGTCGTCCCCTCCGTCAACCTCGACGAGCACCTCGACGCCCCCAACCTCAACATGGTCACCTGCGGCGGCCAGGCCACCGTCCCCATCGTCGCCGCCGTCTCCGCCGTGACCCCGGTGCACTACGCCGAGATCGTCGCCTCCATCGCCTCGCGGTCCGCCGGCCCCGGCACCCGGGCCAACATCGACGAGTTCACCGAGACCACCGCCCGCGCCCTGGAACGCGTCGGCGGCGCCGCCCGCGGGAAGGCGATCATCGTCCTCAACCCGGCCGAACCCGCACTCCTCATGCGCGACACCGTGCACTGCGTCGTCGACGACTGCGACACCGCACGCGTCGCCGCCTCCGTCCACGCGAGCGCGGCCGCCGTCGCCGCCTACGTCCCCGGCTACCGGCTCAAGCAGGAACCGCAGTTCCGCCGGCTCCCCGACGGAGACCCGCTCACCCGGCTCGCCGGCGGCGGCCGACTGCTCGTCTCCGTCTACCTGGAGGTCGAGGGCGCCGCCCACTACCTCCCGGCCTACGCCGGAAACCTCGACATCATGACCTCCGCCGCGCTGCGCACCGCCGAGCGCCTGGCCGAACGGAGCCCGGCCCGATGACCTCCGTCTACGTCCAGGACGTCACCCTCCGCGACGGCATGCACGCCGTGTCGCACCGCTACACCCTCGATCAGGTACGGGCCGTCGCCGCCGCCCTGGAGGCCGCCGGCGTCGACGCCGTCGAGGTCGCCCACGGCGACGGACTCTCCGGCTCCTCCGTCACCTACGGGCCCGGCGCGCACACCGACTGGGAGTGGCTGGAGGCCGCGGCGGAGGTCCTCGACCGGGCCCGGCTCACCACCCTGCTGCTGCCCGGAGTGGGCACGGCCGAGGACCTCCGCCGCGCCCACGCCCTCGGAGTCGCCTCCGTACGCGTCGCCACCCACTGCACCGAGGCGGACATCTCCGCCCAGCACATCGGCCTGGCCCGCGAGCTGGGGATGGACGTGGCCGGGTTCCTCATGATGTCCCACATGGCGCCCCCGGCCGAACTGGCCGCCCAGGCCCGCCTCATGGAGTCGTACGGCGCGCACTGCGTCTACGTCACGGACTCCGGCGGCCGGCTCACCATGGACGGCGTACGCGACCGGGTCCGCGCCTACCGGGACGTCCTCGACCCGGCCACCGAGATCGGCATCCACGCCCACCACAACCTCGGTCTGGGCGTGGCCAACAGCGTCACGGCCGTGGAGGCGGGCGCCTACCGCGTCGACGCCTCGCTCGCCGGCCAGGGCGCCGGAGCCGGGAACGCGCCCCTGGAGCCGACCGTGGCGGTCTTCGACCTCCTGGGCTGGGACCACGGCTGCGCGCTGTTCCCGCTGATGGACGCGGCCGAGGACCTCGTACGGCCGACGCAGGACCGGCCCGTCCGCGTCGACCGGGAGACGCTCACCCTCGGCTACGCCGGGGTGTACTCCAGCTTCCTGCGGCACGCGGAGACCACCGCCCTGCGGCACGGCCTCGACACCCGGGACCTGCTCGTCGCGGCCGGCCGCCGCCGTCTCGTCGGCGGCCAGGAGGACCTCCTCGCCGACATCGCGCTCGACCTCGCCCGCGACCACGCCACCCCCGCCGCCCCGCCGCTCACCCCCGCCCCTCTCGCACCGACGGAGTGACCCCGTGCAGACCGGAACCACCCCCGGAACCACCCCCGGAACACTCTCCGGCATACAGCCCCGAACCACCGGAGCCCCGCCCGGCGGCCCCACCGCCGTGCCGGACCCGGCCGCCGCCGCCCTCGACGGGCGGGCCGCCGCGCTCGACGCCGCCGACCCGCTCGCCCCCGTCCGCGACCGCTTCCTCCTCCCCGAGGGGATCGTCTACCTCGACGGCAACTCCCTCGGAGCCCTTCCCGCCGCCGTGCCCCCGGCGGTCGAGGACGCCGTCCACCGGCAGTGGGGCACCGACCTCATCCGCTCCTGGAACGCCAACGGCTGGTGGGACGCCCCGGTACGCACCGGCGACGCCATCGGCCGGCTGATCGGCGCGGCACCGGGCCAGGTGGTGGCGGGGGACTCCACCAGCGTCCAGCTGTTCAACACCCTCCTCGCCGCCGCCCGGCTCCGCCCCGGCCGCCGCCTGCTGCTCACCGACCCCGACCACTTCCCCACGGACCAGTACATCGCCGACTCGGTGGGGCGCCTCCTGGACCTGGAGGTCCGCCGGGTCCCGGCAGCCGAGGCCCCCGCGGTCCTCGCCGCCGAAGGGACCGACGTCGCCGTCGCCGCCTACGCGCCGGTGGACTACCGCACCGGAGCGCTCCACGACACGGCCGCCCTCACCGCCGCCGCGCACGCCGCCGGAGCCCTGGCGCACTGGGACCTGTGCCACGCCGCCGGCGCGCTGCCCGTCGAACTCGACGCCATGGAAGCGGACTTCGCCGTGGGATGCGGCTACAAGTACCTCTCCGGCGGCCCCGGCGCCCCGGCCTTCGCCTACGTCGCCACCCGCCACCAGCAGGCCTTCGACCATCCCGTCACCGGCTGGCACGGGCACGCCGAGCCGTTCGCCATGTCCGGTGCGTACGCCCCCGCCGACGGCATCACCCGGGCCCGCATCGGCACCCCCGCCCTGCTCTCGCTGGTCGCGCTGGAGGCCGCCCTGACGGCGTTCGACGGCGTCGACATGGCGGACGTGCGGACCAAGAGCCTCTCCCTCACCGGCTTCTTCCAGGAGTGCGCCGACTCCCTCCTCGACGGTCTCGGATTCACCCTGGCCACCCCGCGCGAGCCCGCCCGCCGCGGCAGCCAGGTCGCCCTCCGGCACCCGGAGGCGTACCCGCTCGTCTCCGCACTCACCGCGCGCGGCGTCATCGGCGACATGCGCGCCCCGGACCTGCTCCGCTTCGGGTTCAACGCCCTCTACCTCACGCACGCGGACGTCCTGCACGCCGTGCGCGCGCTCCGCGACGTCGCCGCCACCGGCAACCACCGCACGGACGCCCACCAGCAGCGCCCGACCGTCACCTGACCGCTTCCCCCCGATCCCCGGCCGCGCGATCCCGACGTCACCGCACCCGGGTGACCACCGCGCGACCGGTCCACGCCGGCCGGTTCCCCGCCGCGCCGGCGGGCCGCGCCGTACCCCCGCGCGCCGCCGCACGTCCGCTCTCCGCCGCCGAGACCCAAGGACAGTCCATGCGATCCCTCCGCACCAGAGCGGCCCTGGCCACGGCAGTCGCCGCCGCCACCGCCGCCACCCTCCTCGTGCCGGGCAGCTCCGGCGCCGCCCCCGCGGCCACCGCCGTCGATCCGAACGTCCCCGAGGTCTGCGCCGACCGGCGCCCCGAGCCCGCGGACCCCGGCGCGTACGGCATGCAGCTGGACGACTCCTTCCGCCACCCGGCCCTCACCCCGGTCGACGAGGAGCACGAGCACTCCTTCCCCGGCCGCAACAAGGACTACGACACCCGCTCGTACATCAAGAACATGAAGGTCGAAGCCGCCTACGAGGGGGCGGACTTCACCCCCGACCACTTCCACACCTGGCAGAACATCGTCGACTTCGACGGCCGCCGCTACATGTTCCAGTACGACAGGTCCGAGGGCCGCGTCTACGACATCACGGACGTCAGGAAGGTCCAGGTCGTCGAGCGGATGAGCCGCCAGGACGTGGACGGCGACGAGACGAGGGCCAACGGCACCTGGGCGGCCGGCGACTACTGGGGCGCCTCCACCATCCAGTGGAACAAGAAGCTCGACGCCTACGTGATGGTGCAGAGCTTCGAGGGCAAGCGGCAGATCCAGGAGCTCACGGACGACCCCGCCCACGACAAGTACAACAACCCCGACGGGGTGAGGAAGCTGCGCGAGAAGCCCGGTCTCAAGGGCTTCAAGGTCTTCCGCCTGGACGGCCCCCGCAAGAAGGACTGGAAGCTCCTCGCGACCGTCTCCACCGACGCCACGCAGAAGGACCCCCTCAGGAGCGACCCCGGCACGGCGCAGCAGGGCTCCGGATCCCTCGACACGCCGTACTGGACCGGCCAGCGGTACATGTTCATCGCCACGGCGCCCGACGACACCTACTCCCGCACCGAGTACCCGACCAACCTGCACTCGGCCGGCTACCAGTCCTGGGACATGGCCGACCCCGCCCACCCCAGACTCCTCGACACCTGGCACCTGCCGGGCCAGCGGACCGGCGAGGACGCGGCGTACCGCAAGAACCCGCGCTGCGGCAACCGGACCAGCTGGATGGGCGCGCGCATGCCGCTCTTCATCCCCAAGCCCGTCGAGCAGGGCGGGCGCTACGCCTTCGCGGCCATGGGCGGCTACGGACTGACCGTCCTCGACATCTCGAACCCGGCCGACATGAGGACCGTGAGCCACCTCGACCTGCCGCCGTCCGTCGCGGGCACCGAGGGCGACAACATCGACGTCTCCCAGTACGAGAGGACCGGCATCGTCTACTACTCCGGATACCCCCTCACCGAGGACTGTTACGAGCCCTACAAGGACGTCTACCAGATCGACGCGAAGGACCCGAAGAACCCGCGCGTCGTCGGCGTCCTGCCCCGCCCGACCCCGCCGCCGTCGGCCGGGTTCAGCGACTTCTGCCAGCGCCGCGGCAGCTTCGGCCCCAAGCGCACCGGCTCCTACACCAACCCGGGCCGACACACCCCCGGCGTCCTCGGCTACGGCTTCTACAACGCGGGCGTGCAGTTCTTCGACGTCTCCGACCCGGCCGCACCCGAGATCGACGCCTACTTCGTCCCCAAGGCGTACGGCACCGACACCCCGGACTACGCGTACGGCAACCAGACCCACGGCGTGTACGTGGAGTGGGACCGCAACATCGCCTGGGTCCTCACCAACCACGGCATCTACGCGCTCTCCTCACCCAAGGTGCTGGGCAAGCCCGACCTGGACCGGCCCGAGAGGCCCTTCCGCACCAGCGAGTTCTGAGCCACGACCCGCCCCCGGGGGCCGGTCCCTCCGGCCCCCGGCCGCACCCCCGCACGCCTCCCGCCCGGCGCCACCCGCACAGAAGGACACCTGCCATGGCCGCTCCGGAAAGACCCGCCCAGGCTCCCGCGTCGCCCGCCGAACCCGCTCCCGCGTCCCCGTCAGGCGGGGAGGACACGCCCGCGGGCGGCGGCCTCGTCCGCTCCCTCACCCCCCGGCAGACGACCATGATCGGCCTGGGCTCCGCCCTCGGCACCGGCCTCTTCCTGGGCTCCGGCTCGGCGATATCCGCCGCGGGGCCCGCGGTGATCGTCTCGTACGCGATCGGCGCCGTCCTCGTCGCGATCATCGCCGTCCTGCTCGGCGAGATGTCCGCCGCACACCCGGTGCAGGGCTCCTTCGGCGCCGTCGCACACCGGTACCTGGGCCCGTGGGCCGGCTTCCTCACCCGCTGGACGTACTGGTTCAGCGCCGTCGTCGTCATCGGCACGGAGGTCGTCGCCTCCGCGCTCTACCTCCGCTGGTGGTGGCCCGGCGTGCCGATGTCGGCGGCCATCCTCGCGGTCGCGGCGGTGGTCCTCGCCGTCAACATCATCAACGTGAAGTCCTTCGGCACCACCGAGTTCTGGCTGTCCACCATCAAGGTGACCGCGCTCTGCGCGTTCATCCTCTGCGCTGCCTTCCTCGTCCTCTTCGGCCTGCCGGACACCGGCGCCACCGGCTTCGCGCACCTCACCGACGACGGCGGCTTCGTGCCCCAGGGCGCCAAGTCCATCTGGATCGCGATGTCCGTGGTGATGTTCGCGTACGCCGGGTTCGAGGTCGTCGCCATCGCCTCGGCCGAGGCCACCGACCCCCAGCGGTCCATCCGCACCGCGATGCGGCAGCTCGCCTGGCGGCTCAGCGTCTTCTACGTCCTGGCGATCACCCTGGTCGTGGCCCTGATCCCCTGGCGGCGCCTGGCCGCCGGCGACGGCAGCGTCGAGGCGAGCCCGTTCGTCCGGGTCTTCTCCGACGTCGGCGTCCCCGCCGCCGCGACCCTCACCAACCTCGTCGTGCTGATCGCCGCGGTCTCCGCCGCCAACGCCCACCTGTACGGCGCCTCCCGCCTCCTGCACTCCCTGGGCGACGACGGCCTGGCCCCGGCGCCCCTGGCCCGTCTCACCGCGCGCGGGGTCCCGGCCAACGCCCTGGCCGCCTCCACCCTGGGGATCGCGGCCGCCGCGCTGCTCGCCTTCTACGACGTCGGCGGCGTCTTCGGCATCCTGATGTCGATCGCCCTCTTCGCGGTGCTGCTGGTGTGGCTGCTGATCCTCGCCTCCTACGTCGCCTTCCGCCGCCACCGGGACGCGCGTCCGGAGGAGTTCACGGGCTTCACCGTCCCCGGCGGCAGCAGGCTCGCGCTCGTGGCCGGGGCCGGGGTGCTGGCCGTCGCCGCCACGGCGATCGAGGTCCCGGACATGCGCCAGGCGGCCGGCATCGGGCTCGCCTTCACCGCCGTCCTGCTCGGCTGCTACGCACTGACGACCGTCCGCCGGTCCCGCAGGAGCTGACGAGGCCCGCGCGCACCGGGGAGCCGGCGGGCCGACGCACCGCGAACCCGTGGCGCGACGACCCGAGCGACCGCACACCCGGTGAGGGGGCGGGCCGGAGACCCGGCCCGCCCCCTCACCGTGCGTCCTCCCGGGCTTCCACGGAACCGGCGCCCGCCGCTCGGGTCCCGCTACGGCCGGACGGCCCAACGCCCCGGCCGGGCTGGGCGGGATTCCGCCGCGTCGATGAGTCCGGGCCTCCCGCAGGGTCTATCTCTTGACGGAGACACCCCACTCACCGGGAGCAAGGCATGGGCCTCATCACCATCGAGATGTTCGCGACCCTCGACCTCGTCGGGCAGGCACCCGGCGGTCCGGAGGAGGACCCGGCGGGCTTCCCGTTCGGCGGCTGGCAGGCGCCCCTGGTGGACGAGGTCGCCGGAGCGCAGATCGGAGCCGCGTACGAGGGCACGGACGCCCTGCTGCTGGGCCGGCGGACGTACGACATCTTCGCCGCCTACTGGCCCCACCAGGACGGCGGCGAGGACGGTGACATCGCGCGCCTCTTCAACGCCGTCCCCAAGTACGTGGCCTCCCGCGGCACGCCCGACCTGTCCTGGGCCGGCTCCACGCAGCTCGGCCCGGATCTCGCCGGGGCCGTGCGGGAGATCCGCGACCGCCACGAGAACGTCAAGGTCGTCGGCAGCCTGAACCTCGTGCAGACCCTGCTGCGCGAGAAGCTCTACGACCGTCTCGACCTGTGGCTGCACCCGGTCGTGCTCGGCGTGGGGAAGAAGGTCTTCGACGAGGGGGCGGTGCCCACCAACGTCAGGCTCCTCGCACCGCCGCAGGCGGGACCGGCGGGAACCGTGTTCCTGCGGTACGGGATCGCCGACGGTCTCCCCGTGACGGGGGACATGAGCCGGCCCGACCGCGGTCTGGGCGACGAGGGCTGACCCGTCGGGGCGGGCTCACCCGCCGGTGAAGGCCGACACACCGGCGGAAGGGCGGCGGCGAGGAGCCCGGGGGCACTCACTTCGCCGCGACCGCACGGTTGCGCAGCCGACGCTTCAGGGCGCGGCGTTCGTTCTCGTCGAGGCCGCCCCACACTCCCGTCACCTGGCGGGAGTCGTCCATGGCCCAGTTCAGACAGGCCTCCCGGACGGGGCAGCCCCGGCAGACGACCTTGGCCTCCTCGGCCTGGACCAGCGCCGGGGCGCCGGCGCCCACCGGGAAGAAGAGGTCGGGGTCGACGTTCTGGCAGGCAGCGGATGCACGCCAGTTGTCCATGTCGGATCTCCTTTCTGCGTGTACGGCGTCGTGTACTTCGGCTGACCGCTCGACGGGACTTGAAACGCCGTCGGCACACATCGACGTGACGCGTGAGGGCCGGGTGGCTGAACCCGGCCCCCTCGGAGGTTCAGCCCCAGGCCCCGTCAGCCCCCGGCGGAGCGAGGACCGCGGCGGCCAGATGCTCCCGGAACCAACGATGCCCGGGATCCGTGGAGTTGCGGGGGTGCCAGGCCATCCCGAGCTCCATGGGCGCCAGGTCGAGCGGAAGCGGGAAGGTCCGCAGCCCCAGGGCGGCGACGGTGTCGGGCAGCCAGTCGGCCAGGCCGAGCGCGACGAGGTCGGTGTCCCGGGCGAGCAGCATCGCGCTCGTGTGGCTGGGCACCACGACCGCGGTGCGGCGCCGCAGCCCGAGTTCGGCGAGCGCTCGGTCGATGGGGCCGAGGCGCTTGCCGAGCCGGGAGATCCCGATGTGGTCGGCGGCGGCGAAGCGACGGGCGTCGATCCGCCCGTCGAAGAGAGGATGATCCCGGCGGGCGACGCCGACCGGCGTCATCCGCGCCAGCCTCCGGGTCCTGACCTCCGGGTCCAGGTGCCCGAGGACGCCCAGCTCGACGTCCACCCACCCCTGGCGCAGGCCCGGGCCGCCCTCCACCGACTCCGGCAGGAACACGACGTCGACGTGCGGGGCCTCCGCGTGGATCCGCTCGGTCAGGCTCCCCGCCAGCCCCACCTGCATCAGATCGGCCGCCTGCACCGTGAAGGTGCGCCGGAGGTCCGCGGGGTCGAACCCCGGCCCGGGCCGCAGGACGCTGTCGCAGCTCCGCAGCAACGCGCCGACCTCGTCCCGGAGTTCCACGGCGCGGGGAGTCGGCACCAACCCCTGCCCGGCCCGGACCAGCAGCGGGTCGCCGACGGTCCGCCGGAGCCGGGCCAGAGTGCGGCTGACCGCCGCGGGGGAGGTCCCGAGGAGCTCGGCGGCGCGCGTCACGCTGTTCTCCTGGAGCAGGGCGTCCAGGACGCGCAGCAGGTTGAGGTCCATGCACGCTCCCGAACTGCGCTTTTGCGTCTACGGCAATGATGGGGTGCTCATCTTTGCATGGCTGCGACGGCCCGGGGCGTGAAGAGTGGGCATGCCCGCGCCACCGCGGGCATCCCTTTCTTCCTCCCTCTCCTCAAGGAGCCGCTGTGCAGTCGTGCCCCCGTACCGGTCGGGAAGGCGACGTCCTCGCCGTCGTCAGCCAGAGCGGACCGACCGTCTCGTTCTTCGACGCCTCCACCGACCGGCACCTCGGCGGCGTGGACGTGCCCGCCGAGCCGCACGAGTTGTGCTTCGACGCGACCCGGCGACTGCTGTGGTGCTCGCTGACGTACCACTCGGGCTACTACCACGCGAACGGCGGACGGCGCTCCGACCTGGCCGTCCTCGACCCCGACACCCGGCGCGTCGTCGAGATCGTCGACCTCGGCCCGGAGCACGGCCCGCACGGGCTCGCGCTCGATGCGGTCCGCGACCGGCTCTACGTCAGCGTGGAGGGTTCCGACGACCGGCCCGGCGGCGTCGTGGTGATCGACACGGCGACCCGCCGGCCCCTGGGCCGGATCGACACGGACGCGCCGGGCCCCCACTGGTTCGCCGTCGACCCGGCGGGCAGGACGGGGTTCGCCACCAACAAGGAGGCGCCGTTCGTGTCGGTCGTCGACCTCGAAGGGGGCGTCCTCGTGGCGAAGGCCGAGGTCCCGGGCAGCGAGGGCCTCGCCGTGTCCGCCGACGGCTCGCAGGTCTTCGTCGCCGGTCCCTACGCCGACTTCGCCGCCACCGGGGCCCGGTCGGCCCCCGGCATCCGTGTCCTCGACGTCCGCACCGCGTCCGTCGTCGACGTCCTGCCGACGAGGGACGTCGTCCTGCCGGTGCACCTGACGTCGACGGGGAGGCTGCTCGCGGGCGAGGTCCGCACGACGGCCGATCCGGGGTCGCGGCTCGGACGTCCGGCGCCGGGCCGCCTCACGGTCTTCGCCGCGGGCACCCGCGAGCGCCTGGGGGAGGTCGAGGTGGGGCTCTTCCCGCTGACCGTCACCTCGTCCCCCGACGGCCGCCTCGCGTACGTGTCGTGCGCCGTGTCGTCCACCGTCGACATCGTCGACCTGGAGACCCTGGAGCGCCTGACCCGGCTCGACGTCGCCAAGCGCGGCGAGGCCGGCGCCCACGGGCTCGCGTACCTCCCGCGCCCGGCCTGACCGGCACGAGGCGGCCGGTCCGGCCGGACACCGCCCGGCGGTGGCGGACGGCGGGGACCCGCGTGGTGCTCGGCGTGCCGGGCGTCACTCCTTGACGAAGGCGAGGAGGTCGGGGTTCACGGTGTCGGGGTGCGTGGTCAGCATCCCGTGGGGGAGGCCTTCGTAGCTCTGGAGCCTGCCGTTGCGCAGCAGCTTCGTCGACAGCGGCGCCGAGTCCTCGTACGGGACGATCTGGTCGTCGGTGCCGTGGGCGACGAGGACGGGCACGTCGATCTGCTTCAGGTCCTCGGTGAAGTCCGTCTCGGAGAACGCCTTGATGCAGTGGTAGTGGGCGTTGGCCGCGCCCCGCATGCCCTGCCGCCACCAGTTGTCGATCACGCCCTGGGACACCTGGGCGCCGGGCCGGTTGAAACCGTAGAACGGGCCGGTCGGGACGTCCAGGTAGAACTGGGCGCGGTTGGCGACGAGCGAGGCCCGGAAGCCGTCGAAGACCTCGATGGGCAGTCCTCCCGGGTTGGCGTCGGACTTGACCATGATGGGCGGCACCGCGCCGACGAGGACGGCCTTCGCGACCCGCCCCGGCTTGGCGCGGGCGACGTACCGCGCGACCTCGCCGCCGCCGGTCGAGTGACCGATGTGGACGGCGTCGTGGAGATCCAGCGCGTCGGTCACCGCCGCCACGTCGGCCGCGTAGGTGTCCATCTCGTGGCCGCCCGAGCTCTGGCTTGAGCGGCCGTGTCCGCGCCGGTCGTGGGCGACGACCCGGTAGCCGTGCTCCAGGAAGAAGAGCATCTGGTTGTCCCAGTCGTCGCCGCTCAGCGGCCAGCCGTGGTGGAACACGATCGGCTGTGCGTCGCGGGGCCCCCAGTCCTTGTAGAAGATGCTGGTGCCGTCCTGTGTGGTGACCGTTCCCACGGCTTTCCTCCGCCCAGAAGTACCGATGCGTCGACCCCGGTGGGTCTGTCCACGGATGGGGAGAGCCCGCGCCTCGGACGCGCCGGTGCGGCGGCCCGGGTGCGGCCCCGATGCAGAAACTTACCCGCATCGGGCATTTCTCTCATTCGGGGCATCCTGTGGGCAGGCGCCTCCGGCACCCGACGGTGAGCGTCGGTAATCGGCCGTACTGAACGACCGGTCGGTAAACCCCGGGCGTACCCGTGCAGGCCCGCGGCTGCCACGGGGTGGGAAAAGGCGTGTGCGGGGCGGGGGTGACGGTGCCCCGCGGCGGTTCTGACCTGCTGAACATTCATTCGATCACCGGCATGTGTGCGCAGGTGTCCGGATAGCGACCACGAAGATGCGATCGCTCTGTGTGTCAGACACACTCCGAAGCGCAAACGGAGCGGTGATTGCAAGGTAGCTGCCGCTTCAACTCTTCAAATCGAAAGCGAGTCCCCGTCATGCTTCGCCGTTTCGCTGCAGTCTCCGCGTCCGCTCTTCTCTGCCTCGTCGGCACCGCGGGTGCCGCGGAAGCCCGCACCGAAAGCCTGTACGCGCCCTCCGCCGTCGTCCTGAGCATCAGCAAGGGCGCCGACGCGGGCTCCGCCGCCGTCCTGCGCGCGGTCACGCTCAGCTGCGCGCCGACCGCCGCCGGCACGCACCCCGCGCCCGAGGCGGCCTGCGCCGAGCTGAAGGCCACGCACGACGGCGGCACCTTCGGGGGCCTGCTGGCGTCGCCCGCCGCCGACCGGATGTGCCCGCAGCACTTCGACCCGGTCACCGTCACCGTGGACGGCGTGTGGGAGGGGTCCCGCACCTCGTGGCAGTACACCTTCGGCAACGCCTGCGCCATGGGTGTCACCCTGAACGAGGGCGCGGCCTTCTCGTTCTGATCGACCGCCGGGGGAGGGGACCGACGACGCTCCGGCCGAGGGCCGCGTCGACGTCGGGCACCACCGGAGGGGAGCGGGCCGCACTCGAAGGGGGAGTACGGCCCGCGGTTCTCGTGGGACGGTGCGGGGCGCGGCGTACGCCCGCACCGGGGCCGGACGGATCGCCCGGCCGGCCCGCATGCGACCGCCCCGTCTCAGACGGCGACCGAGAGCAGGTCGACCACGAAGACGAGCGTGGAACCCGCCGGGATCAGCGGCGAGGGCGACCGCTCGCCGTAGCCGAGGCGCGGGGGAACGACGATCTCGCGCCGACCGCCCACCCTCATCCCCCTGATCCCCCGGTCCCAGCCCTTGATGACCCGGCCGCCGCCCACGGCGAACTTGAACGGCTGTCCCCGGTCCCAGGACGCGTCGAACTCCCGCCCGGACGCGAACGTGACGCCCACGTAGTGGACCTGGACGACGTTGCCCGGCTTCGCCTCGGGTCCGTCCCCGACGACGAGGTCCCGAACGGTCAGCTCGCCGGGAGCCTCCCCCTCCGGTACCTGGACCTCGGGCTTGGTGGGTTCGCTCATCGCAGTCTCGATCCTGTTCTCCGGGGGCCCGCGCAGGGGACCGGCCGATCGCATGGGCCCTCCATGCGGCAGACGATCACGCTACCGAGCCCCGGAGCGACGGGGACACACGCACCGGAACGCCCCGACGCCACCGGTCTTCCTCGCGGCGGCCCGACCCCCGCACGTCACGGAGTCGACCGGGCGTCAGACGGGCGGCATGAGGTCGCTCCCGCTGACGGTGTACGCCAGCGGGGGATACGCGAAGTCCGTCTCCTCGTTCTCGCGGCGCCGCAGCCGGTAGAACTCCCGCGCCTGCTCCTCGTCGGCCGGCGTGAGGGGATCGCCCCACGGGAGGCGGGCGCGACCGCCGACGAAGCGGAGGAGCGTCTTCGACGTCCGGAACGTCACGCCGAGCCACTGGTTCTCGGCGACCCGGGCGGCGGCGTCCAGGACGATGCGATGCTTGAGACGCCGATTCGAGTCGACCGAGAACGTGACGACACTGTTCTGGGCGAGCGGTATCTCGTACGTGTCGCCGTTCCCCTCCTTCGAGACGAAGACCAGCTTCCTCGGCGGGCCCGCGTCGGGGTGCCGGTAGCAGGAGAAGAGCGCGATGAACGATCCGTCCGCCAGATCCAGGGCCTGGTCGGAGTGGGCGCCCATGGTCCGGTACGCGTCCGTGTAGCGCTCGACCAGGGCGTTGTTGAAACCGACCGGACTCCCCGTGCACTCCCGGACGCGTTCCGCCAGTTCCTCGTGGACGGCCCGGAAGCGCTGCGGCGGCCGGACGTACCGACTCGTCGTCCGTACGAGAGGGACCGCGCCCGTCTCGTCGACCCGGGTGAGCACGGCGCCCCGCCGGCCCTTTCCCGTGTCCTCCAGTTCCGCCGACGCGGACAGCGCCGCGAAGGGATTCTCCCCGGCGGGCAGGACGTACGACTGGACCTCGTCGGAGATCCTAGGCCCGGGGAGCAACGTAGTCCCCCGCGTTCATGCTGAAGAGGAACCCGTCGCCGTAGTCGACGAAGTCCGTGCTGCGGTTCTCCTCCGCGTACAGCAGGCGGAGCCTGTCCATCCCGTCCTCCGTCGGCGGAACCAGCGGCACCGTGCCTCCGGCCTTCTTGAGGAAGGTGCGGCCGTCCTCGTGCACGGCCTCCGCGTTCGAGCAGCGCACCACGTATCCCAGGCGGGTGGGCAGCAGGTCGGCGTCGAGGGTCGAGGGCCGGATCTCGTGCGTGTACAGGCGGTTGGTGGAGAGCGGCATGAAGAAGACCGACCCGGGATACAGCGTCACGGTGAACTGCGGCGGCAGCGCGGTCCCGCCATGCTGTCCGGCCGGGCCCTTGAGGCGGAAGTGCAGCCGGGTCAGTGCGCTGGCCCGCTTCACACCGTGGTCGAACGCGTCCTCGGCCAAGGGCCGCAGCATGTCGAGCCGGTCGTAGAACGTGCAGAAGGCCATGATGCCGTTGACGGGCATGTCCTTGGTCTTGTCGGCGTGCGCCGAGATCTTGGCCTTGGACTGCTTGCGCTCCGCCGTCGCCCCGGTGTTGTGGTAGATCTGCGCCAGCACGTGGTTGAGCGGCGCATGGCCCCGGAAGAAGGTCGCGGCCTCGCCGTTCAGACGGTCGACGATGTACGTGTCCGTCGCGCGGAACCCCTCGGTGGGACCGGAGAGGTTCGTGGAGCACCGCAGCAGACGGAAGTGCAGTGCGTCCCCGCTCTGCGTGACCGGCGTCAGGTAGATGCCGCTGCGCCGGGCCGTGCCGGGCTTGGTGGACTCGGTCAGCGACTGGAACACGTGCTCGGCGCCGATCCGTCCGAAGAGGTCCTCCTCGGCGTCGAAGAACCGTCGGTAGTACACACCGACACCGTGGACGCCGAGAGGGACGCGGCCGAGACCGACCACGGGCCAGGACTCGCCGACACCCTCGGGGCGGCCGTGCGACAACTCCCGGACGACGAAGACCCGGTCGGCATCCCGCAGCGCGCGCTCGCCGACCTCGGCCAGGTCACCGCACAGGTAGACGGTCGCCCGCGTGAGGTCGTGCGCACCGGAGGCAAGCTCCTCCGGTGTGATGCGGCGCCCGAGGAAGTCCCTGATCGAGGCGTCGTCCTGGAGCGACGAGGGCGCGACCAACAGGGTGCGCGCGCCCTCGATGCGGGCTTCGGTCGGTACGGCTGCTCTCTCCATGGCCCCAGTATCGCGATCACGCGGGCGGTACGGGCCGGCGGCTCCGGAACCACCGTCCCGGGAAGGGCCCCTGGCCTGCCTCGGAGGGCGCGGCAGGGACCGGATCGGGTGCGGCCGGACTTCGGTGGGGGGCCGAAACACAGGTCCCGGAAGCCGACCGACCACCCGGCCCGCAGGCCTGGACGAGCGCCTGGCCGAGTGGCGGCCCATGGGGCCGGTCCCTGCGGCCGTCTAGCCTGTTCGCATGATCGACTACGACGACTCGGGCCGGCCCGTGGCGCGGATCGGCGTGCCTGGCCCCGATCACCTGCGGTTCTCGGAACCGGCCCGGCCCTACGAGAACGAACCCACCCTCGAGTTCCTCTTCACGGCCACCGGGCCCTGGGGATGCGTCGAGACCTCGGTGGAGACCTGGGACGGTGACGGCCTCGACACCTTCCTGGCCTCCCTCGCCGAGGACTTCCGGGGCTGGGAGGGAGCGCGCACCTGGCACTCCCTCTGCTACGACCTGACCCTCTCGGCGGAGCACCGCGGCCATGTCTTCCTGACCTGGGGCATCCACGACCGGGCGCCCTCCGAGGGCTGGCACTTCGAGACGACGACCGTCCACGCGGCGGGGGAGGACATGCTCCACCTCGCCGCCGAGATCCGGGCCTTCCTCGCGACCGTCCCGGAGTAGCCGGGCAGGGCCTGGTGCCGACCGGCCCTTCTCCGGACGGGGGGCCGCACGTGAGTCGTTCGGTTCGTCGGCCCATGCGGAGGACTGTCAGGTAACCCGTTCCGGTCCGCCTCTCGTGGCACAGTGGTCACATGTGCGGTCGATACGCCTCGACTCGAGGTCCCGAGGATCTGAACCGGCTCTTCCAGGTCGCCGACTGGAACCCCGAGGAGGCGCTGGCGCCCAGTTGGAACGTCGCGCCGACCGACGAGGTCTACGCGGTCGTCGAGCGTGCGGAACGGGGCGACGAGGATCGCGTACGGAGGCAACTGCGGGCCATGCGGTGGGGGTTGGTGCCGTCCTGGGCGAAGGACCCCAAGTCCGGCTCTCGCATGATCAACGCCCGGGTCGAGACCGTGCACGAGAAGCCCGCGTACCGGCGCGCCTTCGCCAAGCGCCGCTGCCTGCTGCCCGCGGACGGCTTCTACGAGTGGGATCCGGTGAAGGACGAGGCGACGGGGAAGACCCGCAAGCAGCCGTACTTCATCACCCCGTCCGACGGTCAGGTGATGGCCATGGCGGGGCTCTACGAGTACTGGCGCAACCCCGACGTCACGGGTGACGACGACCCCGACGCCTGGCTGACGACCTGCACGATCATCACGACGGAGGCGACCGACGCGGCCGGCCGCGTCCACCCCCGGATGCCGCTCGCCCTCACTCCCGAGCACTACGACACATGGCTCGACCCCCACCACCAGGACACCGACGACCTGCGCGCCCTGCTCGCGAGCCCGGCGGGCGGCCTCCTCGACGCCCGGCCGGTGCCCCCGGCCGTCAACAACGTCCGCAACAACGGCGCCCACCTCCTGGACCCGGCCACCTGACCGCTCGCGGACGGGAGCCCCGCCCCGGTGGCACCGGGAGGGGCGGGGGTGCGGGGACGGACCGTGGTGAATTCGGCAAGCGACCGTCACCGAACCGTGAAGCAGGGGCGCCAGTCTGGTGGCCACCACAGCGCGGTTCGTGCGCTGTCCTCGGGGGGAGCACCGCCATGAGCACCGTTCGCAGAACCGTCGTCGTCCTCGGCGCCCTGTCGGCGCTGGCCCTCACCGCGTGCGGTCCCACCGAGGACGGCGCCGCGGGAGGCACCGGCGTACCGCCCGCCACTCCCACGGAGACCGGGGCGCCGAAGCCCTCCGCCCCCGCCGAGTCGTCCACCCCGCCGAAGCCTTCCGCGTCCGCGACCGCGAAGCCGCCGAAGCCGGGGCCGCCGTCGGCGGATCCCGTCGACGACGTCTTCCCGTGCAGCACGCACGACCTGACGTTCAAGGCGACGCCGGCCGAGCCCACCACCAGCAGCTACCTGCTGAAGGTCACCAACAAGACGGGCAAGCCGTGCCGGGTGCTCGGCCACCCCGTCGTGACCTTCGGCTCCCTCGACGGGCATGCCGAGAAGCGCGGCTCGGCCTCCGGCATCGAGGAGGCGATCCGCCTCGCACCGGGCCAGTCCGCCTACGCGGGGCTCATGGGGGGCCTGAAGAGCAGCACGAGCCACCTGGTCGCCTCCATCTCTCTGACCATGGACACGGAGTCCGACCTGACCCAGGTACCGCTCAAGGCGTCGACGCCCGGACTGAACGTCGCCTTCGACAACTCGGTCACCGCCTGGATGGACAACGCCGAGGACGCCCTCAGCCTGTAGCCGGACCGCGCCGCGCGGCGCGGTCCGAGGGATAGGCCCGGGGTTCAGAGGCGGATGACGACCAGGGCGGTGTCGTCGGTGTTGCCGTCGGTGTTCGAGAGGTCCGCCAGGAGGGCGTCGGCCAGGGTCTCGGGGTCGGAGCGGCCGCGTCGGGACAGGGAGTCGGCGAGGCGGGCGAGGCCGGCGTCGATGTCCTCCGTGCGGCGTTCGATCAGGCCGTCCGTGTACAGCACCAGGGTCGCGCCCTCGTCGAAGGGCGTGGAGGCCTGGGGGCGGGCCACGTGGTCGGGGCGGGCGCCGAGCGGCGGATCGGTCGCCCCGTCGAGGAAGACCACGTCGCCCTCGGCCGTGAGCAGGGCGGGCGGGGGGTGGCCCGCGCTGCTGTAGGTCAGGGTGTGGCTGCCCCAGTCGATGAAGGTGGTCGCCACCGTCGACGACTCGGCCCCCTCGACGGACCGGGCGTAGATCCCGAGCACGTCCAGTGCCTGCGCGGGACCGGCGGCGACGAGCGTGGCCGCGCTCAGTGCGCTGCGCAGCTGCCCCATGACGCAGGCCGCGGTGAGGCCGTGGCCCACGACGTCGCCCACGGCCACCGCCATGCGGTCCCCGGGGAGTCCGACCAGGTCGTACCAGTCTCCGCACACGTTGAGGCCGCCGACCGCGGGCCGGTAGCGCACGGCCGCCCGGTGGTGGCCGACGGGGCCGGGGGAGGGGAGCATCGCCGCCTGGAGGGCCAGGGCCACCTTCCGCTCCCGGGCGTGCGCCTCGCGGAGCCGTTCGTTGACCTCCTGCAGTTCCCGGGAGCGCGTGTACAGCTCGGCCTCCAGCCGGCCCGCCTCGGTGCCGGCCCCCAGACCGCCGCGGGCCTGGATGAGCGGGGTGACCTCCTCCACCCGGTGCACGATCATCGCGACCTGGCCGTCCCGGTCGAGCACGGGCGCGTTGACCGGGCTCCAGAAGTGCTCGCGCCAGCTGCCCGGTTGCCGGGAGTCCTCGATGTCGTAGCGGAGCAGCGCCATGGTGTCGCGCTCGCCGGTGGCGAACACGCGGAGCATGGAGGCCTCGGTCTCGCGCATGCCCGCGGCGGCGGGGTCGTTCGGGTTCTCGGGGAACACGTCGAAGATGTAGCGGCCGACCAGCTCCGCGCGGGAGCGCCCGGCGAGCCGTGCGAAGTCCTCGTTGACGTCGACGTACACCAGCTCGGGTGTGAGCAGGGCGACCATTCCGGGCAGGGCCTGGAACACCGCTGCGTAGTCGACCCGCTGTTCGTTCATTCCGCTTTCCGCCTCCCGCGCCGACCGCACCGTGCGCGGGTTCAACGATAGGAGCGATCGAGCCGTGGCGGCCGAACTCCAGTCTTTCGAGGGCGGGGGCCGTCACCCGGTCGGCGGCAGCGCGGTTCGCCGCAGCGCCGTCCTCGTCCGCCGGCCTCTTCTGGGCGTCTCTTCCGCTGCTCCCGGACGCGTGGCACGGCCGGGCGGTGCGCCCGGCCGACCGGGGGCCGGCCCCGCGCACGCGGTCCCGCCGGGGCGAGGGTTCGCCGCCGCACCACGGCGGGCCCCCTCACCCCGGCGTCCCGCTCAGACCAGTACTACCGGAAGCTCGAACAGGTCGTTCTGCGTGACGACCGGCTTGTTCCGCAGCTCCTCCGGTGCGACGGCCAGGCGCAGATCCGGGAAGCGGGCGTACAGGGCGGGCAGGGCCACCGACGCCTCCAGCCGCGAGAGGGCGGCGCCCGGGCAGACGTGCGGGCCGTGGCCGAAAGAGATGTGACGGTTCGGCGTACGGGTCACGTCGAACGCGTCCGCCGTCGGGCCGTGCTGCTCCTCGTCCCGGCCGATCGCGCCGAAGGACACGATCAGGGCCTCGCCCTTGGGCAGGATCCGGTCGCCCACCTCGATGTCCTCGGTGGCGAAGCGGATCAGCACGTGCGAGGTCGGCGTCGACCAGCGCAGGGTCTCCTCGATGACGTTCGCCCACGGGACCTCGCCGGAGAGGACCAGCGCGCGCTGCTCGGGGTGGGTCTCCAGGGCGACGACGGCGTTCACGATGAGACTGATCGTCGTCTCGTGCCCGGCCGCCACCATCAGCTGGAGGGTGTTGGTGATCTCCTCCGTGGTGAGGCGGTCGCCGCCCTCCGATGCCTCGATCAGGGCGCTCGTCAGGTCGTCCCCGGGCTTCTCGGCCTTGCCCGCCACGATCCCCGCGAACAGCGTGCCGAGGTCCGCCATCATCTGCGGCACCTCCTCGGGCGGCGTCTGCGTCGAGAAGAACTTCTCGAACAGGGCCTTCATCCGCGGGTGGTCGACGGGGTCGACACCCATGAGGTCGCTGACCACGTTCATCGGCAGCGGGTACGCGAACTCCGCCTTGAGGTCGACGGTCTCGCCCGCCGGACGCTCCGCCAGCCGGTCCAGCATGCCCGTGGTCAGAGCCTCGATGCCCTCGCGGAGCCGCTCCACCCGTCGGGCGGTCAGCGCCTGGGCGACGAGCGTGCGCAGCCGGCGGTGTTCGTCGCCGTCCACCGTCAGCATCGACCTGCCGGGGTTGGCGAGGCCGATCAGCGGCCAGTCCAGGGGTATCTCGCCGCGCTGCCAGGCGCCCCAGACGTCGATGTCCTTGACGAGACGGGCATCGGTGAGCAGCCGCCGCGCCTCGGCGTGGCGGGTGACGGCCCAGCAGGCCACCCCGCCGGGCAGCACGACACGGGCCAGCGGGCCGGCGGCCCGCAGCCGGGCGCTCTCGCCGTCGAGGTCGGCGACGAACGGATCCAGGGCGATGGCGTCGGCGGCGGACGCGGCGTGGGCGTGCGGGCAGGTCATCCGAGGGCTCCAAGGGCGGGGGTCGGGGTGTAGGTCACGGGGAGCGCGGAGAGACCGCGCAGCCAGGGCGAGGGGCGGCGGGCGAGATCGGCCGCGGGAACCGCGAGGTCGACGTCCGGCAGCCGGTCCAGCAGCACCTCGATGCCCGTCCGCGCGATGGTCTCGGCGACCTCCTGCGCGGGGAACGGGCAGCGGTGCTCGCCGTGGCCGAAGGACAGGTAGGCGTTGTTGCCGCCGGTCAGCCCGCCGGCGTCCGCGCGCACGTGCGGGTCGGAGTTGGCCGCGGCGAGACCGAGCAGGAGCAGGTCGCCGCGGCCGATCCGGCGCCCGCCGAGGTGGGTGTCGCGCGAGGCCCAGCGGCCGGCCACGTTCTGGGTGGGGGTGTCCTCCCAGAGCACCTCGTTCATCGCCTCGCCGACGCTGTGCCGGCCCCCGGACAGCGAGGCGGCGAACCGGTCGTCGGTCAGCATCAGCCGCAGCGAGTTGCCGATCCAGTCGGCGGTGGGCTGGTGGCCGGCGGCCAGCATCACCATGAGGTCCTGGGCGACCTCCTCGACGGTGAAGCCGGCGTTGTTGCCCAGCATCCGCGAGGCCACGTCGTCGCCCGGCGCCTCCGCCTTCGCGGCGAGCAGCCCGAACATCGACTCCGCCAGGTGGCGCTGGCCCTCCAGCGCTCCCTCCTGACCGTTGATCATGTCGTTGAGGGCGGTGACGAGCCCCGGCCCCTGCTCGTCGGAGAAGCCGTAGACGCTGGCGAGGACCCGTACCGGCAGCAGCATCGCGTACTCGGCGATGATGTCGCACGACCCCTTGCCGCACAGCGCGTCGATCAGCTCGTCGGCGAAGTGCTCGGCCCGCTCCTTGAGCACGAACGGGTCGATCCCCTCCAGGGCCGAGGAGATGACGTTCGCCCGCTCGCGGTGCCGCTCGCCCACGGTGTAGAGGATCGACGGCTGCTTGCGCCCGATCATGGGCAGCAGCGGCCAGTCCGCCGGGATGGCGTCCCACTGGTTCCACAGGTCGGAGTCGCGGGAGAAGAGGACCGGGTCGCTGGTGACCTGGTGGAGCTCGCGGTAGCCGAGCACCAGCCAGGCGGGCACGTCGCCGTCCAGGACGACGGGGGCGACGGCCCCGTGGTCGCGCCGGATCTGCCGGTACAGCTCGTTGGGGTCGGTCTGGAAGCGCGGCCCGCTCAGGGGGACGGGCGGGTGCTCGGAGAGGGTCACGGGGCGGGCTCCGGGATCGGCTGCGGGACCGGCGGCGTGGCCGGGGCGACGACGGTCCGCAGGTGCTCGACGAGCGAGATGAGGACCTGCTTGCTGGACTCGCGCGAGCGCGCGTCGCAGAAGACCAGCGGTACCTCGTCGGCGAGGTCGAGGGCCCCGCGGATCTGTTCGGGGGTGTGGGAGGGACCGCCGAAGTCGTTGCAGGCGACGACGAACGGCGTCCCGTGGTGTTCCAGGCGGTCGATGGCGTACCAGGAGTCGGCGAGCCGGCGGGTGTCGACGAGGACCACCGCGCCGAGCGTCCCGGAGAACAGCCGGTCCCACAGGAACCAGAACCGCTCCTGGCCGGGCGCTCCGAACAGGTACAGGACGTTGTGGGTGTCGAGCGAGATCCGGCCGAAGTCGAAGGCCACCGTGGTGGCCGACTTCGCGGCGACTCCGGCGGTGTCGTCGACTCCCTCGCCCGCCTGGGTCATCGTCTCCTCGGTGTTCAGCGGACGGATCTCGCTGACCGAGCGGACGAGGGTGGTCTTGCCGACTCCGAAACCGCCGACGACGACGATCTTCAGTCCGTTGTCGGCGGTGCTGCGCAGGGTCTGGCGCGGTTCATCAGAGGTTACGGAGTCCAACGAGCACCTGCTCCAGGATGTCGTGATCGGGAAGGCGGTACGACGCACGGGGGTGCCGGGCGCTGATCCGGCCGGTGTCGTGCAGGTCGGCCAGGAGGATCCTGGTGATCGAGACCGGCAGTCCGAGGCCGGCCGCCACCTCCACCACGGCGGTGGGGTAGCGGCACATGCGCAGGATGGCGGCGTGCTCGGACTGCATGCCGGGGACCGGGTCGCTCTCGGCGACCACGAGGGTCACCAGGTCGAAGGCGTCGGACCCGGCGCGGCTGCGGCCGCCGGTCAGGGTGTAGAGCCGGTCGGGGGAGTCGTCCCGGCCCGGCCTGCCGCGGCTCATCCCCGGGGCCTCGCGACCAGGTGCTCGCCCAACTGCTCCACCAGTTCGGACATGTTGTGGCCCACGTGGCCGGCGTCGGCGTCCTCGTCGGCGACGACCGCGAGGTGGGCGCCCTCGCCGGCCTCCACGATGAAGAGGATGCCGCCGTAGAACTCGGCGATCGCGGAGCGGACCCCGCCGGTGCCGTCGCCGAACTCCACGGAGGCACCGTGCGACAGGCTCTGGATGCCGGCGGCGATCGCGGCGAGCTGGTCTGCCTGGTCGACGGAGAGCTCGGGGGTGCGGCAGAGCTTGAGGCCGTCACGGGAGAGCACCAGGGCGTGCCGGGTGCCCGGGGTGCGTTCCAGCAGGCCCTCGAGGAGCCAGCTGAGCTTCTCGTCGGTGGTGGAGCCGGTCATTACGAGGTGCCTTCCGGGTACGGGGGGTTCGAGGTCGGCGACGGCGTCCGCGGGGCGGACGCCGGGCCGGCCGGATCGGTGGGTGCGGAGGGGGAGTGGGGGCCGTCGCCGACGGCGGGCGCCGTCCCGGCCGCGGGACCGGCCTCGGGCTCGCCGTCCGGTCGGGGGGCGGTGCTGCGCACGGCACGGCGGAAGGTGCCGAACCGGTTCGCCGCACCGGCGGCCGCGCCGGTGCGCGGACCCTCGGCGGGCGCCTTCGCGGCGGTCTGCGGGCCCTCGGGGTGGGCGGCCGCCATGGCCCGGCCGCGGCGGCGCTGGGGGAGTCCGCTCTCGCCGAAGCGGGGGTGCTCGCCGGTGGACTCGGCCGCGCTGTCGTGCACGGTCTCGGGCTCGGCGGCGGGCGCCGGGACCGGGGCGGGCGCGGACAGGCCCCGCCCCGAGACGGGCGGCAGCGGGTCGGCGGGTGCGGCGGCGGGCTCGGCGGGCGCGTGGCTGATCAGCTCCTGCGGGAGCATCAGCAGGGCGCCGGTGCCGCCGCGCGCGGAGGGACGGAAGGACACGGTGAGGCCGTGCTTGCGTGCGAGCCGGCCGACCACGGCGAGGCCGAGGCGCGTGCCGGAGAGGCCGGCCAGGTCCTGGGGCGCGGAGCCGACGGCGGCCTCCGCGCGGCGCTGCTGCACGTCGCTCATCACGAGGCCGCTGTCCTCGACGGCGATGATGACGCCGGCCGGGACCTCCTCGACGTAGACGTGCACCTCGGCGGTGGGCGGCGAGAAGTTCGCCGCGTTGTCCATGAGTTCGGCCAGGGCGTGCATGACGCCCTCGGCCGCGTGCCCGGCGACGGCGGCGTCGCTGCTGGAGTGCAGCCGCACCCGCTGGTAGCCGCTGATCCGGCCCATGGCGCCGCGGAGGATCGACTCCATGACGATGGGGCGGGCCCAGCGCCGTCCGGACCGGGCCCCGCTGAGCACGGCGACGGAGTCGGCGAGCCGGCCGGCCTGGGCGGTGCGGTGGTCGAGGTGGAGGAGGTCGGTGAGGACGTCCTCGTCGGCGTGCCGGTGCTCCATCTCCCGGAGGTCGGCGAGCATGCTCGTCGCCAGGGCCTGCATGCGGCCCGCGGCGTTGGCCGCGGCGGCCATGGCCGCGGACCTGCCGGACTCGGCGCGGCGCAGCCGGTCTTCGAGCAGCTCGGTCTCGGCGGCGCGTTCCCGGCGCAGTGCGTCGATCTCGGCCGCGTGGGACCGGACGAGATCGTCCGTCCTGGCCGTGTGGGCCGCCCGGGCGGCTGCGGTCTCCGACTCCAGCCGTTCCTTCGCGGTGGCGGTCTCGCGCTCGGCGGCCGCGGTGAACCGGGCCATGTACACCTCCTTGGAGGCGACGTCGGCGGCCAGGGTGTCGGCCCGGCGGGCGAGTACGCGCGCGGTGCGCCCGTACCAGGTGACGGCGAAGGCCGCGGCCGAAAGGAGCAGGACCCCGCAGGCGGCGAACCAGCCGAGCGGGGTGCGGACTCCGCCCGGCGCCGCGGCGACGGCGGCGGCTGAGAGCGCACCGCCCGCGGCGGCGGTGAGCAGCGAGGCGGTCAGGGCAGGACGGAAGGGGGTGGGTGACGCCGACATCAACCAGACTCTCGGGAGCGGGCACACGGGGAAGGGAGTCGTAACGACGGCACTATAGATGCGTTGTTGATCAGTTCGGAACTCTTGTGATCGGATCGGCATTCGGTTCAGGGAATACTTTTCCGGTACTGCGCCCGAGAAGGTCCGAAGTTGCACGCTTGCCCGCAACCACGAGGCGCTGAACCCTTCCTGAAGGGCCGTTCGTTCCCGCGCCGTTCCCCGAGATGTCGGGGCGAGCCGGGAAAACGGTTTGAGCGCGAGCGGCGGTGCCGACAGGATCGGGCGACACCGATGAGTTCCTCCCGCCGCCGCGGTCTTCCGGTATGACCCGCAGCGTGCGGAGGACACTCACCCCACGGAAGGCGCCATGCAAGCACCCCTCGCGACCCCCACCCTCCCACCCGCACGCGTCACCGCCGTGCTGCGGATCCTCGTGCTGTCCACGTTCGTCGTCCTCCTCAACGAGACGATCATGGTCAACGCGATCCCGCGGCTCATGCGCGAGTTCGAGGTGACCGCGGCCGCCGCGGGGTGGCTGTCGACCGCCTTCATGCTCACCATGGCCGTCGTCATCCCGGTGACCGGCTGGTTCCTCCAGCGCGTCACGACCCGGACCGCGTACGGGCTGGCCATGGCGCTCTTCCTGGCCGGCACGACGCTGGCCGCCGCGGCGCCGGCCTTCCCCGTGCTCCTGGTCGCCCGCGTCATCCAGGCGAGCGGCACCGCCGTCATGATGCCGCTGCTCATGACGACCCTGATGACCCTCGTGCCGCCGCACGACCGCGGCCGCCTCATGGGCAACATCACCCTCGTCATCTCCGTCGCCCCCGCCCTCGGTCCCGCGGTCTCCGGCGTGCTGCTGCAGCTCGGGACGTGGCGACTGCTGTTCCTCGCCGTGCTGCCCATCGCCGGTGCCATGGCGATCGTCGGTCACCGCCGGCTGGTCAACATCGGGGAACCCCAGGCCGGACCGATCGACTGGGTCTCCGTCCCCCTGGCGGCGGCGGGCTTCGGCGCCCTGGTCTACGGCCTGAGCGGCCTCGGCGCCGGGGACGAGGCCCCGGCCGTGGTGCCCGCGGAGGCCACCACCGCCGTCGGCGCGCTGCTCGTGGCGCTGTTCGTCTGGCGGCAGCTGGCCCTCCAGCGCTCCTCGACGCCGCTGCTCGACCTGCGGGCGCTCACGTTCCGGCACTTCTCGGTCGCGCTCGCCCTGATGTGCCTGTCGTTCATGGCCCTCATGGGCGCGTTCATCCTGCTGCCGATCTACCTCCAGGAGGTCTGCGGCCTGAGCTCGCTCCAGACCGGGCTGCTCCTCATCCCTGGCGGTCTCACCATGGGACTGCTCGGACCGCAGGTCGGCAAGCTCTACGACCGGCTCGGCGCACCCCGGCTCGTCGTCCCCGGCGCGGCCCTCACCGCGCTCTGCCTGGGCCTGTTCGCCCTGATGGGGGAGGAGACCGCGCCGTGGCTGGTGCTCGCCGTGCACGTGGCCCTCAGCGCCGGCATGGCGTTCGTCTTCACCCCCGTCTTCACCTCCGGCCTGTCCGTCCTGCCCCCGCACCTCTACCCGCACGGCTCCGCGATCCTGGGCTCCCTCCAGCAGGTCGCGGCCGCCGCCGGCACCGCCCTGGTCATCAGCGTGATGTCGGGCCGCGCCGCCACGGCCGCGGCCGACGGCGCCGCGCCCACGGACGCGCTGGCCACCGGGATCCAGTGGGGATTCGGCATCGGCGCGGTGCTCGGCGGGCTCACGGTGCTGGTCGCGCTGCTGGTGCGCACCCCGCCCGTGCCCGAACCGCCCGCCGCGCCCGAGGCCCAGGGCGAGGAGGGGACGTCGCTGGACAAGACCGCGACCACCCCCGGCTAGCCGGTCCCGCGCGGACCTCCCCGACCCGTCTCCGGGGGCCCGTACCTCGTACGGCCCCTCTAGGATGACAACCGCGCCTGACGGCGCACGGGGTCGACGTCCCACGCGGCCGACGTCTCACCAGGTCTCGCGCGTGCGCGGGGTGCCGGTGACGGGCGTCGGGGCGGGGCCGTCCGGTAGCTGGTCCACGGGGGGAGATCTTCGGTGTTCGGAATCATCAGGCCATGCCGTCATCGGCTGGGCGAGGGCCTGCGTACCGAGTGGATGGCCCACTTGTGCGGGCTGTGCCTGGCACTGCGCGGGGAGTACGGGCAGTTCGCCCGGGTGGCCACCAACTACGACGGTCTGATCGTCTCGGTCCTGACCGAGGCGCAGTCGGAGCGGACCGGCGACTGGCGCCGGGGAGCCGGTCCGTGCCCGCTCCGCGGGATGCGGTCGGCGAGCGTGGCGCAGGGCGAGGGTGCGCGGCTGGCGGCGACGGTGTCGCTGGTCCTCGCGGCGGCGAAGATACGCGACCACGTGGCCGACGGCGACGGACTGCTGGGACGCCGCCCGGTGGCCCTCGCGGCCCGCCGGATCGCGAGGGGCTGGGACCGTGCCGGTGCCGCGGGCGGCGAACGCCTCGGCTTCGACACCGCCGTACTGCTGGGCGCGGTCGAGCGGCAGCCGGAGATCGAGCGGTCGACCGGCCGGGGAGGCTCGCTGCTGACGGTCACGGAACCCACGGAGACCGCGACCTCCGCGGCCTTCGCCCACACCGCCGCCCTCACGGGGTGCCCGGGCAACGCGGAACCGCTGGCGGAGGCCGGCCGTCTCTTCGGCCGCCTGGCCCACCTGCTGGACGCGGTGGAGGACCTGGACGCCGACGAGGCGTCGGGCGCGTGGAACCCGATCGCCGTGACCGGCGCGGACCGTGCCGAGGTCCGCAGGCTGTGCGACGACGCCGTCCACGGGATCCGGCTCGCCCTCTCCGACGCCGTGTTCGTCGACGGGCGGCTGGTGCAGGCTCTGCTGGGCGGGGAGTTGGAGCGGGCCGTCGACCGGGTCTTCGACCCCCGGCACCGTGACCACCGGCACGACCGCCGGACCTCTGCCCCGCGCATGCTGCCCTGGCTGGGGCTCCGGACGGAGGCGGAGCGGCCCCCGGCGACCCCGATGGACCCGGCCTGCGGAGTCGGCGCGCTCGCGGGCACGGCCCCGGACGGTGCGCCGACGGCATCGGGCCGCCCGCCGGAGGGCGAGTGCCGGCGCTGTCGGGAGTACCGCCGGCTGTGCGGCGACTGCCGGCTGTGCTTCAACTGCTGCCGTTGCGCCGACGACGGCGGCGACTCGGGCGAGGGCGACTCCTGGCAGTTCGGCGAGGGAGGCGGCGGCAGCGGCGGTTCGGGCCGGGACTCCTCGGGCCGGGACGGCTCGCGCGGTGACGGCTGGTCCGGCGGCAACGGCGGTGGCTCGGGCGGCTCCTCCGGCGGCTCCGGCGGCTGGGGCGGAGGCCACTCGGGCGGCTCGGGCGGCCACGGTGGCTCCGGCGGTTCCGGCGGCTCCGGCGGGGGTTCGGGCGACGGCTGCGGCGGCGGCGGGGGCTGCTGCAATCCGTGCAAGTGCTGCTGCGACTGACGACCGACCGGCGCTCCACCCGGCACACATGACGGAAGCGGCCCACCAGGCACCCCTGGTGGGCCGCTTCCGTCATGTCGGGACGGCCGCCCCGCCCCGCCGATGCCGCCGTTCGCGTCAACATCAGGCTGATTCCATTCGAAAACCGTCGCACAGACAGGGTGTTGTCGAGCGCCGTTCACTTGGGCGTATTACTCTTCCTTGACTCGCTGTTGGGCTTGCTTTGGTGAAGTCTGATGATGGTGTTACCAGAGGGAGGCGCACCGAGATGTCATCCGTCCGCCTGTCCGCAGTCCTCCGCGCAGCGCTCCTCCTCGTCCTCGCCCTCGCCTGCGGCGGCCCCCCACTCACCCCCGCCGGACCGGCGGCCGCCCTCCAGCGGCCCTGCGCCCAGCAGGTCGCGCCGACAGCGGCCGCCGAGTCCTCGCACACCGGAGGCGGCGAGGCGGACGCCCCCGGAGGCTCCGCCCTCCACCGCGACCGCCGACGGCCCGTCACCCTCACCGTCGCGCTCCCCGGCCACCCGCCGGCCACCCGCGCCACCCCGCTCGACGACCTGACGGCGGACCGCGCCGGCGGCGCGGACCCCCGGCCGAGACCGCTCGCCTCCCGCGACTCCGCCACGCTGCAGGTGTTCCGCTGCTGACGGACGGTGCCCACCCGCGCCGACCTGTCAGCCCGACGCGCCCCCACGGCGCGCCAGGAGGAATCATTCATGCAGCCCCTCATCGACAACGCCCGCCGATTCGGACAGCGCCCTGAGGAGTTCGCCGCACACGCTGCGGGCCAGTCCCCGGCCGTCCTGTTCATCACCTGCTCCGACTCCAGGGTCGTCCCCGCCCTGATCACCGGCGCCCGACCCGGTCAGCTCTTCGAACTGCGCACGGCGGGCGGCATCGTCCCCCCGTACGGCGCGGGCAACCCCAGCGGGGAGGCCGCCACCGTCGAGTACGCCGTCGAGGTGCTCGGCGTGCGGGACGTCGTCGTCTGCGGCCACTCCCACTGCGGCGCGGTGGGATCCCTGGTCCGCGGCGACGACCTCAGCGCGGTCCCCGCCGTACGGGACTGGCTCGCCCACGCCGCCCCCGACGGAGCCCCGGGGCGCGCCGACGACCCGGCCGTCACCGACGCCGTCCACGGCCACGTCCTCGCCCAGCTGCTGCGGCTGCGCTCCTACCCGTGCGTGGAGCGGCGGCTGGCGGACGGCCGGATCCGGCTGCGCGGCTGGTACTACGAGGTCCACACCGGTGCCGTACTGGAGTACCGCTCCGAGGCCGACGCCTTCGAGGCGCTGTGAGGAAGGACCCGCGGACGCCCCGCTCCCTCCCCTTCCTGCGGCAGGACTTCGCCGCCTCGCTCGTCGTCTTCCTCGTCGCCCTCCCGCTCTGCATCGGCGTCGCCGTCGCCTCGGGCGTACCCGCCGAACTGGGTCTCATCACCGGCATCGTCGGCGGCATCGTCACCGGCCTGATGCGCGGCAGCAGCCTGCAGGTGTCCGGTCCGGCCGCCGGCCTCACCGTCCTGGTCTTCGAGGCCGTCCGTGCCTTCGGCCTCGCCGCGCTGGGCGTCATCGTGCTGGCGGCCGGCCTGCTCCAGATCGCCATGGGCCTCCTGCGGTGGGGCCGCTGGTTCCGTGCCATCTCCCTGTCCGTCGTCGAGGGCATGCTCGCCGGCATCGGCCTCGTCATCATCGCCGGGCAGCTCTACGCCGCCGCGGGCGTCCCCGCCCCGGACTCCGGACTCGACAAGCTCACCGGCCTGCCGGGCGCCCTGGTCGAGGCCCTCGGCGACCGCGAGGCCCTCGTGTCGCTCGCCGTCGGCGCCGGCACCATCCTGCTCATCGTCGGCTGGCGGCGCATGCCGCGCCGGGCCCGGGCCGTCCCCGGTGCCCTGGTGGCGGTCCTCCTCGCCGCCCTCGCGACCGCCGTGCTGGACCTACCGGTGGCCACCGTGCGGGTCGGCGGCGTCCTGGAGGCCGTCCACCTCCCCGGGACGGAAGCGCTCTCCTCGCTCGCCGACCCGGCGCTCATCGGCACGATCCTGGCGTTCGCCCTGATCGCCTCCGCCGAGTCGCTCTTCAGCGCGGCGGCGGTCGACCGGCTCCACTCCGGACCGCGCACCGAGTACGACAGGGAACTCGTCGCCCAGGGCGTGGGCAACACGCTCTGCGGGCTGCTCGGGGCCCTGCCGCTCACGGCGGTCATCGTGCGCAGCTCGGCCAACGTGGAGGCCGGAGCCCGGACGAAGGCGTCCCGGGTGCTGCACGGGGTGTGGCTGCTGCTCTTCGTGGTCCTGCTGCCCACCGTGCTCGCGTACATCCCGCTGGCCGCGCTGGCCGGGATCCTCGTCCACGCCGGATGGAAGCTCATCCCGTTCAAGGGCGTGGTGACCCTGTGGGGCCGCCACCGGGGCGAGGCCCTCGTCCTGGTGGCCACGGCGGCGTCGATCGTGGCGGTCGGCATGTTCGAAGGAGTACTGATCGGTCTCGTCCTCTCGGTGGGCAAAGCCGCCTGGGAGGCCTCCCACCTGCGGATCGAGCAGACCGACGACGGGCGGGAGGCGGTCCGTGTCCGGCTCCAGGGGACGGTCACCTTCCTCCGGCTGCCCCAGATACTCGACAGCCTGGAGGCCCTGCCCGGCGACCGGCGGGTGGTCCTGGACCTCTCCGGAGTCCACCACCTCGACCACGCCTGTCGCTCCGCCCTGGAGACCTGGGCGGAGCGGCACAGCGGGGCCGACGCCGAGGCGGTCCGGGCGGCCACGGACCCGGAGCGGGACGAGGAGGCGAGCGCGGCCCGGGTGAGCAGCCCGGGCTGAGGCCCCGGCCTCCGGTGGGGACGGCCCGCGCCGCCGTTCCCCCGGAGGTCCGGTGCGGCGGGGGAGCCCGGCCGCGCCCCCGGCGGACCGCGGTCGTGTCCGCGGAGTGCGTGGCGCACTCCGGCATAGGAGCCTGGTGGTGTGGTGAAGCCAACGAGGCCGGCGAACGGCGCGAACCCGCGGAGCTGGCTGCGCGGGGCCCCGCCGCCCCGCTGGGTGCGGGTCCTGCCCGTGCTGCTGCTGGTCGGGGTCGCGGCGGGGTCCCTCTCCGACTCCGTCCCCGTCGACATCGGCTTCCTGCTCGGCGCGGTGCCGCCGCTGGCTGTCCTGGCTTACGGGCCGCTGGCCACGGCGCTGCTCGGCGCCTCCACGATCGTGCTCCTGACCGTTCCGTTCTTCCATCTGAACCGGCCCGGCAACACCGACCTCTTCACCCTCGGCTTCGTCGCCATGCTCAGCGTCTTCGTCTCGTTCGTCCGCGGGCGCCGGGACCAGCAGCTCGACCTGGAGCGCACCGTGGCCGAGACGGCGCAGCGGGCGATCGTCCCGGACGTGCAGCGCACGGTCGGGCCGGTGCGCTGCGCGAGTCTGTACCGCGCGGCCGAGCGCGGCACGCTGGTCGGGGGCGACTTCTTCGACGTCCGGCCCGGCCCCCACGGGATCCGGGCGGTCCTCGGCGACGTGCAGGGACACGGCCTGTCGGCCGTCGCGACGGTCGCCTCCGTCCTGGGCGCCTTCCGGGAGGCGGTGCTGGACGACGTGGACGCGGAGTCGATCGCGGCGCGGCTGGACCGCAGGCTCGTGGTGGACTCCGCGCGCACGGAGCACGCGGAGCTCTTCGCCACGGCCGTGCTCCTGGACTTCGTGCCGCACGGGCGGGAGGTCCGTGTCCTGGCCTGCGGCCATCCCCCTCCGGTCCTGGTACGGGGCGGGGCCGTGAGCACCCTGGAACTCGACCCCGGGCCGCCCCTCGGCCTCGGCCTCGCCGACGTCCTGCCCGGCACCGCCGCCACGGTGTCGCTCCAGCCCGGGGACCGGCTGCTGCTGGCGTCGGACGGCGTCCTGGAGGCCAGGGACGCCTCCGGCGCCTTCTACCCCTTCGCCGAGCGGCTGGCGCGGATGACCGATGTCGGCCCGGACCGGCTGCCCGACGAGATCTGGGCCGACCTGAGCGGTTTCGCCCCCAAGATCCAGGACGACGTCACCCTGCTGGTCCTGACCCTGGACGCGCCCGGCACGGACCGGGCCGACACCGGCTGACCCGCCGGCATCCCGGACTCCGCAGGCGCCCTGGACCTGAGAGCACGGCCCCCGGGGCTCGGCGGCGAGCCGTGCGGTGCGCCGCGCTCAGGCCACCGGCAGCACCGGCGGCAGCGCCGAGGGCAGCCGGTGGGAACCGATCCAGATCCCGGTGACCGCGCTGACGTAGCGGGCGCCGCAGCGGTCGGACGGCACGACGAGCTGCGCGCCCGCCGTGTCGAGTTCCGCGTCGTCCATGCGGGTCGCGAGCAGGACGGGTGCGTTGCCGAAGTCGGCGTCGAGCTCCGCCCACGACAGGACGGTGTGATGGCCGTCGCCGCCGCTCACGGACACCAGGAAGCGGGAGCGCTCCTTGCGGCGGGCGGCGTCGAAGCCGGGTCGCGCCGCCGCCATGACCTCGCGGAGCAGCGGTCCGGCGAAGGTGTGGTGCTGCGGTCCCGCCGTGGCGCAGTCGAACACCACCTCGGCCCGGTGCTCCTCCCACCCCTCGCGCAGGTCGGCGACGCTGAGGGTGGCGGGGGCGGCCACGTCCCCCCAGACCGCGAAGGATCCGGGAGGCGCGGACGCGGTGACGGGCAGGGCGGGGGATGCGGCGATCGGTCGGCTCATGGTCGGGTCCCTTCGGTGCGGTCGTTGCGGCGGCTGCGCGCAGTGATACCCGACCGTGGAACCGGAGAACCTCGTCTGCCATGTCGAGTGGACCAGAAGCCCGGCATTTGTGAGCTTGATACGAGAGAGCGCCTCCTATCCTCCCGGTCTATCGCCCGACACCCCGCCTCTGCCGGTCGAGGGCCAGCCAGACGCGGTCGCGGGTCACCGGAAGCTCGGTGAAGCGGATGCCCGTGGCGTCCCGGAGGGCGTTGGCGAAGGCGGGGGCGACGGGGTTGAAGGGGCTCTCGCTCATCGACTTGGCGCCGAGCGGGCCGATGGAGTCGGAGGTCTCGGTGAAGTGCACCTCGGTGCGCGGGACGTCCGCGTACTGGGGGAGGCGGTAGCGGCGGAAGGCGGCCGTGGTGACCTCCCCGCGTTCGCCGATCCGGACGTTCTCGAAGAGGGTCGCGCCGAGGGCCTGGGCGACCCCGCCCTCGACCTGGCCCCGGCACTGCATGGGGTTCATGACCTTGCCCGCGTCGGCCGCGTGGACACTGCGCAGGATGCGGATCTCCCCCGAGTCGGGGTCGACGGCGATCCGGAACCACTGCGCGTTGAAGGCCACCGAACGCGGTGACCCGCCCCAGTGCCCGTCCGCCGCCAGCTCCTCCGCCGCGCCGAGCGCGTGCGCGGCCTCGTACAGCTCCTTCAGGGTGACGGTCCGCCCGGCGCAGTCCACGGACTCGGCGCCGAGCGTGCACAGGTGCCGGGCGACCCCGCTGTGCCGGGCGGCGAGGGTGCGGAGGCGTTCGGCGAGGGAGCCCGCTGCGAGGAGGACGGCCTTGCCGGCGACGACGGTGCCGGCGGACCCGAACGCGCCGGTGTCGTGGCGGACGACGTCGGTGTCCGACTGGCGGACCGTCAGCCGGTCCTCGGTGGTGTGGAGGGCCCCGGCGGTGATCTGCTGGTGGACGGTGGTGGTGCCGTTGCCGAACTCGGCCGTGCCCACGGCGATGTCGTACGTGCCGTCCTCCAGCAGCGAGACCCGGGCGTCGGCGTAGTGCCCGCCGGGCGGCCCGGTGGCGATCATCGCCATGCCGGTGCCCTGCCCGACGAGCCACCCCTCCGGGGCCTCCTCGGCGCTGCGGTCCCCGGCGATCGCGTTCCGGACGACGGAGAGGCACTGGTCGAGTCCGTACGAGGCGATGTACAGGTCCTCCTCCTCGCCGATCGGGCTGTGCATGCCCTCGCCGGGACCGATGACGTTCCGCTCCCGGAAGACCAGCGGGTCCATGCCGAGACGCCGGGCGAGTTCGTCCATGACGGACTCGACGGCGAAGGTCACCTGCCCGAGGCCGTAGCCGCGGAAGGCGCCCGCCGGGACGACGTTGGTGTAGACGGAGTAGGCGTCGACCTTCTTGTGCGGGGCGCGGTAGACGGCGAAGGACTCGCCGACGCTGTGGAACATCACCGCCGGGCCGTGGTTGCCGTAGGCGCCGGTGTTCGACACCACCCGCATCTGCACGGCGGTGAGGGTGCCGTCGGCCCGCGCGCCCGCCTTCACGCCGATGGTGAACGGATGCCGGGTGGTCGCCCCGTAGAACTGCTCGGCCCGGGTGTACTCCAGCTTCACCGGCCGGCGCAGCTTCAGGGCGGCGAGGGTCACGATGTCCTCGGTGAGCATCTCCTGCTTGCCGCCGAAGCCGCCGCCGACGCGGCCGGCGACCACCCGGACCTCGTCCTCCGCGAGGCCGTACAGCGCGCAGAGCGCCCGCCGGGTCAGGAACGGCGTCTGGGTGGACGAGCGGACGGTGAGCCGCTCGCCCGTCCCCTCCCCCTCGCCGTCCTTCGGCTCGAAGTACGCGACGCAGCCGTGCGTCTCCAGACTGGCGTGCTGGACGCGCTGGGTGCGGAAGGTCTCCTCGTACACGACGTCGGCCTCCGCGAACCCCTCCTCGACGGAGCCGATCTCGCCGTGCACCTCTCCCGCGACGTTGTCCTCGACCCGGGCGATGCGCGCCTCCGGGCCCTTGCCGGCGTGGATCACCGGAGCCCCGGGGCGCATCGCCTCCTCGGGGTCGGTCACGTACGGCAGCTCCCCGTACGTCACCTCGATCCGGCGGCAGCCCTCCTCGGCCGCCTGCTCGCTGTCGGCGACGACGGCCGCGACCCGCTGCCCGACGTACCGCACCACGTCGTCCAGGACCCGGGTGTCGTCGGGGTCCTCGGTGGGGTGCTCGTGCCGGGCGGAGGAGTACAGCGTGGCCGGGGCGTCCTCGTGGGTCAGCACGGCGTGGACGCCGGGTACCCGGAGGGCGGCCGCGGTGTCGATCGCGAGGATCCGGGCGTGCGGGTGCGGCGAACGCAGCAGCTTCATGTGGAGCAGGCCCGGCACCTCGACGTCGAAGGTGTACCGGGCGGTGCCGGTGACGACCTGCGGGCCGGCCGGCGCCCCGACGTTGCGGCCCACCGCCTCCCCCGCGCAGGGCCGTTCGACGTGCCGGACGCCCCGGACGGCGTCCTCGATGGCGCGGTAGCCGGTGCAGCGGCAGATGTTCCCCTTGAAGGCGCGCGGGAGGTCGTCGAGCTTGCCGTCGTCGTCCGGCGTGCCGCGCTCGGCCTCCAGGGCGGCCGTGGTCATGAGGAAGCCCGCGGTGCACATGCCGCACTGGTAGCCCTGCGCGTCGAGGAACCTCTGCTGGACCGGGTGGAGTTCGCCGCCCGGGGCGGCCAGGCCCTCCACCGTGGTGACGGTCCGGCCCTCCGCCCGCACGGCGGGGTAGAGGCAGCTGTGCACGGGCTCCCCGTCGACGTGCACGGTGCACGCGCCGCAGTCGCCCGCGTCGCAGCCCTTCTTCACGCCGAACCAGCCCCGCTCCCGGAGGTAGGTCCGCAGGCACTGGCCGGCGCGCGGCTCGTCCTGGTGGGACCGGCCGTTCACCCGGAGCTGGAATCCCTCGGTCCGCGGGCTCATCGGACTCCTTCTTCCGTCGATGCGGTGAGTTCACGGCGGACTTCCTCGGCCAGGCGCAGGCCCATGTGCCGCCGCCACTCGGGAAGTCCGTGGATGTCGTCGAACCATTCGTCGGGCCGGACGGCCTCGTCGACGGCCGCACGCAGCCGCTCGCGGTCCGGCGGCAGCGGGAACCAGAGCCGGAAGGGCCGTACGGTCGCGGCGCTCACCGTCACCGCCAGCGAGCCGTCCACGGGGTCGAGGGTGCCGACGACCAGCGCGCCGGACCGCCCGAGCCCGTACAGCGAGGCCTGGCGGAACGCCGTACGGCACCCCAGGGCGCGGGCGGGCAGCGTCACGGAGCGCAGCAACTCGCCGTCCGCGAGGTCCTTCAGGCCCGCTCCGGTGATGAAGTCGACGACCTTCACCTCCCGCAGCGAGCCCCCCTGGGCCTGGAGCAGGCAGGTGCCGTCGAGCGCGGCGGTCAGCGAGATCATCGGCCCGGCGGGCAGGCCGTTGCAGAGGTTCCCGCCGACGGTCGCCATGTTCCAGATCTTGAACGAGGCGAGGAAGGCCCGGCAGCACTGCTCGAAGAGCGGCGCCGCGGGCGCGTCCAGGCTCCGCCGGCCGAAACGCGACAGCTGGGCGATGGTGCACGTCGCCGCGATCTCCAGCGAGCCGTCCTCGTGCCGGGTGAGCGGCTCCCAGCCCATCCGGCTCAGGTCGACCAGCCGCCGCAGCCCGGGCTGCGGCTCGGAGAACAGGTACGTGCCCCCGCCGAGCCACGCGTCCCCGGGCCGCCACGGCTCGCGCCGCCGTGCGTCCCGTACGTCCGCGATCGTGTTCAGATCCATCCCACCCCTGCCTCCCGACCGGTGCCTTCAGGCCAGTGAAGCCGGGGGAGACCCGCGGGACGACTGGACGCGTAGCCGGAAATCGTCCACCTCGCTCGGCCACCTCCTGGAGGTTCGACCAAGAGCTGTTCTCCCCTCTCGATCGGGCATCTACGATGACGTTTCTCGCATTCGCCTCGTGAATGTGAGTCCGGGCCCGCCCCGTGACCGCGCTAGGAGCCACTGATGCACGTCGACCATCTCCTCCGTCTCGACCGCCTCGACCTCACCCTCGTATGGGGCGACGAGACGCTGCTCGGCCAGGAGATCAGCGGCGTCACGGCGACCGACCTGGAGGACCCGGCGCGTTTCCTGCAGCCGGGGGAGGTCGTCCTCAGCGGGCTCGTCTGGTGGAGCCCGGACGGTGAGCCGGGCAAGACCGGCCGCTTCGTCTCCGCGCTGCGCGAGGCGGGCGCCGTGGCGCTGCTCGCGGGGGAGGAGACCCACGGAGAGGTGCCGCGGGAGCTCGTCGAGGCATGCCGGCGGCACCGCGTCCCGCTCATCGCCGTCCCCGCGCACACCACCTTCCGGGCGATCACCGAAGCGGTCTACCTCCGGCAGTGGGGCGAGCTCAGCCGGCGGCCCACCGACCACTTCGCCCTGCCGGAGAACGTCCGCCTGGACCTCGACCGCGCCCTGGAGAACGGCGTCTCGACGGAGGAGCTCCTCGACCGCGCCTTCGCCCATCTCGGCACCCCCGCCTGCCACCTGCTGACCAGCAGCGGCCGCACCGTCGCCCGCACGGGCGCCGCCCCGGCCCCGCTGCCCGCCGCGGTCGCCGCGGAACTCCTCCGCGGCGGGCACGGCACGACGGTCCGCGTCGAGAGCGAGGGCGCCACGGCCTACGACACCTGGCACCTCCACCTGCCCGAGGCCGGGCAGGTGCCCCCGCGGGTCCTCCAGGAGATAGCCGAACTCCTCGGCCGCCACCGCCGCCGACAGGACCTGAAGCGGGCCGTGAACGGCGCGGCCTCCGAGGAGCTCGTGGACGCGGTGGGGGCCCTGCGCTTCGACGGCCACCGCGTGCAGAGCCGGCTGGCGGCCTGCGGTCTCGGCGGCCGAAGCGCGTACACCGTGGTCGTCGCCTCCCCGGAACCGGACGTGGAGCGGGGCGACGACGGCGTCGCCGCGCTCACCGAGGCGCTGCACCACCTGCCGTCCGCCGCCGCGGTCGCCGCGGGCCACGACGGCGAGGCGGTCGCGGTCGTCGCGCTGGAGGAGGAGACGGCGACCGGCCTGCGGGCGCGTCTGGAGGAGGTGTGGCCGCTGATCCACGCCTGCGGCCCCGCCCGCGCCCTGCACGCGGGGGTGAGCACCTCGGCGACCGGCCCCTCGGAGCTCCACACGGCCCTGGAACAGGCGCGCTACGCCCTGGCGGCCGCCCGCGCCGCGGCACCCGGCGCGCCCCGCGTCGCGGCGCTCGGTGACCTCGACGGGCTGGGCGGGCTGCTGGCCGGGATCCCCCTCGACGTGCGCGACGTGTTCCGGAGGACGGTCCTGGGGCCGCTCCTCGGCGGCGCCGGCCGGGGGTCGACGGCGATGCTCCTGGAGACCCTGGAGGTGTTCCTGGCGCACGACTGCTCCTGGGCGAGGACCGCCGAAGCGCTCCACATCCACGTGAACACGGTCCACTACCGCGTCGAACGCATCGAGACCCTCACCGGCCGGGACCTGTCCCGCCTCGACCACAAGGCGGACCTGCGCGCCGCGCTCCTCTGCCACTGAGGGCCCGCGGCCGCCCCGCGCGTCGACGTCACCGTCGTACCCGCGGAACCAGCCCCGCGCGGCGAGGACGGGGACGGGGGCGACCCGGGCCCGGGCCGGTGGCGGAACCACCGGCCCGGGCCCGCCCGGACGCGGGCTCGCTACATCGGCTCGGGGAAGATGTCGCTGATGCTCCAGGCGACGCTGAAGCAGGGCGGGAGGGAGTATGCCTCCGGCTCGGTCTCCAGGGTCTGCAGCGCGAGGACCTGGCTCATGGGTGTCATGGGTGCTCTCCGTTCTCTCTGCGGGACGGTGCCGTTCGGTCACTGCCTGCCGGGGCGCGGAGGGTCGCTCCCGCCCGGGCGCTCTGGGGAGGCCGCCGGTGCGGTCGGCCGACTGCCGGCATCCGGGGCCGTGCGGGTCGATGCCCCGTCAGGAGGGGTCCCGACAGCAGGCGGTGGAGCACCAGAAGGACTCCGGCGCCTCCGCTGGACAGGTCGGCGGTGAACCGCTGCGAACCCGCGCCGAGGAAGCGGACACCGCGCCGGTGGGGGACGGCGTACTTCAGCAGGCCGGTCGCGGCGCGCACGGCGTCCCCGCGGGCGGCGTCCGTGCCGTCGAGCTCGGCGTGCTCGGTGAGGGCCCAGGTCAGACCGGCAAGCCCCCGGTGGAGTCCGGCCTCCTTCACGGTGCAGGAGACCCTGATCCCGGCGACCAGCCGCGGCAGCGCCGCCGCGCAGCGCTCGTCCGGCACGCTCGCCGCGTAGCGGGCGAGCACCGCCACCAGGCCGGCCGCGCCCGTGGCCAGATACGGCATGGCGCGGCTGAGCCGCGCGTCGTCGGAGAGCGACAGCGAGCCGTCGTCCAGGGGGAAGGACCGCTCCAGCTCCTGGTGGAGCAGCAGGCGGCCCGCCTCCAGGTAGCGGGGCTCCGCGGTCTCCCCGGCCAGCCGGTGCAGGAAGAGGGCGAGCCCGGAGCGGCCGTGCAGCAGTCCGCGGGCATCGTGCGCGCCCAGGGCCGCCGACAGGTCGGCCGTGCGCAGCAGCCGGTCTCCCGCGGCGGCGGCCCGCTCCAGGTGGCGGCTCTCCCCCGTGGTCCGGTACAGGGCCAGCCAGCCCAGGCCGACGCCCGCCCGCCCGCCGGCCAGGGTCGCGCAGGAGGCGCTGAGCGGGTGGTCGTCGGCCGTCCGGAGCAGGTCCGCGGCCTCGTCCGGCAGCCCGAGGGCGGCCAGGACGCGGGCGATGCCGGCCGTGCCGACGAGCAGTCCCGGAGGCAGGGCGTCGTGCTGGGCCAGGGTGTCGCGGCGGAGCCGTGCGCGGATCTCCGCGGGCACGGGATGTCCGGCGCGGTGCAGGGCGTGCACCACCCCCGCGGTGCCGTAGGCCAGGCACACGTTGTTGGTGCGGAACGCCTCGGGCGAGGGCGGGAAGGCCCACTCGGGCCGGTCGGGCTCGGCCGACTCCAGGAGTCCCGCGGCCACCTGACCGGCCAGCCGGGCGAGGCGGCCGCGTGCGTCGGTGTCCGGCCCGGCAGGGGAGGCCGAGCGGTCCCGCCCGGCCTGGTCCGGCGCGTCCCGCGCGGTGGGGTGGAAGGCGGTGGCCCGCCGCCACAGGTCACGAGGGGGCGCGACGTCCGCCAGGTCGCGGTGCAGCAGGGCGAGGTTGCCTGGCGCGCGTTCGGCGACCTCGTGGAACGGCGCCACGAAGGCCATCGCCACGGCCGCCATGCCGTAGCGGTCCTGCAGCAGGGGATCGGTGTCCGCGCGCAGGAGGCCGGGCGGCGGCGTGAACCCCGGCGTGCCGATTCCGGAAGGGGCCGCCGTGAGGGCCGAGGCGGTCTCGAAGTCGACCAGCCGGATCCCGCCCGAGGGGGTGATCATGACGTTGCCCAGGCTGAGGTCGCCGAACCGGAAGCCGGCCGCGTGCAGCCGCTCCAGCGCCGTGTCCAGGGCCGCCAGCAGGCGCCGGCACTCCGCGTAGTACGCGGCGACGGAGTCGCCCGTCCGGTCGGCGCGGGCGAGCGGGGAGTTCCGGCTCAGCCAGCTCACCAGCGGCTGCCCCGCGATGTGCTCGGTGACGAGGAAGTCGTGCTCCCACTCCGTGAAGTGGTCCAGGGGCTCCGGACCCACCCCGGGGGCGGCCGCGTGCAGGGCGCGCAGCACGCGGTCCTCGTGCCGCAGCCGCTGCTGCGCGTCGGTCCCGTCGAAGACCAGGCCGTTGTGGGCGCGGGCCTCCTTGAGGAAGACGGCGCGGCCGGTCCGCCGGTCCCTGGCCTCGTACGCGCCTCCGGAGTTGCTCAGCCGCACCGCGCGGGTCACCTCGTACGCGCGGATCAGGACGGGCCCCGTGTGCGGCTCCTCCTCCTGCTCGGCGAAGGGGTCCTCGATCCCCGCGGGCAGGTGGAAGGCGGGCAGTCGCAGGTCCTCGACCTCGCGGCCGGAGCCGTCGCGGACCAGTGCCTCCCGGGTCCCGTCGGCCCGCAGCGCGCTGCGGAGGCCGAAGGAGCCGTAGCGGTAGTGGACGGTCCGGGAGTCGCGGTAGCGCCGGTCGGTGAGGACGTACGGTCCCTCCTCGCCGTCGAGCGCGTCGCGCAGGCGTTCGAGCAGGCGGCGGGCGGTCGCGGTGTCCGGCGGGTAGACGGCGCAGAACTTGCCCGCCTGGGACCGTGCGGCGTGCTTGTGGTGGAGGAACAGGAAGAAGAGCCGGGCGCTGAGGTGCTTGAACGGCACGCCTTCGGAGAAGCAGATCCCGGCGACCGTGTCGAGGACGTGCTGGGCCCGGTCGAGCCGCGCCGACACGTGGATCTTCCAGCCCTGCTCGGGAAGCCCGGATCGCGGGCCGCCGCCCCAGACCGTCCAGATGCCCCGGGAGGCGCCGCGCGCCGCGGCCGGCACCGCGCCGGGGGTGAAGCGCGGCCCGGGGTCGGCCACGCCGTCCAGGGGGAGGTAGTGGTCCCGGTCGGCGAGCGCTTCTGCGAAGCCATCGAGCACGGGATCTCCTCGCGGGGTGGTGGTCGGGGGCCGCGACGGCCGGGCCCGACGCTAGGAGCGGCAGGTATGGAAACGGTTGGCCGGCGGCATGCGACCGGTATCGGGCGGCACCGCGTGCCGCGGGCGGGCGGGCGACGGCGTCGGGCAGGCGGCCGCGGGCCCGCGGACCTTGCTCCGGACAGCCCATCCCGCCGGGTTCGGCCGGCCGGGCGCTTGAATACTGGCCGTGGGCGGCCCCGACGGCGGGCGCCACGACCAAGGAGCACGAGATGACCCCTCCGCCGCCCCCGGAGTCCCCCTGCCAGATGATGGCGCGCCTGGCGCAGGAGCAGGCGACGAGCATCGGCAGGACGGAGGAGCACGCGGGGGAGCTCAGGACGAGGATCGACGGGCTGGAGGCGAAGCCGGAACCGGACGGGGCGCAGATCGGCGCCCTCCGCCTGGCCCTGGAGACGCTGGAGAAGAAGGTCGAGGACGACCGGGTGGCCCTGGCCGCCCTGGAGGACGTGATCAGGGAGAACTGCTGAGGTGCGGCCCGGCCGTCGGGGCCCGCGGGTCGGCGCGGGCCCCGACGGCGGTGCGCGTCTAGGCCGTGGAGCCGGGCAGCGAGAGCGCGACGTGGCAGTACACGAGGGTTCTGCGGGGCGCAGGCCGGGCGGCTCGGGCGCGACGGCCGTGGCGGGCGGCCCGGGGCTCCCAGTGGACCAGGAGGGCCGCTGCCAGCATCGGACCGCACGTCATGAGTATGAAGGTCATGACGTGGCCGCCGCCATCAGCGGGCCGGCCGGGGAGGCCATCGGTTCCGGCAGGTCGACCGCGGCGGCCCACAGGAGCCTTCGCAGGGCTCGGGAGCGGTTCACCAGGGTCAGCCTGCGTCCGTGCCGGGGCCACCAGTCCAGGACGTGCAGGAGGCTGGAGTCGCAGAACGTGACCCGCGCGGTGTCCAGGACGAGCCCGGTGTAGCCGTCGGCCGCGGCCGAGGCCACCAGCGCGCGCAGCGGGGCGACGCTGTGGCAGTCGATCTCTCCGGCCAGTCCGACGACCAGGGTGGCGCCGAGCGCGGTGCAGGAGGCGACGACTATGACGCCGGGCGCGGTGTCCGCGCCCGAGTCGTGCACGACGGGAAGGGCTGGGGCGGCGAGGGAGTCGGTCAGTATCGGTGCGGTGCTCGAGGTACTCACAGCTCCATCAACGCCTCGTGCCCGGTGCGGGGATTCGAGGCACGCGGCTCTTTCACCCCATGTGAGCAGCACCGATACCCAGCACGAGGGAAAGATGCCACCCGTACGAGTCAGTCGGGCGCGTCTGTTCGCCCGTCCCGTGACCAGACTGTCATGGTCACGCTATGACTGCCGGTTCGTACGAGGGCTGTAACAGACGAGGGACGCCGGTTACCAGTTCGACGCGCGCGGCCACAATGACGATGTCGCTTGCATGCGGACCGGCTCCGGGCCGGTCACGGGGGAAGTGGGATCGGCATGAACTCGAAGACGGCCGGATACGGCGCACTCCGGCGCGGCCTGCGCGGCGCCCTCCTGGGCGCGACCGTGGCCACGGCACTCCTCACGCTCACCGCGTGCCAGGGTGACGACCAGGCCGCCGCGCCGCCGACCGCGGCCCCCTCGGGCTCCGCGTCGGCCGGCGGGAGCGGACCCGGGCCGAGCGGGTCCACGGGCGACTCCGGCACCGGCAGCACCGGCCCGACGGCCACCGCCACCGGCGACAGCGGGGAAACCGGCGGGGGGAACGGGACGGAGTACCCGGACTGCGAGGCCGACGGCCTGACGACCGCCGTCGAGCTCCAGGACGGGCGGGGGGAGACCCCTCGCCGCTTCCTCCTCACCGTCACCAATGGCGCGAAGACACCGTGCGTCCTCAACGACGCGCCGATCCTGCGGCTCACGGCCGGCGACGACGCCCCGATCGTGGACCCGCTGGGCGAGCCGGACACCGAGCCCGTCGTCGTCGAGGGGGGCGGCAGGGCCTACGCGGGGCTGTACGTCTTCGGGAACGACGAGGGCGGCGAGGCGCAGTACGACCAGTCCGACCGCTTCACCGCGACCCTGGTCGCGGGCGAGGGGACCGAACTGCGCGGCACGCTGGTCTTCGACCTGCCCGACGGCCTCGACACGGTCTCCGTGGACGAGGCCGCCCGCGTGAACGGCTGGGCCGGCACCGAGGGCCTCGCGATGCGGCCGATCACCCAGCTCTGAGCGGTGGCACGCGGCCCGGACCGGACGGTCCGGGGATCCCGCCCGTGCGGCCCCGGTGCCCACGGAGCGGCCGTCGCCCCGGCCGCTCCGACCTCCCCAGCCCCTCATGAGGGCGCTATGTCCCTCTTGTATGGATATTCTGTCCGGTGTGATCGAGTCTGGACAGCTGCGGCTGGGGCTTCGCCGGCGCTACGGGCCGGGGATGCTCGTACGGCTGTCGCCGGTGATCCTGACCGTCGTGATCGCCGCGCTGGCCTACTCCACCCCGCCCGAGATGGCCTTCAGCCGCCTCCTGCCCGCCGCCCCGGCTCTCGCGGCCTCGATGTGGCCGGTCATGCCCACCGTCCTGCTCGGCACGGTCTGCCTGGTGCTGATGATCGGCCTCAGCCTCGTCTTCCCCGACCTCGGCACCTGGTGGACGGCGGCGGGGATCATCGCCGTCACCGTGGCCGCCGCGTACGGAAGCCACGTACGGCTCCAGCGGGAGCGCACCCTCCTCCAGGTGCGGCTCGTCGCGGACGCGGCCCAGCAGGTGGTGCTGGGCCCGATGCCGCGCCGCTTCCGGAACGTCGAGATCGAGTCGCTGTACGTCGCCGCGGCGGCCGAGGCCCGCATCGGCGGGGACTTCTACGAGGCCGTGGACACCCCGTACGGCGTCAGGCTGCTCATCGGCGACGTCCGGGGCAAGGGGCTGCCCGCGGTGGGAGCGGCCGCGGCCATCGTCAACGCGTTCCGTGAGGCCGCGTACAGCGAGACGGACATGATCGACGTGGCGCGCAGGCTCGACGCGAGCTGCACCCGCTACAACGGCGCCTTCCCTCCCGGAGGGACGATGGAGCGCTTCGCCACCGCGCTCCTCGTCCAGATCCCGCACGGCGGCGGGCGGATCGACGTCCTCAACTGCGGACACCCGCCCCCGCTGCTCGTGAACCGCGCCACGCTCCGCGTCCTGGAGTCGAAGGCTCCGTCGCCCCTGCTCAGCCTCGCCGACCTGATGGGCGACCACTACAGCGTGGACTCCTGCGCCTTCGCCCCGGGAGACCTGCTGCTCCTCTACACGGACGGGATCGCGGAGGCCCGCGACCGGCGCGGCGAGTTCTTCCCGCTGGCGGCCTGGACGCGCCGGCAGCCCCTGGCGCAGCCCCGGGAACTCCTCGGAGCCCTCCACCGCGATCTCCTCCGCTACACCCAGGGGCGGCTCGACGACGACGTCGCCGCCCTGGCGGTCCGGCTGCGCGAGCGCTGACCGCCGTCACCGGCAGCGTGCGGTGAACCCGTTCGCGGCGAGGCCCTGGCAGAAGGAGGCCTTGGCGGCCCCGTACCGCGAGAGACGGCCGTCCACGAACCACGTCGTGTCCGGCGGGAAGTCGAAGGTGCCGTCGTCGATGCCGTCCCAGCCGTAGCGGAAGTCGAGATCGATGTAGACGATCGAGCGGATCACTCCCCGCAGGTCGTGCTGACCGGGCAGGTTGGGGATCGGCCCCTGGTAGTTCAGGAGGCCGAAGAGCCGCTTCACCCACTGGTCCCCGCGCTGCTGCTCCAGCCCGTCGGTGCCGCCGCCGTCGGCCGTGAAGTTCATCATCCCCGCCTCGGACAGCACGACCGGCTTCTGGTGGTCGCGGGCGAACTTCACCAGCTTGAGCACGTTGGCGTCGTGGTCGAAGGCGCGCCAGACGGCGGCCGGGTTCCCGTGGGAGTCGGTGCCGATGTAGGCGTTGCGGCACTGGCTCGTGCCCACGTCGTAGTTCTGCGGCGGCGTGCCGTTGTAGAGGTAACCGCGGTCGTGGATCGGCAGGCACAGCTCGTGCGCGAAGACGGAGACGCCCATCCAGTCGACGGCCGCGTCCCCCGGGTACATCGCCTCGAACTCGCCGCGCACGGGGTGGAAGACGTACGCGAGGTTGTGGGCGGTCGAGCGGCTGTCGAGGGTGCTCGCCAGGCGGGCGAAGGCGTTCTTGTACGAGGAGCAGCTCGCGTCCGTGCAGTGGTAGAAGGAGCTGACCTCGTAGTCGAGACGCAGCCTGAACCGCGCGGCCGGGTGGGCGTTGGCGAAGGCGACCAGCCGGTCCAGGGCGGCGGTGTGCCCGCCGGCGGCGATCTCCGCGGTCACCGCCCGGGAGCGGGCCGCCTTCGCGTTCTCGTCGCCGCCGGTGAAGCCGGGCGGGTTGTCCTTCCAGCTGATCCCGACCTGGATCGTCTTCCCCGCCTGGGCGAGCATCGTCGCGTAGGCGCGGTGGGCGTCGTTCACCCAGTCGCCGCTCCGCAGCTCGTAGTAGACCGAGCCGCCGTCGGCGTCCCTGCCGAAGGTCTGGAAGTCGTCCCAGGCGGCCCGGGTCGACTGGCCGATCAGCAGCTCGGGAGCCGCGGACACGATGCCCGCGGTGTCGTCGGCGCGGGCCGCCGCGGGGCCGCCGCCCGGCAGGACGGCCAGGGCGGCGAGGGCCGCGGCGGCGAGGAACCGCGCGGCGGTCCTCAGGGGGCGTGTGCTCGGCATGGTGCCTGCTCTCCATGGGGGAGGGGGATGCGGGGCGAGGGTGAGACGGGCGCGGGTGGTGCCGGGCGCCGCCGCGGGTGCGGGGCGGCGCCCGGTGCGTGCCGGAGCCTCAGGAGGCCGTCCACGTGTAGGTCGGCGTGGTGATCTGGCTGGTCTGGGTGGTGGGCTGGTAGTGGAAGAAGTAGGTGACCGTCGCTCCGGCCGGGACCTGCACGGGCAGCTCCCAGCGCCGGTCGGCGGAGTCGTAGGAGAGGAAGTGGTTCTGCGGCTGACCGCCGTCGATCCGGTACTGCACCGTGACGAAGGAGGCCTGGAAGCCCTGCGGGGCGAACCAGATCGTGGTGCCGGAACCGCTGGTCACGCCCTGGGTGAAGCCGGGCTGCCCGGGGGTGGGGGTGGGCGTCGGCGTGGGTGTCGGCGTCGGGGTGGGTGTCGGCGTGGGTGTCGGCGTGGGCGTCGGGTTCGGGGTCGACGTGCCGTTCGCCCAGGTCGACTTCTTGATCTCCGTCAGGAAGCGCGACAGGACCGTCGGGTCCGCCTGGACGCGGGAGTCGCCCCAGTTGCCGTTCGCGCAGCCGGGTCCGCCGGCCTGGGCGCCGCCCGCGCACTGCCACTGCGTCTGGGCGTCCCAGTGGGTGTTGATGTAGGCGGCGGCGCGGATCACGTCGCGGTTGCGGTCGATCCAGTCGAAGTAGCCGGCGTGCCAGCCGTCCCAGATCGCCTGGCCGCTGGAGGCCGCCGGGCTGTTGCGGAAGATGCAGCTGGTGCTCTTCGCGCCGGTCCGCGAGCCCTGCGGGGCCGCCTCCGCGACCATGGCCGGCTTGCCGTGGGACCGGGCGAAGTCCAGGATGCGGTTCTGCAGTCCGACCGGGTCGGTGTCGTACGAGCCGCAGCCCCACTGGGACCGCACCGAACGGGAGTTGTAGAACGAGGACAGGCCGACCCAGTCCACGTACGCGTCGCCGGGATACCAGTCGTCGAGGTGAGCCGGGTCGGTGACGACGTACTTCCACTCCGGGTGGTCGGGGTGGGCGTTCACCGGCCAGGCCGCGCTCTGCCAGACGGTGGCGACGCGGGTCGCGCCGAGCGCGTCGATGCGGCCCTTGATGTACCGGAACGCCTCCTTGTAGAAGTCGGCGTTGTAGCAGTTCCACGGGCCGTCGAACTCGTAGCCGATGCGCAGCAGCACGTCCCGGTCGTAGGCCTTGAAGCGGTTGACCATCTCGTCGACCTGGGCGCGGTACCGGGTGATCAGGTTCGGGCTTCCCGCGGTGACGTCCGCGTCCGGGCGGCCGATGATCGCGCGCAGCGGCTGGTTGGTGCAGCCCGCGGTGGCGTCCGAGAGGTAGAGGCCGACGGCGAGCGAGGAGCCGGGGTACTCCCGCAGGGTGCGGGCGAAGTCGACGGTGCCGGCGCCCCAGTCGACGGGTCCGGTCATCCCGGCGAGCGGGGCGGGCGTGCCGCCGAGGACGAGGTTGGTGTAGAGGGTGACCGCCGCGGGGGCGGGAGCGCCGAGGGAGGCGTTGCCGAGGACGTCGCGGCGGTAGTCGCTCAGGGTGTCGCTGTCCTGTCCCAGGACCAGGGCGACCTTCCCGGCGGGCGGAAGACCCGGTGTCGCCGCCTGGACGGCCGCGTCGGCCGGGGACGGGAGGGCGGTGAGGGCGAGCAGGGCGGCCACGGTCGTGGCGCCCGCGGCGATCGCGCGGAGGAGCGGCTTGCGGGGTGGCGCGGCGCAGGCCACGGGAGGTGGGGCCGAGGAGGGCATGCCGGAGCCTTTCGGGCGGAGGGGGAACGGGGAAGGGGGCCGCGTCCGGTACGGGAGGCGGCGGCGGACGCATGCTGCTGCCGGTGCGCGGCCGGGTCAACGGCCTGCGGAGTTTTCGTTTCCCCCTGCTGGTCAGGACTCCGCTGCTACGAAAAGTTTCGAAGGCATTCGGCAGGCCCAAGTCGTATCCCTCCAACATCTACTGAGGCATCGTCGAAAGTTTCGCCGAAAACCTTGACAGAGTTTTCGGCCGTGCACGACTTTGGTGGCGCTCACCCGTCTCCCCGTTCCCGGAGGATCCGCCATGGGCCGTAACCGTGCCCGCAGAACCGTCGGCGCGCTCGCCGCCGCCGCCTCGCTCCTCGCCCTGTCCGCCTGCGGCTCGGGCTCCGGCGAGGCGGGCGGCAAGATCACCCTGACCGTCGCGACCTTCAGCGACTTCGGGTACAAGCCGCTGATCAAGGAGTACGAGCGCACCCACCCCAACGTGGTGATCAAGGAGCGCATCTCCCAGTTCGACCAGCACCACAACCAGCTCTCGACGCAGGTGGCCTCGGGCAGCGGAGCCGCCGACGTGGTCGCCGTCGAGGAGGGCTACCTCCCCAAGTTCCGTGCGGTGAAGGACAAGTTCGTCAACCTGGCCGAGTACGGCGCGGGCGACCGGCAGGGCGAGTACCTGCCCTGGAAGTGGCAGCAGGCCACCCTCGGCACGTCCGACTTCGTGATGGGCTACGGCACCGACGTCGGCAGCCTCGCCGTCTGCTACCGCAAGGACCTCTTCGCCAAGGCCGGCCTGCCCACCGACCGCGCCGCCGTGTCCGCCCTCTGGCCTACCTGGGACGCGTACTTCGCGACCGGTGAGAAGTTCCGTTCCAAGGTCGGGGACAAGGCCTGGTTCGACAGTTCGGGCAACATCTTCACGGCCATGATGAACCAGACCGAGTTCGGCTTCTTCGACGCGAAGGACCAGTACATCGGCGAGACCAACCCCAAGGTCAAGGAGTTCTTCGACGCGACGGCCCGGGCCACGGCCGCCGGCCAGTCCGCCAACCTCCAGCCCTTCAGCCAGCAGTGGAACACCGGCATCAAGCTGGGCCGCATGGCCACCATGACCTGCCCGGCCTGGATGACCGGACTCATCAAGACAGCCGCCGGCGAATCCGCCGCCGGATCCTGGGACATCGCCTCCGTGCCCGGCGGAGGCGGCAACTGGGGCGGCTCCTTCCTGACCGTGCCCAAGCAGGGCAAGCACGTGAAGGAGGCCGCCGAACTGGCCGACTTCCTCACCTCGGCCGCGTCCCAGAAGAAGATCTTCACCGGCCCCGTCGGAGCGCTGCCGTCCCTCGTGCCCGTCCTCGACGACCCGGACGTCCAGGGCGCGCGCCAGGACTGGTTCTCCAAGGCTCCGACCGGCAAGATCTTCGCCGCCTCGGCCACGTCCCTCAAGCCCAACTACCGCGGGACGAAGGACCAGCAGGCGCGCATCCCGTTCGGCAACGCCCTCCAGCTCGTCGAGCAGGGCAAGGCCGACCCCGCGGCGGCATGGGACAAGGCGGTCGAGGAAGCCGCCAAGAACCTGCGCTGACCCCACCCCCGCACCCGCCCGCCCTCACCCCCGGAGACATCCATGGCGGTCCAGACCCGCCCGCTCCCGACCGGTCACGCTCCGGCCCCGCGCCGCCCGCGCCCGGGCCGGAACGCGGCCCCGTACCTCCTCATCGCCCCCTTCTTCCTCGTCTTCGCCGTCTTCGGCGCCTACCCGCTGCTCCAGACCTTCTGGGTCTCGCTGCACGACTGGGACCGGCTCTCGGGACAAGGGGAGTGGGTGGGCCTGGACAACTTCCGGAGACTGCTCGGCGACACCGACTTCCTCACCGCCCTCTTCAACACCCTCAGCATCTTCGTGCTCTCCACCGTCCCCCAGCTCCTCGCCGCCCTGGGCGTGGCCTGGCTCCTCGACCGCCACCTGCGGGCCCGTACCGTCTGGCGGGCGCTGGTGCTCGTGCCGCAGTACGTGTCCGTCGTCGCCGTCGCGCTGGTCTTCTCCCAGCTGTTCGGGCGCGACTACGGCATCGTCAACTGGGTCCTCCAGGGCGTCGGGATCATCGACGCCCCCGTCGACTGGACCGCGGACACCTGGAGTTCCCACCTCGCCATCAGCTTCATGGTGATGTGGCGGTGGACCGGCTACAACGCGCTCATCTACCTGGCCGCCATGCAGGCGGTCCCCCGCGAGCTGTACGAGTCCGCGGCGATCGACGGCGCCTCCCGGCTCCTCACCTTCCGCAAGGTGACGCTCCCCGCCATCCGGCCGACGCTCCTCTTCACCGTCGTCATCTCGACCATCGGGGGACTCCAGCTCTTCGCGGAGCCGTTCCTCTTCGACCAGCAGGGCAACGCCGAAGGCGGCGCCGAGCACCAGTTCCAGACCCTGACCCTGATGCTCTACAAGTACGGCTTCATCAACAACGACGCCGGCTACGCGTCCGCCGTCTCCTGGGCGCTCTTCCTGGTCATCGCCGCCGTCGCGGCGCTCAACCTCCTCCTCGCCCGCCGCGCGGAGCGCCGCTGACCGGACCCGTCGAGCACGACCGCCCCGCCGCACCCCACCGCCCGCAGAGGAACCCCATGGCCGTCTCCGTGCCCCTCCGGCCCCACCCGACACCCCCAGCCGCCCCGACCGGCCGCCGCCTCTTCCGCACCGTGCCGAAACGGGGCCCGCGGAAGCCGGACTCGGCCGGACCGATCGCCTACCTGCTGCTCGCGGCCGTCACCGCCGCCTCCGTCTTCCCCCTCTACTGGAGCTTCGTCGTCGCCTCCCACGACGACAACTCCGTCCTCGCCGGCACCACCCCGTCCCTCGTCCCCGGCGGCCATCTGATCGAGAACATCCAGCGCGTCTTCGAGCTCTCCGCCTTCTGGCAGGCCCTGGGCAACTCCTTCCTCGTCGCCGGCACCACCGCCGTCTCCAACGTGCTGCTGTCCTCGCTCGCCGGCTTCGCCTTCGCCAAGCTCCGCTTCCGCGGCCGCGACGCCCTCCTCGTCTGCGTCGTCGCGACCGTCATGGTGCCGACCCAGCTCGGCGTCATCCCGCTCTACCTCCTCGTCACCGACCTCGGCATGTACGGGAAGATCTCGGCGCTCATCGTGCCCGCCCTCGTCTCGGCGGTCGGCGTCTTCTGGATGCGCCAGGCCGTCGAGGAGAACATCCCCGACGAACTCGTCGAAGCGGCCCGGATGGACGGCGCCGGACTCCTGCGCGTGTACTGGCACGTCGTCGTCCCCGGGGTCCGCACCACGGCGACCGTGCTCGGCATGTTCACCTTCATGTTCGCCTGGAACGACTACTTCTGGCCGCTGATCGCGCTCCCCCCGGAGAACGGCACCGTCCAGATCGCCCTCAACCAGCTCGCCGCGGGCTACTACACGGACTACACCCTGATGCTCGCCGGAGTCGTCGTCTCCGCCCTCCCCGTCCTGGTCGCCTTCACCGTCCTCGCCCGCCGGATCGTCTCCGGCGTGATGGCCGGCGCCGTCAAGGGCTGACCCCCTCCGCCACCGAAAGCAGGAGAACCATGACCGCCGCGCCCACCGCACCCGGCCGGGACCGCACGGACCCCGCGCCGCAGCCGGCGCCCGGACCACACGACGGGGCCCGCCCGGAGCCCGCCCTCGTCAACCCCGTCCTGCCCGGCTTCCACCCCGACCCGTCGATCCTGCGCGTCGGCGACGACTACTACATCGCCACCTCCACCTTCGAATGGCTCCCCGGCGTCACCGTCCACCACTCCCGGGACCTCGTCCACTGGCGGCCCCTCGGCGGGCTGCTCCGGGAGGCCCGGCTGCTCGACCTGAGCGGCCGGCCGGACTCGGGAGGCGTGTGGGCGCCCTGCCTCTCGTACACCGACGGCCTCTTCCACCTCGTCTACAGCGACGTCACCAGCCTCGCCGGTGCCTTCAAGGACGTCCGCAACCGGGTGACCACGGCGCCCGGCCTCGACGGCCCCTGGTCCGACCCGGTCCCCTTCCCGTCGCACGGATTCGACCCCTCGCTCTTCCACGACGACGGCCCCGACGGCGACGGCCGCAGCTGGGCCCTGTGGATGGAGTGGGACCACCGGCCCGGCCGGCACCCCTTCGCCGGCATCCTCCTCCAGGAGTGGGACCGCGCGAAGGGCGCCGCCACCGGCCCCGTCCACCGCGTCTTCACCGGCACCGCACTCGCCCACACCGAAGGGCCGCACCTCTACCACCGCGACGGCCACTACTACCTGCTCACCGCGGAGGGCGGCACCTCCTGGGACCACGCGGTCACCGTCGCCCGGGCCCGCGACATCACCGGACCGTACGAGGCCGATCCCGCCGGCCCGCTCCTCACCTCCCGGCACCACCCCGAAGCGCCCTTGCAGAAGGCCGGCCACGGCAGTCTCGTCGAGACGCCCGGCGGAGAGTGGTACCTGGCCCATCTGACCGCCCGCCCCCTGACCCCGCGCGGAGCGTGCGTCCTCGGCCGCGAGACCGCGCTCCAGCGCGTCGAGTGGACCGCGGACGGCTGGCCGCGCCTCGCGGGCGAACCCCCGGTACCGGGCGGCGACACCCTGCCCCGCACCGTCGTGCCGGCACCGTCACCGGTGTCCGCGCCCGCCCCCGGCCCGGAGACGCCGTCCGCCGCGTACCCCGAGGGCGACGCCCCTCCGGCCTCCCCCTGGTCCACCCTGCGCAGGCACCCCGACCCCGAGTGGATCGAGCCCCTCCACGACGGACTGCGCCTGTACGGCGGCCAGTCCCTCGGCTCGACCCACGGCCAGAGCCTCGTCGCCCGCCGCCAGCAGGCCACCCGCTTCGACTTCTCCGTCGGCCTCACGGCCCGCCCCGACTCGCCGCTCACGATGGCCGGCCTGGTGCACTACTACAACACCACGCTCTGGCACCACCTCCACCTCAGCTGGGACGACGCACTGGGCCGCGTGATCAGACTCGGGACCTGCGTGCACGGCCGCTACACCGAACCCGTACCACCGCTGCCCGCCGGGGACGGACCGCTCGAACTCCGGCTCTCCGTCGACGGCCCCGAGGGCCGCTTCTCCTGGCGCCCCGCCGGAACCGGCGCCTGGCTCCCGGTCGGCGACGCCCTGGACGTCACCCCGCTCTCCGACGAGGGCGCCACCCGCGGCGACCCGGACACCGGGCACTACACCGCCTGGGGCTTCACCGGTGCGTTCGTCGGCATGTGCGCCCAGGACCTCACGGGCGGCCGCGCCCCCGCGGAGTTCACCCGCCCCGAGTACCGCGAACGGCCCACCGGCGGGCTCGTACACCCATGACGGTACGAAGGGGGGCGGACCGCACCGACCGCTACCCTTCCGGAAAGCAGGAGACAGGCCCCCGAGGGGACACCCGGAGCGAAAGGCAGGGCATGGCGGAGGAGCGCACGGACGCGCAGGGCGGCAGGGTCACCCTGCACGCGATCGCCGCGGAGGCGGGGGTCTCCGTCTCCACGGTCTCCAAGGTCCTCAACGACCGCGCCGACGTGTCGGCCGACACCAAGGAGCGCGTCGAGGCGGTCGTGGACGCCCTCGGCTACCGGCGCCGTCCCGCCCGCCGCCGGGGCAGCGTCGTCGACCTCGTCCTCAACGAACTCGACAGCCTCTGGTCGGTCGAGATCGTCCGGGGCGTGGACGAGGTCCTGCACGCGGCCGGCGCCAGCATGGTGCTCTCCGCCGTGCACGGCCGCAGCGCCGACACCCGGGAGTGGATCGACCAGCTCGCCGCCCGCCGCAGCAGCGGCGCCATCCTCGTCGTGTCGGACCTCACCCCGCAGCAGCGCCGCCGCCTGGCGGCGCTGGACGTCCCCTTCGTCCTGGTGGACCCCGTCGGCCACGTCGACGCACTGGTCCCCACCGTCGGCGCCACCAACTGGGCCGGCGCGGTGAGCGCCACCGACCACCTCATCGAGCTCGGCCACACCCGCATCGCCCATCTGGCCGGACCCCGCCAGCTGCTGTGCAGCCGGGCCCGCGCCGACGGCTACCGGGCCACCATGGAGCGGGCCGAACTCCCCGTCCCGGCGGGCTTCGTGCCGCACGGCGACTTCAACGACACCTCGGGACGGCGCGCGACGGCCCGGCTGCTCGACGACCTCGCGGCGGCCGGGGAGGAGCCGCCGACCGCGGTCTTCGCCGCCAGCGACCTCCAGGCGCTCGGCGCCTTCGAGGAACTGCGGGCCCGAGGGCTGCGGATCCCCGAGGACGTCAGCATCGTCGGCTTCGACGACCTGCCCGTCGCCCGCTGGACGCATCCCGCGCTCACCACCGTGCGCCAGCCGCTGTTCGACATGGCGGCGATGGCCGCGAACACCCTGCTCCGCATCATCGACGGCGAACACGTCGAGAACCTCCGCGTCGAACTCGCCACCCGGCTCGTCGTCAGGGCCAGCACCGCACCGCCCGGCCCCGCGGACGGCGGTCGGCCCGCCCCGGGCACGGCGACGGAGGAGCGTTCGGCCGCGAACCCGTCGAGTCGCTCGGGGCAGGCGGCGGAAAAAATCGACTCGACAGGGCTCGTCACCGCCCGGCAGAGTGGCCGCCCGTGACGAGCAGTGAGCTGTGGACCCGTGAGACCGCCGACCGCTACGACGCCGAGGAGACCGAGACGTCCTCGGCCGCCGTCCTCGGACCGACCGTAGACTTCCTCGCCGAACTCGCAGGCAGGGGACGGGCGCTGGAGTTCGCCATCGGCACGGGCCGGGTGGGCGTGCCCCTCCGCGCCCGCGGCGTCCCGGTCGTCGGCATCGAACTCTCCGAGCACATGGCGGCCGTCCTCCGGCGCAAGGCCGACGAGGAGACGCTCCCGGTGGTCATCGGGGACATGGCCACCATCGTCGTACCCGGCGGGTTCGCGCTGGTGTACCTCGTCTACAACACCATCTCGAACCTGCTCACGCAGGACGAGCAGGTCGAGTGCTTCCGCAACGCCGCCCGCCATCTGGAACCCGGCGGCCGGTTCGTCATCGAGCTGGTCGTGCCGCCCCTCCGCTTCCTGCCGCCCGGCCAGCCGGCGGTGCCGTTCGACGTCTCGGAGCGGCACTGCGGCTTCGACACCTTCGACCTCGTCGAGCAGGTCCTCGTCTCGCACCACTTCACCCGTGACGGCGACGACGGCCGCTACCGCCGCGACGCCTCCCGGCACCGCTACGCCTGGCCCGCCGAGCTCGACCTGATGGCCCGGATCGCGGGACTCGAACTGGAGCGGCGCGTCGCGGACTGGGACGGCGCCCCGTTCGCCCAGGACTCCGCGAAGCACGTCTCCGTGTGGCGCAAGCCCGCCTGAGACGGGCGGTCGCCGTCCGGCGGTCCGGGGCGGGAGGCCGCCCCGGACCCGCGGACCCGGCGGGCGGGGCGCGGTGCTTCAGCCGACGTCCGTGGAGGTCCGGGGCCGGCGGTCCCCCGGGGCGACCGGCGCGTCCTCCTCGTCCGCGCGCAGGGTGCCGAGGAGCCGCAGGCCGTCCTCGGTGGGGGTGCCGGGGGCGGCGGACAGCACCAGCAGCTCCGTACCCGGTGCGTCCGGCAGCGCGAAGTTCTCCTGGTGCAGCTCCAGCAGGCCGACCAGCGGGTGGTGGTAGGCCTTGCGACCGTGGGTGCGGGCGCTCACGTCCGCCCGGGCCCAGAGGCGCCGGAAGCGCTCGCTGCCGATGGCCAGCTCGCCGATGAGCGAGGCGAGCCGCGGATCGGCGGGATAGGTGCCGGCGGCCAGGCGCAGGTGTCCGACCGTGTCGAGGGTGCAGGTCTCCCAGTCCGCGTACAAGCCCCGCTCGGCCTCCTCCAGGAAGATGTGCCGGGCCGTGTTGAATCCCGGCAGCGGCCGGCCGAAGAGGAGTTCGGCGAGCCGGTTCCCGGCGAGCACGTCCAACCGGTGGTTCATGATCAGTGCGGGCGCGCCGGACACCAGGTCCAGGACCCGCAGCAGCTCCGGCCGGAGCCGGCCGCTCGGCGCCTTCGCATGGTGGCGGGGCTGCCGGGCGAGCCGGTCGAGGTGTCCGCGTTCGGTCTCGTCGAGGCCGAGGACGCGGGCGAGCGCGTCGAGGACCTGCTCGGAGGGCTGGGTCGCCCGGCCCTGCTCCAGGCGCACGTAGTAGTCGACGCTGACCCCGGAGAGGTGCGCGACCTCCTCGCGGCGCAGCCCCTCGACCCGGCGGCGGCTGTCGACGGGTATGCCGACACCGGCCGGATCGACCCGGGAACGCCGCGTGCGGAGGAAGCCTGCGAGATCGTCCATGCCCCCAGTATGGGCGCGCCCGCCCCCGCGAGGGTGGCCCTGCCAATACCAGGAAGTCCCGTCCTACGGAAGAGGCGTCCCTGAACACCGGGCGGAGCGGAACCCAGGATGGAAGCAGGCAACCGATCCCCAGGAGTTCCCATGAAGACGCTCATCGTCCACGCCCACCCGGAGCCGCGCTCGCTCAACGGATCGCTGAAGGACCTCGCGGTGGCGACCCTGGAGGGCGCCGGGCACGAGGTGCGGGTGAGCGACCTGTACGCGATGAACTGGAAGGCGGTCGCGGACGCCGCGGACTACGGCGCCCACGCGTCGAGCCCGTTGCGGGTGGCCCGGGACTCGGGCCGGGCCTTCGCCGCCGGAGCCCTCACTCCGGACGTCCGCGCCGAGCAGGAGAAGCTCCTCTGGGCCGACACGGTCATCCTCCAGTTCCCGCTGTGGTGGTACGCGATGCCGGCCATCCTCAAGGGCTGGGTGGACCGGGTGTTCACCCACCGCTTCGCGTACGGCGTCGGCGAGCACAGCGACACGAAGTACGGCGAGCGCTACGGGGAGGGCACCCTGGCGGGCCGCAGGGCGCTGCTGTCGGTGACCATCGGCGGCCCGGAGGCGCACTACGCGGCCCGCGGCATCAACGGCCCCATCGACGACCTGCTCTTCCCCATCCAGCACGGCATCCTCCACTACCCGGGCATCGAGGTCCTGCCCCCGTTCGTGGTGCACGGCGCCGACCGGATGTCCACGGAGGAGTACCCGGACGTCGCCAAGGCCTGGGAGCAGCGCCTGCTCACCCTGGAGACGACCGAACCGATCGCCTACCGCCGGCAGAACTTCGGCGACTACGAGATCCCCTCGCTGCACCTGAAGGCGGGACTGGAGGCCCCGGGCCGCACGGGATTCGGCCTGCACGTGGACGGCTGACCGCCGAACGGGACCGGAACCGGACGCCGGGCGTGGAGCCGTACGGGTTCGGGACCGTTCGGCGCCGGTGACGGCTGCGCCGGCGCCCTCCGCCCGCACGCCGGCGGCCTCAGCCCAGCTGCTCGGCCAGTCCGACGATGACGCCGTCGGGACCGCGGACGTAGGCGAGCAGGTAGACGTCCTCGAAACGGGCGATGTCCCCGAGGAGTTCGGCGCCGTGCGGACGCAGCCGCGCGACGGTGTCCCGGATGTCGTCGACCGCGAACATGACGCGGTGCGTGCCCAGGACGTTGTGCGGGCGGTCCCGCGGTTCGGTGGCCGTCGCCGGGGGACTGAGGTACTTCGCCAGCTCCAGGCGGCTGTGGCCGTCCGGGGTGCGAAGCATCGCGATGGCGCAGTGGACGCCGTCGAGCCCCGTGCACCGGTCGGCCACGAGCCCCTGGACCTCCGTTCTGCCCTCCAGCTCCATGCCGAGTTCCTCGAAGAACGCCACGGCGGCGTCCAGGTCGTCGACGACGATGCCGACGTTGTCCATCCGCTGAATCGTCATGCCAGGTCCTCTCTTCGTTCGCGTACGGCCGCCGAGCGGGGCCGCTGCCGCTCCGGGGACGGAGCCGCCGACGGATTCTCGACATCCGGAGACCGCCGCACCCAGGATGCGCCCCGCGCGCCCGTGGGGCGGGCGTGCCGCGCCTCAGCGTGCCGCGCCCTCCTCCAGCAGCGTCATCAGGGCCCGGGCGGCGGGGCTGGTGGCCCGGACCGGCGGCAGGAGGGCGACGGTCTCGTAGACGGCCTCGCCGGCGTCGGGCAGGGGGACCGCGTGCAGGGACGGTCGCTTGTGCCGGAAATGCCGGGGTACGGCGGCGATCCCCAGGTCCTCCTCGACCAGGTCGAGGAGACTGTGCACGTCGTTCACCTCCAGGCTCACGGTCCGCGGTACGCCGGCGGCGGCGAAGGTCGCGTCGGTGGCCCGGCGCGGCCCCCAGCCGGGGTGGAAGTCGACGAAGACCTCCCCGGCGAGGTCGTGCGGGGACAGGGCCGAGCGGGCGGTGGCGAGCGGATGCCCCGGGTGGCACAGGAGGGTCATCGGCTCGGCCGCCAGCGGCACCGAGCGCAGCACGTCGGAGTCGGCGCGGCTCCGGTAGGCGAAGGCCAGGTCGAGCCGCCCGGCGCCGACGTCCTCGGCCAGCGCGAGCCCGCCCTCCTGCCGCAGCCGGATCTCCACCTCGGGGTGCCGCCCCCTGAACGCGGCCAGCAGCCCCGCCACGTGCACCCCGGCCACGCACTGCTCGGCCCCCAGCGAGAGCGTGCCGCGCACCACGCCCTGCACGGCCGCCACCGCCTCGTGGGCCGCCCGCACCTGCGCGAGGATCCGCTCCGCCTCGACGAGCAGCGCCCGCCCGGCCTCCGTCAGAGTGACCCGGCGGGTGCTCCGGACGAACAGCGGCGCCCGCAGGTCCCGCTCCAGGGCACGGATCGAGGCCGAGAGACCGGACTGGGAGACCATGAGCCGCTCCGAGGCCCGGGTGAAGTGCCGGTCCTCGGCGACGGCGACGAAGTGCTGGAGGTGACGCAGTTCCATGACTCAGAAGCCTAAGCGCTGAATCCCATCGGATTCTCCTGTTGGATTCATGCCCGCCCGACGGGGGACATTGGTCACCGCACGACCATCCGCGCCCCACCCGGACCACCCGGGTGCCGTCCCCTGCCCTGGAGCCGCGTTGTACACCCCCCACCCCGACCGCTACGCCGACATGCCGTACCGGCGCTCCGGCCGCAGCGGCCTGAAGCTGCCCGCCCTCTCCCTCGGCCTGTGGCACAACTTCGGCCCGGACCGGCCGGCGGAGACCCAGCGCGCCATCCTGCGCCGCGCCTTCGACCTCGGGATCACCCACTTCGACCTGGCGAACAACTACGGCCCCCCGCCGGGCGCGGCCGAATCCGCCCTCGGCGGCTTCCTGCGCACGGACTTCGCCGCCCACCGCGACGAGCTGGTGATCTCCACGAAGGCCGGATACCTGATGTGGCCCGGCCCGTACGGCGAGTGGGGCTCCCGGAAGCACCTGCTGTCCTCCCTGGACCAGAGCCTGCACCGGCTCGGCCTCGACCACGTCGACATCTTCTACTCGCACCGCTTCGACCCGGACACGCCCCTGGAGGAGACCATGGGCGCCCTGCACTCCGCCGTCCAGCAGGGCAAGGCCCTGTACGTCGGCGTCTCCAACTACTCCGCCGAGCAGACCCGCGAGGCCGCCCGCATCCTCGGCGAGCTCGGCACGCCGCTCACCCTGCACCAGCCCCGCTACTCGATGCTCGACCGGCGCCCGGAGGACGAGGGCCTGCTGGACGCGCTCGACGACCTGCGGGTCGGATCCATCGCCTACTCCCCGCTGGAGCAGGGACTCCTCACCGGACGCTATCTGGACGGCATCCCCGAGGACTCCCGCGCCGCGAGCGACAGCCCCTTCCTGAACCGGGACGCCGTCACCGAGGACCTGGTGACCCGGCTCCGCGCCCTGAACGACATCGCCGCCTCCCGGGGCCAGAGCCTCGCCCAGCTCGCCCTCGCCTGGGTGCTGCGGGGCGGCAGGGTCACCTCCGCCCTGGTGGGGGCGAGCAGCGCCCGACAGCTCGAGGACAGCGTGGCCGCCCTGCGCACCCTCGAATTCACCCCCGAGGAGCTGGCCCTCGTCGACACCCTGACCCGCGCCTGATCCGGGCCCCCGCCCGCGTCCGGCGCTCCGGGGCGCGTGCCGACCGGGTGCGACGGCGGACCACATGCGCATCGGTCATGAGGTTTCGGCATTGCGGATACTAGAGTCGCATCCATGATGGGTGTCGAGGAAGTCCTCCGGCTCACGATCGCGGCGCTGATGGCGCGGACGGGCGAGCGCCAGAACGACCTGGCCGCGGGGCTGGGCCAGTCGCAGGCCCAGGTGTCCCGCAAGCAGGGCGGCCGCGCCCACTGGTCGCTGGAGGACGTAGACCTCCTCGCGGCGCACTACGGCATGCACGTGCTCGACCTGCTGGCCGGGCCGACCCACGCGGCCGGTGTGCTGCACGGCTCGGTCGACAGCCTCCGGCCGGCCGGGACGCCGCCGCCCGTCCGCGGCGGCGCGCCCGCCGACGCCCGCGTGCCGGACCCGGCCGAGGGCCGCCCCGCGGCCACCATCCCGCCCGCGGCGCCCGTGGCCGAGGGATCGCCCTGTGTGCTGTGCGGGCAGCCCGCCCTGGAGGAACTCGACGGATTCCCCCAGCATCTGAGTGCGGAGGAGTGCGCGGAGGCCGTGGCCGCGGCGCAGGCACCCCTGGCCACGGCGCCCGAGCCCGAGACGGAGCCGGCGTCGAAGCCCGAGCCCGAGCCCGCCCCCGAGGCCCCCGTACCGCCTTCGCCAGCACCGCGGCGCAACGCCCCGGCGTACGCCTCCGGGACTCTGGTCGAGCAGATCTCCGGCCGCGTGCGGGAAGTCCTGGCGGCGCACTCCGGTGACCGGGAGTCCGCGCAGGCCGAGCTGATCAAGACCGCGATCCCCGACGTGATGACACTCCTGAAGGTCTCCCGCGTGGGCGGCCGGTACGAGCATTCGGAATTCCCGCCGACCCAGGAAATCCTTAGGAAGAAGTCGCAGAAGGGTGCCGACGAAATCTGGGAAGGCCGTCCCAAGTGGCGTCATCCCGAGTTGTTCGCCGCCGCGAAACGGGGTGAGCGCATCGAGGTGACCGCCCTCGACATGAACGCCGCCTACCTCAGTGCGCTGAAGTGCTGGCTGCCGATCGGCCAACTCCGTGAGGACACCGACGGCGTCCACGACCCGAAGAAGTCCGGCGTGCACCTCATCACGCCCGCCGAGTGGGACCGCACCGACCTCCCCGACCCGCTGGGCAACCGCAGGGAGCCCGGGGAGCTGTGGGTCAGCGAATCGACGCTCCGTCTGCTGCTCGACTGCGCCCGACAGGGCCTCGCGGACGCCCCGGTGATCCACCGCTCCCTCGTGTCCGGCGCCTCGGAGGCCCTCCTGGAAAAGCTCCGTCGCGCCCTCGCGGAATCCCGGAAGGCAGCCCTCGCGGAAGGCGACGAACTGGCGATCGCCTATGTGAAGGCCATGTACTCTAAATTCGTGTCGACCATCGGCGAATCCAGCGCGAACCGGGAAATCCGGCGCCCGGACTGGATGCACATCATCCGCGCGAAGGCGTTCGCGAATCTGTGGATGAAGGCCCACAAGGCCCACAAGGCGGGACTCCAGGTCGTGGAGATCTCCGGCACCGACGAACTCCACGTGGTGGGGGAGTGGCGCTCCGTCTTCCCGGAGGGCCGCGACCTGAACCAGGTCAAGGAGAAGGGCACCTACGTGCTGGGAGGTAGGCGCTGATGGCGGGTTCGCCCGACCTGTGGTCCCGGTGGGGGGAGTTCGGCCGGTACAACTCCCGTGGCGTCAAGGGCGGCGAAGCCCTGATCCTGGAGTTGAACCGGATCGTGTACTCCTCCGGCATCGCCTCGCCCGTCACGTCCAGGCGCGGCCTCGCCGCCCGACTGCGCTACCTCGACAGCCCCGCCGGCCGTGACGCCCTCAAGGACCAGGGCGTCACCACCCGGACCCTGCGTTCCTGGATGCGCGGCAGGTCCACGCCCACCGCGGCGAACCGCGAGCGCATCGACAGCGCCTACTGGCACCGCCGCCGGGAGAACCTGATCCGCTCCGGCTGGCTCAAGCGCCATCTGGACAACGACGGCCGCGGCCGCCGTATGGAGATCTACCCCGTCGACCAGAGCCAGGTCCCGGCGGAGCGGGCCCGCCCCACCCTCCAGCAGAGGTCGATCACCGTCCGGTACATCTGGGGCGACCTCGTCGACGCCTGGGCGAGCCAGGACGCCGACACCGTCGACGAGATCTGGGACGACGTCATCAGCGACCTCGACTCCGACTACAACGCCTACGCCCACGTCTCCTCGATCGGCATCGGAGCCTGACGCCAGGGGGCAACCCCTCCACGGCGGGCCGACCGGCGCCGGACCCAGCCGTGCCGGCATGAAGCGGTGACGAGCTCATCAAGGCGGAGGCCACTCCGCGGAACGGCTTGAATTCGACGTCGAATGTCTCGGACCCGATGTCCGGCGCGTGCTGATCGTCGTCCCCGGCGTGCGCACGGCTGGAGGTTCCGTGCGGTGGGCGAGGGCTGCGACACGGTCTCCGGGTGCGAGCGGAAGGACGGGCCCGCACCCGGAGGGGCTACCGGAACGTTCCTGTGCGGCTGCCCGGCGCCGCTCGTACGGGGGCGTCGGCGTTCATCAGGGCTGGCCGGGGAAGGGCGCGGGGTTCCCGCCGCTGCCCAGGCGCTCGAACTGCTGCTGCACGTTGGCGGAGAAGGCGTGCGGGTCGGAGACCGTGGCCGCGTTCATGGCCACCGTCAGGATGCCGCTGATCGGCGCCCTGGGGGACGTCCTGACCGGAGTGCAGAGGAAGTCGAACTCCTGGTAGCCGCCGTGTTCGGCGGTCGGCAGCGAGGTCCGGTGGGTGACCGGCTGCCCACTGTGGAAGGCGGTGTCCATCGCGTCGAAGACGCCGGCGTTGCGCAGGCCGGGCAGCTCCTCCGGGCCGGGCAGGTACTGCCGTCCCAGACCGAAGACGACCGCCTGGCGCCCGTTGGCGTAGCGCATCAGATGGCGGGGGCCCTCGGTGAGCATGATGGGGAAGGGGGCTCCGTCGAAGACGGCGAACAGCTCCTGCTGCTGGGCGAGAAGGCTGTCACGGAGCCTGAACTCCGACACGAGCGTCTGCGCGAGGTCGTGCATCAGCTCCTTCGTCTGGGCGTCCCACTGGCGGGGGGACGTGTCGGCCACGCACAGCGTGCCCAGGATCATCCCGCTGTTGTCCCGCAGCGGGGTGCCGAGGTAGGACCGCACGCCCATGTCGTTGACCAGGGGATTGCCCGCGAAGCGCGGGTAGTCGAGCACGTCGTCGAGGGCCAGCTGGGCCCCCTGGGCGACGACGTGCGGGCAGAAGCCGTAGTCGCCGGGTGCCTCGCGGGCCACGGAGTTGCTCAGGTCGAACGTGATGCCCGCGTCGGCGCTGGTCCGCTCGTCCGGGGAGGCATCGGGAGCGCGCGGCACGTACATGCCCCGGAACATCTGCGTCTGGTCGTTGATGAAGTTGACCATGGCGAGCGGCGCCCCGGTCACGGTCGCAGCCACCTTGGCCACGCGGTCGAAGGTGGCTTCCGCATCTGCCGAGTTGAGGCCAAGGGCCTGAAGGCGCTGCCGCCGGGCCTCGCCACTTGTCTGGGGATCCATGAGATCACATGAAATCAGATCGCAGAACCTGGTGGTTCGTCATCTACCCAGTTTTACAGACCGGTTGGCAGTGTCGAGGTGTACGGAGCTGCCGGGGCCGTGGCGGTCGGTCCCCTTTGAAGCCGGGAGGGCCAGAAAGAGAGGAAGAGGGTTGAATCTTCAAGATTATCCGAAAAATCCTGATGTTTCAACGGGTAGCGATCATTTCACGCCAACTGGTGGGCGGAAGGCGAGGAATCACGACACTGCATATGACAATCGTGCGGGATTGATCTAGGGCACGGGAGCGAGCGGGCCGAGGGGACGGGCGTGTGATCACAGCGACTCAGGGGCAGCAGCCCCCGTGCGTTCCGGCCGACCCGGCGGGAAGCCGCGCGACCGAGCCCTACGACACGGGACCCCGCCCGACATGAACCCCGCTCCGGTCATGTGGAGGCAGGTCCCCGAACAGCCCCAGAACCCGGGTCCGCAGGCCGTCACCTGCTGTACTGCCCGGGCACGGTCCACCGAAGTGAAGCTGCTCCAAACTGTACGTCCTGCGGTGCGGCATTGAGGGAGTTTTCTGAATGAACGGAGCGAACGCGGATGCGCGCTCAGTGGCAGTGGTCGGAATGGCCTGCCGCCTTCCGGGGGCCGGCGACATCGACGAGTTCTGGCGGTTGCTGTGCGACCGCGCCGACGCCACGGGGGAATCCCCGCCCGACCGCTACGACACCGGGTCGCTGAACTCCGCGCAGGCCGACACGGGCTCCCTCGGCGGCCGACGCGCCGGATTCGTCGACGGCCTCGCCGACTTCGACGCCGACTTCTTCGGCATGTCCAGCAGCGAGGCGGCCGAACTCGACCCCCAGCAGCGGCTCCTGCTCATGACGGCGTGGGACGCCCTTGAGGAGGCCGGGCTCCGGCCCGACCGACTGGCGGGAACCAGGACCGGCGTCTTCGTCGGCGCCACCCGCGCGGACTTCGTCGAGCGCGCCTTCCGCCACGGACCGCAGGCCATGACGGCCGTGCAGTACCTCAACTTCCGTTCGGTCATCCCGGCCCAGGTGTCGTACGCCTTCGACTTCCGCGGCCCCAGCATGCTCATCGACACGGCCTGCGCCTCCTCCCTCTACGCCGTCCACAGCGCCGTGCAGAGCCTGCGCGTACGGGAGAGCTCCCTCGCCCTGGCCGCGGGCGTGAACCTGGTGCTCCGCCCCGACGAGGGCATCATGATGTCCCACGCCGGGACCCTGTCCGGGGACGGCCGCAGCCGCTTCGGCGACGCCAAGGCCGACGGACACGCCCCCAGCGACGGCGTCGGGGTGGTCGTCCTCAAGCGCCTCGCGGACGCCCTCGCGGACGGGGACCGGGTGCACGCGGTCATCGCCGGCAGCGCCGTGGGGACGGACGGCCGCACCACGGACCAGCTCCTCAACCCCTCGCTCACGGGCCAACTTGACGTACTCCGCTGGGCGTACGAGGACGCGGACCTCGATCCGGCCCGGGTCGACTACGTGGAGGCGCACGGCACCGGCAGCCCCCTGCTCGACCCCCTGGAACTCCAGGCCCTCGGCGAGGTCCTCGGAGCGGGCCGACCGGCCGACAGACCGCTGCTGGTGGGCTCGGCGAAGTCGAACATCGGCCACGCGGAAGCGGCCGGCGGCATGGCCGGACTCATCAAGACGGTCCTCTGCCTGCGGAACGGACAGGTGCCCGCGAGCCTCCACGTCGAGGAGCCGACCCCGTACGTGGACTGGGACCGGCTCCCGGTGCGGATCCCGGTCGCCCTCCAGGACCTCCCGGCCTCGGGCCGCCCCGCGGTCGCCGGCGTGTCGAGCCAGGGCGTCTCCGCGCTCAACGCCCACGTGGTGCTGCGCCAGGCGGACCCCGCCCCCGCGCGCCCCCCGGCCGAGCCCGCCCCGGGCACCCCCTACGTCCTCGCGCTGTCCGCCCGCTCGCCCCAGGCCCTGCTCGACCTCACCGAGGCATACATCGCCCACCTCGGCACCGGCGGCCCCGGAGCCGCGCACCCGCTCCGGGACATCTGCCACACCGCGGCCACCCGCCGCACCCACCACGCCCACCGGCTGGCCGTCGTCGGATCCAGCCACGCGGAGCTCGTCCGGGCCCTCTCCCTCGGCGCCGCCGACCCGCACGGACACCCCGGGGCCCCCACCGCCCTGACGGAGGCCGTCCAGCGGTACCGCGCCGGCGAGGACGTGCACTGGGAGGCGCTGTTCGACGAACCCGGGACCGTGGTCCCGCTGCCCCGGTACCCGTGGCAGACCCGCAGGTACTGGCCGGGCGAGGACCGCGCCGTCGGCGCGGAGAGCGCGGCGGACTGGCTGCTGCGCGAGCACGCCCGCACCGACTTCGACGACGCCTCGCGGCTCGCGGACATAGGCATCGACTCCCTGGCCAGACTCCAGCTCATCGTGGAACTGACCCAGCAGACCGGCCGGGAGATAGACCCCGAGGAGGTCGGCCGCCTCGGCACCGTGGGCGAGCTCCGGGTCTGGACCGGCTCGCTCGAGGCCGGTGTCCGATGACCGAACCGCGCAACGCGTACGGCTGGTTCACCCGGTCCGTCGAACGGTACGGCGACACCCGCGTCGCCCTCGAGGTCGCCGGCCACTCCCTCACCTACCGCGGGCTCGGCGCCCTGGCCGAGGGCTACGCCGCGCAGATCCTCGCGCGCACCGGCCCCGCCCCCCGGCGCATCGGACTCCTCGCCGGGCGCACGCCCTCCGCCTACGCGGGCTACCTCGCCATCCTCCGGGCCGGCGCGACCGTGGTGCCCCTCAACCCCGAGCACCCCGCGTCCCGCACCGCGTCCATCGTCGACGCGGCCGGCCTCGACCTGGTCCTCACCGACACCCCGGGCGCGGCCGCCGGCCTGGGCGTGACGGAACTGCCGCTCGACCCCGCGTCCGCGCCCGACGTGCCCCCCGCCGACGCGTCGGCCGTCCCCGACCCGGGCCCCGAGGCCGTCGCCTACGTCATCTTCACCTCCGGATCGACCGGCGCCCCCAAGGGCGTGCCCGTCCTCCACCGGAACCTGTCCGCCTACCTCACCTCGATGGCCGAGCGCTACGACGTCGGGCCGGACAGCAGGATGTCGGCGGCCTTCGACCTGACGTTCGACGGCTCCGTGCACGACCTCTTCGTCGCCTGGGCGGCGGGCGCCACCCTGGTCGTCCCGTCCGCCGCGCAACTGCTCTCGCCGGTCGCCACGGTCAACAACCTGCGGCTGACCCACTGGTTCTCGGTGCCCTCCCTGATCTCCTTCGCGGAGCGGCTCGGCACGCTCAAGCCGGGCAGCATGCCCACCCTGCGGTGGAGCGTCTTCGGAGGCGAGGCCCTCCCGCTCCGCTCCGCGCGCGCCTGGTCCGCCGCGGCGCCGGGCAGCACGATCGAGGTGCTGTACGGACCGACCGAACTGACCGTCTCCTGCACGGCGTACCGGCTCCCGGACGACCCCGCGGACTGGCCCGCCACCCCCAACGGCACCACGCCGATCGGACGGTGCCACCCGGGCACGGAGTACCTGATCCTGGACGAGGACGACCTGCCCGCCGACACCGGCGAACTGCTCGTCCGCGGACCCCAGCGCTTCCCCGGCTACCTCGACCCGGCGGACGACGCCGGCCGCTTCCACCCGCCCGTACCGGGAGACGGCGAGGGCAAGCAGGCGGGCGCCGACCACTGGTACCGGACCGGGGACCGGGTGGCCCTGCGGGACGGTGTGCTCGTACACCTCGGCCGCACGGACCACCAGATCAAGGTGCGCGGCCACCGCATCGAACCCGGTGAGGTCGCGGCCGTGCTCCGGGAACTGACCGGCGTGCGCGAGGCGTACGTCCTCGCGGTCCCGGACGTCCACGGGACGCCCGAGCTCCACGCGGCGGTGAGCGGCGGCGACTGCGACCCGCAGAAGCTGTTCGCCGAACTCGCCGACCGGCTCCCGCCCTACCTGCGGCCGCGCCGCATCTCGGTCCTGGACAGCCTGCCCCTGAACGCCAACGGAAAGATCGATCACCGCGCCCTGCTGACCGAGCTGTCCCCCGCACGCTGACCGCCGCCGCACTGGGCCCGACCGGGGGGAGACGGGCCCAGCGCGAGGCGGTTCAACCCACCATTCCTATGAGGCAGCACCCATGTTCGACGTCATCGTGGTCGGCGCCCGCGTCGCCGGCTCCGCCACCGCCCTCCAGCTCGCACGGGCGGGGCACCGCGTCCTGGTCCTCGACCGCGCCACCTTCCCCTCCGACACCCTCTCGACGCACCTGATCCATCAGCCGGGGATCGCCGCCCTGGCCCGGTGGGGCCTGCTGGACGAGCTGCGGGCCACCGGCTGCCCGCCCCTCGAGAACGTCGTGTACGAGGTCGGCGGCGTCCGCCTCGAAGGATGCGGACGCGGCGTCGACGGCCAGCGGGCCGCCTACGCGCCCCGCCGCCACATCCTGGACCCCCTCCTCGCCGAGGCCGCGGCCAGGGCCGGCGTCGAGATGCGACTGAGCTCCCGCGTGACGGGCCTCCTGCGCGACGAGACCGGCCGCGTCACCGGCGTGGAGGGCACCCACGCCGGAGCGCCCTTCCGGGAGCGGGCCCGACTCGTCGTCGGCGCGGACGGCATGCGGTCCACCGTCGCCGACCTCGCCGGTGCCCCCATCACCTTCGAGCACCCCCGACTCACCTGCGCCTACTACTCGTACTGGCAGGGCGTACCGGCCGACCTCGAACTGTACGAGGCACCCGGCCGCTGGGTCGCCGCCGTCGCCACCCATGAAGCCACCCTGGTGCTGACCTACTTCCCCCAGGCGCGCTTCGAGGAGGTCCGGGCCGACGCCGAGCGCCACCACATCCGGCAGATCCACGCCACGGCCCCCGCCCTGTACGACCGTCTGCGGGGCGCCACCCGGATCGAGCGCCTGCGCGGCACCGGCGACCAGCGGAACTTCTTCCGCCAGGCGTCCGGGCCGGGTTGGGCCCTGGTCGGCGACGCGGGCCACCACAAGGACTCCATCACCGCGCGCGGCATCAGCGACGCCTTCCTCCAGGCCGAACTGCTCGCCCGGCACGTCGGAGGACGGCTCGACGCCGATCCCGCCCTCCTCGACGAGGCGCTCGACGCGTTCGGGAAGGACCGGGACGCCGCGCTGCGACCCGGCTACGAGGCGACCCTCGCCGTGGCCCGCCTCGACGAGCAGCACCCCAGCCGCCTGGCCATGCTGCGCGCGATCCGCCAGGATGCCGAACTGACGTCGATCTACTTCGACATGGTCGCCGGCACCGCCACCATCGGCGACCTCTACACCCCGAAGCTGCTCGCCCTGCTGTGACTCCGCCCATTCGGTGCAATCGCTCGGCAACTCGCCTTGTGAATGGATCTGTTGAGGGCACCGGATGGCAACGGACGCGGCGGACTCCCGTCATGGACTCCTGATACGGTGCGGCATGATCACTGCCGCGCTGCTCCGTGTCCAGGCGCCACGCCGCAGGAATCAGGACCGCTGAGCATCAACTTCACTGTCGTCAGCTCGCTGCGAGGATTCAATTCAGATGTCAGGCACTAGCGACCCGAAGGCGCGCCACCGGCTTGCCCCGCGCAGGTCTCTCCGCAAGCAGCTGATCATGCCGATCGTCGCACCCGCCATCGCCCTCACCGGTCTGTGGGGCTACACGGGCGTCGGGCTGGCCAGTGAACAGATCCAGCTGCAGGACGACGCCGAACGGACCGGCACCACCGGCGGCGGCGCGCTGAGCGTGGTCTCGGCCCTCCAGCAGGAGCGTCGCCTCACGGCCCTGTGGCAGGCGGGCCGTTCCGAGGCGGCGCGGACCGCCCTGGACCAGGCGCGCACCCGGACGGACACCGCGGTCGTGGACTTCCGGGCCGGCCTGGCCACCGTGGACGGTGCGCTCGGCGCGCCGGCCCGGAGCCTCGGCGCGTCCCTGGACACCCTGGCCGGACAGCGCGAGGCGATCGACGCGCGCACCCTCTCCTCCGAGGACGCCTTCCGGCAGCTCACCGACGTCATCCGCAGCGGCACCGACCTGATCGGCTTCGCGGTGCGCAGCGAGGACGGCCCGCTGTCCCAGGGCGGCAACGCCACGGCCACCCTGGTCCGCATGGTCGAGATGCTGTCGCGCGAGGACGCCCTGCTGACCGCGGCGCTTCCCCAGCGCAGCATGTCCGCGGCGGCCCGGCAGCAGTTCGGCCACTACCGCGACGCCCAGCGCGAGATCCAGGCCTCCCTGGCCGTCGGCGACCTGCCCGAAGCGGCCCGCGCCCGCTACACGCAGATCGCCGCGTCCGAGTCCTCGTCCACCGTCGTGTCGATCGAGGACGCGGTCGCCACCGGAACGGCCACCGGCCTGCCGGACTCGGCGAACGCCTGGCGGAACGACGCCGACGCCCTCGTCACCGACCTCCAGGGCCTCGCCGCCGGCTCCCTGGACGAACTCGCCGACACGGCGTCCGGCCGCGCCACCGGCCTGCTCATCGGCCTGCTCGCCGGCACGACCCTCACCGTGGGCCTCCTCACGGCCGGCGCGGTCCTCGGCCTCCGGGCGCGCCGCTCGACCCTCGACGCGGTGACGGAACTCCAGCGCCGCACCGAGGAGATGGCCCGGAACTGGCCGCAGACGCTGGCCCAGTCCGAACGAGGGGAACCGCTCGCCCCCCTCCCCGACGAGCCGCACGCCCTCGTCCCCGGGGAACTCCAGCACCTCGGAGCCGCGATCGACCGGCTCCAGCACGCCGCCGTCGACACCGTTCTCAGCCAATCCCGCGGACACGCCGGCGCCGAGAAGGTGCTGGGTCAGCTCACCCGCCGCACCCAGACCCTGATCCACCGCCTCATCGCGCTCCTGGACGACCTGGAGCGCAAGCACGGCGACTCCGACCTCCTCAAGGACATCTTCAAGGTCGACCACCTCGCCACCCGTGTGCGACGGCACGCGGAGAATCTGGTCATCCTCGGCGACACGCCCCCGAGCCGCCGGATGACCGAGCCGGTGACCATCACCGACGTGATGCGCAGCGCCGTGGCCGAGACCGAGCACTACACCCGCGTCAAGGTCGAGAACCTGCCCGCGACCAAGCGCGTGGCGCTGGCCGGCCGCGCGGTCGCCGACGTCACCCACCTGCTCGCCGAACTCGTCGAGAACGCCACCAACTTCTCCCCGCCGTACACCCAGGTCGTCGTCAGCGCGCTGCACGTCGCCGAGGGAGTGGCCCTGCACGTCGAGGACCACGGACTCGGCATCCCCGCCGACCAGTTGGCCCAGGCCAACCACATCCTCGCCCACCCCCAGAAGCCCGACATGGCGGCGCTCGGCGCGGACCCGCGACTCGGGCACTTCGTCGTCGCCCGCCTCGCCCAGCGCCACCGGATCCGGGTCGAACTCCGCGCCTCGGTGTACGGCGGCACCCTCGCCATCGTCTTCCTGCCGGCCCACATGCTGGAGGAGCTCGACTCCCCGGTCATGGACCAGCTCCGGGCCGCCGCCCAGGTCTCCGGGCACGTCGTCACCACCGGCTCGGTTCCGCCCCCGCAGGTCACGTCCTCCACGGGACCCGCGCCCGCCGTGGTGGCCCCCCCGGTACCGCAGCCGCAGCCGATGGCCGCCGCGTCCGACACGGTCGGGCTGCCCGTGGGCAACGAGATCCACAGCCGGGTCGCCGACAGCGGGGACCTCGACGACAGCGCCGCCGGCCACGTCTGGGACTCGCCCGGCGGGTTCCCGGACTACACCGGCTTCCCGACGTACGGCGGCGCCGGACTGGTCTCGCCCCACTCCACGGACCAGCCCGAGCCCGTCCCCGCGCCGCACCGGCAGGACGCCGCCGTACCCCCGCAGCCCGCCTACGCGCCCCGGCCGCCGGCGGGCGACCGTCCCGCGCCGCCCGCACCTCCCGCGGCCGTCCCCCCGGCTCCGCCCGCCGCCCCCCGCCCGTACGCCCCCCAGGGCGCCGGCGGGTCCGACCTCCAGCAGCCCAGCGCCCTCCCCAAGCGCACCCGCGGCTCCAGCCTGGCCGTGCAGCTGCGCCGCGAGGCGGCGGACGCGGGCAGCCGGATGGACGACGACGGCGGACGGCCGCCCAACCCCGAAGCATCGGCCCGCATATTCGCCGCGATCCGACGAGGGATGGATCAGGCCACCGGAACCCATCACTTTCCTGGCGCGGGCGATCGACAGGCAGACTGACAGCACGTTGGACTTGACGAACCGTGAAGGATGGAAATGACTGAAGTTGCCACCAGCAGGCAGCTGGACTGGGTCCTGGACGATCTGGTGGGACGCATCCCGGAGATCCGCTGCGCCATCGTCCTGTCAGGCGACGGTCTCTTGATCGGAAAGTCGAGGGACCTGCGCAGGGACGACGCCGAGCGGCTCTCCGCCCTCGCGTCCGGCCTGCACAGCCTTGCCCGGGGTACCGCGCAGTACTTCCGCGGCGGAGCGGTCCAGCAGACCGTCATCCAGATGGAGAACGCCTTCCTCTTCATCACCGCGGCCGGACAGGGCGCGCGACTCGCCGCCCTCGCCTCGCAGGAGGTCGACGCGGGGATGATGGCCTACGAGATGGGAACCATGGTGAAGCAGGTTGGAACCTACCTCAGTGCCGCCCCGCGTCTCTCCGCCCAGCACGCCGTCGCACACGTCCAGGATGCCTGAGACACACGGGCTCGACGGGTCGCCCACTGGACGTCATCTCCGGCCGTACACCATCACCGGTGGGCGCACCCGCCACACGCATTACCACTTCACGCTGATCACTCAGGTGCTCACGCGGGCGGCGGACCCCGAGCGTCCGAACCGGACGCCGGAAGCGGCGCAGATCCTCGATCTGTGCCGCCACCGGGCCGTGGCCATCGCCGAGATCGCCGCGCACCTGGATCTGCCCGTAAGCGTTGTCAAGGTCCTCTGCGGCGATCTGCTCGCCGACGAGGACGTCATCGTGCAGGCGCCACCCTCACAGTCCGACAGGCCGAGCGTGGAACTCATCGAAAGGGTTATCGATGGCATCCGCCAGCTCTGAACCAATTGCTCTCCCCACCGCCGTGAAGATCCTCGTCGCGGGCGGCTTCGGCGTCGGCAAGACGACGATGGTGGGGTCGGTGAGCGAGATCGCCCCGCTGGAGACGGAGGAACGGCTCACCCAGGCCGGGCAGAACGTCGACAGCCTCGCCGGAGTCGAGGGCAAGACGTCGACCACCGTCGCCATGGACTTCGGCCGCATCACCATCAGCCCCGAACTCGTGCTGTACCTCTTCGGCACCCCGGGGCAGGAGCGGTTCTGGTTCATGTGGGACGAGATCGCCTACGGCACGCTGGGCGCGCTCGTCCTCGCGGACACCCGCCGACTCGACGCGTCCTTCGGCTCCATCGACTTCTTCGAGGAACGGGGCATCCCCTTCGCGGTCGGGGTGAACTGCTTCAACGGCGAGCGGGCCTGGACCACCGACCAGGTGCGGGCCGCCCTCGACCTCGACCCGGCCGTACCCGTCGTGATGTGCGACGTCCGCACACGCGAGTCCAGCAAGGAGGTGCTGCTCGCCGTCCTGGAGGCCGCTCATCGCCGCGCGTCCCCCCAGTTCTCGACGAGCGCGCCCTGACGGACCGGCGGGAGGTGGAGGCCGGCGACGAGGCCGGGCCACCGACCGCCGCCGCACCCTCGGAGCGGCCCGGCGGGCCCCCGAGATCCCCGGCGCCCGCAGGGCTGCCGGCGGCCGGGTCGCGCGTCACGAACCGCCGGATCCCGTCTCCGGCTCGCCCCACCCCGGCAGCCTTCCCGGACCGGGCATCGTGCCGGTCAGCCGCACCTGACCGGTCGCGTCGGTGCGGACGGCGAGGAACTGCCCTCGTACGGAGGCGGTGACGGGACCGTCCGCGGTGATCCCGGTCAGGGCGCGACTCCCGGCGGCGAGGTAGTAGCGCGCCCCCGACGGTGCCGTCCAGTACGTCCCGGCCAGCAGGTGCTGGCCGAAGCGGCTGCACGCCGCCGTGTCCTCGGGCGTCGGTCCCGGGACCGGCACCGGACGACCGCGCGGGTCGGGTCCCTCCCAGGCCACCGTGACGCGTCCGCGCCCGTTCCAGAGGTCGGCGCGCGTGCACGTCCACGTCGCGGGTCCGGCCCGCTCCGGAAGGGCCTGCCGGGCGAACTCCCAGCGGTTCACTGCGCGTACGCCGGTGCCGCGCAGTCCGGGCAGTGTGCACGCGGAGCGGGCCCAGGCGGCCAGGCCCGCGGCCGACGTGGCCTCGCGCGGCTGCCGGGCCGGTGCTCCGGTGCCGGGGGCGGGGGTCCACGTCAGATGGGCGGGGCTCAGCTCCCCGAGGTCCGTCAGCAGGAACGAGTGGTCCTCGACGATCCGGGTGGACGACCTCACCTGGAGTGCGGGCACCCGCCCGCAGTCGGCCGCCGGCGGGGGGACCGGGCCGGTGAGGCCGTCCCCGGACACGGGCAGCGCCGCGGCCGGCACGTCCGGCCGCAGGAGGTCGCGCACCGCGCTCTCGTCGATCCAGGGGGCGAGCAGGAAGCGGGTCCCGAGACGCGTCCTGGCGACCGCGACGGCCGCTCCGGTGGTCACGTCCGCGTCGTCGGACCGGGCCAGTTCGAGGACCTGGCCGCCCCGGCCGGCGAGGGGTTCGGCGTAGCGGATGAGGCGTTCGCCGTCGTGCAGGAGGACCACGGCGGAGCCGTCGACCGAGCCGGCGAAGAGAAGTCGGGGCGGCGCGGCGGGCGGGGTCGTCGGGGTGCTCGGTGTGAACGACACCCGCACGCCCCTGCCGTCGCCGGTGCCCCGTGTCCAGGCGTCCAGGGCGCGCGACAGAAGGGCCGTGTCCCCGGTCCGCGCCCCGCGGGCGGGCCACTGCGTGAGGTCGACGCGGGCGGTGTCGGACCAGCGTTCGGGGGGCGTACGGACGAGGAACCGGGGGTCGGTCGCCCGGGCGGACGCGGCGGCCAGCGCGGTGACCGGCGGCGCGGGCGTGGGCGGTTCGGGCCGCAGGGCGACCAGGACGCCCGCGGAGGCGGAGAGCACCAGGGCGGCGGCCACGAGGGCGGTGAGGCGCCTCCGCTGCCGGCGGCGCAGCAGGTCCGTCGGCCGTGCCTGCACGACGCAGGGGTCGAACTCCGCGCCGCTCAGGAGCGATTCGGCATCCGTGCCGACGATCGAACGGAGGTGCTCGGCGGCGTGCAGGGCCTCCTCCGGGGCGGCGACGCCCGCGGCGGCGAGGACCGGGGCCGCGGACCGGGCGCCGAGTCCTTCGAGGACCCGCAGGGCGAAGGCCGCCCGTACCTGGGGGGTCACCGTGGCCAGAGCCGTGTCCAGCGCGAGCTCGTCGACGCCCCCGGCCCGGGGGAAGAGCCTCAGCCCGAGGACGGCGGGGAGCGGGTTCCTCCAGAGCGCCCGCCGGGGCCGGGCGGCCGTCCGCAGCGCGGCGGACACGACGGCCTCCCGCAGCCAGGCGAGGACGGGTCCCGCTTCGCCGCGCTGCGCGGGCACCGTCGGGGCCGGACGCGCGCCGTGGCCGGACGGGGCCGCCGATGCGAGGGACTTCTGCACCAGCGCGTGCGCCGTGAGCACCCGGCGGTGGCGGCCGAGGGAGGGCGGGAGGATCAGATGGGCGAGCCGGACGAGCCGGGGATAGTGCTCGACGAGCGCCGCCTCGGCGTCGCCGCGGGCGGGCCGGGGAGCCGCGGTGGGAGGTATGGCCGTGCCGTCGAAGGTGTCGTGGGGGTGCATGACTGTGCAAACGAGACGCGCGGGAAGCGGTCACCCCGGACGGATGATCTGACAGTCCCCCGGACGCGTGCGTGGCCCCGCGCAGGGGCGGCGGGCGGCCGTCCGGCGCCACCCCGCACCGCCGCGGTCCCGGCGAGGACGCGGGTCGCCCCGGAGCCGTCGTCGGCGCGGCTCCGGGGCGACCGTTCGGGAAGGGCCGGCTCAGTTCCCGGCGGTCTTCTCCTCGGCCCGCACCGCCGAGAGGGGTTCGGCGATGTCCTCCAGCGACCGGCGCTCCGCGTTGACCGCGAGGAACGCCGCCACGATCCCCGCCGCGCACATCAGCGCGGCGCCGATCTGGAAGGCCAGCGCGGTGTCCCCGACGACCCCCGACTCGGTCAGCTCGGCGAACACCAGCGGTCCGCTGATGCCGCCGGCCGCCGTCCCCAGCGCGTAGAAGAACGCGATGGCCATGGCGCGGGTCTCCATCGGGAAGATCTCGGAGACGGTCAGATAGGCGCTGGAGGCGCCCGCCGACGCGAAGAACAGCACGACGCACCAGCAGGCCGTCAGGGTCGTCGCCGACAGCGAGCCGCGGTCGAAGAGCCAGGCGGTCCCGAAGAGCAGCAGGCCCGACAGGAGGTACGTGCCCGCGATCATGATGCGGCGGCCGACGGTGTCGAAGAGCCTGCCCAGCAGCAGCGGTCCCAGGAAGTTGCCCGCCGCGATGACGGCGAAGTAGTAGCCGGTGCTGCCCGTGGGCACGTCGAAGAAGGTGATGAGGATGGTGCCGAAGCCGAAGGTGATCGCGTTGTAGAGGAAGGCCTGCCCGATGAAGAGGGCGAGGCCGAGGGCGGCGCGGCGCGGGTAGCGGCCGAAGACCGTCTTCGCGATCGTGCCGAAGCCGATGCTTTTGCGCTGGTGGATGGTGATCTCGCCGGCCGGCGGGGGCAGCTTCTCGCCCTTCTCCTCCTCGATCTCCTTCTCCACGGCGGTGACCAGCGTGTCCGCCTCCTCGCCGTGGCCGTGGATGAACTGCCAGCGTGGACTCTCCGGCACGTGCTTGCGCACCAGCAGGATGACGAGCCCCAGGACGACGCCGAGGGCGAAGCTGAGGCGCCAGCCCAGGTCCTTCGGGAAGATGTCGGTGTCGAGCATGACGATCGACAGCAGCGAACCGCCGATCGCGCCCAGCCAGTAGCTGCCGTTGATGATGAGGTCGACGCGCCCCCGGTACAGGGAAGGGATCAGCTCGTCGATGGCGGAGTTGATCGCCGCGTACTCGCCGCCGATGCCGAAGCCGGTGAGGAAGCGGAAGAGGAAGAACCACCAAGACTCGAAGGACAGGGCCGTCATCGCCGTGGCGCCCAGATAGACCGCCAGTGTGATCATGAACAGCTTCTTGCGGCCGTACCGGTCGGTCAGCCACCCGAAGAACAGCGCGCCCGAACAGGCTCCCGCGACGTAGAGGGCCGCGGCCACGCCCGTCACCTGCGCCGCGGTGATGTCGAGGCCGCTGCCCTCCTCGGCCAGCCGGCCGGCGACGTTGCCGACGATGGTGACCTCGAGGCCGTCGAGGATCCAGACGGTGCCGAGGCCGATGACGATCATCCAGTGCCAGCGGGACCACGGAAGCCGGTCGAGCCGGGCCGGTACGGCCGTGGTGACCGTTCCCGTTCCCGTCCCCGAACCCGGGGAGGACGGAATGGCAGGCATGGGTTCTCCTCTCGTCGCCGGTGCGGGTACCCCCGTCCGGACCGATCATCCGTCCGCGCGGGCGGGCCGGCGCGGGCCCCGGCGGTCGCGGAGGGCGAGGCGCCGCCGCCGGTCGCTGCGCTCGCGCACCCGGCGGTCCAGCTCCTCCATCAGGCGGCGGCCCCGGTGCTCGGGGTCGAGTTCGTCGAGGATCCGGTCGACCTCGCTGAGCAGCGCCCCGTACAGCTGCCACCGGCCGGCGTCGGCGAGCGCGAGCGCGAGGAGCCGTTCGGCCGCGTGGTCCCGGCAGACCCGGGCGGCCCGCAGTTCGCCCGCGAGCCGGGTCTCCGCGGCCTCGGCGTCCTCGCTGCCGCGCGCGGTGACCAGGACGGCGAAGCTGACGAGGGCGTCGGCCGTGTACTGGGCGGTCTCCCGCAGGGCGAGGGCGGTCGGCGCGGGCAGCAGCCGGCGCCCGTCGCGGTGCTTCGCCAGGTCGGTGAGGGTACGGGCGAGGACCCGCAGCACGACGGCGCAGATCTCCAGCGTGTCCAGCCCGGTCCGCAGCACCACCCGGTGCATCAGGCCCTCCTTGACGCGGGGGTTGAAGCGCAGGCTGTCCTCGGCCGTCCGCAGGGCACCGTCGACGTCCGCGACGTCGTTGTCCAGCCGGCGGGCCGCGTGGAGCCGGTCGGCGGCCTCCTCGACCCGGGGCGCGCCGGTGAACTCGTCCGCCACGTCGAGGAGCAGCAGCCGCATCCGCCGGGCGAGGTCCTCGATCGACCCGCCCGCCGTGTCGACCCAGACGGGAGGGGCGAGGAACAGGTTGAACAGCATGCCCACCACGGCGCCGATGAGGGTCTCCAGGACGCGGTCCCAGGCGGTGACGGAGACCTGCGTGACGCCGAGGACGAGCATGGCGCTGATGGCCACCTCGGGCACGAACTCCTCGACCTTCACCATCCGGCCGATGAGCAGCGAGGCGAGGATGACGAGGGCCAGGCTCCACCAGGAGAGGCCGACCACGACGCTGAACGCGATCGCGATGAGGACGCCGACGACGACGGAGGTCACCCGGCGGAGGCTCGTCGTCACGGTGGAGTAGAGCGTGACCTGGACGACCAGCAGGGCCGTCAGGGGAGCGGTGAGGGGCACCGGTTCACTGCTGAGCCGGAGGGCCACGACGTAGCTCAGGGTGGCCGCCGCCGTGGACCGCACGGTCTGGACGGCGAAGGGGTCGCGACGCAGGCGCCCGAGCAGCCCGCCGAGCCGGCCCTTCCGTCCCTCGCCGCGCGCCACGCCCCACCTCGTCCCGTCGCCGCCCCGCAGGGGCCGTCGGAACGAGCGCCTGCCCGGGCGGTCCCCGGCCCATGCACGGGTACGCCCGGGCGGACGAGGGATCACCCCCGAGGCGGGTACGGAGGGAGCCGAACGGGGCGGCCGCGGGCCCGCCGCGCGGTTCAGCCGACGAGCCACCGCTGCATCCACTCCGCCGCGGCACGGCGGAACAGACGCCGGTTGTCGGCGCGCCGGAAATCATGGCCCTCGTCCCGGAGCAGCAGCAGTTCCGCGACGAGTCCGCGTGCCCGGGCCGCCCGGACGATCTGCTCGGACTCGCCGGGCGGCACGTTCGTGTCGTGCTCGCCGTGCACGGCCAGCAGCGGGACCCGCAGGGCGTCGACGCGGCTCATGGGGGACAGGGCCCGCAGCAGCGCGGCGTCCCGTTCGGGGTGGCCGTACTTGTGGACGGCGGACTCCGCGAGCCACGGCTCCGTCCCGGCGTAGAACGTGGCGAAGTCCGACATCCCGCAGACCGTGACGCCGGTACGGAAGAGGTGCGGGTGCCACACGAGGGAGGCGAGGGTCAGATAGCCGCCGTACGAGTGCCCCATCACGGCGAGCCGGCGCGGGTCGGCGAGGCCGGACGCGACCGCGTGGGTCGCGCAGTCGGCGACGTCGGCGATCGCCGCGAAGCGGCCCTCGCCCAGGTCGGCGTCGACGAAGGACCGGCCCCAGCCGGAGGAGCCGCGCACGTCGGGCGCGTAGACGTCCAGGCCGCGGCCCAGCAACTCCTGGTAGAGCGGGTCGAAGACCGGGCGCTCCTGTTCCTCGGGGCCGCCGTGCAGATGCAGGACGCACGGGGCCGGCTCGCCCGCGGCCCTGCCGGGGGCCCGGTGGTACCAGCCGCCGAGGAGCAGCCCGTCGCGGGCCGTGGCACGCAGCGGCGCCGGCCGGACCGGCGGGCGTCGTCCCGGAACGGACGCGGCGTCGCTCGCCGACCACGGCGTCCGTGCCAGGGGAGCCGCACCGGGCACGGACCACACCCCGGGGCGTCGCCGGGATCCGGAGAGCGCCACGACCAGACCGCCGGGACCCGCCTGGGTCACCCGGGTGACCACCTCGTGCGGCAGCTCCACCGCGCGCGGGGCGGGCGGGTGCGCCCCGTCGCCGGTCAGGGGGAGCGTTTCGAGCACGCTCGTGCCGCCGTCGTTCCAGGCCAGCGCCGCCCGCCGGCCGTCCTCGGCGAGGGCGAGGAGTTCGAGGTCGCACGTGTCGCGGCCGGCCACCACGACGAGCTCCTTCCGCTCGCCGGCGCCGTCCAGGTGAAGTGCCATCAGGGCCGCGAACTCGCGGTCGTGGTCGCTGCGCAGCCACACCGTGCGCCCGTCGGCCGAGAAGCGGCCGATCCACGGATCGCCGTCCGCGACCGGCAGCGCGCACGCCGGGGTCTGGTCCGCCGTGCGGACGACCACGGCCTCGCGCCGCCCCCGGGGTCCGCGGCGCAGCAGCGCCAGGCGCCCGTCCCGGCCGACGTCGCACACCCGGAGCGTCGCCGCGCCGGTCTCGTCGGCGACGAGCCGGGGCGCCTCCGTCCCGGTGGGGTCGACGAGGTACGCGGTGAGGCGGTCGCGCACGGGCTCCGCCGTCCCAAAGCCCGCACCGCCCGCGGGCGCGGAGTCGAGGAGGGTGGCGGCCCCGTCCCGCTGCGTCCAGGGGGCGGGCCGCTCCGCCGGGACGCCGCCGCCCGTCGGTTCCGCGACGGTCACCGCGAGGGCCGAGCCGTCGGGGGCCCAGCACCCCAGGTAGGCCGAGCTTCCCGGCTCCGCGCCCGCCAGGATCCGGCGGCCCGAGCCGTCGGGGCGGACGCAGAGCACGCGCGTGTGGCCGCTGCCGCCCGGCGCCACGGTGTACGCGATCCACTCGCCGCCCGGGGACCAGGAGACCTCCGTGACGGGGTCGGGACCGGTGTCGAGCAGATGCGCGTCGTCGCGTCCCACGGGCGCGGTCCAGAGCTGCGGCGCGCCCTCGCGGTCGCAGACGAACGCGATGTGCTCGCCCCGCGGATCGGGGGAGGGGTACCAGCAGCCGTGGGCGACCCGCGGCCGGGGTGTGTCCCGCGGCCCGGCCGCGTCGGCGAGCCGCTCCACCACCGGGGCGGTCGCTGCGGGCTCGTCCGTCAGCTGATCGCGTGGGTCTGCAGCCATGTCTCCAACAACGCCACGTGCCACAGGGCGTTCGCCCCTCGGTTCGTCCGGTGCTCCTCGGGTGCCGCGAGGAGGGAGTCGACGTACTCCGGGCGGAAGACGCCGCGTGCCCGGGCCTCCGGCGCGGACAGGGCCTCCCGCACCCGTTCGAGGACGGGCCCCGCCATGTGGCGGATGGCCGGCACCGGGAAGTACCCCTTGGGACGGTCGACGACGGCGCGGGGCAGCAGCGTGCGGCCGACCTGTTTCAGGACGCCCTTGCCGCCGTCGGCGAGCTTGAGCTCCGGCGGGCAGGCCGCCGCCAGCTCGACCAGTTCGTGGTCGAGGAACGGCACCCGCGCCTCCAGGCCCCAGTCCATGGTCATGTTGTCGACGCGCTTGACCGGGTCGTCCACGAGCATGACGTGCGTGTCGAGCCGGAGCGCGGCGTCCAGCGCGGTCTCGGCGCCGGGCACGGCCATGTGCGCACGGACGAACTCCGCGGACACGTCGTGGTCGGCCAGCATGTGGGGCTGCAGGATCCTCGCGAGGGCGTCGTGTGGGCGGTCGAAGTAGACCTCTCCGTAGCGCCGGGGCTCCTGGTCCCGCTCGACCTCCGCCAGCGCGGGGTACCAGTGGTAGCCGGCGAACACCTCGTCGGCGCCCTGGCCGCTCTGCACGACGCTGATCTCCTTGGACACCAGTTCCGACAGCAGGTGGAAGGCGACGACGTCGTGGCTCACCATCGGTTCGCTCATGGCGGCGATCGCGCCGTCCAGGGCGGTGGAGACGCGGTCCGAGGGCACCATCAGCTGGTGGTGCTCGGTGTCGAAGCGGCGCGCGACCCGGTCGGAGTAGACGAACTCGTCGCCCTCCTCGCCGGCCTCCGCCTCGAAGCCCACGCTGAACGTCGCCAGGCCGCGCTGGCCCTCCTCGGCCAGCAGGGCCACGATGAGGCTGGAGTCGAGGCCGCCCGACAGGAGCACGCCGACCGGTACGTCGGCGACCGTCCTGCGGTGGACGGCGGTGCGGAGCGCGGCGAGGACCGCGTCCCGCCAGTCGTCGGGGCCCATCCCGGCGAAGGCGCTGTTCCGCGTGTACGAGGGCTGCCAGTAGCAGCGGTCGCGGCGGGTCCCGTCGGGCTCCACGACCCGTACGGTGGCCGGCGGGAGTTTGCGGACGCCGGTGAGGACGGTGCGCGGCGCCGCGACGGTCGCGTGCCAGCTCATGTACTGGTGCAGCGCCACCGGGTCGAGCGAGGTGTCGACCCCGCCGCCCGCGAGCAGGGCCGGCAGGGTGGAGGCGAAGCGGAGCCTGCCCGGGCGCTCGTCGAGGTAGAGCGGCTTGATGCCCAGGCGGTCGCGGGCGAGCACGAGCCGGCCCGTCTCCTGCTCGACCAGCGCCACCGCGAACATGCCGACGAGGTGCTCCACGAAGCGGACGCCCCACTGGCGGTACGCCTTGATGACCACCTCGGTGTCGGAGCCGGTGACGAAGGCGTGGCCCAGGCCCCGCAGTTCCTCACGGAGCTGCCGGTAGTTGTAGATGCAGCCGTTGAACACGCAGGTCAGCTGTGCGTCGCTGTCCGTCATGGGCTGGGCTCCGCGCGCGGACAGGTCGATGATCTTCAGGCGGCGATGGCCGAGCGCGACCGGTCCCTGCGCCCACATGCCGCGGCCGTCCGGGCCGCGCGCCGCCATGCGGTCCGTCATCCGCTCGACCGCCGCCAGGTCGGGTCTCCCTCCGTCGAAGCGGATCTCGCCGCTCAGGCCGCACATGGGGCACCTCCCGGACGGGCGGGCACCCGGGCGGGGTGTGGAGGCGTCCGGGGCGGCGGGGCGGTGGGAAGGCCGCGTGTCCGCGCGAGGCCGGTCTTCCTCCTACGGGGCTGCGACGTCGGCATGCTGTTCACTCCTCGCTCTGCCGTCGGGGGAGGGCAGAGGGTCGTCCGCCCGCGCCGCGGGTCCGCGGGCGTGCGGTCCGCTCGGGGCGGTGGTGGTTCCGCGGGGCAGGGGAGCCGGCAGGTCATCTCCGGTCGGCCTTCGCCGGCAGGGTCCGTGCCCGGGGCCGGAGTTCTCCGCGGCGCGCGTCGGGCCGGGGGTCACCCGTTCCGTACGCGCCGCGGGTCTCCGCCAGCAGCAGGTCCACGGCCGCGAGCAGGTCCTCGTCGGCCGCCGCGCGGCGGATCCGGTGGGCGGCGCTCCCGCGGGCCAGCGCCTCCTCGGCCAGGCTCCGCGCGAGATCCCAGTCGCCGTGCGCCTCCAGCGTCGGGCGCAGCGTGCGGAGCAGGCCGCGTACGACCTCGGGGGCCGCCGCGGGCCGGCGGGTCACGGGGTCGATCAGATCGCCCTCCAGGCCGGACCGTGCCGCGCGCCAGGTGGCGGAGCGCAGCCATGCGTGACGGTCGTCGCATCCCTCTGCCGAGGCGTCCGCGCAGGCGTCGACGACGAGCGCCCGGAACAGGGCCGCGATCAGCACCACGGTCTCCACGCGGGGGCAGGCGTCGCAGACGCGGAGTTCGAGCGTCGGCAGGTGGTCCGAGGGACGGACGTCGTAGTAGATCATTCCGGGGTCGCTGATGACGCCGGAGTCGATCAGTTCGTCGACCGCCTCGTCGTACTCCGCGGCGTCGGCGAAGCAGCCGGGCGGGCCGGAGGTGGGCCAGCGCTGCCAGATCATGGTGCGCCAGCTCGCGTACCCGGTGTCGGCGCCGAGCCAGAAGGGGGAGCTCGCGGACAGCGCGAGGAGCGGCGGGAGCCACGGGTTGATCGCGCAGAGCGCCCGTACGGCGGTGTCCTTGTCGGGGACGTCGACGTGCACCTGGGCGCCGCAGATCAGCTGTTCGTCGGCGACGCGCCGGTACTCCTCGGTCATGGCGTGGTACCGGGGCTCGTCGGTCGCCGGTACGGCTCCGAGCCGGGCGATCGGGGCCGCGCCCGCCGCCATGATCGCCAGGCCCTGGGAGGAGGCGGCGGCGTTGAGACGCCGGCGGGCCGCGGACAGGTCCGCGTAAAGGTCGTCGAGGCGCGTGTGCACGCCGCTGTTCGACTCGACGACGGACTGGGGGAGCTCCTGGGTGAAGTCGTCCCCGTGCGGGGAGAGCCGCCCGAGCACGGCGTCCGCCCGCGGTGCCAGGGAGCCGGTCTCGACATCGATCACATGGAACTCTTCTTCGACACCTATGCGGACGGTCACTGCGTCTCCTGTGCGTTCGACGTCCTTCGGGCGGATGCACTTCAGGCCGGCGCCCGGTTCGGGCCTGTTGTGCGACTGCCCCGGACGGGCCACCCCAAGCATTGTCCGCTCATCTGCCGAATCATGCGCTCGTTAGAGCGAGTGGAGGCGTGGCACGCCGGTACCCGCCAGGGGTACGCCTCCCCGTGTCCCGAGGGGCGTCCAGGGGGCCCTCGAAACCGCCCCGATCCGTTCCGGACGCCTCACCGCGCCGGCGCACGCCCCCGCGGTGGACCGGCCGACCCGCCCGGTCCGCCTGGCGCGGCCCGCGGGCGGCGCCGAGAATGGGAGTTCGACGAGTCGACAGACGCAACCCCCGAGGCGCCCGGAGACCCAGGTGATCAGCGATGTGCCGATGGCTCGCGTACGCGGGAACGCCCGTCCTGCTCGACACCATCCTCTACAAACCGGCCCACTCGCTGATCGACCAGAGCCGGCACGCGAGACTCGGCGTGGAGACCACGAACGGTGACGGCTTCGGAGTCGGCTGGTACACCGGCGAGAGCAGCACCCCCGCCCTCCTCCGGGACGTCGGACCCGCGTGGAACAACCGCAACCTCAGGGAACTCGCGGACCACATCCGCTCCCCGCTGTTCTTCGCGCACATCCGGGCGTCGACCGGGTCGGCCGTCCAGCAGTCCAACTGCCACCCCTTCCGGCACGGACGCTGGATGTTCATGCACAACGGAGCCGTCGACGGCTTCCACCGCCTCCGCCGGGACCTGTCCCTCCTGATCGACCCCGAGCTCTACGCCGACCTCGAAGGCACCACCGACTCCGAGGTGATGTTCTACCTGGCGCTCACCTTCGGCCTGGACCGGGACCCGCCCGCCGCCGTCGCACGGATGGCGGGCGCGGTCGAGAGCGTCGGCCGACGCCACGGCGTCGAGTTCCCGCTCCAGATGACCCTCGCGATCACCGACGGGGAACGCCTCTGGGCCTTCCGCTACTCCACCGAACGCGCCTCGCGTTCGCTGTTCGAGAGCAACCGCGTCGAGGACCTGCGCAAGCTCCATCCCGACGTCGCGTTCCTGCGGGACATCTCGCCGGAGTCGCGCCTCATCGTGTCCGAACCCCTCGACGACCTGCCGGGCGCCTGGAACGAGGTGCCGGAGGGCAGCTGCCTCGTCATCCAGCCCGGCGCCGACGAGCTGCTGCCCTTCGCCCCGGTCGGAGCCGTCGAAGCGAGCTGAGCCCGCCGGCCGGACTCAGGAACGGGCCATCAAAGCGGCCAGGGCCGCCCGCGTCGACACCTCCGCCTTCCGGAACACCCGGGAGAGATGGGTCTCGACGGTACGCGGACTCAGATAGAGCCGCGTGGCGATCTCCTGGTTCGTGAGCCCCTCCGCCGCCAGCCCGGCGACCTCGCGCTCCCGCGCCGTCAGCGAGGTCAGCCGAGGCGGGCCGGAGTCCTCACGGAGGGCCGGCGGGCGCGTCGTCTCCGCGAGCCCGACCAGCAGACCCGCGCCGCCGGCGGCCGCGAGCCGGTGCCCCTGCCGCCACATCGCCGCACCCCGCGCCCCGGACCCGGCCGCCGCCGTCGCCGGAGCCGCGAGCAGCAGCGAGCGGGCCTCCCAGAACACCGCACCGGCCCGCGCGCACTCCGCCACGGCCTCCGTGAGCAGCTCCGCCGCCCTGCCGGCGTCGCCGCAGTGCAGGGCGAGCTGCGCCGCGCTCCGCATCGCGGAGGCCCGCTGCACCGGCAGACCCAGCGCGTCGGCCTCACGCCGGGCCCGCTCGGCCCACCCGGACGCCGACTCGACGTCCCCGGTGAACAGGGCAGCGGTGACGAGGAGTTCCGACAGGAGGGGGCGCATCGAGGGCTGCAGACCCCGCAGGTCGCCGCCCCCGGCGCGCAGGAGTGCGTCCAGGGCCCGGTGCGGGTCACCGCCCGTGAGAGCCGCGTAGCCGAGCATGCACCAGGCCATCGAGGCCCGCCAGTTGTCGCTGGGTCCCATGGCGGCGACGGCCTCCTCCGCGGCCGCCAGGGCCTCCGCGTCACCGGGAGCGGACGACGCGACGCGCACCTGGGCCTTGTTGGCCAGGACGAAGGCCAGCAGCTCGCCGCTGCCGATGCCGCGGGCGATGTCTTCGGCCTCGTCCGCGAGTTCCCGCGCCGAATCGAGCCGGCACGTCTGGATCCGTACGTGCGCCTTGCACAGCAGCAGAAGCGGCAGGAGGTAGATCTGCCCGCTGCGCCGGGCGATGCCGAGACCCCGGTCCGCATGGCGTTCCGCGTCGACGAACCGGCCCAGGAAGGCCTCGGCCCATCCCAGCCGCCCCAGCGGCTCGCACAACGCGGTGAGGTCGTCGTCGGGCAGCCCGTCCAGCAGTCCGGCCGCCTGTGCCGCGTACGCGCGCGCCGCGGCCACGTCCCCCTCGTACGCCTCGCCGAACGCGGCCACCGCCAGGGCCCCCGCCTCGCCCCGCTCGTCACCGAGCGCGCGGGCGTCCGCGAGGGTACGCGCGACCTCGTCCCGCATCTGCGGATAGGAGGCGTTGTGCGGTGCGGACGAGCTCAGTTCGAGGCCGATCGCCACCCGGTCGGACGGCGAGGGCCGCCCCCGCAGCTCGCGGCGCAGCAGGGCGATCGCCTCGGGGTAGCGGCCGAGATGCCGTTCCGTCGAGGCGCACAGCAGGACGGCCGCCGTCCTGACACCGCTCTCGCCGGGACCGGCCGTGCTGATGACCTGGTGCAGGAGGTCGCGGCTCTCCCGCAGCCCGCCGGCGACACCGAGGGCCCGCGCGCGCCGCAGCATCAGATCCCGCCGCTCGGGCCCGCGCTCCTCGGTGTCGGGCAGCAGGCGGAGCGCGACACCGAGCCAGTGCGCGCAACTCGTCGGAGCCGAGCCCTCGGTCTGCGCGGCCGCCTCCCTCAGCACCGCGTACGCACGCGGGTCCCACGTCGTCACCGACCGCTCGACGTGCCGGGCCAGCTCGACGGGAGGGGCACCCCTGCGGGCCAGCTCGACGGCGGCGGCACGGTGGATCTCGACGCGCCGCCGCACCGCGGTCGACTCGTGGACCAGCGTCCGCAGCACGGGATGACGCAGCACCGTACGGCCCCCCGGGCCCGGCCGCACGAGGTCGCGTCCCGTCAGCGCGCCCAGGTCGTCGTCGAACTCGGCACCGGTCCGCCCGGTCACGCCGCGGACCACGGACGGCACCGCGTGGTCTCCGAGCACGGCGATCACCTCCAGAGTCCGGTGCTGGTCAGGGGTGAGCGGGGTCAGCTCGTCCCACAGCAACGCGGCCAGACCGTCCGGAAGTTCGCCGATCGCCCGGGTCCCACCCGTCGCGCCGGACTCGTCGGAGGAGGCGGGAGCGGGGGAGGACGCGCCCGAGGCGACGCGCTCGCGGGCGGTGTCCTCGCGGTGCGCCTGCACCAGGGAGAGGAAGTAGAGCGGATTGCCCTCCCCGGCGGCGTACAACTGCGCCGCCCGCGCGGGCGGCAGGTCCGGGGCGAGCCCCTCGACGCACTCCCGCTCGCCGAGCGGCGCCAGCCCGATCCGCAGGACCGCCTCGGTGTCGGCCCCACGGGCGAGCGCCGCGCCGAGCGCCGTCGGCGTCTGCCGGTCGCGCCGGGCGACGACGAGGACCACCGGTCCGGGGACGGGATGCCGGACGAGATGGTCGAGAAGCTCCAGGGAGGCCGGATCGGCCCAGTGCACGTCGTCCAGAGCCACCACCAGCCCTTCGCCGCACCCGAGTCGTGCCAGCAGCGCCGCCACCGAGCGGTGCAGCCCGAAGCGGTCGGCGGTCGCCGGCCCGCGTTCCGGGACGGACGGTTCGCCGCCCGGGCCGCGGAGGACACGGGACAGCGCGTCGAGGAGGTCGGGGGCGTGCGGGCGACGGGGGTGCAGATCGGCGAACGCGTCGGCGAACGGATGGAACGGCAGGTGCCGTTCGTACTCCGCCGCGCGACCGCGCAGCACCGTGATGCCCCGCCGCCGGGCCCGGAGGGCGAACTCCGTCATGAGCCGGCTCTTGCCGATCCCGGCCGCACCGGTGATGTCGACGACGGCCGGCGCCCCGCGCCCCAGCCGCTCGATCACCGTGTCGAGCAGCCCCGACTCGGCGGCACGCCCGACGAGGGGACTCCCGCTGTCGCGATGCGGGGCCACGTCGTCCACGGCTCCCACGCGCGTGATCTCTCTACCGAACGGCACGGCAATGTCTATCACGTCGGACGAAGACACGTTCGAGCCTCGGGGCACGCGGTGACGGAACGTCCCTGTACGGCCTGCGGGTTCGCCGGGCGCGGTGTCGCGGACCGCGGCACGGGAGGGACCCCGTCCGCTCAGCCGCCCAGGGCGAGGGCGACGGAGGCGACGAGGCTCACCAGGACGCCGAACACCAGGGCGGCGATCTCGGCGACGATGAGGACCAGGACGTAGTCGCTGCTGTGACTCCACCTCGCGTCGCGCGCGCAGGCGCGGAACGACAGCGACAGAGCGAGGAACGGTCCGAGGATCAGCCCGGTCGCGGTGGTCCAGCGGCCGAGCGCGTACCCCGACATCTCATGGGCCCGCCCGCGCGCCATCCGTACCTCCACCCTGCTGCCCGGCCGGTGCCGCGAGGCGGCCTTGTCGAGCGTCACCTCCCGTCGGGGCTCGCCCGCCGCACGGGGTGTGTACGTCCCCGTGCAGTCCGTGCCGTCCTGGTAGCCCTGCGCGTCGGTGGCGTCGTAGCAGGCGCTGACGGTGATGACGCCGTCCACGGGACCGACGCCCAGGACGGCGGCCAGATGGGGTGCGGGCAGCAGCCAGATCAGCCACCCGGCGACGGCCAGACTCGCCACCGCTCCGGTCCACCCCGCTCTCCGCGCCCACGTCCCCGCCTCGCGCCCCACCCCGCCCCCCTCCGGACACCGCACCTCACGGCACCTGCCGGTGACGACTCTGCCGCCCACCGGGGCTCCGCACGTCCGTGGTTTCCCTGACACCGACTACGCAGTTCGACACGCGCGACCCGATCCGCGCCCCTCCGGCCCTGACCGGCGAGCCCTCCCGCACGCCCCCTCGCCCGCCGTTACGTGGCGATGTACGTGGTTCCCCCGACGCTCGGGGCCGCGCGCCCTGCGAGCATCGCCCCGTGAGCTGCGGCGCAGCCCTGTGCCCGCTGCCTCCGGCAGTCGGCTCCCCCCCCCGTCGAACAAGAGGTGCTTCCGTGTCCCACCGTGTGCTCGTCTCCTCCGTCCTCGGAGTGCTCCTGGCGTCGTCCCTCACCGCCTGCGGATCCGCGGCGGACCAGGACCCGGGCGCACGGAGCTCTGCGTCCGCGGGACGTACCGCGGACGCCGGCGGGGCGTCCGGATCCGGTGCGGGCGCGTCCTCGGACTGTCCCGACAAGCACACGGCCAGCGTGCCCGACGACAAGTACGGCGGAACGGCGGAGATCGACCTCTGCGCCCGCCCCGCGGTGCACCTGACAGCCGTCAGCGCGGACTGGGCCAGCGTCTACAGCCGCCCCTCCGTCAGCCCGCCCCTCAACATCATGCCGGTCTCCTGCACGGACGAGTCCGAGGAGAGCTGCCGGGTGATCAAGGTGACCGACACCGCACTGTGCAACCAGGCGAAGCCCGACTGCCATCCGCGGCGCGGCGAGGAGGTGCCCGTGCTCTGCTCGGCCGTGGACAAGCTGAACTCCGACCGGCTGTACTACGGCGTCCTCCTCGACAGCAAGCGCCTCCTGGCCATGGGGACGGACCACGACCGCACGTACACCTCCGACTTCACCGACAAGGGCGACATCCCCGTGGGGTACGTGGACGCCCGGCGCCTGGCCGAGGTGCGGGCCGACGTGCCCGTGTGCGACGGAGCCCTGCTCCACGGCTCGGGAGCCCGTACCCAGGCGCAGATGCAGGGGCTGCCGCTCGACTGATCCGGGCCCGGGGGCTCCCGCCGAACGGCTCGGGGGAGCCCGCTGGCCCGCTCCCCGCGCGACGGCGGACAATGGGTGGTCCGAGACATGCAGACCGCTGTGGCCGGAGCAGGATCAGGCCATGGGCGGCGGATCCTGTCGAAGCCCTGCGGCGGCCGGCCCGTCGACCGCCGCCGCGGCCGTCGTCCGGTTCCGCCACGGGCGCGACCGCCGTGGAGAACCCCAGGAGGGGCACCGTGACCGAGACCAGCGACACGCGATCCGCCACCCAGGAGGCGCCGCCACGGAGCCTTTTGCAGCGCGTGATGCGCTACCTCCCGCTCGTCGCGCCGGTCCTGCTGTGGGCCGTGCCCTGCTGGGTCCTCGTCCACACGGGCCAGCACTGGCCGCTCCCCGTCACCCTGGCCGGCACCGCCCTGTTCGTCCTCGGCCTGGTCGGGATGCCGCTCGCGATGGCGCGCGGACACGGCCGACGGCAGCAGGACGGGGCGGCGATCGTCGGTGACTCGCTTCTCGGCGGCATCTGGGTCCTGTTCACCTGGTCCGTCCTCTTCGGCGTCCTCCTGCGGCCCGCGCTGTCCCTGGCCGATGTCGGCGACGGACAGGACCGGGCACGCATCGTCACCTGGGCGGTCCTAGGCGTGACGGCCGTGCTGCTCGCCTGGGGCTCCGTGGAGGCCCGGCGCGTGCCCCGCGTGCGCCGGCTCGACGTGGAACTCCCGCGGCTCGGAGCCGGACTGGACGGCACCCGGGTCGCCCTGATCACCGACACCCACTACGGCCCGCTCGACCGCGCCCGCTGGTCGGCACGCGTCTGCGAGACGGTCAACGGCCTGGAGGCCGACGTCGTCTGCCACACCGGCGACATCGCCGATGGCACGGCCGCACGCCGTCGTGCCCAGGCCGCTCCGCTGGGCACCGTGCGGGCGACCTGGGGGCGGGTGTACGTCACCGGCAACCACGAGTACTACAGCGAGGCCCAGGGCTGGGTCGACCTGATGGACGAGCTGGGCTGGGAGCCGCTGCGCAACCGCCACCTGCTGCTGGAACGAGGTGGGGACACCCTCGTGGTCGCCGGCGTCGACGACGTCACCGCCGAGGCCTCCGGACTGGCCGGCCACCGCGCCCACCTCGCGGGGGCCCTCGACGGAGCCGACCCCGACCTGCCCGTCCTCCTCCTCGCGCACCAGCCCAAGTTCATCGACCGTGCGGCGGCGCACGGCGTCGACCTCCAGCTCTCCGGTCACACCCACGGCGGCCAGATCTGGCCCTTCCACTATCTGGTCGGCCTGGACCAGCCCGCCCTCGCCGGCCTCAGCCGCCACGGCGCCCGCACCCTCCTCTACACCAGCCGCGGCACCGGCTTCTGGGGCCCGCCCTTCCGCGTCTTCGCCCCGAGCGAGATCACCCTCCTCGTCCTCCGCTCGCCGCAGGGGCCGACGCCGGCGTAGGGGGCGCACACGACCGGGTCCGCGCAGGCCCCGTCGAGCCGGGAGCCGGGCGCGGCCCGGCCCGGGTCTGTCCCTGCGACGAAATCCGGCGGAACACCGTTTCGGACACCGCGCGGGCGGCAAGCCGCCAGGCATGGGGCGGGTCGGCGCACGCCGCCGGTCCTTCCCGCCCCTGCTCCCCACGAGGGGCGCACCCCGGGAAACGGGAGGTGGAACGCCATGGGAATCGTCAAGGCCGCACTCACGCGGATCAGCGGGCTCATGAAGGAGTCCGACGGGAAGGCGCTGCAGAATCCCGACCTCCGCGCGGAGGGACGCCGACTGCGGGAGGACGGCAAGGCCGAAGCAGCCGCTGAGCGGAAACGGCGAGAGCGCGGGCAGCACCCCCGCTAGCGCGAGATTCCGGCCTCGGCCGGCGGGCCTGCTCCCGGGGGCGTCGTTGTCAGTGGGGCCCTGCATGATCGGCCCATCAGCCGTCGCCGAGGGTGGGGATGCAGCATGCCGATCATGAACAACCAGGTGGCGGGTCACGCGTTCCTGCGACCGATGTACGACGACGCGTACTTCCCCGACCGGGTGGTGGCCCTGGGCGAGGCGATCCTGCTGGGCCTGTGCGCACGCGTCGAGGCCGAGCGCCCTTCCGACCTCCCGAGCCTGTACGCGCTCACCCGGGCGGCGACGGAGGAGTTCAACGTACTGGAGGAGGAGTTCGTGGCGGCCGGGAGCGAGATCGAGACGGTCGCGCGCGAGTCGATCTGTGAGGAGTTCTCCTTCGTGGCGTCGGCCTACGGGTTCCCCGGCGCGGATGCGGAACAGCTGACCGCCGGCCGCGACTGGTGAGGAGGCCGGAGCCGCCGGGAGGTTCCACGAGTGGGCCGGTGCCGCCACGCGGGCCGGGCCCCCGGGTCCCGGCCGCCCAGGCTCGGCCGGCCCGCTCCAGGCGGCCCACTCGCGCTCAGCGGGGTGTGAGCAGGCAGAACTCGTTGCCCTCCGGGTCGGCCAGGATCGTCCAGTGGATCTCGGACTGGTCGACGCCGGGGTCGGTGGCGCCCAGGGCGCGCAGCCGGGCCGCCTCCGCCGCCAGGTCCTCACCGGGGTAGGGCGCGACGTCGAGGTGGACGCGGTTCCACACGGACTTGCTGTCGGGGGTGCGTACGAGCTCCAGGTACGGCCCGACGCCCAGGGCGGACCGGAGGGTCGCGCGGTCGTCCGCCGCCTCGTGCAGGGTCCAGTCCATCGCCCCGTCCCAGAACAGGGCCAGCGCGCGCGGGTCGGCGCAGTCGACGACCACGGCGGCGATCGGCCCGGTGTCCCGGTAGACCGACCGGGGCTCCAGGACGCAGAACTCGTTGCCCTCCGGGTCGGCCATCACCACCCAGGGGACGTCGCCCTGCCCCACGTCGGCGAGCGTCGCGCCGAGGTCCTTCAACCGGGCGACCAGCTCGGCCTGATGATCCGGCGAGGTGGTGGCGAGGTCGATGTGCACCCGGTTCTTCACCGTCTTGACCTCGGGGCGGGCGATGATGTCGATGCAGACGGCCGCGGGATCGGGGTAGGCGAAGCCCAGGGGTTCGAGGTTGGTGACACCGGGCCCCTCGCTGTCGACACCCCAACCGAGGGCCTCCGCCCAGAACCGCCCGAGCGCGGCATCGTCCTGGGCCTTCACGTTGATCTGCACGAGTCGTGTTGCCATGCCCGGGATCCTAGGAGCCGCGGGACCGCCGCGGCGACCGGAGAACGGGCCGCGCGCCCCCGGCGGAGCTGACACCATGCGGTGTCATGGCAGACGACACCCCCAGCGGGTTCCAGGCGGGGCAGACCGCCCTCATCGTGCGGATTCCCGAGGCGGAGCCGGCTGTCCGGGCGTGGCGTGAGCGGTTCGGCGGCTCGGCCCGGGTCGAGGTACCCGCTCACGTCACCGTGCTGTTCCCGTTCCTCGAAGCGAGCCGGGTGGACACCGGCGTCCACGCCGCTCTGGCGGACGTGCTGGGGGGCCATCCCGCGTTCGACGTGCGGTTCGAGCGGTGCGGGCGGTTTCCGGGAGTCCTTCACCTCGTCCCCGAGCCCGACGCCCCGTTCCGGCGGCTCACGGAGGCGATCGTCGGCCGCTGGCCCGAGGCGCCGCCGTACGGCGGCCGGTTCGGCGAGGTCGTCCCGCATCTGACCGTCGCCCAGGGCGAGGACGACGCCTTCCCGGCGGCGGGCGAGGCCGACTTCGCCCCAGGACTTCCCTTCTCGTCGCACGTCTCGGCGGTCGAGCTCATCGCCCACGACGGTGTGGAGTGGCGGGTCCGGGAGACGTTCCCGCTCGCCGGCCCCGGCATGCCCTGAGAGCGCTCGACCGGAGCCGCCGCAGGCCGCGGCCGACGGCGCGTTAGGCTGCCGGCAGTCGGTGAACGGGGGCATGACATGTGGCGGCGAGGCATACGGGCGGTCACGCTCGGCGCGGTCCTGGTGGGGGGCCTCGCCGGCTGCGGTTCCGAGATCGCAGGAACGGCCGGGAATGCCGGGACCGCCGGTACGGCGACCGCCGCCGGCACGGCCTGGACGCGCGCCGCCCCGATGCGCATCGACGGCGTGTCCACCGCCGACGGCGGCCGGTCGCTGGTCGTCGACGCCGACGTGCCCGATGGGGCAGGCCCCTGTGTGCGCGACCTGAGCGGGCGGGTGGACACCGTCGAGAACGGCACCGTCTACGTCACGGTCACGTTCGAGTCCCCTTCCCAGGACCGGGAATCCGGCTGCACCGGCACGCGGCGGGTCCAGGCGGAGGTGGCCATGGACGAGCCGCTGGGCTCCCGCACGGTCATGGTCAACAGCCGGGACGTGTACACCCCCGCCGGCGCCACTCCGCCCGCGCTGCGTGCCTGCGGCGAGAACGGCTGCGACCCCACACCTCCGCGCTGCACCTCGGCCTCCTACCGGCAGGCCGTCGACGACACGGACATCCCCGCGCACACGAGCTGGGACGCACGCGGCTGCGACGACACATGGCTTGTGCTGGACCTGTCGACCCGGATGGGACCGGCCTGCGGTGACCCCGGCGACGGCTGCCCCTCCTCGGCGATCTCCCAGCGCTGGTTCTACCGGGCCGAGCCCGCGGGCTGGCGACCGGTCACCATGAACCGTGAGGCGGGCTGTGCGGGCATCCACCGCACCCTGCCGGAACTGCCTGAGCGCCTCTGCACGTCGCTGCCGCGACTCGACCGGGACTGACCCGCCCCGAGGCCTCAGGCCCGTCGCCCGCCGCCAGGGCCCGGACCTCGGGATCGGGATGGTCGACGAGGCGGCACAGGCCGGTGCGGGGGAACGCGGGCAGGGCCGGCAGGTGCGGCCGGTGCGCCGGGCGCGCGACGAAGACGTCCAGGAGGAGGCGCGGCGGGGCCGGCGGGTGGTGGCAGGCCAGGTGGATCCGTACCGCCTCGTCGTCGTCCAGGGCCAGTACCGCGACGAGTTCCGCGGGCAGCCCCGGCCGGCTCGCCGCCACCTCGTCGCCGGCCCCGGCCGCGCACGGGGCCTCGGGACGGCCACCCAGGGGCCTGCCCGGAGTCATCCCGTCGGCGCGAGATCCGCCCAGAGGGCCGAGGCGTCGGGGGAGAGGGGGGTGAGCCCCGCCCGCACCGCGTCGTCGCCCGCGTCCCACCACGAGCCTCCGCCCGGACCCACCGCGTCGCTGCCGGCCTGCCACCTGCCGCGGAGCGCGAGGAGGACTCCGGCGTGTCCGGTCCGCGGGACGATCCGGTCGGTCACGCGTTCCACCCGAGCCGCCCAGCGGCCGCGCCGCACCATGACGTTCAGTACCCGGCAGCTCCCGCCGGAGAGTTCGGCGGAGAGTTCGAGGTCGCCGGCGAAGGCGAACGGCTCACCCGCGTGCTCCAGGAGACGGTCGAACACCCCCGGACAGCTCAGCCGGACTCCTCGGCCCGACAGCAGGGTGAGCGTGCGGTCGACCCCGCCGAACGCCGAGAACGGTCCGTCCCGGTCGATGTCGGCGACGCTCGCCCGCCACTGGAACTCCTCGGCCCCTGCCGGCCGGGAGACGATCTCTCGCGTCACCCCACCGCCGTTGCGCCACCGACCGGGCGTCAGCGTCTCGAGGTCGAAGGGGCGCATGGGCGAACTCCTGGGGCTTCGGGTGGTGCGGGGCCGGTTCGACCCCGCCGGTGCGGCGACATCAGGCCGACGGCATCCGGCCGCCGGTCTTCCACGCTCAGAGGTGCCGGTCGAGGAACTCCCCGACCTCGCCGGTGCTCATGGGGCCCGCGCGGTGCGCCACCGCCTCCCCGTCCCTCACCAGAGCCAGGGACGGCGCCGAGGTGATCCCGTACCGCTTCGTCGCCGCCGGGCAGCGCGTCATGTCGGCGCGTACGGCGGTCACCCGCCCCGCGTACGCGTCGGCGATCCCGCCCACGACGAGGTCCATCGCCCGGCAGGCGTCCAGCGCCTTGGGCCACGTCCCGATGAAGTACGCGAGTACCGGGACACCACTCGCGCCGAGGATGAAGTCGAACTCCGCATCCTCACGCGGCTGATGCATCCGCTTCGCCATGACACTCCTGACCTCGTGTTCCGTCGTCCACCCCCATCATCCCCGAGCGGAACCGGCCGCGCCCCCGACCCGGTCCGGACACCGGCCCGGTCTCCCGTCCGACCCGCCTTCCCAAGGCTCCCGCAGCGCGTGCGCGAGGTGGTCGCAGAGGACGGGCAGCCAGTCCGGGCGCGCGTTCCCGAGGAGGTGGTCGCCGTGCGGGACGGTCAGGTACGAGGCCCGCGGCGCCAGCCGGGCCAGTGACTCGCCGTTCGCGACACCGGGCATGACGTCCTCGCCGCCGTCCACCACGAGGAGCGGCGCCGCGATACGGGGCGCCAGGTCGGTGAGGTCCACGCACCGGGCGAACTCCCGGGCCTCCCCGGCTCCGCCGGTACGCCCCGCCAGAAGCTCCCGAATCCCCGGGGACAGCCGGTCCCAGTCGAGCCGGAAGGGGCCGCTCACGGTCGCGACGGCCGCCACGCGCGGCTCGAACGCGGCGGCCCGGGCGGCGAAGTAGCCCCCCAGGCTCATCCCCACGAGCCCGACGCGCGCGGCCCCCAGCGCGTCGGCCACCCGGCCCACGACCCGCTCGTAGTCCGCCGTGAAGGTGCTGGTGGCCGCGAGCACCCCTTGGCCCGGACCGTCCAGGGCGAACACCGCCAGGCCCCGGGCCAGCAGCGCGGACGCGAGATCGAGGAACTCCTCCTTCGCCGAGTTCAGACCCGGCACCACGATCACGGTGCCCGGAGCGTCGGCCGGTCCGCGCAGCCAGCCGGTGAACCCGTCCCCGCTCACCCGCCGCGCGCCCGGCTCCAGCAGCGCGAGAGCCCTGCCCGCCGCCTCGTCCGCCGCACGCGCGGCACGGTCGGCGTCCGGATACGGCGCCAGCGTGGCCACGTGGAACCATCGGGCCGCCGCCAGCAGGTGCTCGCCCGCCGAGCGTGCCGAGCACGCGTCCGCCGCGCGCCGGAGGTGGCCGTCTCCGGCGCCCACGCAGGCGGGGCCCCAGTCGGCGAGGGAGCCCAGCCCCGCCACGAGACGCCGGTACTCATGGGGGTCCACGCCTGCGCCGAGGACGCGGGTCCACTGGTCGGCGGCGAACCGGGCGGCGCTCATCGGGTTCCTCCGGTCGTCGGTACGGCCCTGCCACGTCCCACGGGAGTCGGTTCTCGCATGGGCATGATCGAACCTCGCCCACGGCCCGCCGATCCAACAACGAAGCGGCATGATCGACAACCGATGGTTGTCGCCTAAGGTGGCGGCCATGGATCTCGACGTCGCCCAGGTGCGCGCCTTCGTGCGCACCGCCGAGGAACTCCACTTCGGCCGGGCGGCGGGGACGCTCGCGATCTCCCAGCAGGCGCTGTCGAAGCGGATCGCGCGGCTGGAGTCCCTGCTCGGCACCACACTCCTCCACCGGGGCGGCAGCAGCGTACGTCTCACCGCGGCCGGGCAGCGCTTCCTGCCGCCCGCGCGGCAGGTCGTGGCCGCCGCCGACGCGGCGGTCGCGGCGGTGTCCGGGACGGAGCAGCCCCTGCGCGTCGACGTCTGGGGCCACCTCTACGCCCCGCTGCGGAGCCTGGCGCGGATCGCGGGACGCGCCGGCGAACTGGTCCTGGGGCACGGCCGCGACCTGCCCTCCGTGGCGACGGCGCTGCTGCGGGGCGACATCGACGCGGCGTTCGGCCGCGTCCATCCTCCCCTGCCCGAGGGGCTGACCCACCGCCTCGTCCGCCTCGAACCGGTGGACGCCGTCCTGAGCGCGGACCATCCGCTGGCCGCGGAACCGGCCCTGCGGCCGGAGCAGTTGCGCGACGGCACGCTGTGGGCGCCGGGCGCCCTGGACCGGCTGGACTTCCTCCGGTGCTTCGTCGAACGGTTCGGGATCCGCGGAACGACCGAGGGCGTCAACCTCGGGCTCGCGCACTTCCTCGCCGAGGTGGCGGCCGCTCCGCGCGGCTTCTCCCTGATGCCCGCCGACGTGCCGCTGCCGGAGGTCCCCGGACTGCGGTCCGTTCCCCTGGTCGATCCCACTCCGCTGTACGCGTGGTCGCTGCTGTGGCGCTCGGGGAGCGGCCACGCGGGGCTGCGCGGACTCGCCGCGGCCTGCGCGGAGGAGGCGGGGCGCAGCCGGTGGCTGGAGTACGACCCGGAACGGGACTGGCTGCCGGGCCCGCCGCCGGCGTGACCGGAAACCGAATCACCGGCCGCGTCGTCTTGGGAACGGGGCGGACGGCACGACGGACCAAGCGGGCAGAGGACACGGTGGACACGGACACGGACACGGGTACGGGCGCAGATCCGGACACGGTGGCGCGCCCGGGCAGGGACGCGAGGGCGGCGGCGAAGGCGCGGCCGGCCTGGCGGGCGCGCGGGCGGCTCACGGCCGGGCTCGCGGTGCTGACGGCCGGAGCGATGGTGTTCCACGGCGTGGTGCCGAACTCCGCGGGCCGCGTGGGCAGCCTGGTCGAATCGTTCCTGCCCTGGCTCGGCCTGCCGGTCGTCGCGCTGCTCGCCGCGGCGCTGCTCCGCCGCTCGGCCGTCGCCCTGGCGGCGCTGCTGCTGCCCACCGCCGCCTGGACGTACCTCTTCGGCGGGCTGCTGCTGCCCGGCGGGGAGCCCGGGCCCGACGACCTGCTCGTGGTGCAGCACAACGTCAGCGACGAGAATCCCGACCCGGCGGGCACGGCCCGTGCCCTGGCCGACGCCGCCCCCGAACTCATCGCCCTGCAAGAACTGGTGCCGCCGGCGCTGGCGGTCTACGAGGAGGTCCTCGCCCCGGCCTACCCGTACCACGAGGTGCGCGGCACCGTCGGGCTGTGGTCACGGCATCCGCTCACCGACGCCGGACCGCTCGACATCAAGCCGCGGGGAATCGCAGGCCCTTGGAGCCGCGGGCTGCGGGCCGTGGTCCGCACTCCCCGGGGCGAGATCGCGGCCTACGTCGCACACCTGCCCTCGGTTCGGATACGGGGGACGGGCCTGGCGTCCGCCTCGCGCGACGAGAGCGCCGGGCTGCTGGGCAGGGCCGTCGCGAGGGAGCGGACGGAGCGGGTCGTCCTGCTCGGCGACCTCAACGGCACGGTCGACGACCGCGGGCTCGCACCGCTGACCTCACGGCTGGACACGGCGGAGCGCGGCTTCGCCTTCAGCTTCCCCGCCGCCTTCCCGGTGGCCCGGATCGACCAGGTCATGACCCGCGCGGCGACCGTCCGCCACCTCCGCACGCTGCCGGCGACCGGGAGCGACCACCTGCCGGTGGCCGGCCGCATCACCCTGCGCTGAACCGACGTCCACCGGTGCCCGCCCACCGTTCGGGACGGCGGCGCCCCCGACCCACCGGAGCTCGCCGCACCCGACGGCGACAACTCGCCTCGCCGGCACGGGCACACGTGCGTCCGTGGTTCACTCGTCACACGTTCCGCACACCTTCGGCGAAGTGAGGGCCACCGTTGACCGTCCACGGGGATTCGATCGAATCGATGGAACAACTGACCGTGGCCTGGCGGACCATGGTGCTCGACCGGGACGGGGCCGCGGACGTCCGCGACCTTCCCGGCATCGCCGTGCGCTGGGCCGACTGCCGTTTCGCCTTCTGGAACTGCGTCACCCTGACCGACGTGGGAGCCGACGCGGCGCTTCTGGAGCGGCGTGTGCGCGAGGCCGCCGACGTCATGCGCGCGAAGAGGCGGCAGGGCTTCCTGTGGGTGTTCGAGGACCTGATCGCGGAGGAGGCCCGCGCGGGCCTGGAGCAGGCGGCCGACCGGGCCGGCCTGGTGCACGCCTTCCCGGGCACGGGCATGGCCGGGGACCTGGCACCCCTCCCGGAGCCCGTCCACCCGGACCTGACGTTCGTGCGCGTGTCGACCGACGAACACCTGGAGGCGTACGCGGACATCAACTCCCGGGCGTACGGCTTCTCCCTGGAGGACGGCCGGGACGGCATCGCCGGCTCCGCGCTCTGGAAGCAGCGGGTGCACGCCTACCTCGGCCTGAGGGACGGCGTACCCGTCACCTGCGCGGCGACGGTGGAGGCGGACGGCCGACTCTTCGTCGTCCTCGTCGCCACGGACCCGGAGTGGGAACGGCGAGGGTACGGCGAGGCCGTGACGCGGAAGGCGCTGTACGAGGGTGCCCGAGCCACCGGTCTGACGCGTGCCACCCTGCACGCGACCGTCGCGGGGGCGCCGGTGTACCCGCGCATCGGTTTCCGGCCGAATTCGCCGATGCGTTTCTTCGCGCTGAAGGGCTGAACGGGCCCGCCGGGCGGCTCGTACGGGACGCCTGGCATCCCGGCCGGGACGACGGACGGGCGTCTCAGCCGACCTGCTCCGGCTGGACGAGGGTGTACATGACGGACCGCTGCTGCTTGTGACGCTGGATGCGTCCCTTGGCGACGAGGGACTCCAGGGTGTTCCGTACGACCTGCGGAGTCGGGGTGCGGTCCGGGTGCCGCGTCAGGAGTTCGTCCCGCAGCTCCTTGGCCAGCCGCGGCTCCTCGTACCTGCCGAGCAGCTCAAGGAGAAGCCCCCCGAGCAGGGGCTGACGGGACGGCTTCTTCGCGGTGGCCTCGGGGGTGCCGGCCGCCGGGGCACGCCTGGGCGCGGCGGAGCGGCGCCCGCGGGAGCCGGCGGCCGGTCGCCCGGCCCGGGCGACGACCGGCTCGGCCTGCGACTGCTGGGGGAGCCGGGACGGGACGGCGGATCCCTCGTACTGCTGGGCGAGCTTGAGGATGTCGGTGAGGAGGGCCTCCTCGTGCCGCAACGTCGTGAGCCGCTCGGCGAGCTCCTGCTGCAGACGGCGATTCTCCGCCAGATCCGACCCGGCCTGTTCCACCAGACGGGTGGCGGTCGACTGGTTGGTCACGGTGCACTCACTCCCTCGGGACGCGTGGTGCTGCGCATGGTACCCACGCCCGGGGCCCGGCGCGGGTACCTCGGCGCCGGACGGCGGGCCCGGTGTGGCCACCTCCACGGGATCCCCTCCACGTGAGCACATGCCTCGACGTACCCCTGTGCTCACGTGTTCGTCCGTCCGGGCCGACGTCCGCCGACGCGAGCGCCGGCCGCTCACCCCACGGGGTCTCCCGTCTCCGTGAGCGTGCCGTCCGCCAGCCGCAGCCGGCGGTCGACGCCGATCCCGGCGAGGAACCGCTCGTCGTGGCTGACCACGAGGAACGCCCCCTCGTAGGAGTTCAGCGCTCCCTCCAGCTGGCCGACGCTGAGCAGGTCGAGGTTGTTCGTCGGCTCGTCGAGCAGCAGGAGGTGCGGCGCCGGTTCCGCGTACAGGACACAGGCCAGAGTGGCGCGCAGCCGCTCCCCGCCGGAGAGCACGCCGACCGGCAGGTGTGCCCTCCTGCCCCGGAAGAGGAAGCGGGCGAGGAGGTTCATCCGTTCCGCGTCCGGGCGCTCGGGGGCGGACGCGGCGAAGTTCTCGGCCACCGTCCGGTCAGGGTCGAGGAGGTCCAGCCGCTGCGACAGATAGGCGACCCGGCCGTCGTTGCGCCTGATCTCGCCGCCGTCCGGGGCGAGGTCGCCGGTCACGAGGCGCATCAGGGTCGTCTTTCCCGCGCCGTTGGGGCCGGTCAGGGCGATGCGCTCCGGGCCGCGGACCGTCAGGTCGACGCCGCCGGCGGCGAAGACGTCCCGGCCGCCGAGCCGCACCTGCATGCCCTGGCACAGGAACAGGTTGCGGCCCGCGGGCACGTGGGTGTCCGGCAGCTCCAGGGTGAGGAGCTGGTCGTCGCGGAGCGCGCGTCCGGCCTCGTCGAGGCGGGACCTGGCCTCGCTCACGCGGGATGCGTGCACCTGCCCGGAGCGGCCCGCGGACTCCTGCGCGCCTCGCTTCATGGTGCCCGCGAAGATACGGGGCAGGCCTGCGCTCTTGAGGTTCCGGGAGGCGTTGCTCATGCGTCGGTCGGCGCGTTCGCGGGCCTGCTGCATCTCCCGCTTCTCCCGCTTGAGGTCCTGCTCGGCGTTGCGGACGTTCTTCTCCGCCACCTCCCGCTCGGCCCGCACGGCGGCCTCGTACGAGGAGAAGTCGCCGCCGTGCAGCCGCAGTTCCGAAGCGCCGAGTTCGGCGATGCGGTCCATGCGGTCGAGGAGCGCCCGGTCGTGGCTGACCAGCAGCAGGCAGCCGGCGAAGTCCGAGAGCACGTCGTACAGCTGGTGCCGCGCCTCCAGGTCGAGGTTGTTGGTCGGTTCGTCGAGCAGGAGCACGTCGGGGCGCTTGAGCAGTCGGGCCGCGAGGCCGAGGGAGACCACCTGGCCGCCGCTGAGCGTGCGTAGGGTGCGGTCCAGTGCGAGATCGGCGAGGCCGAGGCGGTCGAGCTGGGCGCGGGTGCGCTCCTCGATGTCCCAGTCGTCGCCGATCGTGGTGAAGTGCTCGTCCGCGACGTCGCCGGACTCGACGGCGTCCAGAGCGCGGATCACCGCCGCGACGCCGAGCACCTCGGCGACGGTGAGGTCACTGGTGAGGGGAAGGCTCTGCGGCAGGTAGCCGACGATGCCGTCGGCCCGCACGGAGCCGGCCGCGGGTGCGAGCTCGCCCGCGACGAGCCGGAGCAGGGTGGACTTCCCGGAACCGTTGGGGGCGACCAGCCCGGTACGGCCCTGGGGCAGGCTGAAGGACAGGTCGTGGAAGACGGGGGTGTCGTCGGGCCACGAGAAGGAGAGGTTCGAGCAGACGACTGCGACGTCGGACATGGGGGAGACCTCGGAGGGACGGAGGGCAGAGCTCTGCCCAGGGCAGACAGGGGGAAGGGGGTACGACGGGACGGACCACCTCGGCAGCGCTCCCGAGCGCCGGCCGGTGGCCGTCAGAACCGGGTCTCACCCGGAGATGTCGTCCTCACCCACCACGTCTGTGACTCCTCGATGCACGGATACACGGTCTACGTGACGGGAAAGCCTAGCAGCCGGTCGACGCGACGCCCTGGTGATTCCGCCCGTACGCGAGCCTTCCGGTGCGGGGAGGGGACAGCCGTCACACGTGTCTTCTCCCGCGGGCGGCGACACACCTCATGAGGGCGCGTCCGAGAGCCGCCGCACCTGCCTCGGGACGACGTCGGTGACCCTCGTCCGCAGGCGTCCGCCGGACGGCGGCGAAGCGGTCCCGACGCCGCAGGCGTCACCCCGGCCTTCACGGCCTCCGGCCTGCGGAAACGGACAAGGAGAGCCCTCCGGTGACGGTCGAGGGGGTGACTATGATGAGGGAGGACCCGGCCGCACACGCGCGGTGCGCCGGGTGCCGGCGGACCCACGGACGGAAAGGTGAGCGGCATGAGCGACGTCTCCGAGGAGAGGGCCCTGCTGGCCGGCGGGTGCTTCTGGGGCATGCAGGACCTGATCCGGTCGCTGCCCGGAGTGCTGCGCACCCGGGTGGGCTACACCGGGGACGAGGACAAGCCCCACGCGACCTACCGCGACCACGGCCGGCACGCGGAGGCGATCGAGATCTTCTTCGACCCCTCGGTCACCGACTACCGGACGATCCTGGAGTACTTCTTCCAGATCCACGACCCCACGACCAGGAACCGTCAGGGCAACGACGTGGGGCTCAGCTACCGCTCCGCCATCTACTACGCCGACGACCGGCAGCGGTCCGTCGCCCAGGACACCATCGCCGACGTCGACGCCTCCGGTCTGTGGCCCGGACCGGTGGTCACCGAGGTCGAGCCGGCCGGTGCGTTCTGGGAGGCCGAGCCGGAGCACCAGGACTACCTGCTGCGCTACCCGGACGGCTACACCTGCCACTTCCCGCGTGCGAACTGGCGCCTGCCCAGGCGTGACGCCTCCTGAGCGGGCGCCGGCGGCAGGACGCACGAGCGTGCACGGAGCGGAGAGGGGCGGGGCGCCGGACAGCGGGAGGCGCGGGTTCCCCGACAGCCCGGCGTGGATGTGTCTGAGCATCCTGGTCTTCGGCTGGGCCGCGGGCAGCGGCGGCACTCCGTTCCCGGTGCGCATCGCCGCGGCGCTCCTGCTGGTCGCGTGGGCGGGCCTGTCGGCCCGGCATCTCCTCCGCCGGTCCCGCGACCGCGAACCCTCCCCGCCGGACGCCCCGGCACCCTGACCGGCGCCCGCCCTCCCCGGCCCTGACGCCCCTGCGTACGGGTGGACTTCGGGGGCCGGGCCCGGTACCGGGCCCCGACGCCCCGCCGTCGGGGCCCCGTCGCCGTCAGGGCTCCAGCACCTCCACGTGGTCGCCGACCGCGACCACGAGGACCCGCGAACCCGGCTCCGTGGTGCGCCAGCGGTGCCGCACGCCCCCGGACACCAGGAGCGTGTCCCCGCGCCCCAGCCGGTGGATCCGGCCGTCGGCCTCCACCTCCACCGAGCCGTCCGCCACGTACATCAACTCGTCGTTGCGGTGCCGGAACTCGCGATCCGCCTCGTGCTCGCCGACGAACTCCAGCGCGTGGATCTGGTGGCGTCCCCGTACCACCGGGCGGACGCGTGCCTCCCGGTCCAGGCCGCTCTCGTCGCCGGCGCGCACCACGTCGACCGCGCGCGTCTCGTCCGACGCCGCCAGCAGTTGCACCGCCGTGGTGCCGAGCGCGTCCGCGATCCGTTGGAGCGACCGCATGCTCGGGCGTGCCCGGTCGTTCTCGATCTGGCTGAGGAACGGCGAGGAGAGGCCGCTGAGCCCCGCCACGTCGGCGAGCGTCAGATCGAGCGCCCTGCGCCGGCGGCGTACCGCAGCCCCCACCCGCGGGGCGTCCGTGCTCTCGGCGTCCATGGTGTTCCCGTCCTTCCCCCGCCCGGCGGCGCCGTTCTCCCTGGTCGACGGCGCCTGAAGGCACCCTACGCGGCGCACCGCGGGAACTCGGGAACGGTTTCGTACTCCCGACACACGCCCGTCACACAACGCTCCTAGGGTCAAAGTCAGTTGTTCTCATCAAAGAAAGTTTGAAGCGAGGAGCGCGAACGTGCCCACCATCGACCAGAACTCACGCCGCCGTCGTCCCGTCGGCCTCATCGCCCTCGACGAGACGGCCGTGTCCGACGGCTACACCCTCTACGCCCCGCTCACCGGAACCGGCGAGGTCTACCTGATCGACCTCCACGGCCGTGTCGTCCACCGCTGGGACCTGCCGTACCGCCCCGGCCGCCACGCCCGCCTGCTCGCCGACGGCACCCTCGCCTACAACGGCGTCCTTCCGGGCGAGCCCGCCCTCTTCCCCATGTGGCACAAGTACCGCGGCGGCGTCATGCTCCGCGCCGCGCCCGACGGCACGGTCCTGCGGGAGCACCGCGACCCGCTCCAGCACCACGACGCCCACCACCTCGACGACGGACGCGTCCTCTACACCGCCCTGGAGCCCCTGACCGGCGCCGAGGCCGCCGGCGTGCGAGGCGGTGTGCCCGGCTCCGAGGCCGGGGGCGACACCGTCTGGGCCGACACCGTCAAGGAGGTCGGCCCGGACGGCGAACTCCTCTGGTCCTGGCGGGCCTCGGAGCACCTCGACCGCGCGTCCTACCCGCTGCACGAGGCCTACGCCCGCGAGCACTGGCCCCTGATCAACAGCGTCACACCCCTGCGGGACGGCAACATCCTGGCCAGCCTCCGCAGCGTCTCGGCGGTCGTCGTCATCAGCCGTGAGACAGGGGAGGTCCTCTGGCGCAGCCGTCCCGGTGCGGTCAGCCAGCAGCACGCCCCCACCGAGCTGGAGGACGGCCGACTGCTCGTCTTCGACAACGGCGTCTTCCGACCGGGAAGCGACGTCCCCTACTCCCGCGTCATCGAGATCGACCGGACCAGCGGCGAGATCGCGTGGGAGTACCACGACCCCGCGCGCGAGTTCTTCTTCGCGCCCTTCATGGGATCGGCGCAGCGCCTGCCGAACGGCAACACCCTCGTCACCGACTCGCCGTCGGGGCGGCTCTTCGAAGTGACCGAGGACGGCTACCTCTGCTGGGAGTACGTCGTCCCGCACTTCGCCGGCTACGGCGAACAGGAGGTGCGGGGCCTCTTCCCGTCCGAGCCCAACGCCGTCTTCCGCGCCTACCGGTACGCGGCGGCGGACATCCCCTGGCTGGAGGCGACGTCGTGACGAGCACCCCGGAACCCCCGTCCCTCTCCACCCGGAAGCCCGGGCCGGCACCCGCCCCCGGGGCCGCGGTCGAAGCCGTCGACGCGCCGGTCCCCTGGCGGAGACTGGTGCCGCTCTCCGCCCAGCACGTGCTGGCGATGATCGCCGCCCCCGTCTCCACCGTGTTCCTCGTCGCCGGCACCCTGAAGATGCCGCCCGCCGCGACGGCCTCCCTGCTCAGCGCGGTCCTGCTGCTGTGCGGCGCGGGCGCCCTGCTGCAGTCCCTCGGCGTGTGGCGGATCGGCGGACGCCTCCCGTTCGTCATGCTGCCCGGCGGCGCGGCGACCGCGCTGTTCCTCCAGATCGCCCAGGAGCACGGGGCGGCGACCGCCACCGGAGCCGTCCTCCTGGCCGCCGCACTGCTGCTGGCCGTCCTGCCCCTGTACGCCCGTGTCGTACGGCTCTTCCCACCCCTGGTCATGGGCGTCACCGTGCTCCTCATCGGGATCGCGATGATCCGGGTCGCGGCCCGGCTCGTCACGGGCCCCGACGGCACCGGCGAGCCCCGCGCCGTACTCCTCGCCGCGCTCACGGTCGCGGCCACCGTCGCCGCGTACGTGTTCCTGCGCGGCGTCTGGCGCCAGACCTCCGTCCTCATCGGCATGGCCGCGGGCACCGTGGTGGCCGTGACCACCGGTCTGGGCTCCTTCGTCCCCGCCGTCGGCAGCGGCTTCGCACTCCCCGCCCTCCTGCCCTTCGGGACACCGCGGTTCGACCTGCTGGCCGCCCTCCCGCTCCTCGTGTTCAGCCTCACCACCCTGGCGGAGATCACCGGACAGACCGTGCTCAACAGCGAGACCGTCGGCCGCGTCCCCGCTCCCGAACGGGACGTCCCCCGCGTCGCCCGGGCCGACGCCGTCGTCTCCCTGGCCGGCGGGCTGTTCGGCACGTCCCTCATGGTCACCAGCGCCGAGAACATCGGCATCGGCCGGCTCACCGGGGTCCGCAGCCGCTTCGTCACCGCCGGGGCCGGAGCGCTCCTCGTCGTCCTCGGCCTGGCCACCCCCGTGTCCCGGGCCCTGGCCGGCATACCCGAGGCCGTCGTCGGGGGCTCCGCACTCGTCGTCTACGCCGTGATCGCCGTCATGGGCGTCGAGATGCTCCGCCGCGCCGACCTGTCCGGCAGCGGCACGGGCTCGCTGACCGCCGCGCTCGCCCTCACCGTGGGACTGCTCCCGCTCCTCACCCCCGACCTGTACGCGGGATTCCCGGGCTGGGCGCGGACCATCCTGGGCAGCGGCGTCGTCGCGGGCACCCTGACCGCCGTCCTCCTCACCCTGCTGCTCGGCCGTTTCGCCCCCGGAAACCGGGAGCCCGCGCCGCCGGACCCCCACGCACGGAAGTGAACCCCCGGACGCGGGGGAGCGCGTCAGCCGGCCGAAGCCGTGCCGCGCCGGTTGAAGGGAAGGCGGCCCAGCACGACCGCCATGCCGCAGGTGTCCGTGACCGCCGAGAACACCAGGCCCCCGGCGACTCCCGCCGACAGCACCTGGAACGCGGGATGGACCAGCAGCCCGAGCACCAGGCCCACCAGCACCAGGGTGCCCGCGGCGAAGCGCACCTGGCGCTCCATCCCCCAGATCCGGCCCACGGCCCCCGGCGGATACTCCAGCGGGTGACCGGCCGAGGCCCATCCCCGCGTGCCGCCGGTGAGGCTCGCCGCCGCGAGGCCGTGGGAGGCGAGGGCCGCGACGGCCTTCTCGGACCGGGCACCGGACGCGCAGACCAGCAGCAGCGGCCCGCGCGCGGTGGAGTCCCGCAGCTCCGGCAGCCGTTCCTCGATGCGCTCAAGGGGGACGTTGACGGCGCCGGGCAGCCGCCCGGACGCGAACTCGCCCGGCGTACGGACGTCGACGACGCTCAACTCGGGCAGCCGCGCCTCTGCTTCGCCGACGGTGAGGGAGGGGGATGCGCTCATGACGAACCTGCCCTTGGCAGTGACCGGGGACGACCCCGCACCGGGAGCGGCGGGGTCCGTGTCCGGGACACTAGACGTCCGCCCCCGTCAGGAGGCGACGGCGCCCCCCACTGCCACGAGCCCGCCATCCCGCCGCCACACCCCCGCAACACCACGGGCCGCGCCGTCACGTGCGGTGCTGCGTGGCCGCCGTCGGGAGGCGTTCGGCGACCTCGTCGCCCAGGCGCTCGAACTCGGACCTCAGGAAGGGGCCGGCGAGCCGCGCCAGGCCCTTGAACCGCAGCGACGCCCGGTAGTCGAGGCGGGTGACCGACGGGGACGCGGCCTCGAACGAGAGGTCGTCGGTGGCGGTCACCGTCTTGTTCTCCCCGACGAACACGAGCCGCGACGGCTCCCGCTCCACGAGCCGGTACTCCAGCTCCGTGGTGCGGCCGCGGAACCGGGAGGTGTTGCGCCAGCGGGCCCCGGGCCGCACGGGTCCCTCGTCCAGCCGCACGCACCGTACGGTCCCGGGATCCCACTCCTCGGTGCGGCTGAAGTCCTCCAGATAGGCGACGAGCTCGTCCAGGGGGAGCCCCACCACGAAGCTCCGTTCCACCGTGATCACCGTATGACCTCCGCCTTCTCGCGACCGTGACCGTCCCGGACGGGCGCCTGCCCCCGACGCCTGCCCCGAACCATTCCCGGTCCGGCCCCGGAACGGATGCACCCCCACCTCCAGGGGGTTCCGGCCGGGCGCTACCGCGACCCTCCGCGCCTCAGGTCGGCCAGCACCTCCCGCGCCGCCCGGGTGCCCGAGGCGAGGGCTCCCTGGAGCGAACCGGTGGCCCGGTGGTCACCGCACACGTACCGGCCCGGCCCGACCCGGCTGGTCCGGGACAGCGGGTGGGGCGCGGGCATGGCGGGCAGGGCGTCGTGGACGGTGACGCGGTGGACGAGCTCCCACGCCCCCGTGTCCGTCCCGTACACCTCGCCCAGGGCGCGGACCACGGCGTCCACGGCCGGGGCGTCGGGCGCGCCGAGGACCGAGGTGGAGACCAGCGCCCTTCCGTCGGTGGAGTACCCGGGGTGGACGGCGGTGAGGACGCAGCTGTTCAGGAAGCGGCGCCGCGAGTCGACCACGAGGACGGGTTCGGCCAGCGGCGGCTGTGCCGCCGCGTGGTAGAGCGTGGTGACGGTCCGGCCGCGCGGGACGTCGAGCCCCGGCAGCAGCTCGCCGGCCGCCCGCTGGCCGGTCGCGACGACGACGGTGGGGGAGCGGACCTCGCCCCCGTCGGCGAGTGCGACGCCCTGCGGAGTGAGGGCCGCGACCGGGGTCCCGGTGCGCAGCACGCCGGGGCGCAGGCGGGAGGCCAGCTGGGCGGGTACGGCTCCGATGCCGTCCGCGGGGAGGCACAGCGTGCCGCGCAGCATGCTCCGCCACACGAAGTGGAAGAACCGGGCCGACGTCTCGAGGTCGTCCTCCAGGAACACCCCGGAGAGGAAGGGCCGGAAGAACGTCTCCACGAGTTCGGGGGAGACGCCCGCGGCGGCGAGCGCCGTGAGGGTCGTGGTGTCGGGCCGGGCCCGCAGCCGTCCGGCCGGGGCGAGCACGTCGCGCGCCGTCAGCGCGCTCAGGGCGAGCAGGTCGCGCCCGGACGCCAGCCGCCCGGGCAGCAGGTCGGCGCTCTCGCGGAAGCGGCGACTGGGGTCGGTGAACCGGCGCATCCCGTCCTCGGTCTGCACGAGGACGCCGGGCGTGAACGGCCGCAGCCGCAGGGCCCGCAGGTCGAGGCGCCTCTTCACCTGCGGATAGGACGTGTTGAAGACCTGGAAGCCCCGGTCGACGGTGAAACCCGCGACGCGGTCCGTGCGCATCCGCCCGCCCACGGTGTCGTCGGCCTCCAGCAGCCGCACCCGCAGCCCGCCGGCCCCGAGGTCCGCGGCGCAGGCGAGCCCGGCGGCCCCGGCCCCGACCACCGTCACGTCGTACCGCTCGTCGTCCGTCGTCCCCATGCAGACCGTCACTCCTCGTCCCTCGTACCGGACTTGCCGCCGGCGGCCCGGGACCGCCCGCGGGCCGCCACGTTACGCCGGGCGGGCCGCCCCCGATCCGGGGCGCGCCGCGCGGACCGGGCCGGCCGGCGGACCCGCACGGGCGCGGGCGTCGCCGGGCGGCCGGTCAGCGCAGGTCGAGCCGCATCAGGACCCGGGGGTGTCCGGCCAGCACCGAGGTCGTGTCGGCCGCGTGGACGAATCCGGCCCGTTCGAAGTTCTTGCGGAGCCCCGGGTACGCCATCGTCAGATCGACGTTGGCGTCTCCGCTGTCGAGCGGGTACGCCTCGACGGCCGGCGCACCGTGGGCGCGGGCGAACGCGACCGCGCCGTCGATCAGGGTGTGCGAGATCCCCTGCTTGCGATGGCCGGGGCGGACACGGATGCACCACAGCGACCAGACCGGCAGGTCGTCCACGTACGGGATCTTCCGGCTGCGGGCGAAGGACGTGTCGGAGCGGGGCGCCACGGCGGCCCAGCCGACCGGCTCGTCACCGTCGTAGGCGAGCACACCCGGCGGGGGCTCCTTGCGGCAGAGGTCGGCGACGTACTCCCCGCGGGCCGGCCCGCGCAGCTCGTTGTTGAGCTTGGACGGGATCCGGTAGCTGAGACACCAGCAGACCGTGGCCCCGGGCGACTTCGGGCCGACGAGGGCGCGGACGTCCTCGAAGTCGGAGGCCGGGCGAACCGAGAGCGTCATGGGACCACGATGCCACGGCGTACCGGGCGCGCGCCGCCGCGCCGTAGGGTGATCCTCAAGGGGGCTGGTATGGATCAGCAGGAGTGGGACGACGACAGCGCGTACCGGTCGGCCGTCCGGCGGACGCGGATCACCATGGCCTTCGCCCTGGTGGCGACGCTGCTCCTGCTCGGGGGCGTGGCCGTCGCCGTCTTCGGGATGTCGCTGCTCCTGGACCTCCTGGACTCCCCCAGTCGGTGAGGGATCCCCTGGAGATCTCCCGGACAGGGCCCTGACCTGGGAGGAAACCCGTTGGTGACCGCCTCGGCCGGTGGGATACAACGGACCGCATGACGGTCTTCCTCTGCGCGAAGTGCGGCGCCGCACTCACCCCGGACCTCCGCCGGCTGCCCGACGTCCCGGACGTCTCCACGCACGAGAAGGACCGCGGCGGCGAGGGCCGGCTCGCGCCGTCGACCGTCCCGCGGGGCTGCTACGCCGTCGACCCCGAACCCTGGGGCGCCCCGTTCGAGGAGGCGGAGGCAGGCGCCCCGGAGATGCGGGGGAGCCGCGCGCTGCTCGTGCCGCCCGACCTGACGGGCACGGTGTCCGCCGGTCCCCGGGACTCGGTGATCGTCCATCCGGAGGACGTGCCGACCCTGCGGCTGTCCGGCTCCCCGGGCGTCCACCACGGCTGCTGCGGACCGCTGGGCACCGGAGGTCGCAACATGTCGTGCGCGTGCGGTGCCCGGGTGGCCACCCTGGCCGCCGACTGCATGGGCCCCCACGAGCTGCACCTCGACCCCCTGCGGACGTACGGCCTCACGGTCGACGCCCCGACGTGAGCAGGCGGCAGCGCCGCACGGCCGCGCCGACGAACTGGCCCTCCTGGAACCGGCCGGTCATCCCGACCACCCCGCCGGGCTGGCGGCGGCCGTCGAACGGATCTGGACCTGGCTCGCCGCCGAGGAGCACCGGCCGCTGCTGCGCCTGTGGGCCGAGGCGTACGCGCGCTCCCTCACCCAGCCCGACGGGCCGTGGGCCGGTTTCGCCCGTGCGACGGTCGAGGACTGGCTCGGCGTCCTGGCCGGCTTCCAGCCACCGCCGGAACGGGACAGCGAGGCCGGAGCCGTCCGCCGTACCCTGGCCCTGGCCGTCCTCCGCGGAGCCCTCCTCGACCTCCTCGCCACGGACGACGAGCGACGCCTCGACGCGGCCCTCGCGCACCAGCTCACCCTGCTGCGCGCCGATGAGGAGAGCGGCTGACGACCGTGTGCCGGCGTCCTCGCATGCGCGACGAGCCGCCCGGAGCGTCGGCTCGCGGTGGCCGTTCGGCACACGCGGGCCTGCCCTTCCCGTGGGTGCGCGCGAGGATGGAGGGGTGAACACGTCGGAGAGGCCGGGCCCCGGGCTGCGGGAGCGGATCGGGACCAGCCTGTTCAGCCATGTCGCCGGGCCCACCGGGCCGGCGAACCGGGCCCGCATCCACGGTGCCCCCGGCCCTCGCTGGTTCGGGCCCGAGCGGCCCATCCGCACCGTCCACGGCGACGCGTCCATGTTCATCGGCGGGCTCAGCGCCCTCCTCCTGCAGTCCCTGCACCCGCGGGCCATGGCCGCGGTGGCCGGACACTCCGGCTTCCGGGGCGACCCGTGGGGACGCCTCCAGCGGACCAGCACCTTCCTCGCGTACACGACGTACGGCACGGCCGAGGACGCCCAGCGGGCCGTGGACCGCGTCCGCGCCGTGCACGAGGGCATCAGGGGGACCACCCCGACCGGCGAGCCCTATCACGCCGCCGACCCCCACCTGCTGTGCTGGGTGCACGTCGCCGAGGTGGACAGCTTCCTGCGTGCGCACCAGCGGTTCGGGTCCCACCCGCTGGACGGCGCCGGGTGCGACGGGTACATCGCCGACGCCGCGCGGGTCGCCCGCGCCCTCGGCATCCCCGATCCGCCGTGCGACCGCGCCGCGCTCGCCGTCCGGCTGGCGAGCTACCGCCCCGAACTGCGCGCCACGCCGCAGGCCCGTGACGCGGCCCGCTTCGTCCTGCGGGAACCCCCGCTGCCGTGGCCGGCCCGGGGCCCGTACGCGGTCCTGGCCTCGAACGCGGTCCGGCTCCTGCCGGCGTGGGCCCGCTCGCTGCTGGATCTCCACACGGCCCCGTATCTGCCGGACGGCCTCGTGCGGCTCTCCGGCCAGGCGCTGACCGGGTCCATCCGCTGGGCGATGGGCTCCCTGCCGCCCCGCGAGGCGGCCGGCGGGCCGCGCTGACGCGGTGCACTGCGGCAGAGCCGTGTCCTCAGGGCACGCGGACCCTGTTCCGCCCCGGTGGGTCCGGGGCCGCGCTCCTCCCGTTCACGCGGAGGCGCGACTCGACGCCGCAGCCGCCCCCGCGCCGCGCTGCCGCCTGGCCGCGTCCAGGAGCCGCGCCCAGGACTCCACCGTGGGCCGGCGCTTCAGCAGCGCCCGACGCTCCCGTTCCGTCATCCCGCCCCAGACACCGTGCTCGATCCGGCGGTCCAGCGCGTGCGCCAGACACTCGGCCTTCACCGGGCAGCCGGTGCACAGCGCCTTCGCCCGGTTCTGTGCCGCTCCCTCGACGAACAGCTCGTCCGCGTCCACCGTCCGGCACAACGCCGACACCATCCAGCGCTCGTCCATGTTCCCCCGCCCCGACCCCGCACCGCCTCTTCGGTGGGCGGCGCTGACAGAGCAGGGACGCTACGGAGGCATGTGCCAGCGGTCTACAGCTCGCCCCACGCTTCCCCCTTTCGAGTGACAAGCGCAGACGGGCCCCGGCCACCTCCCACAGGCATCCGGCCAACAGGGAGCCGTTCCCGTCGCCTTGCGGCCGCCCGACGGCCCCCGGCCGCGCCGACGTGTCGCCCGGGGGAGGGAGGACCGTCATCCTCCGGGCGCCTCCCGTACACGTACCGGCGCGTCGCCGTCCGCGCCGGCGGGCTCCGGCCAGGTGTCCCGGCGTACGCGGTGGAGCTGGACCACCAGGACCGTGAGCGCGGCGACGACACCCCCGAGCGTCATGACCGCGGCGGGCGAGGTGCGGTCGACGACGCCGCCCGCGAGCCACGCGGCCAGCGCGATGGTCGCCTGGAAGGACGCGGTGAAGAGCACGGACGCCGCCTCGGGAGCCTGCGGTGCCGCCTTCGCGAACCACGTCTGGGAGCAGACGGGTACGGCCCCGTAGGCGACGCCCCACACGACGAGCAGGACCAGGGCGCCGGCAGGCCGGTTCCCCAGGACGGGAAGCAGCAGGGTCCCGGCCGCGATGAGCACACCGGCCAGGGCGAGTACGAGTCTGGGGCGGCGGACGACGTGCGCACCGCCGAGGAAGTTGCCGACGACTCCGGCCGCCCCGTAGACCAGCAGGAACACGGTGATCGTCCCGGCCCCGACGCCGGTGGTCCGTTCCAGGAACGGCGTGACGTAGGTGTACGTCCCGAAGTGCGCCAGGACGATCAGGAACGTCACGAGCAGCGCGAACCGCGTGTGGACGCCCTTCAGCAGGCCGCGGAGCACATTCGCACGGGTCGCCGTGAGGGGCGGCAGCGGCGGCATCACCAGGGCGAGCATCACGAGGACGGCGAAACTGAGAACACCCGTCAGGGCGAAGGCGGTCCGCCAGCCGGCCAGATCACCGACGAAGGTTCCTGCCGGGACTCCGAGGACGGAGCCGAGCGGAACGGCCGAGAAGATCACCGCCGTCGCGCGGCCGACGGACCCGGCGGGTACGAGACGCTCGGCCAGGCCGGCGCTGATGGACCAGAAGCCGCCGATGACCACGCCGACGACGATCCGGGAGACCAGCACGAGCCAGTACCCCGGCGCCACGGCGGCCATGACGTTCGCCAGCGCCAGCAACAGCAGGAACGCGCACAGCATCAGACGACGGTCGACGCCCGCGAACGCCGTCGTGACCACGGGCGCGGAGAGGGCGGCGAGGAGACCGGGCATGGCCATCATGAGCCCGGCCGTGCCGTCGGAGACGGCGAATCCGGCACCGATCCGGGTCAGCAGACCGATCGGCAGGATCTCCGTGGTGACGATCAGGAAGATCCCGAGCATCACCGCCACGACGGCCGGCCACCCGCCGGCCGGGGCGCGGCCGGGCGGTCCGCTTCCGCCGGTGTCGGGTGTGGTGACGAGGCGCGTCGAGGTCATGGATTCCGTCCTGGGGCGAGGGAGTGCCGTACGGAATCGATCCAACAGGCGCGGCGCGCGGGAAGCTGGCAGCTAAACGACGCGACCGTTCCCCGCGCTGAGGGTGCGCGTGCGATGCGAGATCGGGGGGTGTGGGCGGTGGGATCGAGGGCAGGTGGGGGGTGAGCGCGTGGGACCGCTCAGGATAGGCAGGGTCGGTCGGACACCCCTTCCGACGGACCCTTGGATGGTGGAACGGCCCGCACCGGGTGGTGGTGCGGGCCGTTCGTCGTTCGACGCGAGCGTCCCCCAGCGGGCGGGAGGCGGGGAGGGATCCGGTCTCACAACCAGACGAGTCGTCCCTCGGAGATCTCGCAGACCGGCAGAGTTCCGTCGGCGATGCTCCGGAGCCTCTCGGCTACCGAGTCGAAGTAGTGCGCCAGTGACGCGTATTCGCCCGTGACCGTGCTCTCGCCCACGAACCACCGGCCGATGCGTCCGTCCCGCACGTCGATGAACTTTCCCGTCCAGCCGTCCCGGTCCGAGAGGAAGGGGATCCACTCGTTGCGCCAGAACGGATGCTCCGGCTGGTCCGGGGGGTCGAACCCGGCAGCTGTGGAGCGATTCGCGTAGAGCCCCTCCATCGCCCGGATGCCCAGGAAGAAGCTGCCCTCGTCCGGGAAGCCGTCGAAGCCGCAGCATGCGACGTCGTCGTCCACCTCCTCCTCGGGAAGATCCAGATTGTTCCGCAACAGCCAGGCCCGCAGGTCTTCGTGGAGGGCGAGTCCCATCCGTTCCTCGGCGGCCGCGAGCATCTGCTCCGTGGCGGGTCCCGGCAGATCGGCGTGATCGGCCGGGGCGAGCTCCCGGAGAAGGCTCATCACATGTGACCAGCTGTCCATTCCACCTGTCCCCCTGTACGTACGCCCCTCGGGAGCGTCCCTTCTCGTCCCATGGGCCAGACGATGTGACACGTGTGCCGCGTCCGTCAACCAGGTGGCGGGACGGCACAAGGACGCACTTCGCGAACGGGTCGATGTCGGGTGCCTGCCGAAGGGGTGTGAGGTGCGTGCACCGCGCTCCCGCGACACTCGCTTGACCAAGGGGTTCGTGTGGCTGAAAGTGGACCTCCTGATCGACTGGGGTGGGGAATCATGACGCACGACGAGTACGCCGACCGCTGCAGAGAACTGTTCGCGGTGGGAGGGTTCGCGGAGGCCCGGAAGGCGGCCGAGGCGGGTCTCGAGGAACTCGGGCCGGATCCGGTGCTCTACCGGTGGCTCGGCCTCGCCCACGCCGCTGAGGACGAGGACGACCACGACACCGAGGCGGAGAGGGCCTACCGGAGCGGGCTCGCGCGCTGGCCGGACGACCTCGGGCTGCTCGTCTCCTACCTGGAACTGTGCCTGCGGGCCGACGGATGGACGTATCCCGGCCGGGTCGCGCGGGTGAGTGGCCTCAAGGAGCGGATCGCGAGCCTGGCCACCGAGGGTTCGCCCGAAGCGGCGCAGGTGGAGGCCGCACTCGACTGGGCGGGTCGGGGGTACTGGGACGACGTACGGGAACGGGCGGACGTCGTGCGGGCCGAGCGGGCGGCACAGACGTCCCAGAGCGTCGGCGTCGCCGAGGCCTTGCAGCGGGGCGGTCAGGAGCCCGCTCACCCCGAGGACCTGAGGGCCGCGGAGGTCGCCGCCGCGCTGGAACTGCTGGCCGGTCCGTGGCAGGCGCCGCTGCGGCTCCTGATCCGCCACCGGGTGGCCGCGTACGTCATCGCGTTCGTGCTGGTCTTCGCCACGAACAAGGCACTCGTGATGACCGGGACGGTCTCCTTCAGCGTGTGGGGCTGGATCTGGTTCGCGCCGTTGCTCCTGGCGGACTGGAAACTCAAGCAGGCCAGGCAGCTGGCCCGGGAGCGGGTGATCGCCGCGATGCAGAGCCGTCACGCGGAAGCGGCCTCCGGCTGACGGGCGTCGCCGAAGCCGGACCTTCGGCGACGCCGGTCGGGGCTCAGACGGAAGTGCTCCTGCTGAACCAGCCCCTGAACGGTGTCGCCTCCGGCGGTGACTCCGTCCCGGCGGTGACGCGTGCCGGTGAGCCGTGGCCGTACCGTTCCGCCCGGGCCAGGACCCGCTCCGCCTCCGCGCGCCAGGTCGCCGCGTCCGCGTCCGGGCGGGGCGGGGGCAGATACGGGCCGCGTTCCGGTGCTTCGAGGGCCGCGCCGAAGAAGTCGCCGCCCTTGCGCTTGACGTCGTCTGTGCCCCACGAGCGGCCCTGGCCGCGTGCGGGTGCCTTCTGGAGGTGGGGGATGTGCTTCGCGCAGTGGATGTACGCCTCCTCGACGGTGATGACCACCCACACCAGCGCCCGCCGGCCCGGTACCTCCTCGACCGGGAGCCAGGGGTGCTCGCGGCGGATCTCGTCGTCCGTCAGACCTCGCGCGGTGCCGTTGACGTGGAGCCCGATGCGGTCCCGGAGGAAGTCGACCATGAGGATGCCGACCTGCGGGTTCTCCTCGATGTTGCCCAGGCTCGCATGGACGCCGTTGCCCCGGTACTCGGGGTAGGCGAGCGTCGCCTCGTCTAGGACGTGGAGGAAACCGGGCGGCCCCGCGCGGAAGGTGTTGTCGCAGGCGCCGTGCCGGTCGGCGGTGGCCAGGAAGAACATCTCCTGCCGGTTCACGAAGGCGCGCATCCGCGGGTTCAGCCGGTCGAGGACCTGGTCGGCGTAGAAGCGGTCCGCGCGGTCCGTGGTGCCCATGCGCTGCTGGACGAGGTGTTCGCCGTCACTGCCCGGGCGCGTGGTCCGCAGGGTCGTCCGTTCCTGCTGAGCGGCGTGTTCAGAGGGTGTCACGTCGTTGCCCCGACCAGTTCTTCGATGGAGTCGTGCCGTATGCGGTGGGTGGGCACCCCGATGCCCACGAGGGTGTCGACGCTGCGGCGGATCATTCCGGGCGGGCCGGAGAGGTACGCGTCGTACGTGTGCCAGGGGCCGAACTCGCGCACGGCCTCGGGGATGCCGCCCGACAGCAGGCCGACGGGCCCGTCGTCGACGACGGGGCGCACCGACAGCCAGGGGTGCGACTGCTGCAGCCGGAGCATCGTGTCGATGTCGTAGAGGCCCTGGTTCCTGCGGGCGCCGTAGAACACGTCGACGGAACGGCGCCGCCCGTGCTGCGCGACGTCCTCCACCAGCGCCTTGATGGGCGCTATCCCGGTGCCGCCGCCGAGGCACAGCAGGCCGCTGTCGCTCGTGTGGTCCACGGTCATGGAACCGGCGGGAGGACCGAGCCGGACGACGTCGCCGGGGCGCGCCCGGTGGACGAGGGCGTTGGAGACCCAGCCCGCCGGCACGGCCTTCACGTGGAAGGACAGCAGTCCGTCGGAGCGGGGAGCGGAGGCGAAGGAGTAGTGCCGCCAGACCCGCGGCCACCAGGGGGTCTCCAGGGCCGTGTACTGCCCGGCGAGGAAGGGGTACGGCCCGTCGGGGCGGACCGTGACGATCGCGATGTCCTTCGTCCGCATGACGTGGGCGACCACCTCCGCCTGCCACCAGGCGGGCGCGCGGAGCTCGTCCTCGGTCGCCGCGTCGATCATGATCTGGGAGATCGTGGTGTACGCGCCGACCCACGCGGCCTCGGTTCTCGGGCCCCATGTCTCCGGGGCGTGCCGGGAGAGGGCGCCGATCAGTGCCTCGCCGACGGCCGGATAGTGCTCGGGGAGGGTGCCGTACTTCCGGTGCCCGCGGCCGAGGTGGGTCAGGTACGTGGTCAGCGTGACCGGGTCGTCGGCGTGGGTCGCGGCGGTGAGCAGGGCCTTGAACAGCCGGTCGCGCTGGGTGTCCATCGCGGCGGGGAAGAGGTCCCGCAGGCCGGGGTGGCGGAGGAAGAGCAGGGCGTAGAAGTACGAGGTCACCTTGTCGGCGATCGGCTCGATCTCCGCCATCGTGCGGCGCAGCAGGTCCGTCGCGGACGGAGTCGATGCGGATGCGGATGCCGGAGTGGAAGCCGACGCGGGTGCCGAAGCGGGGGCCGACGCAGGGGCGGCGGTACGGGGCGGCGTCGGGGCCGTCGGGCGTTCCGCCGGGTGCCCCGGCGTCGCCGGGGTCCGGTCCGTCTCCGGGTTACCGGGGCTCCGGGTCCCCTGCGTACCCGACGGGCCGCGTCCGAACCATCCTCCGTCCTGGCCGCCGGCAGCGGCATCGGAGCCGTACCCGGCGGCCGACGGGGTGGTCGGAACTTCCATCGGTCTGCCTCGCCTCGAACGTCTTCGGTCGGTCTTCGTCCCCGGGGTCTGCATGTGCCCCGATTTCCTTCGCTCACAACGTTCGACGAATACGCGTACGGGTGAACGGGGCCGACCATACCCCGCCCCTCGGAATTCCGCGGATTCCCGCGAACGCAGCTCGGTAGAAGGCATTTCTGCTGTTCAGAGGCTGGTTACTAATGAGTCGCAAGTGGTTTCAACCGTTTGTGGAACAGCGGTGACGGTGAATTCGCCGACCGAAAACTCACGCCGTGTCCCGAACTTCTCCACATCTCGGTCGCAGATCGTCCACGGCTCGCGGCCCGGCCCGCCTCGGGCAGGCCGGACCGCCCTCGCCCACGGCGTCGGGACGGTCAACCTCCCTCGGTCAGCGGCCGGTCGAGCACCCCGGTGAGCCGCGCTCCCGCCCGGTCGGTACCGCGCCGCCCGCGCTTCGCGCCCGCCGACGCCTTCTCCAACCGCAGCCGCGCGGTACGGCCGCGCAGGGTCAGCGTCATCAACTGGTTGCCGAACCACGGCCCGCCGTCGCGCTCCCACCGGATCGCCGGCCTCGCGACGCGCCCGTGACGGGCGAGGAGGTGGCCGATCTGCTTGGCGAACCGGCTCCAGCCGAAACGGAACGCGACCCTCATGGGCGCGGGCACCGAGTTGTGCAGCGGCGAGCACGTGAACTGGTAGACACGGGAGCGCACCGGAGGACCGGAGGTCCATACGGGCTCCGCCACGTACGCGTGGTGCACGTCCCCGGAGAGCACGCTTACCGTCGCCGGGGCCGCCTCCGCCCTCCCCACCTCGGCGAGCGTGTCCGTCAGCCTCGCGAACGACGCGGTGAACGCCGCCCAGTGCTCCAGGTCCGCCCGCCGGCGCAGCCACTCGCCGAAGCGTGCCCAGCGCGGTCCGCGCTCGCCCCGGCAGAGCGCCGCGTGCCAGCCCTCCGCGAAGTGGACCATCGGCGGCAGGAGCCACGGCAGCGAGGTCCCCACCAGGAGGTGGTCGACACCGTCCAGGTCGTCGAAGGCCTGCGCCCGCAGCCAGGCCGCCTCCTCCGCGTCCAGCATCGCCCGGTGCTGTTCCTCCAGCACCCGCGCCGCCCGCGTGTCGACCATCAGCAGCCTGGTCCGGCCGAAGTCCCTGCGGTAGCTCCAGCGCACCGAGGCCGGGTCGGCGTCGGCCCGTTCCGCGAAGGCGCGCAGAACGGCCGTGCCGTCGTCGGCCGCCAGCACCGCCGCGTACAGCTCGTCCTCGGCGAGCTCGGCGGGGGAGAGGTTCCCGAGGTGCTGGTAGACCCAGTACGACATCAGGCCGCCGGTGATCCGCTCGTGCCACCAGGGTGTCTCCCGCATCTCGGCGACCCAGGCGGCGCTCGTGTTCCAGTCGTCGATGACGTCGTGATCGTCGAAGACCATGCAGCTGGGCACGGTCGACAGCAGCCAGCGCAGTTCGGGGTCGCCCCAGGACTCGTCGTAGAGCCGGGTGTACTCCTCGTAGTCGGCGACCTGGTCCGGCGGGGCCGAGGCGCCCGTTCCGGCGCTCGCCCGGTGCCGGGCGATCCAGGCGCGGGTCTCGGCGGACGTCTCGTCCGCGTACACCTGGTCCCCGAGGAGGACGAGCACGTCGGGACGTCCGGACTCCGGGTCGGCGGAGAGGCGGGCGGACAGGGTGTCGAGGACGTCGGGGCCCACCGGATCCTCGTGGCCCTCGGCGGGAGCCGCCCACCGGCACGAGCCGAAGGCCACCACCGCGCCCGTCGAGGGGACCGCCGGCGTGTGGATGGTGCTGGGCGGCTGGACCGAGTCCGCGAGGGGCCAGACCCGCTCGCCGTCGAGCAGCACCTCGTAGGTCGTCGCGGACCCCGGGGCGAGCCCGGTGACCACGACCAGCGCGTAGTGGTGGCCGTTGACGCGGAACGTGGCGGCCGAGCCGCCGGCGCCGCCCGGGCACCGGACCTCCGCCGTGCACGCCCGGTCGGTCTCGACCCACACGGTCGCGCTCGTGCCCGACTCCCAGTCCACGTGCCGCAGGAGCGGGCCCAGCCTCAGACCGGCCATCACGCATCCCCTTCCGGTGCTTCTCGCGGTACAGAACGACGTCTTCGTACGGTACTGAAGGACGGCGGGCCAGGATCCGGGGCGACGCCGGGCCGTCGTACGCGCGGAGCCCCGCACCGCGCCCGCACGCCGCTCCCGGCCGTCGCCCGCGCCACCGCCATCCCGAGGTGCTCCTTCACATCGGCCGCGCCCCCTTCGCGCGACTGCCCCCGTATGGGACGGTGACACCATGCCCATCCCCGTGATCCTCGACTGCGATCCCGGTCACGACGACGCCTTCGCCATCCTTCTGGCGGCCGCGCACCCCGCCGTCGAGCTGCTCGCCATCACGACCGTCGCGGGCAACCAGACCCTGGAGAAGACCACGCTCAACGCCCGCCGGGTGTGCTCGGTGGCCGGTATCCGCGGCGTACCGATCGCCGCGGGCCGGGCCCGACCGCTGCACGGGCCGCCCCGCACCGCGGGGAACATCCACGGCGACTCCGGCCTGGACGGTCCCGGCTTCGGAACGGGCGCGCCCGAGGTACCGGAGGACCCGCGGGGCGCACTCGCCCTCGTCCGGGACACGCTGCTCGCGCATCCGGTCCCGGTGACGCTCGTGCCGACCGGCCCGCTCACCAACATCGCCGTACTCCTCCTCGCCCACCCCGAGCTCGCGTCCCGGATCGACCGGATCGTGCTGATGGGCGGCTCGACGGACCGCGGCAACGCCACGCCCGCCGCCGAGTTCAACATCCTGTGCGACCCCGAGGCCGCGGACATCGTCCTCCGCAGCGGGGTGCCGGTGACCATGTTCGGTCTCAACGCCACCCACCAGGTGCGGGCCACCCCCGAGGTCGTCGACCGCATCGCCGCGCTCGGCACCCCGCTGAGCGGGCTCTGCGTCGACCTGCTCACCTACTTCGCCTCCACCTACCGCGAGGTCTACGGATTCGACGCGCCCCCGCTGCACGATCCGCTCACCGTCGCCCACCTGATCGACCCGTCGCTGGTGAGCCTCGTACGCGCCGCGGTCACGGTGGAGCTGACCGGCACCCACACCCGCGGCGCGACGGTGGTGGACCTGCACGGCGTGACCGGCGCTCCCGCCGACGTCGAGGTCGGCATGGAGGTCGACGCGGACCGCTTCTGGAACCTGATCGTGGACGCCGTCCGCGTCCTCGGCGGCGGGTGAACCGGCCGGCGGCACCGCGGGAGCGGAACCGGCCGGCCCGCCCGGTCAGCCCACGAGGTCCGGGGCGCGCAGCATCTCGGGCGGGATGCCCCAGGCGTCGACCAGGTCGACCGCGAGCGGCCGGACCTTGCGGCACAGGTCGTTCACCTCGCGGCTGATCGCCTTCGAACGCTGCACGGTCAGCCGGCCGTGCTCCATGAACCAGGCCCGGTCCGCCTCGATCGTCGACAGGGCGAACAGGTCGCACAGCAGGGCCAGCGCGGCCTTCTCGCCGCCCTCGGGCATCGCGCGCACCTTCTCGACGAACGCCTCCGTCACCAGCCGCTCCACATGGGCGCGGGCGAGCGCGACGACGTGGTCCTGCACCTGGGAGAAGACCGTGCCCGGGTCGCGCTTCTGGTCGGTCCCGCTCTTGATCCGGCGGGCCAGGCCGGCCAGCATGTGCTCCTCCCGGAAGCGGACCATGGCGAGCTGGTAGTCGGAGTCGAGCAGACCGGCCTCCCGGTCCCATGCGTCGTCGCCGGGCAGCAGGTCGCGTACGCGTTCGAGCAGCTTGTGGACGGAGGCCCGTTCCAGGACGGTCTCGACGGCGAGGCCGGTGACGAAGCGGACCACGCCCGCCTGGTCGAGGTCCTCGAACGCGCTCGCCTGATCGGTGAGCAGCCCCTTGGCGACGAGCTGCAGGAGGACGTGGTTGTCGCCCTCGAAGGTGGTGAAGACGTCGCTGTCGGCCTTGAGCGCGGCGAACCGGTTCACCGCCAGGTAGCCCGCGCCGCCGCAGGCCTCGCGGCACTCCTGGACGACCCCGGTGGCGTGCCAGGTCGCGAGCGCCTTGAGCCCGGCCGCGCGGGATTCGAGCCGGCGCCGCTCCTCGGGGTCGTCGGAGACGCCGGAGAAGACGTCGTGCAGCTGTGAGCGGACCACGTCCTGGGCGAAGTGCAGCGCGTACGTCCGGGCGATCAGCGGCAGCAGGCGGCGCTGGTGCAGGCCGTAGTCGAGCAGCACCTGCTCCCCGGCGTCCGCGGCCGCGGAGAACTGCCGCCGCCGCACGGCGTACTTGGTGGCGACCGCCAGGGCGACCTTGGAGACGCCGATGCCGGCGCCGCCGACGCTGACCCGGCCCTGCACCAGCGTGCCGAGCATCGTGAAGAAGCGGCGGTGGGGGTTGTCGATCGAGCTCTCGTAGACGCCCTCCGGGCTGACGTCGGCGAACCTGTTGAGGAGCGCCTCGCGCGGCACCCGCACGTCGTCGAACCGGATCCGGCCGTTGTCCACGCCGTTGAGCCCCATCTTGCGGCCGTCGTCCTCGATGCGGACGCCGGGCGCGGGCTCGCCGCCGACCCGGACGGGCACGACGAAGGCGTGCACGCCGTGGGAATCGCCGGCCACCTCCAGCTGGGCGAAGACGACCGCCAGCTCGGCGTGCCGGGCCGCGTTGCCGATGTAGTCCTTGCGCGCCTCGTCGCCGGGCGTGGTGATGACGAACTCCCGGCGCGCGGCGTCGTAGCGGGCGACGGTGCCGAGGGCCTGGACGTTGGAGCCGTGCCCCGTCTCCGTCATCGCGAAGGAGCCCATCAGTTCGCCCGTGATCAGCCGGGGCAGATAGGCGTCGTGGTGGCGCTCGGTGCCGAGGTGCAGGATCGCGCCGCCGAACAGGCCGAACTGCACGCCGACCTTCACCAGGACCGAGAGATCACCGAAGGCCAGCGTCTCGAACGCGGCGATCGAGGCGCCGACGTCGCCGCCACCGCCGTAGGCGGCCGGGAAGCCCATGCCGGTCTGCCCGGTCGCGGCCATCTCGACCACCACCTCGCGCACCCGTTCGCGGAACGCGTCGATGCCGAGTTCCTCGGCGTCCTCGAGGACGGAGGCGTACCGGGACAGGTTGGTGCGTACGAGGCCGCGGATCCCGGCGTACTCGCCGTCGAGAACGGCGGAGAGCGCCGGGACGTCGATCTCGGGCTGGACGTATCCGGTCACCGTGGTGGTGGAGGTGTTGTCGAGGGCCATGGGGCTTGGCTACCCCGCCGCGAAAGGATCAACCAGCCGCGACGGGTGGCAGGGCCGGCGGAGGGGCCGCCTGGGGAGTGGCGCGTGGCAGCGGTGCGGCGGGGGCGCGGTGGGCTGTGATGGGGGCATGGACAGGAACGCCGGCTATCGGCCCCTCACGAAGGCCCTCCACTGGGCTGCCGCCGCCGCGCTCGGCGCGCAGTTCGTCGTGGGCTGGGCCCTGGACGCCTCGGAGTCCGGGCGCGGGCGCGGTCGGGGCCGCGGGGGTGAGTCCGGCCGGGGCCGGGGCCGTGGCGGAGGGTACGAGGCCTTCGGCGACGACGCGCTGCTGACGACCCACGTCCTGCTGGGCGCCGCCATCATCCTCCTGGGGGTGGCGCGACTTCTGTGGCGCCGCCACACCGGTCTGCCGCCCTGGGCGCCCACCCTCACGCGGGCCGAGCGCCGGCTGGCCCACTCCACGGAAGTACTGCTCTACGCGCTCACCTTCGTCGTCCCGGTCACCGGCCTGGTCCTGCTCGCCTCGGACGACGACGACCTGCTGGGGGTGCACGTCACCGCGCAGGTGCTGCTGCTCACCGCGATCGCCGTCCACGTCGGACTCGTCCTCAAGCACCAGCTCCTCGACCGGGACCGGCTGCTCCGTCGCATGCTCTGACACCGTGGCGGACCGGTCCCGGTCGTCGGCGACGGCCGGCGTCGCGGGTGTCCGGGGCGTTGGAGTGGCCCGCGGGCCGGTGGGCGGCGTGGTTCCCGGACGGGTGGGGGCCCGTTCCTAGGGTCGGGGGCAGGCTCGGCACTGGGCGGGCCGCTCGCACCCGAGGGAGAGTCATGCCAGGTACCCCGGCCCGGTCCGCAAGGATGGCGTCCGTGCCCCCGCAGGGTCGTACGAGGCACCGGTGGGCCCGCCGACTGGCCACCGCGGTCGGTCTCGTCGCGCTGTGCGCGCTTCCCCCGACCCCGGCGGGCGCGACCCCGCCGGGGGACGGTCGGCCCTCCGCGCACGGCCCCCTGTACGTGTCGGACTACGGTGACAACAGGGTCGTCTCCCTGTCCACGAGCGGCGGCGGGCAGGCGACCGTCCCCTTCGACGGACTCGTCCGGCCGACGGGCCTGGCCGCGGACGCGGCGGGCCGCCTCTACGTGTCGGACACCGGGAACAACCGCGTCGTGGTGAGGACGGCCGACGGCGCCCAGTCCACCGTTCCCACCGACGGCCTGTCGCGCCCCCTGGGGCTCGCCCTCGACCCGGCCGGAACCCTCTACGTCGCCGACAGCTTCAACGACCGGGTCGTGAAGGTGTCGGCGGGCGGCGTCCAGACGACCGTACCGACCGACGGGCTGCTGCACCCCTGGGGGCTCGCGCTGGACGCCGCCGGGAACCTGTACGTCTCCGACTTCGTCAACGACCGCGTCGTGAGGGTCGCCGCCGATGGAAGCGGACAGTCGACGGTGCCCACGGTCGGCCTCTCCCAGCCGACCGGCCTGGCGCTCGGCGCCGCCGGGGACCTGTACGTGTCGGACAGCGGGAACAACCGGGTGGTGAGGATCGCGGCGGGCGGGGGACAGACCACCGTCGCCGTCGACGGACTCAGCGACCCCCTCGGCCTCGCGCTGGACGGCTGCGGCGGCCTGTACGTCGCGGACGGCTTCAACAACCGGGTGGTCCGCGTCCAGGAGACGGGCGGCGGCCAGACGACCCTCCCGGCCACCGGCCTGAGCACGCCGACAGGCCTGGTCTTCCTGCCGAGCGGCACCCGTCCCTGAGGCACCGCGGTCGTGGCCGCCGGCCGCCGGGCGAACGACGCCCGGCGGCCGTCCCGTGCACCCCGGTGTGCCGCGGAGGGGCGGGGGCATACGGACGACACCTCTCGAAAGGAGCCCCGCCATGCTCGGCATAGCAGCCGCCGTCCTGTTCTTCGTCTCGTTTCTGATCAACGCCGCGGACATCGGCACCAACGACGTCTTCACCTCGGCCAACGTGATGCTCCTCGGACTCATCGCCCTGGCCCTGCACCTCTCGGGCGTCGGAGCCGGCGGCTCCCACCACTCCACCCGCCGCCGCCCCTGGTCCCGTTCCTGACGCGGCACGCGGCGGCCGCGCCGTGAAGGTCAGGTCGACACACGGACCGCAGACTGTCGACCTCTACTCCAGGGTGATGGACGGGACTCGACCGGCGGCCGCCACACGCCCCCCGGCAGTGCGCCGCACGACCCCGTTCATCGACGTCACCCTGGGGCCCGGGGTGGTCAGGGTGACGCGGACGCCGCGGCGTCGGTGGGACCGGGTAACGTCATGGCCAGGGGCTTTCGGACGGCGATGCACGGGTGAGAGCGTGACGGGCCCCTCCTCACGGCCTCCGGCGCCGCGGTCCGTCCCCCATCGGCGCATCCGCAGACCACCTCACCAACGGGAGAACCCGTGACCGACAGCAAGAACATCAACAACCCCGTGGGCCAGGGCGGCGGCCAGCGCAAGAAGCTGTCCCGCTCCGAGCGGCAGAACAACGGTCCGCACCGCAACCAGGACCGCCGGGTCGCCGCCGACCAGAAGGCGGAGCTGGTGCGCAAGATGCGGGAGAAGGCGCGCGCCGCCGAGGAGGCCGAGCAGACGTCCGGCGACACCGCCGCGGGCTGACGGCGCCGGAGCCACGGGGTGGCATCGCAGAGGGAAGGGCCCGGACCGCACGGCGCGGTCCGGGCCCTTCGTCGTTCTCGCCTCGTCGTCGTACCGGCCCGGCCGTCCTCCGCCGGGGGCTGTCTCAGGGGGCGGCGGGACCGGTCGTCACGGCCTTCCAGCTGCCGCCGTCCGCCCGGTACACCGTCAGCGGCCGGTTCACGGCGTCGCCGAATCCGTCGAAGGCCACCGGTCCGGTGACGCCGCTGAAGGAGAGCCGGCCGACGGCCCGTGGCAGCTCCTTCCTGGTGTCGGCGGCGAGCTTCCCCTCGTGGGTCGCGGCGACGGCCTTCACCGCCTCGATGACGGCCCAGGTCGCGTCGTAGGCGTAGGGGCCGTACCAGCCGGGCGGCTGGGAGTAGCCCGCCTTCCGGTAGCGGTCGAGGTAGTCGCGTCCGGCCGCCGACTCCGTGGCGGGGGCGCCGATCTGGGTCGCGAGGTCACCGTCGGCCTGCGGGTTGTCCGTGAGGTACTGCTGGTCGAAGACGCCGTCCCCACCCATCAGGGGCGCCGTCACCCCGGCCTGCCGGAGCTGCCGGGACAGGGGCGCGGCGGCGTCGTAGAACCCGCCGAAGTACACGGCTTCGGCCCCCGACGACCGCACTCTGAGGGCGAGTCCCGCGAAGTCGCGTTCCGCGGGGTCCACCTGCTCGGTGCCGACGACCGTCCCGCCGAGCCTCCGCCACTCCGCCGTGAAGCCGGAGGTGAGCGTGGTCCCGTGGGCGCTCGCGTCGTCGACCACGTACACCTTGGTCTTCCCGGTGCCGTGCAGGTGCCGGGCGGCGAACGGCCCCTGGTCGACATCCGTCCCGATCGTGCGGAAGTACGTGGGGTACGGACGGGCGCGGGTGCCCGAGGCCCAGCCGGTGCCCAGGGTGAGGGCCGGGTTGGTGTTGGCCGGCGACACGTTGACGACGCCCGCGCGCGACAGGGCCGGCACCAGGGTGGCCGCGACCCCCGAGCTGACCGGCCCGACGACCCCGACCAGCTGGTCGTCGTCGACCAACCGGGCGGCGTTGGCCGCGCCCTTGGCGGGGTCGGCCGCGTCGTCGACGGCGGTGATCTCGAAGGTCACACCGGGGACGTGGCCGTTCTCGTTGGCCGTCCTGACGGCCAGTTCGGCGGAGTTCCTGACCCCGGCGCCCATCGCCGCGAGCCCGCCGCTGAGCGGCGCGTCCACGCCGATCCGCACCGTGACGGAGGAGGCGGCCGGACCGCTGCCGCCCGTCCCGCCGCCCGGTGTGTCGTCGTCACGGGTGAGGGACCAGGTCAGGAGGGATCCCGCCGCGAGCACGGCGAGGGACGTGCCCAGGACCGTGGCGCGCCGGGTGAGGCTCCGCCGTCCCACGGCCGCCCCGAACCCGTCCTCCGGCCGTGCCGTCGTGCCGACGGTCGGCGACGGCCCGTCCGTCGGCGCGGGGACCGGCGGGGCCTTCGGCCGCTCCGGGGTGGGCCGGGGCGCCGGTTCGGCGGCGGACCCGGCGGAGTCGGCGACCGTGGGGGTCGGTACGGACGGCGTCGACGAGGGCAGCCGCTTCGGCATCGTCGGTGCGGAAGCCTGCTCCTCGGAGGGGGAACGCCCCGCCACCGCGTCCGGGGCCGACCGCGGACCGGACACCGGACCGGACACCGGACCGCGCCCGCCGTCCTGCTCCGGCGCCCCTGCCCGGCCGTCTCCGTGCGACGCGTCCGCGCCCGGCGCAGTGCCCGCCAGTACGGCCCCCAGCATCTCGGCCGCCTCCGCGGCGCCCACCCGCTCGCCCGGGTCCTTGGTGAGGAGGGCGTCCAGTACGGGGGCCAGCGGGCCGGCGTGGACGGGCGGCCGGTGCGGACGCGTGAACACGGCCACGGCGAGGGCGTGGAGACCTTCCGCCTCGAACGGCGGGTGCCCCTCGACGGCGTGGTACAGGGTGGCGCCGAGTGCCCACAGGTCGTTGGCCGCGGTCGGGCGCTTGCCGTCCAGCTGCTCCGGCGGCATGTACTGCGGGGTGCCGATGACCATGCCGCTGTGGCTCAGCTTGGTCGTGGCGTCGGCGAGGTGGGCGATGCCGAAGTCGGTGAGGACGACACGGTCCTTGGCCAGCAGCACGTTGTCCGGCTTGATGTCGCGGTGCACGATCCGGGCCGTGTGCGCCTCGGTCAGCGCGTCCAGGACGGCCGCGCCGATCTCGGCCACCCGCCGTACGGGCAGTCGGCCCTCGCTGCGGATCGCGGCGGCCAGCGACCTGCCCCGCACCAGCTCCATGACGATGACCGGGGCGCCCCGGTGCTCCACGACGTCATGGACGGTGATGACGCCCGGGTGGCTGAGAGTGACCGCCGCGCGGGCCTCGCCGGTGAACCGCCGGAGCAGCGCCGCACGGTCGTCGTCGCTCATGCCGGGCGGGAAGAGGATCTCCTTGACGGCGACCTCGCGTCCGAAGAGCTGCTGGTCGAGGCCACGCCACACCCGGCCCATGCCGCCCTGGCCGATGAGTTCGACCAGTTGGTACCGGCCGGCGATGAGTTCGTGGTTGTGCTCGGTCACGCGCACACTCTAGGTCCTGGTGGGCCGTTCAGGTGACGGAAAGACAGCCTGACCGGACTCCTGGTGACGGAGACGGCGGACGGGGGCAGAGGCAGGGGGTGGCGCGAGCGGGGACACGCCGGACCGGGGGAGCACGGACCGAGCCGCGACGGGGCGGTCCCGCCGCGAGGCCCGCTCCGCCCGCGCGGTCACGTGCCGACGCCGCCGCCGTACGGGGGAACGGGACTCGGCACCGGGTCCGTCTCCCGCGCCGGCGGCAGGGCGATGTCGGCCCGCGACGAGGCGTTCTGCTTCCGCATGATGCGCGCCACGTGGTGCTCCACGGTGCGCGTGGACAGCACCAGGCTCTCCGCGATGTCCCGGTTGGCGCGCCCGCGGACGACGAGGCGGGCCACCTCCTCCTCGCGCGGCGACAACCGGTCGCCGTAGCCGAGCCGGCCCCGGCGGTGCGTGGTGACGATGGCGTGGCGCCGCAGCAGCCGTTGGCAGCGGGCGACGTCCCAGCGGGCGCCCAGCCGCCGGTAGACCTCGACCACGTCCTGCACCTCCCGGGCCGCCGTCTCCCCGTGCAGGCCCAGCAGGCACCGGCCCCTGGCCTCCGCCGCGCGGGCCGCGTCGAGCGGGCGGCCGAGCCGCCGCCACCGTGCCTCCGCGTCCGCCAGCAGGCCGACCGCCTCGTCCGGACGGTCCGCCGCCTCCGCGAGCAGCGCCCTGCACACGGCCAGGGCCGCCCGCGCCGCGGGTGCGTCGGCGGTCGCGGACCCGGCGGCGAAGTCGGCGACGAGCTGCCGGGCCCTCGCGTCACGGCCGCTCTCGCGGAGGGCCTCCACGGCGACGGGCAGCACCTCGCCGGCCCACACCCAGCCCCGGGTCCGTTCGATCCGGCTCAGGACGTCCTCCACGGCCTCGCAGGCCTGCTCGGGGCGCCCGGCCTCCAGATGGATGCGGGCCGTGGCGGCGGCCGACGCGGTGAGGATGAAGCCGGTGTCGTAGCAGGCGGTGCGGGCGGCCCGGGCGAGGTCGTGGCGGGCCCGGGGCACGTCGCCGAGGGCGTGCAGCGCGACCAGTCCCCGGACGAGCATGGCCTCGGAAGTGAGGTCGGGGATCTCCTGGAGCTGCCGGGTGGTGCGGTCGGCGGCCGTGTGCAGCCCGTCCCAGTCGCCGCCGTGCCAGGCGAGCACCAGGCGGGCGGTCTCGACGAGTCCCTCCAGGTAGGGGCTGCTGGAGTCGGCGAGCCGGCCGACGGCCCGGTCGAGGAAGTCCCGGCCGCGCGTGCCGTATCCGAGGGCGCTGGCGGCGTGCGCCAGGTTGGTCCAGCCCCGGGCGTGGTGCGCGGTCTCCATCGCGGACGCGGCCGGGCCGCGCAGCGCCTCGGCGGCGCGCCAGGCGCGCGGGTCGCCCACGAGCATCAGCGCGGTGGCCCGGTTGGCCGCGATGGCGGCCCGGGCGACGGGGTCGGCCACCTGCTCCGCGAGCGCGTCGCCGCGGTCCAGCCAGTGCCGGTGCCGGTCGAGGGGCCAGCCCTGGATGGAGGGGATGGCGGCGACGGCCATGGCCCGCGCGGCGGTCTGCGGATCGGACGCCTCCAGGTCGGGGATGGCGCGGGCGACCTCTTCGAGGCTGTCCAGCGCTCCTCCGCTCTGGTTGCGCAGGACCACGCTCAGATGGAGCCGGATCTCACCGCGCAGGCGCGGCGGCGGATCGTCCTCGTCGAGGACGGTGCGCACGGCGGCGACCACCTGCGCGCCGGCGCGGGCCAGTTGCGCGGTGCGGGCCAGTTTCGCGGCGGTCCGCACCCGCCCCGCCGCGCCCGGGTCCTCCGTGACGGCCCGGGCGTAGAGACGGGTGGCGGTGGCGTAGTCGCCGGTGGAGGCCGCGCGGTCGGCGGCGGCCACCAGGCACCGCACGCCGTCCTGGACGCGTCCGGCCGCGGCGTACAGCCGGGCGAGGTCGACCAGCGGCAGCGGCCCGTCTCCACCGCGGTGCAGGGCCCGGGCCGCGCGCAGGCTGAGCCGCGCCGCGCGGGGCCCGGGTACCCGGGCGAGCGCGGCCCGACGGTCCAGCGGACTACGGAAGGACAGGCGCGGCCCCTCCGTCCGCAGCACCGACCGCCGTACGCACGCGTCGACGGCCGCCTCCGCCCGTTCCGGTGCGCACTCCGCGACGTCGGCGAGCACGTCGAGGCCGACAGGCCGGCCGAGGACGGCCGCCGCGGCGACGATCCGCCGCGCGTCCTCCGTGAGCGGCGCGCACCGCCGGGCGAACTCCCGGCCCACGCGCCCGGGTACCCCCGCCTCCCGTACGGCGTCCAGGATCCCGCCGTGGTCCGCGGCCTCGGGCGCGTCCGCGCCCGGCAGTCCGGCCGCATCCCCCAGGAGTGCTCCGACGGCTCCGGGCAGGCCGCCGGAGAGCCCGTGCACCAAGGTCGCGAGCTCCGGCAGTTCCTCGGCGCGCACCGATGACCGCCGGGCCGCCCACCGGCGGACGAACTCCTCGGTGTCCGCCGCCGTCCAGGGGTGGACGCGGATCTCCTCGCAGTGCGCTCCTCCCGCGGCGCGGACGCCGAGGACCGGGAGCCCCGGGGCCGCGTCCTCCGTGACGACCAGCCGCAGACCGGGCGGCATCGCGTGCGTCAGGTGGCCGAGCAGCCCGAGGGTCGCCGGGTCGGCGTGGTGGACGTCCTCCAGGACCAGCACGGCGTCGCCGAGCGAGGCGAGCAGGGCCCTCACCGCGCGGGGCAGCAGCCCCCGCCGTACCTCCGGATCCGCCGCGGACACGGGCGGCCGCGGCAGCCGGTCGACCAGCTCGGGGACGAGGAGACCCACGACCCCGGCGACCGACGGCAACGGCTCCGGAGGGCCCGGCCGGTACGGCAGGCCCGCGAGGGCCGAGGTCACCGCCTCGAACGGCACCGGGGCCGCGTCGTCCCAGCACGTCCCGCGCAGCTGCGTCCACTCCGCGAACTCCGCCGCGCCGAGCACCTCGTCGACGAGCCGCGACGTCCCCGACCCGGCGTCACCCCGGACGACCACGATGCCCCGCCCCGCGCGCAGGGCCTCCCGCAGCCGTCGTGCCTCCTGCTCGCGTCCGACGAACCCGCCCCCCTCGGGCCGTGCTTCGCCGTGTGGGGTGTCGATGGGACGTCTCTCCACGGCTCCGCCTTTCGCCGGCCACATGCCCGGAGGCCGCGTCGAAGGTCGTGGCGGCCCTGTCGAACCGGTCTCCGCGCGCGCCCCGACCGGGGCCGCCGCCGAGCCGCCCGCCCGGGCAGGTGGGTCTCGCTGGACGTGGTCTACCCGCAGCGGGGCCGCCGTCGCAATAGGGGGTGGCTACCCACGGAATTCCACGGACCGGCCGCGTCGCCGCCGGCCGTCACGCGTCGGCGTCGCCCCCACCGCTCCTCGGCGTCGCCCTCGCCACTCTTTGGGTAGCGCTACGGATTGCTGGGCTCCCTCCCGGTGGCCGAAGCTCTGGGCGGTCCGGTCGCACCGGCCCCGTCCACCCCGGTCCCCAACCGGCGGCGGCACGGGGTGGCAGCACCCCACCCAGCCGAACGGCGCGGCCGGACCAGTGCGGAGCGGAGCCCGCTCCGTGCGACACGTCACCCCGTCCCGTCGCCCGGGCGCCGCCATCAGAGGCGCCCGTACCACCGCCACCGACCGCTGATTGTCATGATCCCGACCAGGATCGACGTCCCGGCCGTGCGGCGGCCCCTCCGGGCGCGCCCTCCCCACCCCTCGACGGAGCGCGCCCGGACCCACCGGCGTGACGGATGCCGCCCTCCGGACGCCCAGCCGGGTCCGGACACCTCCCACGAAGGAAGCACTCATGGAGTTCGACGCTCGCGCCCTCCGGCGCCTGCTCGCCATCAGTACCAGTGCCGCCCTGCTCGCCGTGGCCTCCGCGGCCACCGCCGCGACGGCGGCGCCGACGCCGCCCGGCGGCGGCGAAGGCCGCATCGTCGGCGCGGACCGCCCCGGCGCCGTCCAGGGCTCCTACATCGTCACCTTCAAGGACTCCGTCGCCCGGGCCGACGTACCCGCCTCCGCGAAGGCACTGGCCCAGCGGCACGCGGGCAGTCTGCGTTACACGTACACCGCCGCCCTGCGCGGGTTCGCGGTGCGCATGACGGAGAGCGAGGCGCGGGAACTTGCCGCCGACCCCACCGTGGCCCGGGTGGAGGCCGACGCGGTGGCGTACGCGGTCGACACACAGCCCTCGCCGCCCTCGTGGGGCCTGGACCGCGTCGACCAGCGCAACCTGCCCGTCGACAAGAGCTACACCTACGGGACCACCGCGGCCAACGTGAACGCGTACATCGTGGACACCGGCATCCGCATGAGCCACCGCGACTTCGGCAACCGCGCCGTCAGCGGCTACGACTTCATCGACAACGACTCCAACGCCTCCGACTGCCAGGGCCACGGCACCCACGTCGCGGGCACCGTCGGGGGCGCCTCCTACGGTGTCGCCAAGGGCGTCAAGCTGATCGGCGTCCGCGTGCTGAACTGTCAGGGCACCTCGGGCGACACCTGGGCCCCGGTCCTCGCCGGCATCGACTGGGTCACCAAGAACGCGGTCAAGCCGGCCGTGGCCAACATGAGCATCGGCGGCGGCAAGACCCAGTCGGTGAACGACGCCGTGGCGGCCTCCATATCCTCCGGGGTCACCTGGGTCGTCGCGGCCGGCAACAACAACGCCGACTCCTGCTCCTACTCCCCGTCCTCCACCCCCTCGGCCATCACCGTCGGCGCCACCAACAGCCGCGACGCCCGCGCCACCGGCTGGTCCAACGGCCAGGGTTCCAACTACGGCTCCTGCCTGGACGTCTTCGCCCCCGGCGACAGCATCGTCTCCTCGTCCAACTCCGGTGACACCGCCTCCCAGACGATGAGCGGCACCTCCATGGCGGCCCCGCACGTCGCGGGCGCGGCGGCCCTGCTGCTCGCCGCCAACCCCACCTGGACCCCGGCCCAGGTCCGCGACAGGCTCGTCGCCGACGCCACCCCGGACAAGGTCACCGACGCCCGCACCGGCTCCCCGAACAAGCTCCTGTACACCGGTGCCGGTGACACCACCCCGCCGCCCGGCGGGAAGAAGTTCGAGAACACCGACGACTACCAGATCCGTGACAACGCCACGGTGGAGTCTCCCGTCGCGGTCTCCGGGGTCACCGGCAACGCCCCCTCGAACCTGTCCGTCACCGTCGACGTCCGCCACACCTACCGCGGCGACGTGCGGCTCGAACTGGTCGCCCCCGACGGCACCGCGTTCCTCCTGAAGGACTACAACTCCTCCGACAGCGCCGACAACATCCAGGGCACCTTCACCGTCAACGCCTCCGGCGAAGCGGCCAACGGCTCCTGGAAGCTCCGCGCCACCGACAACTGGGTCAACGACACCGGCTACATCAACGCCTGGTCGCTGCAGTTCTGACCCGATCCCGCCCCGCGCCGACACGCGGTCACCGCACCTGAGACCGGCCCTCTCCCCGGCGCGTTCCGCCGGGGAGAGGGCCGGTCACGGGCGTGTTCGCCGGTCATCGGTGTGGCCGCCGGTCGCCTGACGTGCTCGCGGACGGCGGGCGCGGGCGCCGGTGGAGGCCCGCCGGACCGCCGCGGCTCAGCGCCAGGTCTGGTTGCGGTTGTACGAGCACGGGATCGTCCGCAGCCCGAACTGGCTGTCGTCCAGGCACTCGCCCGTGGCCTGGCTCTCGAACGTCACCCGGTCGCCGCTCTTGTGCGCGAACCAGCTCTGCTCGCGCGAGGAGTTGCAGGCCCGCGTGTCCAGCGTGTAGCCGTCGTCGAACAGGCACTCGTTGGTCGCGAGGTTCCGCAGCTGGCGGGTGGCGTCACCCCACACGTGCACGTTCCACTTCTGGTAGACGCCGCCGTTGCAGCCGTAACCGCGCAGGCCGAACTGGTGGCTGTCGTCGAGGCAGGACCCCGTGGCCATGTTCGCGAACGTCTGGACCACGTCGGCCGCCCCCGGGACCGCGGCCGACGACCCCGTCGTCCCGAGGGCCCCGGACGACGGACCCGTGGCCCGTACGGCCTCGGCCGCGGCCGTCGAAGGCGCGTGAGCGGCCGGCCGGGCCACCGGCTGCGCCGACACCGCACCGGTGCCCACGGCGAGGAATCCGGCCGCCGTGAGCAGCGCGAGGGCCCCCTGGTGGAAGGAATGCGAACGCATCTCTCTTCGTCCTCTCGTCATGCCGCCGCGAAAGACGCCGGCGGCTCCTCGTCAACCGGGCTCTGCGGCACGCCGGTCGACTCGTGGCGTGGCCCGTTGACGCGGCTCACCGTAGGGACGCGAAAGGTGGAGGGGCCATGTATTCGAGCCTGGTCGAAAGCATGGGAGTGGCCCGCCGACCTCATCCGCCGCGCTGCGTCGCGGTGCGTCGTGGTGCCCGGCCCCGGGCGACCGGTCACCGCACGGGGCGCGAGCCCGGCTCCAGCAGGGCCATGCCCATCGAGGTCACGGTGTGCAGGACCGCCTTGCCCTCCCGCCGGGTGGTGACCAGGCCGGCGTTGCGGAGCACGGACGTGTGGTGGCTCACCGTCGCCGGTGCGATGCCCAGCCGACGGGCCAGATCCGTGGTGCTGCGCCCGACGGCCACCGACTCCAGGATCGCCGCCCGCGTCCGGCCCAGCAGGTCCTCCAGCGCCTGACCGGCGGAGGCGTCACCGCCGCCGTCCCACAGCGTGCCGCCCACCAGGGCGGCGGACACGGTGGGAACGGCGAGGACGGGCGGCTCGGCCGGATCGAGCACGGGCACCATCAGCTCCGCGCCCCCGGAGGAGAACACCGTGGGGGCGATGACCAGCCCGCGCCCGTCGAGCCGGATGTCCGCGTCCCGCGGATGCTCCAGTTCGAGGACCGGGGGCCTCCAGCGCAGCAGCGGCCCGCACACCTGCCCCAGCAGACGCTCGACTCCGCCTTCGGCCATAGCGTTCGCATACGCACCACGGACCTCGGCGAGATGTGCGCGTATCCCGCCTGCGTATGGGGCCACCGTCACGCCGTGGCAGGCCCGGAGGGCCGCGGTGACCTGGAGCCAGGCCTCACGGTCGCCGTCCACCAGATTCCGGGCCCAGGCACGGTCCGCGCGCCGGAAGCGGATGTTCTCGAACTCGACGCGGAGCAGGTCCCGAGGAGCACCGAGCAGACGGTCCACCGCCTCCTCGATGGACATCGAGTCCCCGGCCAGGCTCCACACGTCCACCTGCGGCCCCAGGGACGGCAGCAGCGCGAGAAGGGGACGCGCGCGCTCGTCCACGCGCCCGCGGACCGCGACCTGCCAGCGGCGGAAGCCGAGCCCGGCGCCACGGCCGTGCAGCAGTCTGAGGCTGTCGAGGGTCTCCGCGGCCGCCCCGATGCCCCCGGCGACCCGGACCCGCATCAGGTCCTGGTCGGTGAAGTGGATCCGTTTCACCGGACGTGCCGTTCCTGTGTTCCCGTTCGCACACATCAGTCTCGGGCGCGGGCAGAGCCCCGCACAACGACCGAACAGGCCACACACCGCACACGGCCCCGTCGTGAACGAGACACGTACCGCAGATCCCCCCGGCGCACCCCGCGTCCGGTCGGCCCGGGCCGACCGGACGCGGCTCCCTCCCGGTGAGGCATGATTTCCGGGTGCCCCAACGGCGGGGTGAGGTGGAGGAGACGAAGCATGCTCGAATGGAAGCCGATCAGCTCGGGCCTCCGGCCGGTGCCCAGTGCTGTGGCGACCCCCTCGGTGTGGGCCGTGAGCTCCGTCGTCGCCCTCGCGCTCGTCACCGCGTTCAACTTCCTCGACGGCCACTCGGACCCCACCGTCGACCTCTTGGCGATCTCCGTCGTCGTGGCCCTGGTGAGCACCGGAGCCCGTCTCGCCGCCGCACCGGGCACGGCGCTGCTCTGCTGGCTCGCGCTGAACGGGTTCGCCACCGCACCCATCGGCGAGATCACCTGGGAGACCTCGTACGACATCGCGCGCATCGCCTGCCTGCTCGCCGCCGCGACCGCCGGAACCGTCCTGGCCCGTCTCGTCCACGCACGCGCCGCGTACCGGCGGCTGACGCCGTAGGACCGCGCGAAAGATGGGTGTCAGCACCTATGGAACCCCCCGACCATGATCGGAAAGGCTGATCCCGGGTGCGGCCGCCCGCGGACGGGAGCGGTCGGCCCGGCCCCGAGGCCGCACCTGCCCCGAGCCGTACGGGCGGTGTGACGCGCCGGGGCAGCTCTTTCCGATCAGACACGGGGGTGTCGATTTGTCGTTCGACGACGAGTGGGCCGGCATCAGGACGGCGGCACAGGAGGGGCGGACGGCGACGCGTCTGAACCAGCTGGACGGCGGAGGCGGCGGGGGAGCGGGGCAGGGCGGCAACCTCAGGGTCGAGCAGTCCGACCTCGCGGCCGTCGGCGACGCGGCCTTCAAGCTCCACCAGCGGCTGGACACCGACGGCGACCACGCCAAGTCCAGCACGCAGGACGCCGGCACCGCGATGAAGCAGGACTTCGCGCTCGGCCCGGCGCTGACCACGCTCGCCGAGAAGTGGAACGAGCAGGTGAACACCTTGCTCGACGCCTGCGGTCACATCTCCAACCACCTCGAGTACTCGAAGAAGACCCACGCCGACGACGAGCACTGGATCGCCACCCGGTTCAAGTTCGAACAGCTCGACGCGGGCTTCGAGGAGAGGGCGCGGCACTGATGGATCTCGACGCACTCAGGTTCGGCGACTTCACGAAGCTCGGCACGGCCGCCGGCGACTGGGAGGCCATGGGCAGGAAGCTCTGGGAGCTGGAGTCCGACGCCCGGGACGACCTCGGGGGGAAGGCGGCGAAGGCCGACTGGCAGGGGGTGAACGCCACCGTCACCAAGGAGTTCATCGGCAAGACCGCCAAGGAGTTCGCCGACGCCGCCACCCAGGCCACCAGCATCGCCAACATCCTCAAGGACACCCACGGCGAACTCGTCGGCTACAAGGAACAGCTGAACACGGCCGTGGAGCAGGGGCTCTCCCGGAACCTGACGGTGGTCGGCACCGGCGACGGCGGCTTCACCGTCACCATGAACATCCACCCCGACCGCGCCGCCAAGGGGCACGAGGTGCCCGAGCACACCCAGGCCGACGTCAACGCCCTGCGGGACCAGGTCCAGAGGATCCTGGAGCAGGCGACCGAGAGCGACAGCACCGCGGCACAGGCCTTGACCATGCTGGTCAGCCAGACTCCGTACGGCTTCTCCGACGCCGCCTACTACAACCGCGACCGTGCCGCCGACGCGATGAAGGACGCGGAGCGGATCGCGAACCTCCTCAAGAACAAGGGGGACGACCTCACCCCCGAGGAGTTCGACCGGCTCAACAAGGACCTCGCCGCCTACAAGGACGACCGGCTCTTCCAGGAGAAGCTGGCGACCGTCCTGGGCCCGCGGGGCGTCCTCGAGTTCTGGGCCGACCTGTCCGACCCCTCCGACGGGGGAACCCTCCAGCGGGCGCGGCTCAATGAACTGGGCGACTTCCAGCAGAACCTGTCCCTCGTCCTGGCCGGTGCGACCCAGTCCGACAGCCCCGCCATGCGGACGTGGGAGAACGACATGGTGAAGCTCGGCGAGGAGCGGGTGCAGACGCGCGGCAGCCAGGTGTACGGCTACCAGCTGATGAGCAATCTCATGCGGACCGGAGACTGGGACAACCGCTTCCTCAACGACTACGGCAACGCCCTGGTCGCGACCGAGAAGAAGATGAGGCTGCCCGCCCACTACTGGAACGCCGGCGCGCCGCCGATGCCGAAGATGAACTTCATCGGCGAGGACTTCGGCCGCGACCCGATGACCGGGTTCATGACGGCCCTGGCGGCCAGTCCCGACGCGGCCACCGAGTTCTTCAACGCCACACATCCCGACGACAACGCGAAGTACGTCCTCGGCGACCGGCAGACCTTCGACGACACACCGCTGGACACCAAGGACGGCAACTCCGCGCTCGACGCGACCGGCGCCGCGCTCGCCGCGGCCGCCACCGGGATGAACCCCAACGATCCGACGGCGCCCCAGGTCGACCTGACGCCGGAGCACCGGAAGGTCCTGGACCGCTCGCTCGACATGCTCGCCGGGCGCGGCGACGACTTCCCGTCGGAGATGCGCGACGACATGGCGAAGGTCCTCTCCCGGCACAGTGACGTCGTCCACCACTCGGCCAGCTCGCTCTCGGACGACGACCAGGACCCCAGGCAGCTGGACCGCTCCCCACTCCTCGAGGTCACCAAGCAGATCTCCCGCGACCAGAACGCCTACGGCATGCTCAACGAGGCCATGAACCGCGAGATCCTCGCCGACATCCACAGCGACCACCCGAGCGACCCCAAGGAGACGCTGCAGCGCGGCGGCGCAACCGTCGGCTTCCTGGAGGAGGCCCGCTACCAGGCGCTGAAGACCGACAAGGCCGACCCGTCCTGGGAGGCCAAGTGGCTCTACCACGGCTTCGGCGGAGCGGCGAACTTCATCCCGGTCCTCGGGGACGCCGCCCAGCGCGGGGTCGACGCCCTCGCCTACCAGTGGCAGCTCGACGAGCAGGAGCGGATCAACAAGGGGATCCAGGAGCAGAACGGCAAGACGTTCGACTTCCGGGAGAACCAGCTGCGCGCCCTCTCGCAGGAGTGGGCCAAGGCCAACCCCGGCCACGCCAACAACGCCTACACACTGGAGAACGAGATCAACCTCGCCGCTCTGAACGGGAACAGCCGCGCCAAGGGCCTGGCGGGTGACCAGTGAGGCGCCGCCCGCTCGCCGCCCTGGCCGTGCTCGCGGCACTGACCGCGGCCGGGTGCACCGAGGTGCAGGGGGAGTACGCGACACCGGCCGAGCTGTGCGGCGTCCCCGTCGATCCCGACGCGCTCGAACCCGTCCTCCTGCCGGGGCAGAAGCTGACGACGAGCGCGTCGCACGCGAACGCGGAGACGCGCCGCTGCGACGTCTCCGTGGACGGCAGCCGCATCCTCACCGTCGAAGGCCGCCTCGCGCCCCCGACCGAGGACTACCGGGTGACGTGGGACTGGCAGATGCCGCAGGGCGAGAAGGTGAGCATCGGCGACGAGGCACGGAGCACCGACACGATCGTCGCGGCCGCGGCGAGGTGCGAGGTCGAGGGCGCGGAACACGTCTTCGTGGCCCGCGCCGAGCGCTTCTACCCCAGGAAGGACGACACCGCCGAGCGCCGGCAGGCCCTGATCCGCCTCATGACCGCGTACCTGCCCGCCGCGCAGAGGGCGGCGGACTGCACGGGCTGACGCGACCGGCACGGCGGAGGCGCCGCACCCGGCAGGAGGCAGCCTTCGCCGTACGAGCGGAGGGGGCCCGGGCCGGTACGGCGCGGATCCGTGTAGCGTCGGGGCCAGGGGGGGGACCGGATGACTTTCGACGTGAACGAACCGCAGTCCGTGCGAGAGGAGCGCTTCGCCGCGGAACGGGCCGCACGCAGACGGGCACGCAAGGCCGCGCGCCTCGACTCACGGGGAGCCCACATCGGCGCGGCCGCCGTGGCCGTGGTCCTGCTCGTCCTCGCCTGGTTCGGCAAGCCGGCCGCCGTCGCCGTCGTGGGCGGAGTCTTCCTGCTCTGGTTCGCGGCGGCCCTCGCCTGGACCTACGCCGACGGGGACCACGGCCGCCACGCTCTGCAGCGCGCGTACAACATCACCTTCGGCTGGGGAGACGGACTGTGAACCTCCCCTCATCGCGCCCTGGCCCGCCTCCGTTGCCAGAGCCCGATCCTCGGACCCGCGACGTGGTTCCCGACTACGCGGGCATGGACTCCGTGGTGGCCGACCTGGTGCTGCCCGCCGGTGCCCCGATGCACGTCATGAGCACGCTGGAGACGTCCCGCGAGCTGATCCGTCATTCGTACTACCGGTACGAGTTCGCCACCGTGGCGGTCACCCACTCCCTGGTCGCCCTGGAGCACGTCCTCACCGAGCGGTCGGCGGTCCGCGAACCGCTCGAGGCCCTCGTCGAACGCGCCGCCGAGGCGGGACTCTTCCCCGCCGATCTCGCCGCCGAACTCCACCGGGGGCGGCTCCTGCGCGATGAGCTCGTCCAGGGCACTCGGACGAGCGCCGCCGTCGGCCCGCTCGGGGCGTTCCTCCTGGTGCGTGCCGTGTTCCGGGCCGTCTCGCTGGTCCTCGGACCGTCTTCCGCGGCCGAGGCGGCGGCCGCCGATCCCACCGGAAGCCGGCCCGAGGACCGGCTCGCCCTGTTGTGGGAGGAACACCTGCGCGCCCCGTACCCCGACAGCTTCCGTGGCGTCGCCGTAGGGGGCGTGGAGTTGGTCCTCCTGGACGCCGACGTCGCCGGCCTCGTCCAGTGCGAGCTCCACGGGGTGCTCGACGACGCCGGCGTCGCGACCCTGTGGGCGTGCATCGCCGACCTCGACAAGGCGGTGCCCCTGATCGACTCGGAGTACTGCGGCGCCTACTTCGCGCGACTCCGGACGATGGCCGGGCTGGTGTCCGCCCGTCACGTCCCCGCGGCCACCTGACACGCGCAGCCGCCCCGCGGCGTCCGTCGTTCAGTGACCCGCCGGGCGGACGAGGCCGGTGTCGAAGGCGAAGACGGCGGCCTGGGTACGGTCGCGGAGGCCCCGTTTCACCAGGATGCGGCTCACATGGGTCTTCACCGTCTGCTCGGCGACGACGAGACGGGTCGCTGTCTCGCCGTTCGACAGGCCCTGGGCGACCAGGGCCAGGACCTCGGTCTCCCGTGCCGTCAGGGCTCCCACCCGGTCCTTGTGCGGGCTCCGCGGGGGAACCGAGAGCCGGGAGAACTCCGCGATCAGCCGTTTCGTGAGGTCGAGGGCGAGCAGTGTGTCGCCCCTCGCCACCACCCGTACCGCCTCCGCGAGTTCGCGTCGGCGTCGCCGGGGCATTCGGCGCGCGGTCGATTGACGGCGCACTCGTGGAACGCGACGATCCGCCGGTCGAGCGGAGCAAGTCCCGTCCCCCTGCGCAGTACTGGGCTCGCCCGAGCCGGGTCGCGCCGCGCGCCCCGCGACTTTCGGACAGGTTCCGGCCATGGGTATGGCCGTGGTCCCGCGGGGCAGACGAGGGGCATGCCTGTTCTCAAGACGAGCGTCCTCGTCCTCGACTCCACCGATCCCGAACCCCTCGCGCGCTTCTACGCGGAACTCCTCGGCGCCACCGTCCGACCCGCCGGAGGCGACAACGACCTGCTGCTCGTCTCGGGCCACGAGGGCGTGGTGCTCGGCATCCGCCGTGACCTCGGGCAGGCGCCGCCGAGCTGGCCGCGCCCCGAGGACTCCCAGCAGGCCCACCTGCAGATCTTCGTCGCCCCCGACGCCCTCGACGAGGCGGAGCGCGAGGTCGTGTCGCTCGGCGCTCGGCCCATCGCCGTCGAGCACGACGGAACGCGGACCGACCGGCGCACCGACGTGCGCCGCTACACCGACCCCGGTGGTCACGCCTTCGTCCTGACCACGATGGCGCCGGTCGTCTCAGACCCGACCGCCCAGGTCTCCTGACGGTTCGACCGGGGCTCTCCGCCCAGGGCCCGGTCGCCCGGATCGGGTCCGCGGCCCGATCCGCCGCACACGCGGACACACGCCCTGCGCGTGGACAGAACGACCACCCAGCCCCCTGAATCCGGGGGCGGAGTACGGCGCGTACGTCGCGCCCCCGCCGAATGGATGACCACGTTCCGGTGGAATGGCCGAACTCTGCGTAGACCAGATAGGTGCCTGAGGCATGTAGTGGATACGGCATCAATCTCCGAGCCGCCGATTCGCCCCTTGCGAGGCCCCCATGACGGAAGCCGTGGCGTTCCCCCAGAACCGGACCTGCCCCTACCACCCGCCCACCGCCTACGACCCGTTGCGCGAGGAGCGCCCGCTGTCGCGGGTGACCCTGTGGGACGGCCGCTCCGTGTGGCTGGTCAGCGGGCACGCGGCCGGCCGCACCCTGCTCTCGGACCCACGCCTGTCCACCGACTCCACCCGCGCCGACTTCCCGCTCACGACCGAGCGGGCGGCAGCCCTCCGCCGGCGCAGGCGCGCCGCGCTCCTCGGCTGGGACGATCCCGAGCACAACGTCCAGCGCCGCATGCTGATCCCGAGCTTCACGCTCAAGCGCGCCGAGCGGCTGCGCCCCCGCATCCAGGAGACCGTCGACCGGCTCCTCGACGCGATGGAGGCCGAGGGGCCGCCGGCCGAGCTGGTGAGCGCCTTCGCACTGCCGGTGCCCTCGATCGTGATCTGTGACCTCCTCGGAGTCCCGTACGAGGACCACGACTTCTTCGAGAAGCAGTCCGCTCGACTGCTCCGGGGGCCGACGGGCGCGGACACCGAGGACGCGCTCGCCCGGCTGGAGGACTACCTGGGCGATCTGATCGAACGGAAACGGCGCACGCCCGGCGAGGGCGTGCTCGACGACCTGGTGGCACGGCAGCAGGAGACCGGCGGCCCCGACCGCGAGGAGCTGGTCCAGCTCGCCACCATCCTGCTGATCGCCGGGCACGAGACCACCGCGAACATGATCTCCCTCGGTACGTACACCCTGCTGCGGCACCCCGAGAGGCTGGCCGAGCTCCGGGCCGACCCAGATCTCGTCCCCGCGGCCGTCGAGGAACTGCTGCGGTTCCTGTCGATCGCGGACGGGCTGCTGCGGGTCGCCCGCGAGGACGTGGAGGTCGAGGGGACGCTCATCCGCGCGGGCGAGGGCGTGGTGTTCTCCACCTCCGTCATCAACCGGGACGGCGCCGCCTACGCCGATCCCGACAGCCTCGACTGGACGCGATCGGCGCGGCACCACCTGGCCTTCGGCTTCGGCATCCACCAGTGCCTCGGACAGAACCTGGCGCGCGCCGAGATGGAGATCGCGCTCGGGACGCTGCTGCGCCGGCTGCCGGGGCTGCGGCTGGCGGACCCCGCGCAGGAGATCCCGTTCAAGCCCGGCGACACGATCCAGGGAATGCTCGAACTCCCCGTCACGTGGTGACGGTGAAAGGACTCAGCGGATGCGCATCTCCATCGACGGGGACGTCTGTATCGGCGCCGGACAATGCGCCCTGACCTCTCCTGACGTCTTCACCCAGGACGACGACGGGTTCGGGCAGGTGGTCCCGGGCCAGGACGGGGGAGGCGGAGGGCCACTGGTCCGCGAGGCCGCCCGCGCCTGCCCGGTCCGGGCGATCAGCGTCGAGGCGTAGAAGGGCGACGGGAGACGGGAGCCCGCCCACCGGGCTGGCGCCTGTGGGGCTCGCGCCCACCGGGCCGGCGCCTGCCGGGCTCGCGCCTGTCGGGTTCGCGCCCGGCGGGCGTACTCCCGGCCGTCGCGGCGCAACGAAACTCACGCCTTGTGGGTCACCCAGAGCAGCTCCGCCGGCCAGCGGTGCGCCCAGTCGGGCGGGTCGGTCTCGTTGTAGCCGTTGGGTGTCCCGGCCTCGGGGCGCGGTTCGACGAGGTCGTCGATGACGAGACCCGCGCCGCGCAGCACCCTGACCCAGTCTCCGTAGGTGAGCTGATAGCTGGTCGCTCCGTCGCCCTCGCCGATGGCGCCGAGCCCGAAGTAGTCCTGCCGCAGCGTCGTGGTCACGCGGGCCGCCGCCTCGTCGTAGCAGGCCTCGAACCAGGGGCTCGCCACGTTGAAGACCAGCCGTCCACCGGGGCGCAGGACGCGAGCCGCCTCCGGGACGGCCAGGTGCGGGGGCGCCCAGCTGAGCCCTCCGAAGTCGCAGAACACCAGGTCGAAGCCGGCGTCGGCGAAGGGAAGCCGTTCGGCGGCGCCCTGCACCAGGGCGTAACGGGCCGCGCCCATCGCGTCGGCCGCGGCGGCGAGCTGGGCCTCCGACAGGTCGAGTCCGACCACGGCGGCGCCCTCGGCCGCGAGCGACCTGGACCACTGCCCGGCGCCGCAGCCGAGTTCGAGCACCCGCTTCCCGGTCACGTCACCGAGGACGCCCAGGCGCGCGTCGGGCACGGAGTACATGCCCCACAGCCGGGGGGAGGCGCCGATCTGCGGGTCGTGCGCGTGCTGGTAGGAGCTGCTGATCCGGTTCCAGAGCCGCCGGTTGGCGGGGATGCTGTCCACGCGCCGACTCCAGCACCGTCGTGCCGGGGCGGTCAACAGAAGAGGCGGCGGGAGTCGTCGCTCCCGGTCCGTCGCCCCGTCCCTTCCCCCAGCAGGCCTCATCCGCACCCTCCCTGGCGGTCCCCCCGTGGTCCGCCGGCCAAGACACCCCTTAGTCCTGCCAGGCGAAGAGCAGCTCCTCCACCGTGAGGGGGGCCCGCGCGCCGAAGGAGTAGACGCACAGGTCCGTGACCCGGACCGCTCCCGTCGCGTCGTCGATCCAGCGGAGGCCCGCCGACGCGAGGGCCCGCATCGCTGCTTCGGGAAGGCGATCCTCGGCGGTCGCGAACGGGCCGACGGTGCTGATCAGCAGCCGGTGCCCGCCGGCCTCGACGACGTGGTACGTCCCGTCCCCCTGCTGGTGGTCCTCACCGCACGAGACCGGCGGCTTCGGCTCCAGGCCTGCCGCCGTGAGGGCCGCCGTCGCCCGTCGCAGCAGGTCGTCCACATCGGGGCGGGGAGGCGGCTCGGCACAGAGGGCCTCCAGTCGCCACCGCGGGTCGCTCGGACGCTCGCACCCCGGGGCGTACTCGTGGACGATGGCGCCGCGCAGCTCCTCGTCCAGTCCCTCGACCTCCACGCGGGGACGCCCCAGCCGCTCGTACACCGCCCGCGCCTCGGCCCGGTCCTCCGTGAGCCGGTGGAGCGCGCAGGCCGCCCAGACCTTGGCCTCGGTCGTCCGCGGCTCGTCGAGCCAGGCCCTCAACCGGTCCGCGTCGGTGGCGAGCGCGTGGGCGGCGTGGGCCACCCGCCGGTCCGGGTCCGCGAGGGCGTACGTGACGTCCTCCTCGGCGCGGTACCGCATCCAGACGCGGAACTCCCGGTCCTCGGGGCGGTCCTCGCCGAGTTCGGCCAGGACGACGTCGACTCCGTGCCGGCCCACGAGGCCGTCCAGGCCGGCGTCGCCCGCGTCACGGGCGTTCCGCCACGGCGAGGCGGCCAGCGTCGCCAGCTCGCGCGCGGCCGAGAGGTCGCCGAGCAGGCCCCGCGCCTCGAGGAAGGCCGCGGCCATGCCGTAGGCCGGGTCGGCCGCACGGTCCTCGTGTCGCAGCCACGGCAGCAGCTCCGCCCGGTCGGAGAGCAGGCCGAGGAGGGCCCTGCGCACCTCGGCGGTGTCCGAGGGGTCCTGGACGCGCGCGATCAGGCCGGGGACGTACGCCTCGGGCACCCGGCCGGTGAGCGCCGACACGCACGACCGGCGGCGCCACCACGGCTGCCGGGGATCCACGGCATACCGGGCGAGTTCGCCCGCGTCGACCTCATGCAGGGCCGCCGTGTCCTCGAATCCGGCCCGCGGTACCAGGGCCTCGATGCTTCGCATCCTGGGATGCTACGGCCCGGGCGACTCGCCGAGCAGGTCGTCTCCTCCGACGCCCGTGCAGGCGCCCGTCCGGCGGGGAGTCCCGGCGGGGAGTCCCGGCCGGGCCGCCCGGCGGTCCGGGTACGGTCGGGATCGGCGCTGTGCCGGCGTCTCGACGCGACAGCTGTCCCGCAAGGTCGACGACGGAGAGGAACCGCCCCCGCGATGCCGCTTGTTCCCGCTGATCCCACCGTGCTCCACCCGATGCCCGAGCACCCGCGCGTGGTCCTGCTCAAGCCGTTGGTGAAGTCCCCGCTGATCGACGTCGGCGACTTCTCGTACTACGACGACCCGGACGACCCGACCGCGTTCGAGACGCGCAACGTCCTCTACCACTACGGCCCCGAGCGGCTCGTCATCGGGAAGTACTGCGCCCTGGGCACGGGCACGCGCTTCCTCATGAACGGCGCCAACCACCGTATGGACGGCCCCTCCACCTTCCCGTTCCCCACCATGGGGGGTTCCTGGTCGGAGCACTTCGACCTGATCACCGGACTGCCCGGGCGGGGCGACACGGTCGTCGGGAACGACGTGTGGTTCGGCCACGGCGCGACGGTCATGCCCGGCGTCCGTATCGGGCACGGCGCGATCGTCGCCGCCGGCGCCGTGGTGACCGCCGACGTCCCCGACTACGGCATCGTCGGCGGCAATCCCGCCCGGCTCATCCGGACCCGCTACGACGCCGAGGACATCACCCGCCTGCTCGCCGTGGCCTGGTGGGACTGGCCCGTCGCACACATCACCCGGCACGTACGGGCGATCATGTCGGGAACGGTCGCGGACCTGGAGGAGGCGGCCGCCCGGCTCGACCGGCGCTGACTCCAGGGGGACTCAGCCGGAGTGGTACCCCCACCGGGCGGCGCCGTCCTTGCCCATGTAGCACTTCGCCGGACGTCCGTCGGAGGTCGTCGCCGTGGCACCGACCGGGGAGCAGAACTGGCCGAATCCGACGCCGGATCCGCCACCGGACCCACCGCTCGTCCCACTCGTACCGCCAGAGCCGCCTGAGCTCCCGGAAGAGCCCGAGCCTCCACCGTCGCCGCCGCTCCCCGACATACCGCCGCGTGAACCAGAACCAGAACCAGACCCGGAACCAGAACCAGACCCGGAACCCGATCCGGAGCCGGAAGCGGACCCGTGGTCGCGGGACGGTCGAGGCCGTGGGTCGGGAGTCCCGTCCCCCTGCGCACCCGACGAGGAACCGGGCTTCGGCCGGGGTTCGGGCTTCGGCTCGGGTTTCGGGCTCGGCGCCGTGCAGGAGAGCCCCGGACCGAGGAGCCACAGGTCGACCTGTGTCGTGACGGGCACCTCGATGCCCCCCTCCGGCTGCTGACGGCACACCTGCCAGTCCGCCAGGTCCCGGCGCGGCCGGTCGTCCAGACGCCGACCCGTGTGCGTGTGGAAGCGCGTCACACGGTCGAGGTCGAGTGCCGCGAGGGCACGTGACGCGGCGTCGAACCGCTCGCCGACGAGGTCCGGCATCACCACGCGCCGGGTCCCGTCGAGAGCGGTGGGGCACGGCTCCGCCTCCGGGGCCGCGTACAAGGTCAGCGCCCTGCTGCCCGGGCGGGTCGGCTCACCGGCGGCGGGGGTCTGGAAGCAGACGCGCCAGTCCGCCCGCGCAGCCGTCACCGGCCGGTACGCGGACGTCGCGTCGGCGGCCGTCACCCGCCACGATCCGCGGCGTGCGGTCGCGGCGGCCGTGGCCAGGGAGGTGCCCCGGAGGTCGGGCACGGTGTCGGCGTGGTCCGACCCGCCCTGCGCCACGGCCCCCGGCTGACCGGGCCCGCCGACCCCGGCGACGAGCACCGCCGCGACGCCGACGGCCACCGACACCGGATGCCGCCGTATCCAGGTCGAGGTCCGCTTCCGGCCGCGGGGGCGCAGGGGCGAGTCCCACGGCAGGAGGGCGCCCGCCGCTTCGAGCAGCTCGCCCTTCGGGTCGAGCTTCGAACCGTGCAGCTTGTGCGGCCTTCCGCCCACCAGGACGTCGACCGCGTCGAACATGCCGTACGAGCTCCGCAGGATCACCGGCGGCCCGGGCACGCGGGTCACCTTCGGCGCGAGGAGGTTGCGGAAGAGGAGGAGGGCCTCGCCGGTGAGCACGGCGTAGCCCCAGCCGTCGTGGTAGACGGACCGGACGACCTCCCCGGCCCCGAGCTCCCGCAGCAGGACCTTCTGGTGGCTGTCGGAGAGGGTGATGCCCTCGCCCGCGGCGACTGCGGCCGTACGAGGATCCCCGGCCAACGGATCGGACACAGACTTCCCCACGCTCGGAGCGACGACGGACCGCCCGGGGCAGGCCGAGCGGCCGTCCCGAACGTACGGATGCTAGCTGCTGCCCGGAGAACTCCCTGGTCCGGGCCTGGTCCTGTACCGCAGGGGGCGTGGAACCCGCGTGCCCAGTGGCGACGATCGCCGCCGCCGGTCGGCGTCCGGCCTCCGCCCCGATCGACATGCGGCCCGGTCGGGGCGGTGGTCAGATGGTTCGGACAGGCGATCGGTTCGGACACCCATGCGTCGGACGCGGGTGACCGGTACAGGCACGCGGTACGGCGGATCGGAGCACGCGCGGATGAGCGACACCCTGCCCTCCTTCGACGACACGACGGACGTCGAGGACGCCGACCGCGGCTTCGTCGCCCCCCTCGACCCCGGCGTGGTCGCAGCCGCCGACGGCCGGGTCGTCTGGGACAACGACGCCTACGGGTTCCTGAACGCCGAATGCCCGGACACCGCGCACCCGAGCCTCTGGCGCCAGAGCGGCCTCTGCGCCCGCCAGGGGCTGTACGAGGTGACCGACGGCGTCTACCAGGTGCGGGGCCTCGACCTCTCCAACATGACCCTCGTCGAAGGCGACCGCGGAGTCGTCGTCATCGACCCGCTGATCTCCGCCGAGACGGCGGCCGCCGCGCTCGCCCTCTACCGGGCGCACCGCGGCGACCGGCCCGTCACGGGCCTGATCTACACCCATTCGCACGGCGACCACTTCGGCGGCGCGCGCGGGGTCCTCCCGCACGGCACCGAGCAGGGCGTCCCCGTCCTCGCTCCGGCCGGCTTCCTGGAGCACGCCGTCAGCGAGAACGTGTACGCCGGGGGAGCGATGGGCCGGCGCGCCGGCTACATGTACGGGGTGATGCTGCCCACGTCACCCGACGGCCAGATCGGTGTCGGGCTCGGTCAGGGCACCTCCACCGGCACCTTCACCCTCGTCCCGCCGACCGTCGAGGTCACCCGGACCGGCCAGGAGGAAACCGTCGACGGGGTCCGCATCCTCTTCCAGCTCACGCCCGGCACCGAGGCGCCCGCCGAGATGAACTTCCTCTTCCCCGACCGGCGTGCCCTGTGCCTGGCCGAGAACGCCACGCACACCCTGCACAACGTGCTCACCCTGCGCGGCGCCCTGGTCCGGGACAGCAGGATCTGGGCGAGGTACCTGGACGAGGCCGTCGAGTACTTCTACGGCCGCTACGACGTCGCGTTCGCCTCGCACCACTGGCCGACGTGGGGCCACGACGACGTGGTGCGCTTCCTCCACGAGCAGCGGGACGTGTACGCGTACCTCCACGACCAGACCCTCCGCATGCTCAACGAGGGGCTCACCGGCGTCGAGATCGCCGAACGGATCCGCCTCGCGCCGGCCCTGGAGAAGGCCTGGCACGCCCGCGGCTACTACGGCTCGGTCAGCCACAACAGCAAGGCCGTCTACCAGCGCTACCTCGGCTGGTTCGACGGCAACCCGGCGCACCTCTGGGAACATCCGCCCGTCGAACTGGCCCGCAGGTACGTGGAGGTGGCCGGGGGACCGGCCCAGGCCCTGGCCAAGGCCCGCTCGTACGTCGAGGCGGGCGACCTGCGCTTCGCCGCGACCCTCCTCAACCACGTGGTCTTCGCGGACCCGGAGGACACGGAGGCCAGGGAGACCCTCGCCGACGTCTACACGCGCCTCGGACACGGCGCCGAGAACGCCACCTGGCGCAACTTCTACCTCACGGGAGCCAAGGAACTCCGGGAGGGCCCGCGTTCCGAGATCGTCGATCTGGCCAACCCCGAGATGATCATGAACCTCACGGTGCCCATGCTGATCGACTCCCTCGCCATCCGGATCGACGGCCCCCGGGCCTGGGACGAGGACCTGACGATCGACCTCCTCGTCACCGATCCCGCCGACGAGCGGCACAGGCACCGCCTCACCCTCCACAACGGCGCGCTGACCCACCGGGTGAGCACCGCACCGCGCACTCCGGCCGGCCTCGTCCTGACGCTGACCAAGCGGCAGCTCCTCGACGTCCTCGCGGGCGGAGGGCTGGACGGGGTGGAGACCGAGGGAGACGCGGGACTGCTCGACCGCCTCCTCTCGTACGTGACGACGCCCGATCCGAACTTCCCTGTCGTCACCCCCTGAGACGTCGGGGCGCACCCGCCCGGACGGTGGCGGGGGCGCCGGGCCCGCGTCTCAGCCGGAGTGGGGGGTCCGGGGCGGGTCGTGCGGCTCGTCCGACGGGGCCGGCACAGGGTGCAGGTCCAGGGGCGGTTCCGGCGTGGCCGACGACAGTTCCGGTTCCAGGCCCTGCGCGGGCGTCGTGCGCCGGCGTCCGGTGTCGAGCCGCCAGGCCTCGAAGACCAGGGTGGTCGCCGTGACGACGGTGATGCCGAGCAGCCAGCCCCCGACGACGTCGCTCACCCAGTGCACGCCGAGCGCGACCCTCGTGTAGCCGACGCCCAGGACGGCGACGACCGCGACGACCCACGGCAGCGGCCGCCAGGCCCGGGGCACCAGGGGGATCAGGATCAGCAGGAGCACGGCACAGGAGGTGGTCGCGGTCATCGCGTGCCCGGAGGGGAAGGAGAAGCCGGGAGCGTGGGACACCGGATCCGGCAGGTGCGGGCGGGCCCGTTCGACCATGAGCTTCGTCAGCAGTCCGATGAGCCCGCCGGCCACCGCCGTGACGGACGCCCAGGCCGCGAGCCGCCACGCCCGGCGGGTCAGCAGCCACACCACCACGGCGGCGACGAGCAGACGCATCGTGACCGGATCCCACACGTAGCTGGAGAAGAACTCCAGGACCCGCACCCAGCCCGGGTGTTCGAGGGCGGTCTGGTGCAGCCGCTCGGCGGTGGTCCGGTCGAGCCGGTGCAGCGGCGCCCACTGCGACTCGACCAGCACCAGGGCGAGCGCGAACGGGACGGCCACCACGGCGGTGGCGACCGCCGCCAGGACGAGCCGGGTCCCGAAGGTCGCGTCGGCACCGAGGTGACGGGGGTTCAGGGCCCGGACGCCGGGCCTCGGGGCTCGCGTGGTGCGCTGTGCCATGGGGAAGCAGACTTCCTTACGTGTCGTGGGGAGCAGCCGGAACCGGCTCCCGGGGGAGGGGTGCTCAGACGCCGGGATCCCGGCCCACCGGCTCCTTCACACCGGCGCGCGTCGCCTCCAGCTGCGCGGCGAAGGAGAGGCCGAGGAAGAGGGCGAGCGAGGTCAGGTAGGACCACAGCAGCAGGGAGACGATCGCGCTGAGGGGGCCGTAGATGGTGGTGAACGAGCCGCTGGCACCGACGTACAGGCTCAGCGCCCAGGTCGCCGTGAGCCACAGGATCAGATAGACGACGGCGCCGAAGGCCAGCCAGGTGTAGCCCGGTTGGGCGCGGCGGGGTGCCATGCGGAAGATCGCGCTGGTCGCCAGGATGGCCAGGATGATCCCGATGGGCCAGCGCAGGATCTCCCAGGCCCGCACGGTGTCGGGCCCGAAACGGTAGACCTCCGCGAACGAGTGGGTGAGGTCGCTGCCGAGGACCGTGACGACGAAGCTGAGCCCCAGGGGGAGCCCGGCGAGCGCCGCCATCACCAGCCCCCGCACGTACTTGTGGAGGAACGGCCGGTCCCGCTCGTTCCCGTAGATGCGGTTGGCACCGCGCTCCACCTGGCACAGGCTCGTCGTCACGTTCATCAGGGAGAACAGCAGCCCGAGCCAGAGGGCCGCCTGGCCGCCGTCGTCGGCGTGCCGCCGGCTCTCGCGCAGCGCGTCGTCGACCAGCTGCTGGCTGGGACCGCTGGTGATCCGGCTGATCGTCAGCTGCGCGACCCGGCCGATGTCCTCGGTGTGCAGGACGCTCGACAGACCGATGGCGGCGATGGCCAGCGGCACGATGGACAGCACGGTCTGCAGGGCCAGGGCGCGGGAGTGGCTGAAGCCGTCGGCGTAGCGGAACCGCACGAAGGAGTCCCGGGCCAGCCGCCAGCCCCCGTAGCGGCGCAGTGCGGCCCACGCCTCGTCGCCGGACAGCTCCTCGCCGCGGACGTCACGTCGCTGCGGCACACGGGTCGCGGTTCCCATCACGCACCTGCCTGGGTGCGCCGCGGTGCGAGCGGCGCGAGGACGTCGGACGGGACGGGACGGTCCGGGGCTCCGGCGGGGGTGGGCACGGCACCGTCGACGCGGCGCGGGGCGGCGGCTTCCGGCCGGAGGGGGGTGGCTCCCGGAGCGCGCGGCAGGCGTACGCGCAGCGCGCCCGGCTCCGTCTCCACGACCAGCCGCCGTCCGTCGGCCACGGTGTCCCCGTCGATCTCACGAGGTTGCGCCGTGGCGAACCGGATGTCGACGTGCCGGCCGCTGTAGTACGTCAGGGCCCCGCCGGCCACGGTCCGGCGGCCGGAGACCGCGGGGTCGGCCGCCGGTCCGGTCCGCTGCCGGGACGCGGCGGAGCGGGGGCGCAGCGCCCGGGACACGAGGTGTCCGGTCGCGGCGAGCCAGCCGGCCGCGCCTTCCGGGTCGAACAGCACGACGTCGACGCGTCCGCTGTCGGCGCGGGCCCCCGGCAGCAGTTCGAGTCCGCCCTGCAGCGTGCCGACGTTGCCGACGACGACCATGCGGGCGCGGTGGCGGCGGCGCGGACCGCCGTCCACCCGGAGGGTCACCCGGGTACGGGGGTCGCCGAGGTGCCGGGCCGCCGCGAGGAGGTACGCGAGCCAGCCCAGCCGGGCCTTGAGGGCGGGCGAGGCGTCGCGGACCATGGCGGCGTCGAAGCCGGCCCCCGCCATGACCGTGAACCGCGCGGGCTCGATTCCGTCGCCGCTCACGCGTCCCACGTCGATGCCGGAGCAGCCACCGTCCAGCGCCTCGGCCAGTGCCGTCGCCGGATCCAGCGGGAGCCCCAGGTTGCGGGCGAGCAGGTTGCCGGTGCCGCAGGGCACGACGGCGAGCGCGATCCCGGTTCCGGCCACCACGTCGGCGCAGGCCCGCACGGTGCCGTCGCCGCCGCAGACGACGACCAGGTCGGCGCGGTCCTGCGCGGGCCCGGCCGCCGGGAGCGCGGCGCAGACCTCGGCGAGGTCGCCGCTCGGCCGCTCGGCGGTGGTGTCGATCCACTGCTGCCGGCGGTGGCCGTGGGATTCCAGGACGGCGCGGACGCGGTCGGCGAGCGGCTGGTCGCAGGCGTGCGGATGGCGGACGACGACGACCGGGCCCGCCGCGGGAGCGTCCGGGGGAAGCGAGGGAGAGGCACCCGGGGAGGAGGGGCGGCGGCCGCCGTCGTCCGCGGTCTCGGACCGGCGTCCGGCGAGGAGCACCGACCCGACCACGAGCAGCGTCAGCGAGCCGTTGAGCAGGCCGCCGGCGACGTCGGTGGGATGGTGCATGCCCCGGTACAGCCGCGACAGACCGACCAGCGGCGGTACGAGCACCAGCGCCGTCACGACGACGTACCGCCACGGGCCCCGCAGGCGCCGCAGCGCCAGCACGGCGAGGCCTCCGAACAGGGCGGTCGAGGCCCCGACATGACCGGACGGGAAGCTCGACGTCGGCGGCGCCGCGTCGAGGTGCGGCACATCGGGGCGGTCCCGCTGCACGAAGAGGGTCACGACCACGAAGATCGCCGACTGCAGGGCCACCGAGGCACCCAGGAACAGTGCCTCCGGCCAGCGGGGCCCGGACGGCAGGAGGAGCAGCGCGAGGACGCAGAGCAGGGCCACGGCGATGATCGCCTGGGTCCCTGCCAGCATCGACAGCCCGCCCGTCAGGGTGTCGCCGAGAGCGGTCCGACCGGCGGCGAGAGCGCGGTTGACCCGGTCCTCGGCGGGCGTGACCAGGTCGGCCACGGAGGTCCGGGTCAGCAGCAGCCCCAGCCCCACCATCAGGCTCACCTGTGCGGGGACCAGTATGAGAAGCCGGGAGGGTCTCGCGGCCTCGTCCGTCTGTGTCGTCATGCCAGACCGCTTTGCCCGTCGCGGCCGGATGATGCCGTCCGTTCCGAGCAGCGCCCGTGGCGCCGCCGAGCAGTGCCCGGGAAGCCGGTGACCGTGCCGCACTCCCCGCGGCGCCCGGCCGCGCGGGCCCCGCGCGGTCTGCGCCCCTGCCGGCCACCGCGGTCAAGGGGACCGCACCCGGGCGGGCCGAGGCGCGCTCACCACCAGTAGGCGGGATACCTCGCGGCGCCGCGTCGCACGCGGGACGCGGCGTACGCGGTCAGGACGAGCAGGACGGTGGCGCCGAACAGCAGGGGGACGAACCGGCCCGGCGAGGGACTCTGGAGCACGATGATGACCGCTGTGGCGCAGGCGGGGGAGTGCGGGGTCCGGGCCAGTGTCGTCAGGGCCAGGGTGACGCCCGCGGCGAGGGCGGCGGCCCATGCGTTCCCGTGCCCCGCGACGGCCACGGCGTACCCCGCGGCGGCGCCGAGCATGTGGCCGATGATCACGCTCCGCGGCTGTGCCAGCGGCAGCGCGGGGGCGCAGTGGACCAGCGCCGCGCTGGCGGCGAGCGGCGGTATGAGCACGGGCTCGTGGAGGACGGCGCCGATCCCGACGAGTGCGAGGAGGGCGGCCGTGGCGGCGCTCACGTTGTGGGCGGCGGCCGCGGGCGCCGGCCGGGCGGGCGCACGGCCCGCCAGCCGGGCCAGCGGAGCGCGGCGGGCAGGCGGGACGGTGGGGGAGTCGGCCAGGGCGGGGTCGGGAGGCGGTGCGGTGTCGGTACTCATGCGAGGCGGGAGTTTCCGGGGCAGGCGGCAGGAGCGCCGTACGGGACGGCGTGGGGCGGTCGGTCACACGGGCTCTGTGGTCGACAGTCGGCCCGGTTCCGCGCCCGACCTGGTGCGGCGGGGAGCCCTCGCACCACTCTAACCAGCGGCTTCTCGGCCGCTCGGCCGGGGGTGGGGTCCGGCGGGGACCCTGCCCGGCAGAAGCGAATCAGGCCATCCCGCGTAAAATATGCTGAATGAGCCCACTCCGGTATGAGCTGGTGTTCTCCGACGACACGGCGTCGGCCGAAGACGTCGTCCTCGTCGAGCGCACCCCTGTGAAGGGGCCCGGCGGCCACCCCGTCTACGCCGATCCCAGCGGCATCATCCGCGCGGAGATCAGCGACCGGGACGAGGTCCGCGTCCTCGCCTCGGGCGGGCACCAGATGCCCGCGCAGAACGTCCTGGCCCGCCGCGTCCCGGACACGGATCCCGGGGGTCCCGACGGCCCCTCCCCTTCCCCTGCCTGACGTGGACGGGAGCAGCCATGGACGGCCCCCACCTCTCCCCCGGCGAGCGGAGTCTGCTCGCCGCCATCGAGCGCGGCCTCTCCGACGACCGGCGCCTGGAGCGCCGACTGCGGACCATGCGCACCGGCCGGGCCCGCCGTGAGCGCCCACGCCTCCTGCCGCTGGCGACCCTCGCCCTCGCACTCGTCTCCGCCACGCTGATGGCCCTGGGGGTGCTCTCGTCGTCGATCCCGCTGATCGGCGCCTTCGCCGTCGCGTGGACCGCCACGGTGGTGTGCGGCGCCTGCTGGCTCCGGCGGATCTGGAGAACGGCCGGCGGGTCGTGAGCCGGGGGACGGCCGCCGTCCGGTCCGGCGCGGGAGACGGCTGACCGTCCCGGGGCGTACTCCCCGTCGCCGTACCCCTCCCCGACCACGGCGATTCCGTTCGGCATCGGGACTCGGGGGCAGACGCCCTGTGACACCCCGCAGGCCCGTCCGCGGGCGGCCCGTCGCGGGTCCGCCGAGCGGTCGCGCCCGCCGACCGATGGAGGAGGCACGATGCGCAAGGCGACACCGGCCGACGGGGAGTCCCCGCCGGCCGTCGACGCGCCCCTGGGCGACGAGGAGCTCGCCGCCCTCGACGCCCACTGGAGGGCGGCGAACTACCTGGCCGTCGGGCAGATCTACCTCATGGACAACCCTCTCCTCCGCAGGCCCCTCGAACCGGAGGACGTCAAACCGCGCCTGCTGGGCCACTGGGGGACGTCCCCGGGGCTCAACCTCGTCCACACCCATCTCAACCGTGTGATCCGGGCGCACGACATCGACGCCCTGTGCGTCTGGGGCCCCGGTCACGGCGGACCCGCCGTGCTGGCCAACTCCTGGCTGGAGGGAAGCTACAGCGACGTCTACCCGGACGTGTCCCGGGACGAGACGGGGATGGCCAGGCTGTTCCGGCAGTTCTCCTTCCCCGGCGGCGTGCCGAGCCACGTGGCACCCGAGACCCCGGGCTCCATCCACGAGGGCGGCGAACTGGGCTACTCCCTGTCGCACGCCTACGGCGCCGCGTTCGACAACCCCGACCTCCTGGTGGCGTGCGTGATCGGCGACGGCGAGGCGGAGACCGGACCGCTCGCCGCGTCGTGGCACTCCGACAAGTTCCTCGACCCGGTGCACGACGGAGCCGTCCTGCCCGTCCTCCACCTCAACGGCTACAAGATCGCCAACCCCACGGTGCTGGCCCGGCTGCCCAGGGAGGAACTCGACGACCTCCTGCGCGGCTACGGCCACGACCCCCTCCACGTGACCGGACACGATCCCCGCGACGTGCACCGGCAGATGGCCGCCGCCATGGACACGGCGATCGGCCGCATCCGCGCCATCCAGACCGGGGCCCGCGAGGGCCGGGCCGACGACCACCGGCCCCGGTGGCCGATGATCGTCCTCGACACCCCCAAGGGCTGGACGGGCCCGGCGGAGGTGGACGGCAAGCCCGTCGAGGGGACCTGGCGCTCCCACCAGGTACCCCTGCCCGAGGTACGCGAGGATCCCGGGCATCTGCGGCAGCTGGAGGAGTGGCTGCGCTCCTACCGGCCCGAGGAGCTCTTCGACGACCGAGGCGCTCCGCGGGCCCAGGTGCTCGCCTGCCTGCCGAGCGGTGAACGACGGCTGGGATCCACGCCGCACGCCAACGGCGGCATCCTGCTGCGCGACCTGCCCGTTCCGCCCCTGGAGGGCCACGCCGTGAAGGTCGAGCGGCGGGGGAGCGCGCGGCACGAGCCGACGGCCGCCCTGGGCAGTCTGCTGGAGGGCGTCCTGTCGGCCACCGCCGACCGCCGTGACTTCCGCCTCTTCGGCCCCGACGAGACCGACTCGAACCGGCTCCAGGCGGTGTACGGCGCCGCCGGCAAGGCCTGGCAGGCGTCGGTCCTGGACACCGACGAGCACCTCGACCGGCACGGCCGCGTCATGGAGATCCTCTCCGAACACACCTGCCAGGGCTGGCTGGAGGGGTACCTCCTCACCGGCCGCCACGGCCTCTTCTCCTGCTACGAGGCGTTCGCCCACATCGTCGACTCCATGGTCAACCAGCACATCAAATGGCTGACGACCTCCCGCGCCCTCCCGTGGCGGGCGCCCGTCGCCTCGCTCACCTACCTGCTGACCTCCCACGTATGGCGCCAGGACCACAACGGCTTCTCCCACCAGGACCCGGGCTTCGTGGACCACGTCCTCAACAAGAGCCCCGAGGTCGTCCGCGTCTACCTGCCACCGGACACCAACACCCTCCTGGCCGTCGCCGACCACGCGCTGCGCAGCCGGGACCACGTCAATGTGATCGTCGCGGGCAAGCAGCCCTGCTTCGACTGGCTCTCCCTCGACGAGGCCCGTGCCCACTGCGCACGCGGCGCGGGGACATGGGAGTGGGCGGGCACGGAGGTCGAGGGGCGGGACCCGGACGTGGTCCTCGGCTGCGCCGGCGACGTACCGACCCAGGAGGTCCTCGCGGCGGCGAGCCTCCTGCGGCACCATCTCCCGGACCTCGCCGTCCGCGTGGTGAACGTGGTGGACATGACGCGGCTCATGCCCCGCGAGGAACACCCGCACGGCATGCCCGACGAGGAGTACGACGCCCTGTTCACCACGGACAGGCCGGTCGTCTTCGGGTACCACGGCTACCCCTGGCTGGTGCACCGGCTGGCCTACCGCCGCGCCGGGCACGCGAACCTCCACGTGCGCGGCTACAAGGAGAAGGGCACCACGACCACGCCCTTCGACATGGTCGTGCGCAACGACCTCGACCGCTACCGCCTGGTGCTGGACGTGATCGACCGCGTGCCCGGTCTCGCCTCCCGCGCGGATGCCGTACGCCGGACCATGGTGGGGACCCGTGAGCGCCACCACGCGTGGATCCGGCGACACGGCACCGACCTGCCCGAGGTCACCGACTGGTCGTGGGACGACGAGGCGGACGGCCCGGCCGCCCGGCCGCCCACACCGTCGTGAGACGGCGGCGCGGCGGGACCGCGGCGGGCGCGGTCAGTCCTGGTCCGGGTGCCACTCGGTCAGGAGGATCGTGGCGTCGTCGCGGAGCGGCAGGTCCTGGTGCGTACGAAGGGTCTGAACGAGCCGGCGCAGGGCCTCGGGTGCGGCGGCGCCAGCGGCCGTCGAACGGATGACGATGTCGGCCAGCCGCTCCTCGCCGAAGAGGTCGCCGACCGGCGAGCGCGCCTCGGTGACCCCGTCGCTGTAGACGAGGACCCGGTCGCCGGGCTGGAGCCGCGCCCGGTGCACCGTGGGCGGTTCGGTGAGGTGGAAACCCCAGCCGAGCGGGAGGTCGGCCGGCCGTTCGAGCATGCCGTGGAGCACCCGGCCGTCCCGGATCAGCAGGGGCGCCGGGTGCCCGCAGTTGACCCAGGTCAGCGTTCCGTCCTCGGTGTCGAGGGTCGCGATGACGGCCGTCATCAGCCGGTCGGTGAACCACTGGTCCAGGATCTTGTCGATCTCGGGAACGATGTCCGCGAGCGAACCGCCCGCGCGGCGGGTGGCGCGGCAGGCCGCCAGCCCGGCCGCACTGGCGGCGCCCGCGGCGAGGTCGTGCCCCATGGAGTCGAGCAGCGTCAGGTGCAGCCCCTTCTCGATGAGGCTGTGGTCGAAGGCGTCCCCGCCGATGTCGTAGGCCGGCTCCAGACACGCGGACGAGGTCACGCGCGCGGTGCCGATCGTCCGGGGCGGCAGGAACGCCCACAGCAGCTCCGCCTGCACGGTCATCGTCCTGCGCCGCTCCGCCTCGACCAGCACGTCGCTGTGCGTCGACTTCGACACCAGAAGCAGCGCGGCCACGGCGGCCAGGTCCTCGCACCGGTCGACCAGGTCCGCGTCGAAGCCGCGGCCGGTGGCCTTCACGACGCCGAGCCGCTCGACCCCGTCGACCATCGGCACCCACAGGGTGTCACCGTCCGCCGAACGCTGGGTCCGCTCCTCGCGGTAGGCGAGCCCTCCCAGGGAACTGTCGACGCCGAGGGTCGGCTCCTCGGGGGCGGGCGACTGGGGAAGGGCCAGGAGAGAGGCCTGCTGCAGGTCCGCCACATAGACGGCGGTGCCGGTGAGCCCCATCCGCCGCCCGGCCCGGGCGACGAGCTCGGCCAGGTCGCGGCCGGGAGTCAGACGGGACCCGGACAGCAGCTCGGAGAGCGCCTCGTCGTGGGGCTGCATGTTCAACTCTGCTCAAGTCCTCCGCCGAATCGCGGCCCACGGCCTGTCCACCCCCTGGAGCCCCCGGTCGCGGCCACGGGCGGCGACCCTCTCGTGCGCCGCGCTCACGCCGCCCCTGTGGACCTCCGACGCGGGCGCTCCTCCACAGCAGCACCCTCCGCGGCCCGAGCGACGCGAGGGGGCGCGCCGGGCGGGCCGTGTACCCCCACCACCATCACTCCGGTGACGGCCGACTCCGGCCCCCGACGCGCAGGACACTCCGGGGACCCCCCACCCGGACCAGCGCGAGGCCGGGGCGGCGGGGCTGAGGGGCCTGGGGCTCCCATGCCTCCCGCGGCCACCACGACCCCTTGCGGACGCCGGCCGCCCGCCCCGTCAGGACGGGCCTGCCGTGTGGTCCGGGTGGCCCGTGGTGCGGCGGGCCTCCTTCATCGCCGCCTCGTACAGGTGGTCCCTGCCGTCGGCCAGAGCCTCCAGCGCCTGGCGTTCGAGGGCGCGGAACGGCTCGTAATAGGTGCTGTTGTAGGACTCGACGATCTGGAAGGTCCAGTGGCCCGGGATGACGTTCCGCCCCAGCACCTCCGTCTCGACGCGGTCCGCCCAGTCGCCGTGACCGGCCTCCCTGAGCAGGGCCACCGCCCGGTCCAGTTCCAGGTCCGCGGACCCCGTCAGCTGGTGGAACCCGTAGAGCTGCCCACGGGCCCGCTCGACCGTCTCCAGGGCCTTCGACAGCGACCCCAGGGCCTCCACCGTCAGGTCGCCGACCGAATCCGGCGGTGTGTGGGCGCGGTCGGGGCCGTCTTCGCTGCGTGCCATGCATCTCCCCTGCCCCGGCCCACCGCGCCGTAACGCCCCCGCGCCGCATGCACCCGGAAGGACGCACGGACGCGATCCGGCGACGCTGACGTCACGTCAGTCGCGCGTGGCGAGGAAGGTGTGGGTGATGCCCGTCTGCCAGCCGGGGAGCGGCAGCACGCGCACGTCCGCGAACCCGGCGCGGCCGAGACGGTCGGCGAAGCGGGGCGCCGTGTCGAAGTCGAGCACGCTGCGGCGCAGGTGCCGGTAGAGGCCCGCGTCCCCGTGCAGCCGGCCCCAGGGCACGACCAGGCCGCTCGTCACCGCGCTCCACACCGCGCGGTGAACCGCCCGGCCGCTCAGCGTGTACTCGTGGACCGCGAGCCGCCCACCGGGGCGCAGCAGGGCGCGGACGGAGCGGAGCACGGCGTCGGGGTCGGCGACGTTGCGGAAGAGGTACGCGGCGAACACGGCGTCGTACGGCCCCGCGGCGTCGGTGGTGCCGACCTCCTCGGCCGGCGCGTGCACGAACGAGACGGACGGAGGCCAGGTCTTCGCCCGTGCCTGAGCCAGCATTCCCGCCGAGGCGTCCACACCGGTGACGGTGGCGCGGGGCGCGACGTCCAGCAGGGCGCGGGTGGAGGACCCCGTTCCGCACCCCAGGTCGAGGACGGACAGCCCCGAGCCGTCCCCCGGCAGCCCGAGCCGGCGTGCGGAGCGCCGCAGATGCCCGTGGTATCCGGGATTCGCGGCGGTCATGCGGTCGTACGAGGGCGCGGCGCGATCGAACGCCGCGGCGAGCGCGTGGTCGTGAAGCAGGGTCATGGTCGTCCTCCCGGGTCGGGTCCAGCCTGAGACCGTCCCGGCCCCGAGTCCCGTCCGCCACGCCGTACGGGCTCCGCCTCCGGCACGCCCGAGCCTCGCCCCCGGGGGCTGAGCGCCGGGCACCCGGCGCGTTGTGCCCCGCACCGGCGGGTGGCGGCCCGGGAGCCCTCAGGAGGGGAAGAGTTGGGCCGTACGGCCCAAGACCGGGTGCCGGCGGACCGGCCGCGGTACGTATGCGGCGAGCGAGCCGGTCCTCCCGGCGGCCGACGGTGAAGGGCAGTCCCATGCACGCACTGGACCCGCTCCATGTCGACGACGACGTGGCGGCGGCCGTGAACACGGCGTTGGCGACGGTCCTCGGACGCCGACTCGCGGAGGCGGAGGCGGTGGACCCCCTCTTCGCCGAGGACCTCGCGCGCCGGGTCGCGCGCTTCACCCTGGACGGCGGCCGGCGCATGCGCGCCCGGCTGTGCTGGTGGGGCCTGCGCGCCGCGGGCGGCGGCGCGCCGCAGGCCGCGGCCGCGATCGGCGTGGCCGGGGCCCTGGAGCTCGTCCAGACCTGCGCGCTGATCCAGGACGACGTGATGGACGGCTCGGCCCTCCGGCGGGGACGCACCGCGGTGCACGTCGAACTGGACGAGCAGTACGCGACTCCGCGCCGTGACCGGCCCTGCGGCACCTTCGGCGGAGCGGCCGCCGTGCTCGCCGGCGATCTCGCCCTGGTGTGGGCCGACGACGCCTTCGCGGAGGCGACGGCCGGGTCCCCGGCGGCGGCCCCGGCGGCCGCGGTGTGGCGGTCGATGCGCGCGGAACTGGTCGCCGGCCAGTACCTCGACCTGCACGCCCAGGCGACCGCGAACCGCTCCGCGGCGCGGGCGCTGCGCTCCGCCGTCCTCAAGACCGCCCTGTACTCGATGGAGCGTCCGCTGGTGCTCGGCGCCACCCTCGCGGGCGGGTCCCCGGACGCCCTGGCCGCGCTCGCCGGGGCGGGCCGCCGCGCGGGCCTGGCCTTCCAGCTCCACGACGACCTCCAGGGCGCGTTCGGCGATCCCGCCTCGACCGGGAAGCCGGTCGGCGAGGACCTCCGCGAAGGCCGGTCGACGTATCTCCTGGCCGTGGCCCGGGAAGGCTGCGAGGCCGCCGGGGACCGCAACGGGCTGCGCGTTCTGGAGACGCTCACCGGCCCCCCGTACGCGGCTGGGGACGAGGACGTGCGGCGGGCCCGGGAGGTCCTGGACCGGGGCGGGGCCCGGGCGCGGGTGACCGCCGAGATCGAGCGGCTGTGCCGCCGGGCCGAGGAGACGCTCGCGGGCGCCCCCCTCGACCGGTCCGCCGCGGCCCGCCTCGTCCACCTGCTGCGCGAGGCCTGCGGCCTGCCACCCGGCGCCACACCCGATACCGGGGGGCCGTCGGCCCGCGCGGCCGGGACGGCGCCGGAGGCGGGCCACGTGGCCGGGACCGCGAGGGAGCCGGGCAGCCCGACCGTGCGGGTACCGGGTGTCGGCCGCGCAACCGGCACCACAGCGGGGGAGCCCCACCGGGAGACCGGGACGGCCGGGGCCGCCGGGCAGCCCCGCCCGGCGGGCGCGCCCATGACGGAGTTCGACGACGCGCTGATGGGAGATCCGCGGTGAAGGCACTGCCGGGCAGGACCGATCACGTCGTCGTCGTGGGAGCAGGGCTGGCCGGCCTCTCCGCGGCCCTGCACCTGCTGGCGGCGGGACGGCGGGTGACGGTCGTGGAGCGCGACGGACTCCCGGGCGGCCGCGCGGGACGCATCGAGCGGGGCGGCTACCGGATGGACACCGGCCCCACCGTGCTCACCATGCCGGACCTCCTCGCCGAGGCCTTCGCCGCGGTCGGCGCCCGGATGCGGGACCACCTGGACCTCGTACCCCTGCACCCGGCCTACCGCGCGGAGTTCGCGGACGGCAGCGCCCTGGACGTCCACACCGACGCGGAGGTCATGGCCGCCGAAGTGGAGCGGTTCGCCGGGGCCCGCGAGGCCGCCGGATACCGCAGCCTGCGCCGATGGCTCACCGAGCTGTACACCCTGCAGATCGACCGGTTCATCGACGCGAACTTCGACTCGCCGTGGCAGCTCGCGCACCCCGATCTCGCGCGGCTCGCCCTGGCGGGCGGCTTCGGATCGCTCGACCGGGCGATCGGCCGCCACCTCGGGGACGAACGGCTGCGCAGGGTCTTCTCGTTCCAGTCGCTGTACGCGGGTGTGGCGCCGTCCCGTGCCCTGGCCGCGTACGGGGTCATCGCGTACATGGACACCGTCGCCGGGGTCTTCTTCCCCCGCGGCGGCATGCACGCCGTACCGGCCGCCATGGCGGAGGCGGCCGCCGCCGCGGGCGCCGAACTGCGCTACGACGAGCCGGTGGAGCGCCTGGAGCGGCGGGGAGAGCGGATCACCGCCGTCGTCACCGCCGCCGGCAGGATCGCCTGCGACGCGGTGGTCCTGACCCCCGACCTGCCGGTCTCCTACCGGCTGCTGGGACGCCGGCCCCGCCGCCCCGCCCGGCTGCGGCACTCCCCGAGCGCCGTCGTGCTGCACGCGGGCACCCGGCGGACCTGGCCGCGGCTCGCGCACCACACGATCTCGTTCGGAGCGGCCTGGGACGGGACCTTCCGCGAACTGACCCGCACCGGACGGGTGATGAGCGACCCTTCGCTGCTCATCACCCGGCCGACGGCCACCGATCCCACGCTGGCGCCTGCCGGCCGTCATCTGCACTACATCCTGGCCCCGTGCCCGAACACCGAGACGGGACCCGACGCCCTCCACTGGGGCGAACTCGGGCCCCGCTACCGCGACTCGCTCGTCGCGACCCTGGAGAAGCGCGGCCTCCACGGCCTGGGCGAGTCCATCGAGGAGGAGTGCCTGGTCACGCCCGCCGACTGGGCGGCGCGCGGGCACGCGGCCGGAACCCCGTTCTCCGTGTCGCACACCTTCGCCCAGACCGGCCCGTTCCGCCCGCGCAACCTCGTCCGCGGCACGGAGAACGCGGTGCTCGCGGGCTGCGGCACGACACCCGGCGTGGGTGTGCCGACGGTCCTCGTCTCGGGGAAGCTGGCCGCCCTGAGGATCACGGGTGCGCCGGGCCGCCGCCCCCGCCGCGCCGACCCGCCCCCGACGGCGGAACCGTCGCCCGCGCGCCGCCAGGAGGTGCCGAGGTGACGGCCCGCGAACTGGACGCCGCGGGCATCCTCGACGCCGGACTCCGCGCCGACTACACGGCGTGCCGCAGGCTCAACGCACGCCACGGCAGGACCTACTTCCTCGCCACCCGCCTCCTTCCGGCGGACCGGCGGTCCGCCGTCCACGCCCTGTACGGCTTCGCACGCCACGCCGACGACATCGTCGACGACCTCGGGAGCGGGGCCACGCTCGCCGAACGGGAGGCGGCGCTGGACACTGTGGAGGCCGCCTGGGAGAAGGCACTCGCCGGCGGCCGGGTGGCGGAACCCGTGGTCCGTGCGGTCGCCGACACCAGGGCCCGCTACGGCATCCCCGCCGCCCACTTCCGCGACTTCCTGGCCTCGATGCGCAGCGACCTGTCGGTCACGGACTACCCGACGTACGAGGACCTGGCCGGGTACATGCACGGCTCGGCCGCCGTGATCGGGCTCCAGATGGTGCCCGTCCTGGGCACGGTCGTCCCCAGGGCGGAGGCCGAACCGCAGGCGGCCGCGCTGGGTGTGGCGTTCCAGCTGACGAACTTCCTCCGGGACGTGGGGGAGGACCTCGACCGCGGCCGGGTCTACCTGCCCGCCGACCTGCTGGCCGCCCACGGCGTGGACCGCTCCCTCCTGCTGTGGAGCCGGACGACGGGGCGGCACGACGGGCGCGTCACCGAGGCGCTCAAGGACGCGGCCTCCCTCACCCGCCGGGTCTACCGCGCGGCCGAGCCCGGCATCGCCCAGCTCCACTCGGTGTCGGCGCCCTGCGTCCGCACCGCGTTCGTGCTCTACCGCGACATCCTGCGGGCCATCGAGGACGACGGCTTCTCGGTCCTGCACCGGCGCGCCGTCGTGAGCCGGCGACGCCGTCTCGCGGTCGCGGGACGCGGCTACGTCCGGGCCGTGGCGGCCCGCCGCGGCAGGCCCGGATCCGGAGGCGGGGCGGACCGCCCCCGCACGACGGCCGCGCCGCCGCCCGCGCACGGCGGGGAGACCACCCGGGCGCCGCGGCCCTCCCGGGCCGGAGGTGAGCAGCGGTGAGGGCGATGCCGCTGCGCTGGCGGCGCGACGCCGTCGCCTGGGATCGTCAGCGGCCGACCTGGCGCGAGGCCCGGCCGTCCTCGATCGCGGCCGCGCTCCGCCGCGCGCAGGCCCGGCCGTCGGGGAACTGGTTCGTCGTCGCCGACAGCCGTGACGTGCGACCCGACCGCCCGGTCGGCCGGAGCGTCGCCGGCGTCGAGCTGGTGCTCTGGCGGGACGCGGACGGGACTCCCGTCGCCGGCCCGGGTGCCTGTCCGCACCTGGGCGCGCCCCTGAAGGACGCCGTCGTCCGGTGCGGAACCCTCATCTGCCACTGGCACGGCATGCGCCTGGAAGGCCGGTCCGCCGCGGGCTGGCGGCCGTGGCCCGTCCACGACGACGGCATCCTCGTGTGGGTGCGTCTCGACGCGGCGGGAGGAGAGGCGCCCACGGAGCGGCCCGTGGTGCCCGCGCGGGGCACCGGCGGCGCGACGGTCAGCGCGGTCTACACCGGGTTCGGCGTCTGCGAGCCGGAGGACGTCGTGGCCAACCGTCTCGACCCCTGGCACGGCGCGTGGCTCCACCCGTACTCCTTCGTGGACCTGAAGGTGGTGAAGGTTCCGCCGGAGGACGCCGTCGGTGAGGAGGACGCGCTGGTGGTGGACGTGGCGTTCAAGGTGGCCGGGCGTGCCGTCGTCCCCGTGCGGGCCGCGTTCACCGCGCCCGGGCCCCGTACGGTCGTGATGCGGATCGAGGAGGGCGAGGGCGCCGGGTCGGTGGTGGAGACCCACGCCACGCCGCTGACGGCGCCCGGTGCGGACGCCCCCCGTACGGCCGTCGTCGAGGCCGTGGTCGCAGCCTCGGACCGGCGCGGGTTCACCGCCGCCCGGGCGACGGCGCCGCTGCTCCGGCCCATGATCCGGGCGGCGGCCGGCCGCTTGTGGCGGGACGACCTGGCGTACGCGGAGCGGCGCTGGTCCCTGCGCCGCCAGGGGCGCTTCCCCGGGTGAGGCGGCGGGACCCCGCGGTGACGCGGGGCCCTGCCGGCCGGGAGGAACGAGCCGTGACGGCGTCAGGTCACGGGCTGCCCGCGAAGGCCGCGAGGCCGCGGACGACGGCGGACCGGCCGCGCCGCGGGACCGTCCACAGGGTCTGGCCGCGCAGACCCCAGCGACGCAGGTGCGCCCCCGCGGCCAGGAAACCCGTGGTGGCCGCGCGTTCCATCAGGGCCACGGGCAGGTCGGTGCGCACGAGGTCGCCGGCGACGGTCACGGAAGGGTCCGGGGTGTCGACCGTCGGACGGTCGTCGGCGCCGCCGACCGCGAACAGCGGGCAGTCGGCGCGCCACAGCCGCCGCTCGTCGACGACCCGGGCGCGCCGCGTCTCCGGGTAGACGCGGTGGAGTTCGCCCAGCAGCGTGCGGGAGAGGGCCTCGGGGTCGCTCGACGGCTCCGCCGCGTAGGCGTGGAGCTCGACGACCGACCCGCCGGACTTCCGCGCCCAGCGGAGTGCCTCGCCCTCCCACCGTTCCAGGACGCTGATGTTGTCCAGCGGTCCGTAGCCGCTGGTGCCGAGGAAGCCGGGCCGCTCCGCGCCGACCGGCCGGTCGAGCCAGATCCGGTGGACCAGGAACGGCGGCGCGCAGGAGAGGCGGCCGACGCGGGCGCGCCAGGCCTCGTCGCAGAGGGCCGGCGAGTGGCTGACCAGAGAGCGCAGCCCGCCCGGATCGAGGGCCAGCACGAGGGCGTCGGCCCGCTCCGAGCCCTCCCCGGTGACGACGACGTGCCCGCCGCGCGGATCGGGCTCCACGGCGTGGACCGGTGTGCCGGTGCGGAGGCGTACGCCGTGGCCGTCGAGGTAGCGGGCGAGCGGGTCCCACAGGGCCTGCGGGTAGGGCTCGTCCGGTACGTCGAAGAGGAGGCCCTCCGAGGATCCGAGGAAGTAGATGTGGAACATCAGGGCGAGTTCGGCGGCGGAGAGCTCGTCCGGGTCGGCGAAGAAGCTGCGGGAGAACACTTCGAAGGCGAGGTGCCGGGCCGCTTCGGGGAAGCCGATGCGCTCCAGGAGCGCGCGGGCGCTGATCCCGTCGTAGCGCGCGTACAGCTCGGGCAGCCGGACGTCGAGGAGCGGCAGGGCCGCCCGCGCGTTCAGCCCGCCGAGGTCGTCCAGGCGGAAACTGGGGCTGAGCGCGGCGAAGCCCAGGGCGTTCCACGGGGGAGTGCGCGGGACGCGGGAGAAGCTGTCGTAGAGGCCGGACGCGTGCTGGAGGGGGTAGTCGCCGATGCCCCGAAGGCGTTCCAGACCCGGATCGACGCGCCGGAGCAGCCCGCGCAGGTTGTAGTACTGCCGGAAGAACGCGTGGAAGCCGCGGCTCATCGTGGCCGCGGAGCCGTCGGCGAGCTCGACGGGCCAGCCGGCCAGCCGTCCGCCGAGGGAGCCCTCCCGTTCGTAGAGGGTGACGTCGACACCGCGCTCGGCCAGCAGGGTGGTCGCCGCGAGGCCGGCGATCCCACCGCCGACGACGGCGCAGCGGGGCGCGCCTCCTCCGGTGTGCCGGTCGCGGCCCTCGTGGGCGGGGACGACGTCGGCCTTCCGGTCGCGACCGCGGCGCGCGGACCGTACGGGGTGAGGACTCATCTGGCTGCCTTTCGGGGGCGGTCCGGCACCGGGGCGCCGCACGTGGGCGCCGGGGCCGGTCGGAGCGGGGGCGGGTTCAGCGGGGGACGCGGGGGAGGAACGGAAGCCCGGCGGCCGACCGCAGCATGGGCAGTACGGGCGTCCGCAGTCCGATCAGCACGTCCTCCGCGGGGCGGGTCTCGCCGTCGAGGAAGCGCAGCATGCGCTCGGCCGGGACGGTCCGGAAGAGGCGGCTGAAGAACGGTGCGCCCGGCACGCGGCCGGTCGCGAGACCGCGCAGCAGGATCGCGTCCATGGCGAGGTGGCGGGCCCGGTAGGCCGGGGGCGGCACGGGGACGCGGCCCTGGTGGACGGCGGCGGCGACCGCGCGGGTCTGGCGCTGGATCGCCGAGAACGCGTAACCCGTGGAGGGACGGACGGCCCCGCCGGCCGCGCCGATCCGGAAGACGTGCCGCCCGGCGCGCGGGACGTGGCGGGCGTCGGTCATGGGGATGACGCCCCGCTCCTCGCCGAGGACCTCGTACGCGCCGAGACGGAGCACGTCCCGCGTGTAGTGGCGCAGCGCGGCGGTGTAGGCCTGCTCCGTCAGGACACCCGGACCGAACTCGGTGTACTCGACCAGGGCTTCGCAGGGGCCGGTGGGCAGGACGTAGCCGAAGGAGAGGCCGTGCCCCGGCTGCGGCGTACGGAAGTCCATGAACTCCACGACCTCCGGCCGGAACGCCGGCCGGCGCGTCCGGACGAACCAGCCGCGGAAGTGCTGGAGGAGGGCGGATCTGGCCGGGGCGGGGGAGGGGGGACGGGAGTCGAAGACCCAGCGGGCCCGCACGGACGTCGGCGCTCCGTCGGAGGCACGGCAGTCGAGCACGGCACCCTCCGGCCGGTCTTCGATCCGCTCCACGACGGCCCCGATCCGGGTGAGGGCGGCGAGCCGCGGGCGCAGGCCCTCCTCGAAGGCGGGCGAGCGGAGCATCTTGTAGCGGAGGCGGTCCAGACGCCGGACGGTCGCGTGTCCGTCGGCGGCCCGCACCCGGAGGCGGTCCCAGGACGCGGTCAGGAGGTCGTCGTAGTCACCCGGCCCCTCCTCCCAGTAGCACCAGGTGCGTTCGGCCGGGCGGAGCGGACCGGGCGGGGCGTCGACGAGGACCACGGAGGGGGCCGGGACACCGGCGGGGGGATCGAGGAGGCGCCAGGCGAGCGACAGCCCGGCCGCGCCGCCTCCGACAATGGCCACGTCGCTCTGCGGCACCAGACGTCCTCCTCCGGCCGGGGCGATGCCGGGGGACGGGTGCCGCGGGGCGTCGCACGCGGCGATGGTATGCCGCCCCCGGCCCCGGTCGGGCCCACCGCACGCGGCGTTTCGCGTACGCACCGTCCTGGGGCGTCCTGGGGCGTCCTGGGGCGTCCTGAGGCGCCGTCGGGCGGTTCGACGGCGTCTGGAGGCATCGCGAGGTGTCCCGCGAGTTCCCCGGGCGTCCCGACGTGCGCCGACCGGTCAGCGCAGGAGTTCCTCGACCAGCGCGCCCACCTGTTCCACCTCGATGAGGAATCCGTCGTGGCCGTACGGCGAGCCGACCACGCGCGGCCGGTCCGCGCCGGGGATGCCGGCCGCCAGCTCCGCCTGCTGGGCCGGCGGATAGAGGCGGTCGGAGTCGATCCCGGCGACCAGGGTCCGCGCGGTCACCCGCCGCAGCGCCGACCGGACGCCGCCCCGGCCCCGGCCCACGTCGTGGCCGTTCATCGCCGTGCTCAGCGTGACGTAGCTGCCCGCGTCGAAGCGGCGCACCAGCTTGGCGGCCTGGTGGTCCAGATAGGACTCGACCTGGTACCGGCCGCCTCGCCGGGGATCCTCCGCGCCCTGGGCGGCACGGCCGAAGCGCGCCGCGAGTTCCGCCTCACTCCGGTACGTGACGTGGGCGAGACGGCGGGCGAGGCTCAGCCCGGCGTGCGGGCCCGGGCCGGCGTCGTGGTAGTCGCCGCCGCGCCATTCGGGGTCGGCGCGGATCGCGTGCAGCTGGACCGAGGTCCAGGCGATCTGCTCGGCGCTCGCGGCGGCGGTCGTCGCGAGCAGCAGCAGTGCCTCGGTCCGCTCCGGACGGGCCACCGCCCACTCCAGGGCACGCATGCCGCCCATCGACCCGCCGACGACCAGCGCCCAGCGGTCGACGCCGAGTTCGTCGGCGAGGCCGGTCTCGGCCGCGACCTGGTCGCGCAGGGTGAGGTGGGGAAAGGCGCCGCCCCAGCGGCGGCCGTCCGCCCGGAGCGAGGACGGCCCGGTGCTCCCCTGGCAGCCTCCCAGCACGTTCGGCGCCACGACGAAGAGACGGTCCGTGTCCACGGCCCGCCCGGGCCCGATGAGCCCGTTCCACCACCCGGCCGTGGGATGCCCGGGACCCGCCGCGCCGGCCGCGTGGCTGTCGCCGGTCAGGGCGTGCAGGACGAGCACCGCGTTGGACCGGTCCGGCGCGAGCGTCCCCCAGGTCTCGAACGCGAGGCGCACGCCCGGGAGTTCGCCACCTGCCTCCAGACTCAGCGGCGCCTCCCGTACGAACCAGCGGCGCCGCCCGGCCGGGTCCCCCTCCCGCCAGGCACCGGAGATCGGCGGGAGGGGAGTCGCCGAGGGCGGTACGACGGTGCTCAGGACGCGCCCTTGGCCGCCCGGAAGCCCGCTTCGAGGTCCGCCTTCAGGTCGGCGAGGCTCTCCAGGCCCACCGACAGCCGCACGAGACCGGGCGAGGCGCCGGTCGCGGCCGACTGGGCCTCGTCCAGCTGACTGTGCGTCGTGGACGCCGGGTGGATGATCAGACTGCGTACGTCTCCGATGTTGGCCAGGTGGCTGAACAGTTCGACGGCGTCCACGAACCGCTTGCCCGCCTCGACGCCGTCGCGCAGTTCGAAGGAGAGCACCGCCCCCGCGCCACGCGGCAGATAGCGCCGCCCCGCCTCGTACCAGCGGTTGGACGGCAGCCCCGGGTAGTGCACGGTGGCGACCTCGTCCCGCTGCTCCAGCCACTCGGCGAGGGCCTGCGCGTTGGACGAGTGCCGCTCGATCCGCAGGCTCAGCGTCTCCACGCCCTGGAGCAGCAGGAACGCCGAGTGCGGGGAGAGCGCGGGACCGAGGTCCCGCAGCAGCTGGACGCGCAGCTTGATCGCGAAGGCGCCCGGACCGAGCGCGGGCCAGTACCGGAGCCCGTGGTAGCTCGGGTCGGGCTCCGTGAAGTCCGGGAAGCGTTCGGGGTGCGCCCCGAAGTCGAAGGTGCCGCCGTCCACGACGACGCCCGCGACGACCGTGCCGTGCCCGCCGAGGAACTTCGTCGCCGAGTGCACGACGATGTCGGCCCCGTGCTCCAGCGGCCGCAGCAGGTAGGGCGTCGGTACGGTGTTGTCCACGATCAGCGGCACCCCGGCCGCGTGCGCGACGTCGGCGACCGCGCGGACATCGAGGACGTTGCCCCGCGGATTGCCCAGGGTCTCGGCGAACAGCGCCTTGGTGTTCGGCCGGACCGCCGCCCGCCAGGCCTCCGCGTCGTCGGGGTCGTCCACGAACGACACCTCGACACCGAACCGCGGCAGGGTGTGCCGGAACAGGTTGTACGTGCCCCCGTACAGCGACGTACTGGCCACGACGTGGTCGCCGGAGCCCGCGAGGGTCAGCACGGCGAGCGTCTCCGCGGCCTGTCCCGAGGCCAGCGCGACAGCGGCGACACCACCCTCCAGCGAGGCGATCCGCTGCTCGAAGACGTCCTGGGTGGGGTTGTGGATGCGGGTGTAGATGTTGCCGGGCTCGGCCAGCGAGAAGAGGTCGGCGGCGTGCTGCGTGTCCCGGAAGACGAAGGACGTCGTCTGGTAGATCGGGGTCGCCCGCGCCCCGGTCACCGGGTCGGGCGTCGCGCCGGCGTGGATCTGCCGTGTCTCGAACGACCAGGCCGAGGTGTCGGGCCCGGCGGGCTCGTCCTCGGGAGTGTGACCGGCGCCGACGGCGTCGATGGGCTGGCTCATGACGGTGCTCCTTGTGCGGGGTGTGCGGGGTGTGCGGGGTCCGCGTACGGGCGTACGGCTTGGCGCCGCGCCCGGGACGGGACGGCGAGTGGAGGGGAGAGGGAACCGGGCCGACGTGTCGGCCGGAGGCGGCTCAGCGCGCGGTGGGACACCACGCGGGAGCGGCACAGGAGCCGGCGCACACGCGAAGGGCGGGAGACAGGGGTGCGGAAGCGGTCACATGCACACGTAAGCACAGCGGCGTTCGGCGAACCAGCGGCCCGTACGGCGTGACATACAACGTTCATCCACGACCTGATCCACGCCGGAGACCTCGCACGTCGGTTCGGTCCGAGGCGCCCGGCCGGCCGTTCCACGGCTCGTGGCCGTCCGTGCCGACGGCCGCATTCGCCCCTGCGTTCCTCCGCCCCTGTGTAACGTGTCATCCGATCGATGACGTACCCGATGTCGTCGAGGCGATGACCGCAACCGGGAGGTGGACGTGCCGGCAGCCGATCAGCCGTCACCGTCGAGCACCGGAGCCCACGGCCCGGTGTCCTTCGTCGCCGCGGCGGCCGCCCTCGCCGCCGTCGACGACGCCCTGCGCGACGCCCACCACGGGTCCCCCCACGACGCCCGCCACGAGACTCCCGACGCCCGCCACCAGGCTCCCGACGCCGCCCGCCCGGGTCCGGAGCAGGCGCTCGCCGCCCTCATGCTGCTGCGCCAGGTGCGCGAGCAGCTCGCCGGCTGGGAGACCGGCCTGATCGAGACCGCGCGCGAGGCGGGCGCCAGCTGGGCCGAGCTCGCCCGCCCCCTCGGCGTCGCCAGTCGCCAGGCCGCCGAACGCCGGTACCTCCGAGGCCGTCCCGGCGCGTTCGGCGCCACCGGTGAGCAGCGGGTGACGGCCACCCGCCAGGCGCGGGCCGCCGAGCGCGCCGCGGTCACCCAAGCCCGCGCCCACGCCGCCGACCTGCGCCGCCTCGCCGCGCGGATCACCGCGCTGGACCACCTCGGGCCCGAGGCGCGCCCGGCCCAGGCCGCCCTGCACACCGCCCTCGGCGCGGCGGACGCCGCCGCACTCCTGGCCCCTCTGACCGGCATGCGTCCGTACCTGGATGCCCGCCACACCGACCTCGTCGCCTCCCTCGACGCCCTGGACGACCAGGGCGCGGCACCGCCGGCCGACGATCACTGACTCCGTTCACGACCTCTTCGTCCAAGCCCTTCCCACAGAAAGAGACCCTCATGGCCCACAGCGTCGAGACGCTGGAGTTCCAGGCAGAGACGCGCCAGTTGCTCCGACTGGTCATCCACTCGATCTACTCGAACAAGGACATCTTCCTGCGCGAGTTGATCTCGAACGCCTCCGACGCCCTGGACAAGCTGCGCCTGGAGTCGCTGACCGACGCGAGCCTCGTCGAGGGCGACACCGCCGACCTGCACATCTCGCTGGAGGTGGACCAGGACGCCCGCACCCTGACCGTCCGCGACAACGGCATCGGCATGAGCCGGGACGACCTCGTGGACCTCATCGGCACGATCGCCAAGTCCGGCACGGCGAGCCTGCTGGAGAAGATCAAGGAGTCCCAGGACGCCGCCACCGCCGAGAACCTGATCGGGCAGTTCGGCGTCGGCTTCTACTCGGCGTTCATGGTCGCCGACAAGGTCACCCTGCGCACCCGCCGCGCCGGCACCGACTCCGGCACCGAGTGGGAGTCCGACGGCGAGGGCGCCTACACCGTCCAGGCCGTCGACGGGCTGCCCGTGGGCACCTCGGTCACCCTCCACCTCAAGCCCGCGGACAGCGAGGACGGCCTCGCCGACTATCTGTCCGAGTCGAAGATCCGTCAGATCGTGAAGCGGTACTCGGACTTCATCCGCTGGCCCATCCGGATGGCCGCCGAGCGCACCGAAGCGGACGGCGGGACCACCGGCGAGGTCGACACGCTCAACTCGATGAAGGCGCTCTGGGCCCGGCCGCGCAGCGAGGTCACCCAGGACGAGTACAACGAGTTCTACCAGCAGATCAGCCACGACTGGCTGCCCCCTGCCGAGACCGTCCACATGAAGGCCGAAGGCACCTTCGAGTACGAGGCCTTGCTGTTCGTCCCCTCGCAGGCGCCCTTCGACCTGTTCTCCCGCGAGAGCAAGCGCGGCGTGCAGCTGTACGTCAAGCGGGTGTTCATCATGGACGACTGCGAAGCGCTGATGCCCGACTACCTGCGCTTCGTCAAGGGCGTCGTGGACGCCCACGACCTCTCGCTGAACGTCTCCCGGGAGATCCTCCAGCACGACCGCCAGATCCGCGGCGTGCGCCGGCGCCTGGTCAAGAAGGTCCTCGGCGCCCTCAAGACCATGCAGACCAAGGACGCCGAGCGCTACGCGACGGTGTGGGAGCAGTTCGGCCGGGCGCTGAAGGAGGGCCTGGTCGAGGACACGGACAACACCGAGGCCCTGCTGGACCTGGTGTCCGCCGCCTCCACGCACGACCCGGAGCGGACCACCACCCTGCGCGAGTACGTCGAGCGCATGAAGGACGGACAGGACGCCGTCTACTACCTGACCGGCGAGAGCCGCGCGATGGTGGAGAACTCCCCGCACATGGAGGCCTTCACCGCCAAGGGGTACGAGGTCCTGATCCTCACCGACCCGGTCGACGAGGTGTGGGTGGACCGGGTCCCGGGCTTCGACGGCCACCGCCTGCAGTCCATCGCCAAGGGCCAGGTCGACCTCGACGACACGGCCGACGGCGACAAGGAGGCCGAGGCCGAGAAGGCCCGGCGCGAGCAGGACTTCGCCGCCCTGCTGCCGTGGCTGACCACCACCCTGTCCGAGCAGGTCAAGGAGGTCCGTCTGTCGTCACGTCTGACGACCTCGGCGGCGTGCATCGTCGGTGACGCCCACGACGTCACGCCGACCCTGGAGAAGATGTACCGGGCCATGGGGCAGCAACTGCCCACCGTCAAGCGGATCCTGGAGCTCAACCCCACGCACCCGCTGATCACCGCGCTGCGCACGGCACACGAGGCGAACGCCGACGACCCGGCCCTGGCCGAGATCGCCGAACTGGTCTACGGCGGCGCGCTCCTGGCCGAAGGGGGCGACCTTCCCGACCCGTCCCGCTTCACCCGGCTGCTCACCGACCGCCTGACGCGCGCGCTCTGAGCCCGTGGCGCGCGTGCGGCCGAAGCGCTCGGACGCACGCGCGGCCGCCGACCCCGGGGGTGCGGCCCTGCGCGCCCCACGCGCCCGGTCGCACCCCCGGGGGTCGCCACGGCCAGGTCGGCCCCGGCGCGCACCGCCCGTCGGCCTTCCCGGTGAGGTCCGGTGAGGTCCTGCGGTGCTCCGCCGGGCCGCCGGGCCCGCGCCGCCCTCAGGGCGAGCCCGGCGCTCCGTACACCCCGGCCAGTTCGACCGCGAGCCGCGCGAGCCGCACCCGCGCCTCCGGCGGGTCCAGCACTTCGACCCGCGCCCCGAGCCCGGCCAGCTGAGTCGCGACGACCTCGGGCGTCGGCCCGTCGACCCGTATCTCCGTCCACCCGTCGGCGAGCACCGGACCGACGCGCAGACGCCCCTCGAACAGCCGCTCAAGGATCGCCATGGCCCCCGGCTCGGCCCGGGCCCGTACGGTCGCCGCGTACAGCCGGTCCTCCAGGCGTGCGGCGAACGAACGCCAGACGGTGGCCAGGTCGAAGTCCCGCGGGCGCACGACCGGCTCGCCCGTCGCCTCGACCGAGGCGACCCGGCTGAGCCGGAAGGTCCGCAGGCCCCGCTCCGTTCCTGCGACGAGGTAGTCGTGTCCCGCCTTGGCCACGAGCCCGAGCGGGTGAACGGTCCGGACGCCCACGGGCTTGCCGGGGCCGGCGTAGCCGAGGCGTACCTGGACGCCGTCCACCACGGCCGCCCGCAGCGCGTCGAGGTGCGGCCCGGACGACGAGACATCGGTCCGGGACCAGTCCGTGCCGTCCGCGAGACCGGCCCGCGACGCCGCCTCGGCACCCGAGCGCAGCGGCGCGGGCAGCGCACGGATCAGCTTCCGCAGCAGCGTCCGGAGCTCGGGCGTCGTGGACGAGGGGCCCGCGAGGAGGAACAGGGCCCGGATCTCCTCCGCGGTCAGCCCCGTGAGGTCCGTGCGCGCACCGCCGACCAGGGACCAGCCGCCTCCGCGGCCGCGCTGCGAGTAGACGGGTACGCCGGCGGTGGACAGGGCCTCCAGGTCGCGGCGCGCGGTCCGCGGCGACACTTCGAGCTCGGCCGCCACCTCCGCCACGGTCACACGGGGACGCGACTGGAGGAACAGCAGGGTGGCCACGAGGCGATCGGCTCTCATACCGGCGATTCTCTTCCGTGAAGTGGCCAGGAGATGACCTGTTCTGCTTCGAGGATGGGGCCATGACCCAGAACGAGAACACCCCGACCCCCGCCGCCGCGACCGACGACCCCCGACAGAGCCTGCTGAAGGCGATCGCGCTGGCTGGACGCACCGTCGCCGCGGCCCGGCCCGAGCAGTGGGACGGACCCACGCCCTGCACCGAGTTCACCGTCCGCCGGCTCGCCGCGCACCTCGTCGCCGTCCTCCGCCGGATCGCGCTCGCCGGACGCGGCGGCGACGTGACGACCCTGCCCACGGTCGTCGAGGACCTCGCGGACGGCGCGTGGCGGGAGGCCTGGGACGCGGCGGTGCGCGAGGTCGAGGAGGCCTGGGCGGATCCCGCGGTCCTCGGCCGGACGCTGACCCTGCCGTTCGGGACCCTTCCGGGAGCAGCCGCCGCAGCAGTCTGGACCTCGGAGTTCACGGTGCACACCTGGGACGTGGCCACCGCGACCGGACAGCTCCCCGACTGGGATCCGCGGCTCGTCGCGATCTCGGACGCGGCGATGCGGCGCGGGCTGCCCGCCGGGCAGCGGGACGGCGCACCCTTCGGGGCCGCCGTGGACGTCGACCCGGACGCCCCGGCCATCGACCGCCTCGTGGCGTGGTGCGGACGCAAGCCCTAGCCGGCGTCCGACCGGAACGGGCCCCGAAATGCGGCCTGGGAATCCCGTGAATCTCGCACGCATGGCCGAAGAGCGGTGGGGCATACGGCGCCTCGGAGGTTGATATCCATGGTTCCCCTGCTTCTCGTTCTGCTGCTCGTACTGATCCTGTTCGGCGCCGGCTTCGCGCTGAACGCCCTGTGGTGGGTCGCCGTCGTGGTGCTCGTCCTGTGGCTCCTCGGGTTCGTCGCCCGGCCCAAGGGCGGCAGCGGCCGCTGGTACCGCTGGTAGGCCCACCGTCCCCGTACCGCACGGCCGTGAACCCGCTCCCTGACGAGGCGGGTTCGCGGCCGTGCTCACGGCGACCCGCCCGTCCGGGCCGAGCCCGGGCGGAACTCCAGCCCCCAAGGGCCCGCCGCCGCACGCGACGTCGACGGCCGCGGGCCGGGCGGAGCCCCACAGAGCTTTCACGACCTCATCGAGGAGTGCGAAATGACCGACAGCAGCACGGACGTGTTCATCAGACCCGCGGACGCCCCGGACGGGAGCGACGAGCCGGCCGAACGGATCCAGCGCATCCGCCGACGCCTGGAGCGGCTCATCGGGATCGCCGCCACCGAGGGCAACGGCGTCCGGCCCCTGCGCAACGGCGACGAGATCTTCGCCGCGATGCTCGCCGCGATCGACGGCGCGCGCCACACGATCGACATGATGACCTTCGTCTACTGGCGGGGCGAGATCGCACGGCGCTTCGCCGACGCCCTCACCGACCGGGCGCGCGCCGGCGTGCGGGTGCGGCTGCTCCTGGACGGCTTCGGCAGCCGTCTCATCGAGAAGGACCTGCTGGACCGCATGAGCGACGCCGGGGTGGAGGTCGCCTGGTTCCGCAAGCCGCTCTACCTCTCGCCCCTCAAGCAGAACCACCGCTGCCACCGCAAGGTCCTCGTGGTCGACGAGCGGACCGCCTTCACCGGCGGCGTCGGGATCGCCGAGGAATGGTGCGGCGACGCCCGCAACCCGGGCGAGTGGCGGGACACCCATGTCGAGGTGACGGGGCCCGCCGTCGACGGCATCGCCGCCGCCTTCGCGCAGAACTGGGCCGAGTGCCACCCCGAGCTCTTCGACGAGCGCGACCGCTTCGTCGACCACGAGCACAGCGGGGACGCCATCGTCCAGGTGGTCCGCGGCTCCGCCAGCTTCGGCTGGCAGGACATGCAGACCCTGATGCGCGTGATCTTCGAGTCGGCCGAGGAACGGGTCCGCCTCGCCACCGCCTACTTCGCGCCCGACACGTACTTCGTCGAGCTCCTGTGCGCCACGGCGCGGCGCGGCGTCCAGGTCGAGATCCTCCTCCCCGGACCGCACACCGACAAGCGGGTGTGCCAGCTGGCCGGAGAGCGCCACTACGAGGCACTGATCGCCTGCGGCGTGCGCATCCACCACTACCAGCCGACCATGATGCACGCGAAGGTCATGACCATGGACGGGGTCGTCTCCCTGATCGGCTCCACCAACTTCAACCGCCGCTCCCTCGACCACGACGAGGAGGTGATGCTCGCCGTGATGGACACCGAGTTCACCGCGACCCTCGACGCCCAGTACGACGAGGACCTCGAGGTCAGCGAGCCGATACGCCCCGACCGCTGGAAGCGCCGCTCGCTGCTGAGGCGCGCGGGGGAGACCGCGGTCCTCCCGATCCGCCGCTACCTGTAGCGGCAGGCGCGGTCCCGGCCCGCCGGCGCCGGGACGGCGTCCGGAGCGTCTCCGGGACGCCGTCGTACGTCACCACTCGGGGTGCACGTCGTGGCTGTCGAAACGCGAGCCCTTATCGGTGGTCCAGGGCCTGAAGCGACCGGGCCCGGAGGCTTCGTGGGCGTAGGAGACGGTCTCTCCGGTCTCGTCGGTGACGATGACCGCTCCGCTCTTCTGCGCGCAGCGAAGGGCGTGAGTCCAGTGCCGGCCGCGGTGGCCGGTGCGGTAGTCGGGGGCCTTGCATTGAGTCATCGGTACTCACCGCCGTGGGTCATGGCGTGACCGCGTCGTACAGGGACAGCAGATGTTCGTTCGGTCCAGAGAATTGCGGAATACCCTGTATGTGAATTTTCGAACATGCAGCTCTTCCGGGTCGCCGGTCGGATGACGGCCCTGCCCGTCCCCGGTGCACGCGCAGCTGGAGGGAACCCATGGCGTCGACCGTCCCGGTCCTTCTGTACAGCAGTGACGCCGACGTGCGGGCCGCCGTCCGGACCGCGGTGGGCGGGAGGCCCGCACCCGACGTGCCGCCGGTGGTCTTCGTCGAGTGCGCGACGCTCCCCGCGGTCCTGCGGACGCTGGAGACCGTGCGCATCGGTGCCTGTGTGCTGGACGGCGAGGCGGTTCCCCTCGGAGGCATGGGGGCGTGCCGGCAGATCAAGGACGAGGTCTTCGCGTGCCCGCCGGTCCTCGTCCTGATCGGGCGGCCGCAGGACGCCTGGCTGGCCGCTTGGAGCCGCGCCGACGCGGTGGTCACGCTGCCCCCGGACCCGGTGGAGACCGCGGCGGCCCTCGCCGAGCTGCTCCGCCCCTGAGCGCGGCCGCACGAAGCCGCGCCTCCTGCCTCCGTACGGGTTCGGGGCCGGCCCGAACAGATGGAGGAAAGCCGCTACGTTTCCGCCACCCACACATGGGCAAACCGCAGGAAACGGACAATCGGCAGAGCTTCCGCGGACACCCCCGTCCCCGGAGGCACGCCGGAGAGGCAGCCATCCATGCATGTCGTACGAGCCGCCTACCAGCAGGTCCGCGGGCTCATGAAGGAGTCCGACGGCAAGGCCTTGCAGAACGCCGCCCTACGGGCGGAAGGACGCCGGATGCGCGACGAGGCCCGCGCGGCACGCGACCGCCGCCCGCCGCACACCCCCTAGACGCCCTCATTCGTCTCCGGATGCGCCCCCGGCCCCTCGTGGCGCGGGGCCAGGGGCGTGGGGGAGAGGTGGGAGGTCTCCTCGCCGGGTTCGAGGAGGGTGTCGGCGGCGCCGACGACGAGCGGATCGGGTTCCCCCACCGCCTTCGGGTCCTTGCTCGCGTAGTCGACCCGCCAGAGGAGGCTGCGCATGGCCTCAAGGCGCCCGCGCCGCTTGTCGTTGCTCTTGACGACCGTCCAGGGGGCGTGGGAGGTGTCCGTGGCCCTGAACATGTCGACCTTGGCCGCGGTGTAGTCGTCCCAGCGGTCCAGCGACGCCAGATCGGTGGGGGAGAGCTTCCACTGCCGGACCGGGTCGACCTGCCGGATCGCGAACCGGGTCCGCTGCTCCGCCCGTGACACGGAGAACCAGAACTTCACCAGGATGATGCCGTCGTCGACCAGCATCCGCTCGAACTGGGGGCACTGGCGGAGGAACAGCTGGTACTCGTCGTCGGAACAGAACCCCATGACGCGCTCGACACCCGCCCGGTTGTACCAGGAGCGGTCGAAGAAGACGATCTCCCCGGCGCCCGGCAGGTGGGCGGCGTAGCGCTGGAAGTACCACTGCCCGGCCTCCCGCTCCGTCGGCTTGTCCAGCGCGACGATCCGCGCGCCACGGGGGTTGAGCCGCTCCGTGAACCGCTGGATGGTGCCCCCCTTGCCCGCCGCGTCACGCCCCTCGCACACGACGACCACCCGCGCGCCCGTGTCCTTGGCCCACCGCTGCAGCTTCAGGAGCTCGATCTGCAGGATCCGCTTGGCCCGCTCGTACTCGCTCCGGCGGACCTTCTGGTCGTACGGGTAGTTCTCCCGCCACGTGCGGATCGGACGGCCGTCCGCGCTGAGGAGAACGGGCTGCTCGGGGTTGGTGTCGTCCACGCTCAGGCCGCGGAGCAGATCCGTCCGGTCCCCGTCCCGGTCGTCGGCGCCCCTGGTTCCCGTCACACCCGTCACCTCACTGTCGTGTCGTCGGCCGTCGGCCCCGGCCCGTCGCCAGGACCGTGCGTCTCCACAGTGATCCTGCCCCGATCATGGAGGAACATCGGCCGCGCCGGCACGGTCGGCCGACTATCCGGCGCGAGTCCACCCGGTCGTCGGCGCAGAGCAGCGCGGCAGCCCGGTCGGACCGCCGGTGACGACGGACGGCACCGGTCGTTCCCGGTCAGGTCCCGAACCTGGTCCGGATGGCCGAGGCGCTTCGCTCATGCGGGGGCGAGCGAACGTCTTTGTTCTTCCTTCGCCACCACCGACCTCGGGACGATCACGTCGCCCCGGAGTTCCCGGGGAACCCGAAACCCTCCCCGAAGGTGGTTCCCGTGGCCCTCGTCGTGATCGTCGCCGTCCTCGCCCTGCTCGCCGGCCTGGCGGCGAACCGCTGGCTCAGACCGCGACTGGTCAACGCGGACGACGACGAGGGCATGGCCGTGAAGGACCTGGTCGGCCCGCTGCTGACGATGACCGTCCTCCTGCTGTCCTTCGTCCTCGTCACCGCCAACGGCTCCTACGGCAAGGCCGAGGTGGCCGCCCGCGGCGAGGCCCGCGCCCTGGACCAGCTCGTGGAGACCGCCGAGTACGCCCCCGCCGCCGAACGCGCACGCGTCCAGGCGGACGCCGTCTGCTATGCCCGCGCGGTCCGGGTCCAGGAGTGGCCCGCCATGGCCGACGGCAACGGCTCGCCCGCCCCCAGCGTGTGGTCGACGGACGTCCGCGAGTCCTTCGAGAGCGTGGCGGGCCAGCCCGTGTTCGGCATGCTCGTCGCCGCCGACAACAGGCGCTCCGACGAGCGCGAGGAACGCCTCACCCAGGCCACGTCCAGCATCCCCGGCACCATCTTCTGGTTCCTCCTCGCGACGCTCGTCGTCACCGTCACGGCCCTGGGCATCTGCCTCCCCCGGAGGAACAACCGGGGACAGATCGTCACCCTCGTCGTGATCACCGGTCTGCTGACCACGGCGCTGGTCATCATCCGCGACGTCGACCGGCCCTTCGGGGGCATCATCGACATCGAACCCACCGCCATCGCCGAGGTCGAGCGCCAGGCCCAACGCGACTTCACGGCGAACCACCCCAACGCCGCCCTGCCCTGCGACGGCGCCGGAACCCGCAGCCGCGTCTGACCGCGCCCGCCGCAGACACGCCCGAGACTCCGCCGGAGCAGGACTCCGGCGGAGGATTCCAGCCTGCTCGGTTCAGGTGCCGACGGCCTCGGCGACGGTGGGCGCGAACGGCGCGCGGGCGGCCCAGGGCTGGTCGGAGATGACCAGGGGAATGTCGAGGCTCTCGCACAGTCGGCGGACGCGGGCGAGAACGCTGAGCGAGGCGCCCGTGGCGAGGCCTGCCACCAGATGGAGGCGTACGCCCGCCGGCCGATGGGCGAGGACGAGGCGCTGCACGTGCATGGCCGCAGCGGCCCGGGCCGTGACGTCGAGGTCGTCACGCAGGCGCAGAGCCAGGATGTGGCCCTCGACGGTGTACTCCACGGGCATGTATCACTGCCTTTCACCAGACCGACCCCACCCTGCGCACGGGCAGCGGCGATGGGCCGGTGGACACCGGGTGGTCGACTTCTCAGACGGACGCGGGGGTCGTCACGGCGACGCCGAGTGCCGGGACCGGAAGGTCCACGACGGCGCGCTTGGTGGGAGGACCGGCTCCGCGGCCGGCGCACGTGCACGGTGGTGCGTGCACGCCGGCTCTCCGAGCTGTTCTCACAGTACGCCTCTACCCGCCGTGCGCACGGGCACGCGGCCCCGCGCGCATCCGCCCGCCCCGTCCGCCGCACAGCGCCCTCCGGTCCAGGGGACACCCCGGCCCCGTACGGCGGCGTCCCCCGTCAGTCGCCCTCGGGGCGTCGATGCCGCCGCGAGGGCGAAACTACGTAGGCGACTACGTGGTTCCACGGGCGCCCCCGGACGGTCGCGACGGGGAGACTCGGGGAGCCGTGGTGCCACGCCGTAGGGCGGCCGGTCGCCTCACCGTCGACCACGGTCGCCGGCGAGCCGACGGGCGCTCGCCGCGCGTCACCGGAACCCGTCGCACATGGGAGAGACCTCCGTTGGTTTCCAAGCTCCGTGTCCTGCTGGGCATGCTCGTGCTCCTGGCGCTCGCCGTCGGCGCCATCGTCCTGCTCGCGGCCCTGAAAGCCGGTGCAGCCTGGTTCACGATCGTTCCCCTCGGCATCCTCTTCGTCGGCGCGTCCGTGATCCGGTCGCTGGGGTGGTTCGACAAGAAGGCCGGTGGCTGAGGGGAGACGACGGGGACTTCAGGGACGCTCGTCGTACTGGAGCAGGCCGCCGACCGAGAAGCAGAGAGCGCCGGTGAGGGTGCCCCAGTCGGCGACGTCGGCGTTGATGAGACTGCCCGTGGCCGGACGCGTGTAGGCGGCGAGCGCCGAGACCATGAAGAGGATCGAGCCCAGCTGGTTCACGGCGACGATCCACCAGCCCAGGTCGCGTCGGCGGAGGCACGGCCGACCGTGGCAGATCTCGGCGAACCCGAGGTGCCCGGAGATCAGGAAGAGCACGCAGCCGATCACGTCGGGCGCCCAGATGAGCCGGTTGATCTGCTGGGCGGTCAGCCCTTGGAGGAAGGAGTCCAGCAGGTCGACGGCGAACACCAGGGTGCCGGCGAAGAGGACGAAGGCGCTCAGCCAGTCGATCCGCAGGGGTTCGTAGCTCCACCACCGCCACCGTCCGGCGACCAGCGTGCCCTCCGCTCCGGGTGCGTGGCGCGGGGCGTTGACCACCTGGAGCAGGGACACGTAGCCGCCGCTGTTGAAGAACAGTCCGCCGGCGAAGTAGATCGAGGCACAGGTGGTCGCGTCTCCGGAGCCGAACTGGGCGACCGCGGCTCCGGCCGCGAAGAGCAGTCCGCCGATGACGAAGGCGGTGGCCGCGACGGCGTTCAGCCTGCGCAGTCGGCCGAGGGTGGCGTCGTCGGCACGCGCATGGCGCGGGCCTGCCGCGCCGGGCGGCCGGACGGCGATCAGGCCTCGGCGCCGGGCGGGCCTGGACTCCCAGACGGCCGTGCCGCCGCCGGGGGGCCGCCAGGTGAGGCGCGTCGTGAAGGGCCCCGCGCCTTCCGCATGCTGATCGGACTGTCCCACGGGCCGAGACTAGAGCCCCCGGCGGGCTGCCGGCCCGGCGCAACGCCGGTCGTGCGGACGGGCGCCGAGCGGAGGTACGCCGAGCTGACGCAGATCGAGCCGACGCATGCCGAGCCGCGCCGTGCCGACGGCCCTCGATGCGGCCGTTGAGAGGCCCTCGACCCCGGCCGCAGCACGGATCTCCTTCGCCAGACCCGTCCTGGAGATGACCCCGTCGCCTCCCTGAGGAGGCGGACCCCGGCAATTTGTCCTAGTTTGTCAACGTCTTCAATTCCTCACCCAGAAGGACGGGTCATGGCTGACAAGGGCCGCACGGACAAGATCAAGGGCAAGGCGAAGGAAACGGTCGGCAAGGTCACCGGCAACGACCGGATGAAGGCCGAAGGAAAGATGGACCAGGTCGAGGGCAAGGCGAAGGAAGCCGCGTCCGAGGCCAAGGACGCCCTGCGTGGCAAGCGCGACGAGCGCTGAGTCACCGCAGGAACACGGGTCCGTCTCCCCAGGGAGGCGGACCCTCCGGCATGCCGGAGCCACTCTGCCTCAGGGGCGGGCCAGGCCGTTGTCGGGGGTCAGGCCGCCGAGCTTCTCGGGGTTGACCTGGAAGCGGAGGTTCTGGATGCGGTCGTCGACGAGGTCGAACGTGAGGGCGCCGACGGTGTAGCCGTCGAGGGCTGCCAGGATGCCGAGTTCGCCGTTGATGACGACCGGCTCCATGGTGAGGGCGGCCAGCTCGGGCTTGGCCAGGAACCCCAGGATCCAGCGCGCGACGTTGTCGGTGCCGTTGAGGGGGCGCCGGGCCGCGGTGACCTTGCCGCCGCCGTCGGACCACGCGGTGACGTCCGGGGCGAGCATCTCCATGACGGCGTTCAGGTCGCCGCCCGCGCACGCCTCCATGAACTGCGCGGTGATCCTGCGTCGTTGGTCCCGGTCGGAGTCGAACCGGGGGCGGCGGGCCTGGACGTGCGCGCGGGCGCGGTGGGCGATCTGGCGGACGGTCGGCTCGGGGCGTTCGAGTGTCTCGGCGATCTCGGCGTGCGAGTAGCCGAAGACCTCGCGGAGCAGGAACACGGCACGCTCGACGGGGCTCAGGGTCTCCAGGACGACCAGCATCGCGGTGGAGACGCTGTCGGCCAACTCGGTCTCCACGGCGATGTCGGGTGAGGTCAGCAGCGGCTCCGGAAGCCACGGTCCGACGTACGTCTCACGGACGGCCCGCGCCGAAGTGAGGCGGTTCAGCGAGAGGTTGGTGACCGTCCGCACGAGATACGCCTTGGGGTGGCGGACCGCGTCGCGGTCCACAGCGCTCCAGCTCAGCCAGGCGTCCTGGAGCACGTCCTCGGCGTCGGCGACGGTGCCCAGCATCCGGTAGGCGGTGGCGAACAGCAGCCTGCGGTTCTCGATGTACGGGTCCTGTTTGTCCCTGGCGTCGACCATTCGATCATGCTGCCAGCGCCGTACCCGGGCGGCAAGGTCCGGGATCACCGAACCGGGCGCCGACCTGCCCGCTGTCCCTGTCACCCCACCGGCCTGCGGGTGGCGCGTCCGCCCTTGGACACGATCGTGCTGACGTTCATGCGCTTGCTGAACCGGTACGTCTTCAGCGGGCTGCCGCTGACCAGCTCCTTGTAGACGACGGCGCTCCGCCCGGTGAGGTGCATGCCGCGGGGTGTCTCGTCGGCCTGGGTGAACTGGATGACGGCGTCGCGGCGGCCGAGGCTGACCGGCTGGTGGAAGTAGCCGAAGCGGAAGGGCCTGGCGGCCTTGCCGCGGATCAGGCGCGCGATGGTGTCGGCGGTGTGCTGGGCCGTGGGCAGGCCGCTCTGGCAGGTGCCGTGGAGCCGGCCCCAGGCCAGGCGCACGGCGGCGGCGTCGCCGATGGCATGGACCTCCGGGTGCGAGACCGAGCGCAGCGTCGAGTCGACCACGATCAGGCCGCGGTCGTCGGTGGTGATCCCGGCGTCGGCCGCGAGCGGCGACACCTTGACCCCCGTGGTCCACAGGCACGCGTCGGAGCGGACGAGCCGCCCGTCGGCCAGTTCGACCGCGTCGGGCAGCACCTTGGAGACGCGGGCGCCGGTCTCCAGCGCGACGCCGAGCCGGTCCAGCGCACCGTGGAGGTGGGCGCGGGCCTTGGCGCCCATCATGCTGCCGGGCTCGTCCAGGCTGATGAGGGTCACGTGCAGACCGGGGTGGCTCTCGGCGATCTCGGCTGCCGCCTCGACGCCGGTCAGGCCGCCCCCGCAGACGGTGACGGTGCCGCCGGACGCGGCGACCTCGGTGAGCCGCGCGGCGAGAAGGCCGGCGGTCCGGGGACTGTCGAGGGTGAAGGCGTGCGTGTCGGCGCCGGGGACCCGGCCGGTGTCGGTCGAGCTGCCGAGGGCGTAGACGAGGGTGTCGTACGCGAGGGTCCGGGTGCCGTCGACGGTGACCCGCCGGGCCTCGGCGTCGAGGGCGGTGACGGTCCCCTCGACGAACGAGACGCCGGTCCCGTCGAGCAGGTCGGGGATCCGGTGGTCGGCCAGTTCCTGCCCGGCGGCGATCTGGTGCATCCGCAGCCGCTCGACGAACCGGCCGGAGGGGTTGACCAGGGTGATGCTCACGCCGGTCCGGCGCGTGCGGCGGGCCAGCCGGATGGCGCTGAACACGCCCGTGTAGCCCCCGCCGACGACGATGATGCGGTGGTCGCTGCTCATGGCCTCTCCCAAGGTCGGGCACCGGTTTCGGTCCCGGTGACGTCCATGGGACAAGCGCCCCGCGGCAGACGTGACAGGTCGCCCATGTGAGCTGGGTCATACGGGTGTCGAGGGTGACGGCACCCGGCCTCGCGGGTGTGTCCGACCCACCGTCAGAAGCGCCTCCGCCGCCCTCTACCGTTACCCGGTCCCTCTTCGTACGGCGGCCCGCAAAGGTCGGCCCGGCCCACCCGGCCGTCGTCTTCCACCAGGAGATACTCGGTGCACATACGCAAGGCCCTCGGCAGCGCCGGGGCGCTGCTCGGTACTTTTGCCGCCGGCCTCTTCCTCGGAGCGCCCGCCGCCCGAGCCGACGACGTTTCCCCCGCCTCCGCTCCCTCGCTCCGCTTCGTCAGTTTCAACATGTGCGGCAGCGGGACGATGTGCGAGTGGAGCGCCGGCTACACGAACAAGGCGAAGTACGACGCGGTCGTCAACGAGACCGCGGCGGCCGACCCGAACACGGCCACCGGCTGGAACGCGGACCAGATCTTCCTTCAGGAGACCTGTAGGTACCAGTTCGACACGCTGGCCGCGAAGCTCGCCCCCCACGGCTTCTCCGGGCACTACGTCACCACGAAGAACTTCGGCGACACTGCGGACAAGCAGTGCCAGAAGCCTGCCGGAGACACGGAGAGCATCCAGACCGGCGCCACGATCGGCGACTACGGCATGGCCGTCTTCGTCAAGGGCGCCGCCCTCGCGCGTACGGAGCTCGCCCTGGGCGCGTACGACGGCGAGGACATCGTGTCGCCCTGCATCAAGGCCTCCACCCAGGGCCGCCCCACCTGGGCCTGCTCCGTACACCTCGACTGGAACACCGCGAGCGACGCGGGCCGCGAGCAGCAGGCCGGGAAGCTCGCCCGGCAGGCGGACCTCTGGCAGGCCCAGGGCGTCCCGGTCTCCCTCGGCGGAGACTTCAACGGCAAGCCCGGCACCGGCATGGCCGCCACCTTCTACGAGCCGACGGTCGGCGACGGCGTCGCCTACGGCAACGGCGCCTTCAGGGAGGTCGACGAGACCGACCGATCCCACTTCACCGCGGCCTGCGTCAGCGCCCAGGCGACACGCTGCCGCAGCGGTGCGACGACCTTCGGCGTGGCCAAGCGGAAGATCGACTACATCTTCCTCTCCGCCCGCCACTTCCAGGACGTCGTCGCCGACACGCCTCCGCTCGTCGGCGACGCCACGGACCACCAGATGCTGCGCGGAGCCGCGGCCTGGGCGGACTGCGGCACGACCTGTGCCACGGACGGCCTCTTCCGCCGTGACGCGAACGGGGTCCTGCGCCGCTACGCCGGCCGCGTCGACGGCAGCCTGAGCGCGCCCGGCCAGGTCGGCGTCGGCTGGGGGGCGATGAGCAAGATCGCCCGGGACGGCACCACGCTCGTGGCCGCCGACCACGACGGCCGCCTGTGGCGCTACCCGGCCGATCCGAGGACGGGCCAGTACTCCGGCTCCACCCGGATCCTCGCCGGCAACGGCGGCTGGCAGAACATCACCACGATCCTGGCTCCGGGCGACTTCGACGGCGACGGCAGGACCGACCTCGTCGCCCGTGACACGGCGGGCGAGCTCTGGCTCTACCCCGGCAACGGCGACGACGGCTACGGAACCCGCAGAAGCATCGGCACCGGCTGGCAGATGTTCGACGTCCTCCTCGCTCCCGGCGACTTCGACGGTGACGGCAAGGCCGACCTGATCGGCCGTACCCCTGCCGGCGACCTCTGGTTCTACGCGGGCGACGGCGCCGGCTCCTACGCCCCCCGCGTCCGGATCGGCGTCGACTGGGAGCGTTACACGGCACTCGCCGCTCCCGGCGACCTCGACGGTGACGGCAAGGCCGACCTGATCGGCCGTACCCCTGCCGGCGACCTCTGGTTCTACGCGGGCGACGGCGCCGCCTCCTACGCACCCGCCGCCCAGGTGGGCTACGGCTACCCCGCCGGCGAGCTGCTCTTCTGACCCTCCGGAGCGCCGCTCTCACGGGGCCCGGTTGCTCCGGCAGACCGCCGGAGCAACCGGGCCCCGTCGTCGGAACAGACCCGACTACTTCAGCGTCACGTCTCCGACCAGGATCCGGTGGTCGGAGCAGAGGCCGATCGTGCAACTCGTGGAGGTGGTCAGCGCGTCGGCGCTGTAGGCGTGCGGTTCGGCGAGAGCCGACTCGCGTACCAGCAGGAAGTCGAGCTTCGGGTTGAGGGCCGGATCGCACGCGTTCTTCGCGGTCCCGGCCGGGTTGTTCGACGTGGGCTCGCCGTATCCGAGACAACTACCGGTGGTCGTGCCGTCGTTGTCGTCGAGCTCACGGTACGCACCGGTGTTGCCGTCGTTGACGTCGGGCACGTTCACGGAAGCCGAGTAGACGTCGTCCATGGCCTTGTAGTGCGGCTGGACGTTCAGGTCGCCCGCGAGCAGGACCTTCTCGCCGGCCGCGTTCCAGGCTTCGAGCTTCGCCAGGACGTCACCGATCTGCCGGTACTTGACGTCGTTCACCGTGGTCAGGTGCGTGACGCAGAACCGCACACCCGAAGCCGCGTTCTGGAGCGGCGCATACAGCAGGTTGCGCTTCTCCGCCGCCCCGTCGTCGGTCAGGGCGGTCCGGCTCGCGACCCCGAGCGGCTGCTTGCTGAAGAGCGCGTTGCCGTACGCGCCGTCCTTGGGACCGCAGACCCCGGACCCGGCTGGCAGGCTCGGCTCGAAGCGCGCGAAGTTCGTGTCGTCCACGTTCCAGCCCGTGCCCGCGAGCTTCGTCACGAGCGCGTCGAACTGGTCCTTGCACAGCTCGTTGAAGGCGACGAAGTCGGGGTTCCGGTTCACGATGGAGGACACGGCCGATGTCACCATGCCCGTGTCGGTCCGGCCGCCGTGGAGCGTGTTCCCCGCCGCGTTCCACTGCCAGACCTTGTAGGTCGTCGAGCCCGCCGCATCGGCCTGGGCGGTGGCCGCGGGCACCATGGCGGCGAGCAGCGCACCCGCCGCACCGAGCTGAACGAGCCGGAGCTTTCGCACGAGAGATCCTCCCCTGGTCACATCGGCCGTCCCTGCGGCCGACACCGCAGGCTGCGGTGATGATCTCCGACACCTTCTCATGTGCCCCGACGCTCGCCGCGGCCGATCGGACGGCGTCCCCCGCCGACCTGCTCGACCACGGCGGGCCTCGTGCCACGACAGCGGCCGCGGCGGTACGAGGAAGGGCGCCCGCCAGGGCCTTCGCCCGACGGACGCCCCTGTCCTCCGCGGTGCGCGGCGGCCGGGCCGGTCCTACCGGATACCGAGGGCGACGATCTGCGTGATCGCCTCGGGGGTGAAGTTGTCGTCGCTGACGAGGACCAGCAGCCGCTCACCGGTCGGCAGTTCAGGACCCCACGTCATGCCCTCGGTGTTGTCGACGGCGGACAGACCGAGCGTGTCGAAGTCCGCGACGAGCTTCTTGCGCATCGGCACGACGGGCTGCCCGGCGAGCGACTCGACGTCCTGGACGTCGGTCGCCCCGCGCGTCGTGGCGTCGAAGAGCCGGATCTTGTAGCCCGCGCCGGCGACCCAGGTGCGTTCGAGGACGAGGTAGCGATGCGGCTGGTCGGGGAAGGCGAGGATCGACGGCACGCCGGTGTCCGGCCCCCAGGGGCTGGTGGGGTCGTTCACGGCGAAGATCTTCTCCAGCGGGTACGCGAACTGGCCGAGCACCCGGCCGGAGCGGTTCTGCTGGGTGACGCGGACCAGGGCGCCGTTCTCCACGTCCGGCTCCGGCCCGTCCTGGAGCAGCGGTCCCTCGATCGCGCTGGTCACCACCCGGCCCCGGGAGCCGAAGGTGAACGCTTCGACGGCCTGGTTCCTGCGGGGCCCGCGGTTCTCCGACGTGATCGTGTAGTTCGCGGGCAACCGCAGCCGGCCCCGGTAGGCGCCGGTGGGGGCGGCGTACTGGATGGACGTCTGCACGACCGGGGTGCCGGCGGAGCCGGGCCGGTCGCCCTCCTGCCCCCACCAGTAGGCGCAACTGCGCGGGTCGACGCGGATCTCCTCCGGGTCGACGGCCTTTCCGTCGCCGAGTGCCGGAGACGGGTAGACGCCGCCGTCGGGCTGGAGGAACGGGTGGGTGCCGGTGAAGTCGACGGAGTGCACGCCGCCGGCGTCCACGTCCAGCCGCGCGGTGTAGAAGCGGGCGGGCTGGATGTTCGAGCGGTCGTCGCTGATGAAGACGTACTCGCCCGTGCACGGGTTGCGGTCGATGCCGGAGAGGCCGCCGACGGTGGTGTTCTGGAAGGCGAGCTTGTGCGGGACGGTCGTCTCGCCCAGCAGACGGGCCTGTACGGCGCGCCCGGACGTGCCTTCCGGTGAACCCGGTTGAGCGGCGGCCACGGCGGGCGCCAGGGTCGAGGTGAGGAGCAGGGCCAGGGAACACGCGCGTCGCGTCAGAGAGGAACTCACTCGATGATCATGGACCGCCGGGAGGTGATGCGCAGTCACCCAGGGGAGTGGAGCTGCGGAGTCGGGGCTCCGAACGCGCCGCGACGTCGTCCGGTGGACACCGCGTCCCGCCGGCGCGTTCACTCCGACGGCGGGCGGCGACCCCAGACGCCGTGACCGGTCGGGCTCATGATCGTTACCCGCAGTGGCAGCGTCGAGGGCAGGAAGGTTCCGTCGCCCCCCGCGCGCCGTCAACGAGTGTCCGACGTCGGATCGTCACGGGGAGGAACGGCGAGTGGCTGGCTGGATCAGTGTCGGTCTCGGGGCTGCCGCGGCGCTGTGCCCGCTGCCCCACAACGGAGACGTGACCGTCTTCATGGACCACTCGCCCGCCCACGACCGCCTGGTGGTGTGCGCCCCGGACGTGTGGGTCGACATGGGCTACGGCGACGAGGTGCGGGAAGACCCCCGCCCCACGTGTGAGCCGACGCCGACGACGCCCGTCCTCCCGCCGCCCCCTGCGCCGCTCCCGTCGCGGCCTGCCGCACCCCCACCGTCTTCGGTCGCCGATCCGGCACCGCCGGAGCCGCCTGCTCGCCCGGCGCCCGAACCCACCCGGGACGCTCCCCCGGAGGCCCGTCCGGAAGCGGCTCCGGAACCCCTCGCCGCGCCCCCGACCGCCCCGGTGCCCGAGGACCCGCCCCCGGCGCCGAGCGCGACCGCCCCCGCCCCGGCGCCCGAGGGATACCGTTGGGAGCCGCGCTCGCACTACACCGGGGGACCGTCCCGTCCCGCCCCGCCCAAGCTCTCCATGACCATGTCCACGGTCGTGGTCACCCTGCCGGGCGTGCTGGCCGCGGCCGCCCTGCGGCCCGGGGCCCGGCGCCGCAGCCGCGGCTGACCGCCCGCCCCGCCCGCCCCACCTCCTCCCGGACGGCCGCCGGGCCCTCGAACGGCCCACCGCGCCCGTCCCCGCCTCACGTACACATCGCTTCGCTCGTCCTGGAGTTGTGCAATGCCGGAATGGCTCGTCTACACACTGGCCTCGATCCTGGTCTGTGTCCTCGTCGTCACGGCGACCGTCCTGCGGCACCGCCGCGTGGCGGTCGACGAGGACACCTCGCAGACACCGGACGTGCTGGAGTACATGGTGATGATGGTCGGCGTCGTCTACGCCATCGTCCTCGGACTGGCGATCGCCGGCGTGTGGGAGGCCCGCACCGCGGCCGAGGACACCGTCCAGCGCGAGGCACAGGCACTCTACGAGATCGACCAGCGCCTCGACGTCTATCCCGCCGCCTTCCGGACGCAGATCAAGGAGCACATCGACGCCTACGCCCGGCACGCCGTCACCGCCGAGTGGCCCGCCCTGAAGGACGACCTGCCGGTCGACGACACGGGCGCCGAACTCCTCGGCCGTATCCGGAGCGACATCGCCCACCGCGCCCCGGCGGACGAACTCCAGGCCCAGGCCTACCAGCCGCTCCTGGACCAGGTCGCGGCCGCCGACGACGCCCGTCACCAGCGCCTCGACACCTCCGGCACGACGCTGCCCCCGGCACTCTGGTTCGGCCTCGTCGCCGGCGCCCTGGTCACCCTCGGCCTGCTCTACACCCTCCAGATCCGCCGCTCCGCGCGCGAACTCCTGCTCGCCACCACCTTCAGCGCCCTGGTGGTCTTCCTGCTCTTCCTCGTCTGGAGCTTCGACGCGCCCCTCGGCCACTCCGGAACGGACTCCGCCCAGCCCTTGAGCGACCTCATCACCGCCGCGGTCTGAACGGGGACCACCCAGGTCCGCCACGTCACGTACCCGCGTGCGGGCGGTCCGCGCCGGGGCCGTGGGGCGGGCGGCGCCTCGCCCGGTCGGGACCTGACGAGGCATGAGAGGGCTCCGGTCGGGCACGCGAGGAGGAGAGGGAACTCCTTCCCTCCCGACCCCGTGAGGTGGTGTGACGATGGGAATCGACGTACAGGCCGGCCCTCCGGCGCGGCCGGTCCCGCCGGAGCCAGGTCCCGGGTCCCGCGGAGCCGGGACGCACATGGGCACGCCGCCCGACGACCCGGTGCCCCCGAGCCCCACCCCCGTCCCGGGGCCCGGCCCCGGGCCGCAGCCCGGGCCGCTGCCCGGTCCGGTGTCCCCGCCCGGCGGCCCCGATCCGGTGCCCCCGCCTCCGCCGCGCCCCGAACCGGATCCCCAGCCGGGCGACCCGCGCCCGGATCCCGGCCCCCGACCCGGTCCGCTGCCCGGCCCCGTCCCCGCGCCGGAGCCGCTCACCTGACGGGCGCATGAGGGAGCGGCGGCAGGGAAGCCGTCGCATGCCGGGCGGCGCGACGCGAGATCGGCCCTCCGCCCGGGAGACGTGTCGTCGAACCACGAGGAGCGCACCTGATGATTCGGAAACTGCAGGCGATCGCACTGGACTGCGAAGATCACGTACGACTCGCACAGTTCTACGCGGACCTGCTCGGCGGCCGGGTCGTCGCCGACCCGGACGCCCCCGACTGGATCGAGGTGCACGGCTTCGAGGGGACACCGCTGGCCTTCCAGCGGGTGGACGGCTACCAGCCGCCCGAGTGGCCCGACCAGAAGCGGCCGCAGCAGGTCCACCTGGACTTCGACGTGGACGACCTCGACGGCGAGGAGAAGCGCGCGGTCGCGCTCGGGGCCACCGTGCTGGAGCGGGCGGACGAGATCAGGCCGGGAGCGAACTGGCGGGTCTACGCGGATCCCGCCGGCCACCCGTTCTGCCTCTGCCTCCACTGATCCGTGCCCGGACCGGCCCGGCACCCCGCCACGGGGTGCCGGGCCGGTCCGCGCCACGGCCGACGGACCCGTGGCAGATTCGGGTGCGGCCCGGCCATCGGGCGCCCCGCCGCCGCGCCGTTCGGGGCTCCACAGGAGTAGCGTCGCCGCCATGGATCACAACACCACCGTGGAACGGGCCCGCCGACTCGCGAAGTTGCACGCCGAGTACGAGCCGCTCGTCCTTCCGACCGTCTGGGACGTCTGGTCCGCGCGGACCGCCGTCGACGCCGGATTCCCCGCTCTGACGGTCGGCAGCCATCCGCTCGCCGACTCCCGGGGAGCCGCCGACCACGAGGGGCAGACCTTCGAGGAGGTGCTCGCCGCCGTCCGCCCCATCATCGCGGCCGTCGACGTCCCCGTCTCCGTCGACCTGGAAGCCGGATACGGGCAGGAGCCCGCCGACCTCATCGCCGGACTCACCGGAGTCGGCGGCGTGGGCCTCAACCTCGAGGACACCGTCCACTCAGAGGGCGGACGCGTACGCAGCACGCAGGAGCACGCGGCCTACGTCGCAGGACTGCGCGCCGCCGCCGACGAGGCGGGGATCCCGGTCTGGGTGAACGGGCGCACCGATCTGTTCCTCCACGCGGAGGACCCCTCCCACGCCCTCCCCGAGGTGATCGAGCGGCTGCGCGCCCTCCAGCAGGCAGGCGCGGACAGCGTCTACCCCGTGGGCATCCAGGACGACGACAGCCTGCTCGCGGCGGTCGTGGACGCCGTCACCGTTCCCGTGAACGCCACCGCCCATCCCGTCAAGCACGACGTGGAGAGGTTCCGTCGCCTCGGCATCCGCCGGATCAGCTACGGACCCCTGCTCCAGTTCGCGATGGCGGACGCCATGCGGGAGATGCTCGGGCCGTGGGGAGGCGACGGCGCCGCGCGCGGCTAGCGCTCTCCTCGGGCACGACGGCGCCCCTCCCGCCCGGCGATGAGGCCGGGCGGGAGGGGCGCCGTCGTGCCCGAGGAGAATCGGGCCCTCTCACACCGCGACAGGTCCCGCGATCGTGGCCTGCGACCCCGTACGGACCGGGGGTGCGGCGTCGGCGACGGTCAGGGATATGCCCAGGTCGTCGCAGAGCCTCTGGGCACGGGCGAGGATGCTCAGCGACGCCGGCGAGGGAGTGGTCGTCGGCCAGTGCCACCGCACCTGCCGAGGCTGGTGCGCGGAGAGCAGTCCCTCCACCTGAACCGCGGCGGCCGCCCGCGCCGACACGTCGAGATCACGCAGCAGGACCACTCGCAGGACGCCGTTCTCCGATTCGTGGCTGATGAACACGCCGACCTCTTTCCGCTCTGTGGTTGTCAGGCCGCGTCTGCCCCCGCGAACGGGCCACAAACGCCACCCGGGCACCGGCGCGCACACCTGACCCGCAGCAAGGTCATGCCGTACGGCACGGAAGCGGGGAATGCGTGAACACGCGGAGTGATCGGACGATTCGTGTGTTTGGAATCCGCGGCGAGGTCCATACGCCACTCGACATCACGCAAACTCGTCGAGGTAGGAGAAGCACATGGGCATCATCGCCTGGATCTTGATCGGACTGCTCGCGGGCTTCATCGCCAAGGCCCTGATGCCGGGCAAGGACCCCGGCGGCGTCATCATCACGATGCTGATCGGCATCGCGGGCGGCCTGCTCGGCGGCTGGCTCGGCAAGGTCATCTTCGGCGTCGACTCCATCGACGGGTTCTTCGACCTGTCGACCTGGGTCGCCGCCATCGTCGGCTCGGTCATACTCCTGGCCCTCTACCGACTGATCACCGGCAACAAGCGGCAGCACCGCCACGCCTGAGTGATCCCCTGATCGCTCCGGTCGGGCCGGCGGCCCGACCCGGCGATCTCGCCGGCGCAGGGATGCGGGTGCCTACCGCTTCCGGTCCGGGTGTTCCGCGAGAGCGGGTGGCGTACTCCGCCACCCGCTCTCGGACGTGTCAGCCGCGGGGCGCGCGGGTGGCGGTGTCCAGGTAGAACGCGTCGATGCTCTGGACCGCCGCCTCGAACTCGTCGAGGTTGACCGGCTTGGTCACGTAGGCGTTGGCGTGGCTGCTGTAGGCGCCGCTCACGTCGTCGGGAGCGGACGAGGTGGTGAGGACGACGACCGGGATGGTCTGGAGCGTGGGGTCCGACTTCAGGACCTTGAGCAGGTCCCGTCCGTTCATCCGGGGCATGTTCAGGTCCAGGACGATCAGGTCGGGACGCGGGGTGCCGGGCGTACGGAGGTGTTCGAGCGCGGCCACGCCGTCGGTGACCTGCACCAGGTTCCGTGCGCCCCGCTCGGAGAGGGCCTCCTCGATGAGCATGGCGTCGGCCATGTCGTCCTCGACGAGCAGGACGTCGAAGGGCTGGACGGGCGTGGTCATCATCGGGTGCTCCATGGGTGCGTCGTCGGAATGGTCGAAGAGTCCCGGCCAGCGGCGTCGGGCACCCTGGCGGGTCATCCCGCATGCGGCGCCGATCTGCGGGTAACCGGCACCCGCACGGGCTGCGGACCGGGCCGCATTCCGCTGGAGCTGCTCGGCGGCCTGCTGGACCTGTTCCAGCAGGTGCAGCATGGTCAGTGCCTCCGCCGCGTCGCGGTCCGCGGCCGCCTGGCCTTCCGGTGCCGGCGGGACTTCCTCCGACAGCTGGAGGGCAAGACGTCGCGCGAGGTGAGCGACGGCCGTCTTCGCGACGGCTGCCGTCTCGTCAGGCGCAGTGCGCAGAACGAAATCCCTGCCAGGCATATGGGGAACTGTAGGCGCAGATCCGACCCTGCGACAACATGCGTTGTCGGCCGCCCTCTACAGTGTGCGCTGCCGCTCTTCTCGGTTGGAGGCGGTCACCATCGGAGGGGTTCTCGGCATGAGCGGAAGTGCTGGATCGCGCGCGGGCAGGTTCTCCACCTGGACCACGCGCCGCTGGCTGCGTGTGGGCGTCGCCGCCTCGCTGACGGTTCTGACCCTCCTCGGGATCACCGGAGCCTGGGTGCTGGGGCGGACCGCCGCGATCAGCGACGACCTCGTGAACGTCAAGTCGCCCGCCCTCACCACGGCCTTCCGGCTGGAGTCGGCGCTCCTCAACCAGGAGACCGGGATCCGCGGCTACGGCCTCACCGGGGCCTCCGAGACGCTCGATCCCTACCGGCAGGGCCTGGCCGACCAGGCCACGCACACCGCCCGCCTCCAGGAGCTGCTCCGGGGCGACGCGGGCGGCCTCGGGGATCTCCGGAGCGTCCAGGACGCCGCCAACGCGTGGCAGAAGCAGATCGCCCGGCCCGTCGCCGCCGCACCGGCCGGCTCGCCCTCCCCGCTGGCCACCAGCCAGGCCCACGAGGGCAAGGAGGCCTTCGACGCGCTCCGCGCCGCCCTCGGCGCGCAGCAGGAGCGGCTGCGGACGGAGCGCGCACAGGCCGCCGAGGACCTCAAGGGCACCATGGCGCTGCGCAACTGGGTGTTCAGCACGATCGCGGCCGTGATCGCCGCCCTCGCGGTCCTGGTCTTCGAGGGCCTGCGCCGAGGGATCACCGGACCTCTGGACCGGCTCGGTACGGACGCCCGCATCATCGCGGGAGGGGACTTCGAGCACCCCATCACTCCGACCGGTCCGGCGGACCTGCGCCGGCTGAGCTCAGAGATCGAGTCGATGCGGCGCCGCCTCGTACGGGAGCTGGCCTTCACCGAGGAGGCACGACAGCGCCTCGACGCGCAGTCCGCGGACCTGCACCGCTCCAACGCCGAACTGGAGCAGTTCGCCTACGTGGCCTCGCACGACCTCCAGGAGCCGCTGCGGAAGGTCTCCAGCTTCACCCAGCTCCTGCAGCGCCGCTACGGAGGCAAGCTCGACGAGCGGGCCGACCAGTACATCGACTACGCGGTCGACGGCGCCAACCGCATGCAGGTGCTCATCAACGACCTCCTCGACTTCTCCCGGGTCGGCCGCGTCCACCGCGAACTGGAGAGCGTCGACCTCGAAGCCGTGCACGAGCGGACGCTGTCCTCGCTCAGCGTGAGCATCGAGGAGACCGGGGCGTCCCTCACCCACGACCCGCTTCCGTCGCTCACCGCGGACAGCACCCAGCTGGGCATGCTGTGGCAGAACCTCATCGGCAACGCCGTCAAGTTCCACCGCCCCGACACGGCACCGCGCATCCACGTCTCCGCCGAGCAGGACGGCGACCTGTGGCGGTTCGCCGTCACCGACAACGGCATCGGCATCGCTCCGGAGTACGCCGAGAAGGTCTTCGTGATCTTCCAGCGGCTCCACACCAAGGACGCCTACAAGGGCAGCGGGATCGGCCTCGCGATGTGCAAGAAGATCGTCGAGTTCCACGGCGGCACCATCGCCGTGGACACCGAGTACCGCGACGGGGCCCGCATCACGTTCACCCTGTCGACACCCCGGCCCGTGACGGCAGAGCTCTTCGCCGGGTCGGCGGCGGCGCCCGCGGACGGGGAGCTGGCCCCGTGACCCTCTCCTCCACGGCCGCCCCCGTGGCCGCCGATCCCACGTACCGCATCCTGCTCATCGAGGACGACGCGGCCGACGCCCTGCTCGTCGAGGAACTGCTCTACGACACCGGACTGAGCTTCGAGCTGACCACGAGGACCACCCTCGCGGCGGCCCGCGACGAACTCGCCGCCCGGACCCTCGACTGCGTCCTCCTCGATCTGCACCTGCCCGACATCTCGGGCACCGAGGCCGTCGCCGCCGTCCGCTCCATCGCCCCGCACACCGCCGTGATCGTCCTCACCGGCCTGTCCGAGAAGCAGGCCGGCGCGGAGGCCATGACGGCCGGCGCCCAGGACTACCTCGTCAAGGGCCGGGTCGAGGCCGAGCTGCTCCACCGGACGCTGCGCTACGCCGTCTACCGCAGCGAGACCGAGCGGGCCGCCGCCCAGGCCCAGAAGGCCCGGCTGCGTGCCGAGGAGAACGCCCGGCTGGAGCGGCGTCTGCTGCCCCCGCCCATCCTCGACACCTCGGCCGTCACCGTCACGAGCCGCTATCTGCCCGGCTCGGAGGGTGCCCTGCTCGGCGGGGACTTCCTCGACGTCGTCGAGGGCGACGACGGGCTGCTGCACGCGGTCGTCGGCGACGTGAGCGGGCACGGGCCCGACGCGGCCGCCGTGGGGGTGTGCCTGCGCATCGCCTGGCGTTCCCTCGTTCTGGGCGGGCACCAGGGTTCCGAACTGCTGCGGCTGATGGAGCGCGTCCTCGTCGCCGAGTGCGGTACCGACATGCTCTTCGCGACGTGCACGATCATCACCCTCGACCAGAAGGCGGGGACCGCCACCCTGCACCTCGCCGGCCACCACCGTCCCCTCCTCACCACGGCCGAGGGGACCCGGGAGATACCGGCGACCCACGGCACGGCCCTCGGCCTCGTCCCGGACCTGGGCACCTGGACGGCCACGGTCGTCGACCTCCCGCCGGTCGGAGCGCTGACCATCTACACCGACGGTCTCTCCGAAGGCCACCACGGCCCGGGCCGTGAGCGGCTCGGTGTACAGGGGCTTCTGCGGCTCATGCACGCGTTGCCCCCGAACGATCCGGCGGCCCACCTCGACCACCTCATCAACGAAGCCCGCGCTCTCAACGCGGCACGGCACACGGACGACGTCGCCGTGCTCAGGCTGGACTGGAACACCGGCGCCTGACCGGGGCGGGCGAGCCCGTCCGGGCGTCGAGGAGCGGTGAGGCGTACGCCGAGGACGTGTGTGCTCCCAAGCCCCTGCGGGGGCGCGTCGGGACCTGGTCGCGGTGAGCTGCGCCTCCCGCAGGGAGAGGGGCCGTGGGCGTACGCGCCCGGGGCCGGCTCCGTACCCTGGTGGCATGCGTATGCGCCCCACGTTGAGCTGGACCCCCACCGAGGACCTGCCGCCGGGCACGACCGACCTGGAGCCGGTCGTCGCCGCGCTGGACGCCGGCGGTGTGCTGGTGCTCAGCGGGGCGGGCATCTCCACCGAGTCGGGCATCCCCGACTACCGGGGTGAGGGCGGAAGCCTGAGCCGGCACACCCCGATGACGTACCAGGAGTTCACGACGGACGCGCAGGCGCGACGCCGGTACTGGGCACGCAGCCATCTCGGCCTGCGCACCTTCCGCCGTGCCCGGCCCAACGCGGGGCACCTGGCGGTGGCCGCCTTCGGGCACCACGGTCTGCTCTCGGGAGTGATCACCCAGAACGTCGACGGACTGCACGGGGCGGCCGGCAGCGACGGAGTCGTGGAGCTGCACGGAAGCCTGGACCGGGTGGTCTGTCTCTCCTGCGGGGCCTTCAGCCCGCGCGGGGACCTCGCCCGGCGGCTGGAGGAGGCCAACCCCGGCTTCGAGCCGAGGGCGGCCCGCATCAACCCGGACGGGGACGCGGACCTCAGCGACGAACAGGTCGGGGACTTCCGCGTGCTGCCGTGCACGGTCTGCGGAGGGCTCCTCAAGCCCGATGTGGTCTTCTTCGGCGAAGCCGTCCCTCCGCGGAGGGTGGAGCACTGCCGCGAGCTGGTGCACCAGGCGGCCTCGCTGCTCGTCCTCGGGTCCTCGCTCACGGTGATGAGCGGTCTCCGGTTCGTCCGCCAGGCGGCCCAGGCGGGGACGCCGGTGCTGATCGTCAACCAGGATCCGACCCGCGGCGACCGGCACGCGGTCACCCGTGTGGCCCTGCCGCTGGGGGCGGCCCTCACCGCGGCGGCCGCCCGCCTGGACGTGCCCGTCCGTTGAACGGCACGGCGGCCGGCCCGCACCACCCCGAGTGCGAGCCGACCACCACCGTGCCCGGGCCCGGCGGAGGGGGGAAGCCCGCGGGCCCTGAAGGAGCGGCCATGTCCTCCGCTCCTGCTTCCTCGTGCCCGCGAACCCGAGAGTCATGCACACGGCCTTCGCCCGGGCTCCGGTGCGCCGCGGTCGGTCAGCCGAAGGCCCTGACCGCCTGGTAGTAGGTCCATGCCGTGCTGTTGCACGCCGTCTTCTTGGCGCCGCTGTAGTTCGCGCACACGCGCTTGAGGTCCTCGTACAAGGCGCTGTCCAGACGGGACTTGTTGGCGCTGAAGGTGCCGGCGGCCTTGTAGTTCCGGTAGCCGAAGTCGTGGCGGGCGCACGAGGTCGAGAAGGGGAAGCCGAGGGGGTTGTCGGGGGAGGTGGAGCAGTAGTCGGTGGACCAGTCGAAGCCGTAGGCCGACCATGCGCCCTGATTGGCCCTGGCGGCGGCCCAGAGGTGGTAACTGGACGCGCTGGTCTGGGTCCAGCGGGACAGCACCTGGGGTTTGTCCGCGGGTGCGGCCGTGGCGGTGGTCGTGCCGACCACGGTGGTGAACAGGGCGAGGGCCGAGGCGGACAGGGCGACGGAGAGCCTTTGGTGCATCCCACACCTCCATGAGGCTGCGGCCCACTCGACGGGCCGCAGGTACATGACAAGATGATCGACGCGGTGTGGGCGGTTTGTACAGACGTCGGCAGGTCGGCGTTCCAACAGTGCGTCGGAACTCCGGAGTCGGGGAGAAGCGTTCGGCGTGCGGGGGGTGGGGTCGCTCCGCGGGGTGCCGTCTGAGCACGGGGCAGGAGGGGAGGAGTCGTCCTTCCTCGCCGGTCGTTCAGACCCTCACGCCGACGGGACCGTCATGCCGTTGCGGGCGAGCTGCGATGAGAGCCCGGCACGTGGTGGCGGGGGCGGGCGTGGGGGGTTTGTCCACGCTCCGTCCTGGCGTACGTCCGCCGGCCCCCGGCCTCGCCGTCTCCCGTACCCCCGTCGCGACCGGTTTCCGGCGGCTCAGCCGCCGTCGTTCGGCAGCCAGCAGCCGTGCAGACCCAGCGGTACCCGCACGGGGATGCGCGCGCGTGCCACCGGTCCGGACGTCGGGTCCTCGGCGGGCACCACCAGGAACCAACTCGTCCCGTCGGTCCGGTCGGTGGCGAAGGTGAGCCAGTAGCCGCGTTCCTCGGAGTCGGTGCCCGGCTCGGGAGCGAAGACCGGTTCCCCGACGGACAGGTCGCCCGCGTCCCACACGCGGGCGACCCCGGTCCGCAGGTCCTGGAAGCGCACGGCGTCGTACTCGCCCGACAACAGATCCGTCCGTCCGGTCGACGTGGCCAGCGCGGTGTGCCGGTGGCGGCGGCCGATGAGACGGTCGTCGATGCGGGGGAACTCCACGCGGGCGTCGTCCAGCAGCGTCCGGGTCATCGTGCCGGCCGCGGGGTCGATGAGCGCCCGGGTCAGACCGCCCCTCACCGGGTCCTTGACCGCGCCCCGTGCGCTGCCGACGGTCAGGCGGCTCCACTGCACGAAGTCCAGGACGACCGGATCGTCCGCACCGGGCCCGTCGTCGTAGGCGTTCACGGTGTGCCACACCCAGAACGCCTCGTCGGCCGCCCAGCGCGGCGGCCCGCCGTCGCGGGGGATCAGCAGGACGCGGGTGCCCCGCTCGGGCCGCCAGGCGAGGAACGAGCCGCCCGCCATGGCCGCGTCCAGGTCGAAGAAGGCGGGCGCGAGGACCAGCACGGCGTAGCGGCCGGTCAGGGCCATGTCGTGGATCATCATCGGCTCGTCCACTCCCTCGACGGGAGTGGGACCGCTCGTGACCGTGCCCTCACGGTCGATGACCGACCAGGTCAGGTACGGGGGCTCCAGCGCATAGCAGAAGACCACCATCTCGCCGGTGACGGGGTCGATCTTGGGATGGGCGGTGATCCCCGCGGGAAGGGCGCCGCCGAAGTCCTCCGGGCCGAGCGTGTCGAGCTCCTCACCGATCCCGAACGGGCAGCCCGACTCGGCGAGCGCCAGCAGCCGCCCGCCGTGCCGCACGATGTTGATGTCGGGCAGGTCCCGGAACGTCCCCGCAAGGTCGGGTCCCACCTGCTCGGCGTCCGGCAGGATCATCGACTCCAGGCCACCCCACAGGGCGTGCCCGGCCCGTTCCTCGGCCTCGAGCGCGGGGGTGCGCACGAAGCGGTTGCGATAGCGGGCGCGACCCTCCGAGAGCCACACGCCGTGCAGCATTCCGTCGCCGTCGATGGGGTAGAGGTACGAGCCGATCGGAGTGAAGCGCGGGTTGGGGCCGTTGCGCAGGTACAGGCCGTCCAGTGCGGCCGGTATCTCACCCGTCACTTCCAGTTCTGCGGCGTCCACCTCCTCGCTGACCGGCGCGAACGACCCCAGCAGGTGGGGGACGCGGGTGGGGTCGAAACGGGGCGGCGTGTGCGTGTTCACGGAACCTCCCGGACCGCGGGTGGGCACCTTCCGGCACCTTCCAGTGAAACGCGGCGCGGGGGCCGGTGCCAGTGGCCCGGCCGGCAGCGGGCGGCTGGGGGCCACGCGGGCGGGACACCGGAGCCCGGCACGCGCCCGCCGGCCGTCCGCGCCCGGGTGCCGTCGCCGTGCGGACGCCGTCCGGCCGCCGCGCCCCGCGGAGGCTCGGGTCGCGGCGGCCGGACGAACGCGCCGTCGGTCAGGGGCGGGCCGTCACGCCGGATCGCGCGCGTGGTCCGTCGGACGGGATCACGGGGGCGGGACGCCTAGCAGGCACGGCCCGTGACGGCCCCGGTGGGCTGGGTGACGTTGACGAACTCGGTCGAGTAGTTGCCCCAGAAGTCCGACGTGGTGATCGCGTAGACGTTGGTCTGGTACTCGACGTACGGCGCCCAGGACTCACCGGGCTTCAGCGTGAACTCGGTGTTGTACGTGGCGGTGACCGTGGTGTTGAGCTGTGTGCCCAGCTGGGCGGTGAGGAGTTGCAGCGCGGTCGCCGAGATGTTGGTGCTCGTCTGGGTGGCGAGCGTGTACGTCACCCCGCTGCTGTACTTCGCCTCGACGGTGCTGGACTGGTTGCGGTAGCACTTGCCGCGCTCCTCCCACACCCGGCCCCGGCTGTGCACGGTGACCAGCGGGCCCGGGCCGCTGAGACCGCCCCCGTGGGTCGTCGGGATGCCGGGGCCGGCCGGAGCCGACGGGCGGACCGCGTGCCCGGTGACGACGACCTCGGGCAGCGTCGCGTCGATCGGCTGGCCGATCGGCCCGTCGACGACCTCCACTCCCGGGCCGCCCGGATCGGCCGGGCCGTTCCCCGGGTCGCCGGGGTCGCCGGGGTCGCCGGGGTCGCCCGGATCACCGGGGTCGCCGGGGTCGCTCGGGTCACCGGGGTCGTCGCTCCAGTCGCCGCCGTCGCCTCCTTCGCCGCCGCCTCCCTCACCGCCCCAGTCACCCCAGTCGCCGCCACCCCAGTCACCACCGCCCCAGTCGCCGCCACCGCCCTCCTCGCCGGTGTCCTCGTCCTGGCACAGGGTGGAGCCGCCACAGGCGTAGGCGGTGAAGGGGACGGCGACCGCCGGCACGGCGGTCAGGACGACGGCGCCGAGTACGGCCGTCGCCGCCATGGATCTCAACTTCACGGGTTCTCCCAGGTCGGGGAATCGGTCTGACGGCACGGGAGTCTTCCCGGCGCCCGAGCCGCGCACAGCCGTAGAACTACGCAACGGGTTACGGAGCCCGGGGACGGCGACGGCCGCGCCCCGGGCGGGGCGGCCGGGTGGACACGGCACCGGTGGCGGGACGGAAGAGGCCACGTGAGGCGCGCGACGCGTTCCGGCCTGCGTCGCGTGCTCCGGCAGTCCGCTGTCGGTGGGGGCCGCTACCTTGATCACAAGGCTGGAGCGGAAGAGGCTCCGGGACGGGAGTGCGGCCCTGTCACGCGTGATCCGCGGCAGGCGGGAACCGCGGGGGAGAGGGGCGGTGTTCGTCGTGCCATTACCGATGGGGGACGGGCCACTGGCGGGACGTGAGGCGGAGCGGGCGCGGCTGGCCCGGGTCCTGGACGGGTTGGGACACGGTCGGGGGGCCGTCGTCGAGATCATGGGCGAACCTGGTTCGGGAAAGACACAGTTGGCCTGTGTCCTGGCTGAGGAGGCGGTCCGGCGCGGACTGCCCGTGCGCTGGGCCCGTGCACACCGCCCGGGTGACGAACCGTTCGAAGCCTTCCGCGACTTCGCCGGGGCTGCCGGGGCTTCCGAGGCGCCGACCCCTGTCGTGTGGTGCGAGCGGGCCCGGCGGCATGCCGCCGGCGGCGTACTCGTGGTCGACGACCTGCACCGGGCCGATCCGTCCACTTGGGAAGTGGTGCTGCGGCTGATCCGCGCCTCCACCTCGGACGCTTCGTTCCGCGCGCGGCCGGTGTCCTCGGGGGCACCTGAGCCGTCAGACCCATTCGAGCCCCCGACAACCTTCACGCTCTCTGCGCCGGCCTCACCGCCCCCTGCGCCCTCTGCGCCCTCTGCGCCCTCTGTGTTCCCCTCCCCTCCCACCGCGTTCGTCCTGGTGCTCGCGCATCGGCCGCGGCAGACTCCGCCTGCCCTGCTGGAAGCACTGGACCTCGGCGTACGGCGGGACGGCATGGTCCGGGTGCAGGCGGGACCGTTGAGCGTGGCGGCGGTGGAGGAGCTGGTCGACGCCTGGGACCGTCCCGCCCCCGCTCCCGGCGGGGTCGACGGCCGAGAAGCGCCCACGGGCACCCTGCCGGTGCTCCCCGACCGGACCACCCCGCACTCGACCGCGCTGCACGCCGCCGCGCGGGGACTGCCGGGATACCTCCGCCTGCTGGTCGCCGCGGGCTTCGACCCCGAGACGTGGCCGGACCGGGCGGGTGAGGACGAGCCTCGTCTCCTGCGCGAAGCGGCGCCGCTCCTCGCCGAGTTCGGAGAACTGAGCGGCCCCGCCCGATCGGCCCTACGGGCCGCCGCCGTACTCGGCGGGTCGTTCGACGCGGTGGAGGTCGCCCGGGTGGCCGAGCTCGATACCGAGGCCGGCCTCGACGCATGTGCGGAGCTGGTCCGGGCCGACGTGCTGCGCCCGACGGGCCCGGGCCGGCGGCTGGCGTTCCGTCATCCGGTCGTCGGACACGTCGCGCACGCCGCCTGCGAGCTGCCGTTCCTGCCGGCCGCCCACCGGCGCGCCCTGCGCATCGCCGCGGACCGCGGCGCCCCCGCTCCGGAACGGGCGCGTCACGCCGAGCACCTGGTCCACACCGACGGTGTCGCCGTCGCCCGCGTACTCGCCGAAGGGGCCGCACAGACGGTGACCAGGGCACCCGCGACCGCGGCCCGCTGGCTGAGACTCGCCCTGGACGCGCGGCCGGCCCGCGGGCCGCGGCCCGGGGAACGAGCCCGGTGGGAACTGGCGTACTGCAAGGCGCTGATCGCTTCCGGGCGTCTGCGAGAGGCCCGCGCCCTCGCCCACGACCTCCTCTCCAGAGGCACCGTCCCCGCCACCGGGCCGGGCGACAGCGAGGACCCGGGGCAGGTCTCCGGGCTGCTGCTGCAGGCCTACGCGGTGTGCGCCGACGCCGAGCGGTTGCTGTGCCGCTACGAGGAGGCCGAAGCCCTCGCCCGTACGGGAATGGGACTGCTGCCCCGGCCGCTGCCTGCCGTGCTGTCCGCCGAGGCCACCGAGCTGATCTACGCGTACGGGCTGGTGCACGTCCTGCGCGGCACGCACCACCGGATCCGGCCGCTGCTCGGGGAGGCCGCTCGGGCGCGCACCGAGGCCGGGCTGTCCGCCGCGGCCGCGCTGGCGGTCCTCATCGCCTTCTGCGACACGTTCTCCGGCGACATCGCGCGGGCGGCACCCGAAGTGGCCCGCAGCGCCGCGCTGGTGGACGCGCTGCCGGACGGAGTGGCCGGCCGGACCCCGGACGTCCTCGCGCTCCTCGGCTGCGCCGAGCTGTACCTCGAACGGTTCCCGGACGCCCGCCGTCATCTCCAGCGCGGACTGGACGCCGCGACCGGGGGAGCGCAGAAGCACATACGGGCCCACCTTCTCCTCGGCCTGACCATGATCGACCAGTGGGCCGGCCGGCTCGACGACGCGGAGCGCAGGGCCACCGAGGCGGGCGAACTGGCCCGCGCGGTCGATGCTCCGGATGTGGTGACGCTGGCGACGGCGATGCGCGCGATGACGCTGGTCTGGTCCCGGGGGAGACGACACACGGAGGAGGCGGTCGCGCTCGCGGCGAGGGCGGTGGACACCGCCGTTCTCGGCCGGGGCTGGTGGGCCAGTTCCGCCATCAGCCTGCTGGCGCACGCGCAGTTGCTCGGCGGGGACGGTGAAGGATGCCTGCGGACGCTCCTGGACGGCGGGGGCGGTGACGGCCTGCCCGACGTGCAGCCCGCCTTCCGGCCCTCACTCCTCGCCCTCATGGCCGTCGCCACGGTGAGCCGCGGTGACATCGCGGGGGCCGAGCGGCTGCTCGCCGACGCCGAGGCCGACGCCGGCCGCCTCGGCCTGGCGCTGCAGTGGGCCTGTGTCCATCGCGCGAGTGCCCAGGTGCGCGCGGTGCGCGGTGACCACGTCGTGGCGCTGGAGCTGTTCGAGCGCGCGGCTCAGGGCTTCCGCGGCGGTGGGCTGCCCGTACAGCACGCGTGGACGCTCGTCGCGATGGCACCCGAGACCCTGGCCGTGAGCGGTCGGGCCGCAGCGCTGGACGTCCTGGCGCGGGCGGAGAGACTGGCCCGGCCCTGTGGTGCCGCCCTGGTCGCGGAGGAAGCGGCTCGGGTACGGGAGCGCATGGAGGCGGACCAGCGGATGGAGGCGGACGACCGGGCGGACGAGGACGGCCGGGCGGACGCGGGCCACCGGGCGGACGCGGGCCCGGGTGAGGGCCTCGGATCCGGCCTTGGTCCCGGCCCCGTGACCGCGGGGCACTCCTCCACCGGTCCGCGGGCCGCGCACCTCACGTCGTCCGTCGGAGCCCGTACCGTGGATCTCCGCTCCGTGCTGAGCGAGCGTGAACGCGAGATCGCCGACCTGGCCGCCGAGGGACTGCGTTCCCGGCAGATCGCGGAACGCCTCTTCCTCAGTCACCGCACGGTCGACTCCCATCTGGGCAGTGCCTACCGCAAGCTGGGCGTCACCTCCCGCACCGCCCTGGCCAGGGCACTGGGCCCGGCCACCCGTGGCTAGGAGTGGAGGGTACGAGCACGGGTGACCGGATGACGCCCGGTCGGTGGGTGACCGGGCGTCGAGTGGCCCGCCCCGTGGGCTCAGCGCCGTCGGTGGTGAGCGTCGCTGGCCGAGGGCGGCGCGTTGTGCATGGCGATCGTGCTGAAGGAGACGCGGTCGCGGCTCGCCTGCAGCCGGGCCTGCTCCTCGATGCGAAGTCCCTCTGCGGACTCCGTCTGATTCCTGCTGCGCCGGAGGAGCGTGACGATCAACAGAAGGGCCAGCCCGCCCAGGATCCCGAACAGTACGACGAATGCCATGACCATCTCCCCGTGTAGACCTGAGCCGAGTATGCAGGGGGCAACCGCGGCTGACCACCGCTCAGTGGCCCTGACTTGGGTGCCGCATCAACGCCACCGTCTCAGGGCCGTGTTGCTCCTGCCCCGCCGGGGGCGGAGACAAGCCGGATCAGCTCAGTGCGCGGTGTGGCCGAGGCGGACGATCGCTCGGACACGCTGCTGAACTTCATCGACGGACTGGTCTTCGACCGGCTCGTGGACGGCAGGGCCGACGACGCGAGGCGCTCGAAGCTCTGGTCGCCGCGCGCTGCGTGCCCCGTGGGAGCCCGGTGCGTTCCGGCTACGCCGAGCCCCGATGATCATCGGCATCGAGCATGCGGCGGCCCCGCGTGGCCGCCCACGCCAGCAGGGCGGACTCGGCTGCTTCGCGGGAGAGCGGACCGTGGTCGAGGTGGAGCTGCTGGAGATGGCGGACGGCGGCGCCCACTGCCCTGCCCGGTGGGATCCCGAGCAGGGCGATGACCTGCTTGCCGTCGAGAGCGGCGGGCACGCCGGGCAGCCGCTCGGAGAGGGCACGGTCGGCAGCCCTGCGCTCCCGGGATGCGCGGGCGGCCTGTTCGGCTGCGTACCACGCGTCGTAGTCGGCCGCGCCGGACGCGTTCAGCGCCGCACGCCGCCAGTCCTCCTCGTCCCGGGCCTGGCCGAGGCCGACGGCCGCGAACAGGTCGTCGTGCTCCGGGCCACCGGGACGGGGGTGCCTCAGACCCAGCCGGGCGAGGGCCGCGTTGATCGGCCACTCCGCCCGAGGCCCGTCGAACGCCGAGGTGTGGACCGGCCCCCACTCCCGTACGCCGTCCCGCCACACGGAAGCGGTCTGCTCTCCGTCGCCTCCCCAGAAGTCAGCCTCCAGACGGGCCACCGCACCCTCCTGCGAGAGGTCCCGCAGCAGCCTCGGGAGGTCATGCCGGGAGTCGTCGGAGAGCGGCAGCAACCCCATCCGGTCCCCGAGCGGCGCGACCGCGGCCGACGGCGCTCCTCCGGCCCGGCCCCGCAAGCGGTCGAACTCACCCACGACAGCATCAAGTCGGTACGACATCCGCGCACCGTACTTCACACACCCCCGCTCCCACCCGGCGCCGGCCGTTCCCGGAGGTACCGGAAGTCCTGGAAGCTCTGGCAGTCCCGGAAGTCCGGGAAGTCGCAAAATCACGGTGAGCCGCACAGACAAAACGCCCGATTGTCCTATATTCCGCCTGTGCGAAACATCCGTGGAGTGAGTCGTCGAACGCTGCTCAAGTCGCTTTCCCTGGCAAGCCTCCCGCTCGCCTTCCGGGAGCCACCGACAGTGCGGCACAGCAAGGCCCCGGCCCCGTTCCCCCAACCCGCCGTCACCTCGCCGCAACCGGCAGCGGACTCGTCGGCGCCGGTGACCGAGCAGACGCTCGACGTCCGGCTCACCGAGGTGTCCGTCCCGGGCCACGGACGGGTGACCACCCGCACGTACAACGGAGCCGTTCCGGGACCGACCCTGCGCGTACGGCCCGGCGGAGTGCTTCAGCTGACCCACGTCAACGGCCTCCCGCCGAACCCGCACCACGACGGCGGCCACAACGTCCCTCACCACCCCAACAGCTTCAACCTGCACACGCACGGCATGCACGTCTCCCCGAGCGGCGAGGCCGACAACGTGCTGCGCGAGTTCGCCCCCGCACCCAGGAGGACGTCGACGCAGGCCGTCCCGAACCCCGGTACACCTCCACCATCCACGTTCCCGACAACCACCCGGCCGGGACGTACTGGTACCACCCCCACCTGCACGGAGCCATCGCCGAACAGATCGTCGGCGGGATGGCCGGCGTCGTCATCGTCGAGGGGGACGTCGACGAGGTCCCCGAGATCAGGGCCGCCGCCGACCTCGTCGTCTGCATCAACGAACTCAAGCCCAAGGACGGCCGGATCCCCGCCTTCACCACGGGCAACTGGGTGACGGGCGTCCCGTCCGTCTTCACCGTCAACGGCGCCGTCAATCCCACGCTCCAGCTGCGCCCGGGCGAAGTCCAGCGGTGGCGCCTGGTCGCAGCGACCGCGTTCACCGGCCTGGGACTCACGCTCACGGGCGAGAGCGGCAGCCTGACGGTGCACCAGATCGCGCAGGACGGCATCACGTTCCCCCGGCCCGTCGCCCAGGACCGGCTCGACCTGGCCATGGGGAATCGCGCGGACGTCCTGGTACGCGGCGGTAGTCCCGGGCGCTACGAACTGCGCGCCGAGTCGGTGTCCGGCCCGCTGATGACGATCGAGGTCACGGGAGCCCCCGTCGACCCGCCGATGGCCCTGCCGACCGCCCTGCCGCAGGGCCGTCCCTTCCTCGACGAGAGCGCCGTGGACACCGGCCGGCCGGACCGGGACGTGGTCTTCCACTCCGACGCGCGCGTGTTCCCGGCTCCCTTCCCGAACGCCTTCCGCATCCTGGGCGAGGGCGCGACACCTCCGGCCGACCCGAACGGCGACCTGACGCGCGACCCCGCCTACGGCCTGTTCGACCCGGACGTGGTCAACCACACCCTGCCGCTGGGCACGGTCGAACGCTGGACCGTCCGCACCGACGAGACGCTGCCGGCCCACAGCCACCCGTTCCACCTGCACACCAACCCCATGCTCCTCACCCACCGCAACGGGCGCCGCCTCGACCCACCGGTCTGGCACGACACGATCGGCCTGGCCGGCGGAGCCCCGGGCGACTCGGTCACCTTCCTGGTCGCGTACGAGGACTTCACGGGCCGCACGATCGCCCACTGCCACCAGCTCCAGCACGAGGACCTCGGCATGATGCAGACGGTCGACTACGTCGAACCGTAGGCCGCCACCACGACGCCGCCCGTGACGAAAGCAGCGGCCTGCTCTGCGGGGAACCCGGTCATGGCCGGTCGGTGGACCTTCCCGTCCGGCCTCGGTGAAGGGGACTCCTCGTCGGCGGACCTCACATGCCGCGCTCTGGGCCGTAAGCCTCGCGGGTGTGTTCTCCCGGCCCCGTCGGGAGGTACCCGAGCCGAACGGGGCCGGGGTGGAAGGTCGCGCTGTCCCAGCCGGCCATCTCCTCGCCGATGAGATAGCGGTACAGCCATTCGGCGAAGGTCATGGGATGGCCGACCCATTCGCCCTCTGCCCCCTGAGCCACCAGGCCGTCGGGAAATCCGTGGACCTCTGGGGCAAGGAAGACGGCAGCTCCTTGGTCCGTGGCGGCGAGTGGGATGAGCCCGTCGGGGGTGCCGAAGGTGATGTGTGGGCGGTTGCAGATCACGCGGGGATCTTCGTCGGGCTCCAGGTCGTAGGACTCCCACAGGCTCTCAGCCTAGACTTTCGACGTCGACCGGATCTCCTCGCCCAGCTCCCGCCATGAGCAGGCCGGATGAGACGAGAGGTAGAGATGGCCGTTGAGTTGGACGGGTGCGTAGGCGTCGACGATCGCCTTGTAGTCCGTGGGGAGCTCTCTGCCGAGCTCCTGCTCCAGACGAAGCCACGCGGCAGGATCGGGGTATCGGCTCTCCGCCGGGCCGAGCATGTCGAAGACGGCCTGCAGGTAGTCGGTCATGGTTCCTCGGGGATGCTGTCGGGCAACGTCTCCTACAGCATCGACCAGCATCGTGCGCGAGGACGAATTCGTCTGCGAGTCTGCCAGTCTCCGAGTCTGCGTCCTCTGCGGCAGCGATCTCCAGAGGCAAGGAACATGGACAGCCCTCACCCGATGCCGCTCAAGCGGAGAAAGCCGGCCAAGCCGCCCCGGTCATCGCCCCTGCCGCGCCGGCCCGTCTCGGATCGCAGGGCGGCGCGGGTCTCGGGGCCGTACACGCCCCGTTCCTCCGAGATGCCGTGGAGGCTCTGGAAGAGGCTCAGGGCTGCCTCCAGACGGGGGCCGAACACCCCGTCCGTCGATCCGTGGTATAGGTGAAGTCGTCTGAGTCGGCGCTGGAGTTCCTCGACTTCCGGTCCCGTGCTGCCTCTCCGGAGGAGTGGACCGTCCGGCTTCTCCTCGGGCGCCGGAGACGTCGTCCGGCTCGGAGCCGGGGTGGGATCGACCCGGGGGGCGGCGGCGCGCTCCGGTGGTGCGGAGGGGCGAGAGGTGGTCCCGGGCGACGCGGACCTCCCCGGGCGTACGGTCACCGTCGGCGCGACGGTGACCGGGGGCCGGGCCGTGCCGGTGGCCGCCCGGGCGCTTGCCGGGGGAGTGCGCGTCGGTGCCGCGGCGGTCGAGGACGGCTCGGCATCCGTGGCGTCCTGGTGCGGCGGGAGATCGGGCATCGTCACGGTCAGCTGGTCCGCGGGCTCCCGTTCCATGCCGGAGGTCAGTCCTACCGAAAGCCCGAATCCCGCCGCGAGCGCACCCGTGATCAGCAGCGGCATCGACATCCCGCTCCGCCACTCGCGCTTCGGCGCGGGTGCGGCCCTCCTCGGACGCGGGGACCTCCGAACGTACCGGGGCTTCCCGGCTCGATGGCGAGCGCGCGGGCCTGCGGTTCCGGGTCCCGCAGGAGGGCCCGGCGGAGTGGCGTCGAAGAGTTCCAGGTCCTGCGCGAGAGCGCTCGGGGATCCCTGGCCGGGCAGAGCGACCTTCCCGAAGACCTCGTCGCCGGGGGTGGGGCTCGGGGCCGATGCGGGAGCGGCGGACGTGACTGCTGCAGCAGTCTTGTTGGGCATGCGGGTGCTCCGTATGTGGTGAAGCTGTGAGGGCAAGCCGGGGGAGTAGAGGAGACTTTGACCGTCACTCAAGACGACCGTCAACTGCGGACAGGTCGCCCAGAACGGGACGCTCTCGACGTTGATTCTTAAACAACCCTTAATAAGTGACGTATGTCACTCGCGCGGCTCTCTCTGGGAGTGACATGGCATCAGACAGGGCCCCTGTCAGGTGACTTCCGGGTCGGGAGCAGCCCGAGGCATGCATATACAGTTCCGGTCCATGCCATGGAACAACAGCAGGCAGCGGCACATGCCATCGCACGCCGATCCCGGCCGCAGCGGCACGCGCGGTGGAGTGCGGCGCAGACGGCGTGGCGGCACGCAACCGTCCCGACTCGTGCCCGGCGGGACGCCTTCGACGGGCGCCCCCCAACGCACCGGCCGTCGCGTCGGCACCGCTGTGGCGGCCCCCGAAGCGCTCGCCGAGACCTCCTCCGCGGCCCTGCCCGGACCAGGGCGCACCGAACGCCGCCGCGCCGCGGCCCGGCAGGGGCGGGGTGGAAGCCGTAGGAAGGCATCCGCGTCCCGCCGGGGCGGAGCGCTCGGCACCGATGGGCGCCCCCTCTCCCGCGTCGAGGCGCGTCGTGCTGCCCGGGAGGCGAAGACGGGCGTCGAGGGTGTCGGGGCGGTCGTGGGGGAACTGTTCATCACCTTCGGCGTGGTGATGCTGCTGTTCGTCGCCTACCAGCTGTGGTGGACCAACGTCCTGGCCGGTCAGGAGACGGACCGGGCCAAGGAGCGGATCGAGGACACCTGGGCGAAGGACGGCGCGGAGAAGGACGACAGCAAGCCGGGCGTGTTCGAGCCGGGCGAGGGCTTCGCCATCATGTACATCCC